>NZ_JAAILI010000001.1 GCF_012650175.1 Sphingomonas sp. S2M10
GCTCACAGCTCACCGACGCTTATCGCAGCGTGCCACGTCCTTCATCGCCTGTACATGCCAAGGCATCCACCAAATGCCCTTACCTCACGCTTGAGAGTCCACACCACCAACGACAACGCTGGGCGCTTGCTATCAGCAAACACCAACTCGGCAGAGCAGCGCTGTGCGGCATATCGGTGTGGATGAAAATCTCAGCCTTTGTTGCGGCGATCATCAGCTCCCGTCTCACGACGGAAACCGACGCCGCCACGGCATCGATTTGAAAAACCCATTCACAATGTCAAAAAGCTCACGATCCATGGGATCGTAGGACCGCTGCCGTAGCAGCGGATCTCGTGTCTTCATCTCTGGATATTGGCTAGCGCCATCTCGGAAGCGTTACCCTGCCCGCTGCGCCGTCAGTCGCAGCAAAGCTGCGCCTTG
The DNA here is from genome assembly GCF_012650175.1 of Sphingomonas sp. S2M10. Classification (GTDB taxonomy): domain Bacteria; phylum Pseudomonadota; class Alphaproteobacteria; order Sphingomonadales; family Sphingomonadaceae; genus Sphingomonas. Next base: position 424 of record NZ_JAAILI010000001.1, read on the forward strand.
TGGCGCGCTTCGCAGCGCTGGCCGTCCTTGCGGAGCGTGCGAATTAGCGTGGCTAATTCGTCTCGTCCGCTGCGGATTGGTGGAGCCTATCGGGATCGAACCGATGACCTGATGCTTGCAAAGCAACCGCTCTCCCAGCTGAGCTAAGGCCCCTGAAACGTTTCGAAGGTGCCGGCAAACAATGCGAACATCGCCTACCGCAACCAGCGAATGGTGGGCCGAGCAAGAGTTGAACTTGCGACCTCACGCTTATCAGGCGTGCGCTCTAACCACCTGAGCTACCGGCCCATTCGCCACCCCGAACTAGCCACTAAAGGCCGCGGGCGGCGTGAGCCAGCTCAGGCAACCAACCCCTCAGGGTTGGTATCCAGTGATGAAGGGACATGAGGACGGCGGCAAATGTTCTTTGGAATGGAGGAAGCTCTTCTCCCTGGCGAACCAGAAAGCGCTTTCCGCCGATATCCTTAGAAAGGAGGTGATCCAGCCGCAGGTTCCCCTACGGCTACCTTGTTACGACTTCACCCCAGTCGCTAAGCCCACCGTGGTCGCCTGCCTCTCTTGCGAGTTAGCGCAACGCCTTCGGGTGAACCCAACTCCCATGGTGTGACGGGCGGTGTGTACAAGGCCTGGGAACGTATTCACCGCGGCATGCTGATCCGCGATTACTAGCGATTCCGCCTTCATGCTC
>NZ_JAAILI010000010.1 GCF_012650175.1 Sphingomonas sp. S2M10
CGTCTCGTCCGCTGCGGATTGGTGGAGCCTATCGGGATCGAACCGATGACCTGATGCTTGCAAAGCAACCGCTCTCCCAGCTGAGCTAAGGCCCCTGAAACGTTTCGAAGGTGCCGGCAAACAATGCAAACATCGCCTACCGCAACCAGCGAATGGTGGGCCGAGCAAGAGTTGAACTTGCGACCTCACGCTTATCAGGCGTGCGCTCTAACCACCTGAGCTACCGGCCCATTCGCCGTCCCGAACTAGCCACTAAAGGCCGCGGGCGGCGTGAGCCAGCTCAGGCAAACCCTCCCTTGGGAGGATATCCAGAAGATGAAGGGACATGAGGACGGCGGCGAATGTTCTTTGGAATGGAGGAAGCTCTTCCCCGAGCCGAGGCCCGAGGCGCTTTCCGCCGATATCCTTAGAAAGGAGGTGATCCAGCCGCAGGTTCCCCTACGGCTACCTTGTTACGACTTCACCCCAGTCGCTAAGCCCACCGTGGTCGCCTGCCTCTCTTACGAGTTAGCGCAACGCCTTCGGGTGAACCCAACTCCCATGGTGTGACGGGCGGTGTGTACAAGGCCTGGGAACGTATTCACCGCGGCATGCTGATCCGCGATTACTAGCGATTCCGCCTTCATGCTC
>NZ_JAAILI010000011.1 GCF_012650175.1 Sphingomonas sp. S2M10
AGCGCCCAGCGTTGTCGTTGGTGGTGTGGACTCTCAAGCGTGAGGTAAGGGCATTTGGTGGATGCCTTGGCATGTACAGGCGATGAAGGACGTGGCACGCTGCGATAAGCGTCGGTGAGCTGTGAGCAAGCTTTGACCCGACGATTTCCGAATGGGGAAACCCACCTTCACCAATTAATTCAGCGGTTGCGCAATCAACTGCCGAGTTAATTGGGGCAAGGTATCACCGAAGTGAATACATAGCTTTGGTGAAGCGAACCCGGCGAACTGAAACATCTCAGTACCCGGAGGAAAAGACATCAACCGAGATTCCGTTAGTAGTGGCGAGCGAACGCGGACCAGGCCAGTGCTTCTAATTCAACTAGCAGAACACTCTGGAAAGGGTGGCCATAGCGGGTGACAGCCCCGTATGCGAAAGTGATGTTAGAAGACTCGAGTAGGGCGGGACACGTGAAATCCTGTCTGAACATGGGGGGACCACCCTCCAAGCCTAAATACTCGTACATGACCGATAGCGAACTAGTACCGTGAGGGAAAGGTGAAAAGCACCCCGATGAGGGGAGTGAAACAGTACCTGAAACCGAATGCCTACAAGCAGTTGGAGGGTCCTTGAGGCCTGACAGCGTACCTCTTGCATAATGGGTCTGTGACTTAATGTATCAAGCAAGCTTAAGCCGATAGGTGTAGGCGCAGCGAAAGCGAGTCTGAATAGGGCGACTGAGTTTGATGCATTAGACCCGAAACCCGGCGATCTATGCATGACCAGGATGAAGGTGCGGTAACACGCACTGGAGGTCCGAACCGATTAACGTTGAAAAGTTACCGGATGAGTTGTGCTTAGGGGTGAAAGGCCAATCAAGCCGGGAAATAGCTGGTTCTCCGCGAAAACTATTGAGGTAGTGCCTCGGATGAACACCCTAGGGGGTAGAGCACTGGATGGATGCGGGGGTCGCGAGATCTACCAATTCTAACCAAACTCCGAATACCTAGGAGTGATATCCGGGAGACAGACGGCGGGTGCTAAGGTCCGTCGTCAAAAGGGAAACAGCCCTGACCTACAGCTAAGGTCCCCAAGTCACGTCTAAGTGGGAAAGCATGTGGGAATCCCAAAACAACCAGGAGGTTGGCTTAGAAGCAGCCATCCTTTAAAGAAAGCGTAACAGCTCACTGGTCTAAACAAGGGTTCCTGCGGCGAAGATGTAACGGGGCTCAAGACGTGCACCGAAGCTTAGGGTGTGTCGTAAGACACGCGGTAGCGGAGCGTTCCGTAAGCCTGTGAAGTGGAAGGGTAACCGACCATGGAGGTATCGGAAGTGCGAATGCAGACATGAGTAGCGATAAAGAGGGTGAGATGCCCTCTCGCCGAAAGACCAAGGGTTCCTGCGCAAGGCTAATCCGCGCAGGGTGAGCCGGCCCCTAAGACGAGCCCGAAGGGGGTAGTCGATGGGAACCACGTTAATATTCGTGGGCCTGGTGGTGTGTGACGGATTGCGTGTGTTGTCAGTTCTTATCGGATTGAACTGGCTTCGAAGCAGTCCCGGGAAATAGCCCCACCGTATAGACCGTACCCGAAACCGACACAGGTGGTCTGGTAGAGTATACCAAGGCGCTTGAGAGAAGTGTCCTGAAGGAACTCGGCAAATTGCCTCCGTACCTTCGGAAGAAGGAGGCCCTGCATCTGGGCAACCAGTTGCAGGGGGCACAGGCCAGGGGGTAGCGACTGTTTAGCAAAAACACAGGGCTCTGCTAAGTCGGCTTCAAGACGACGTATAGGGCCTGACGCCTGCCCGGTGCCTGAAGGTTAAGTGGAGGAGTGCAAGCTCCGAAATGAAGCCCAGGTAAACGGCGGCCGTAACTATAACGGTCCTAAGGTAGCGAAATTCCTTGTCGGGTAAGTTCCGACCTGCACGAATGGCGTAACGACTTCCCCACTGTCTCCAGGACATGCTCAGCGAAATTGAATTCTCCGTGAAGATGCGGAGTACCCGCGGTTAGACGGAAAGACCCCGTGCACCTTTACTGCAGCTTCAGAGTGGCAGTGGAGAACAACTGTGTAGAATAGGTGGGAGGCTTTGAAGCACCGGCGCCAGCTGGTGTGGAGCCACCAAGTGAAATACCACCCTGTTGTTCTTTACTGTCTAACCTCGTACCGTCATCCGGTACAGGGACCCTCTGTGGCGGGTAGTTTGACTGGGGCGGTCGCCTCCTAAAGAGTAACGGAGGCGCGCGAAGGTTGGCTCAGGCCGGTTGGAAACCGGCTGTTAGAGTGCAATGGCATAAGCCAGCCTGACTGCGAGACTGACAAGTCGAGCAGAGACGAAAGTCGGTCATAGTGATCCGGTGGTCCCTCGTGGAAGGGCCATCGCTCAACGGATAAAAGGTACGCCGGGGATAACAGGCTGATAACCCCCAAGAGCTCATATCGACGGGGTTGTTTGGCACCTCGATGTCGGCTCATCACATCCTGGGGCTGGAGCAGGTCCCAAGGGTTTGGCTGTTCGCCAATTAAAGTGGTACGTGAGCTGGGTTCAGAACGTCGCGAGACAGTTTGGTCCCTATCTGCCGTGGGCGTCGAAATTTGAGAGGAGTTGACCCTAGTACGAGAGGACCGGGTTGAACATACCTCTGGTGTACCAGTCGTCGTGCCAACGGCGCAGCTGGGTAGCTATGTATGGACGGGATAACCGCTGAAAGCATCTAAGCGGGAAGCCTCCCTCGAGATAAGATTTCATAGAGCGGTCGAAGACCACGACCTTGATAGATCGGATGTGGAAGCGCGGTAACGCGTGGAGCTAACCGATACTAATTGCTCTTTTCGCGCTTGAGAGTTTCACACCCCCATCGACAACCCTGGGTTGTTGGGTAGCGGGTGGATGAACATCCCAGCCTTTAACCGTGCACGATTTGATAACCCCTGTTTCCCAACACGCCCACACCGGCTTCATTGCTTGGTGGCCATAGCGTCTGTGACCCACCCGATCCCATCCCGAACTCGGCCGTGAAACCAGACAGCGCCGATGGTACTATTGCTCAAGCAATGGAAGAGTAGGTCGCCGCCAGGCATTGAAGCCGGTGTGTAGCGTGCACGGAAACAGGAAAAGCCCATTCACATGTCCCCCGTTCGCCCCCACAAAGGGCACCAGCATTGGCGCGGGGTGGAGCAGCCCGGTAGCTCGTCAGGCTCATAACCTGAAGGCCGCAGGTTCAAATCCTGCCCCCGCAACCACCGCTACAGAACGCCACACGCCGCCCTCACGGGCGGCGTTGTCGTTTCCGCCAACACGCAGTCACAGCCCATCAT
>NZ_JAAILI010000012.1 GCF_012650175.1 Sphingomonas sp. S2M10
CTTATGCACGTCCAGACCGACGTATTTCACTGCTTCCGTCATGACTCGCCTCCAGTGCTGACAAATCCATCGTCAGCATCTCAGATTTGAGCCCCCGCGGCTCCGGCAGTCATGGGGTCTAAGCGTCTCTGCGCGCACTTATGGGTCGACTCTATGCGTCGACGACTCCAGCATTCCAAAGGCATCCATCGGACAGTTGTAGCATCGCCTCTCGTCGCAGAGCCGGCATATCGTCAGCGCCGAGACAGCGTCGTCAGACATCTGCGCAAGTATTGTCTCGGCAATACGTTCCAGCACGAGGCGGTCAGCATTCGAGACATGGCTAAGGATTTCGGATAAAGTCTCGTTTCTTCGTTGCAGGATCGCAGATAGGCGAGTCTCGCCTGCCTCAGTGAGCATCAGCGCTACTGCACGACGGTCCCGTAGCGCTTTGGATCGAACGGCGAACCCGGCTGCAACCAATCGATCGACAAGCCGCACCGTCCCCGCGTGGGACAAGCCTAGCACCCGTCCTAATTCGTCGATCGAAAGACCGGTCGCGTGACCGATGACGACGATCGCCGCGGTGGTTTCGCCACCGCCGGGTATCGTCGGGTCGAATGCCGCCTTCTTAATTCGATCGGTGATGCCCACTGCGAGGGCGCCGAACAGATTGACGAGCCGGTCCGAGAGTACGTTCAAAGGGTTGCCTCATTCATTGACGGCGTATAGTGTATGCGCAGCGCATATATCACGCCTGTCTAAGCATGAAGGCAGGTCATGCGCCATGATGAAAGCGAGGCACCATGTTTTCGACATTACACATAGCTGAAAAGACGACCGGCTCTCGCGGGTCTCTCGCGTTGCTGCGCTGGGCGCTGGTGGTCATCTTTCTCTGGTTCGGTTGCATGAAATTCACGAGCTATGAAGCGATGGGCATCGCGCCATTGATGAAGAACAGTCCGATCATGAGCTGGATTCCGGCCGTTTTTGGGGTGCAGGGTGGAAGCTATTTTATAGGCACCGTCGAGCTCGCGACGGCCGCTGCGCTGATTATCGGTGCTTTCAACAAGACGGCCTCCGCTCTCGGCGCGGCGATGTCATGCCTGACTTATGCCGTGACACTGACGTTTTTCCTGAGCACGCCTGGCGTCGCCGAGCCGACCGCTGGCGGGTTCCCGGCGATTTCGGCCGGAACCGGACAGTTCCTGTTGAAGGACCTGGTGCTTCTTGCGGCATCAGCGTGCCTTCTACTTGCGTCCATACGGACAGCAGACGCGTGACGGCAAACAGGTGATAGGCGACGCTCCGGACCTGCGCTTTTGCCGAACCATACCCGCCTCAGCCCATAACGATCGACAAACCCTGTCGCTTTGATAGGGTGTTCGAAAACATGCTTTCGAGGGTTTGTCGTACATGCTGGTCGGATATATGCGGGTGTCAACGACCGATGACCGCCAAACGGTCGATCTCCAGCGGGACGCGCTCGTCGCAACCGGGGTCGATCATCGGCATCTCCATACCGACAAGGCATCCGGCGCGCGCGACGACCGACCAGGCCTGAAAGCCTGCCTCGACTATCTGAACGCGGGCGACACACTGATCGTGTGGAAGCTCGACCGGCTCGGACGCTCGCTGCCGCACCTGCTGACGATCGTCACCGATCTGAAGGCGCGCGGCATCGCGTTCCGGTCGCTGACCGAGCAGATGGATACGACCACGCCGCACGGCGAATTGCTGTTCTCGCTGTTCGGTGCATTGGCACAATATGAGCGTGCGCTCACGCGCGAACGGGTGATGGCGGGACTGGCTGCTGCCAAACGCCGGGGACGCCAAGGTGGCCGCCCGCCGATGATCGACGCCGAAACGCTCGAGCGGATCACCGCCGCGCTGGATGGCGGGGCCAGCAAGGCGTCCGTCTGCCGGACCTTCAAGGTGCCGCGTTCGACCCTTCTCGGCACGCTTGCCCGGATCGGCTGGACCGCACCGGCCAAGGTCTAAGCCGATGCCGCGTCGCGCCGTCCTGTCGGACGAGCAACGCGCGGCGTTGCTCGCGCTTCCCGACGACGAAACCCTGCTCGTCCAGCACTGGACATTGAGCCGGGACGACTTGGCCATCATCGTCCGCCGGAGGCGACCGCATAACCGGCTGGGTTTCGCGATCCAGCTTTGCGCGCTGCGCTATCCTGGCCGTTTCCTGCGACCCGGTGAACTGATCCCTGATACGCCGCTCGCGTTCGTCGCAGAGCAATTGCAGGTCGGACCCGAGGTGCTGGCCGACTACGCGACGCGCGGCCCGACCCGGTACGAACAGCTCGATGCACTGCGCGATGCATTCGGCTTCATGCCGCTCAGTCGGCCGCTGCGAACGACGTTGCAGGAATGGCTCCTGCCGATCGCGCTGACGACGACCAGCGGGGCTAGGCTGGCGCGCGTGATGCTGGATGAGTGCCGGCGACGGCGCATCATTGTGCCGGGCATCAGTTCGGTCGAGCGGATGGTCGCACAGGCGTTGCTCGATGCCGAACGCCATGTCGCCGAGCATCTGACCCGAGGACTCGATGCTCGACAGCGCCGGCTGCTCGATGCGCTTCTCCTGCCCCACACAGGCACGAACTTGAGCGATCTGGCCTGGGTGCGGCAGTCACCCGGCAAGCCCGGCCGAAAGACATTCGCCGCCATCATCGAGCGACTGACACTGCTTCGGGCCATCGGGATCGATCCGGATATCGCCGTAGGCGTCCATCCCGAGCGCCTCCGACGCCTGTGCCAGGAAGGCGTGCGGCTGACCGCGCAACATGTTCGGACGCTGCAAGCGACGCGGCGTCGCGCCACATTGGTGGCGACCATCCTCGAAACCATCGTTACCCTCACCGACGATGCGGTGCTGATGTTCGATCGCCTGCTTGGGCAGATGTTCCGGCGCGAACAGAACAGCGCGGACACGACACTCAAGCGCAACCGGCGCACCATCAACGGCAAAATCCGGCTGCTTGCCCAACTCGGCGCTGCCTTGCTCGCCGCCAAGATATCAGGTGGCGATATCGGCGCTGCGGTCGAGGCAGCGATCGGATGGAATGATCTCGGCCGCGAGGTCGATGAAGCCCGCAAGCTGATCCGCCCCGATTCGGTCGATCCCGTCGCGGTCGCCGCGACCAATTACCCCGTCCTCCGACAGGTCGGTCCCTCGTTCATCGCCTCGTTCACATTCGGGGCGGTGCCAGCCTGCCATGCGCTCGCGCGAGCGGTCGCGATCATGCGCGACCTTCATTTTGGTCATCTGCGCAAATTGCCTGCAGGCACGCCAGTCGGCTTCATCCGGCAAGCTTGGCGTCGGGCGATCGGCACCGGCATTCCCGATCGCAGGATCTATGAATTGTGCGTGCTGGTCGAGCTTCGCGACCGGCTTCGCGCCGGCGACATGTGGGTCGAGGGAAGCCGACGCTATCGTGCTGTCGAGCAGCAACTCATTCCTGCCCCCGTATTCGCCAACATGCGCGCGGCCGGCCCCTTGCCGATACCGGCACCGGATACGGCCGATATCTGGCTGGCCGAACGACGCGCCCGCCTCGCCCGTCGATTGGCCGAGGTCGAGCGAAAGGCGGAGACGGACGCGCTGGAAGACGTGCAGCTCAGCTTGGGCAGGCTGCGGATTTCGCCCTTGAAGGCGATTACTCCCGAGGAATCCGATACCGCCCTTGCGCCGCTCTATGCGCATCTGCCCGCGATCCGCATCACCGACCTTCTTGCCGAAGTCGATCGATGGACCGGGTTCAGCCAGTGCTTCACGCATCTGCAAAGTGGCCGTGCCGCGGATGAACCACGTGCGATCCTCACGGCGGTGCTCGCCGATGCCACCAATCTGGGCCATACGCGCATGGCGGAAGCCTGCAATCTCGTGACCCAGCGCCAACTCGGTTGGCTCGCCTCGTGGCATCTGCGCGAGGAAACCTACGGTCGCGCGCTCGCCCGGCTTGTCGACGCCCAACACACCGCGCCGCTGGCCGCGCTGTTCGGGTCCGGCACCTCGTCCAGCTCAGACGGTCAGAACTTTCCGCTCGACCGCCGCGCCCAGGCAACCGGCGCAGTCAATCCGCACAAGGGGACAGAGCCGGCTGTCTCCTTTTACAGCCACGTCTCGGATCGCTACGCGCCGTTCCATTCCACAGTTATCTCCGCTTCGGCGAGCGAGGCGGCACAGGTGCTCGACGGGCTGCTCCACCACGGCGCCGATCTGCACATCGAAGAGCATCACGTCGATGGCGGGGGCGTCTCCGACCATGTGTTCGCGCTATGTCATCTGCTTGGGTTCCGGTTCGCGCCGCGTATCCCGAATATCGCCGCACGCCGTTTGCACCTGTTTAACGGCATCGAACCCGGCCCCGATATTGCGCCGCTGGTCGCGGGCCGCATCGACGAAGGTCTGATCGAGGCACACTGGGACGACGTGCTGCGACTGGGAACCTCGATCCGCACAGGCGTCGTCAGCGCCTCGATCATGCTGGAACGGCTCGGCTCCTATCCACGCGCCAACGGCCTGGCACTGGCGTTGCGCGAGATCGGTCGCGTCGAGCGTACCCTGTTCACGCTCGACTGGATCGAGCAGCCCGAACAGCGTCGCCGCGCCACCCGCGAACTCAACAAGGGAGAAGCGGAAAATGCCCTGAAACGCGCCATCTTCTTCCATCGCATCGGCCGTATCCGCGATCATGCGCTGCAAGCCCAAAGCCATCGGGCGAGCGCGCTGAACCTCGTCGCCGGTGCCATCGTCCTGTGGAACACGACCTACCTGCAAGCCGCCCGGATGCATCTCGCCAACCTCGGCCGGCCGGTCCCGCCGGACCTGCTGCAACACCTATCACCGCTCGGTTGGCAGCATATCAATCTCACCGGCGATTACCTCTGGACCGATCCCGATGCGCCATCCACCGCGCTCAGACCGCTTCGCCAGATGCGCGCCGTCGAAGGCACGGCAAAACCTTAGACCCCATGACTGCCGGAGCCGCGGGGGCTCAAATCTGAGATGCTGACGATGGATTTGTCAGCACTGGAGGCGAGTCATGACGGAAGCAGTGAAATACGTCGGTCTGGACGTGCATAAGGAA
>NZ_JAAILI010000013.1 GCF_012650175.1 Sphingomonas sp. S2M10
TGACCTGCTCCCCATTTTCAGGCCGTTGATAACTTAGCTTCGGTGTCCATATGCCCTTGGCGGGGGCGGTTCGTAAACTCGGCGGGTGCCAACCCGCCAAGACTGCTATGCGGACGCACGGTATTGTAGTCCGTCCGCCATGCCTCGATGATCCGTCTCGCTACAGCCAGCGATGGGAACAGGTGCTCGTTCAAGCACTCGTCGCGCAAGCGACCATTGAACGATTCCACAAAGCCGTTTTGCTGCGGCTTGCCCGGCGCGATGTAATGCCACTCGACCCCGGTGTCCTGGCACCACGCCAGCACCGCGTGACTGGTCAGCTCGGTCCCGTTGTCGCTGACCACTATGCATGGCAGCCCGCGACGTTCGGCGATGGCGCTCAACTCGCGAACGACCCGCCGACCGGACAGCGAGGTATCGATGATGCAGGCCAGGCACTCCCGGCTGTAATCGTCGATCACATTGAGCATGCGGAACCGCCGGCCGCAGGCCAACGAGTCCGATACGAAGTCGAGCGACCAGCGCTGGTTGGGTTCTTGCGGGATCGCCATCGGCGCTCGCGTTCCCAGCGCGCGCTTCCGGCCGCCACGCTTGCGCACCGTCAGCCGTTCCTCGCGATACAGCCGATAGACCTTCTTCAGGTTCATGCCTTTCCCCTCACGCTTGAGCAGGATCGCCAGTCGCCGATAGCCGAACCGACGGCGCTCGTTCGCGATCTCACGCATCCGAACGCGGACAACATCGTCCTGCCCGCGAAGCGGCTCATATTGCCATGCCGACCGGTTGACCCCGACCAGCCTGCAGGCGCGACGCTCGGAGAAGCCGTGATCGGCCATCAGCTTCTCCACCGCAGCGTAGCGCTCCGCAGACCGGGTCAGTTTTTTCCCAGCAGATCCTTCAGCGCCGACACGTCGAGCATCGACTCCGCCAGCAGCTTCTTCAGCCGTCGGTTCTCATCCTCGAGCGCTCGCAACCGCGCAGCGTCGGACACCGTCAGCCCGCCGTACTTCGACTTCCAGTTGTAGAAGGTCGCATCGCTGATCCCGTGCTTTCGGCAAAGGTCCGGCGTCTTCACGCCAGCCTCATGCTCCCGCAGCACCCCAATGATCTGATCCTCGGTAAATCGGCTTCGCCGCATCGCTCGTCTCCATCTGACGAGCTAACTTACCAATGGCATGAATTCTGGGGAGCAGGTCA
>NZ_JAAILI010000014.1 GCF_012650175.1 Sphingomonas sp. S2M10
GGTTGGGGGTGGGGCAGGCGGCGGCGGGGGCTCGATGCTTCCGGCGGCGCCTTTACGCTTCGAGGTCGGGACGCTCGCTTCGCTCGCGCCCCACCCCAACCCCCCCCTGAAGGGGAGGGGCTAGTATGTGCTTACAGCTTCTCGACGAACGCCTGGTACTTGGCCTCGTTCATCAGGCCTTCCAGCTCGCTCTCGTCGCTGAGCGTCATCTTGAAGAACCAGCCTTCGCCTTCCGGATCCTCGTTCACCAGCGCGGGGTTCTCGGCGAGGTCGGCATTGCCCTCGACGACGGTGCCCGACACCGGCGCGTACACGTCCGACGCCGCCTTGACGCTCTCGACGACGGCGGCATCGTCGCCCTTGCTCAGTTCCTTGCCCTCGTCGGGCACTTCGACGAACACGATGTCGCCGAGCTGGCTCTGCGCATATTCGGTGATGCCGACCGTCGCGACGTCGCCGTCGACTTCGATCCATTCATGGTCTTCGGTAAAATAACGGCTCATGTCACGCTCCCTTTCGGACATAGCGGTGGGGGACGAAGGGCAGTGCCACAACCTCCGCGGAATGCTGCTTGCCCCGCTGGACAAGCGTAATCTTGGTGCCGGCCGCTGCAAGTGCGGCAGGTACGTACGCCATCGCGATCGGCTTCTGGACGCTCGGCGCGAACCCGCCCGAGGTGACCTTGCCCACTTCGGCACCCGATGCATCGACCACCGCCGCGCCCTCGCGCACCGGCTGGCGGCCCTCGACGATCAGGCCGACGCGCTTCGTAGCACTGCCCTGCTCGCGCTCGGCGAGGATGCGATCGGCACCGGCAAAGCCGCCTTCCTCGCGGCGGCGCTTCGAAAGCGCGAAGCCGAGATCGGCGGCAACCGGCGTGGTCTCGAGATCGAGGTCATGGCCGTAGAGCGGCAGGCCGGCTTCGAGGCGCAGCGAATCGCGCGCACCCAGGCCGATCGGCTTGACCTCGGGCTGCGCGGTCAGCGCATCGGCGAACGCCTCTGCCGCTTCGCCCGGCAGCGAAATCTCGAACCCGTCCTCGCCGGTATAGCCCGAGCGGCTCACCCAGAGCGGATTGCCGTTCCACTCGAACGCGGCGGCGGTCATGAACACAAGCTTCTCGACACCCGGCAGAACGCGGGCGAGCGCGGTGACCGCCTCGGGGCCCTGCAGCGCCAGCAGCGCCTGGTCCTCTAGGTGGTTAATCGTCACTTCGTCGGGCAGGAATTCGCGGAACACGCCGAGATCGTCCCATTTGGTCGCGCCGTTGACGACCATGTAGATCGTGCCGCCGTCGATCTCGAAGGCGTTGTCGGCGGGCAGGCGGGTCATCATCAGGTCGTCATGGATGCCGCCCTCTTCGCTGAGCAGCAGCGAATAGCGCATCCGGCCCTCGGCGAGACCCTTCACGTCGCCCGGCAGCAGCTTTTCAAGGCCCGCGTCGAAGTCGACGCCCGAGAAGAGCAGCTGGCCCATATGGCTGACGTCGAACAGCCCGGCATGCTCGCGCGTCCAGAGATGCTCGGCCATGATGCCTTCATACTGGACAGGCATCGCATAGCCCGCGAACGGCACCATCCGGCCGCCACGCGCGCGGTGCCAGGCGTCGAGCGGCAGCGTATCGATCGGCAGGTCGGTGGCGGTGTCGTCGGCGGCTTCGCTCATCGGGGCACTCCGGGCATCAGGGTTTCAACGGCGCGCGCTGGCCCAAGGCCACCGCAACACCATCGCCCCCTCTGTCACGGAACCTGAGAGCTTTCGCACGGGCTTGGGCCCGGCTTACCCCTTCGGTGGAGCCCAGCCTCGGCGGCCGGCTCGCTTTCCAGAGTGTCGTGGCCTGCGCGGTCCTCGGTGCCTGAGAGATTCCGGGGCGGTTGCTCCTTCGGCGATCCGGCGAACCGGATTCTCTCCCGCGCATGCCCATGCCGGTTGCCCGCCATCGACGCCGCGAGCCTTGGCGGGGGAGCTTGCCCGAGTCAATCGGGATAAAGGGTAAAATCAGGCCACGCGTGCTCCCCTCCCGCCTGCGGGAGGGGCTGGGGGTGGGCCCCCGCCATCCACGAGCACAGCCGCGGGAGGACACCGAACCCCGCCGTCTGCGCCACCACCGCCAGGAGGAAAGCGAGCGCCCACCCCCTGCCCCCTCCCGCACGCGGGAGGGGGTTCAAAAGGTTACCGCGTGGCGTTGTACTTGAGCTGGTCGTCGGTCAGCTGGAAGCCCACCAGCGCCTCGAACGTCGCCGACAGCACCGCGCGGCGCACCGAGGGATCGCTCAGCGGATCGGTCGCGGCCGATTCCTCGCCGGCCTTGCGCTTGGCAGTCAGGCGGCGGCGGACCTCATCGGGCAGCGTCGCAGCGGCGTGCGAGACGCTGCTGGTGGCGGTGCCCACCGCGCTGGCCCGGAGCTGGCCCGCCTCGAAGTGCAGCGTCACATTGGACACCCGCTTCGCCTCGACATTCGTCCCGCCGCGCACCACCGTCAGGAAATAGGGCAGCACCACGTCGCGCGCAGGGCCGGCATCGCGGCGGCGGGCGAGCACGTCGAACTTGATGTCGGTCACCACCTGTGCGCCGGCATCGTTGCAGTTTGCCTGAATGTTGGTGATCGTCGCCACCACGTCGATCGCGCTTGCCTCGCGGCTCGTCGCCGGGTCGAACAGCGTCACGTCGCCGGTGCCTGCGGGAATAGCCACCGTCGGGCAGGCGGTGCGCACCGCGCTGATGCCACCTTCGGTAATTTCGCCGGTACGGCTGCATCCGCCGGCGGCGAGCAGGATCAGGGCGGGAACGGTGAACTTCGCGACAGACAAGGGAGGGCAACCTTTCGAACCGAACAGCCGCCCCCCATCTGCGACGAGACGGGGACCGGAACGGCGGGCACCATAGGAACCGCCTTCCGCCCGCGCAAGCAATCGCGTAGAGGCTCCACCCGATGGCACACACCGAAAAGCGTCCCCTGGAGCTGCTGATCGCAGCCCCCCGCGGCTTCTGCGCCGGCGTCGACCGCGCGATCCGCATCGTCGAACTCGCGATCGAGAAATATGGCGCGCCGGTCTATGTCCGGCACGAGATCGTCCACAACAAGTTCGTGGTCGAAAATCTGCGCGCCAAGGGCGCCGTGTTCGTCGAGACGCTGGACCATGTGCCGGACGGCGTTCCGGTCGTCTTCTCCGCCCACGGCGTACCCAAGGCGGTGCCGCACAAGGCCGAGCAGCGCGGCCTCTCCTATCTCGACGCCACCTGCCCGCTGGTTTCCAAGGTCCATCGCCAGGCCGAGCGGCATGTTGCCGCGGGGCGCCACATCCTGTTCGTCGGCCATGCCGGCCACCCGGAGGTTGTCGGCACCTTCGGCCAGGTGCCGCCGGGTGCGATGACGCTGGTCGAGACCGAAGCCGATGCCGAATCGGTGGCCGTGCCCGATCCGGACAATCTCGCCTTCCTCACCCAGACGACGCTGTCGGTGGACGATACCGCGGCGGTGCTCGGCATCCTCAAGCGCCGCTTCCCGACGATGCTGGCGCCGGGCGCGGACGACATCTGCTACGCCACCTCGAACCGCCAGGGCGCGGTGAAGGCGATCGCCGAGCAGGCCGAGCTGGTGCTGGTGATCGGCGCGCCGAATTCGTCCAACTCGCTGCGGCTGGTGGAAGTCGCCAAGCGCGGCGGCGCCCGCGCGGTGCTGATCCAGCGCGCCGCCGAGATCGACTTCGCCTGGTTTGACGGCGTGGCGAAGGTCGGCATCAGCGCCGGCGCCTCGGCCCCCGAAATCCTGGTGCGCGAAGTGGTCGACCAGCTCGGCACCCGCTTCGCGATCACCGAACGCGAAGTCGAGACGGTGGAAGAGAGCGTGGTGTTCAAGCTGCCGCGCGGGCTCGAGGCGGCGTAAATGGCCGTCTACACGCAGGTTTCGGCCGAGGCGCTGTCCGCGTTTCTCGAGCGCTTCGACGTCGGCGAACTGGTTTCCGCCAAGGGCATCGCCGAGGGAGTGGAGAACAGCAACTATCTGGTCGACACGAGCAAGAGCCGCTTCATCCTGACGCTGTACGAAAAGCGCGTCGACCAGGGCGACCTGCCCTATTTCATGGCGCTGCTCGATCACTGCGCCGATCGCGGGCTGCCGGTGCCCCCGGCGGTGCCCGATCGCGACGGCACGCTGATCCACACGCTGGAGGGCCGCCCGGCCTGCCTGATCCAGTTCCTGTCGGGCGTCTCGGTCTCGCACCCGACGCCGGCGCAGGCGCGCGCGGCGGCGGAAGCGATGGGCCGAATGCACAAGGCGGTCGCCGATTTCCCGCAGGATCGCCCCAACTCGATGGGCGTCGACACCTGGCGCCCGCTGTTCGAGCGCTGCGGCACCAGCCTCAACGACATTGCGCCCGGGCTGTACGACGAGCTCGGCCAGGCGCTGGACCGCGTGACCAGGGCATGGCCGCGCGAAGGTTTCGATGCCTGCGCGATCCATGCCGATCTGTTCCCGGACAATGTGCTGATGCTCGGCAACCGGGTGACCGGGCTGATCGACTTCTACTTCGCCTGCACCGATCTGCGGCTCTACGATCTCGCGGTGATGCACACCGCCTGGGCGTTCGATGCGACGGGGGAGCGGTTCGATCCCTATGTCTCCGAGGCGCTGCTCGCCGGCTATGAGACGAGCTACACGCTGAGCGAGAAGGAGCGCGCGATCCTGCCGCTGCTCGCGACCGGCGCGTGCATCCGCTTCACCCTGTCGCGCGCCTGGGACTGGCTCAACACCCCCGCCGACGCGCTGGTGACGCGCAAGGATCCGATGGCCTTCTGGCGCCGCTCGCATGCCTATGCCTCGGCGCTGGCGGCGCGCGCATGACCGCCGAGCTCCAGCATGTCGAGATCGCCACCGACGGCGCGTGCAAGGGCAATCCGGGCCCGGGCGGCTGGGGCGCGCTGCTGCGGATGGGCGATGTCGAGAAGGAACTGTCCGGCGGCGAGGCGCACACCACCAACAACCGCATGGAGCTGATGGCGGCGATCGAGGGGCTGAAGGCGCTCAAGCGGCCCTGCCGGGTGACGCTCTCCACCGACAGCCGCTATGTGATGGACGGCCTGACCAAGTGGATCCATGGCTGGATGAAGAATGGCTGGCGCACGGCGGACAAGAAGCCGGTCAAGAATGCCGATCTCTGGCAGGAACTCCTCGCCGCCGCCAAGCCCCATCGGGTCGAGTGGAAATGGGTGAAGGGCCATGCCGGCCACCCGGACAACGAGCGCGCCGACAAGCTGGCCAGCGATGCGGCGGTGGCGGCGCGGTAGGAGCCGACCAACTTCTGGAGGGGTGACGATGCGCGCGTATGGATTTCTGCTGGCCCTTGTCGCCCCGCTGGCGGCCGCTCCGGCGACGGCCCAAACGACGCCCGTCGCGCCGGCGCAGGCCGAGCATGTCGCCATCCAGGCCGCGGACATCGATCGCAGCGCGGCCTTCTACCATGAAGCTTTCGGGCTGCGGATCATCCCGACCCCGCTCCAGAACCGGCGCTGGCTCGATCTCGGCCACGGCATGGCGCTGCACATCCTCGACGGCCGCACCGCGCCCAAGCCGTCCAACCGCGACGAGCATCTCGCGCTGCATGTCGACGATCTCGCGACAGTGACGGCATGGCTCGACGCGCACCACCTCGTCTGGACCAACTTCACCGGCGAGCCGCACCGGATGCAGTTGCGCTTCGACGGCGTACGCCAGATCTATGTGCAGGATCCCGACGGCTACTGGCTGGAGGTAGGGGACAGCCGGGGGCAGGCGGCGCGCTGATCGGTCTCGGGGGGATCGTCACCCAGCGGGATCACCCGCTCCGTCGCAGGATTCAATCGACAGTTCCAGCAGGCACGGCGAGGCGCCAAAACCGATCCTCCCCCTCCGACCCGCTGGCGCGGGCCACGCCCCCCTGGCGGGGGAGGCTATTCTCAGCCCCTCACGCCGTCGCCAGCGCGACCTCGTACTGCGCCGTGGTCTTCGCCGCGACTTCCTCCGCGGTCACCCCCGGCGCGAGTTCGACCAGCCGGAACGGCGCGCTGTGGTCCGCGCGCGAAAACACCGCGAGGTCGGTGATGATCATGTCGACCACATTCTTCCCCGTCAGCGGCAGCGTGCAGTCCGGGATGAACTTGGGGCTGCCGTCCTTGGCGGTGTGCTCCATTACCACGATGATCTTCTTGACGCCGGCGACCAGGTCCATCGCGCCGCCCATGCCCTTGATCATCTTGCCCGGGATCATCCAGTTGGCGATGTCGCCGCCCTGGCTGACTTCCATCGCGCCGAGCACGGTCAGGTCGATATGCCCGCCGCGGATCATCGCGAAGCTGTCCGCCGAGCTGAAATAGACCGAGCTGGGCAGCTCGCTGATCGTCTGCTTGCCGGCGTTGATCAGGTCGGGGTCCTCGTCGCCCTCCAGCGGGAACGGGCCGATGCCGAGCATGCCGTTCTCGGACTGGAGCGTCACCTCCACCCCCGCCGGGATATGGTTCGCCACCAGCGTCGGGATGCCGATGCCCAGATTGACGTAGAAGCCGTCGCGCAGTTCCTTCGCGGCACGCGCCGCCATGTCGTCGCGGGTCCAGGCCATCAGTGCTTCTCCTGCGGATCCGTCCAGCGCATCGCCGGCGGGAAGGTTTGGTCAACAGTGGAACCGAGCCCGGTTCCATAGACGGGGTTGGGCAGCACGAACCAGCCGCGCCCCCACATCGAACCGATCACGGGACTTGCCGCGCCCGCGCGCCGCTCCGGCGGGGTGAGGCCCGCGAACAGATCGGTGAAGTCGCCGAGCTGGTCGCCGCCCATCGCCACCACGCACCAGCGCTCGGCGATGACGTTGCGGCGGGCGTCCTTGCCCGACTCGCCGTCGACATCGCCCTTGAGGAACAGCGTCTCGCCGTGCTTCGCGGGGCCGAGCCCGGCAAAGGTCAGCGCGGCCTCGGTCTGCGCGGCGTTGGCGGCGGCGCGGTTGGTGTTGAAGATCACCGTCACGCCCATCGCGCGCAGCGCGCGCACCGCCTCGACCGCGCCGGGAACGGCCGCGACCTGCATCGCGCCGGTCTTTTCCCAGCGATCCCAGCGCGCGGCATCATAGGCACCGCCGCGCCGCGCATCATCGGCCTCATAGCCGAGGTTGAGCAGCATCGTCTCATCGACATCGAACACCGCCGCCGCCGGCTTGTCGCCGCAGGGCCGGAAGCGCGGGGTGGCAAGGGTCGAATCCGGCGTCAGCACCACCGCATTGCGCGGATGCGGCCCCCTGGGATCGTCCTTGGCCATGCGCGCGCGGACCTGGTCGACTAGCGCGTTGTACGCTTGCGCGCTCAGCGCCGCCGCCTCGCCCGAGCCATAGAGAAACTGCATCCCCGCCGGCACGTCGCCCGGGGCGGCGGCAGTCGGCGCGGGCGGCGCCTGCACGACGCGCGAGTTGGCAACGCAGCCTGAGAGCGCCAGCCCGACCGCCAGCAGCAGCCCGCGTCGGATCATGCCGCCTCGCGCGGACGGACGGTGCGGAACTCGATCTTCTTGTCGTAGGGCGCGCCGACGATCATCCGCTTCACATAGATGCCCGGCAGATGGATCTGGTCGGGGTCCAGCGCCCCTACCGGCACCACTTCCTCCACCTCGGCGATGCAGAGATGGCTCGCGGTCGCCATCGGCTGGTTGAAGTTGCGTGCGGTCTTGCGGAAGATCAGGTTGCCCGCCTCATCGGCCTTCCAGCCCTTGATGATCGAGATATCGGCACGGATGCCGCGTTCGAGGATATATTCCTCGCCGTCGAACATCTTCACTTCCTTGCCCTCGGCCACCTTCGTGCCGACGCCGGTCTTGGTGTAGAAGCCGGGAATGCCCGCGCCGCCGGCCCGGCAGCGCTCGGCCAGCGTGCCTTGCGGGCAGAATTCCACCTCCAGCTCGCCCGAGAGATATTGCCGCTCGAACTCCTTGTTCTCGCCGACGTAAGAAGAGATCATCTTCTTCACCTGACGGCTGCGCAGCAGCTTGCCCAGGCCCTCATTGTCGATGCCGGCATTGTTGGAGGCGATGGTGAGATCCTTGACCCCCGCGGCCTGGATCGCGTCGATCAGCCGCTCCGGAATGCCGCACAGGCCGAAACCGCCCGCGCAGATCATCATCCCGTCGAACAGCAGCCCTTCCAGCGCTGCACTCGCGTTGGGGTAGAGCTTGTCCATCGACGATTCCTCCAGATGTTTGCGGCGGCGGTACTACCGGCGGGGCGGCCCGGTCAAGCGAACCTGAACCGGCTTTCAACTTGGTCGACCTTCCCCTGCGGCGAGGCCGACTGTTGCACGATCGCAACACAAGACCATGTAATGCATTTGTCATATTGCACCTGCGAACCAAGTGCCTACCTAGACGGCCTGGATGGCCATCCGGATATAACAAGTAACAAGTCCAAAGGTATCGAATCATGCGTATTTTCGCAGCGACGGCGCTCGCCCTGATGGCCTCCGCAACCCCCGCCCTGGCGCAGGACGCCACCTTCCAGGGGCCGCGCATCGAAGCGGTCGGCGGCTGGGACAACATCAAGTCGGATGGCATCAGCGCGTCGGGCTTCGTCTATGGCGGCGCAGCCGGCTATGACCTTCAGCGCGGCAACCTGGTTGTCGGCGTTGACGGTGAGATCACCGGCACCACCACCAAGAAGACCTTCGACCTCGTCACCCTGAAGGGTGGTCGCGATCTCTATGCCGGCGCGCGCATCGGCTATGTCGTCGCCCCCGCCACTCTGCTGTACGGCAAGGTCGGCTATGACAACAGCCGCGTGATCGCCCGCTCGGGCAACCTGCGCGACGCCGAGAATCTGGACGGCATCCGTCTGGGCGCGGGCGTGGAGCGCAGCTTCGGTCACTATTACGGCAAGGTCGAGTATCGCTACACCAACGCCTCGCAGGACGTGGTGCGCCACCAGGTGCTGGCCGGCATCGGCTACCGCTTCTGAGCGAAGGACGGCGGCGAGGCGCAGTCCCGCGCCTCGCTTCCCCGCAGGCCCCGCATCGGCGACGATGCGGGGCTTTTGCGTGCCGCCCCGGCCGCGCCGCCGGCATCAGCCGCTGAGCACCCGCGCCTGGGGCACGCTGCCGCCATAGCTTTCCGCCGCGATCCGGAAGCCGGCGGCACGCAGCGCCTCGGCCCGGTCGCGCGTACTGGTGGTGAAGATGATCTGCTCCTGACGGATGGTGTCGGCGAACGCCGGCTCGGCCTCGACACGGGCGATCCAGGCGGCGGTGCGCGGCCAGCGGGCGGCATCCACCGTGAACCCGGCCAGCAGCGCATTGCGGAAGAAGGCGGCAATGGTGATGTCGGCAAGCATCATCGTGCCGAACAGAAAACCGTCTTCCGGCGCCTGCACCTCGATCCAGTTGAGCGCATCGGGCAGATCGGTTTCGCGCACGCGCGCGAGCGCCGCCGCATCGGGTTCGCGCTTGTACACGCGCGGCGCCATGATCGTCGCGAAGAACAATCGCCAGATCACCACGTCGCCGAGGCGACTATCGGCATATTCCTCGATCCAGCGCGCACGCGCGCGATCGGCTGGCCG
The DNA here is from genome assembly GCF_012650175.1 of Sphingomonas sp. S2M10. GTDB lineage: Bacteria > Pseudomonadota > Alphaproteobacteria > Sphingomonadales > Sphingomonadaceae > Sphingomonas. The sequence continues at coordinate 9,565 of NZ_JAAILI010000014.1, forward strand.
CGCCGGCAGCAGCGCGGGGCCCGGATAGGCTTCATCCAGATATTCGCAGATCACGGTCGAGTCGTTGAGCACCAGATCCCCGTCGATCAGCACCGGGACGCGGCGCAGCGGGCTGATCCGGGTGAAGGCTTCATTGCCGTAGAACGGCACGATGGGATCCACTTCATGCTCCAGGCCCTTCATCGCCAACGCGACCAGGACCTTGCGGACATAAGGCGACACGGGGCTACCGACGACCAGCATGCCGGAGGGGATATCGCGATGCGTCCGCCCGGTCTAGGCTTGCCAGATGACCGCGAAACGTACCGGGGGCCGGATCCTCGTCGACAATCTGGTGGCACAGGGCTGCGACCGCATCTTCCACGTCCCGGGCGAGAGCTTCCTCGCCGTGCTCGACGCGCTGCATGACGAGCCGAGCATCGATCTCGTCACCTGCCGCCAGGAAGGCGGGGCGGCGTTCATGGCGTGCGCCGATGGCGCGATGACCGGGCGGCCGGGGGTGTGCTTCGTCACCCGCGGGCCGGGCGCGACCAATGCCAGCATCGGCGTGCATGTCGCGATGCAGGATTCGCAGCCGATGCTGCTGTTCATCGGCGACGTCGATCGCGGCATGCGCGACCGCGAGGGGTTCCAGGAAGTCGACCTGCCCGCGATGTTCGCACCGCTCGCCAAATGGGCGACGCGGATCGAGGACGCACGCCGCATCCCCGAATATGTCGCCCGCGCCTGGAACGTCGCCACTTCGGGCCGACCGGGCCCGGTGGTGATCGCGCTGCCCGAGGACATGCTGCTCGATGCGGTCGAGGCGGTCGACCGCCCGGCCATCGCCGAGCCTATCCAGGCCGCCGACGCCTTCGACCTCGACCAGCTCTACGATCTGCTCCGCGACGCCGAGCGCCCGATCGCGATCGTCGGCGGGGGCGGCTGGGATTCGGACACGGCGGAGGATTTCGCCCGCTTCGCCGAGTCGATCGACCTGCCGGTCGCCTGCGCCTTCCGCCGGCAGGACGCGATCGACAATGGCTCGCCGGTCTGGGCGGGCAATCTCGGATATGGGCCCAACCCCAAACTGGTCGCGCGGATCAAGGCGGCGGACCTGCTGCTGGTGGTCGGCGCGCGGCTCGGCGAGGCGACGACCGACGGCTACAGCCTGATCACCCCCGAGCATCCCGGGCAGACGCTGGTCCATGTCCATCCGGACCCGAACGAGTTCCACCGCGTCTACCGCGTCGATCTGCCGATCTGCGCGCGGCCGTTCGAGTTCGCGGTCGCCGCCTCGGCCACGGCGGAAGCGGCCAACCTGCCCCGCTTCGACGGCGCCGCCGCCCATGCCGAATGGCTCGAATGGTCGACGCCCAAGCCGCGCGCGGGCGTGGCGCTCGATCTCGGCCCCTGCGTCGCGGCAATGCGCGAGCAGCTGCCGGCGGACACCATCATCTGCAACGGCGCGGGCAATTTCTCGGGCTGGTGGCACCGCTACTGGCCCTACACCGCCCAGCCGAGCCAGCTCGCCCCCACGGCGGGCGCGATGGGCTATGGCGTGCCCGCCGCCGTCGCGGCGGCGCTGCGCTTCCCGGAACGCAAGGTGGTGGCGGTCGCCGGCGACGGCGACTTTCTGATGAACGGCCAGGAGCTCGCCACCGCGGTCCAGCACGGCGCCGACATGCTGGTCATCGTGGTCGACAACGGCGCCTATGGCACGATCCGCATGCACCAGGAGCGGGAGTTCCCCGCGCGTCTTTCCGGCACGACGCTCCGCAACCCCGACTTCGCGGCCCTCGCCCGCGCGTTCGGCGGCTGGGCGACGACCGTGGAGACGACCGAGGCCTTCGCCCCGGCGCTTGCCCTCGCCCTGGCCCAGCCGGGGCTCAAGCTGTTGCATTGCAAGACGGATGTCGAAGTGATCAGCGCCGCGACGACGATCAGCAACCTGCGGAATCGCTGAACGGATAGGAACCCGTTAACCGCTTTCGTCCTAAAATGGCCACATGGGACAGCAGACGGTAGTGCGGTGGAAGACGGCGCATCTCGGCAAGCGCGGGGATCGCGCGCGGATCGGCGGGCGGCCGGTGTGGCAGTGCGAATGGCGCTGGCTCAACAAGCAGACCGTCCGGCTGCCGCACCCGCTGCATACCAGCGACATTTTCTCGTTCATGATCTGTGAGATCGGCCCGGCGACCGCGCCGATCCGCTTCGCGGCGGCGCAGGTCGAACCGGAGATGTGGGCGTTCTACGTGCCGGATTGAGGGACACATTTCTTAGCCCCTCCCCTTCGGCGGAGGGGTTGGGATGGGGCCGTGTCTCACCGAGACCAACAGACGTTCTGGAATGCCTCCACCCCCAACCCCTCCTCCAAGGAGGAGGGGCTTGCGTTGCATAACGAAAACGGGCCGCACCTTTCGGTACAGCCCGCTTCATGTCCGGCTTCGTCAACGACTCAGATGTCGTCGCCGAGGGCGCCCTTGATCTTGCCGCCGAGCTGCTGGGCCTTGCCCTTGGCTTCCTGCGCCGCGCCTTCGTCGCGCGTCGCGGGGTTGTCGCTCTGCTGCTTCACCTTGCCGGCCAGCTCGTTGAGATTGCCTTTGATCTTGTCGGTCAGCTCGCCCATGATCTATACTCCTGGCTAAGGTCGGGTGCCACACGACACGACACCTGCGACTTGCCCGAAAGAACGACTATCGGGCGGGAGCGGTTCCCGATCCGCTGCGGGTGACCTCGTCCAGAAACGCCATCGTCGCACGCCATGCTTCCTGCGCGCCATCCGGGTTCTTGGTTCGCAGCAGCGTCGACGCGCCATGCGCCCCGCCCAGCCTGGGCACGAACTGCGTCTTCTGCGTCGCGGGTGAGGCCTTGAGGATCTTGCGCGCCGCATCCTCCTCCTGGCCGTCCCGCGCCGAGGTGACGAAGATCGGCACACGCACCTGGCTGGCCGCGCGCGCCACCGCGCCCTTGTCGTCGAGATATTCCCCCGGCGAGAAGGCGAGCAGCGCCCGCACCTGTCCCGGATGCGCGGCGGCGAGCGGGAAAATCAGCGCCGCCGAATAGCTGCTGCCCCACAGGAGGATCGGCAGCTTCTGCTGCCGGGCCCAGGCAAAGGCCGCATCCAGGTCCTGCTTCGCCTCGGCATAGCTTGCCGAATGGCCGAGCATCCTCACCGTCTCGTTCACCCCGAACAGCGTGCCCCCGGCGCGTTGGTCGATCCGCAACGACGAATAGCCGGCCTGCGCCAGCTGCGGCGCGAGCAGTGCGTACTCGTCCTTGCTCGATTCGGCCTGGTGAAACAGCAGGAGCAGCGCCTTGGGCTTGGCCGCGCGCGTATAGACCCCGGCGATCTTCACGCCGTCGGCGGCGGTGAGCGTCACCGGATCGGCCGAGATCGGCCCCCGATTCTCCGCCGGATCACCCTGCGGCCGGGGATGGCAGCCCGCCACCGCGAGCAGCGCCAGCGCCGCCAGCGCGCCCCGCATCAGATCAGCCCCGCCAGCGGGCTCGACGGATCGGCATAGCGGCGCTTGGCCATGCGCCCGGCGCGGTAGGACAGCCGCCCCGCCTCCACCGCCGCCTTCATCGCCGCCGCCATCAGGATCGGATCCTTGGCCTCGGCGATCGCGGTGTTCATCAGCACGCCGTCGCAGCCCAGCTCCATCGCCACCGCCGCGTCCGACGCCGAGCCGACGCCGGCATCGACCAGCACCGGCACCTTGGCGCCTTCGACGATCAGCCGGATCGTCACCTGGTTCTGGATGCCGAGCCCCGATCCGATCGGCGCACCCAGCGGCATGATCGCGACCGCACCGGCATCCTCCAGCCGCTTGGCGGCGATGGGATCGTCGACGCAATAGACCATCGGCTTGAAGCCTTCCTTGGCCAGCACCTCGGTCGCGCGCAGCGTCTCGACCATGTCCGGATAGAGCGTCCGCGCCTCGCCGAGCACTTCCAGCTTCACCAGCTCCCAGCCGCCCGCCTCGCGCGCGAGGCGCAGCGTGCGGATCGCGGATTCGGCATCGAAGCAGCCCGCGGTGTTGGGCAGATAGGTGATCTTCTTCGGGTCGATATAGTCGGTGAGCATCGGCGCCTTGGGGTCGCTCACGTTCACCCGGCGCACCGCCACGGTGACGATCTCGGCCCCCGAGGCGGCGACCGCGGCCGCGTTCTGCTCAAAATCCTTGTACTTGCCGGTGCCGACGATCAGCCGCGAGCGGAAGGTCTTGCCCGCCACCGTCCAGCTATCGTCGGCAAGCGGGCCGGCATGGTCACCGCCGCCCACGAAATGGACGATTTCCAACTCGTCGCCGTCCTCGACGATGATCTCGCCCAGCGTCGAGCGCGGCACCACTTCGAGGTTGCGTTCCACCGCCACCTTCTCGGGCATCAGCCCCAGTTCGCTCGCGAGCTGCGCGAGGGTGAGCCCGGCGGTGATGCGCTTGTGTTCGCCGTTGACGCGGATGGAGACGGTGCCGTCGCTGTGCATGAAGAGCCTTGGATTTGATCGGAGACGTCACCTCATATAGGGAGGGCGGCATCCTGCCCGCAACCGAAAGGCGCCTTGCATTGGCCGATACGATCTTCGTCTTGAATGGCCCCAACCTCAACCTGCTGGGCCTGCGCGAGCCGGAAATCTATGGATCGGACACGCTGGACGACATTGCCGGCATGCTGGAGGACCGCGCCCGCGAGCTGGGCCTCGAGATCGAGATGCGCCAGTCCAACCATGAGGGCCATCTGATCGACTGGCTGCACGAGGCGCAGGCCGATGGCGCCCGCGCCGTCCTACTAAATCCGGGAGGGTACACGCACACCTCGGTCGCGCTACACGATGCGGTCAAAAGCATCCGAACGCCGGTGATCGAAGTGCATCTCTCCAATCCGCACGCCCGCGAATCCTTCCGCCACACGAGCTTTGTCGGCCGTGCTGCGAAAGGCACAGTGGCCGGCTTTGGTGCACACTCCTATATTCTCGCGCTTGAAGCCGCCGCGCGTCTCTGACAGAGGGCGCCGTTTCATTTGAAGAATTCACAAAGAAGGGTCGTATGGCCGAAGAAACCAAGACGGGTGCAATGCAGGTCGATATCGAGCTGGTCCGCCAGCTCGCCACCGTGCTCGACGACACCCAGCTGACCGAGATCGAAGTGGAGGACGGCGAACGCCGCGTCCGCGTCGCCCGCACCATCACCGCCGCCCCCGCGGCACCGATGCAATATGCGCAGCCCGCGCCGATGCTCGCCGCCGCTCCTGCTGCGACTGCCCCGGCCGAAATCGTCGCCGCGCCGCAGCCGGCCGCCAATGCAGTCAAGTCGCCGATGGTCGGCACCGCCTATCTCAAGCCGAACCCCGAGGCGAAGACCTTCGTCACGGTCGGCCAGCAGGTCGCCGCGGGCGATACGCTGCTGATCATCGAGGCGATGAAGGTGATGAACCCGATCCATGCCCCCACCGCCGGCACGGTCAAGGCGATCCTGGTCGAGAACGGCCAGCCGGTCGAGTTCGACCAGCCGCTCGTCGTGGTCGAGTAACGGAACGGCCATGCCCGAGATCAAGAAGCTGCTGATCGCCAATCGCGGCGAGATCGCGCTGCGCATCCACCGCGCCTGCCATGAAATGGGCATCAAGACGGTGGCGGTGCACTCCACCGCCGATGCCGATGCGATGCATGTGCGCCTGGCGGACGAGGCGATCTGCATCGGCCCGCCGGCCGCATCGGAGAGCTATCTCAACGTGCCCAACATCATCTCGGCCGCCGAGATTTCGGGCGCGGATGCGATCCACCCGGGCTATGGCTTCCTTTCGGAGAACGCCCAGTTCGCCGAGATCGTCGAGGCACACGGGCTGATCTTCGTCGGGCCCAAGCCCGAGCATATCCGCACCATGGGCGACAAGATCGAGGCGAAGCGCACCGCCGGCGCGCTCGGCCTGCCGCTGGTGCCGGGCTCGGACGGCCCGATCGCGGATCTGGAAGAAGCCAAGGCGATCGCCGCCAAGGCCGGCTATCCGGTGATCATCAAGGCCGCCTCGGGCGGCGGTGGTCGCGGCATGAAGGTGTGCACCAGCGAGGACCAGCTCGAAACGCTGATGCAGCAGGCGGGTTCGGAAGCGAAGGCCGCGTTCGGCGACGCCACGGTGTACCTCGAAAAATATCTCGGCAATCCGCGCCACATCGAGTTCCAGGTATTCGGCGACGGCAACGGCAACGCGATCCATCTGGGCGAGCGCGACTGCTCGCTCCAGCGCCGCCACCAGAAGGTGCTCGAAGAGGCGCTCTCGCCGGTGATCACGCCCGAGGAGCGCGCGCATATGGGCGGCATCGTGGCCAAGGCGATGTCCGACATGGGCTATCGCGGCGCGGGCACGATCGAGTTCCTGTGGGAAAATGGCGAGTTCTACTTCATCGAGATGAACACCCGCCTTCAGGTCGAGCATCCGGTGACCGAGATGATCACCGGCATGGACCTGGTCCGCGAGCAGATCCGCGTCGCCGAAGGGCATGGCCTGTCGGTGCGCCAGGAGGAACTGGAGTTCCGCGGCCACGCGATCGAATGCCGCATCAACGCCGAGGATCCGCGGACCTTCGCGCCCTCGCCGGGCACGATCACGCATTTCCACGCGCCGGGCGGCATGCACGTCCGCGTCGATAGCGGCATCTATTCGGGCTACCGGATCCCGCCTTATTACGATTCGATGATCGCCAAGCTGATCGTCTATGGCCGCACCCGCGAGGGCTGCATCCTGCGACTGAAGCGCGCGCTGGAAGAGTTCGTGGTCGACGGAATCAAGACGACGATCCCGCTCCACCAGGCACTGCTCGACGACCCCGAGTTCCAGAAGGGCGAATACACGATCAAGTGGCTCGAGGAGTGGCTGGCCCGCCACGACGAAGCCGCCGGCGCGTGAAGGCGACGATCTACCACAACCCGCGCTGCTCCAAGTCGCGCGAGGCGCTGGCGATCCTCACGGACGCCGGCGCCGAGGTGGAGGTGGAGGTGATCGAGTATCTCAAGACGCCGCCGAGCCGCGAGGTTCTGGCGGCGCTGTACGAGCGCGCGGGGATGACCGCGCGTGAAGGCCTGCGCATCGCCGAGGACGCCGCCAAGCCGCTGAAAGGCGCGGACGACGACACCATCCTCGATGCGATGGCGGCCAACCCGATCCTGATCGAGCGCCCGCTGGTGGTCACCGAGCGCGGCGTCCGGCTGGGAAGGCCGCCCGAGAAGGTGCGGGAGATCCTGTAGGCGTTCGCTCCCCTCCCGCTTGCGGGAGGGGTCGGGGGAGGGACCGACGTGGCGGCTGCTGCCGCGACGGCATCGCGGGCGCCGACGTCATCCCCTCCCCTAGCCCCTCCCGCAAGCGGGAGGGGAACGCGTATCGAGAAGGTCAGCCCCGCACCCCCGCGACGATCGTCTCGCGCCACGGCGTGGTCGGGCGGCCGATCAGCCCGGACAGCGTCTTCGACTCATCGAACAACGCCCCATCGGCCACCCGCGCATCGCTGTCCGCGAGGATCGCCGCGAACGGCCCCGGCAGGCCTGCGCCTTCCAGCGCCTCGGCATAGTCCGCTTCCGGCAGGTCCTGATAGGCGACCGGCTTGCCCGAGGCCTCGGCCAGCGCCGCCGCCAGCTCGACATGGGTGAAGCCGGTATCGCCGGCCAGCTCGAACGTGCCGGCTTCGCCGCGCACCAGCACCACCGCCGCCGCCTCGGCATAGTCCGCCCGCGCCGCGCCGGAGACCAGCCCCTCGCCCGCGCTGCCGATCAGCACGCCATGCTCGATCGCGGGACCGGCGCTCATCAGATAGTTCTCGGTGTACCAGCCGTTGCGGAGCAGCGCGTGCTGCACGCCGCTTGCCGCCAGCAGGTCTTCGGTCGCCTTGTGCTCGACTGCCATCTGCATCGGCGAGCTCTGCGCGCGGAGCAGGCTGGTATAGGCGATCAGCTGCACGCCCGCCGCCTTGGCCGCGTCGATCACCGCCCGGTGCTGCGGCACCCGGCTGCCGATCGCGTTGCCCGAGACGAGCAGCAGGCGGGTGACGCCCGCGAGACCCGACGCCAGTGTCGCCGGCGCATCATAGTCGAACGCGCGCACGGTTACGCCCTTGGCGGCGAGGTCGGCGACGCGCTCCGGCGCGCGCGCCAGCGCGACGATCTGGTCGGGCGCGACCTTGCCCAGCAACGAGTCGATCACGAGGCGGCCCAGCTGGCCAGAAGCTCCGGTAACGGCGTACATGGCAGTTCCTTTCGGCGATGGATTGACGACAGCGATCTAGCGCCCCACTTACGAATCGTAAGTACGCACACAAAGGTAAGTATAAAAAAATGTCCGCGTCCCCGCCCCGCACCCTTGCCGCGATGATGGATCGCGGCGACGTGTTCGTCCCCGATTGCCCGTCGCGCGCGGTGCTCAAGCGGATCACCAGCAGCTGGGGACTGCTCGTGCTGGTCGCGCTGCAGGACGGCACCCGCCGCTTCAGCGAACTGCGCCGCCGGGTGAACGGGGTGAGCGAGCGCATGCTCGCCCAGACGCTCCAGCAGCTGGAGGCGCACCATCTGGTGACCCGCCGCAGCCTGCCGGTGGTGCCGCCGCATGTGGAATACAGCCTCACCCCGCTGGGCGCGGAAGCGGCGGCGAAGGTCGAGGATCTGGTCGAGTGGATCCAGGCCAATCTGGGCGGGCTGATGCCGGCGGCGCTGGACGAGGCAGCGGAGTAGCCCCATCCTGACCGTCATCCCCGCGAAGGCGGGGATCCATTGGCGCTGGTGGCGCGGCTCCATCCCCAACGTCCTGGCAAATGGATTCCCGCCTTCGCGGGAATGACGATCGGCGTGTGGTGGCTCCGTTCCCTTCCCTCGAACATCCCGGCGTACGCCGCCCGAAACCAGCCCTCCCTCCCCCGGCAGTGTACCTCCCCGCGCCCGCATGGCATGGCACCGACCCATGATCGCCGCCATCGCCACCCTGCTCCTCTGCCAGCTGCTCGGCGAGGGGATCCATCTGCTCTCCGGCCTGCCGCTGCCCGGCGCCGTGATCGGCATGTTCCTGCTGCTCGGCTGGCTGCTGCTCCGCCCGGGCGAGCGGCCCTCCCTGGTCCAGGTCTCCGGCTGGCTGACCGCGCATCTCTCGGTGATGTTCGTCCCCGCAGCGGTGGGGCTGATCGAGGAGGGCCCGGTGCTGGCGCGGAACGGCGTGGCGATCGTCGTCGCCACGCTTGCCTCGACGCTGCTCACCATCGCGGTGACCGCGCTGGTCTTCCGCTGGGCGCTCGCGCGGCAGGAGCGCGGTGCATGACCGCCCTGTGGACCATGCTGCAAACCACACCGCTGCTCTGGCTCGCCGTCACGCTGCTGGTGTTCGAGGGTGCGGATCGCCTGTCGGTGCGCAGCAAGCGTCATCCGCTCTGCCATCCGGTGCTCACCGCCACGCCGGTGCTGATCCTCGTACTGCTTGCGACGCGCACCCCGTACCCGGTCTATGCCCGGAACACCGCGATGCTCAGCTTCCTGCTCGGCCCGGCGACGGTGGGCCTCGCGGTGCCGTTGTGGCGCAACCGCGCGCTCGTCCGCAGCGCCGCGGCGCCGCTGCTGCTGGCGCTGTTTGCCGGTTCACTGACCGCGATCCTCAGCGTCACCGCGATCGTCTGGGCATTCGGCGGCAGCGCGGCGATCCTCGCGACCGTCGCCCCGCGCTCGGTGACCACCCCGGTGGCGATGGCGCTGGCGCAGCAGCTGGGCGGCATCCCGGCGCTGGCGGCGATCGTGGTGCTGATCGCCGGCGTGTTCGGCGCGATGATCGCGACGCCGGTGCTCAACGCGCTGCGGATCGAGGATTGCCGCGTGCGCGGCTTCGCCACCGGTGTCGCCGCGCACGGCATCGGCATGGCCCGCGCCTTTCAGGTCTCGGAACTGGGCGGCACCTTCGCCGGCATCGGCATGGCGCTCAACGCCGCGATGACCGCGTTGCTGCTGACGCTATGGGCGGTGCTGTAACCTATTCGTCGGTCACGTCCTGCTTGGTGCCGTAGAGCCGCACCGGGCGGCCGCCTTCGCACTCCACATCCGCGGTGAGCCGCATCCGGCGCAGCGCGCCGTCGCGGCGGCGGATGGTCACGTCGATGGTGAAGCTGCTGCCCTCCGCCACCGCGCGGCTGCGCACCTGTTCGAGCAGCGCCGCCGATTCCGGCGTGTACATCGCCACCGCCTCCGCGCGCGCGACCACCGATCCGCGCGGAAAGCCGAACAGATCGTACACCCCCGGCGACCAGCGCAGCGCTTCGGTCGCCAGGTCGCATTCCCATGCGGCGGGCAGAGGGGGCAGTACATCATCCGCAGGCGCGCGGGGCGTGAGGGGCTCGATCGTCATAACGTTTGCGCAATACCATGGATCTGCCGCGCGATCGACCTGCCCTTGGCGACTCGCAACTCCCGGGGTGACGCGCGCGCCGCGCCCCGCTAAGGGGTCCGGCCATGACCCAGATCACGCCCGAGATCGTGGCCGAGCACGGCCTTTCGCCCGAAGAATATGACCGCGTCCTCAAGGCGCTCGGTCGCGCGCCGAACCTGACCGAGCTCGGCATCTTCTCGGTGATGTGGTCCGAGCATTGCAGCTACAAGTCGAGCCGCATCCACCTGAAGAAGCTGCCGACCACCGGCCCGCAGGTCATCTGCGGCCCCGGCGAGAATGCCGGCGTCGTCGATATCGGCGACGGCCAGGCGGCGATTTTCAAGATGGAGAGCCACAACCACCCGTCGTACATCGAGCCCTATCAGGGCGCGGCGACCGGCGTGGGCGGCATCCTGCGCGACGTGTTCACCATGGGCGCGCGGCCCATCGCCAACATGAACGCGCTGCGCTTCGGCCGGCCCGACCATCCCAAGATGAAGCATCTGATCGCCGGCGTCGTCCATGGCATCGGCGGCTATGGCAATTGCGTCGGCGTGCCGACGGTGGGCGGCGAGGTGAACTTCCACCCGGCCTATGACGGCAACATCCTGGTCAATGCGATGACCGTCGGCATCGCCGATACCGACAAGATCTTCTATTCGGCGGCGAGCGGCGTCGGCAATCCGATCGTCTATGTCGGCTCCAAGACCGGCCGCGACGGCATCCACGGCGCGACCATGGCCTCGGCCGATTTCGGCGAGGATTCGGAAGAGAAGCGCCCCACCGTCCAGGTCGGCGATCCGTTCACCGAGAAGCTGCTGATCGAGGCCTGTCTCGAGCTGATGGCCTCGGACGCGATCGTCGCGATCCAGGACATGGGCGCCGCCGGCCTCACCTCCTCGAGCGTCGAGATGGCGTCCAAGGGCGGCGTCGGCATCGAACTCATCATGGACGATGTGCCCCAGCGCGAAACCGGCATGACGCCCTATGAGATGATGCTCTCCGAGTCCCAGGAGCGCATGCTGATGGTGCTCAAGCCGGGCCGCGAGGATTTCGCCGAGGCGATCTTCCGCAAGTGGGAGCTCGATTTCGCGGTGATCGGCCATGTCACCGACACCGGCCGCATGGTGCTCAAGTGGAAGGGCGATGTCGTGTGCGACATCCCGCTAGCCCCGCTGGCCGACGACGCGCCCCTCTACGATCGCCCGCACGTGCCGACGCCCAAGCAGCCCGAGCTGCAGAACGTGCCGGAATGCACCGATCCCGCCGCCGATCTCGTCAAGCTGATGGGTTCGCCGGACATCGCCAGCCGCCGCTGGATCTGGGAACAATATGACCACATGGTCGGCGGCGACACCGTGCAGCGTCCGGGCGGCGACGCCGCGGTCGTGCGCGTCCACGGTACCGACAAGGGCCTGGCGATCACCACCGACTGCACCCCGCGCTACTGCTTCGCGGACCCGGTCGAGGGCGGCAAGCAGGCGATCGCCGAAGCATGGCGCAACCTCTCCGCGGTGGGCGCGACCCCGCTGGCGGTGACCAACTGCCTCAACTTCGCCAACCCGCAGCGCCCGGAGATCATGGGCCAGATCGTCGGCTGCCTCGAGGGCATGAGCGACGCCTGTCGCGCGCTCGACTTCCCGATCGTCTCGGGCAATGTCAGCCTCTACAACGAGAGCAAGGCCACCGGCGGCGGCTCGGCGATCCTGCCGACCCCGGCGATCGGCGCGATCGGCCTGCTCAAGGACTGGCAGAAGAACTGCACCATCGCCTTCAAGGGCACCGGCGACGTGATCATCGCGGTCGGCGAGCGCGGCGGCCATCTCGGCCAGTCGATCTGGCTGCGCGAGATCTGCGGCCGCGAGGAAGGCCCGCCCCCGCCCGTCGACCTGATGATGGAGCGTCGCACCGGCGCGTTCATCCGCTCGGCGATCTGCGGCGGCGCGATCACCGCCTGCCATGACGTGTCGGACGGCGGCCTGGCGGTTGCCGTGGCCGAGATGGCGCTGGCCACGAACATCGGCGCGATCCTCGACCAGCCCCAGCCCTTCGGCGTCGCCGGCAGCTGGTTCGGCGAGGACCAGGGCCTGTACGTGGTGACCGTCAAGGACGAGGCACTGGCCGACTTCCTGGTCGCCGCCGACAAGGCCGGCCTCGCCGCCGATCCGATCGGCCGCACCATCGCCAACCGCATCATCTTCGAGATGGAGGAAGGCGATTTCTGCGTGAGTCTCGACGATCTGCGCAAGGCGCATGAGGGCTTCTTCCCGGCGCTGATGGGCGCGGCGGAAGCGGTGCGCGAGGAAAACGCGATCTGATCGATGCTAAAAGCCCCTCCCCTTCAGGCGCATCAGGTCGGCGCTGCCCCCGGCAGCGCCTGAACAGCGCGGGGCGCTGTTCACCTGATGCGGGTTTGGGGTGGGGCGGTGTCTCACCGGGACCAACAGGCGTTCTGGAATCCCTCCACCCCCAACCCCTCCTCCAAGGAGGAGGGGCTAAAGAAGAGCCGTCCCCCTAAACCGCACCACAACCCCCAAATGGGGGGTACCGCGTCGCTCGCCTTGGGCTGGTGACAGCGCAGTCATCGCGCCATCCTCTTGCCATGTCGGATTTCGGGGAACGAGCCAGGGGCGGCGGTAGCGTCGCCTTGCCGGGCGGAAGGTGGCCGGGCGCGGCGCTGGACGGCGCCCGCCTCCGCGCCCTCGCCGCATCGTTGCTCGCCCTCGGCATCTTCTGGGTCGACAGCTTCACCAGCTTCCACAGCGCGATCGCCACGCTCTACGTGCTCGTCCTGCTGCTGGCGGGCGCGGGTCTGGAGCGGCGCCCGCTGATCGGCTGGGCGCTTGCCTGCGCCGCGCTCACCCTGACCAGCTTCCTCGTCGTCCATCGCGCCGCGCCCGCGACCGAGGCGGCGCTGCGCCTGCTGGTAAGCCTCGCCGCCAACGCTGTCACCACGGCGCTGCTGCTCCACCGTGCCGCGCTCGACGCCCGCATGGCGCGTGAGGAGCGCCGCTATGCGACGATGACCGACACGCTGGCGATCGCGATCTGGGAACATGATTTCCGCCCCGTCGCGGAGGCGGTCGCCGCGCTGCGCGCCCAGGGTGTGACCGATCTCGCCGCCCATCTGCGCGCGCATCCTGCCCTGGTGGCCGAGTTGCGCCGCCAGGTGCGCATCACCGACGTCAACCGTACCGCGCTCGACATGATGGGCGTGCCAAGCAAGGCAGCCTTCTTCCGCAGGCTCGGCGACTTTCTGCCCGAGACCGATGCAAGCTTCGCCGATTGCATCCTCGCGATCGACGAGCGACGTCCGATGTTCCAGGCGGAGACCCAGGTGCTCGCCGCCGACGGATCGCCGATCGACATCATCGTCGCATTCGGCCTCGCGCCCGATACCTGTCTGGCGCACGTTCCCGGCAGCATCCTCGACATTCGCGAGCGCAAGCGGCTGGAGACAACGGTTGAGCGCACCCGTATCGAGCTGGAGCGGGTCCAGCGCACCGCCGCGATCGGCGCGATGTCCGCCTCTATCGCCCACGAGATCAACCAGCCGATCTCGGCGGTGCAGAGCTATGCGGATTCCGCCGCGCGCTGGCTCGCCCGCCCCGAACCCGATCTCGACGAGGTACGGCTGTCGCTCGCCGGGCTGAACCTGGCGGTGGCCAATATTCATGCGGTGATTCGGCGCGTCCGTTCGCTGGTCGGCGGCGCGCAGGGCGAGATGCAGCCGCTGGCGCTTGGCACGCTGGTGACGGACACGCTCGCCATCGCCGCACGCGATCTCGACGCCCACGGTGCCCGGATCCAGGTCGCACCGCTTGGCGCACCGCAGGTGATCGGCGACCCGATCCTGCTCAAGCACCTGCTGCTCAACCTGATCACCAACGCGTTGCAGGCGATGGAGGCGGCGGGCGTACCGGACAAGCGGATGGAACTGGCGCTGGAGACACGCGCGGACCGCGTCCGGCTGCTGCTGCGTGATCACGGGCCCGGGCTCGATCCGGCCATGGCCCGGCCGTTCGAGACCTTCGCGACGACCAAGCCCGGCGGCATGGGCCTCGGGCTGGCGATTTGCCGCTCGATCGTGGAACTGCACGACGGCCGCATCGCGATTGCCAACCACCCCGATGGCGGCGCGCTGGCGACGATCGAGCTGCCGCTCGCCGCCGCGTGACCCGACCCTAGCCGCCCAGCGCCCGCGCCAGCGCCCGCGACAGCAGATCGGGATCGACCGGCTTGTCGAGCAGCGCGACCAGGTCCAGCGCCGCCGTGCGGGCGCGCAGTTCCTCGGTCGGGAAGGCGGTCATCAGGATCACCGGCACCGCCGATCCCCGCGCCCGCAGGCACTCGCGAAGCTCCAGCCCCGATCGGCCCGGCATCTGCAGATCGGTGAGCACGCAGGCGACGGCATCGGCTGCAGCGTCCAGATAGGCATCCGCCGAGGGATAGATCGCGGTGCGGTAGCCGAAGGAGCGGACCAGGCTGGCCGTCGCGTCGCGCACCAGCGCATCGTCATCCACCACGGCAACCAGACTGTCCCGCACACGCACCATTCCCTTCGCCGCCGGGCCATCCGGGACTGTATCTGCAACGGTAGAGAGGTGGTCCGTCGCTGTAAGCTATACGGGTGTTTATGCGGGGATTTACGGATTCCCGTCGCGCGGCGGCAGTGCGCCGGCCGCGCGGACCAGATCGGGCACGGTGCGCACGCCCATCTTGCGCATCAGGCTGGCGCGGTGGAGCTTCACCGTGATCTCGGCGATGCCCAGTTCGCCGGCGATCTGCTTGTTGAGCAGGCCGCGCACCACCCCCTCCATCACCTGCCGCTCGCGCGCGGTAAGCGTGGCGAAGCGCCGACGAACCCCTTCGTTCTCCTGCGCCGCGCTGCGCCGCGCGGCGGCGCGAGCCAGCCCGGCATTGACCGCATCGAGCATGTCCTGGTCGCGGAACGGCTTGGTGAGGAAATCCACCGCCCCGCCCTTCATCGCCTTCACCGACATGGGAATGTCGCCATGTCCGGTAAGGAAGATCACCGGCAGGTCGATGCCGCGCTCGACCAGCCGTTCGCGGCATTCGAACCCGCCGATGTGCGGCATGCGCACGTCCACCACCAGGCAGCAGGGCGTCTCGGGCAGCGCCGCGTCGAGCAGTTCCTGCGCCGAGCCATAGTTGCGCACGACGAAATCGACCGAACGAAACAGCGAGTCGAGCGAGCCGCGCACCAACGGGTCGTCGTCGACCACCAGCACCACGGGCTGCGCCTCGAGCGCGGGAGCGGGAGCGGGGCGGGTCATGGCGGCGATCCTTTCGCTCCTTGGGTGACCCAAGCGGCGCCGGCGGGCAATCCCGGATGGGGCATCCCGACACCCCCCGAACGGGCGCCTCCAAAGGCCCAAGGGCCATTCACACGGCGCCCCGGCCGGGCAGGGGCTCGCATCATGCACCGCCGAACGATCTGGAGCGACGTTTCCCGGAACAAGTCTACGCTAGTCGACCCGGGCCTCCTCCCGCGTCCGAGGCGCCGGCGGCGCGCGGCGCATTTCGACGGCGGGCGCAGGCGGCCGGGCGGCGGGGGGCGGTGCAGGCCGCGCCACCGGCGGGGGCGGTGGCGGGCTCGGACGGTTCTGCACCGCGTCGGGGCGTGCCGCCGGGGGGCGGAACGCCGGACGCGGGGCCGTTGCGCCAGACCCATCCGGCCGCGCCTGCCGCATCCAGCCCGGCGACATCCACCCGCCGCGCCGCGGCGTCCCATCGCCGGGCGGGGCCGGCGGGGGTGCCGCGGCCGGCGGCGAGGCGGGTGGCGAGGCAGGGTTCGAGGCACCGGCTCCAGGCCGCGGTCCCTGCCAGCCCGGGCGTGAGCCTTGCCAGCCCGGACGGGACCCCTGCCAGCCCGGACGCGAACCCTGCCAGCCGGGGCGGCCCTCGCCCTCCCCGCGCGGCGGACGAGCGCCCCCGCCGTCCGGACGCGGGCGAACGGCGCCCCCGGCCTCCCATTCATGGCGCCCCGGCGTCCCGCTGGTTGGCGGCGGCGGCGGCGTCGGGCGAGTGGCTTGCGGACGATCGGGACGCTGCCCGGGCACGCCGTTCCACATCCAGGGACGTCCGGGCTGGCCCGGCTTCGGCGGCGTCCCGATGTTCGGCGGCCGGCCGGGGCGTGAGGGACGGTGCTGCCAGCGCTGGCCCAGGCCCGGTGGCGGCGGCCCCTGGAAACCGCCGTTGCGCCACCGCGCAAAAGCCGCGGCCATCGCCGCGCGGCGCGCGCGTTCCTCGGCCCAGCGGCGCTGCTCGGCGATGGCGAAACCGTCGTTACGATAGCGCCAGCCGGCATCCCAGCCCGGATCGATGCCGATGAAGAACAGGTTCAGATTGCCCCAGGCGGTGGTGTCGACGGGTGCCCAGTGCCGATCGAGCAGCGCACTGCGCAGCCGCCGCCCGCGATCGTACAGCCGCTCGCCCGACTCGATGTCCCGCACGCCCTGGTCGCGCGGCACCAGCCGGCCGCCGCCGTCATACACCGCGGCGACATTGCCCTCCTGAAAGGCGAAACTGCGATCGGCCTCGCGCACCAGAAAGGGGCCACGGTCGCCGGGGGCGAAAAAATAGGTGCGCGCGCCCTCGGCCTCGTCCTCCACCACCACCCAATAGCCGTCGCGCAATTCCCAGGCGACGGGCGTGCCGCCATCGAACCCGAAGCTGTAGTCCGGCGGCGCGTCGCCCACCGTGTCCCACAGCGCGCGGGCGCGATCGATCCAGCGATAGTCGCTGTCGCCCTCGGCATCGACGTTCGCCGATCCGGCCGAGACGACACGCGCGTCCTGCGCGAAGCCGGCGGTGCAGCCGCACAGCAGCGCGGCCCCGGCCGCACCGAAGAACAGGGAGTGGAACCGGGCCATCGCGTCACCTCGTCGATCGTGTCGATGTCAGCATCGGCCCGCCCCGGTGAACAAAGCATGACAAACCCGAAACCCACTGCAACAAAATGAAAAATAACGGATTAACCAATATTTAGAGCCGGCCCGTGCATAGCCCCCGCCATGGTTAATGCGGCTTTCAGGGGATTCGGCATGCGGCGCGCGATCATGCTCCCGACGATGGTTTCGGCTTTGGCACTGGTTGCGGCGTGCAGCGGCGGCGGTGGCGGCGGCGGCGTGTCCACGACGCCCGCGGCGCCCAGCCCGGTGCCCGACACGACGCCGTCGCCGAGCCCCACACCGGCGCCGACGCCCGCACCCACCCCGACGCCAACGCCCTCGCCAACCCCGGCTCCGACGCCCACGCCAACGCCGTCGCCGACCCCGACGCCAACTCCGGCCCCGACCCCAACTCCGACTCCGGCCCCGACGCCAACGCCGACGCCGACCCCAACTCCGGCCCCGACGCCTACGCCGACGCCGACGCCGACGCCGGCTCCGACGCCGACACCGACTCCGACTCCGACGCCAACGCCGACCCCCACCCCGACGCCTACGCCTACGCCTACGCCGACACCCACACCTACGCCGACCCCCACGCCAACGCCGTCGAGCCCGCAGGTCAACGCGTCGCTGCTATCGCTCACCAGCACGGAGAGCTTCGATAACGACGCGACCGGCTTCACCGGCACCTTCTATCCCGATGCACGCGCCTGCGGCTGCCTCGCGGCGACGCGCACGCTGACGATCCGCTTCGATGCCGCGACCAGCGGCTATACCGTCAGCGACGGGGTCAACAGCGAAACCTTCCTGCCCGGTGACATGGACACCGCGCAGTCCAATTCGGTGCTCCGCGTCTATCGCCATGCTAGCGGGACCAGCGACTATACGCTGTCGCTCACGCTGCCCGGCAGCAGCGGCGCGCTCACCTACGCCTATGTCGGCGGCGGTTTCTGGCAGCGCGCAGACATTGCCTCAGGAGGCGAAAGCGCTTTCCGCTTCAACGCCTTTACCTATGGCGTCGAGACGCCCGACGCCGCAGTGCCGCGCGCCGGCAGCGGCGCCTATGCGATCGACCTGGTCGGCTCGCTCGGCTATGGCGTGCTCGAGAGCCTGGTCGGCGGCGGCACGCTCCAGGTCGATTTCCTCACCGGACAGATCGTCACCAGCGGCGAGGTGCGCGAAGTCTCGACCAGCACCGGCGCGACGATCACCAGCTCCACCTTTGTCGGCCTCGCCCAGCTTGCCGCCGGCGGCAACGCCTTTTCGGGCGCCTTCGCCTTTTCCGGCGGCGACCTTGTCGGCACGCTGGACGGCCGCTTCTACGGCCCGGCCGCCGAGGAAGTCGGCGCGTCGTGGAGCGCCGCCAATGCCGACGGCCGCGCCGCCGCCGGCGTGCTGATCGGCCGCCAGTCGGGCGCGCAGGCGGGCAATGCCAGCCTCGCCAGCCTCACCGCCAGCCAGATCTTCACCGGCGAGGCGGCCACGCTGGGCGCCAGCTATGACGACGCCAGCGGCGCGCTGACCGCCACCGGCACCACCGCCCAGCCGGTAACCGTCAGCTACGACGCTGCCTCGGGCAACTATATCGTGATCTCGGGCGCGCGCACCGGCGTGTTCCCGGCATCGGCGAGCAGCAGCGGCGGCGACCAGCTGACGCTGGATGCGCTGGGCGGGCTGCGCTATGTCCGCGCCGGCCGCTGGTCGAGCAGCGCCAGCAGCAACGGCATCACCACCGCCGTGATCGACTCCTTCGCCTTCGGCATGGCCACCGCCGCCTCGGCGCTGCCGCGCACCGGATCGGCAAGCTATGCCGTGACGCTCGCCGGCGCGCTGGCCGATGCCAGCCAGCCCGGGCCGCTTGCGCTCACCGGCAACGGCACGCTCAGAGCCGATTTCGCCAGCGGCGCGATCGCCACCAGCGGTGCCGTGACCGCCAGCTTCACCGACGCGACCAACGCCGTCACCAGCAGCACCGGCAGCTTCAGCGGATCGGCGACGCTGTCGAGCAGCGCCAACAGCTTTACCGGCGCGCTCAACCTCGCGGTGCTGTCGGGGTACAACGGGGCATTGACGGGTCGTTTCTACGGCCCGGGGGCCGAGGAAGTCGGCGCCAGCGCGGCGCTTACCGCCACCAACGGCGCGGTCGGCGCGGTCAGCCTGGTCGGCGGCACGTCGAGCGGCAGCCTCGCTGCGGGCAGCAGCCTCGCCCCGCCGGAGGTGTCCGGCACCGCCGCCGACGGCTACGGCGTGACCGGCCTGCCCGGCCTCTCCGAGACCCTCGTCCTGCTCACCGCAGCCGATCGCGAGGCAATCACCAGCGACGTGGGCTTCGACCTTTATCGCAAGGCGATCGCCGCCGGCACCGTGCAGGCGCGCATCTACGATGCCGGCAAGGGCCCGCTCGCGCTCAGCTATGCCAGCTTCGCCGAGCTCGCTTATCTGGCGAACGATGCCGCCGCCGGCAGCGATCCGCAGCGCTGGTACCTGCCCTTCGGCCAGCGCACCACCGCCGACCAGATGCCGCGCACCGGCACCGCCGGCTATGCGGGCCAGGTGTTCGGCACCGGCACCGTCGGCGGCGCCGACTACGCGCTGGGCGGCACCAGCAGCTTTACCGTGGATTTCGCCCGGGCCAGCGCCGCCGGCAGCCTCGCAATCACCGGCAGCGGCGCGGCCGGCAGCCAGGATTTCGGCAGCTTCGCCTTCCAGGGCGCGGGCATCTCGGCCAACGGCTTCACCGGCGCACTCAGCGCAGCGGGCGGCGCGGGCAGCCTCACCGGCTGGTTCTTCGGACCGCAGGCGCAGGAGATCGGCGCGCGCTTCGACGCCACCCGCACGCTGGCGAACGGCGACAAGGCGGTTCTCAGCGGCGCGACGCTCGCTAAGAAGGCGCCGTGACCCGCACGACGCTGCTCCCCTTGGCGCTGGCCCTGCTCGCGCCGCTGCCCGCGCGCGCGCAGGCGACCGAGCAGCACCAGGTCTCGGCGGTCGAGCTGTTCGCCCTCGCCGCCCGGGCCGAGGCGGACGGCCGCCCGGACGAGGCCGAGACGATGTACCGCGCGCTGGCCCGGGATCCCGACGCCGAGATCCGCGCCGAATCACGCTTCCGCCTCGGCCAGCTGCTCGAGCGGCTGGGCCGCAAGCGCGAGGCGGCGACCATTTACCGCGCGCTGCTCGACGAGAAGCCCGGCGCCGCGCGCGTCCGGCTCGAGCTCGCCCGGTTGCTCACCCAGCTCGGCGACGAAGGCGCGGCGCGGCGCGAGCTGCGCCAGGCACAGGCCGGCGGGCTGCCGCCACAGGTCGCGCAGATCGTTGACCAGTTCGCCGCCGCCTTGCGCTCGCGCAAGCCGTGGGGCGCCAGCCTCGAAGTGGCGCTCGTGCCCGACAGCAACGTCAACCGCGCGACCGATGCGGCGACGCTCGACACCGTGCTTGCGCCGCTCCAGCTGTCGCGCGACGCGCGCGAGCAATCGGGCGTCGGCGCCCGCGCGGCGGGCCAGCTCTACGCCCGCGTGCCGGTGGCGGCCAATCTCGCGCTCGTCCCCCGCGTTTCCGGCCAGGGCGATTTCTATCGCCAGGGCCGCTTCAACGACGTCTCGGCCTCGGCGCTGGTCGGCCTGGAATGGAGTCTCGGCCGCGACCGGTTGCGCCCCTCGATCGGCGGTACCCAGCGCTGGTATGGCGGCAGCCCCTATGCCCGCACCGCCACCGCGGCGATCGATTGGCAACATCCGCTGGGCACCCGCGCGCAACTCACCACCAGCGCCACCATCGCCGACACCACCTATCGCGGCAACGCGCTGCAGAACGGCCTGCTGCTCAACGGGGCGATTGCCTATGAGCGCGCCTTCAGCCCGCGCGCCGGCGGCAGCATCACCCTGTCCGCCACCCGCCAGACCGCCAGGGATCCCGGCTACGCCACCGCCTCGGGAGCGATAAGCCTGCTCGGCTGGCGAGACTTCGGCCGCACCACCGTCTACGCCACCGCCGGGCTACGCCGGCTGGAAGGCGATGCGCGGCTGTTCCTGTTCCCCGAGCGGCGCAAGGACTGGAATTTCAGCCTGGGCGCGGGCGCGACCTTCCGCCGCCTCCAGATACGCGGCTTCGCCCCCGTCATCCGGCTCGATTGGGAGCGCAACCAGTCCAGCGTCGGCATCTACGATTTCACCCGCAAGGCGGCGACGATCGGGCTCACGCGCGCCTTCTGAGGGGATCTCCGCGCGCGCCCTGAATGTCCCAAGGTACACGGCCTGCCAGCACGCCCGGCAGGCGGCGCCGCTCTATACAAGAGGAGAAGGCCATCGGCCCGGTCTAGGAGCAGGATCTTGCACCCCGAACTCACGACCCGCCTCGATTTCGTCGGTTATACCGCAGACAAGCGCACCCTCCTTGCCGAGGCGCGCGACACCATCCAAGCGGCCCTCGCGCCGGCGCTGGACCGGCTTTACACGCAGATCGCTGCGCATCCGGAAACCGCGAAGATGTTTTCCGGCCCGCCGCACATCGCCAAGGCCAAGCAACTCCAGGCCGACCATTGGGCGCATCTCTCCGGCGCCGCCTTCGATGCCGATTATGTCGAGCGGGTGAAGCGCATCGGCGCGCGCCACGCCAAGATCGGCCTCACCCCGCAATGGTATATCGGCAGCTACGCGATCATCCTCGACTCGATGATCGAAAGCTTCGCCGCGATGGAGCGCGGCCCCCGCCTCCCCTTCGGCCGCCGCAAGCCGGACCCCCGCTTCGACCAGCTTCGCGCGATCGTCACCGCCGCGCTGATCGACCTGGAAATGTCGGTCTCGATCTATTTCGAGCAGGAACAGGCCGGCCGCGCCAGCGCGATGGCGGCGCTGCAGGAGCGCGAGAAGGCGCTCGCCGCGCTGCTCGGCGCGATCAACGAGACGGTCGACGCGATCAAGACGGGATCGCAGGAAATCGCCCAGGCCTCGGGCGACCTCGCCCGTCGCACCGAAGCCAATGCCGCCAGCCTCGCCGAGACCGCCGCCTCGGTGCAGGAAATGGACCAGCGCCTCAAGGCCACTGCCGACAGCGCCCGCCGCACCGTGGAACGGGCGGATGGCGCGAAGGCAACCGTGGACACGGGCCGCACCATCACCGAACAGGCCGTCTCCGCAATGGAACGCGTGTCGGACAGCGCCAAGGGCATCGACAGCGTCATCGAGGGCCTCGACAAGATCGCGTTCCAGACCCGCGTGCTCGCCATGAACGCCGCCGTGGAGGCGGGCCGCGCCGGCGAGGCGGGGCGCGGGTTCGCGGTGGTCGCCGATCTCGTTTCCGCGCTGGCGATGCGCGCCGAGGAAGAGGCCGGCCGCGCCCGCGACCAGCTGACCGCCACCCAGGCCGATATCGTGACCGCGGTGGACATGGTCGAGAAGGTGGACGGCGCGCTTGCCAACATCTCGGGCGACGTGGCGACGGTGAACGAGCTGCTGACCGAGATGGCGCGCGACAACCAGGCCCAGGCCGGCGCGATCACCGACGTGTCCGCGACGATCGGCGAGATGGACCGCGCCACCCAGCAGAATGCGGCGATGGTGGAGCAGACCTCCGCCGCCGCCCAGAACCTCGCGCGCGAAGTGGACCGGCTGGCCCGCCAGGCGAACAGCTTCCAGGAGGCGGGCGCGACGCCCGCCGCTCCCGTCGAGCCCAGCGCGGCGGCAAGAGCAACCGTGCAGGCCCTTGGCGCGATGGCCTTCTGATCCTCCCCGCCGTCGGGCTCCCACCCCCGGGCCAGGGGGGCGGAGCCGGCAGCACCTGGCGGAGGGGGCGCGCAATCCCTGGCGCGCGCGCCCTCCGCCTCCTTTGCCGATGTCAGACCTTTGCAACGATATCGGACTGCAGCCGCAAGCGCTCGATGTCCACCGGTTCCACCGCCACGCCCAGGCCGCATTCGTTCAGCAGCTGGCACCGTGCCCCGCCGGCGCGGGGGGCTTGGCGACGGGCATCGGCGGTGCAGCGGCCGATGGTGAGGATCAGCACGCCTAGGCGGATCGGGTTCGCTCGCTGCACGCCGGTGCCGCCGTCGCCCGTCCGCCCGGCCACCTCACATCAAAGCGCTTTCGCGCATCGGCTGTTGTCCGAACGAGCAGCGGGCGGGGATGTCCAGCCCCCCGGCCTGAATATCCCCGCCCGCATGGGCGCCGCGCTTCCCCCGAAATGCGGCACCCTGGGAGACCTGGTGCGCCGAGGACCATCTGCATGGCTCCGGCGCTGACGTCGCTGTACCCCCGCACCCGCCGGGCGGTGCGTGACCGCCGTCACGGCGGCACAAACCTTCCTCCCGCCCGCCCTTCCCCATCGGCCCCCTCGCACCGGCGGCATGGCGTTCCTATCTGGGCTCTGGAAAACCATTCAGAACAAAGCTAGAACCCTCCTTTATGGCACTCACCACGATCTCCGTCCGCGGCGCGCGCGAGCACAACCTCAAGGGCGTCGACATCGACATTCCCCGCGACACGCTGACGGTGATCACCGGGCTGTCCGGCTCGGGCAAGTCGAGCCTCGCCTTCGACACCATCTATGCCGAGGGGCAGCGCCGCTATGTCGAGTCGCTCTCGGCCTATGCACGCCAGTTCCTCGAGCTGATGCAGAAGCCCAATGTCGAGCATATCGAGGGCCTCAGCCCCGCCATCTCGATCGAGCAGAAGACGACGAGCCGCAACCCGCGCTCGACGGTGGCGACAGTCACCGAGATCTATGATTACATGCGGCTCCTGTGGGCCCGCGTGGGCGTGCCCTATTCGCCCGCCACCGGCCTGCCGATCAGCGCGCAGACGGTGAGCCAGATGGTCGACCGCGTGCTGGCGCTGCCCGAAGGCACCCGGCTGCTGCTGCTCGCCCCCGTGGTGCGCGGGCGCAAGGGCGAGTATCGCAAGGAGCTCGCCGAGTGGCAGAAGGCCGGCTTCAGCCGCGTCCGCATCGATGGCGAGATGTACCTGATCGAGGAAGCCCCGGCGCTCGACAAGAAGTTCAAGCACGACATCGAGGTGGTGGTCGATCGCCTGGTGGTCGGCGGCGACATCGCGACGCGCCTGGCGGAGAGCTTCGAGACCGCGCTCAAGCTGGCCGAAGGGCTGGCCTATGTCGACCTGGTGGATACCACCGTCGAGGCGCTTGCAAGCCCCTCCCCTTCAGGAGCATCAGGTCGGTCAGGCTCCCAGCCTGACCTAGATCGCGCGGGGCGCGATCTACCTGATGCTGGGTTGGGGGTGGGGGCTGTCCGGGAAGCACCCCAGACGTTCGCGGCAGAAGGACACGACAGTCCCCACCCCAACCCCTCCCCTGAAGGGGAGGGGCTTAAGAAGAAGATGAAGGGCACCGGCCTGCCGCCGAACCGCATCGTCTTCTCCGAGAAGTTCGCCTGCCCGGTCTCCGGCTTCACCATCCCCGAGATCGAGCCGCGGCTGTTCTCGTTCAACGCCCCCCAGGGCGCCTGCCCGGCATGCGACGGCCTCGGCGAGAAGCTCGAGTTCGACGAGGACCTCGTCGTCCCAAACCACGACCTGTCGATCAAGAAGGGCGCGGTGGTGCCCTGGGCCAAGTCCAACCCGCCCTCGCCCTATTACATGCAGGTGCTGGGCAGCCTCGCCCGCGCGTTCGCGTTCAGCCTCGATACGCCGTGGAAGGACCTGCCCGGCGAGGTGCAGCGCATCATCCTCCACGGCACCGGCGGCAAGCCGGTCACCCTCACCTTCGTCGACGGCCGCAAGAGCTACGACGTCAAGAAGCCGTTCGAGGGCGTGATCGGCAACCTCAACCGCCGCATGCTGCAGACCGAAAGCGCCTGGATGCGCGAGGAGCTGGGCAAGTACCAGGCCAGCCACCCCTGCGAGGTGTGCGGCGGCGCCCGCCTCAAGCCCGAGGCGCTGGCGGTGAAGGTCGCGGGCCAGGACATTTCCTACGCCACCCATCTCTCGGTGGTCGACGCGCTCGGCTTCTTCCAGACCCTGCCCGAGACCTTCACGCCGCAGCAGCGCGAGATCGCCCGCGCGATCCTCAAGGAAATCGACGAGCGGCTCGGCTTCCTCAACAATGTCGGGCTCGACTATCTCAACCTCGATCGGACCTCGGGCACGCTGTCGGGCGGCGAGAGCCAGCGCATCCGCCTCGCCAGCCAGATCGGCAGCGGGCTGTCGGGCGTGCTCTACGTGCTCGACGAGCCCTCGATCGGCCTGCACCAGCGCGACAACGACATGCTGCTCGCCACCCTGAAGCGCCTGCGCGACCTCGGCAACACCGTGCTCGTCGTCGAGCATGACGAGGATGCGATCCGCACCGCCGATTATGTGATCGACATGGGGCCGGGCGCCGGCGTCCATGGCGGCGAGATCGTCGCCAAGGGCACGCTCGACGAGGTGCTCGCAACGCAAGGCAGCGTCACCGCCGATTACCTCAACGGCACCCGCGAGGTCCCCCTGCCGGCCAAGCGCCGCAAGGGCAACGGCAAGAAGATCACGGTGCACAACGCCGTCGCCAACAACCTCAAGGGCGTGACGGCGAGCATCCCGCTCGGCACCTTCACCTGCATCACCGGCGTCTCCGGCTCGGGCAAGTCCAGCTTCACGCTCGACACGCTCTATGCCTCGGCCGCGCGCCAGCTCAACGGCGCGCGCGTGCTCGCCGGCAAGCACGACAAGATCACCGGCCTCGAAAACTGCGACAAGGTGATCGACATCGACCAGTCGCCGATCGGCCGCACCCCGCGCTCGAACCCGGCGACCTATACCGGCGCCTTCACCAACATCCGCGACTGGTTCGCCGGCCTCCCCGAGGCGCAGGCGCGCGGCTACAAGCCCGGCCGGTTCAGCTTCAACGTCAAGGGCGGGCGGTGCGAGGCGTGCCAGGGCGACGGCGTGCTCAAGATCGAGATGCACTTCCTCCCCGACGTCTATGTCACCTGCGACGTGTGCCACGGCGCGCGCTACAATCGCGAGACGCTGGAGGTGAAGTTCAAGGGCAAGTCGATCGCCGACGTGCTCGACATGACGGTGGAAGACGCGGTCGAGTTCTTCAAGGCCGTGCCGCCCATCCGCGACCGCATGGCGATGCTCGCCGAAGTGGGCCTGGGCTATGTGAAGGTCGGCCAGCAGGCGACGACGCTGTCGGGCGGCGAGGCGCAGCGGGTGAAGCTCGCCAAGGAACTGGCGCGCCGCGCCACGGGGCAGACGCTGTACATCCTCGACGAGCCGACGACGGGCCTGCATTTCGAGGACGTCCGCAAGCTGCTGGAAGTGCTCCACGCGCTGGTGGAACAGGGCAACACGGTGGTGGTGATCGAGCATAATCTCGACGTCATCAAGACCGCCGACTGGATCCTCGACCTGGGGCCGGAAGGCGGCGTGAAGGGCGGCGAGATCGTCGCCGAAGGCACGCCGGAGCAGGTGGCGAAGGTGGCGGGGAGTTACACCGGGCGGTATCTGGCGCCGTTGCTCAAGCCGCGGGGGAAGGCGGCGAAGGTGGCGGCGGAGTGATCCGCCGCTAGCCCCTCCCCTTCAGGGGAGGGGTTGGGGTGGGGCCTGACGGAACAGCCAGGCACGCGGCCCGAGCGACGCGGCATAAATTTGAAAGCTTGATCAGTACCGGGTGGACCCCACACGTTCCACTCGAGGGCGTCATGTGAATGCTCGCCCAATTTTATTCATGAGCGCCTTGAACCCTGCCAATTCCTTGATGTCGAATGAGCCTCTTTTGAATTCCGTTAGGAACTCTGATTTTATCTTACTTTTTGCCGACCTTCTGATGTTCGCATCTTGAGAGCCCAGCAGAGCCACCGTCTCATAGTGGTCTGAAAACACCTTCTTTTTAATTGAAGATGGTACAAGGCCCTCAATGCAGTCCGACCCGGGCGTTTGGACTCCAACACCACAAAAATCACTTTCCGACGACAAACCAATCCTCTCAAGCGCTCTTGTAACTTCGTTAGCAGCATCTAGATCAAATGTGATGAACACCCTGATGAACTTATTTATCATGAACTGAAGAATAGAAGTGTTCTTTAGAGAGTCCTTACCCCCATAAGGCACAATTTCCACATCGGAAGGTATAGAATATATCCCTGGATATTTTTTTGCGATGTGATCAAAATATTCCTTATCTATTTCCCCCTCTACAAGGACAACTCTCCCCGCGTGAGTTCCAAACAACTTACTCCAGCTTGCAAATTCCTTCGGAACTATCCCAAGATTTTCCGCAAAAGGAAGCATCCAATCCGAGCCCCCAGTAGGTACTATTGTAGTTTCTTTTGGACTTCCACGAAATTGCTTTCGCTCTAAAAGATAATTGGCACTAGGGTCATTTTGGTTCAACATGTATGGACTATGAGTAGTGGCGATTATCTGCAAATCCAGCTCTTTGGCGATATCATTGAGTATCTGACCAAACTCCGCTTGAGCGGAAGGGTGGAGAAAACTCTCCGGCTCTTCAACGATAAACACGGGAGTTGTACGATGCTCCGCACTGACTGCCGACCGCATGCGGATTGCTTCCAGAACGGATATCAAAATCCTCGTCCTGTTTTGAGTTCCAGCACCCCAGCTTTTTAGGGAAACATCAACTCTTTTGTCAGTTAGTTTTACTTCCAATGGAAATTTGGAAGAGGGGCCATCACCTATTGAACTTAGCTCCACTTGCAGCTTTTCATTTAGACGCCCAAGAAGTTTATCGAGCTCCTCTTTATGCTGCTTCGCCGCACGCTTAACAGTGTTTTGAAACCTTGTCTGCGCTTCATTAATTTTCCGCCGATCATCTAACGAAAAATTTGTTTCCAGCACCTCAGGGAACGCCCCACCTGAATAGAATATTTCCCGTTGACTCTGCGTCGAATTGTGAACGATAAGATTTCCAGAGTTTCTCAGCTTTTTCAGTATCTCACTTGCAGTTTGCCCATCAATATCAATAGAATTGATCGAGCCAGTAAGATTAGAGTGACCTTCTTTGTTATATATTTGTGTTAGTTTTACAATAGCATCATTTTCTGTGATTTTAACGGGGCTGAATTTATCCACAAAGAAGTACAACTCTGAGTCTTCATCTTTATTCAAGTCTATTTCAATGCAAACACTTAGCTCTTCTTCCGAACACCACTGAGTTAGATCCCCGGCGAAAGAAATTCTACTCCGGAAGGGCGAGAATCTAAATGCTTCGTCGCTCTCTAAAAAAACTGGATAATTGATACCACTGCAGACTTTCCGGCATTATTACGCCTGGATATAGCGCAGTAGGTTGGCTTGAACTCCATGTGAAAATCTTCAAGTGTCCTGAAATTACTAGCTCTTATCGCGGTTATCTTCACGACGCTCCCCCTCCCTTTCAACATCCCCAATCTGTCGAAAATCGGCTCGCTATAAAAGGTCTATTATGCGATCGAGCAGCCGTATGGGTGTAATCCGCGCCGCAGCTCTCGGGTCAATATCTTCATGCCCCACCTCCCCACCAACCCCGCCCATCTCGGCCGCGCCGCCAGCGCCAGCGTCGAGCCCGATTTCACCGGCCCCGACTGGTTCGAGGCCTATGCCGCCCGCCACGAAGCGGACGGGCTGGAGGGCCGGCTGGTCTCGCAGTTCGCCTTCTCGACAAGCTGGGACTCGTGGGAGATGCACCCGCACGGCGCGGAGCTGGTGATCTGCACCCAGGGCGCCTGCACGCTCCACCAGGAACATGCCGACGGCAACACCGAGAGCGTGACGCTCGCGCCGGGCGATTATGCGATCAACCCGGCCGGCACGTGGCACACCGCCGATGTCGCGCCGGGCGGGAGCTGCACCGCGATCTTCATCACCCCCGGCATCGGCACCACCCATCGGCCGCGGTGACGTCGCCGCGCGGGGGCGGCGGCTATGGCAGGCGGCCGGTCAGAAGGCGGCGACGCGCGCCTCTTTTTCGGCCTCGTTGAGCGCGCGCTGGGTGGCGACCCGCTCGGCGCGGACGGCCATGGCTTCCCAGGCGGCCTGGGAACGGAGGTGCCGCTCGCGGACATTGTCGAGATCGCAGTTGGCGGCGGCGGTGCCGGCTTCGTCGGCGCGGGCGCGGAACAGTTCGATTTCGGTCATCGGCGGGGGTGTCCTCGCTGGGGAAAGAGGGAGGGACATGCGAAAACGGCGGCCCCGGATGGGACCGCCGCTTCGGGTTCAGGTCAGTCGGCCGCCTGGAGGTTGACCGCCGCCATCTTGCCGCGGCGGTCCTGCTCCAGTTCGTAGGTCACGCGCTGGTTCTGCTGCAGCGTGATCATGCCGGCGCGCTCCACCGCCGTGATGTGGACGAAGGCGTCGTTGCCGCCGGTATCCGGCGCGATGAAGCCATAGCCCTTGTCGGCGTTGAAGAACTTGACGGTGCCAGTGATGCTCATGTGTTTTCCTTGCATTGTCGGCGCGCCCCGTGTGGGCGGACCTCGCGCTTCAGGGGCAGGGATGGAAGGAAAACGGAGCCGCAAAGCACCAGAGACCAACGATTTGCGACTTCAGCAGCCCCTATGTGGGCTTTCATCGGCCGGAATGCAATGGCGGCGCCGGGAATTGCGCCGGGTTGCCGGGCCGGTGCGGCAAGGCCCCGCCCCGGTTCGGAGCGGGGCGAAGGCCGGTCAGTCGGGCTTCTTGGCGACGGCGACGAGCGCCGGGCGGAGCAGCCGGTCCTTGATCATGTAGCCGGACTGGATCTCCTGCACCACGGTGCCGGGTTCCTTGTCGGCGACGGGCATTTCCATCATCGCCTGGTGCTTGTTGGGGTCGAGCGTCTCGCCCAGCGCCACCACCTTGGAGATGCCGTGGCGGCCGAAGATCGCCTCCAGCTCGCGGCCGGTGGCCTCCAGGCCGGTGACGAGGCCCTTCATCTTCTCGTCCTCGCGCAGCTCGGCGGGGATCGCCTGCAGCGCCCGGCCGAGATTGTCGGCGACGGAGAGGATGTCGCGGGCGAAGCTGGTCGCCGCATAGGCACGCGCGTCCGCCACTTCCTTCTCGGTGCGGCGGCGGAGATTCTGCATGTCGGCCTGAACGTACAGATGCGCCTGCTTGGCCTCGGCCAGCTGCGCCTCCAGTTCGGCGACACGATCGTGCTCCGCCACTTCGGGTGCTGCCTGCGCGGTCTCGTCGCGCAGCGTTTCGCCCTGGGTCGGTTCGGTATGTTCGGTGTTCTCGGACATGGTTCCCTGTTTTCTTCAGGCCAGCAAACGGGCCAGTGTGGCCGCCGTAAAATCCACCATGGGCACGACGCGCGCATAGTTCAACCGGGTCGGGCCGATCACGCCGACGACGCCGACCACCCGACCGTCGAGCGAGCGCACCGGCTTGGCGATCACCGACGAGCCGGACAGCGCGAACAGCTTGTTCTCGGCACCGATGAAGATCCGCGCCGCCTCGCCTTCGCGGGCGCTGTCGAGCAGCCGCGCGATCTCCTCCTTGCCCTCCAGCTCGTCGAGCAGCTGGCGGACGCGGTCGAGATCCTCGGCGGCGTGCGTGTCAATCAGCCGGGCCTGGCCGCGCACGATCAGCACCGGGCGGCGGCCGCTGTCCTCGCTCCATACGGCGAGGCCGCGTTCGACCAGATCGGCGGCGGCGGCGTCGAGCGCGGCCTGTTGCTGGCGGAGCTCGCGCTCGATCCGGCCGCGCGCCTCGGCGAGCGTCAGCCCGGCGAGCGTCGCGCTCATGTAATTGGCGGCGCGCTGCAGCGACATCGGATCGACGCCGCCGGGCAGCTCGACCACGCGGTTCTCCACCGAGCCGTCCTCGCCGACCAGCACCGCGAGCGCGCGGTCCTGGCTCAAGGGCACGAAGCCGAACTGGCGCAGCACCGTCTCGGCCTTGGGCACGAGGACGAGGCCGGCGCAGGCGGATAGCCCGGACAGTGCCGCGGTGGTGCCGGCGATGGCGTCTTCCACCGGGCCGCCCGCGCCTGCCCGCGCCTCGATCGCCGCGCGCTCCTCGACCGAGGGCTCGCTGGCCTGCATCATCCCGTCGACGAACAGCCGGAGGCCGCTTTCGGTGGGCATGCGGCCGGCGCTGGTATGCGGTGCCGCGAGCAGGCCCAGCTCCTCCAGATCCTGCATCACGTTGCGGATCGACGCCGGCGACAGGTTGAGCGCCGAGATGCGCGAGATGGTGCGCGATCCCACCGGCGCGCCATTGTCGAGATAGGATTCCACCACGATGCGGAACACGTCGCGCGCGCGGTCGGTCAGCTCGTGGATCGGCGGCGTGATCATGGTGGCTGTTATCTAGGCGGTGCGACGGGTCGGCTTCAAGGCCGCGCGCCGATCAGACTTGCGATCGGCAGCAGGTCGGGCGCGGATCCCAGCGCGTCGGCAATGCCGGGGTTCCGCGTGCGGTCGCAGCCGAAATAATAGGCGAAGGCGCGGTGCCCCGCCTTCCCGTCCCACTGGACCTCGACGCTCGGCATGTCGGTGGCATGCGGGCCGCACGCCGGCGTGCCCGGTGCGGTGCGGATGCTGCCGGTACGCGGTCGGTAGGGCGCGAGGCGGGTGAGGAACGCCTCATATTGCGCAGGCGACACCCGGAAGTCGCGCGCGCCGCTCACCGCCGTGAAGCGCTGCCCCTCAAAGGTGCCGGTGCCGTCGTGCCGCACGGTGACGGTGTAGACCGGGCATGCCCCGCCACACGGGCTGGTGGCGTACCGGATCATCTCGCCGCGCACGATAGGCCCCGCCGGCATCCCATTGCCGACCGATGGCGGTAGCGGGCGGGAAGGCCTGACAGGCGCCGGACGCGCAAGCCGTTCGGGCGGTGCCCCCTGCGGAATGCAGCCGCCGAGCATCGCCCCGCCGAAAACCAGTGCAACCAACGGGCGCATAGGTGTCTTTCTCCCCTGATCGTGCAAGACTGGCGGAACGCGCCGCCACGGTCTAGGTGCCCGGCTCGATCTTTAGGGAGACTGAATCGCATGCGCCCATCCGGCCGCGCCCCCGACGAAATGCGGGAAATCACCATCACGCCGAACTTCACGCGCCATGCCGAAGGCTCGGTGCTGATCGGCTTCGGCGACACGCGCGTGCTGGTCACCGCCAGCGTCGAAGAGCGCGTGCCGCCGTTCCTGCGCGGCAAGGGCGAAGGCTGGGTGACGGCCGAATATGGCATGCTCCCCCGCGCCACCCACACCCGTGGCCAGCGCGAGGCCGCCAAGGGCAAGCAATCGGGCCGCACCCAGGAAATCCAGCGGCTGATCGGGCGCTCTCTCCGCGCCGTCACCGACCTCAAGCTGCTCGGCGAACGCCAGATCACGCTCGACTGCGACGTGCTCCAGGCCGATGGCGGCACCCGTACCGCAGCGATCTCGGGCGCCTGGGTGGCGCTGCGCCTCGCGGTCAACAAGCTGATCGCGGAAGGCGCGATCACAACCGATCCGATCACCACCCAGGTGGCGGCGGTGAGCTGCGGCATCTACCAGGGCACGCCGGTGCTCGACCTCGATTACCCCGAGGATTCGGCCGCCGATGCCGACGCCAATTTCGTGCTGCTCGCCAACGGCAACATCGCCGAGGCACAGGCCACCGCCGAGGGCGCGACCTATGACGAGGAAGGCCTGCTGCGCCTGCTCCGCCTCGCCCGTATCGGCTGCGCGCGCATCTTCGACGCCCAGCTGAAGGCCATCGGATGAGCGGCGAAGGCGACGCCCCCCAGGCGATCCGCAAGCTGGCACCCGGCAAGCTGGTGATCGCCAGCCACAATGAAGGCAAGGTGCGCGAGATCCGCGAACTGCTCGGTCCCTATGGGATCGAGCCGGTCTCTGCCGCCGAGCTCGACCTGCCCGAGCCCGAGGAGACCGGCACCAGCTTCGTCGCCAACGCCGAGCTCAAGGCGCTGCAGGCGGCGGACCTGTCCGGCCTGCCTGCCCTGGCCGACGATTCAGGGCTGTGCGTCGAGGCGCTGGGGCTCGCCCCGGGCATCTATTCCGCCCGCTGGGGCATGGCGGCGCCCGGCCTGGACGGCCTCGCGCCCGCCGCTCCGTTCGAAGGACGCGACTTCGGTCTGGCGATGCGACGGGTACAGGAAAAGCTCGACGCGCTGCCGCCCGAGACCAGTCGCGCCGCGCACTTCGTCTGTGCACTGGCACTTGCCTGGCCCGACGGCCATGTCGAATGGTTCGAAGGTCGTGTCCATGGCACGCTTGCCTGGCCACCACGCGGCGAAAACGGCTTCGGCTATGATCCGATGTTCGTGCCCATGGACCATGTGGAAACGTTCGGCGAAATGGATCCAGTGGCAAAACACGCGATGAGTCACCGCGCTGATGCGTTTCGGCAATTGGTGGCCGCAGTCTTTTGACGTCTCCCAGATCCGGTGGCATCAACTATTCACGGCTTCAAAGGTTTAAGCCGTCCTAAGGACGTCCATATGTTGATCAGGTAACGAACGATGCCTAAGCACGGGCAACGATGGAGGACAAATTGGGGGTGCGCGGCACCGAACTATTCGATGAAGTCGATGCGCGGCTGAGCGAAATCAAGAGGCTTTTCACACAGTTCGCTGGTGACGCCCCGTCGCCCGGCGATTCGCGGAAAACTCCGTTCGGCCGGCTCGACCTGGCGCGCATCATCCTTTGGGGCAGAGCCCTGCTGGAGCGGGAAGTCGCCCAGGATCTGTTCGCGGATCCGGCGTTCAACATCCTGCTGACGCTGTATGTCAGCCGCGCGGACGGCAAGGATGTCTCGACCTCCGCGGCCTGCACCGCATCGGGGGTGCCGACCACCACGGCATTGCGCTGGATCAACGCGCTTGCCCGACGCGGCATGATCCACAAGCGCAGCCTGGCCACCGACCGGCGGTTCACCTATCTGGAATTGAGCGAGAAGACCGGCGCCGCGCTGGACCGCTACTTCGATCTCATCTTGGATCGCGCAGCGCACCCGACGGCACCATGATGCCGTGCTTCGTCGTCAATCGTTCGAGCGAAAGCGAGATATTGGCTGCTTCGGCGTCTTCGCCCAGCCGGTCGAGCAGCGCAATCGCATGCACAAGATGCGTGCACACCGTCTCGATCCCTGCGCCCCGTTCATCCATTATCAAAAACTCGCGTATCTTTATATCCACATTGGATTTTTGAGTACGCAGGAACAAGTCAGGAGTTATCCCGACGCGGGACACACCTAGAGCACGGTTGAACGCAATCGCAAGCCATTGCGCATTGCTTCACTAGGTTCATTTTGAATATAATCCAGACTTCGCTTGCAAGGAAGCCCCGTGACGCCGCTTTCCACGTTACTCGAGCGCGCAGAAGCCGTTTATCTGACGCACGGGTCCGGGAGTGCGGCCTATCTTCTCGAGCAGATCGAAACCGCCATCCGCGAAGGCGCGCCGGTGCAGCGCATCTGCGAACTGGATCACCTGCTGCAACTGATCGAATATCGCGATCGCACGCTGGCGCTCTACGACACTCGCTGAGCGCGCGATCTCCGCGCAGCGCCTGGTCGTCGTGCCTTCCGATGCGATCGAGGTAGGATCGCTCGCAGCGGCGGTGGTGGATAGGGATGGATTCGAACCACCGTAGGGCGAAGCCCGGCAGATTTACAGTCTGCTGCCTTTAACCACTCGGCCACCTATCCATGGAGACCGCCGCTTGCGAGCGAGGTGGGCCCAATGCCGAAGCGGATCGAACCTGTCAACGCCTTGCGTGCACTCTTTTGCGCGCATAGCGTCCCGCCTTCACTTTTTTGGGGGGATAACCAATGCGTCGCACCTTGCTTGCTCTCACCGCCGCGCTGCTCGCCAGCGCGCCGATCGCCGCCCAGACGATCCAGACCACCCCCACCGACCGCGTGATCGATCAGGGCACCAACCACAGCGAGGTGATGCGAATCGCGCAGTATCTGACGGACGTGATCGGCGCCCGCCTCACCAACTCGCCGGGCATCCGCAAGGCCGAGGATTGGACCCAGGCCAAGTTCCGCGAATGGGGCTTGGTGGACGTCCACAAGGAAGGCTTCGCGTTCGGCCGCGGCTGGTCGAACGAGAAGCTGGCGGTGCGCATGGTCGCCCCCCGCCCGCTCCAGCTGATCGCCGCCCCCCTGCCCTGGACCCCCGGCACGAATGGTGCGGTCACCGGGGAGGTCGTGCTCGCCCCGCTCGCGGACGAGGCCGCCTTCGCGCAGTACAGGGGCAAGCTGAAGGGCAAGGTGGTGCTGATCACCGAACCCAAGGACATCGAGGACCCCACCGAGCCCGCGTTCAAGCGCTGGAGCGTCGAGGAACTGGCCAAGCGCGACTTCTACGACCTGCCCAACGGTGATGGCGAGCGCCCGTTCAACCCGGCCCGCTACACCTTCGCCGGCAAGCGCGACGCCTTCCTCAAGGAAGAGGGCGCGATCGGCTATGCGATCATGTCCAGCCGCAACGGCAAGCTGGTCCACGGCCAGAACAGCCAGTTCCAGGTCGGCCAGTCGGGTACCCTGCCGGGCATCGAGATCGCGGCCGAGGATTATCGCCGCCTCGCCCGCCTCGCCAAGATGGGCGCCAGGCCGACGCTGGAGATCGACTCGGTCAATCGCTTCGATGACAGCGACACCAAGGCCTACAACATCCTGGCGGACATCCCCGGCACCGATCCCAAGGCGGGCTATGTGATGGCCGGCGCGCATCTCGACAGCTGGGCGATGGGCGACGGCGCGGCGGACAACGCCGCGGGCAGCGCAATGGTGATGGAAGCGGCACGCATCATCCGCGCCTCCGGCATCAGGACCAAGCGCGCGATCCGCTTCGCGCTGTGGGCAGGCGAGGAACAGGGCCTGCTCGGTTCGATGGCCTATGTCGAAGCGCACGTCGCCAAGCGCCCGGTCGACCCCAGCGCGGGCGGCATCGTCCGCTACATGACCTGGAGCCGCGCCTTCCCGATCACGCCGGGGCCGGACCACGGCAAGCTCGCCGCCTATTTCAATCTGGACAATGGATCGGGCAAGATCCGCGGCATCTATGCACAGGGCAACACTGCGGTGATGCCGATCTTCGAGCAGTGGTTCACGCCGTTCCACGCCATGGGCGCAACGATGGTCTCCGCGCGGCGTACCGGCAGCACCGACCATGTCTTCTTCGACGCGGTCGGCATTCCCGCGTTCCAGTTCATCCAGGACCCCCTCGACTATGGCTCCATGGTGCACCATACGGACGTCGACACGTTCGATCATCTGAAGGCCGACGATATGCGCCAGGGCGCAACCATCCTCGCCGCATTCCTGATCAACGCCGCCAACAGCGATCAGCCGCTGCCGCGCGCGCCGCTTGCGACCGCGCCGACCCCGGCCGATCGTTTCTATCCCTTCCCGGAGTCCGCACACTGATGAAACGTCGAGGCCATCGTCCCAGCCAAGCCCCTGCATCGCGGCCGCGCTTCTACGGCCGCCACGCGGTGCTCGCGGCACTCGCGAACCCGGAGCGGACGGTGCGCAAGATCTGGGGCACGCGCGAGGCGCTGTCGGCGCTGGACCTGCCCCCGGTCATCCCGATCACCTATGCCGACGTCGCCGATCTCGGCCGCCTCGTGCCGTCGGACGCGCCGCACCAGGGCCTGGTGGCCGAAGTCGACCCGCTCGAGGAGATCTGGCTCGGCGATCTGCTCGAACAGGGCGCCGAGGACAAGCGCCCGCTGCTGGTGCTCGACCAGGTAACCGATCCGCACAATGTCGGCGCGATCCTGCGCTCGGCGGCGGCGTTCGACGCGCTCGGCATCGTCACGCAGGACCGCCACGCGCCGCCCGAGACCGGCACCCTCGCCCGCTCGGCGGCAGGGACGCTGGAGGTGGTGCCCTGGGTGCGCGTGGTGAACCTGTCGCGCGCGCTGGACGAGATCGCCGAGGCGGGCTTCTGGCGCGTCGGCCTCACCGGCCATGCCAAGGCGACGCTGGGCGAAGTGATGGGCGAGGGCCGCGTCGCGCTGGTGCTCGGCGCCGAAGGCGAAGGGATGCGCCAGAATACCGAGGCGCATTGCGACGAACTGGCCCGCCTGCCGATCTCGCCCAAGGTGGAAAGCCTGAACGTGTCGAACGCCGCCGCCGTGGCGCTCTATGCGGTGAACACGCGCGGCTGACCCACGATACGAGAACGGACGGGTGCGATCCGCACCCGCCCGCCCTCTCCACACCCCTTTGGGGATAGGGTTCAGCCCAGTTCCCACTCCAGGGCGATCTGGGCCTTGAGCAGCTTGGACACCGGGCAGTTCGCCTCGGCACCCTTGGCGAGCGCCTCGAACTGCTCCTCGCTGATGCCGGGCACTTCGGCGTGCAACTTCAGATCCGAACGGGTGATGGTGAAGCCGTCGCCGTCCTGCTCCAGCTTCACCGCCGCGGTGGTCTCGAGCGTGCCGTCGGTGAAGTCCGCCTGGGCGAGCGCGAAGCTCAGCGCCATGGTGAAGCAGCCGGCATGCGCCGCCGCGATCAGCTCTTCCGGATTGGTGCCCTTCTCGTCCCCGAAGCGCGTGTTGAAGCTGTAGGGAGTCGCCTCCAGTACGCCCGAAGGGCTGGTCAGCTGGCCTTTGCCCTCCTTGCCGAAGCCGGTGTACCGGGCGGTGGCGGTGCGCGTGGTCATGGCAGGCTCCTGGAAAAGAACGGGCCGGGGAATGGACCCCGGCCCGTTGCTATCACTTGCACGTGACGTTGTTGCGATCGATCGAGCGACCCGCCGCCGCGCCCGCCGCTGCGCCGAGCAGCGTGCCCAGCGTCTGCGATCCACCGGGCGCGATGATGTTGCCGAGCAGGCCGCCGGCGACGCCGCCGACGATCAGGCCGGTCGTGCCGTCGTTGCGGCGGCAATAATAGCGCCCGTCCTGGCCGCGATAGACGCGATCATTCTGCGACAGGCGACGCGCGTGGGCGCGCGGATTGTCGCGATAATAGCGATCGGCATAATAGCCGTTATAGGCCGGATCCGGGCGGTTATAGTCGTACTGGCGGTAGCCGCGATCGCCGGCGCTGCCGAGGCCGTAGCCGCCTTCGGTGCAACCGGAAACCAGCGTCGCTGCAGCGACCATGCTCAAAGCGAAGATGCGCATCGGGTCTCTCTCCTGATCCCTGTTGGAAGTGCGTGGGCAATGCGCGGCCGCGCGGAAGGTTGCGCGGCCGTGCCGATCCGGGGAGGATCAGGACGGCGCCGCGTCGTTGCGGCGAAGCTCGTCGGCCTGGCCGGCGACCAGCGTCGGAGCCGACCCGCCCGCCAGTGCCGGCGCGAAGGCCTCGCGCTCATTGGCCGGGATCGACGCGGTGGGATCGGGACGAAACTGCTCGATCGCGCGCTGGCTTCCATCCGGATGGCTGTCGCCCATCAGGTCGGTCGGCACGGTGCCCGGTTCGGCGGCGGCGCGACGGTTGCGCAGGATGCCGAAGGCGATCGCGCCGATGGCGCCCAGCCCGGTTGCGGCGATCGCTGCGATTCCCGTCCGACCCAGCGTCGAGCGCTTCTGGACCTTGGCCGCAGCAGCCGCTGCCTTGGGCGTGCGCTTGGGGCGCGGCTTGGGCGCGGGCTTTGCCGCCGCCGGCTCGGCCTTGGCGTCGGCCGCCGATGTGGTGGTGGCAGCCTTGGGCGTGCGCTTGCGGGGCGTGGTGGACTTCGGCGTCTTGCTGGCAGTGGCCATCGAGATCTCCTTTCGGTTACGGCACGGTCAACGGGCCGAGGCGCCGGCCTGTTCCGCGCCGCGCACGATCACTGCGCACAGATCCGGGTTCGGCCGTTCACCCAGCAGCCGTTCTGCAGCGTGACCACGCCGAGCGGGTCCATCGCCTTGTCGTCGTCGGGATCCTGGTTCCAGGTCGCATCCGCCTTGCCGTCGGCGCGGGTGGTGACGACGGCGAAGTGCGACTGGGCGGGCTTGCCCGCGCTCCAGGTGTTCAGCGTGTAGCCGCCGTCGCCCATCGGATAGACCTGGCAGCGACCGTCGAGCAGCGTCTTGCCATCGACCTCGAAGCGGCAGTGCCTGGCGGCGGAATGGGGCACGGTTCCGTCCTCTGCCACCAACATGGTGCTGGGGGACGGCGTCGGGCTGGGGCGCGCGACGACGGGCCCGTTGGCGATCGCCGTCGCGTTGGTGTCGGCGGCCTGCGGGCTGTTGCAGGCTGCGAGCGGAGCGAGGAGCAGCAGCGTCGCCGCGATGGAGCGGGTCTTCACGGGCAAATGGCGTCTCCGCAAGGGGTTGCGCGCCCTACCCGCGTGACTGCGTTTTGGTTCCCGCGCAGACGGTGAGGCCAGCAATAGACCCGCCCCCGAAGGGGAGGGGCTTAAATCGTCTTCCCCCCTCCCTTCCCGCGTGAACTTCCCCCCAATTCCTCCTATCTGACTCCCCATGCCGACCCGCTTCGCTTCCGTTCCCCATCGTCGCGCCCTGATCGACCGCCGCGCCGTCGCCGAGCGCCTCGCCGCGCTGGAGGCGCGCGACACCGCTGCGCTGCGCCAGGCAGGCGCCACCGAACTCAAGGCGGCGCTCGACGCCGGCCACGCCGAGATCGCGCGCCGCCTCGCCGAGCATCCCTCGCGCGGACTCGAGGCAGCAGCGGCCGGCGCCTTCCTCACCGACCAGATCCTTCGCCTGCTCTGGGACTTTACCGTCGAGCGGCTCCACCCCAATGCCAACCCCACCGCCGCCGAGCGGATGACGCTGATCGCGGTGGGCGGCTATGGCCGCGGCGAAATGGCGCCGCATTCGGATATCGATATCGGCTTCCTTACCCCCTGGAAGGTCACCGGCTGGAGCGAGCAGGTGATCGAATCCATGCTCTATTCGCTGTGGGACATGCGGCTGAAGGTGGGGCATTCGTCCCGCTCGCTGGACGAGATGGTGCGACAGGCCAAGGCCGACGTCACCGTCTGCACCGCGCTGCTCGAGGCGCGCTACGTTTGGGGCGATACCGAGCTGTATGACGAGGCGGCGAAGCGCTTCAAGGCCGAGATCCAGGCCGACAGCGCGCGCGGCTTCATCACTGCCAAGCTGGAAGAGCGCAACGCCCGGCACAAGAAGATGGGCGACAGCCGCTATGTCGTCGAACCCAATGTGAAGGAAGGCAAGGGCGGCCTGCGCGACCTCCACACGCTCTTCTGGATCGGCAAGTTCGCCTATAATGTCCGCGAGCCCGCCGAGCTGGTCGAGGCCGGGCTGCTGACACCCGCGGAGTATCGCCAGTTCCGCCGTGCCGAGAATTTCCTCTGGGCGGTGCGCTGCCAGCTCCACCTGATCACCAACCGCCCCGAGGACCGCCTCACCTTCGACGTGCAGCGCGAGATCGCCGATCGAATGCGCTTCGCCGATCGGCCGGGCATGTCCAAGGTGGAGCGGTTCATGCGCTATTACTTCCTCCAGGCGAAGGTGGTGGGCGACCTCACCGGCGTCTTCCTCGCGCATCTCGACGAGAAGTTCGCCGCGCGCGGCCGCCGCTTCGGTTTCCCGGCGCTGTGGCGCGGACGGCGCAAGCTCAAGGGCTTCGTGCTCGAGCGCGGCCGGCTGGCGCTGCCCCGCGATACCTTCTTCCGCGAGGATCCGGTCCGCCTGATCGAACTGTTCGCGCTCGCCGACCAGCATGAGGTGGAGATCCACCCGCTCGCGATGCGCGCCGCCGCCCGCGACGCCAAGCTGGTCGACGACGTCCGCAACGATCCCCGCGCCAACGCGCTGTTCCTCGACGTGCTCACCTCGAAGCGCGACCCCGAAACGGTGCTGCGCTGGATGAACGAGGCGGGCGTGTTCGGCCGCTTCGTGCCGGACTTCGGCCGCGTCGTCGCGCAGATGCAGTTCGACATGTACCACCATTATACGGTGGACGAGCATTCGATCCGCGCGATCGGGCTGCTCAGCAGGATCGAGAAGGGCCAGCTCAAGGAAGACCATCCGCTGGCCAGCGGCATTCTCCACCAGCTCGCCTCGCGGCGTGCGCTCTACGTCGCGGTGCTGCTGCACGACATCGCCAAGGGCCGCAGCGGCGACCATTCGATCCTAGGCGCCGAAGTCGCCGAGCGGCTGTGCCCGCGGCTGGGCCTCACCCCCGGCGAGACCGAGATGGTCGCCTGGCTGGTGCGCTGGCACCTGCTGATGTCCGCCACCGCATTCAAGCGCGACCTGGCCGACTTCAAGACGATCCTCGACTTCACCGCCCAGGTGCAGAGCGCCGAGCGGCTGCGCATGCTGCTGGCGCTGACCGTGGTCGATATCCGCGCGGTCGGTCCCGGCGTGTGGAACGGCTGGAAGCGCCAGCTGCTCGGCGGGCTCTATGAAGCCGCCGAGGAAGTGCTGCGGCTCGGCCACAAGCAGCGCGGCCGCACCGAACGGATCGCCGCCAAGCAGGACGAGCTGGGCGCGGCACTCGGGTGGGAACCGGCAAGGTTCGAGGCGTTCAGGAAGCGCTTCACCGAAAGCTACTGGATTGCCGAGCCGGTCGACGTGCTGGCGCGCAACGCTGCGATGGTGGCCGAGGCCGGCAACGCGACGCTGCATGTAGAGGCACAGGTCTATCCCGATCGCGGCGCGACGCTGGTAACGGTCTATGCCGCCGACCATCCCGGCCTGTTCTATCGCATCGCCGGCGCTATCCATGTCGCCGGCGGCAACATCATCGACGCGCGCATCCACACCACGCGCGACGGCATGGCGCTCGACAATTTCCTGGTGCAGGACCCGTTCGGCCAGCCGTTCGACGAAGAGGCGCGGCTGAATCGGCTCAAGACCGGCATCGCCGATGCGCTGGCCAAC
Organism: Sphingomonas sp. S2M10; assembly: GCF_012650175.1. GTDB lineage: Bacteria > Pseudomonadota > Alphaproteobacteria > Sphingomonadales > Sphingomonadaceae > Sphingomonas. Next base: position 51,525 of record NZ_JAAILI010000014.1, read on the forward strand.
CGGGCACGACTTTCCGAGCGGCTCAAGACCAAGGCGCCGGTACGGCCGCGCGCAGATGCCTTTTCGATCGAACCCAATGTGTTCATCGACAACAAGGCATCGAACCGCTTCACCGTCATCGAAGTGAATGCCCGCGATCGGCCGGCACTGCTCTACAGCCTCGCCAATGCGCTGTTCCAGTCGAAGGTGACGATCCATTCGGCGCATGTCGCCACCTATGGCGAGCGCGCGGTCGATACCTTCTACCTGACCGACCTGATCGGCGATAAGATCAGCTCGACGTCGCGACTCAAGACGATCGAGCGGCGCCTGCTGGAAGCCGCGGCCGGCGAGGAGATCGCCCAGGCCGCCTGATCGGGGGGAAGGACATGCCGGTAGTGGGACTTGGCGGCTTTTTCTTTCGGGCGGAGGATCCGGAGGGGCTGAAAAGCTGGTACCAGGAAATGCTGGGCGTCGGCGGCGGGTGCGGCACCGATGCCAGCGGTCAGGCAAGCCCGTGGTTCTGGTATCCCGAACCCGGCGGCGTCATCTTCCAGCCGTTCCAGCCGGACAGCACCTATTACGCCGCGGACAAGCAGGTGATGCTGAACCTGCGGGTGGTCGATCTCGACGGGTTGCTGGAGCAGCTCAACGCCGCGGGCGTGGCGATCGAAACGCGCGCCGAGTGGGACACGCCGGAAACCGGCCGCTTCGCCCGCATCCACGATCCGGAGGGCAATCCGATCGAGCTGTGGGAACCGCCGGCGGAGTAGGGTCTAGGGTGGGCGCACCTCCGCCCCACTACCCTCGTCATTCCCGCGAAGGCGGGAATCCATTTGCCAGGACGCCCGGGGGAGAGAACCGCCGCACCAGCGCCAATGGATCCCCGCCTTCGCGGGGATGACGGCTAAGGACGGTGCGCTACGCCTACCCTGTCCCGAACGGCAGGATCGTCTCCAGCGTCGCCAGCGGCGGCGCTCCCGGCACCGTTGCACCTTGGCGCAACAGGAAGACGTGGCGAACGATCTCCGCCTGCTGCTCGATGCCGTAGCGCGCCAGCGTCCAGCCCGGCTTGATGCTGTAGTGGTAGCGGCAAAAGGGGTGCCGCCGCAGCACCAGGTTGAGCCCCTGCTGGTGCTGCCAGACGTGCACGAGTTCGTGGATCAGGTGCCCCTGCAGCCCCAGCCCGGCGGTGGCGAAGCACTCCCGGTAGGCATCGCCCGCCGGATGGAAGTGGAGATGGCCGCGTGGCGCCATCGTCACATTGCGCGGCTGGAAGGGAAACCATTTCCGCCGGAAGATCCGCACCGGATCGAGGTCGATCGCGCTGCCGAACACACTCGTCGCGAGCCCTTTTTCCGCAACGGTCAGCGCACGCCCGCCCGACGCACGCAGCGCAGGCGCGGCACCTGCATCGGTTCGATCGCGCGAAGGGATGGGCGTCGTCATTGAGTCTAGGTGGGCTGCCACGTGCCCAGTGTCAAAGCAGTCGCGCCACTGCGCCAACGATCATCGGCCCCTCGCCTTCGCCCATAATGGTGACCGACACAATTCTTCAAAATCTTCAATAGAGTGACAATGGAGACATTTGCCTCACCGTTACGGACCAAACATCGCTTACCCAATTTGGTATGAATAACCGATAAGACAACGTCGGACTTAGCCGACTCCAAATGATTTTGAGAGGATCATACCGTGGCAACCATCAATATCATGATTCCAATCGACGTCGAGACCGCGCAATCCACCGCCAGTGGCAATACAATAACGCAGGGCCTGTATATGATCGACACTACAGGCTATCAGGGAACTTCGGAGGGCGGCAGCGAGCTGACCACGCCATGCCATACCGGCGATGTGCTGGTGTGGACCACCTATCCGATCAATCCCGACGACAATGTCGCGATTTCGGGCTTCACCGGCCAGTGCATCGACGATGGCGTGTTCCAGAAGCTGAGCCAGCAGCAGACCCCGGCCGGCGTTCCCTATTGGACCTGCGTGATCAACAACGGCACGGCAGCAGGCACCTACCAGTATAGCCTCAACATCAACATGTCGAACAAGACCTATAGCTACGATCCTTTCGTGAATGTCCTCAGCTGACCTTTCTACCGATCCGGGCACGGCCGGCGCGCGGATGTCCGCTGCCGGCCGTGCCTGGCGTCACCGCGCCCCGCCGTCTCGGATCGCGAGCCCGGTCCACTTGGCGGCGAACGCCCAGAGGTCGGCGGTTTCCTCGATCACCTTGTCGGTGGGCTTGCCCGAGCCATGGCCGGCGCGAGTCTCGATGCGGATCAGATGCGGGCGGTCGCCGATCTGCGCATGCTGGAGCGCCGCCGTGTATTTGAAGCTGTGGCCGGGCACCACGCGGTCGTCGGTATCCGCCGTGCTCACCAGAATCGCGGGATATTCCACGCCGCTCTTGATGTTGTGATAGGGCGAATAGGCGTAGAGCCGCTTGAAGTCCGCTTCCTTCGACGGATAGCCATAGTCATCCACCCAGTAGCGCCCGGCGGTGAACCGGTCGAAGCGGGTCATGTCCATCACGCCCACCGCGGGCAGCGCCGCAGCGAACAGGTCGGGACGCTGGTTGGTGACCGCACCGACCAGCAGGCCGCCGTTCGATCCGCCCTGGATCGCCAGCTGGCCCTTGCCGGTGATGCCTTCCCGGATCAGATACTCGCCCGCGCCGATGAAATCGTCGAACACGTTCTGCTTGTTGGCGAGGCGGCCGCCATCGTGCCACGCCTTGCCATATTCGCCGCCGCCGCGGATGTTGGCCACGACGAACACGCCGCCCTGCTCCAGCCACGCCAGCCGCCCCGCCGAGAAGCCCGGGGTGATCGGAATGTTGAACCCGCCATAGCCGTAGAGGATCGTCGGCGCGGGGCCGGTGACGCTCTTCTTCTTGACGATGAACATCGGCACCCTGGTGCCGTCCTTCGATGCGTAGAAGCGCTGTTCGACCGCATAGTCCTGCGGGTTGAAGGCGACCTTGGGCTGCGCCCAGGGCTCGGCCTTGCCGGTCTTGACGTCGTAGCGGAAGATCGTCGTCGGATAGTTGAAGCTGGTGAAGGCGAAGAAGGTTTCGCCGTCATGCGGATGCCCGCCAAAGCCGCTCGCGGTGCCGATCCCCGGCAGCGCCACCTTGCCGTCGGCCTTGCCGTCCAGCGTGTAGCGGCGCACCTCGGTGGCGGCATCGACCATGTAGCTGAGGATCAACCGGTCGCCGACGATCGACTGGCCGGCCAGCGTCTCCTTCTGCTCGGGCACCACCTCGTGCGGGGTCAGCGCCGGATCGGCGAGATCGATGGTGACAATCCGCTGGCGCGGGGCGCCGTCGTCGGTCGCGAACCAGAACTTCGTTCCGACATTGCCGATCGCCGACCAGTCATGCTCGAGCTTGCCGATGACGGTCTTCGCCTTCCAGGCGCGATCCTTGAGATCGACGATGTGGACGAGATTCTTGTTGTCGGTCCCTTCGCTGGTGCTGATCACCAGATAGCGGCCATCGTCGGTGATGCCGGCATAATGGCTCTGCTTGGGCGTCGTAGGCGTCTCATAGACCAGCCGATCGGCGCTCCGCTGGGTGCCGAGCTTGTGGAAATAGACGCGGTGGTTCTCATTGAGCGCCTGGAACTTGGCGTCCGCCGGCGGCTCGGGATAGCGCGAATAGAAGAAGCCGCTGCCGTCCTTCGCCCACGCCACGCCCATGGTGAACTTGGCCCAGCTCACCGTGTCGCCGGTCTCCTTGCCGGTGGCAACGTCGAGTATCTTGATCGTCCGCCAGTCGGTGCCGCCGTCCTGGATCGAATAGGCGAGCAGCTTGCCGTCCTCGCTCGGCAGCCATTCGGCAAGCGCGGTGGCGCCGTCCTTCGACCAGCCATTGGGGTCGATCAGCACGCGGCCTTGGCCGTTCAGGCCGTCGCGGACGAACAACACCGCCTGGTTCTGCAGGCCGCTGTTGTGCGCATAGAAATAGTGGCCGCCCTTCTGCTCGGGCAGGCCGAATCGCTCATAATCGAACAGCTGCTTGATCCGGCCTTTCAGCGCCGCGCGCCCCGGCAGCGTCGCCAGATAGGCGTCGGTCACCTTGTTCTCGGCCTCAACCCAGGCGGCCACTTGCGTGTCGTTGCGGACGTCGTTTTCCAGCCAGCGATACGGATCGGCGACCTTCACCCCGAACTGTTCGTCCACCACATCGACGCGGCGGGTTTCGGGATAGGCGAAGTTGGACATCGGCGCGGTCGTCTCCGGCTTGGGGGTCTGGGCAAAGGCGGGGCTGGCAAAGAGTAACGGCAGGATCAATGCACGGCGCATTCAAGGGCTCCCTGAGAATGCGCCCACCCTAGGCAGGCCGGCGCCCCGGCTCAAGCAAAGCCGGTAAGCTCGATCGCCCAGGCAAAGGCCGCGAGCGGCGACAGCGCCAGCAGCGCGGCGATCCACGCGCCGACATCGATGGGCGCGGACCGCCGCGCCCGTTTGGACTTGCGAGACATGTTGTTCCTCCAGCACCGCCTGCCGAGGCGATGCACCCTGTTCGGCGGCGGAAATGGGGAGCGCCGGCGGGTTTGCAAGCGAAACGAAACTTGGGTGGGTGGAAGGGCTTCTAGTCCGCCTCCGCTTGCGGGAGGGGGCGAAGAAAAGAAAAGGGCGGCCGCACCAGCGACCGCCCTTCCCTTGTTCATTCCGAACGAAATGCCGATCAGGCGGCTTCGTCGAAATCCTCGTCCGACATCACCGGACCCGAATCCTGGCCCTTGGCCGAGACATCGCGGTCGACGAACTCGATGATCGCCATCGGCGACGCGTCCGAGGCGCGGATGCCGGCCTTGATGATGCGGGTATAGCCACCGTTGCGATCGGCATAGCGCGCGGCCAGCACGTCGAACAGCTTCACCAGCTGGGCGTCGTCCATCAGGCGCGCATGGGCCAGACGACGGTTGGACAGGCCACCCTTCTTGGCGAGGGTGATCAGCTTCTCGACGTACGGGCGCAGTTCCTTCGCCTTGGCGACGGTGGTGGTGATCTGCTCGTGCTTGATGAGCGCGGCGCTCATGTTGCGGAACAGGGCAATACGGTGAGCCGAGGTACGCTGCAGCTTACGACCGCCTACACGATGGCGCATGGTGTCTTCCTTCGTTCGTTAAGGGGCCGTTCGACGGAACCCCAGACCAGGCGGTGCGATCAGGGCCACCGCCCAAAACCCTAAGTTTAGAAAGTTTAGGCTCGCGCAAAACTTCCCTTGCCGGTCCGACGCGGCGAAGCCGCGTCGTCGGTCGAGCCGTTGCCGGCTCGCCGGCCGGGCTATCGCCGTCTCGCGGGTAGCTCGCGCTACCCGCGTGCGGCTCAGCCCATGATCTCCTGCTCGAGCTTCTTGGCCATTTCCTCGATGTTCTCGGGCGGCCAGCCCGGGATTTCCATGCCCAGGCGCAGGCCCATGCTGGACAGGACTTCCTTGATCTCGTTGAGCGACTTGCGGCCGAAGTTCGGCGTGCGCAGCATCTCGGCTTCGGTCTTCTGGACCAGATCGCCGATATAGATGATGTTGTCGTTCTTGAGGCAGTTGGCCGAGCGGACCGAAAGCTCCAGCTCGTCGACCTTCTTGAGCAGATAGCGGTTGATCTGCGCGGCATCGCCCGCAGCACCTTCCGCCGGAGCCGCTGCCGGCGCCATGCCGACCGGGGCTGCCCGGGTGATCGACGAATCGTCGAAGTGGACGAACAGCGCCAGCTGGTCCTGGAGAATACGCGCGGCATAGGCCAGCGAGTCCTCCGGGGTCACCGTGCCGTCGGTTTCGACGGTCAGCGTGAGCTTGTCGTAATCGAGCTCCTGGCCCACGCGGGTGTTCTCGACCTTGTAGGACACCTGACGGACCGGGCTGAACAGCGCATCGACCGGGATCAGGCCGATCGGCGCATCGGCCGGGCGGTTCGCGGTAGCGGGCACATAGCCCTTACCCACGTCCGCGGTCAGTTCCATGTTCAGGGTCGCGCCGTCGTCGAGGTGGCAGATCACCAGCTCGGGGTTCATCACTTCGATGTCGCCCGAAACCGCGATGTCGCCCGCCTTCACTTCCGCCGGGCCGGTGGCCGACAGCTGGAGACGCTTGGGGCCTTCGCCCTGCATCTTGAGCGCGATCTGCTTCACGTTGAGGACGATGTCGGTCACGTCCTCGCGCACGCCGGCGAGCGACGAGAATTCGTGCAGCACATTCTCGATCTTGATCGAGGTCACTGCCGCACCCTGCAGCGACGACAGCAGCACGCGACGCAGCGCGTTGCCGAGCGTGAGGCCGAAGCCCCGCTCCAGCGGCTCGGCGACGAAGGTCGACTTCCGCTTGGGATCGCCACCGGGCTTCTTCTCGAGGCCGTTGGGCTTCTTGAGTTCCTGCCAGTTCTTAGCGTTGACCGACACGGGCTTTCCTCATGTTGGGCGGGGAGGAGGCATTCCCCGCCAGGTACCTACTGCAAGACCGCGAGACCCGCCTCAGGGCCCGCGGTGCAAGCAGGACGTTTAGACGCGGCGACGCTTCGACGGCCGCACGCCGTTATGGGGGATCGCCGTCACGTCGCGGATCGAGGTGATCTGGAAGCCGACCGCCTGCAGCGCGCGGAGCGCCGACTCACGGCCCGAACCCGGACCCTTCACTTCGACCTCGAGGGTGCGAACGCCGTGCTCGGCAGCCTTGCGGCCGGCGTCTTCGGCGGCGACCTGGGCGGCGTACGGGGTCGACTTGCGCGAGCCCTTGAAGCCCATCATGCCGGCCGACGACCAGCTGATCGCGTTGCCCTGCGCATCGGTGATGGTGATCATGGTGTTGTTGAAGCTGGCGTTCACATGCGCGACGCCGGCGGTGATGTTCTTGCGTTCGCGACGGCGAATACGCTGCGGTTCACGTGCCATTTGGAATTTCCTGACCTAGAAGCTTGGTGCCTGGAGGCGCGGGGCCTCGGGGGAAGAAGTGCGCGCTGGAGAGCGCTGCTTACTTCTTCTTGCCGGCGATCGGCTTGGCCTTGCCCTTGCGGGTGCGCGCATTGGTGTGCGTGCGCTGGCCGCGGACCGGCAGGCCCTTGCGGTGACGCAGGCCGCGATAGCAGGCCAGGTCCATCAGGCGCTTGATGTTCATCGCCACCTGGCGACGGAGATCACCTTCCACGGTGTAGCCGGCGTCGATCGCTTCGCGGATCTGCAACACTTCCTGGTCGCTCAGGTCCTGCACGCGGCGCTCCGGCGCGATGCCGAGCTGCGTGGTGAGTTCCTTGGCCTTTGCGGGGCCGATGCCGTGGATATACTGCAGCGCGATGACGACGCGCTTGTTGGTCGGGATGTTAACACCCGCAATACGTGCCATGAAATATATTCTCCCAGCTCCACGAGGCACTGCATGGCAGCGGCGCCCCATCTCGTAGCGTTGCCTTCCGAAATGCAGCGGCACGACGCACGCAATGGAGCGCCGCCGTAATCTACTGTTCCGGAAGTTGGGCGAGATACGGGGCCGCAGGCGAACTGTCAAGCGCCGCGGAGCCGCAAAATGCTCAACCCTCCTTATATAGCAAGGTTCCCGGCACGCCAAGCGCGGTGAGGGGTGCGGCGGTGAGGCGCGTCCCGTTTCGGATAGGGGGATCGGCTTAATTCCCGCTCCCGCCTGCGGGAGGGGTTAGGGGAAGGTACGACGTGGAGGTTCTAGCTCGCACATTGCCACGGCATACACGCCCTGCACCTCCAGATTGCGCGAGCAAACTGCCGCCTGACACCCCACCGTCATTCCCGCGAAGGCGGGAATCCATCCGCCTGTGCGCTGGGGGCAAGAACCGGGATACCAGCGCCAATGGATCCCCGCCTTCGCGGGGATGACGGTGGTTTGTGGGAAGCTAGCGGGCCTTCCGGCGCACGTCCCCTGCTCGGTTGATTCGCTTCATATTTCGTTGAAGATCGAGAGCCACAATCCACCGCGAAACAGCTCCGGCGCCTAAGAGAAAGCCAGAAAGCAAGGCGGCGCGGTTCCAAGGCGAAATGATGCCTTTCAGCAGCTCATTTGCGTAACCAACGTAGAAACAGGCAGCAACGAACACCCCGCCCGCAAGGCCCACCATGAGTTTAGTTCGCGAGATCATCAGTCACACAATGCCCGGTCACGCCAATGTTCGCTAGTGGGGCCGGAACGAACAAAGCAATCACCCAGAATCAAAAAAGGCGGGGTTTCCCCCGCCCTTCCCGTTATCCCTGCCCGTCGAGCACCGCGGCGATCTGCCGCGTCACTTCGTCGATATCGGCCATGCCGTCGACTCGCCGGACCAGCCCCTTCGCCTCGTAGAAGGGCAGGATCGGCGCGGTCTTGGCGCGGTACTCCGCCATGCGGGTGCGCACCGTCTCGGCATTGTCGTCGGGGCGGCGCTTGAACTCGGTAGAGCCGCACACGTCGCACACGCCCTCCACCTTGGGCAGCTTGTACTTGTCGTGATAGCCCTCGCCGCACTTGGCGCAGGTGAAGCGACCCTCGACGCGATCGACCAGCGCCTCTTCGTTGACCAGCAGCTCGATCACATAGTCGAGCTTGCGGCCGCGCTCGCTGAGCAGCCCGTCGAGCGACTCGGCCTGCGCATAGGTGCGCGGATAGCCGTCGAAGATCGCGCCCTTCTCGGTATCGGCCATGTCGAGCCGCTCGCCGATGATGCCCGAGACGATGTCGTCGGAGACGAGCTGGCCCGCCTCCATCACTGCCTTGGCCTTCAGGCCCGTGGGCGTCCCCGCCTTCACCGCGGCGCGCAGCATGTCGCCCGTCGACAGCTGCACCATGCCGCGCTCGGTCTCGAGACGCTTTGCCTGGGTGCCCTTACCGGCCCCCGGCGGACCCAACAGGATGATGTTCAACAGGTACCTCCCCTAGTGCCGCCGCGCCGATCAGCGCGCACGGCCGCCCTTCAGCTTCGCCTTCTTGATCAGGTCGCCATACTGGTGGGCCAGCAGGTGCGACTGGATCTGCGTCACCGTATCCATGGTTACGTTGACGACGATGAGAAGGCTAGTGCCGCCCATCAGGAACGGGATGCTCATCGCGGAGAACGCCCATTCCGGGACCAGGCAGATGATGGTCAGATAGGCTGCACCGATCACGGTGATGCGGGTCAGCACATAGTCGAAATACAGCTCGGTGTTCTTGCCCGGACGGATGCCGGGGACGAAGCCGCCATAGCGCTTCAGATTGTCCGCCGTCTCCTCGGGGTTGAAGACCACCGCGGTGTAGAAGAACGAGAAGAAGATGATGCCGGCCGCGTAGAGCGACATGTAGATCGGCGAACCGTGGCGCAGCCAGATGTTCAGGTTCGAGATCAGGTCGCCGATCCAGCTCTCGCCCGACACGCTCTGGCCGGCGAACTGGGTGATCGTCAGCGGCAGCAGCAGCAGCGACGAGGCGAAGATCGGGGGGATCACGCCGGCGGTGTTGAGCTTGAGCGGCAGGTGGCTGCGCTCGGCCTGCACCCCGCGCGCGGTCTGGCGCTTGGGATACTGGATCAGGATGCGGCGCTGCGCGCGCTCCATGAAGCAGATGAACAGCACCAGCAGCGCGACGCCGACGATCACGAAGATCAGCCGCAGCGGATCGATCGAGCCCGAACGGCCGCTCTCGAACAGCTGGACGATCGTGACCGGCAGGCGGGCGACGATGCCGGCCATGATGATCAGCGAGATGCCGTTGCCGATGCCGCGGCTGGTGATCTGCTCGCCGATCCACATCAGGAACATGGTGCCGCCGATCAGGCTGACCACGGCGGTGAGGGTGAAGGCCAGGCCCGGCTCGACCACGGGGCTCAGCCCCTTGGCGGCGCCAGCGGCCTCCAGACCCTGCACCAGGAAGAAGCCCTGCACCGCGGTGAGCAGCACCGTGCCGTAGCGGGTGTACTGGTTCAGCCGCTTGCGGCCGCTCTCGCCTTCCTTCTTGATCGCGTTGAGCTGCGGCGACAGCGAGGTCGCCAGCTGCACGACGATCGACGCGGTGATATAGGGCATCACGCCCATCGCCACGATCGACATGCGCGACAGCGCGCCGCCGGTGAAGTTGTTGAAGAAGTCGAGCACGCCGCCTTGGGTCTGCTGCGCGAGCAGGCCGAGCGCGGTCGGGTCGATGCCCGGCAGCGGCACATAGCTCAGCATGCGGAAGACGATCAGCGCGCCGAGGGTGAACCACAGGCGCTTCTTGAGGTCGGTGGCCTTGCTGAACTTCGCCAGATTGATGCTGGAGGCCAGCTGGTCGGCTGCGGATGCCATTTCGTATCTTCGTCCCGGATAAGTGACGGGCGCTCCCCCGCCCTGCGGGGAAGCATATAGGGCCTGCGCGCGGCTTGTCTAAGCCCTGCTGCGCAATTCCCGATCGCCCTGAGCTTGTCGAAGGGCCGTTTTTCTGTGGACGAGGAAGAAAGAACGGCCTTTGGGCAAGCCCAGCACGAAGGAAGGCGGAGCCTTGGGAGCCCCGCCTTCGCCTTTCGTCAGCCCTGCTTGGCAGCCTTGGCAGCGGCTTGGGCCGTGCGGTGCTTCGCCTTGTGCTTCTCGGCGGCCGGAACGATCTCCGGCACGGTGACCGAGCCACCGGCCTTCTCGACCGCTTCGCGCGCACCGGCGGAAACGCCGGCGACGGTGAAGTTCAGCTTCGCGGTCAGTTCGCCCTTGCCGAGCAGACGCACGCCGTCCTTGCCGCCACGGGCCAGGCCGGCGGCCTTCAGCGCGGCGTGATCGATGTCGGTGCCGGTCAGCTTGCCGGCGTCAACAGCCTTCTGGATCTCGCCCAGGTTCACCTCGGCATAGTCCTTGGCGAAGATGTTGTTGAAGCCGCGCTTCGGCAGACGCATGTGGAGCGGCATCTGGCCGCCCTCGAAGCCCTTGATCGAGACGCCTTCGCGGCTCTTCTGACCCTTGACGCCGCGGCCGCCGGTCTTGCCCTTGCCCGAGCCGATACCACGGCCGATGCGCATGCGGCGATGACGGGCGCCCTGGTTGTCGTTGAGTTCGTTCAGCTTCATGATGTGTGCACTCGCTTTCGCTTTTGTCGCGCGTTGTAAGGAAGCGCGGGCTCATAGCGGTGAGCGAGGGGAATGTCGACTCTTGTTTACTAGGCGGCATCGGCAAAGCGCATGGCAAGGCCAACGCCGATTAGCAGCAGCCGCTCTCGACCAAGTCTCAACTCCGCGTCGCGCAAGCCTCACGTTGCACCAGCGAGAGGATCTCGATGGCCCTTTGCGCCATCCCCTCCGGAACGAATACATTGTCGTGATAATATGCAGCAATCATATTGCAGGGTATGCCGTGGTCGGCGAGCGCCGTAGCCACCCCAGCAGTGAGCCCGACGCCATCCAGGGCAGAAAATACCTCCAGCACAATCCGGGCCATAGGCATCGCCAGTGAAAAACCATGCCGTTTCGCATCCGACTCCTCAAGAACCAGGGCAACCCCCTCGTTTTCCCGAAACGTTGCGAGACTCCGACTCGAAAGGGAGGTAACGACGTCCACGTCATTTGTTGTGCAGAAATAATACCTGCCCTCTTTAAGAGTAGGCTTCATGCCCGCCAGCATAGCCAGGCGGTCGCGCACAAGTTCGTTTTCCATTTCTAATCCCAAAACATCTGAATTGGCCGATATGGACCCAGCCTGACGGATCACACTGGGCGGCTAATTCGATGACTGTCGCGACGAAAGTGGATCACGCACGGACTATATCTGCATCGCGATCCTTTGCCTAGCGCGGGCGATGGGCAACCAAAAACGAAAAAGGGCGGTGGTTGCCCACCGCCCTTTTCCAATGTCGCTTGGGTCAGCGAACCGAAGCCTCAGCCCTCGATCACTTCCACCATGTGCGGCAGCTTGCGGATCATGCCGCGGACCTCGGGGCTGTCTTCCAGCTCCGAAACCTTGTGCATCTTGTTGAGGCCAAGGCCGATCAGCGTGGCGCGCTGATCCTTGGTGCGGCGGATCGGCGAGCCGATCTGCTTGATCTTGATCTTCGCCATGATCGATTACTCCGTAACGGCCGCAGCGTCCGCCTCGGCGGTCTGCGAACCACCGCGGCCGAGCAGGTCGGCGATCTTCTTGCCACGGCGCTGCGCGACCGACTTCGGCGAAGTCTGCTCACCCAGGGCCTCGAACGTGGCGCGGATCATGTTGTACGGGTTCGAGGTGCCGACCGACTTGGTCACCACATCGGCCACGCCCAGCGATTCGAAGATCGCGCGCATCGGGCCGCCGGCGATGATGCCGGTACCCTGGGGCGCCGAACGGACGGTCACGCGGCCTGCGCCGAAATGGCCGTTGCCGTCGTGGTGCAGCGTGCGGCCTTCCTTCAGCGGAACGCGGATCATAGCCTTCTTCGCCGAAGCGGTCGCCTTCGAGATGGCTTCCGGCACTTCGCGCGCCTTGCCATGACCGAAGCCGACACGGCCCTTGCCGTCGCCGACGACGACGAGCGCTGCGAAGCCGAAGCGCTTGCCGCCCTTCACCGTCTTCGAGACGCGGTTGATGTGGACGAGCTTCTCGATGAGCTCCTCGCCTTGTTCTTCGTTGTTGCGACGGTCGTCGCGACGGCCACGGTTGCCGTCACGGCCCCGGCCACCGCGATCCCCGCGCTCGCCACCGCCGCGGCCGCCACGGCCACCGCGATTGCCGCGGTTGCCCTGGTCCTGGCCGGCGTCCTGCGCCTCGACCGGCGCTTCGGTCGTGTTGATTTCATCGGCCATCGTTAGAACTCCAATCCGCTCTCACGCGCGGCATCCGCCAGCGCCTTGACGCGACCATGGTAGAGGAAGCCACCGCGGTCGAAGACGACCTGGGTGATGCCGGCGGCCTTGGCGGCCTCGGCAACGCGCTTGCCCACTTCCTGCGCCGCGGCGATCGTGGCGCCGGTCTGGCCACGCACGTCCTTCTCGAGCGTGGAGGCCGAGGCGACGGTGCGACCCTGGGTATCGTCGATCACCTGGGCATAGATGTGCTTGCCCGAGCGATGGATCGACAGACGAGGACGGCCACCGGCCCGCGCACGCAGCGCGGTACGGTTGCGGCGACGACGCTTTTCGAAAAGCGAAAGACCCTTGGTGCTGATCACTTCTTCTTCCCTTCCTTGCGGAAGATGAATTCGCCATCGTACTTGATGCCCTTGCCCTTATAGGGCTCCGGCTTGCGCCAACGGCGGATTTCCGCGGCCACCTGGCCGACCTTCTGCTTGTCGATGCCCGAGATCTCGACCGTGGTCTGATCCGGCGTCTTGATCTCGATCCCCTCGGGGATGTCGAAGTTGACGTCGTGCGAATAGCCGAGCTGCAGCTTCAGGACCTTGCCCTGCGAGGCAGCGCGGTAGCCCACGCCGGTGATCAGCAGCTTCTTGGTGAAGCCGGTGGTCACGCCGGTGACGAGGTTCTGCACCAGGGTACGCTGCATGCCCCAGAAGGCACGGGCGCGCTTGGTCTCGTTCGCCGGCTGCACCGAGATGCCGCCGTCGGTGAGCTCGTACTTGATGTCGTCCGCGAGCGGCATGGTGAGGGTCCCCTTGGGACCCTTCACCGAGATCTGCCCGCCGTCGATGTTCGCGGTCACGCCCGCGGGGACGGGAACCGGCTTCTTACCGATGCGGCTCATCAGAACACCTCCGCGAGCACTTCGCCGCCGACATTCTGTTCGCGCGCTTCGGCGTCGGACAGAACGCCGCGAGGCGTCGAGACGATCGTGATGCCGAGGCCGTTACGGACGCGCGGAAGCTCCTGCGAACCCGAATAGACACGGCGGCCCGGCTTCGAGATGCGCGCGACGTGCTTGATCGCCGGCTGACCCTCGAAATACTTCAGCTCGATGCGGATGCCGGCCGCGGGGCCCATCTGCTCTTCGCTGTAGCCACGGATATAGCCCTCGCGCTGAAGCACGTCGAGGACACGGACACGCAACTTCGACGCCGGCGTGAGGACGGAGTCCTTGCGCGCGCGCTGGCCGTTGCGGATGCGGGTGAGCATGTCACCCAGGGGATCGGTCACTGCCATCTTGCGTGTCCTTTACCAGCTCGACTTCGTGACACCCGGGATCAGGCCCTTGTTGGCCAGATCGCGCAGCATGACACGTGCGAGACGGAACTTGCGGTAATAAGCGCGGGGACGACCCGTCAGCTCACACCGGTTGCGAATGCGGGTCGGGTTCCCGTTGCGGGGAATCTCGGCCATCTTGAGCCGTGCGATGAGACGCTCGGTCTCATCCAGGCTTTCGTCGTTCGCAATCGCCTTGAGCTTCGCGTACTTGCCGGCGTACTTCTTCACCAGCTGCTTGCGACGCTCGTTCTTGTTGATCGAACTCAGTTTCGCCATGACTTAAGTTCTTCCTTCCTTACGCCGCCTGCTTCGTTTCGCCGTCCGCCTGCGGGAACGGGAAACCGAAGAGACGGAGAAGCTCGCGAGCCTCGTCATCCGTCTTGGCAGTGGTGGTAACGATCACGTCCATGCCGCGCACCTTGTCGATGCGGTCATAGTTGATTTCGGGGAACACGAGCTGTTCCTTCAGGCCGCAGGCATAGTTGCCACGACCGTCGAACGACTTCGGGTTCAGGCCGCGGAAGTCGCGGACGCGCGGGAGCGCGATCGTGATGAAACGATCGAGGAACTCGTACATGCGCTCACGACGAAGGGTAACCTTCGCACCGATTGGCATGCCTTCACGCAGCTTGAACTGCGCGATCGACTTCTTCGCCTTGGTCACGACCGGCTTCTGGCCGGCGATCAGTTCCATTTCAGAAGCGGCCTGCTCGACCTTCTTCTTGTCCTGGGTGGCTTCGCCAACGCCCATGTTCAGCACGATCTTCTCGATGCGCGGAATTTCCATGACGTTCTTGTAGCCGAACTTCTCGGTCATCGCCTTGACGATCTGCTCGTCATAGAGCTTGCGCAGGCGAGGCGTGTACTTGTCAGCCATTGATGACCTCCCCGGTCTTGACGGCGACGCGAACCTTCTTGCCGTCGCGTTCTTCGAAGCGGACGCGGGTCGGCTTGCCGTCGGCGGTCACGTGCGCGACCTTCGAGACATGCAGCGGCGCTTCGATGCGCACCAGGCCACCCTGGGGCTCGCCCTGGGTCGGCTTCTTGTGGCGCACGGCGATGTTCACGCCGGAAACGACGACCTTGTCGTCCTTCGGCAGCGACTTGACGACTTCACCGGTCTTGCCCTTGTCCTTGCCGGACAGGATTACGACCTTGTCGCCCTTCTTGATCTTGGCAGCAGCCATCACAGCACCTCGGGGGCGAGCGAAATGATCTTCATGAAGCCCTTCGAGCGGAGCTCGCGGACCACCGGGCCAAAGATACGGGTGCCGATCGGCTCCTCGTTCTTGTTGACCAGCACGGCGGCGTTACCGTCGAAACGGATCACCGAGCCGTCGGTGCGGCGGATGTCCTTCGCCGTGCGGACGATAACCGCGCGGTGGACGTCGCCCTTCTTAACCTTGCCGCGGGGGGCGGCTTCCTTGATGCTGACGACGATGACGTCGCCCACGCCGGCGAAGCGACGCTTCGACCCGCCCAGCACCTTGATGCACTGCACCCGCTTCGCGCCGCTGTTGTCAGCGACGTCGAGATTGGACTGCA
Source organism: Sphingomonas sp. S2M10 (assembly GCF_012650175.1). Lineage (GTDB taxonomy): Bacteria > Pseudomonadota > Alphaproteobacteria > Sphingomonadales > Sphingomonadaceae > Sphingomonas. The sequence goes on from NZ_JAAILI010000014.1 coordinate 67,106, forward strand.
TCTGGATCATCGATCCGGTTCCTTCTCGTTTGGCCTGCCGGGACGCGCCCGGTGGTTCCGTTTCTAATGCGTCACCCCGGCCTCACGGCCGGGGCACCAAAGCGGCGGCGTATGACCGCAACTCGAGTTCTCCGCAAGAGCGGAGATGACGATTATGCGTCGACCGTGTTCGGCGTCGCGTGGGTATCGACCCGCCCGATCACCTTCCAGGTCTTCAGCTTGGAGATCGGCGCAGTCTCTTCGATGCGCACGGTCTCGCCGGCCTTGTACTCATTCGCCTCGTCATGGGCGTGGTACTTCTTCGAGCGGCGGATGATCTTCCCGTAGAGCGGGTGCTTCACCTTACGCTCCACGAGAACCACCACGGTCTTGTCGCCCTTGTCCGAGACGATGTTCCCGGTCAGCACGCGCTTCGGCATGGTCTCGGTCCTCTTACTTGGCAGTCGAGCGCGAGCGCTCGTTCTGCAGCGTCTTGATACGGGCGATGTCGCGACGCACTTCCCGCACGCGGGTCGGCTTCTCGAGCTGGCTGGTGGCGGCCTGGAAGCGCAGGTTGAACTGCTCGCGCTTCAGGTTGCCCAGCTGCTCGGCGAGCTGGTCGTCGGTGTTGGCCCGAAAGTCGGTTGCCTTGGTCATTTCTATCAGCCCTCCAGGTGCGTCGTGTCGCCGAGGCGAGCGACGACCTTGGTCTTGATCGGCAGCTTCATCGCGGCGCGCTCGAACGCTTCCGCGGCGAGCGGGCCGGGAACGCCGTCCAGCTCGAACAGGATGCGGCCCGGCTTGACGCGGGCGACCCAGAATTCCGGCGAACCCTTGCCCGAGCCCATGCGGACTTCGGCGGGCTTCGACGAAACGGGAACATCCGGGAAGATGCGGATCCAGAGACGACCCTGACGCTTGATGTGACGCGTGATCGCGCGGCGAGCCGCCTCGATCTGGCGCGCGGTGATCCGCTCGGGCTCCATCGCCTTCAGGCCATAGGAGCCGAAGTTGAGCGCCGTGCCACCCTTGGCTTCGCCATGGATGCGGCCCTTGAAGGCCTTGCGGAACTTGGTGCGCTTCGGTTGCAGCATTGTTCTGTCCTAGTCCTTAGCGGCGATGATCGTCGCGCGACGGGCGCACGCCCGAGGTCTGTGCCTCGAGGTTCAGCCGGTCCTGCGCCATCGGATCGTGGCCGAGGATTTCGCCCTTGAAGATCCAGACCTTCACGCCGCACACGCCATAGGCGGTGTGGGCTTCGGCCTCGGCATAGTCGACGTTCGCGCGCAGCGTGTGCAGCGGAACGCGGCCTTCGCGGTACCATTCGGTGCGGGCGATTTCCGCGCCGCCCAGACGGCCGGCGCAGGTGATACGAATGCCTTCGGCGCCGAGACGGAGCGCCGACTGCACCGCGCGCTTCATCGCACGACGGAACGCGATACGGCGCTCCAGCTGGTCCGCCACGCCCTGCGCGACGAGCTTCGCATCGACTTCCGGCTTGCGGATCTCGACGATGTTGAGCGAGACGTCGGACGAGGTCATCGCGCCGAGCGTCTTGCGCAGCTTCTCGATGTCCGCGCCCTTCTTGCCGATGATCACGCCGGGACGCGCCGCGAAGATCGAGATGCGGCACAGCTTGGCCGGACGCTCGATGACCACCTTCGAGATCGCGGCCTGCGGCAGCGTCTTGAGGATGAACTTGCGGATCTTGAGGTCCTCCAGCAGCAGACGGCCATAGTCATGGCCTTCCGCGAACCAGCGGCTGTCCCAGGTGCGGTTGATCTGCAGGCGCAGACCGATGGGATTGCTCTTCTGACCCATTATGCTTCTTCCTGCTCGCGCACGACGATGCGCAGACGGCTGAACGGCTTCAGGATGCGGGTGGACTTGCCACGGCCGCGCGTCGCAAAGCGCTTCATCGTGATCGACTTGCCGACCGAGGCCTCGGCGACGACGAGGGCGTCGACGTCGAGGTTGTGGTTGTTCTCGGCGTTGGCGATGGCCGAAGCCAGCACCTTGCGCGCGTCGACCGCCATCGCCTTCTTCGAGAAGGCGAGGATGTTCATCGCTTCAGCCGCAGTACGACCACGGATCAGACCGGCAACCAGGTTCAGCTTCTGGGCCGAACCACGGATCTGGGTGGCGACGGCAAGGGCTTCCTTGTCGCCGACCTTACGGGGGGCTGCCTGCTTGCTCATTAGCGCTTACCCTTCTTGTCGGCGGCGTGGCCGGGGAAGAAGCGAGTCGGCGCGAACTCGCCGAGCTTCATGCCGACCATTTCCTCGTTGACCGACACCGGCACGAACTTGCGGCCGTTGTAGACGTTGAACGTCAGACCAACGAACTGCGGGAGGATCGTCGAGCGACGCGACCAGGTCTTGATCGGACCAGCGCGCGTGCCCTGATCCTGGGCGGCTTCTGCCTTCTTGAGAAGGTGCAGGTCCACGAACGGACCCTTCCATACGGAGCGAGCCATCTATCAGCCCTTCTTCTTCGCGTGACGCGAACGGATGATCATCTTGTCCGTCGCCTTGTTGTGGCGGGTGCGCGCACCCTTGGTCGGCTTGCCCCACGGGGTAACCGGATGACGGCCGCCCGAGGTACGGCCTTCACCACCGCCGTGCGGGTGGTCGACCGGGTTCTTCGCGACACCGCGGGTGAGCGGACGCGCACCCTGCCAGCGGCTACGACCGGCCTTGCCGAAGTTCTGGTTCTGGTTGTCGGGGTTCGACACCGCACCCACCGTCGCCATGCAGGCGGCGTGGATGTAGCGCTGCTCGCCCGAGCCCAGACGCACGATCACCATGCCGCGGTCACGACCGACGACCTGGACGTACGCACCGGCCGAACGGGCGATCTGACCGCCCTTGCCCGGCTTCATCTCCACATTGTGGACGATGGTGCCGACCGGCATCTGGCCCAGCTCCATGGCGTTGCCCGGCTTCACGTCGGTCTTCTTGCCCGCGATCACCTTGTCGCCGACAGCGAGACGCTGCGGCGCGATGATGTAGGCCAGACGATCCTTGCCGGCTTCGTCGGCGCCGTAGTTGATCAGCGCGATGAAGGCGGTGCGGTTCGGGTCATACTCGATCCGCTCGACAGTGCCTTCGACGTCCCACAGGCGGCGCTTGAAATCGACGATGCGATAGCGCTGCTTGTGACCGCCGCCGATGCCGCGCGAGGTGACATGGCCCTTGTTGTTACGGCCGCCGGTCTTCGTCTTGCCTTCGGTCAGCGCCTTGACGGGGCGACCCTTGAAGAGCTGCGAGCGGTCGATCAGGATCAGCCCGCGGACGCCAGGCGACGTCGGATTATAGTTCTTGAGCGCCATGGTCTCAGATCCCCGTGGTCACGTCGATCTGTTCGCCCTGGGCGAGCGTCACGACCGCTTTCTTAAAGTCCGAACGGCGGTAGGGCGCGCCCTTCCACTTCTTGGTCTTGCCCTTCTGGACGAGGGTGTTCACGCCGGTGACCTTGACGTTGAACAGCGCCTCGACGGCAGCCTTGATCTCCGGCTTGGTCGCGTCGTTGGCGACCTTGAAGACCACGGCGTTCGCCTCGGAGACGAGCGTCGACTTTTCGGTGATGTGCGGGGCGAGCACCACGTCGTAGTGACGGATGTCGACCGGCTTGGACTGCTTAGCCATTGAAGCGCGCCTCCAGCTTCTCGACGGCAGCGCGGGTCAGGACCAGCGTGTCGCTCTTCAGGATGTCGTAGACGTTGGCGCCGATCGCCGGCAGCACGTCCACCTGGTGCAGGTTGCCTGCCGCCAGCGCGAAGCTGTTCTCGATGGTGTCGCCATCGATCACCAGGGCCTTCTTGCCGAAGCCCAGCTTCTCCAGGTTGCCGGCCAGGACCTTGGTCTTGCCGTTCTCGACGACCAGGCTGTCCATGACGATCAGCGAACCCGCCTTGGCGTGGCTCGACAGCGCCATCTTCAGGCCCAGCGCGCGGATCTTCTTGTTCAGCGACGGATTGAAGTCGCGAACACGGGCACCGTGCGCCTTACCACCGCCGATGAACACCGGCGCGCGGCGATCGCCGTGACGGGCGGTACCGCCGCCCTTCTGGCGACCCCACTTCTTGCCCGTACGCGCAACGTCGGCGCGCTCGCGGGTGCCGCGGGCGGTGCCGCGACGCTTCTCGAGCTGCCAGGTGACGACGCGGTGCAGGATGTCGGCGCGCGGATCGAGACCGAAGATCTCGTCGTTGAGCTCGATATCGCCCTTCTCGGCGGCGTCGAGGGTTTGAACCTTGACCTTCACTTAGCCCTCCTGGCCTTCGGTGGCTTCCGGAGCGGCCACGGCGGGCGCTTCGGCGGGAGCCTCGTTGCTGTTCGCGACGGTCTTCAGACCGGCGGGGTACGGCGCTTCGGCGTGACGGGCGACCTTGACGGCGTCCTTCACGATCAGCCAGCCGCCCTTCGAGCCCGGAACCGAACCCTTGACGAAGATCAGGCCGCGCTCGGCATCGGTGCCGACCACTTCCAGATTCTGCTGGGTGCGATTGCGGTCGCCCATGTGACCGGCCATCTTCTTGTTCTTGAAGACGCGACCCGGATCCTGGCGGTTACCGGTCGAACCGTGCGAACGGTGCGAGACGGAAACGCCGTGGGTGGCGCGCAGACCGCCGAAGCCCCAACGCTTCATGGCGCCGGCGAAACCCTTACCCTGGGTACGGCCCGACACGTCGACCAGCTGGCCTGCGACGAAATGGTCGGCCGAGATCTCGGCGCCCACGTCCAGCAGACCATCTTCCTCGACGCGGAATTCGCAGAGGATCGCCTTCGGCTCGACTTCGGCCTTGCCGAAGTGGCCGCGCTGCGGCTTGGCGACGTTCTTGGCCTTCGCCGTGCCGGCGCCGACCTGAACGGCCACATAGCCATCCTTTTCGGTGGTGCGCTGTGCCACCACCTGGACGCCTTCCAGTGCCAGAACGGTCACCGGCACGTGCCGGCCGTCGTCCTGGAACAGGCGGGTCATCCCCATCTTCTTCGCGATAACGCCAGTGCGCATCGGCCTGTTGCTCCTATCACAGAGGCACCCCCGGGACCATTCCCGCGGGTGCGTGTTCAACCCTGCATGTTTTACTGCGAAGCCCCCGTCCGGGCTGAACCTCCACCTTGCGGTGGAAGAGACGGGGGACGCAGGCCCGGCCACTCGAAAGCCGCCGGCGGTATCCCTTGTCGCTGCGAGCCTTAAGTGGCTCGCCACTCCTTGCGTTGGATCGGGAAACGATCCGGTCGAGGAGGATGGCGACTCCACCAAGGGAGTCGCGAATCTCGAGGAAGCGGCACCTTTACGTCAGCTAGGCTTCCATGTCCACCGCATTAAAGGGTGAACGCCAAAAGCCCCCGCGAAGCGCGGGGGCCAAAGCCGGCTCAGGCCAGCTTGATCTCGACGTCGACGCCGGCAGCCAGGTCGAGCTTCATGAGCGCGTCCACGGTCTGCGGGGTCGGCTGAACGATGTCGAGCATGCGCTTGTAGGTGCGCGTCTCGAACTGCTCGCGCGACTTCTTATCGATGTGCGGGCCACGGTTGACCGTGAACTTGTCGATGTGAGTCGGGAGCGGGATGGGGCCACGGATGAGGGCGCCGGTACGGCGGGCGGTGTCGGCAATGTCGCCGGCAGCCTGATCGAGCACGCGGTGATCGAACGCCTTGAGGCGAATGCGGATATTCTGCGTTTCCATGGTCCTACCGATGCGAAAGAGCGGGGCAACGCACCCAATTGCCATCCCGGCGAAGCCCCGGCCCCTGCCCCTTCCGCTGCTGGAGCGATTCGGGCGGCGCCGGTTGAACCGGAACGGCGGCTGGATGGCCGCCTCTTGCTGTTGAACTCAAAACTCGAAGGGCGCGCCTTTAACGGCCCTTCTATAAAAAGGCAACCGCCCGACACTCATTTTCTGAGTGCCGGGCGGAACCTTTTTGCAGTCACCTGCGGGCATGCGCCCGCAAATGCTTACTTGTCGATCGAGGCAACCACGCCCGCGCCGACGGTACGACCGCCCTCACGGATGGTGAAGCGCTGGCCGACGTCCATAGCGATCGGCGCGATCAGCTTGACGCCGAGAGCGATGTTGTCGCCCGGCATCACCATCTCGGTGCCCTCGGGCAGCTCGACGGTGCCGGTCACGTCCGTGGTACGGAAGTAGAACTGCGGACGATAGTTCGCGAAGAACGGCGTGTGACGGCCACCCTCGTCCTTCGACAGGACGTACACTTCCGACTTGAACTCGGTGTGCGGCTTGATCGAGCCCGGCTTAGCCAGAACCTGACCACGCTCCACTTCGTCGCGAGCGACGCCGCGCAGCAGCGCACCGACGTTGTCGCCGGCCTGGCCCTGGTCGAGCAGCTTGCGGAACATTTCGACGCCCGTGACGGTGGTCTTGCGGGTGTCGTGGATGCCGACGATCTCGACTTCTTCACCAACCTTGATGATGCCTGTTTCGACACGGCCGGTCACCACGGTGCCGCGACCCGAGATCGAGAACACGTCTTCGATCGGCATCATGAACGGCTTGTCGAGCGGACGCTCCGGCTCCGGGATCGACTCGTCGACAGCGGCCATGAGGGCCAGGATGGCGTCCTTGCCGAGCTTGTCGTCGGTCGCGTTCAGAGCGGCGGTCGCCGAACCACGGATGATCGGAATGTTGTCGCCGTCGAACTCACGCTTGGAGAGCTCTTCACGGATTTCCATCTCGACCAGCTCGAGGATTTCCTCGTCGTCGACCAGGTCGCACTTGTTGAGGAACACGACCATGGTCGGCACGCCGACCTGACGGGCGAGCAGGATGTGCTCCTTGGTCTGCGGCATCGGACCGTCGGTCGCCGCCACCACCAGGATCGCGCCGTCCATCTGCGCCGCGCCGGTGATCATGTTCTTCACATAGTCGGCGTGACCCGGGCAGTCGACGTGCGCATAGTGGCGGCTGTTGGTCTCATACTCGACGTGCGCGGTCGAGATGGTGATGCCGCGCTCGCGCTCTTCCGGCGCCTTGTCGATGTTCGCGAAATCGACCGCAGCGTTACCCGCAACGTTCTCCGCGAGGATCTTCGTGATCGCAGCCGTCAGCGACGTCTTGCCATGGTCGACGTGACCGATGGTGCCGATGTTGAGGTGCGGTTTGCTCCGATCGAACTTTGCCTTCGCCATTGTCTTCCTACCTTCTGATTCAATTTCCCGTGCCGCATGGGGACTCGCGAGAACGCGGCCCCATAGCGGCTGTTTTCCGATTACGCCAGCTTTGCCTTCACTTCGTCGGCGACGTTGGCGGGCACTTCGTCATAGTGCGAGAACTGCATCGTGTACTGCGCGCGGCCCTGGGTGAACGAGCGGAGCGCGTTCACGTAACCGAACATGTTCGCCAGCGGCACCATGGCAGTGACAGCCTGCGCGTTGCCGCGGGTGTCCGTGCCCTGGATCTGGCCACGACGGCTGTTCATGTCGCCGATGACGTCGCCCAGATAGTCTTCCGGGGTGACGACTTCGACCTTCATGATCGGCTCGAGCAGCTTGATGCCGGACTTCTGCGCCGCTTCGCGCATCGCTGCACGGGCGGTGATTTCGAACGCCAGCGCCGACGAGTCGACGTCGTGGTACGCACCGTCATACAGCAGGACTTCGAAGTCGATGATCGGGAAGCCGACCAGCGAGCCCGTAGCTGCCGTCTCGCGGAAGCCCTTTTCGATCGCGGGGATATATTCCTTCGGAATGTTACCGCCCTTGATCTCGTCCTTGAAGACGATGCCCGAACCACGCTCGCCCGGCGTCAGCTTGACCTTGACGCGACCGAACTGGCCGGTGCCGCCCGACTGCTTCTTGTGCGTGTAGTCGATGTCGACCGGCTTCGCGAGATATTCGCGATACGCCACCTGCGGCGCGCCGACATTGGCCTCGACCTTGAACTCGCGCTTCATGCGATCGACCAGGATCTCGAGATGGAGCTCGCCCATGCCCTTGATGATGGTCTGGCCGCTCTCCGAGTCGGACGAGACGCGGAACGACGGGTCCTCGCGGGCAAGGCGATTGAGCGCGACGCCCATCTTTTCCTGGTCCGCCTTGGTCTTCGGCTCCACCGACAGCTCGATCACGGGCTCGGGGAATTCCATCCGCTCGAGGATGATCGGTGCGTTCTGCGCGCAGAGCGTGTCACCGGTCGTGGTATCCTTGAGGCCGGCGAGCGCGACGATGTCGCCCGCATAGGCTTCCTGGATGTCCTCGCGGCTGTTCGCATGCATCAGCAGCATGCGGCCGACCTTTTCCTTCTTGTCCTTCACCGAGTTCATCACGGTGGTGGCCGCTTCGAGCTTGCCCGAATAGATGCGCGCGAAGGTCAGCGTGCCGACGAACGGGTCGTTCATGATCTTGAACGCCAGCGCCGCGAACGGTTCGGTGTCCGAGGACGGACGCTCGTCCGGCGTCTCGCCGTCGAGCTTGACGCCCTTGATCGCCGGAACGTCGAGCGGGCTCGGCAGATAGTCGATCACGGCGTCGAGCAGGGGCTGCACGCCCTTGTTCTTGAACGCCGAGCCGCAGATGACCGGCACGAACGCCATCTCGAGCGTGCCCTTGCGGATCAGACGCTTGAGGTCGGCGACGCTCGGCTCGTTGCCTTCGAGATACGCTTCCATCAGCGTGTCGTCGAGCTCGACGGCCATCTCGATCAGGTCGCTGCGATACTTCGCGGCCTTCTCGGCGAGATCCGCCGGGATGTCCTGATATTCGAACTTCGCGCCCAGGCTCTCTTCGAGCCAGATGATCGCGCGGTTCTCGACCAGGTCGACCAGGCCCTTGAAGCCGCCCTCGATGCCGATCGGGAGATACAGCACCGCCGGACGCGCGCCGAGGCGGTCGATGATCGAGTTCACGCAGAAATAGAAGTCTGCACCGGTGCGATCGAGCTTGTTGACGAAGCACATGCGCGGCACGCCGTACTTGTCGGCCTGGCGCCACACGGTTTCCGACTGCGGCTCAACGCCGGCAACGCCGTCGAAGCACGCAACCGCACCGTCGAGCACGCGCAGCGAACGCTCGACTTCGATGGTGAAGTCGACGTGGCCGGGGGTGTCGATGATGTTGATCCGGTGCTCTTCGCCTTTGCCGTCCTGGGCGCGCCAGAAGCAGGTGGTGGCGGCGGACGTGATCGTGATCCCGCGCTCCTGCTCCTGCTCCATCCAGTCCATCGTCGCGGTGCCTTCGTGCACTTCGCCGATCTTGTAGGACTTGCCGGTGTAATAAAGGATACGCTCGGTCGTGGTCGTCTTACCGGCGTCGATATGGGCCATGATGCCGATGTTGCGGTAACGCTCGAGCGGATGGCTGCGGGCCATGATCGTGGTTTCCTTGAAAATTTGGGGAGCCGGACCGTCCAGCTCCCCAATATGTAGGGTCGAAAGTTACCAGCGGTAGTGGCTGAAGGCGCGGTTCGCTTCCGCCATGCGGTGCGTGTCTTCGCGCTTCTTCACCGCGTTGCCGCGGTTGTTCGCCGCATCCATCAGCTCGCCCGAGAGACGGGCGGCCATGGTGTGCTCGCTGCGATTGCGGGCCGAGGCGATCAGCCAGCGGATCGCGAGCGCCTGCGCACGCTCCGGACGAACCTCGACCGGAACCTGGTAGGTCGCACCGCCGACGCGGCGGCTGCGGACTTCGATGCCGGGCTTCACGTTATTCAGCGCGTCATGGAACACGCCGATCGGCTCGCGCTTGGCGCGCTGCTCGACGGTTTCCAGGGCGCCATAGACGATCGCTTCTGCAACGGCCTTCTTGCCGTCCAGCATGACCGAATTCATGAACTTCGACAGTACCTGATCACCATAGACGGGATCGGGCAGGATTTCCCGCTTTTCGGGACGACGACGACGTGCCATCTCAATATTTCCTTCTGATCTTCAGCCGATCCGGAACACGTCCGGGGCTTACTATGGCCTGATTACTTCGGACGCTTCGCGCCGTACTTCGAACGGCTCTGCTTACGATCCTTGACGCCCTGCGTATCGAGCACGCCGCGAAGGACGTGGTAGCGGACGCCGGGAAGATCGCGCACACGGCCACCGCGGATGAGCACCACCGAGTGCTCCTGCAGGTTGTGGCCTTCGCCCGGGATGTAGCTGATGACTTCGCGGCTGTTGGTCAGACGGACCTTGGCCACCTTGCGAAGTGCCGAGTTCGGCTTCTTCGGGGTCGTCGTGTACACGCGGGTGCAGACACCGCGCTTCTGCGGGTTCTGTTCCATCGCAGGGACCTTGGACTTGGCCTTCTGCGGTTCGCGGCCCTTGCGGACCAGCTGGTTAATCGTCGGCATGAAGCCCTTCACCTTTCAGATGGTTACTTTGCTGGAGCCCTGTTGGACAGAATACGAAAAAGCCCCGAAGGCCTCAGCCCCCCGGGCGATTGCGTCTCCAGCAACGTTCAGCTCTTTGTACCCAAGGCAGGAATCGCCCTACCCGGAACCGGGCGGCCTATACCGATGCGGGGCGATCCGGTCAACAGCACCGCCCCGCAGTCCGCACGCGCCGGACGTTAACCTTGTCCGGGGGCTGCCCCCTGCCGCCGCCTGTGCTAGCGCTCCGTCACGGAATCGGCCTCGATGGGGTATGCGAATGTTCAACGGCAGTCGTAATCGGGAAGAGCGGACAACTTCCGGCGGCAGCGCGGGCCCGGCAGGCGCGCGGCGCGGGCAATTCTCGGTCCTCGGCGCCGACATCGTCATCACCGGCAACCTCACCGCCACCTCTGACCTGCATATCGACGGCAGGATTGAAGGCGATGTCCGCTGCGCCAGCCTGGTGCAGGGGGCCGAGAGCCAGATCTTCGGCCGAGTCGAAGCCGAGGATGCGCGACTTGCCGGATCGGTCGAAGGATCGGTCCGCGCCCGCCAGCTCACCATCGAGCGCACCGCGCGGATCACCGGCGACGTGGAATATGAGACGATCATGGTCGAACAAGGCGGCCATATCGACGGTCGCCTGAAGCACATGGGCGGCGCCACGGGTCCCGCTGCCGCCCCGGTATTGCTCGAGGCGAGCGGGGAAGCGGCCTGAGGCCACTCCCCCGGGGGCGATCACATGCCCCTGATCGTGTCGTAATGCTTCGAGATCATGCCTTCCGCTTCCTGCGCGAACGCACGCAGCGAGGGAACGTCGCCGCTGCCGGCATAGCCGCGTACCGCCGCCAGCGCCTTTTCGTGCGCAACGACCTGCTGGCTCTTGTACGCCGTGTCGAACGCGGTGCCGGTGGCGGACTGCAGCGTCTTGAGGTTCGCCTGCTGCTCGTCGGTCATCGCCGGGGCGGGCGTGATCGCGGGCCCTGCCTTGCCGGCGGCCGTCTTCAGCTTGTCGGTGGACGTGGTGTGATCGTCCACCATCTGCTTGCCGAAGCCCTTCAGCGCATCGGTCGTCGCCTTTTGCTGGGCAAGCTTGCCCGCGGCGATTTCATAGGCGTCGCTGGCCGCGACCGTGTTGGCGAAATCCTGGCCGGTCATCGGCGCGGCCGCCATGGCGTTGCCGTCCATGCCGTTCATGCCGCCCATATTGTTGCCCATGGTCTCGTCGGCAGGAACATTGGTCACGGTGTCGCCGCTGTTCATGGCGTCGGTGCCGCCATTGCTGGTACCGCCGCAGGCGGCGAGCGCGAAGATCGGCGCGGCGCCCAGGATCAACAGGTGCTTCTTCATCATACAGGCCTCCTAAGTTCCGGAAGCGAACGCCTCGTCTTCGAGCACGTTCCGAAAAAGCCAACTATCTGTTTGACATATAATCATAAGTTAGAACATTACGCCCGCCGGGCTCGGGCCGCGCCTCACGGGCAGAGGCGTTCGTCGCCAGAATGGTGCGTCGCAACGCGAATGGTGCGACGCGCAAACAAACGTTACTTTGCGTCCATGTCCCGGCTAAAATCGATGCTTAGCTGTGCATCCTCACCGCAAAGGAGGATGTTACGATGCACCAGGATGAACGAGCCCGCCGCATGGAGCGTCTGCGAAGCTCGATCGCGCTGCTGCTGTTCGGGCTGGGTACCCTTGCCTTCCTGATCGCGATCGATCGCCCCGAATGGTTCCACCTGCGTCCGGCGAGCGCGACCGCCGCCGCCATGTCCCACGCCGCAGCGCCCGCGCCCGACAGGAACGACGGCTGAACGGACCTGGAACGACTTTCGCGCGTATAGTCCGGCCATGATCGTCACCACCGCCCCCCGCGCCAAACAGGTCCTTCGTGAAGTCTGGCAGCCGCTCGCGCTGCTCTTCATCTGGGACGTGATCGTCACCGTCGTCTACTACGTGCTGCCGTTCCGCGCGCCTTCGCTCCCGCTGACGCTGTTCGGATCGGTTCTGGCGCTGTTCCTCGGCTTCCGCTCCAACTCGGCCTATCAGCGCTGGTGGGAAGGGCGCGGGCTGTGGGGGCTGATGATCAACGCCAGCCGCAACCTGGCGCGGATGGCGCGCAACTATCTGCCCGACGGCGAGGCCGTCGATCTCAAGCGCACCATCGTATTGCGCCAGATTGCCTATGTGAACGCGCTGCGCTGCCAGCTGCGCCGCCAGCCGGCCGACAGGGAAGTGCTGCGGTTCCTCTCCCGGGGCGAGGCGGACTATGCGCTGGCGCGCACCAACATCGCCAACGGCATCGTCGACGGCACCGGCCGACGGATCGAGATCGCGCGCTCCAAGGGCTGGATCACCCCAATGCAGCAGCATTCGATGGAAAGCGTGCTGATCGACATCGCCAATGCCCAGGGCGGCATGGAGCGGCTGAAGAACACGCCGCTCCCGATGCAATTCCGCCTCGTGCCCACCGCCTTCACGCACATCTTCTGCGTGCTGCTGCCGATCGGGCTGGTCGAGACGCTGGGCGTCGCGACGCCGCTCGGTTCGACCATTGCCGGCCTCATGTTCCTGGCTGCCCTGGCGATCGGCGACGATCTGGTCGATCCGTTCGCGAACACGGTGCACGACCTGCCGCTCAATGCGATGTGCCGCACGATCGAGATCGACCTGCTGCAGGCGATCGGCGATGCGGCGCCCGAACCGGCGACGCCCGACAAGACCGGCGTGCTCTGGTGAGATGGAGGGGCAGAGGGTGGCTTGCCGCCCTGCCCCGCTTGCCGCTAAAGGCCGCCGGGTAACGGGTGCCTTCCCCCGACGGGAGGGTGAAAAGGGAAGCCGGTCCGAAGTCCGGCGCTGCCCCCGCAACTGTAGCCGGTGAGCCGGCATGCCAATCTGCCACTGGAGCCATCGCGCTTCCGGGAAGGCGGCATGCCTGCAATGACCCGGGAGCCAGGAGACCTGCCCGCTACGGTCGATTCCTTCACACGGGCGGGGTGCACCGGGTGATCGGGGCTGAAATCCCCGTGTGAGCGACACCAAACCATGCGGGAGCAGCCTGCTCCCCCATCTCGGGTGTCTGAAATGCAGTTCTTCACGCTTTCCCTGTTCGCCGCTGCCGCGCTCGCGCCGCTGGCCGCCCATGCCGACCCTGACGATGACCGGATCGTCGTCGTCGCCAGCGGCGTCGCCCAGCGCGCCGATACGGTCGGGCGGTCGATCACCACGATCGATCGCGAGGAGATCGAGCAGCGCCAGACCGTCGCGCTGTCGGACCTGCTCGCCACCACGGCGGGCGTCACCGTCGTCCGCAACGGCGGGCTGGGCACCGCGACCGCACTCAGCATCCGCGGCGCGCAGAGCGACCAGACGCTGGTGCTGATCGACGGCATCCGCGTGGCGGACCCTTCCTCCACCGGCGGCGCCTACAACTTCGCCAGCCTTCTCGCCGGTTCGGTCGAGCGGGTCGAGGTGCTGCGCGGGCCCAATTCGGTGATCTGGGGCAGCCAGGCGATCGGCGGCGTGGTCAACGTCACCACGCTGCAGGGCGCGCAGGGCCTCCATGTCCGCGGCAATGCCGAGGGCGGATCGTTCGGCACGTTCAACGGCAACGCCGCGATCGCCGGCGGCAACGATCGTGTCACCGCCGGGCTGACCGCGGGCTATCTGACCACCGACGGCATCTCGGCGGCGGCAGACGGCAGGGAGGCGGACGGCTATCGCCAGTTCGGCGCGACCGGCAATGTCCAGCTGCGGCTCGCCCCCGGGCTCGCGCTCGACCTCCGCGGCTATTTCGCCGACAGCAAGGTCGATCTCGACGGCTATGCCCCGCCGACCTACGATTTCGGCGACACCGGCGACTATGCCAAGGCGCAGGAAGTCTATGGCTATGCCGGCGTCACGCACGAGACGTTCGGCGGCAAGCTGCGCAACCGGCTGGGCTTCACCCTCTCCGACATCCACCGCGACGGCTACAACGCCGATTCGTCGATCGCGTACCGCTACCGGGGACGCGCCGAGCGCTACACCTATCAGGGCGATGCGACGCTGGCCGAACAGCTGCGCCTGGTGTTCGGCGCCGAGCATGAGCAGAGCCGCATCCGCTATGACGAGGGCTTCGGCAGCGCGGGGCGCACCTCGGTCGGCATCACCAGCGTCTACGGCCAGGCGATCGTGACGCCGATCGCCCCGGTGACGCTGACCGGCGGGGTCCGCCACGACGACCACGACACGTTCGGCGGCCACTGGACCTGGAACGCCGATCTCGCCGTGCGCGCGGCCGCGGACACCGTGCTGCACGCCAGCTTCGGCGAGGGCTTCAAGGCACCGACGCTCTACCAGCTCTACAGCGCCTATGGCGATCGCAGCCTCCGCCCCGAGACCGCCAGGAGCTACGAGGCGGGCGTGCGGCAGACGCTGGCCGGCGGCCAGCTCGCGCTGGGCGCCACCTGGTTCCACCGCGATTCGGACAACCAGATCGACTATAATTTCGATACCTCGACCTATTACAACCTCAACAAGACCCGCGCCGAGGGAGTCGAGCTTGAGGCGCTGCTCCAGCCGGTCCAGGCGCTGACGGTGCGCGCGAACGTCACCCATGTCTTTTCGGAGAACCGCAGCACCGGCTATCCGGGCAACGATCTGCCCCGCCGTCCGCGCGACACCGCCAATGTCTCGGCCGACTATCGCTTCCCCTTCGGGCTCGCGATCGGCGGCACGGTGACGATGGTGGGCGACAGCTTCAACGATGTCGGCAACCTCACCCCGATCGACGGCTATGCGCTGGCCGGCGTGCGGGCGGAAATGCCGGTGACCAAGCTGCTTTCGGTCTATGGCCGCGTCGATAATATCGGCGACGTGCGCTACCAGCAGATCACCGGCTACGGCACCTATGGCCGCGCTGCCTTCGGCGGCATGCGGGTGCGCTTCCAGTGAGGTTCGGCGCCGCACTGCTCGCCTGCCTGGGGCTCGCGGGCTGCGCGGCGCCGCCTTCCGCCGGCGGCGGGGGAATCGTCTCGATGAACCCCTGCGCCGACGCGACGCTGCTGGAGCTGGTGCCGCCGTCGCGGATCGCCGCGATCAGCCATTATTCGAAGCGCGCCGATTCCACCTCGATCCCGCTCGAGATCGCGCGGCGTTTCCGCGGCAACAACGGCACCGCGGAGGAAGTGATCGGGATGCGGCCCGATCTGGTGATCGCCAGCAGCTTCACGCCGCCCTCGACCCGCGAGGCCTTTGCTCGTGCCCGGCTCAGGGTGCTCTACCTCGACATCCCGCCCTCGATCGCCGACAGCAAGGCGCAGGTAACCGAGCTTGCCGAGGCGGTTGGTGCACCGGCCAAGGGCGCCGCGCTCAACGCCCGGATCGATGCCGCCGTCGCCGCCGCCCGGTGGCGCGGCCCCAAGGCGCCTGCCCTGCTCTGGATCGGCGGCAACCTCGTCACCGGCGGCAAGACGCTGCTCGACGATCTGATGACCAGCGCCGGCTTCTCCAACCAGGCCGCGCACTATGGCCTTGCCCATACCGGCCATCTGCCGATGGAGCGGGTGATCGCCGAGCCCCCGAAAGTGATGCTCGCTCCCGACGAACCCGGTCACGACAGCGATTCGCGCGCCGCCAGCTTGCGCGCGCGCGCGATCGCCGAAACGGGCCTGCCGGTTACCCAGGCACAATTTTCGCGTACGCTGGTCAATTGCGGCGGGCCGGTCATCCCCGCCGCCCTCGCCCGCCTCGCTGCGATCCGCCGGCAGATCCCCTGACCCGCCTCAGCGGCGCCCGATCACCGTCTCGATGGCCTCATGCCGCGCGGGATCACGTTCGCCGCACTCGCGCTCCAGCCGATCGCGGATGTCGAGCAGTTGCCTTTCGCTCAGATGCTCGATGCCGATGAACTCGTTGCGGGCCGTGTCGATCGCGCGGATCACTTCGTCCAGCTTGGCCTGCAGCGCGGCGGCATCGCGATTCTGGGCATTCTGGATCAGGAACACCATCAGGAAGGTGACGATGGTGGTGCCCGTATTGATCACCAGCTGCCAAGTGTCCGACCAGTGAAACACCGGTCCGCTCAGCGCCCATATGATGATGACCAGAAAGGCGAGGCCGAAGGCAGGCGGACGCCCGGCCCAACCCGCCACGCGCTGCGCGAGCCGTTCGAAAATGCTTCCCAAGCCGATCCTCCCGATCGCGATCGGCACCGCTATGCGCTCCGCACAAGCGCCTGCCAATCGGGGAGTCCCTGGAATCGGAAGGGGGGCCGGCGTCGCCGCCTGCCCCCCATGTCGCCGGCCGATCGAACCGCCGCGCCGAAACGCGTGGTCCTCGCCGCCGGCGGCCTGCGACGACCGCCCCGGCAGGGGGGACGGTCGCCGGGTCGACGCGCGAACCGCCACCGGGAGGGGCGATCGTCGCGCATCTGCCGGGTTGCGTGGTTCCATAAGGCACCAGCGCCGACGCCAGCCTGCAAGATACTGATACCGAACCGGTTGCCCGTCCCGTCACCAGCCTTCTCACGAAGATGATGGTCTCACCGGCAGCGAGTCGGACCAAGGGACAACCGCCCACCACGCCCTGTTGATACTGTGGATAACGGGGATAAAGCCGCTTCAGATACCCGGCGGCGACCAACCGGGTTCGGCCAGTTCGAACCCGGCAAAGTCGAAGCCCGGCACCACCACGCAGGTTACGAGACCCCAGCCCTTCGGCGCGTCGGTCGCCTGCCAGCGGCCGGCGGGTACCCGGGCCTGGGGCGCCTGCCCCGCCAGCACATCGCCGCCGAGCGCAATCCGCGACACGCGCCCATCCGCATCCTCGATCTGCAGATCCAGCGGGGATCCGGCGTGCCAAAGCCACAGCTCGTCGGCATCCACGCGGTGCCAGTGGGAGCGCTGCCCGGCCTCCAGCAGGAACAGGATCGCAGTGCCCGGCGCGCGCACCGATCTCACCGCATCGGCTCGCCACGTCTCGCGATACCAGCCCCCTTCGGGATGGGGTGCCAGCCCCAGCTGCGCGATCATCGCCTGCGCTTCTTCCATCCGCCTGCCTTCCGCCTGAACGGCACGTAGTATTGGGTTCATGCAACCGCGGCTACGGTCGACACGTTCGTTTCATGTACAACAAATCGGGGAGTATCCCATGCGCACCCTACTGCTTTCACTCAGCGCAGCCGCGCTCGCCATTCCCGCCGCCGTCGTGCTGCCCTCCACCCAGGCAGAGGCCAAGGCCGTGGTTGGACAGGACCGCCATTATCGCGACCGTGACGATCGCCGCTACCGCGACGACAACCGCCGTTATGCCTATCGCGAATGGCGCGGCCGTGACGGCCGCCGCTATTGCCGCAAGCCCGACGGCACCACCGGTACCGTGATCGGCGCCGTCGGCGGCGCCCTGCTCGGCCGCACCGTCGACACCAGCGGCGATCGCACCACGGGCACGTTGCTCGGCGGTGTTGCCGGTGCGGTGGCCGGTCGCGCCATCGAGAAGGGTGGCAACAGCTGCCGCTGATGCGCTGAAGCATTAACCCCGGGGTGCTATGCACCCTGGGGCATGCTGCGCATCCTCGTTCTTTCCACCCTGTTCCCGGACGCGTCGCGGCCCAATTTCGGCATCTTCGTCGAACGTCAGACCCGCGCGCTCGCCGCTCGGGACGGCGTGGAGGTGCAGGTCGTCGCTCCGCGCGGCGTACCGCCCTTCCCGCTCGACCGACACCCCCGCTATGCCGCCCTGGCCGCGTTGCCGCTGCGCGAAGACTGGCATGGCCTGCCCGTCCACCGTCCGCGATTCCTGAATTTGCCGGGCACCGGCGGCCGCCTCCATGCCGGGATGCTTTCCCGGGCGCTGCGGCCGATGCTGGCGGATCTGCGCCGCAGCTTCCCCTTCGACGTGATCAGCGCCGAGTTCTTCTTCCCCGACGGGCCCGCGGCCGTTGCGCTCGGCGGAACGTTCGACGTGCCCGTCTCGATCAAGGCGCGCGGATCGGACATTCATCAATGGACCCGCCGCCCCGCCATCGCCCGCCAGATCGTCCGCGCCGGGCGGCAAGCGGACGGCTTGCTCTCGGTATCGCTGGCACTCCGCGACGACATGATCGCGCTGGGCATGCCGGGCGACCGCACCCGGTGCATCGTCACCGGCGTCGACCTCACGCGCTTCGCCCCCCGCGACCGTGCCGCCGCCAAGCAGCGGTTCGGCGTCGATGCGCCGCTGGTCGCATCGGTCGGCGCGCTGATCCCGCTCAAGGGGCACGACCTGCTGATTGACGCCGTGGCGCGCCTGCCCGGCGTCCACCTCGCCATCGCCGGACACGGCCCGGAGGCGGCACGCCTGGCAGCGCGCATCGAGGCCCAGGGCTGCTCCGACCGCATTCGGCTGTTGGGCGCACTGCCCCCCGAGCAGGTCGCCGACCTCCTCGCCGCTGCCGACGTGATGGCGCTGGCCTCCGCATCCGAAGGGCTCGCCAATGTCTGGCTGGAGGCACTCGCCAGCGGCACGCCCGTCGTCATCCCCGATGTGGGCGGCGCAAGGCAGGTGGTGACCAGCCCCGCCGCCGGACGGATCGTTGATCGCACGCCGGAAACAATTGCCGCCGGTATCGCCGATCTGCTCGCCGCGCCGCCCGCCTCGGCAGCGGTGCGCCGCCTCGCCGAACCCTTCACCTGGGCAGCCAATAGCGAGCGACTGCACCGCCACCTCGCCCGGCTGGTCACCGCCCGCCACGGAACCTGAGCGTATCTGCAGGGTTCGACATATGCCGGAACCGGCAAGGAGGCCCGTGATGCAGAAGCCCAAGCCCTATCGTTCGCCGCGCCGACGCGCCTCGCCGAATGCGCTGCCGCCGCGCCATCTGCGCCGTGCCGCCGCTCGGCCGACGGAAGCCGATCTGGATATCGTGTTCGAGTGGGAGGGAGACAGCCTCACCCATCACTGAACGCGTGCCGCCGCCACGTTGACAGCGCGAATCGCTTGGCAGAAGCTGGTCGCTTCACCCAGAGAGGGAGGTGCGGCATGGCCGGCAAGAAAGAGAAGAAGGCAAAGAAGGACGACAAGAAAACGTCGTTCCTGCCCAAGGTGATCGACGGCATCAAACTGCCCAAGGATGCCCGCCGCCAGCTCACCAGCCTCGCCAGACATCCGGTGATCGCCGATCTGCTCGCCTCGGGGCTCGTGGCGCTCGCCCAGCGGATCAAGCGCGATGGCGGGAAGCCCGAAGCCGCGCCGCCGCAACCCGCGCCCGCGCCCGCGCCCGAAGCTGCCCCGGCACTAGTTGCCGAGACGACGCCTGCGCCCGCCAAAGCCGCGGTAAAGCGGATCCGCAAGCCCGCGACGGCCGCCGTGCCGACGGAGGCAAAGCCAGCACGTGTCCGCAAGGCCGCGGCAACGCCAGCCGAAAAGGCGGCACCGAGCAGCGACGCGGACCCTGCGCCGACCAAGGCTGCCAAGGCACCCCCGCCGCGCCGCACGCGCAAGAAAGCGCCGGACGCCGCTGCCAAGCCGCGTACCCGCCGCACACCGCCCAAGACGGACGGCTGATCGCCCCCAGCCGGGGAACGCAACGACGCGGTCCAGCGCGTGATCCCATCCCAGGATGACGCGCGACAAGGGTGTCCGCGGTGGCGCCGGTGGCGCCTCTCGGCACGGGCCCAGCGATGCGCGGCTTGCGGTCGGCAACTGCAAGGCGCTCTCTTCTGCTGGTACGAAAAAGGGCTCCACCGTGCGGCGAAGCCCTTTTCTCTCTACCGGTCGCCGGGATCAGCGGCGGCGGTTGTTGCGATCCTGCTTTTCATAGCGGACCTTGGCCGAAAGCGCATCATAGCGACGATCGAGGTCGCGGCGCTCCTGAACGGTCAGGCCGGGACGCGAGGCGCGGTAACGAGCCTCCAGGCGCACCAGGCCGCGATACTCGTTCCGGATCTGGGTCGCCTCGCGGCGGCTGAGCGCGCCCGAGCGGATGCCCTGGTTGATCCGCTGTTCGATACGATCCTGGCGGGCGTTGATGGTCTGCCAGCCCGGCTGATAGGCGGCGGCCGATGCGGGAACGGCGGCGGTGGCGACACCCAGGCCGGCGATCAGCAGCATGAACTTCTTCATCGGATACTCCTCACTTCGACTAGACCGCCCCTGCGGTCGAGAGCCGTTGTGGAACGCCGATGTCGCCACTTTGTCCCAAGCAGCCGCCTTTTCCGTCACGAATTGTCGCAACGCCGAAAGCTTCGTTCAGATTCAGGCCGCCAGCAGCCGATCGGCCTGGGCACGTGCCTCCGGGGTGATCTCGGCGCCGGAAAGCATCCGCGCGATTTCCTCGCGACGCTGCTCGGGGGTAAGCGGGGTCACGCCGGTGCGGGTGACGATGCCGTCGTGGCTCTTGGCGATCAGCAGGTGCCGCGCCCCGCGCGCCGCGACCTGCGGGCTATGGGTCACCACCAGCAGCTGCGATCCCTGGGCAAGCCGCGCCAGCCGCTCGCCGATTGCATCCGCAACCGCGCCGCCGACGCCGCGATCGATCTCGTCGAAGATCAGCGTGCGCGCGCCGCCTTCCTCGGCCAGCGCGACCTTCATCGCGAGGATGAAGCGCGAAAGCTCGCCGCCGCTGGCGATCTTCATCAGCGGGGCGAAGGGCGCGCCGGGATTGGTCGAGACCTCGAACTCCACCCGGTCCATGCCGGCGGCGCTCCACTGCTGTTCGTCCAGCGGCTCGACCACGGTGCGGAAGCGCGCGGCATCCAGCTTGAGCGGCTTGAGCTCGGTCGCCACCGCCGCATCCAGCCGCGCCGCCGCCATGGTGCGCATGGCGGAAAGCGTCTGCGCCGCGTCGCGATAGGCGGCATGGGCTTCCGTCGCCGCCTTTTCGAGCTTGGCGATTCCCGCTCCGCCGCTGGTCAGCCGCTCCATCCGGCCGGAAAGCTCGGCGAGCAGCGCGGGCAGTTCGTCGGGCTGCACCCGGTGCTTGCGAGCGACGGCGCGCAGTTCGAACAGCCGCGCCTCGTCGGCCTCCAGCGCGGCAGGATCGAAGGCCAGTGCCTCGGCGGCGGCATCGACCTGCGCCTGCGCCTCGCTGCCCTCGGTGATCGCCCGGTCGATCGCGGCCAGCGCCTCGGCCAGCGCTGCGTGATCGTCGGACACGCGTTCCAGGATCCGCGCCGCCTGCCGCAGCCGGGCGAGCCCGCCGTCCGAGCCTTCGAGCAGATCGGCGATGCCCTGCAGGTCGCTAGCGATCTTCTCGCCGCGCTGCATCGCGGCACGGCGTTCGGCGAGCCGCTCCTCCTCGCCCTCCTCGGGCGCAAGCGCGGCGAGCTCGGTGACGGCGTGCTCCAGCCACTCGCGGTCGCGTTCAGCGCTGTCCTGCTCGGCGCGTGCCACCGCCAGCGCATCCTCGGCCGCGCGCCAGGCGCGGTGCGCGATCGCCACCGGCCCCACCTCGCAGCGCCCGAAGGAATCGAGCAGCAGCCGGTGCCCGCGCGGATTGAGCAGCCCGCGATCGTCATGCTGGCCGTGAATCTCAACGAGGTACGGCGCCAGTTCGCGGAGGAACCCGGCGGACGCGGGCTGATCGTTGACGAACGCCCGGCTGCCGCCATCGGCCTTGACCAGTCGGCGCACCAGCAGTGGCTCGCCCGGCTCCAGTTCCATGCCGTTCTGCGCGAAGAGATTGGCGATCTCGCCATCGGCGGCGGGCGGCACGAAGCTCGCCACCACCACCGCTTGGCTCGCGCCGCTGCGGACCAGCCCGCTATCGGCACGCGCGCCCAGCGCCAGCCCCAGCGCATCGAGCAGAATCGACTTGCCCGCCCCGGTCTCGCCGGTCAGCACGCCGAGCCCTTCGCCGAACTCCAGGTCCAGCGCCTCGATCAGCACCACGTCGCGAATGGATAGCGCGGTCAGCATCGCGGCCCCCTATCGCAGGAACAGGAGAAGAACGAAAGTGCTTTTAGCTCGCGGGCTTGGGCGGCGGACCGGCCTTGGCTGCGGCGGCGACCTTGTCCTGATTGTCCTGCATCAGATCATAGGCATGCTTGTACCAGTCGGTGCCCGGATAGTTGGCGCCCAGCACCGCGGCGGCCTTGTTGGCTTCCTCCGGCACGCCCATCGCCAGATAGCTCTCGGTCAGGCGCATCAGCGCCTCGGACACATGCGTGGTCATCTGGTAATTGTCGACCACCGCGCGGAAGCGCAGCGCCGCCGCCAGCCACTGGCCGCGCTTCTCGTAGAAACGGCCGACTTCCATTTCCTTGCCGGCGAGGTGATCGCGCACCAGGTCCAGCTTCAGCCGGGCGTCGGCGGCGTATTTGGAGTTCGGATAGCGGCGAATCAGCTCGCCGAGCGAATCGAGCGCCTGCTGGGTGATCTTCTGGTCGCGGGTGACGTCGCTGATCTGCTCGTAATAGGAAATGCCGATCAGATAATAGGCATAGGGCGCATCGCGGTTGCCCGGGTGGACCGCCAGGAAGCGCTGCGCCGAGGCGATCGCTTCCGCATAGTCGCGGTTCAGATAATAGCTGAACGCGCCCATCAGCTGCGCGCGGCGCGCCCACACCGAATAGGGGTGCTGGCGCTCGACTTCGTCGAACAGCGCGGCGGCGAGCTTGTACTGGTGCTGGTCCAGCTTCTGCTTGGCAGTGCTGTACAAGGTGCCGACGTCGCGCGCGACATAGGGCAGATCCTTCACCCCGCCGCGCTTGGCGCAGCCGGCGACGGAAAGGGCGAACACCGGAAGAAGCGCGAACGCAAGCGCGCGAGGCAGAGGACTACGCATATGCCGGGGTTCTTAGACCGGGGCCGTGGCTGCAAACAATCCTTTTCGGGGCGGGATTGCGGCGGAACCCGCATCGCGCCACATGCGCTGGCGTTTCCGTGACCATCTTCGAAGGGGATCTTCCGTGCCCGCCACGCTTCTCGCCACCCACCGCGTCGAAAAACCCTGGGGCCGCCACACCCTGTATCCGGGCTTCGCCGATCCCGCCAAGGACGGCGAGCCGGTCGGCGAAGTCTGGTTCCAGACGCCGGGCGACAGCACCCCGGACCTGCTGATCAAGTATCTGTTCACCAGCGAGAAATTGTCGGTCCAGGTCCACCCGAACGACGAGCAGGCGCACGCCGCCGGGCTGCCCCGCGGCAAGGACGAATGCTGGGTGATCCTCGACGCGCAGCCCGATTCGACGATCGCGCTCGGCACCAAGCAGCCCACCACCCGCGAGGAACTGCGCGCCGGCGCGCTCGACGGTTCGATCGAGGACATGCTCGATTGGAAGCCGGTCAAGGCCGGCGATTTCTTCTACTCGGCCTCGGGCACCGTCCACGCGATCGGCGCGGGCATCACGCTGATCGAGGTCCAGCAGAACAGCGAGACCACCTACCGCCTCTATGATTACGGCCGCCCGCGCGAGCTGCATCTCGACCAGGGCATCGCCGTCGCCGAGCCCGTGCCCTTCGTGCCGCACCCGATGCCGGGCGCGGTGGCACCGAACCGCACCATCCTCGTCGAGGGCCCCAAATTCGTGCTCGAGCGCTGGGAAGGCGGGCATCGCCGCTTCGATCTGCCCGAAGGCACCACCGGCTGGCTGATCCCGGTACGGGGCGAAGGCGTGGCCGACGGTATCGCGTTCAAGGCGGGCGAATGCCTGACGCTCGAAGGCCATGTCGAGCTGGAGGCGGCGGTCGGCAGCGATCTGCTGTTCGCCTATCCGGGCGACGCGCGTGTCCCGTCGATGGACGCCGAATGAACCGAAGGTAGTTTCCTGTTCACGCAACCTGCCGCCGCGGTGGCACGTTCGGCACGCATCGACAACGACAAGGAAATGTCACGATGCGCATGTTGTTCGTAGCCGCCGCGGCGGCGCTGACGGTCACCGCCGTGCCCGCAATGGCCCAGGGGCCGCGCGAGCGCGATGCGCGCCAGGATTGCCGCCACGATCTCCGCAATTCGGACAGCCGGGGCGAATTCCGTCGGGAGGCACGCGACTGCCGCCAGGACATTCGCCAGGCCGCGCGCGCCGACAATCGCCAGTGGCAGCGTGATTGGCGCCGCTATCGCAACTACGACTATAACCGCCTGCCCGCTGGCGAGCGCCGCTATTATGCCGACCGCTATTATCGCGACGGCCGCTATTATCAGGAGCGCCGCCTGGGCCGTAACGACCGCATCTATCGCGGCAATGACGGCCGCTATTATTGCCGCCGCAACGACGGCACGACCGGCCTGATCGTGGGCGGCGTCGCCGGTGGCCTGTTCGGCAACGCGCTGTCCTCGGGCGGCAATGCGACGCTCGGCACGCTGCTTGGTGCGGCGGCGGGCGCGGCGCTCGGCCAGTCGGTGGATCGCGGCAACGTCCGCTGCCGCTAAGGCCTGACGGCCTGTACGAAGAGGGGTCCGGTTTGCCGGGCCCCTTTTTCGTTGCCTAGATGAACCCGCCGGTCAGCATCAGCCGCACGCCGCTGAGGATCAGGATCAGCAGGTTGAGGTTCCGCCCCGCCGTCCCACGCGAGAACATCCCCACCACCGTGCCGGTGAGCGCGATCGGGAAGGCGATCCAGTTGACCAGCGGCACGAAGGGGAACGGGATGATCCCCACCAGCGCAAAGGGCAGCGCCACCAGCCCGATCAGCAGCGAGAGTGCGTTGAACATGGGCGGGATATGGGACCCTCACGCTGTATTATCAAGACAGCACACTCGAAATCTGGGACAAGCGAGAGGCGCTAGCGACGATCGAGCCTGGCGTGATATGCCGCGAGCCAAGCTGCCCGTCGCATCAGGAGGTCTGCCATGCCGCACCTGTTCACTGCGCTGCCGCTCGCATTGCTGCTCGCAGGCACACCGCAGATGGAACGAAAGCTCAACGTGCAGTATACGGTGACCAATGTCGGCGGCGGTCTTGGCGTCTACGTTGAAGAGAAGGTGCTCTTCGGCATGGTCCCGGGCGGCAGCGGCGCGCCCCGCTGGGTGGCCGAGCGGGTTCGCCGCGATCGAAACTGGTGCGGGAAGCACGGCGCGGACGGCAAGTGCGTCGCTACCGACACGACCCTGCACGACTGGCTTGATGGCACCAGCTGCACAGCGATCGCACCGGCCTTCACCGCCCTGCAGGCCATCCGCCCCGCTAGGTTTGCGCCCGTGCGCGACTTCGTGATCGTGTCCGATTCCTCGACCGTCACGATCAAGGGGACGACGACGCAGGCCGGCTTTTTCACCGAGATCAGCGTCAGTCAGGCGGCTGGGGATTTCGCGACCTGGTGGCACGATTCCAGCAACCGCTGGAAATCGTGCTGGCAGCAGGGCGCGCCGATCGTCGAAGGACAGGCGCTTGCCCCCAGCCTTCCCGCATCCGCACCCGCGACCTCGCAGTAGCCAAAGCGCGAAACTTCCCCTTTCGCGCGATTCGCGCTAGGGGCGCGCAATGCCCAATCTTTTTCTCGTGATGCTCGGCGGGGCCATCGGCTCCGCGGCCCGCTACGGCGTTGGCCGCGCCGGCGTCGCCCTGCTCGGCCCGGCCTTCCCCTGGGGAACCCTCGCCGTCAATGTCGTTGGCGGTTTGCTGATGGGGCTGCTCGGCGCCAGCCTGCTGCGCTTCGGCCCCAATGCCGAACAGGCGCGGTTGCTGCTCGGCGTCGGCCTGCTCGGCGGTTTCACTACCTTCTCCTCCTTCTCGCTGGAAACCTTCGCGATGATCGAGCGCGGCGAGGTGCTGACCGCCCTCGCCTATGTGCTGGCCTCGGTGATCGGCGCGATTGGCGCGGTCGCGATCGGCATGCATCTGGCCCGGGCGGTGACGGCATGAGCGGCGAGACCGACGTCCGCCAGTTCACCGTCGGCATCGACGATGACGGCATCCGGCTCGACCGCTGGTTCAAGCGCCATTTGCCCGACGTGAGCTTCAACATCGTCTCGCGCTGGGCGCGGACCGGCCAGCTCCGCGTCGACGGCGCGCGGGCCCAGCCCGGCGACCGCATCGCCGAGGGCCAGACGATCCGCGTCCCCCCGGCCGAGCCGGCCAAGCCCGCCGCCGCGGCGCGGCCCAAGTCGAACCGCCCGCCGCTCAGCGCCGAGCAGACCGAGCTGGCCCAGTCCCTGGTCATCCACCGCGATGCCTCGGCGATCGTGCTCAACAAGCCGCCGGGTCTCGCCACCCAGGGCGGCACCAAGACCTTCGAGCATGTCGACGGCCTGCTCGACGCGCTGCAGTTCGAGGCGGAGGGCCGGCCCAAGCTGGTCCACCGGCTCGACAAGGATACCTCGGGTGCGCTGCTCATCGCCCGCTCGGCGCGCGCCGCGGCCTATTTCGCCAAGAGCTTCTCCGGCCGCACGGCGCGGAAGATCTACTGGGCGCTGGTGATGGGCGTGCCGGACATCGAGGACGGCTTCATCGAGCTGCCGATCGGCAAGCAGCCGGGCACCGGCGGCGAGAAGATGCAGGTCGACATGGAAGAGGGCTCGCCCGCCCGCACCCGCTACCGGGTGATCGAGCAGGCCGGCAATCGCTGCGCCTGGGTGGAGCTCCAGCCGTTCACCGGCCGCACCCACCAGCTGCGCGTCCACATGGCGGCGATCGGCCACCCGATCGTCGGCGATGGGAAGTACGGGCTGCAGGAGGCGTTCCTCACCGGGGGCATCAGCCGCAAGATGCACCTCCACGCCCGCCGCATCCGCATCGACCATCCCGATGGCGGCCGGATCGACGTACGCGCCGAGCTGCCGCATCATTTCGCCGAGTCGATGCACACGCTCGGCTTCGATCTGGCGGTGGGCAATGCGCTGGAGATCGACGATGGGCCGCCGCCGATGAGCAAGGAACTGCTCAAGCAGAAGGCCAAGGCGCACGCCAAGACCTACCGCAAGGAACGCCGCGGCGAACGCCGGGGCCGCGGGCAGGCGAAGTGATGGGGCGAAATCCTCCCCTGCAAGGGGAGGTGGCAGCCCGCAGGGCTGACGGAGGGATGTCGACGCTGATGGTGCGGGCGTGCGCAGTGGCCGGGGACACCCCTCCACCACCGCCTTCGGCGGCGGTCCCCCTCCCCCTCCGGGGGAGGATCGAGGGCGCATGAACCGGCTCGCGCTCTTCGATTGCGACGGCACGCTGGTCGACAGCCAGGCGAGCATCTGTCTCGCGATGGAGCATTGCTTCGCCTCGCAGCGACTGGCGCCGCCGGCTCGGGACGCGATCCGCCGGATCGTCGGCCTGAGCCTGGTCGAGGCGATCGCCCAGCTGCTGCCGCAAGCGGAGGACGATCTCCACCGGCACCTCGCCGAGGAGTACAAAAGCGCCTATTTTGCGCTGCGCACCGCGGGCCAGATCGAGGACGAGCCGCTCTACGACGGCATTGTGGAGGCGATCGAGACTCTCGACGCGAATGGCTGGCTGCTCGGCGTCGCGACCGGCAAGTCCGATCGCGGGCTGATCCGCGTGCTGGAAGCCCATGGCCTGCGCGGGCGCTTCGTCACGCTGCAGACCGCCGACCGCCACCCCTCCAAGCCGCACCCCTCGATGATCGAGACCGCGATCGCCGAGGCCGGCGCGAGCCCCGAAACCACGGTGATGATCGGCGACACCAGTTTCGACATGGCGATGGCCGTTGCCGCCAATGCGCACCCCTTGGGTGTTGCATGGGGCTACCACACCCCCCATGATCTGCACGCGGCCGGCGCGGTGCGGGTCGTCACGCATGCGTCGGCGATCCCGGCGTATCTGGAGGCCCTGTGACCGACGCCGACCGCATTGCACGCAACCGCTATTTTCTGATGATGGGCGCCAACTGCGTCGGGGTCGCAGGCGCGGTGTTGGCGCTGCTCATCCTGGGCCGCGCCAACACCACCGAGCTGACCATGCTGGGCATCGCGCTGATGCTCGCCTCGTTCTGGTTCATGGCGGCGGTGCCCCGGATGCTCGCCCGCCGCTGGAGGACACCCCCCGAAGCATGAAACGTTTCTGGAAGACCGTAACCATCGTCGACGGCGCGATCGAACTGGACGGCCGTCCCGTCCGCACCCCGGCGCGCGCCGCCCTGACGCTGCCGACACCGCAGCTTGCCGAGGCGGTGGCGGAGGAGTGGCGCAGCGTCGGCGAGGAACTCGATCCCCGCGCGATGCCGCTGACCGGCCTCGCCAACGCCGCGATCGACCAGATCGCGCCGGACCCTGCCCCCTTCGCGGCAGACCTCGCCCGCTACGGCGAGAGCGACCTGCTCTGCTACCGCGCCGAGCTGCCCGAGCCGCTGGTCCAGCGTCAGGCCGCGCAATGGGATCCACTGCTGGATTGGGCGCGTGCCCGCTACGACGTGCATTTCGAGACGACCACGGGCATCATGCATCGCCCCCAGCCGCCCGCGACGATCGCGCGGCTGCAGGAGGTGGTGGCGGCACTCGACCCGTTCCGCCTCGCAGCGTTGAGCCCGTTAGTGACGATCAGCGGCTCGCTGGTCGCGGCGCTCGCGCTGCTCGACGGCGCTGCCGATCGTGAAACCATATGGCGCGCCGCCCAGCTCGACGAGGACTGGCAAGCCGAGCAATGGGGCGAGGACGAACTCGCCACCCGCGCTCGCGATGTCCGCCGTGCGGATTTCGATGCGGCGGTGCGGTTCCTCAGCCTTCTCTGAGAAGCATCAGAGAACGTCGGCGGATTCCCCCGTCGGGTCGCCGCGCTTCATCAGCCCGCGGATGAAGCCGATCAGGCCGGTCTGGCGCGAGCGCTTGAGCCGCTCGGCCTTGAGGATGGTGTGGACCGCCTCGAAGCATTTGTCCGCATCGTCATTGACCAGGACATAGTCATAGCCGTCCCAGTGGCTCACCTCGTTCGAGGCCCGCGCCATGCGATGGGCGATCACTTCGGGCGAATCGGTCTGGCGCCCTTCGAGCCGGCGGTGCAGCTCGGCCATCGACGGCGGCAGGATGAACACACGCACCACGTCGCCGCCCATCGTCTGGTGCAACTGCTGCGCGCCCTGCCAGTCGATGTCGAACAGCATGTCGCGGCCAGTGGCGAGGACCGCGTCGACCGGGCCCTTGGGCGTACCATAGCGATGCTTGAAGACGTGCGCCCATTCGATGAAATGGTGCTGCGAAACCATCTCGCGGAACCGGTCGACGTCGACGAAGGTATAGTCGACCCCGTTCACTTCGCCGGGGCGCGGCTCGCGCGTGGTTACCGAAACGGAGACGGCGAGATCGGGTTCGGCCGCCAGCAGCTTGCGGGCGATGGTCGACTTGCCGGCGCCCGAGGGCGAGGAAAGGACAAACAAAACCCCGCGGCGATGGAATCCATGCGGGTCGTTCTGGTGCGTATGGGCCATGCGGGCCTTTGGCGTAGCGGCACCCGGGCCGTCAAGCCCGGGTGCCGCTATGCGCCTTAGGCGCCGAGGCCCGTATCGGGACCATGCTCGGTGCTGAGCTTGCGCCTGAGATAGGCTGCGCCCACTGCACCTGCGCCGAGCACGAATGCCGCGGGCACGACGCGCTTGGCGACTTCCCAGGTGGCGACGCCGACGATCGCACCCATGGTGCCGCCCTCGCCATCGCGCTTGTCGATCCGGCTGCCGATCCAGCCTGCAATTGCCTTGCCGATCATCGTCTTCTCCTTCGGCAGATAAACGGCGGTGCCGCTACGGCGTTCCCGTAGTGGCTCAACGGCCGAGCATCGTTTCCGGGCGGACGAACTTGTCGAAGGTCGCTTCGTCGACCAGCCCCAGCGCCAGCCCCGATTCCTTGAGCGTCAGGCCCTTCTCGTGCGCGTTCTTGGCGATCTTGGCAGCATTGTCATAGCCGATCGCAGGCGCCAGCGCGGTGACCAGCATCAGCGAGCGATCGACCAGCTCCTTGATCCGCGCCTCGTTCGCGACTGCGCCGTCCACCGCGCGCTCGGCGAAGTTGGTCATGCCGATCGCCATCAGGGTGATCGAGCGAAGCACATTCGCGCCGATCAGCGGCTTGAACACGTTGAGCTCGAAATGGCCCTGCATGCCGCCCACGGTGACCGCGGCATGGTTGCCGATCACCTGGGCCGCCACCATCGTCAGCGACTCGCTCTGGGTGGGATTGACCTTGCCTGGCATGATCGAGCTGCCCGGCTCGTTCGCCGGCAGCTCCAGTTCGCCGAGGCCCGAGCGCGGGCCGGAGCCGAGCAGGCGGATGTCGTTGGCGATCTTGGTGAGCGAGACGGCCAGCGTGTTGCAGACCCCCGACAAGTTCACCAGCTGGTCCTTGGTCGCCAGCATCTCGAACTTGTTGGGCGCCGAAACGAAGGGCAGCCCGGTGATCTTCGCGATTTCCGCGGCCACGTCCTCGGCATAATTGGGCGGCGAGTTGAGGCCGGTGCCCACCGCCGTGCCGCCCAGCGCCAGCTTGAAGATGTCGAGCTCCAGCACGCTCTGAAACCGCGCCCGCGCCGAGGCGAGCATCGCCGCATAGCCCGAAAATTCCTGGCCGAGCGTCAGCGGCGTCGCGTCCTGCAGATGGGTGCGGCCGATCTTGACGATGTGATCCCAGTCCTGCGCCTTGCGGTCGAGCGAGGTGTGCAGCCGCTCCAGCGCCGGGAACAGGTCGAGCGTCACCGCGCGCGCCGCGGCGATGTGCAGCGCGGTCGGGAAGCTGTCGTTCGACGACTGCGCCATGTTGACGTGATCATTGGGGTGGATCGGGCTCTTGCCGCCACGCTTGCCGGTGAGGATCTCGTTGGCGCGGCCGGCGATCACCTCGTTGACGTTCATGTTGGTCTGGGTGCCGCTGCCGGTCTGCCAGATCACCAGCGGGAACTGGTCGTCGAGCTTGCCGTCGATCACTTCCTGCGCGACCTGGTCGATCACTGCGGCGATCTTCGGATCGAGCCCATGCTTCACGTTCACCCGCGCCGCCGCCTGCTTCACGATCGCCTGGGCATGGACGATGCCGATCGGCATCCGCTCCTCGGGCCCGAACGGGAAATTCTGGATCGATCGCTGGGTCTGGGCGCCCCAATAGGCGTCGGCGGGAACTTCGATCGCGCCGATCGAATCGGTTTCGGTGCGCGTGGCCGTCACTGTTTTCCTCCGCTTGTGTGGCCCGCGATGTAGGCACCCGATCGCGCGAACCCAAGCTGGCGCAGCAACACTAGTTAACTTGCATTCACCGCAACTCGGCGCGCAAAGCTCCCGTCGCTACCGGCGAAACAGCCGGAGCAACCGCAGGAGAAGAGCCATGATCCCGTTGATTCTGGGGCTGCTGCTCGCCGCCCCCTTTTCCGAGATCGCGCACCGCGTGCGCATCGATCATGAAACCGGCCCGGTCCATGCCGATTATCGCATGCGCATCGACGTTCGCCACCAGCAGCTCGGCACCGCCGGCCCCGGCGGGCGCGCCTCCACGCTGCGCTGCCGCTGGGAGGCCGATATGGTGGTTGATCGCCAGGCACGGCACCCCGCCGGCACGCTCCAGCGCGCGCTGCGCCAGGAACGCGTCGCCGCGGGAAGCCGTCCCGGCTGGTGCACCGCCAATCGCGCCGTCATCGCAAAGGACGTTGCCAGCGCGACGAAGGACATGCGAGGCGCGGTCGAAGCGCTGGCGCGGCAGGATGCCGAGACGCTGCGCGCCGAACTCGATCGAATAGGACCTGGTAACAGCTGATGCGTATCCCGCTTACCGCCGCCGCCCTCGCGGCGCTCGCTTTCCCGCTTGCGGCCGAGGCCCAGATACTGCCGAAGGTTTCGGGAGGCGTCGAACTCTCCACCGACGAGAGCCGTCGCGGCCTCAGCTGGAGCGAGAACCAGCTCTCGGCCTCGGGCGACGTATCTGCGGGCATTCTCGGCTTCGACGCCTCGGCACGAGTGGCGATGGTACGCGAGTCCAGCCGGCATGCCGGTGCGGATACGGTGTTCGACCTGGAAGCCGGCCGGGGCTTCGGCATCGGTGCGTTCAACCTGCGCGGGTTCGTCACCGGCCATGTCTTCACCGGCGCGGCGCGCGCGATGGACTATGTCGAGGTCGGCGCCGATGGCAATTTCTCATTCGGCCCGCTGCGACTGAACGGCGGCGCCATCTATGCGCCCGATCAGGGACCGATCGGCGGCGACAATCTCTATCTGCATGCCGGTGCGTCGGTCGGCATTCCCTCCACGCCCTTCACGGTCTCGGGCGCGGTCGGGCGCACCACCGGCAGCACCGACGATGCCCGGGCCGCCCGGCTGCGCCCGACCGGCGACTATACCGATTGGCGGATCGGCGTGGAGCATGTCAGCGGGCCGCTGACGCTCGGCGTCGACTATGTCGGGACAGACATCGACACGAACCGCGCCGTGGCGTCTCCCTATGCGGATCTGCGCCATAGCGGCGATCGCGTGCTCGGGCGGGCGCGGCTGTCGTTCTGAGGCGGCGCTAGCCGTTGCGCCAGGTTCCCCTCCCGTACGTGGAGGGGGGACCTGGAAGACCGTCTGGCAATCTAGCGCGCCTCCGCCCCCGGCACCGCGACATCGGCCACCGCGGTCGCGGTATGGCCGCTGGCGAACCGCAGCGTCAGCGGCACCTTCTCGCCGCCATGCACGTTGGGCACCATCCCGAACAGCATGACGTGCTTGCCGCCGGGCGCGAATTGCACCTCGCTGCCCACCGGCAGGTCCAGGCTGGCGATCTGCGTCATCTTGGTGACGCCGCTGGCATCCTTTATGCTGTCATGCATCTCCGCGCGATCCGCCGCGCGGGTAGAGACCGAGACCAGCGTCTCCGCCTCGCGCCCACCATGCAGCGTGAAATAGGCCGCCCCCGGCTGGCCTGCCACCGCCGGCAGGCGGATCCAGGCGCCGTCCACCTTCACGCCATCCGCCTGGGGCGAACAGGCCCCCAGCACCAGAACCGTCAAAAGCCCCGCCAGCGTGCGCATTCGCCATCCTCCCTCTTTGATTTGGGAAATCTTGTAGAAACCCTGCCGTCTTGCGGCAAGGCACGACGCACCTATATCCCCCCTCGGACATCTGGACGGCGGTCGCCTCTTCTGGGGCCGGAATCCGGATAACGCTTTTAAACCCTTTTGTTTCGATTGTGGGGGCCAACGAGGACCATGGCTAAAGTTATCGGTATCGACCTGGGCACGACCAACAGCTGCGTCGCCGTGATGGAAGGCGGCAAGCCCAAGGTCATCGAGAATGTGGAAGGCGCACGCACCACGCCGTCGATCGTCGCCTTCGCCAAGGATGGCGAGCGGCTGATCGGCCAGCCGGCCAAGCGCCAGGCGGTGACCAACCCGGACAACACCATCTTCGCAGTGAAGCGCCTGATCGGCCGCCGCTTCGACGACCCCGTGACCAAGAAGGACACCGAGCTGGTGCCCTACACGATCGCGCGCGGCTCGAACGGCGACGCCTGGGTCAAGGCCGGCGGCGAAGAGTATAGCCCGTCGCAGATCTCGGCCTTCATCCTGCAGAAGATGAAGGAGACCGCTGAGTCGTATCTCGGCGAGAGCGTGACGCAGGCGGTGATCACGGTTCCGGCCTATTTCAACGACGCCCAGCGCCAGGCGACCAAGGACGCCGGCAAGATCGCGGGCCTGGAAGTGCTGCGCATCATCAACGAGCCGACGGCGGCCGCGCTCGCCTATGGCCTCGACAAGGACAACAACAAGACCATCGTGGTCTATGACCTTGGCGGCGGCACCTTCGACATCTCCGTGCTGGAAATCGGCGACGGCGTGTTCGAAGTGAAGGCGACGAATGGCGACACCTTCCTCGGCGGCGAGGATTTCGACAACAAGATCGTCGATTACCTGGCCGACCAGTTCAAGAAGAAGGAAGGCCTCGACCTCCGCACCGACAAGCTGGCGCTGCAGCGGCTGAAGGAATCGGCCGAGAAGGCGAAGATCGAGCTGTCGTCGGCCGCGACGACCGAGATCAACCTGCCCTTCATCACCGCCCGCATGGAAGGTGGCGCGACCACCCCGCTGCACCTGGTGGAGACGATCACCCGCGCCGATCTCGAGCGTCTGGTCGACGACCTGATCAAGCGCACCCTCGAGCCGTGCCGCAAGGCGCTGGCCGATGCGGGCGTCAAGGCCGAGGCGATCGACGAAGTCGTGCTCGTCGGCGGCATGACCCGCATGCCCAAGGTCCGTCAGGTCGTGAAGGACTTCTTCGGCAAGGAGCCGCACACCGGCGTGAACCCGGACGAAGTCGTCGCCATCGGCGCGGCGATCCAGGCCGGCGTGCTCCAGGGCGACGTCAAGGACGTGCTGCTGCTCGACGTGACCCCGCTGAGCCTCGGCATCGAGACGCTGGGCGGCGTGTTCACCCGCATGATCGACCGCAACACCACGATCCCGACCAAGAAGTCGCAGGTCTACTCCACCGCTGACGACAATCAGCAGGCGGTGACGATCCGCGTCTTCCAGGGCGAGCGCGAGATGGCGGCCGACAACAAGATGCTCGGCCAGTTCGACCTGGTCGGCATCCCGCCGGCGCCGCGCGGCGTGCCGCAGATCGAAGTCACCTTCGACATCGACGCCAACGGCATCGTCAACGTCTCGGCGAAGGACAAGGGCACCGGCAAGGAGCAGCAGATCCGCATCCAGGCCTCGGGTGGTCTGAACGACTCCGACATCGAGCAGATGGTGCGCGATGCCGAGAAGTTCGCCGAAGAGGACAAGAAGCGTCGTGCCGCGGCCGAAGCCAAGAACAACGCCGAGAGCCTCGTCCACACCACGGAGCGTCAGCTCCAGGAGAATGGCGACAAGGTCGACGCGTCGCTGAAGGGCGAGATCGAAGCGGCGATCGCCGAGACCAAGTCGGCGATCGAGAGCGGCGATGCCGATGCGATGACCGCCAAGGCGCAGGAACTCGCCCAGGTGG
Organism: Sphingomonas sp. S2M10; assembly: GCF_012650175.1. Classification (GTDB taxonomy): domain Bacteria; phylum Pseudomonadota; class Alphaproteobacteria; order Sphingomonadales; family Sphingomonadaceae; genus Sphingomonas. The sequence continues at coordinate 102,188 of NZ_JAAILI010000014.1, forward strand.
CGATGAAGCTCGGCCAGGCGATCTACGAGAAGCAGGCCGCCGAAAACGCCTCGCCGAACGCGGGCGGCACCGCCCCCGGCGGTGAAGCCGGGGCCGAAGACGTGGTCGACGCCGAGTTCTCGGAAGTGGACGACAACAAGGCGTAACAACCCCCCTCCCTCTCCCCGGTGGGGAGAGGGGGAGTGGGGCAAGACGATGCGAACCGTATCGATCAGGCCCCGCTCCCACCCCTCTCCCTTGATGGGGAGAGGGCTTTCTTGATGACCACCGAAGTCGATTATTACGAACTGCTCGAAGTCGAGCGCAGCGCGGACGATGCGACGATCAAATCGTCCTACCGCAAGCTCGCGATGAAATATCACCCGGACAAGAATGCCGGGTGCAAGGATTCCGAGGCGAAGTTCAAGGCGATCAGCGAAGCCTATGACTGCCTGAAGGATCCCCAGAAACGCGCGGCGTACGACCGCTTCGGCCATGCCGCGTTCCAGAACGGCGGCGGCGGCCATCATGGCGGCCAAGGCGATTTCGGCGCGTTCAGCGACATTTTCGAAAGCGTGTTCGGCGAGTTCATGGGCGGCGGGCGCGGCGGTGGCCGGCCCCAGCGGCGCGGCGCGGACCTGCGCTACGACATGGAGATCTCGCTCGAGCAGGCCTTCCACGGCCATTCGACCGACATCACCATCGACGTCTCGGGCCCCTGCGACAGCTGCCACGGCTCGGGCGCGACGCCCGGCACCCAGGCCAAGACCTGCACCACCTGCGCCGGGCACGGCAAGGTGCGCGCGCAGCAGGGCTTCTTCATGGTCGAGCGCACCTGCCCGGCCTGCCACGGCGCGGGCGAGGTGATCGCCGAGCCCTGCCGCAGCTGCCGCGGCGAGGGCCGGACCGACAAGACCAAGACGCTCAAGATCGAGATTCCGCCCGGCGTCGACGAAGGCACCCGCATTCGCCTGACCGGCGAGGGCGAGGCCGGCGCGCGCGGGGCGCCCGCGGGCGATCTTTACATCTTCCTCCATGTGACGCGCCATTCGCTCTACGAGCGGCAGGGCACGACGCTGTACGCCAATGCGCCGATCAGCTTCACCACGGCGGCGCTGGGCGGCGAGATCCGCATCCCGGGGCTCGACGGCGTGGAGCATGTGATCAAGATCCATGCCGGCACCCAGTCCGGCCGCGAGATGCGCCATCGCGGCGCGGGCATGCCGGTGCTGCAGGGCCGCGGCCGCGGCGACCTGGTGGTGCGGCTGGAGGTCGAGACGCCGACCAAGCTCAGCGGCCGCCAGCGCGAACTGCTCGAGGAATTCCGCAAGACCGAGACGGGCGAGGAATGCCCGCAGTCGAGCGGCTTTTTCGCCAAGCTGAAGGCGGCGCTGGGTTGATGCAGCTAACGGCGGGCATACTGCATTCGAACGACAGTCTCCCTCACCCTTCCCACCGCCTGCGGCGGGGGGCCCCTTCCCTCTCCCATTGGGAGAGGGAGGGAGCGGCGACGCCGCGGAAGGGTGAGGGCGGCACGATTTTCAGCTCGCCTCTCCGGACAAACCAATGACCCCGCGCGAACTGCTCGACACCGCCGAGGTGCCCGGCGGCGAACCGCTGCGGCTGTTCCGCCGTGGCGACGATCACATGATCGTGCTCGAACGCAACGAGCTGATGAACAGCCGGATGAGCGGTTCGGAAGAAGCGCTGGCGGTGATGACGCTCGAACGGCTCGGCAAGCGCGAGGCGCGGGTGCTGATCGGCGGCTATGGCATGGGCTTCACACTCCGCGCCGCGCTGGCGGTGCTGGGCGGCAACGCCAGGGTGACGGTGGCCGAGCTCGTCCCCAAGATCGTCGACTGGGCGCGCGGCCCGATGGCGGCGCTGACCAACGGCTGTCTGGACGATCCGCGGGTGAAGATCGTGTTCGACGATGTCGGCCGGGTGATCGCCGACGGCCAGAACGCCTATGACGCGATCCTGCTCGACGTCGACAACGGACCCGACGGACTGACCCGGGTGGGCAACGACAGCCTCTATTCGATGCGCGGCCTCGATTCCGCGCGCCAGGCGCTCCGCCCGGGCGGCATCCTCGCAGTATGGTCGGCAGCGCCCGATCCCGCCTTTGCCCGCCGGATGCGCGACAGCGGGTTCCAGGTGGAGGAAGTCGCCGTCCGCGCCCGACAGAACGGCAAGGGCCCGCGGCACGTCATCTGGTTCGGCCAGCGGCGATAAACATACCGGGGCGCGGATCGCAACGTGCACGCACCTTTGCTGGCGCACCGGGCGAACGCCACGCCGTCCTCTGCAGCCTAAAGTTCGATCGCGGGTGACCTTCTAGCGGTCAGTGGACAGGATTGCTTGGCGCAGCGCGCCTCAGAGATCGCCGATCCCGCAGTAATCACTGCGACAACGTGAATATATCGCTCAACATCAATCCGATGCCATCGACATCTCTTACGCTTTCGGTTAACCAGCCATTAATAATCGTCGAACCGACCGAAAGTGGAGGAGCATCGTAATGAAAAAGCGCCTTGTGACATTGGCCGCCGCGGCAACGTTATTCTCCGCCGCTCCGTCGATCGCACGCGATTACACGTTTGTAGGTACGTCCTACGGCTATTACGGATCCAGCGGATCCTATGTGGACATTAACCTCTCGCTGGTTGGCGGCCCCCATGCCTGGACGTTGACCGGATTCGGCTGGACGACGCACTATTATAACGAAGCCACCAAGACGTTCATCGATCACGCCTACACAATTGACGACATTATTTTCGAAAACGGGCTCGATAGCACGATCAACATCTACGGCAAGGCCGGCGGCAAGCTGGACGACCGGAACGCCGACGACATCTACCTGAACTATACGCCCGGGTTATATGTCGATAACGGCGTCGGCGTGTGGTCGTCCTCGGCCAATCCCGGAGAGCTTTTCGTATTCAACCCGCATCTCACCAGCCCGCTGCCGGAACCCGGCAGCTGGGGGCTGATGATCACGGGCTTCGGCCTGGCGGGTGCACTCATCCGGCGGCGGCCGGCGCACAATCTGCGCGTGCGGTACGAGGCCTGAGCCGATCCAGCCAGACGGGCGAAGCGGTAGTGGCTTACACCGCTTCGCCCGGTTGCGGTCGCCTGTCGTCGGAGTGTTGGAGCCCGCACAGGGCCCGTCCAGCAAGTCGAGACGGACCCGGGTCGCCGATTGTGGGCGGAGCTGCGGCATTTTCCGGCAAACACCCGCCCGTTCATCCCGTCTGCGGAACGACATCCCCGCCTCGTGCATTCCGAAGGGCGCAAGTTCCAGAAGGAAGCACGACGATGTCCGATACGCCCGAAACCACCAGCCTGCTCGTCACCGCCCGCGTCGAGGGGCTCAAAGTCCGCAGCCGCGACGGGGATTCGCTGGGGCAGGTCCAGGCGTTCATGGTCGAGAAGGGCAGCGGGCGCACGCTCTATGCGGTGCTCAGCCTCGGCGGGTTCCTGGGCATGGGCAAAAGCTACTATCCCCTGCCCTTCGAGCTGATCTCCTACGACGTTACCGGTGACGATTATGTCGTCACGATCGACCGCCGCGTGCTCGAAGGCGGCCCGAGCTGGGCGAGCAACGCGCCCGAATTCACCCAGGCCTATGCCGATCGGGTCTCCAATTACTACGGCCTCTCCGCCGCGCGCGTGGACCGCGTGCCGCTGGATTGATCGCCTGACGCCCGCAGATGGAGAGAGCGTTTCCTCCCCCGCCAGGGGGAGGTGGCGCGCGAAGCGTGACGGAGGGGGAGGATGCCAGAACCTTTCGGACCGGCGTGCTTCCTCCCCCTCCGTCAGGCCTTTGGCCTGCCACCTCCCCCTGGCGGGTGAGGAAACACTAGAAAACTACCCAGAGTGCGGTCTCAGCCGCGCCGTACGCGCCGGGCAATCCCCTCCGCCCCCAACCGCCGAACCACACGCTTGGCCAGCGCCACGCTGCCGTCGAACCCCGCCAATGCCGCGATCAGCGCCCGGTTGGCCAGCGTCGGGCGCAGCAGCATCAGGTCGACGCACGCCACCCCGCCGCTCGCCATCTGGCGCTTGTGCTGGCCCTCGCCCTCGGTGAAGTCGAACCAGGCGAAGCGGCCTTCGGCGAACAGGTCGCGCAGCGCTTCCAGCTGCAGCACTGCCCCCGGCGAGTGTGCGGCGAAGGCGGGATCATGCCCGACATGGGCGTAGAGCAGGGTGTCGCCGTCCGCCGGACAGCAGAGATAGGCGATCGCGCGACCGTCCCGCACCAGCAGCCATGCCCGCACCGCATCGGCCGCGGCGAGCCGCTGCAGCCCGGCCAAGTCGTCGGGCAGGCCACCCCCGAGCAGGCGCTCCTGATAGGTCCGTGCCGAAAGCGCGCGGGCGAGCGGGTGGAAGATGGCCAGTTCTTCGGCTGTGCGAAAGCGATGCACCTCCGCGTCGATCCGCCGCGCCTTCCGCTTCAGCCCCTGCCGGCTGTTCGCCGACAGCCCGGCGAACCAGGCATCGAAGCCCAGCGACAGGTCGATGTGAAAGCGCGTGTAGCGCTGCCGCACCGCTCCCAGCATGCCCGCCCTGCCCAGCGCGGTGTGCTGGGTTTCGGGCAACGAGGTGATCAGATAGCCCTGCGCCTCTTGCGGCAGCGGCGGCAGTTCCGGGCACGCGCCCTGACGTGCCTCGGCAAGCGTCAGCGGCACCCGCACCAGCCGCCGCCGCACGGAGGCTAAAGTCCGCGCGCCGACCATGAACCGCAGCGCCACCGGCTGCATCACCGTCATCCCGCGCGTTCCTCGATCAAGTTCGACCAGAGCTGCTCGGCCTGGCGCAGCCGGGTGCGCAGCATGCTCGGAGCGAGCGGTACATCCTCCCGGTCCAGCGGCAATGCCGGACGATCGGCAAAATGCGCCGTGAAAAGGGCGTCGCGCCGTTCGGCAAGCATCCGGCACAGCGCCTCGAAACGCCGGACATGCACGGCGTTGGGCCTCGTCCCGGCGCGATTGGCGAGTTCGAAGCCGTGGCTGATGATGGTCAGCGCCGCGTGACGGTTCCTCGCGGCGTGATCGAGCGCCGCGCGCATCTCGCGGGCCGAGAGCGCGCAGATCTGGAAGTGCCGCAGCGCCGTGCCGGTATCGATCAGCGTCACCGGCACTTCGATCAGTCCCTGGTGCCGCACCGGAGCGATCTGCCGCGGCGACAGGCCGATCGCACTCGGCCAGGGATGCTCGGAGCCGTTGTGGCTCGAATCATAGGCGAAGCCCGCCGCCGCCAGCGCGGCCAGCGTGGCGTCGTTCGCCGCATAGCTGCCGCCGCGAAAGGCGATCGGCGCGGGTGCCCCCGCCTCGATCAGCAGCGCGCGCGCCTGGCGGATCAGCGCGTGCTGCTCCTCGGCGCCGTAATCGACCAGGTCGAAGCGGGTGGGCATCCGCCCGCGATCGGCGGCGCTCGCCTGTGTCCAGTTGGGGTGGAGGTGCAGCTGCACCTCCTGCCCGGCCGCGCGGATCGCCCGCACCACTGCCGCGATCGGGGCGAGGCCATGGACCAGCGCCGGCATCGGATCGACGAAGAAACACGCCTTCAGCCCATGCGCCGCCAGCCGCTCCAGCTGCCAGCCGACCCCCACCCCGGCAGGCTCGAACGAGCGCGCCGCGACCTCCGCCAGATCGAGACCGGCGACATGGTGGCGCCACATCAGCTCGGTATCGATCGTCAGGAACACGGTGGTAGGCATTGCGGTGCGTCTCGCCATCGCCCCGGAGACAGGGGACCAGTGCGCACTGGCCTAGCCCAGCCGGATGAAGAAATGGCAAAGCGGCTAGGGCTTGATCCCCAAGCGGGCGAAGCGCTCGTCGATGCGCGGCTCGATCATCCGCGCGGCGGCGAGATAGGCATCGGCATCCGCGGCCTTGGTCCGCCTGCCGATCACGCCGCGCATATAGAGGCTGTCCGACTGTTCGGGGCTCGCCCGCAGTGCCGCGTCAAGATCGGTGCGTGCCGCGTCCAGCTTGCCCATGCGGAAATAGACCATGGCCCGGCTGTCGAGGATCGCCGCCGCGCTGCTGCTCAGCTCGACCGCGCTGGTGCAGTCCTTCAGCGCCTGCTCGATCGCGACATTGTGCGTCGCGCGAATCCAGCAGCGGCTGTTGAGCAGCGCGGCATTGCCCGGCGCTGTGGCGATCGCTTCATCGAGCACCGCCACGGCGTCGTCGACCTGGCCGCCATCGCCCAGCAGGTTGGCGAGTTCCATCTGCCAGCCGAGCTTCTTCTCGCCGCCCTGGTCGATCCGCGCCTCGATCAGCGCCCGCGCCTCCTCCATCTGCCCCCGGTCGCGCTTGAACACCGCCAGCGTGCCGGTGGCGCCGGCCGAATCGGGCTCCAGCTCCAGCGCGGCCTGCACGTCGGCGAGCGCCTTGTCGTCGCGGCGCAGCGCATATTGGGCGTCGGCGCGGCGAAGATACATATCCGCGGTCGGCGCCAGCTCGATCGCCTTGCTGAGGTCCGCGATCGCCGCCTCGCGATCATAGATCGCCTCGTGAAACCAGGCGCGGTTGGTGTAGCCGTCGGGATCGTCGGGCTTGGCGGCAATCGCCTTGGCATAGGCGTCGAGGATGGGCTTGAGCCGCCCGTCGTTCCGTGCGGCGCCGATCACCGCCCAGCGCGCCGGATGGTCGGCGGGGGCGATCAGCCGCAGCGGATTGGCCTTCACCCGCGCCACGTCGGCGCGCGCCGCCGGGATCTGCTCGGGCGCCACTTCCTGCAGGCCGGTGGTCGTGCGGTCCTGCAGCGACAGCCAGCCGTCCGCCAGCGCCACCTTGCGCGCGAGCTGCATACCCGCGAGCATCGCCGGCAACGTCTGCTGCCCTTCCAGCGTGAAGCCCTTGCCGCCGTCGGCAAGCTTCCACCGCCGCTCCACCCACACGTCGGAAGGTGCCCCGCTCGTCGCCGGGATCGCTTTCCACGCGGTGCGGGCACGATTGGGCGCGAAGCTCAGCCCCTCGGCGGTCGAGTCGAGCAGCAGGCGGAAACGCCCGCGATCATAGTTCCAGTCCTGATAGGCGACGCCGTTGGCGGTAACCGTCACGGTGCCGTTGGCGGAATCGTCCTCCATCTTCTGGTCGAACGCGCTGTGGTTGCCGAGCACTGCGGAGATCTGCGGACCAAGGAACTCGGCCAGCTTGTCCTTGTCGATCTGCGAGCGCGCGCCGCGCAGCGCTTCCGCCATCGCGCCGCTATAGACGATGCGGATCGCGAACAGCTGTGGAAACTCGATGCCGGCGGTCGCATCTAGCGTCACGGATACCTGCTGCGCGGGCCGCGCCGGCGCGCGCATCGGCATCGCCTCCAGCGCGGCACCCGCCGCGCGGATCGGCAGCGCGGTGCGGAACGGCGGCACGTCGTCCAGATCCTCGACGCGCGAGCCGCCCTGGGTACCGTCCAGCCACAGCGTCTTGCCGTCGATCGTCGCGCGGACGATCACATGGTCGAACGCGCCCGGCGAGGGCAGCCGCGAGGCGACCAGATCTCCCAGCCCGCTGCTCACCAGCGCGGGCTCGGCTTCGATCTCCAGCGCACGAAGCAGCGATACCAGCAACAGCGTCTTGGCCTTGCAATCGCCATAGCGCAGCGTCCAGGTATCCGCCGGCGCCTGGGGGCGGTAATTGCCGTTGTCCATGCCGCGGAACAGGTAGCGGACCTGGTCCTGCACCAGCCGCAGCGCCATTGCGGCGCGGGTACGCGGGTCCTTGCTGGCCGCGGCGATGCGGGCGACCTCCCCGGCGAGCGGGCTGCCCGGCGCGATCGCGCCTTCGCTGCGATAATAGGGCGCCATGGTGCGCGACAGCGTCGCCCAATCGGCATAGGTGCTCACGTCGAGCATCGGCAGCGGCTTGTACCGCGCGGGCGCATCGTCGGGGAGTTCGGCGGGCTTCGCCGTCGGCAGCGGCAGGGTGAGCTCGCGGTAGCCGCCGGCGATCAGCTTGGGTTCTGCTCCCTTGCGATCGGCCGAGCCGAACACGCCGCCGGAATAGTCGCGCCACGCCACCGGCACTCCGTCCTTCCACAGGAGCCGCGCGCGGCCGAAGCCGAGCTTGGCGGGCGCCGGCACCATCGGCACGACGCTCATCATCTCCTTGCCGAGCACCGGATCCTTGCGGGTGATGGTGAAGGCGACATCCAGCACGTCGCCGACGCGCAGCCCTTCCAGCGCCACCGTGGCGGTGAGCGCACCGTCGAGCGCGAACTGTTCCAGCTTCTGCTCGCGCTGGATCACCTTGAAACGTGTTCCCTTGGCGAGCAGGTCCACCCGCTCGCCCGCTCGCAGGATCTGCAACTTGTGGATGATCAGGTCGCCCTTGGCGGGATCCCATTGCAGCGGCAACGTGCCGCTCTGCGTGAGCATCTGCGGCGAGGCGATGCGGATCGCGCTCTCGAAATAGATCGAGACCTGGCCTGAAGCGCCCCGGGTTTCCAGGAGGCTCCAACTTGTGAGAAGGAGCATCCGTTATGAGCAAGACAACCAACAAATTTTCACCTGAAGTCCGCGAGCGGGCGGTTCGTATGGTGGTGGAGCAGCGGGC
>NZ_JAAILI010000015.1 GCF_012650175.1 Sphingomonas sp. S2M10
GCCCCGCCCCAACCCCTCCCCTGAAGGGGAGGGGCTTAAGTGGGGCTTCCCCCCTCGCCCCGATCCCCATTCCCCAGTACAACCGGAACCCATGACCGAACTTACCACCCATCAATACTGCGGCGTCGTCGCGATCCTCGGCGCACCGAACGCCGGCAAGTCGACGCTGGTCAATGCCCTGGTCGGCCAGAAGGTCGCCATCGTCAGCCCCAAGGCGCAGACCACCCGCGCCCGCGTGATGGGCATCGCCATTGAAGGCGGCACCCAGATTATCCTGGTCGACACCCCCGGCATTTTCGAGCCCGAGCGGCGGCTTGATCGCGCAATGGTCGCCGCAGCCTGGGACGGCACCGACGGCGCCGATCTCGTCGCACTGGTCGTCGACGGCAAGGGCGGCATCGGCCCCAAGGTCCACGCGGTGATCGACAGCCTGCGCGGGCGCAAGGGGCGCAGGATCCTGATCCTCAACAAGGTCGACATCGCCGACAAGCCGCGCCTGCTCGGCCATGCCGCCAAGCTCAACGAGGCGCTGGCGTTCGACGAAACCTATTTCGTCTCGGCCCAGAACGGCGACGGCGTGCCCGAGCTCAAGGCGGCGCTCGCCGGCGCGATGCCGCAGGGCGACTGGTATTTTCCCGAAGACCAGGTCTCGGACGCCACCGATCGCATGCTCGCCGCCGAGGTGACCCGCGAGCAGCTCTACCTGCAGCTCCATGCCGAACTGCCCTATGCCAGCGCGATCGAGACCGAGAAATATAGCGAGCGCGAGGACGGCTCGGTCGAGATCCACCAGCAGATCCTGGTCGCGCGCGACACGCAGCGCGCGATCGTGCTGGGCAAGGGCGGCCAGCGGCTCAAGGAAATCGGCAGCCGCGCGCGTGCCGAGCTCTCGAAGCTGCTCGGCGTGCCGGTGCACCTGTACCTGCACGTCAAGGTCAACCCCAAATGGGAAGAGGATCGCGGCCTCTATCGCGAAATCGGTCTGGACTGGGTGGACTGACGACCGGAGTGCGCGCGACCGCAGTGGCCCTGTTCACGGCGGTTCGCTTCAGGGTCTGGGCGCGCGGCCGCGTTTGGAGCGGCCTGTGGTCATCGGATCAGGCTTGGGCGGGGGGCGCCATCCGGCAGGCGGGGTCCGCTTTTGCTGGCTTGTCCCCAGCCCCATCGCGCCGGGCTCCTGGCGCGTCAACCCCGTGAAGTTCGCTGCTTCCGCTTCGGCGGCGGTGGCGCCGCCGCGCATCGCGTTGATCACGTCGCGGCATCGTTGCGCCGTCTCGAAATCCAGCGCGGCCACGGCCTGATCCATCTGCTGCTGCAGGGTTTCGACGGTTACGGTCACCTGGCTTGAACGTTCGAAGGCGGTATGCGGGTGCACGTCGTGTCGTCTTCAGGCACGCATGCTGTAGGGCCGGACGGCGATGGGTGGATGATGGGCTGTGACTGCGTGTTGGCGGAAACGACAACGCCGCCCGTGAGGGCGGCGTGTGGCGTTCTGTAGCGGTGGTTGCGG
>NZ_JAAILI010000016.1 GCF_012650175.1 Sphingomonas sp. S2M10
GAGCGTGATCAATCGTCGTCGATCAGGCGCCCGCGGCACACCCGCCAAGGTCAATGCGACCGCTGGTCTCGCGGCCAGCGAAGGACTAAACTCGGTCAGCATCTCGGATGGCAGTCATGAGAGCGTAGGATTCCGCCCCCTCCCGCAAACGCCCCCTAATAGAGCGTGACGCTACCGTTGCCATCATGAGGGAAGTCCGACCAGGCGATCGGTCGCTCGAGAAGATTGTAAGCGGTCTCGCCGTCGCTCATGACGATCTCCGCTTCCGGATGATCCTTGGCGATCGCTGAAAGGGCTTCGACTAGGGCGGCTAGTTTCATCGCTTACTCCGTAGGTTTGATGGTCGACGCGCCTGCCGCGCCATCCCGTTCCATCTCTTCCGCGTTGATCGCCTCTTGTTCGGGGGCAGGCAGATGGCGGTACAACGTCGCCACCGACACCCCGATCGTCGGTGCGATCTCGCGGGCGGACATGCCCGATGCCAGTAGCTTTCGCGCGGCCTCGATCCGCTTGGGCGTCATGACCTTCTTGCGCCCGCCTACCCGGCCTGCGCTACGCGCGACGATGAGCGCGGCCGTCGTTCGCTCGCGCACGAGGTCGCGTTCCATCTCGGCCATCGCAGCCATGATGTGAAAGACGAGCTTCCCCGCCGTCCCTGCCGTGTCGATGCCATCGGTGATGGATCGGAGGCCGATGCCGCGATCTGCCAGCTCGGCCGCAAGATCGACCAGCCCCTTCATCGTCCTGCCAAGGCGATCGAGCTTCCATACGACCAGCACGTCCCCCTCGCGAGCGTGCGACAACGCTTCGGCCAGCCCAGTGCGGTTCGCCTTGGCGCCAGATGCCTTGTCCGAGAAAGTGCGATCGCAGCCGGCTTCCTTCAGCGCTACGAGCTGGGGCGTCAGATCCTGCTCCGCGGTCGATACGCGCGCATAGCCGATTAGCATCGATCAGTCTCAAAACTCATCCGCGACCCCTATCATGCCACGATCATTTTGCGAAAGCGTTTTGAGACACGGCTGTAAACGTCCTCGCTAAATGTCGGCTTTCTTATCGCGATATTTGTCAGTTGCCTGGTCCTATCACAAGACAGTCGCGGGCGGCCTGCACGATGTCGGGCGACACGTCATCGACGCGGTTGAGGGTCATGATCCGGCGCATCTGGGCGAACAGGCGCTCCATCAGCCGGAAGTTGCCGCGCGTGATGCGGATTACCGCTGCCTGTGCCTCGATCGCGTCGAGCTGGGTCGGATCGAAGGTGATGCCGAAATTGCTGACGTGGGTGGCGAGCAAAAAGCGCATTTCCGTCTCCGTCAACGGTTTGAACTCGTGAACGAAGCCGATCCGTGAGTAGAGCTGGGCATAGCGGGCGAGGCGCTTTTCAAGGCCCGGCATTCCCATCAGGATCAATCCGAACCCACGGCGATCGGCCATGTCGCGAAGGTGTTCGAGCGACTTGATGGTCAGCCGGTCGGCTTCATCGACGATAACGAGCGGACAGGCCATGCGGGCAGCGTCATGGTCTACGTCATCCACCGAGCCAGCGACGATGGTCATGCGCGCGTAGCCCAATTTCGTTAGATTGACTCCCATCGCCTGGTCGATTGCCTTGGGCGTGTTGCTGACCGAAACCGTGTAGAACATGGCTCGGCATCGAGCGATTTCCTCCGCCAGCGCCGGAGCGATGGGACTCATTGCGCCATAGCCTTGCAGATTGGGAAGGCTGGCAAACTTCCGCGCCGATCGCGTCTTTCCGACTCCCGGTCGCCCGTGACACACGCCGATATAGCGGTAGTGCCCGCAGGCTTCGGCAAACTCGACGAACCGGGCATGTTCGCGCGTCGGCAGGAACGGCTGCTCGGCCGGGAACTCAATCGTCAGCGGCGTAGAGCCGGAGGCCTCGATAGGTGGTGGGCCGGGAAGCCGTATCCTCTTGGTCGCCATCGAAGATCTCCGGGGTGGCGAGCGCCTGTTTGTCGCGCTCTCTTGCGCTGCGCCGCGCTCGCTGGATCGCGCGCAGCGACGGGCTACCTTCGTGCTTGGGGCTGAGCGCCCGGCAGACGAACTGGCCTTGGTGGTAGACATGGATTTCGGTCAGGTCGCGAGGATCATAGACCGCCTCGACCTGTTCACCGACGAAGGCGGCGAGCGTCGGCTCGACATAGCGCCTGCCCATCAGGCGGATGCCGTCGCGCAGCACCTTGCGGGGCTTGGGCACATGCACGAGCAGCATATCGAGCTGTTCGAGGCTGTCCGGCATGGCGGGCAGGAACCCGCCCTTTTGCCATCGCGTGATCGGGAGTTCTCCGGTGCTGCCATGCGGGCGGCGGTGATAGACGTCGCATACGAACGTCTCGAACCGGGCATGCAACTCGTTGAGCGTGAGTGCCGGGGCCGACAACGGCTTGCCAGCGATTGTGTGTCCGGGCAGCTCTGACAAGAACATGTCGTTGATGGTGCGGAACACCCGCTCGATCTTGCCGCGCCCGCGCGGGCGACCCGGCAGCGAATGGATGAGGCGGATTTTGAGGGCGATGCACGCCTGCTCGATGTGCTCGGAGATGAAATCCGAGCCGTTGTCGACGTAGAGCTGCTCGGGGATGCCGCTGATTATCCACTCGGGATTGGGCTTGCGCCAGATCGCCTGCCGCAATGCCAGCGCGGTATTGAGGGCGCTCGGCGCGTCGAGGCTAAGGAAGTAGCCGGCGATGGCCCGACTGTGATCATCGAGAATGACGGTCAGCCAAGGGCGCACCGGCGTTCCGTTGTCATCGAGCACGATGATGTCGAGCACGGTATGATCCGCCTGCCACATCTCGTTTGAGGCCGCGGCTTCACGCCGATGCACCAGCTCGTGCTCGTCGCGATAGGCGGCCGGATCGGAGGCCACGGCGATCCGGCTTGCCGGTATTGCCCTGACGACACGCGCGACGGCCGAATAACTTGGTGACCGGTGCCCCTCAGCGACGGCGAGTTCCTGGACCTTCCGGTGAATGGCGGCGATCGGGGGACGTGGACGCTTGATGGCAAGGTCGCGGACAAGCTCGACCAGGTGGTCCGGCAGTTGCAACCTGCCCCGATCGGCGCGCGAGATGCGCGCGAGGCCGACGAGGCCGTCTGACCGATAGCGAGCGAGCCAACGCTGCAATGTTCGTTCGCTCACCGTGCCGGTGCGAGCGAGGTCCGCGAGCGGGATGTTTTCGGTCAGATGCGGTTCGAGGATGCGATAGCGCTCGGTCGCCAGTGGCGGAACGAGCGCCGGGTGGGTCACCGCCGACGGTCCATGCCGGAGGTAAGGAAAACGGAGATTTGCTTGCCTGCCACGTTGCGAGATCCGCTCGATTGCAAAACCGGCCTGTTCGACGTAAATCTACCCGGTAAAGAAAACTAGGGCAACATAATCCTGTCAATGACGACTTCCTTGCCAACAGCCGGTCGCCGGCGCCGCAACAGCCGCCAACCATGAAGATCGGTTACGCGCGCGTCTCGACCGCCGAGCAGAATCTCGACCTGCAAAAGGATGCCCTGCTCGCGGCCGGGTGCGGGAAGGTCATCACCGACAAGGCGTCGGGCGCGACCGCCGCCAGGCCCGGCCTCGACCAGGTGAAGGAGCAGCTTCGTGCCGGCGACACACTGGTGGTATGGCGGCTCGACCGGCTTGGCCGCTCGCTGCGCGATCTGATCGGGTGGATGACCTATCTCGACGAAGAGAAGGTTGGGCTGCTGAGCCTGCACGAGGCGATCGACACCAATACGTCCTCGGGCAAGCTGACGTTCCATCTGTTCGGTGCGCTGGCGGAGTTCGAGCGTAACCTGATCCGCGAGCGCACCCAGGCAGGCCTCACTGCCGCCCGCGCCCGTGGCAAGAAGGGCGGACGGCCGACCGCGCTCAGCAAGGACAAGCGCGACCTGGCCGTTCGGCTATATCACGAGAACACGATGCCGATCGCCAAAGTCTGCTCCATGCTAGGCATCTCCAAACCGACGCTCTATGCCTATGTGCGCTCCGCGGAGGCCAAGACGGCATCCGCGTAACGGGTATGGGTTGATCCAAAAGCCGACACTAGAAGCACGTTGGAGCTGGTATTTACCCTCGCTTTGTACCGAGAGCGGTTTTCATGTAGCTATCCAGCTTGCGGCTGATCCCCGCGACCGTTGAGAATTCAGCCTGAATATTGCCCATTTTAAGAAGCTGGTCTTCCAACGTCACGTTGTTGCCGTCTGGCTTTGTTTCACTTGTGTCTCTATCGAGTACGATCTCATTGGACAGCTGTGGCGGACGAGCCCCCAATGCTGCCATGCTTGCGGTAATTGCCACCTGCGGTCGTGCTATCTGTGGCCCGTTTCTCGGACTCAAAGTACTCTCAAGAAGTTTAGCAAAATCAGGCGCGTTGACATCACGCGCTTTATATCCAGGCGTCTCGCTGTTGGCGATATTTCCCGCAATAACGCGTTGTCGCAACGATAGGTTTCGCAGCGACGCGTCAATTGCATTCAGCAGTGGCGGTTCAGACACCTGAAGAATCCTCCTGCGCATGCCACGCGCGCTGATCGGCCCCATCTTTATAGGAAAATTTTGCGTTTGGGGGCTCGAACCGCTCTCATCGGTATGCGCGGTCTCGAACACACGCGGTCCTTCGACTCGCGGGCAAATTAGATATCGCTAACGTCAAATAGCGCGATCAGAACGCCGCCATTTATCGCGAGCGTTTACAGACACGGCCGATTGCTGCTATCGGTGTCTCACATGAAGTCGCTTCAAAAACGATCGTTTAAGAGACACGCCGGCAGCTTCGGTCGCCAAAAGCACGAAGGCACACGGCGCGCGCTGCAAACGGTCATCGAAAGCATGAACTTTGCGGCCTGTGGCGAGGCGATTGGAGGGATGCGGACGATTCCGCACCCCATCTTCGTGCTTTCACCGACCGATCGCCTTCGGACGGGGGCCGCCCTACCATGAATGACGCCGGTTCGATCCAGGGCGATCTTTTCGCGCTCGACAGTCCGTTGCTGACCGAGGTGCGCGGCGAGCGTTCGCTGATGGCTTTCCCGTTCTTCGCACTGAGCAAAGGGAAATGGACAAAACCGCTCGCCTATAAGACCGATACGGTTTCAATCGAAATCGTTGCCACTTCCAAAGGCGTCGCGACGATCTATGACAAGGAAGTGCTGCTCTATATCGCCAGCCTGATGGTGGCGAAACTGGAAGCCGGTGTCGGCGTGTCGCAAGACTTCTACTTCACGGCTCATGATCTATTCCGCGTCACTGGCGTCAATGGATCGGCGCGATCCTACGCTCGCCTGTCGGACGCATTGGAGCGGCTGCAGGGCACGCAGATCAAGACCAACATCGAGGCTGGTGGCGAGGGCCAGGCCGGCTTTTTCTCGTGGCTGTCCGAGGCCCAGCTTCATTACACCAAGACCAAAACTGGCGATAAGCGGCTGAAAGCCGTCAAGGTACGGCTGTGCGATTGGCTATACCGTGCCATTTTGCGAGACCGGCGTGTGCTCGACTATGCTCCCAGCTATTTCCAGCTCGGTCCCATCGAGCGGCGGCTTTACGAGGTTGCGCGCTCTGCCTGTGTGCATGGTGCTGTCGATGTCGATCTTGACGAGCTGCGCTTACAACTCGGCTATCAAAGCTCGCTCAAGCATTTCCGCTACGAGCTTAAACGAATAGCCGACGAAAACAGCATTCCCGGCTTCACCTTCGATTTGCTCGAACATGCCGCGACATCTGAAAAAGGGCGATCGCGACGCAACGCCGGAGCTGGACGGGTCAAGATTACTCCCCGCCCCCTCTTGGCAAGTGCCTGACCTCTTCATCAGTTCGACTTCGCGAATCAACTAAGCGGCGTTGCCGCCCTTCGGTCAGCGATAGCACGAAGTAGGGTCGGCCAAAGCACGAAGCGCGGTCGCCAATAGCACGAACGCGATCGGCAACGGTCAGCGAAAGCACGAACTTTTGTTGGAGTCGGTCGTCGAAAGCACGAACTTCAACTGTTTCGCCCCTCCGCGTAATTCGCCAAAAATATCGGAGTGCCGGGAGCATTCTGCGATCGGCCATCAGGGAGCGGCCGTGACCACATAAACGAATGCCCGGCACGAAGGCCGGGCACCCTGGAACGTGATGAGCGATGCCTGCAAGCATCGATCGGGACGTAAGACACCCCCCTCATACTCGTTCCCGAGCCTTGGTTCAAGGGAGCGCGCTTCGCGCCACGCTCTAGTTTTGCCTGGTCCCGGCCCCACGAAGGGGACGGAAGATGGGAGCTGTTTCACTCGCGAAGGCGAGCTTCATGGCGCTCGACCGCATCGAGCGGGCGCGCCCACGATCGCGATCGGGGTCTGCAAATCCGACACGGGCGCATGTCCACCCGAACAGCCGCAAGGCGGGCACGTTCGAGGACGACTTCTTCTATAGCTATGCCAAAGGCGAGACCGACCGGCTCTACAAGAAGGCCGTCGAGCTGCTGAAGCGCAAGAATGCCGTGCGCAGGCTGGCGCGCGCCGAGGGGCGACAACTCACCGAAGACGAGCGGCTTGTGACGCTGATAACGCCGGCAGCCGTGCGCGTGTTCGAGCAGCTTACCACCTTGGCCCGGACGTGCGCTGGCAAGGTGTTTCCGACCTGGGAGTGGATCGAGGCTGCAAGCGGCCTGTCTCGTGCGAGCGTCGGGCGGGGCCTTTCGATCCTCGCCACGATGGGCTTGATCGAGAAGCAGCGCCGCTGCGTGCCGATCGATCCGCCCGCTGATCGTCCCAAGGCCCGCAATGCGCAGACGTCGAACGTCTATCGCATGAGCTTTCCCAATCGGCTTGCTCGATTTCTTCCGCGCTTCCTGCGTCCCGTTCCGCTCCCCGACGATGTTGTGCAACGCGAGATCGACCGCATCGAAGAAATCGAGACGATGCGCCTTTGGCGGACGCCGCGACAGGTGGTGGCTGAGGAGATCGAGGACGACGGTCTGCGCCGGGTGTTGGACAGCCTTGCCATTGCGCTCGAGAAGCAAGAGTCTCAAAAAAATGGTCAACCGCTCCTAGATTCATATAATCTAAGGGCAGATGGAGTTGGCCTAGTCGGCCAACGCTCTAACGCCTGACGGCGCAGAACGGCCTAGACGAACCCACAGGACAAAATCCCACCCCGAGGCACTTAGCCGCTCCGTCGGACGCGGCGCTACGCGTCGCGATGCTCCCGAGAGGAGCAAGCGGTTTCCGTCGCGCTCAAATGGCCACGTTCGTGCTTGCTGATAGCGATTTTCATCGACGAACGCGGCCGTAGCGTCCAGCCCAAAGGGCCGCAGAGGCGTGATCGGCACCGTCATCTCATTTCCAAAGCTGCCTGCCATCTCAATTCGGCTCGGTGGTTGCGGCTTGAACGACCTTCCTCTTGTCGCGTCGGCATTCCTGTTGGGCGCGAAATCGATGCCGCGCGATTGTGATTGCCGTCCTTCGATTGGCTATTCCTGTATTGATGGGAAAATGGGCGCTGGCCGCCTTGCACGATCAAGCAAAAAACCGGCTGCGCCTACGGTTTCCGCCACGCGGACCCTCCGTTTTTTAGCTGGATCGCGGCGTCTGCACTCCCCTTCAATTCCCATCAGGAATGAGCCTGATCGATGGAAAGGACAGGACCATGCAGAATATCGCGGAGTTTCGGATCATCGGCCGGGTGGGCAAGATCTCTGAGCACGACAAGGTGACGAAGGTGAACGTCGCCGCCAACTACAACCGCCAGGAGAATGGCGAGTGGGTGACGGACACCCATTGGAACGAGGTGACGCTGTTCGGCAAGCTGATCGAGCGCGGCGGCAAAGCCCAGAAGGGCGACCTGGTGCATATCACGGGCCGCGTGCGCCAAAACTCCTACGACACGGCTGAGGGCCGGCGCTACACGGTGGAGCTGATCGCCGACGGCTTTGCGGTACTCGCCAAGGGATCGGAGGATCGCGACTAAGAGCGGTCGGGGCCGCCTACTGGCGGCCCTTCTCGCCGGCGAAGTTCCAGCTCGACCGCTTCGCGCATGAAGTCGGACTGGTTCTCACCATCCCGCAGCACGGCCTTGATCCGGCCGAGCGTCCCTTCCGGAAATCGCGCCATCGTCTTTTCCGCGTTAATCCGCGGGCGACCTGCCGTTCCTGATTTGCTAGTGGTCATCCCGAAGTACGCATATTGTTGATACCACCTATTGACGTGATTTCAGATACCACTTATTACAGGATGCGCCTTTCATCAAGGCGACGGAGGCACTGCCATGTGGGATAATCTGCTGACGATCGGACTATTCGTCCTGATTGGTTGGGCCGTCCTTCGGGGCGGTGGCGGCCGTAATCCGCGCATTTGGAGCGGCGACACGCCTGATGAGGAGGCGCGTCGCAACACGCGAACCGATTCCAACTATCGCGGCTATGACCATTGGAACA
Source organism: Sphingomonas sp. S2M10 (assembly GCF_012650175.1). Lineage (GTDB taxonomy): Bacteria > Pseudomonadota > Alphaproteobacteria > Sphingomonadales > Sphingomonadaceae > Sphingomonas. The sequence goes on from NZ_JAAILI010000016.1 coordinate 8,427, forward strand.
ACAATTCGGATCGGGGTTGGTAGGGCGTGAAGACCATTGCCATTAATGTGGAGAAGGGCGGCGCCGGCAAGACGATGATCGCTTGTCACTTGGCGTGGGTGCTGGCTGATGCCGGGCATCGTGTGCTGTTCCTCGACCTTGACCGGCAGTGCAATGCAACCGATGCCCTCGCCGACTTCGAGAGCCTTGGCACGTGTAAGCCGCTGTTCGAGCCGAACTATGTTCCGCCGACCAGCCTTCCCCGCCTCTCTATCTATTCGAACCGCATGGGCGGCGAATACGATGCCGACTATCCTCGCGCGCTGACTAACATTAATGCCAATTTTCCCGCGCTCGATTCTCATTTCGACTTTTGCGTCATCGATACGCCGCCCTCTTGGTCGTGGATCAACTATGCGGCGCTGCTGGTATGCAATCACTTGATTGTTCCCGTCGAGCTAGGACCGTTCGGGCCGGCAGCGACGAAGCAGGTTTCGGACTCGATTGCGACGGTGAACCAGCGCCGGAAGACGCCAATCCACGTCGTGGGGCTAGTTCCGAACCGAGTGCGTGCAAACGACACCCATCAAATGAAGATGCTTGCTGCGATCAAGGAGAAGATCGGGCGCAATCTGTTCACGAACTTTCTTCCCGAGCGTGCGCACTACAGCCAGGCGATGCAGGAGCATGTCCCGGTCTGGCGGTTCGACAAAGACGTTCGGACCTCTTTGCCGCCCATGCGCGCCTTCCTTGAGGAAGCCATGACCCGGATCGGGAGCCACAAATGACAGATTTCTCCGGCTTTGATGTTTTCAGCGAGAAAGCGGCTGTTGCTGACGCCGATCGCGTCCAGCTTCTCGATCCCGAGCTGCTCTACCCCGATCCCGAGAACGTGCGGAGTGCGATCGACGAAGCGACGATCGATGAGATGGCCGAGACGATCAAGGAGCGGGGCCAGCTTCAACCGATCACCGTCGCGCCCAAGGATGAAGATGGGCGCTATCGGATCATGTTCGGCGAGCGGCGCTGGCGTGCGTGCCGGAAGCTGGGAATGCAGGTCCGCGCGATCGTCAGCAAGGCCGACGACATCGAACAGGTGCGCATCGATCAATTCATCGAGAACGATCAGCGCGAGGACTTGTCGACCGCCGACATGATCCGTTTCGTCACCGGCCAGGTAGCGAAGGGACGTTCGCTCGCCGAGCTGGCACGCGCGACAGGCCGCAACCGCACGTTGCTGACCCGCTATCAGGGGCTGGCAAAGGCTCCCGATTATGTCGCGGCGCTATTTGCGGACATCTCGATGCGAAGTGCTGTCGCTTTGACCCAGGCTGCGAAGGCCGATGATGCGGCGACACGTGCGTTTGTTGCGAATACCGCCGCTGAGGACATGACCGTGCTGGCGTGTGAGCGGTTCGCGCGCGAGATTGGCGGGAAGAAGTCCACATCAAAGCCCGAGGCGGCTCCAGTGGAGGGTGTCGCGCCCCCTACCCCTGCCCCCACGCCGGAACCGTCGACTGATAGCGAGCCGGATGCAACTTCTCTGGCACCGACGACGGACGAGATCAGGGACGACGAAGCCGAACGCGCGCTGGATGAGACACCGGTTCCTGTTCTTTCCGCGCCGTCTCAAACGCCACCCCCCCGAGCAACGTCGAAACCGAAGGGTGGCAAGCCGCGCATCGAGCGCCCTACGATCGAGCTTGAAGGCAAGCGCGCAATGGTGGTCGAGGCGCTGCTACATTTCGACGGTGAAGCAGAGCCCCGGATCGTTAGCTGGCGCTAATCTCGCCGAGTGAACGGAGAGCGCCGGCAGTTGCCGCCCCTCGCTTCCAGGCTCAATCCTTCTTTCCGCGATTTCTCACTTGCAAGATGGATTGCTGTGCCACGTGGCACACGTGAAGGCAGATTTTAGTGGGGGATGTTTGATGGCAGGATAGGTGTTGCGGCGTCTTGTGTATTACATTAGCCTTCGGGCTATGTCGATTGCGCCGCAGCCTGCATCCCCCACAAAGGACACAGCGATGCTGACGGCGCGCGTCGATCGCGAGTTGCTGGCGGCGTTCGATGCAGTCGCCGAGGGGAGGGGAGGGCGGAGCGCTCTCCTCCGCACCGTCCTCCAGCAGTCATTGAAGCATGTCGCTGACGCGCCCCGGATCGCACCCAGGGCGGACAGCCCCAGCAATCGGGTCAACCTTCGTTTCACCGACGTCGAAACCGCAGTCCTCGATCATCGGGCGGCGCAACGCGGTGTCGATCGGGCAGGGTGGATCAAGGCGCTTGTCCGTCGCCATCTTGCGCTCAAGGCAGGTGTCGACGACGGGCTGCGCGACGCGGTGGCGCCGATCCGGATGCAGCTCACGCGGATCGGGCGAAATCTAAATCAGGCCATGAAGGCCGGGAACGCTGCGATGATGGCCGATAGCGGCCTGCAAATCGATCGTGAGCTGCGCAGGATCGCCGACATGCGCGAAGAGATCAACGAGCAGATCGAGGCGCTGGCGGCTGCGCTGCGCGGCGAAACCGCCTTTTGGGAGGTGGCTGACTAATGTCGTTCGGGGATCGCGAGGACGAGCTGTGGGAGGCAATGAAGCCCAGCTTCAAGCCACGCCTCGTCAGCGATCCGAACATCAAATACGCCAAGCATCTGGTCAATCAGACCGGGCCTTTCGCTACAAGAGGGGCGCTAACGTCACTTGGCCGCACTGATGTTCGGGCGACGCTTGCGCGCGTCGTGCGCCGAGCCCCGGAGGTGCTGGTCAAGGTTACGGGGCGGAAGAAGGGCGCGAAGCACCTTGCCGCGCATCTCGATTATATCGGCCGTCATGGCGACATTCCTCTTGAGACGCGCGACGGGGAACAGCTCGCGACGAAGGAGGATGCGCAGCGGATCGCGGATGAGTGGTCCGATTCCCTCTACTGGCGGCAAGGGACGTCCGTTTCAGCCGTCGCGATGGTGTTTTCGATGCCGGCAGGCACGGACCCTGAAACTGTGAAGCAGGCCGTGCGCGAAACCGCCGAGCGCATGATCGGCGATAATCACGATTATCTCATGGCGCTCCATACGGACACGCCGCGACCTCACGTGCATTTGACCGTCCAGGCCGAGGGATTGAACCGCAAGCGGTTCGACCCACGCCGCGAGGATCTGTTTCGATTTCGCGAGGCGTTTGCCGAGGCGCTGCGCAGCCGGGGCGTCGAGGCCGAGGCAACGCCTCGTTACAGCCGAGGCCAGGGGAGGGCGGGGACCAGCATGGCGCTGACACAGCTTCGCTCCCGCATACGCAGCGGCGCATCCCGTCAGCCGACCGAAACAGATCTTCGTCAGGCCCGTGAGGCGATGCAGATCGCACTTGGCAATGCCGAGCAGCCCGCATTCGTGTCGAAGACCCGCGCGCGCTGGCAGGACACGAGGCGCCGCTATGAGGCTGCGGCCGATCGGCTCGACCGCAGCGCCGATCACGAGGATCGCAAGCTCGCCGGCGATGTCCGAACATTCCTCCAAGAGCGGGCCAACATCGAGACGGTCCCCGATCGGATGCTACGGGATGCCGAAGCGCGGGTCATAGCGGCGCGACAGCCAGCGCGGACCGATCCTTCGCTTGAACCGGGTGTGCCACGTGGCACACCTCCACCTCCGGCAAGACGTCGCTGACAATGCGCCATCAACTCACAGGAAATGTCGGCCTCTACCATGTCGCGCGCGAGCTATCCCGGCGGGGTTGGCATGTGATGCCGACGGTCAGAAATGCGCGTGGAGCCGATCTCTACGCCGCAAGCGATGACGAGGCGCGCGTACTGCCGATCCAGTCGAAAGCGCTGTCGAAGCGGGCGCCGGTGCCCCTTGGCGGATCGCTCGACCGACTTTGCTCGCACTGGTGGGTCGTCACCATCAATGCAAACACTGCCTCGCCTACATGCTTCGTGCTGACGTTGGATGAAGTGAAGGCCGCAGCCCATCGTGGCGTCAACCAGGCCGGCACTGCCTCATACTGGCTCCAGCCCAAGTCCTACGCGCTTGAAGAATATCGCGAGGCGTGGGATCGGCTTGGATCACCAGACGCACTGAGCGAACCCGCTAGTTCTTATTGAGGCCCATTTCCCTGCTCTGAAGCTTTGCTTTCCAAAGGGCCTCCACGCGGATGATCTCGTCAACCGTTAAGCCCGACCCGCAGACCTCCAGAATGGATACTTGGTAGTCCGAGAGCTCGCGACTTTTCAGCCCGATGTTGCCACCGTGGCCATCGCGCGCGTAGCCTGTCCAGCGGCCGAGAAAGCCATCCTCACCATAGGCGGAGCCTACATATTGCTCTTTGGTGCGGGGGCAGGTCAGAAGGTAGATCCCGCGCGCGGCCCTGAGCGCGGCGAGCCAGTTCGACGGCAGCGCCTCGATCGCCGAGAGGTTCGCGATGAAGGCCGTGTAGCCCGGGAAAGCCTCTTCCTGAAAGATGCGGGTGACTTCCAAAATGGGCTTCGGCTTCTCTTGTGCCCTTTGAACCCAGGCCCGCGTTCCCGGCCCCCAATCGATATAGACGCGACCCGCGTCCTCCATAGAGACGCCCACTACGTGTAGCGGCTCGCAATGATGATCGCCCGGAACTGCAATATAGGGCGGTTTTCGGCTCGCATTGCGTGAGACGGATCGATGCGGGGAACGCACGCTCCGTGAGACAGAAACCACATTCGGTGCGACCGACGCGCAATGCTGATCCGTTGGCTTACGGACGGCAAAAAGCGGTGGTTAGCGCCCGGGCAGCTTTCCGAGCCGGCATGGTCGAATACCGCCGCCCTCCCTCCGAGGGTCATAACCGTTCGGTTCTGACACTTGAAACAGCAGCTGCCCTAGCGCGGACTGAGCTATGAAGCACCAGGTCCAAACCGGTTCAGAGGCACCTTGAGAAACGCCGTCCCACACTTGTCCGCATCCGGCAGCCGGCCGCCACGTATGTTCACCTGAAGCGCGGCGAGCATCAGGTCGGGTAGTGGGAGCGATGCGTCGCGTTTCTCGCGGGTCGCGACGAACTCGGCTTCGTCGATGCCATCGTGAACATGGATGTTGTCGCGACGCTGATCGGCGACGGTCGAGCGACCAAGTACGTCCCTGCCATCCTTGCCATAGTCATGCCCAACATAGGTTGCGGTTTCGGGTGGCAGATCGAGGATGGCGCGGATCGAGCACCACAGCGAATGAGCATCACCACCCGGGAAGTCCGCTCGGCTTGTGCCACTATCGGGAACCATCAGCGTATCGTGAACGAACGCGGCGTCACCGACGACATAAGTGATCGAGGCAAGCGTATGGCCCGGCGACAGCATGACATGAGCATCGAGCGTGCCGATCCGGAAACGCTCGCCATCCGCAAACAACCGGTCCCACTGGCTGCCGTCGACGGCGAGATCGGGCAGGCAGTAGATGTCCCGCCACAGCTTTTGCACTTCCACGACCTTGTTGCCGATCGCGGTTTTGCCACCGGTCTTGCCGGTGAGGTACGGAACGGCTGAAAAATGATCGGCGTGTGGGTGGGTGTCGAGCACCCATTCGACGGTTAGCCCCTTTTCGCGCACATAGTCGAGGATAAGATCCGCGTTTCGGGTCGCGGTCGCACCAGCGCGCGGGTCAAAATCCAGAACTGGATCGATGATCGCAGCCGTCTTCGTAGTGTCGTCGACGACAACATATTGGAAGCTACCAGTGCGCTCATCATGGAGCGACGCAACGGTCATACCATCGTGCTTATACTCGATCATGTTTTCATCCTCTCGCTCTGTTAGCTTTCTGCCCGCGCCCGCGCGAACAACCGCTCGAAATCACCCGGATCGATCGCGCCCATCACCAGCATGCGTCCGGCAAGAAAGCCCGGGGTGCCGGCCAAGCCGATCGAATAGGCCTCTTGGCCGTTCGCACGCAGGCGCGCCGCGACAGCCTGTGCATGCGAAGCAAGCCACGTCGTTGCGCTCAGCCAGTCACCGCCAGCGCCGATTACGACGTCCCGCAGCATGTCGTCGTCAATCGTACGGTTGTCGGCCATCAGCTGGCGATGGACGACCGGGTAGATGCCCTGTTCGGCACAGCTGAGCGCAACGCTCGCGGCACGTTCAGACGGTGGACCGAAGATCGGCCAATCCTTGTAGATGACCCTAATTTTGCCATCGCGTCGCACGGCCTCTTCCAACGCGGGGAAGGCGTGACGGCAGGCCGGGCAACGATAATCGGTGAAAACGGCAAGCCGCAACGTCGCGTCGGCAGGACCGTGCTCAGGCGAACTGCCGCCTGTCAGGATCAGGTCGGCGGTCGGACCAACGTCACGCCCAATCGGGGCGGTGCGCCGCAGCACCTGTCCGACCGCCCAGCCCCCCACGACTACAGCGCCGAGCCCGACCGCCTGCCTCCGACTGAGTGGCCCCGGCACGCTCAACGCCCTCCGGGCTTGCTGCGCGCCGTGGCGACGAGGCGGCGGAGCGCCGGCAGATCGACCGCGCCGGCCACGACCTGCGAGCCGACGATCAGCGCCGGCGTCCCATTGAACCCGATCGCTTCGGCAATCGCATTGGTGCGTGCGAGCAGCGCATCGATTTCCGCGCCACGCGTCTTCAGGTCACGTTGCAGACGCGGCCAATCCACCTTGGCTTTCACAGCAGCTGCCCTGATACCGGCGCTGTCGAGCCGCGCCGGCGAGGCAAGCAGCGCTCCATGGAAGGCGGCATGCCTGCCCTGCCACTGGCTCGCGACGGCCGCCCGGGACGCCTCACGGGAGGCGGGTCCGAATATTGGCCAATCCCGATACACGATCCGGACCTTCGGGTCGGAGCGAAGCAGCGCGTTCAGCACCGGCTCCATGCGACGGCAATAGGGGCAGTTGTAGTCGAAGAACTCGACAACGGTGACGTCATAGGCGGTGCCGGCCCGCTTGGGGGCTACGGGATCGTCGACGACTGCCTTGCGCGACAAATCAGGCTGCTGCTGCCCGACCGCAGGTGTCATCGGCACGGCGAAAGCAAGCGCGGCTAGAGCGCCGCGAAAGAGAAGGTTGCGGCGGTTCATCGGTGTTTCCTTGCCTTATCAATTCCATCGGCGAGCGCGGCGCGCGACAACTCTCCGAGCTGAAGCTGCACGATCGTGCCATTCGCGGCGACGAAGGCGGTTGCGGGATAGCCGGCGACTTCGAAGGCTCGGGAAAGCCTACGGTCGGGATCAAGCGCGACGTTGCCGGCACCGATGCCTTCGCGGGTAAGGAACTGGGTAACGGTCGCCGGCGCCTCACCCTGATCGGCGAGCAGAATCGGAACCTCTCCACGGCGCGACGCAGCAGCATCGAGCATCGGCAGCTCGCGCCGGCATGGGCCGCACCATGTCGCCCACAGATTGACCACGAAGGGACGACCCCGGAAACGATCAAGCGGGAGCGGAGCGCCGGATGGCGTCGTTAGGGCGAGATGATAGGGAAAGGGGCCGTAGGTCACGGGCGGGATCAGCGCCTGAAGCGTGAACCAGAGGCCGCCAGCTACGGCAAGCGCTGCCCAGCCTATCGCCAGAGCGCGCGTTCGGCCGAGCCGGAACGCCAGCGTTACCGCAGCGCCGGCGAGGCCGGCGACGGCCGAGAAGCCTCCCTGCCATATAGCTAGGATGGAAAGTGGAGCATCGGCGTAGCTCGCCCAATGCGTCGCGACATAGCCGATCCGGGCCGTCACCAGCCCGACGACAATAGCACTGGTCGCGACCATCGACACTCGCGGGAAGCGGAACCGTCCCGCCAGCGCCGTCAAACCGAGGAACACGGCGACGCACAGAACCGCCAATCCGCGATCGACCGCCATCATCAGCGGCCCGATGGCAATTGCGCTGCCCATCACAGAAACGCGCCTGCGCTCTTCCAGAGCATATAGGCTGCGACCACGAAGATCAGCATTGCGAAAACCGTGGTGAGCGTACTGCCCGTGCCCAGACGCTTAGCGATCCGCGTGCCGATCAACCCGCCGATAACTCCACCGCCGATGAAGGCGAAGGCGAGCGGCCAATCCACAAGCCCGGAGAACGCGTAGTTGGCAGCGGTCGTTAGCCCGAACGCGGTGACGGCGATCAGCGACGTGCCGACGGCGTTGAGGATCGGCATGCCCGTCGATCCAATCAGTCCGGGAACGATCAGGAAGCCACCACCGATGCCAAAGAAGCCTGAAAACAGTCCGGTGCCGAGGCCATAACCCAGCACCTTGGGCGCCTTCTCCCGGTTGCATTCTGCACCGGGATTACCAGCGTCACCCCGCCCGCGCAGCATCACAACGCCGACGACGATCATGACGAGCGCGAATAGAAAGAGGAGCTTGCCGCCATCGACGGCCTTGCCCGCGGTGGATCCGAGTAGCGCACCGATGACGCCGGCAGTCGCATACATGCCGCCGCACCGCCATTTTACGGTATGAGCCTTGGCATGACCGATCAGACCGGTCGCGGCATTGGCCGCCACGGCAAACGCGCTCGTACCGATGGCGAGGTGCGCGTCGGGAACGCGCACCAGATACACCATGAGCGGCACGGCGAGGATCGAGCCACCGCCACCGACGAGCCCGAGGGTGAATCCGACCAGGCTGCCGGACAAGGCGCCAAGCAGATACTGGATTGGTTCGAGGATCATGCCGCCTTGCCGATCTCGTGTGGAGCGGCCATCCACTCACGGCCTTTCAGCATGCCCTGCCAGTAGATCGGGGGCAGCATCCGCTCTTTCAGGAACCACGCGGTGCGCGTCGGACGCGTTCCGTCCAGCAGCCAGGATGGGAAGCTGGGCAGCAGCTTTCCGCCATAGCCGAACTCGGCGAGGACGATCTTACCGCGTTCGACCGTGAGCGGGCATGAGCCGTAACCATTATAATCGGCAACGGGGGGTCTGCCGTCGAGCGCGGCCAGCGCGTTGACTGCGACCACGGGCGCCTGGACGCGAGCAGCAGCGGCGGTCTTGGCGTTGCTGGTGCCAGCGGCATCGCCAAGGCCAAAGATGTTTTCAAATCGCTTGTGCCGCAGCGTAGTCTCGTCGACCTCGACGAAGCCGCTCGCAGCCGCAAGCGGGCTATTTGCGACGACCGCATGTGACACCTGAGGTGGCACGACATGGAGCATATCGAACTCACGTTCGATCCGCTCGGAGACGCCGTCCTGCTTGCGCTCGAACGTGGCGACGCGGCGATCGGCGTCGACCGCGACCAGGTTGGACTCAAGCCTGAGATCGATACCGTACTTCTCGACATATTCCATCAGCGCCGGGACGTAGGTCGGGACCCCGAACAGGGCTGCGCCGGCATTATGGAACTCGACGTCGATAGCTGGGAGAACGCCGCTATCCCGCCAGATGTCGCAGGAGAGATACATCGCTTTCTGCGGTGCGCCGGCGCACTTGATCGGCATGGGTGGCTGCGAGAACAGCGCCCGCCCCTGCCGCAATTCCTTGACGAGCTGGTAGGTGTAGGGTGCCAGATCGTAGCGATAGTTGGAGGTGACGCCGTTGCGGCCGAGAGCCTCAGGCAGCCCTTCGATCTTCTCCCACGCCAGGCGCAGCCCGGGCGCGACGACCAGAACGCGATAGGTCAATGTGTCACCGTCTTCGAGCTCGACCGTGTTACGGTCGGGGTCGATGGCAACGGCGGGCAACCGTACCCACTTAACGCCCTTTGGCATTATGTCGGATTCGGCCTTGCGCGTCTGTTCGGGAGTGAAGACGCCGGCCCCCACCATCGTCCAGCCGGGCTGGTAATAATGGTCGGTCGCCGGATCGACGACCGCGATCGTCACTTTGGCGTTGCGCTTCAGAATGCTGGAAGCGGTCGCGATGCCGGCGGCACCGCCCCCGATGATGACGATGTCGTAGGTCATTGATCAGCCCTTTCGGAACGGCGCTTCAGCGCAGGCGTGAGATCGGCAAGGTCGTACCCGGCTGCCTTTGCTTGGTCGACGATCGTCGCCGGGTCGGCGCGATCGGCCTCGGCCAACGCCCACAAGGTCGCCGCGCGCGTCCCGCTACGGCAGAAGCCGAGCGTCGGCTGTGGCAGCGTGGCTAGCGCCTCCTTCATGCGATCCGCATCGGCGTCAGTCGCCTTGCCCGGTACGATAGGGACATGGGCAAACGCGAGACCGTGGTCGCCTGCCATTCGGGCCATTTCTTCCGCGCTTGGCTGGCCCGCCTCCTCGCCGTCCGGGCGGCTTGAGATGATCGAGCGATATCCTGCCTTCGCGGCAGCGGCGAGGTCGTCTTGCGTCAGCTGGGGGGCGGCAGAGAAGGACGAGGTGATCTGCTTGAAAGCCATGTGATGTCTCCTGTCTGATCAGGCCGAACGGCGGGAAGTGAATGCAAAGCGGTGGACGGCAACGCCGAGGGCCATTGCAGCGATGAAGACCAGTGCCGGCAGAGGCTGGATCGCCAGTGCGGCAATGGCGGGACCTGGGCACAATCCGACGATGCCCCAGCCTATGCCGAACAAGGCCGCACCGCCGATGAGGCGCCGGTCGATCGGCGAGGTGGCGGGCGTGTGGAATTGTTCGGCCGCGATCGGGGTCGAGCGACGCCGCACGACGAACCAGGCTATCGCCATCGGCAGGATCGCGCCTGCCATGACGAACGCCAAGGTCGGGTCCCACGCGCCGGTGACATCGAGGAACGCGCGCACCCGCGCCGGATCGATCATTCCGGAGATGGCAAGGCCGGCGCCGAACAGCGTCCCGCTAGCGAGTGAAATGAGGTTCTGGCGCATCACAGTATCACCCCGGACAGACGCATGATCGTGACCGTGACGACGCCGGTCGCCATGAACGTGACGGTCGCGGCGATGGACCGGGGCGACAGGCGGGACAGGCCGCATACGCCGTGACCACTGGTGCACCCGGACCCAAGCCGCGTTCCGATACCGACGACCAGACCGGCGACGGCAATCAGCGAAAGCGATGCCGGAAAGCTGGCTTTCACGCCCAAACTGGCCGCAGCAATACCCGCGCCCAAGGGCAGACCCGCGGTAAAGAGCAGCGCGAGGGCCCATGGTGGACCTCCATCGGTAAGACCCAAAACTCTTGCGAACATGCCGCTGACACCGGCGATGCGCCCGTTGCCCAGCAGCATGATCGCCGCGGCGACACCGATCATCAGCCCGCCGATGAAGCCTTCGAGCGGCATGGCATGGGGAAAGCCTGGCATCACAGCGCATCCAGCGGAATTTTGAGGTAGCGGGTGCCGTTGGCTTCCGGCTCCGGCAGATGACCACCGCGCATGTTCACCTGGATCGAGGGCAGGATGAGCTTCGGCATCGACAAGGTGGCGTCGCGACTGGTCCGCATCGCGACGAAGTCGTCTTCGCTGACCCCTTCGTGGACATGCACGTTGCCGACACGCTGTGCGCCTACAGTCGTCTCCCAGACATATTGGTCGCGACCCACCGCCTTGTAGTCGTGGCAGAGGAACAGGCGCGTCTCGTCCGGCAGCTGCATGAGCCGGCGGATCGAGCGGAATAGCTGGCGTGCGTCGCCACCAGGGAAGTCTGCCCGCGCGGTGCCGTAATCGGGCATGAAGAGCGTATCGCCGGTGAAGACCGCGTCCCCAATCGCATAGGCCATGTCCGCCGGCGTATGGCCGGGCACGTGCAGCGCAATGGCGTCGATGTTGCCGATGGCAAAGCGGTCGCCGTCCTCGAACAGCCGGTCGAACTCGGAACCGTTGCGCTCAAAATCGGTGCCGGCGTTGAAGATTTTGCCGAACACGTTCTGAACCCGGATGATCTCACGACCGATCGCGAGCTGCCCGCCAAGCGCCTGCTGAAGATAAGGTGCCGCAGACAGGTGATCGGCATGAGCATGGGTTTCCAGCAGCCAATCGACCGTCAGTCCCTGATCCCGCACGTAAGCGATCACTGCGTCCGCCGACGCGGTTTTGGTCCGGCCAGCCGCGGCGTCAAAATCGAGGACGCTGTCGACGATCGCAGCCTTTTTCGTCGCCACGTCCCAAACGACGTAGGTCGCTGTGTTGGTAGGCTCATCAAAGAAGGACTGAACGACCGGCGATCCGGCCGCTTTTGCGCGTCTGATCTGGGCGTTGGCTTCGCTCAAAACCGGGTCCATGACCATCTCCATTTAAACAAACTCATGGTTTATGTAGCTGTGTAAGCGTATTGCGTCAACGGGGTGTTCGTGCCATTTGGGAGGAATGGAAATGATGGAAGCGAACATGCCGCGCTCGCTGCGCATCGGGGATGCAGCCCCGAACTTCACCGCCCGCACCACTCAGGGCGAGATTGCGCTCGATCAGTATCGTGGGCGCTGGATTGTGTTTTTCTCGCACCCTGCTGACTTCACGCCGGTTTGCACGAGCGAGTTTGTGGCCTTGGCTAAAGCGGCCCCTCAATTCGAGGAGCTGGATTGCGTATTGTTGGGGCTGTCGGTCGACAGCCTCTACTCTCATGTCGCCTGGCTTCGCGCGATCCACGACGTTTTTGATGTCGAGGTGCCGTTTCCGGTGATCGAGGATCCGTCGATGGCGGTTGGGTATGCCTACGGCATGCTCGACGAGCAGGCTGGCGATGCCTCAACGGTACGTGCAACCTACTTCATCGATCCCAAAGGCATTATCCGCGCACTCAGCTGGTATCCGATGAATGTCGGGCGCTCGGTCGACGAGATGCTTCGCACGGTCAGGGCGTTGCAGCGTTCGGCCGATGGCGAGGCCTATACGCCCGCTGACTGGCAGCCGGGCGACGACGTGCTCCTGCCTCCCGCTTTGCCGGGGAACGCAGGCGCCGACTGGTTTCACCAGACGAAGGCTGACCGGTGATGGCGATCTACCAGTCCCGCGCGCTTGCCGACGTTGCAGTCGAGAAGCTGCGCGTGTTCGCGCAGCCGCAGCGCCTTATGATCCTGTCCTATCTGCTGGGTGGCGAACGGCAGGTGGCGGACATCGAGGCGGCCACGGGCGTGACCCAACCAGCGCTCAGTCAGCAGCTTGCCGAGCTGCGGCGCGCCGATCTGGTGAAGACCAGGCGTGAGGCGAAGCAGGTTCACTACCGTCTTGCCGACGATGCAGCCGCACTGTGTGTGCGAACCCTGGAGGCGATGTTCGGAGCCGACGATCTGTCGGCTCCCCAAACGGCCCCGGCCCCCCGCCCAGTGCGACCGCGCGAGACGCCGTCCGTGGTTCGACCGCAAAACATCGGTGCGGCCGTTTTTGCGAGAGTTGGCTGATCATTTCGGCTGAAGAAGGAAAAAGCGGATGCGTATGCCAATCATTGCTCTTGCAGGATGCTTGTCACTCATGAGCAGCGTCAGTGCTTCAGCCGGCGTGCCTAGGCAGGCGGTGATACCGGGATATGGCGCGATCACACCCGTCGAAGGTGCTGCGGAACGGCCCGATCGCAAGTTGCGCTATCGCGTGCTGTTCAATGTGACCAAGGCCGCGGCAACGCCGGATAAAATCAATCCATCGCTGGAGAAGGTCGCCCGCTTTTTGAACCTGCTGGGCAACGATGGCGTTCGTCCAGAACAAGGCGATGTCGTCGTGATCGTCCACGGTCCGGCGACGCCCATCGTTACCGAAGATCGCGCCTATGCGACAAAGACGGGAGTAGCTGCGAACCCCAACCTTGCCTTAATTGAGGCGTTGAAAAAGGCGGGTGTATCCGTTCGGGTATGCAGCCAAGCTCTTATCGGAAACGGGATCGACCCCGCTACGGTAGGAAAGAGTGTCGAAACTGACGTGTCTGCGCTGACGACTATGGCGACTTTGCAACTGCGTGGTTGGGCACTGATCCCCGACTGATCACGCCGACACGTTTACTGTTTCGCCGTTCTAGTCCGTAACGCTGCTGGTGTCATAACCGGTCGGTTGTGACACCAGCAGACTACCATAGCTTTCGGCAAGTTTACGGTGCCACAATCCCGCATCAGAAAGCGTCCGCTTCCAGAAGCTCTGAATGCATCGGCTAAGCCGATAGTTGGCGAATTCTGCCGACCGTGCCGAAGTTGGCTCCGCAAGGAAAACGAGCGGTTTTCTCGCGGTCTGACAATGCCGGTCCCGGCAATCCGAAAAGAGCAAGAAAACCCGTTGTGAAAACCAGCGCCATCTTGCACCATGCCGGTAGTCTTTTCTGGCGGGGTACGCATTGCTCATTGGCTATATCCGAGTGTCCAAGTCGGACGGCACGCAAACGCTGGAGCCGCAGCGCGACGCGCTGTTCGCGGCCGGCATTGATCCGTCGCGCATCTATGAGGATATGGCATCGGGTCGCCACGATGCGCGGCCTGGCCTGACCGCCTGCCTGAAGGCGCTTCAGCCGGGCAACACGCTCGTCATCTGGAAGCTGGACCGCCTCGGCCGCGATCTGCGCCATCTGGTGACGACGGCGGAGGATCTCCGGTCGCGCGGGATCGGGTTGAAGGTGCTGGCAGGTGCCGGCGCGCAGATCGACACGACGTCTGCCAATGGCCGTCTCGCTTTCGGCATCTTCGCGGCGTTCGCCGAGTTCGAGCGCGAGTTGATCGCCGAGCGTACCCATGCCGGCCTTGCTGCGGCGCGCGCGCGCGGTCGCATGGGCGGTCGGCCGCGCAAGATGAACCGGGCGACGCTGACGATGGCGATGGCGGCGATGTCCGATCGAGGTGTCGTCGCGGCTGATGTCGCTAAGCGGCTCGGGATCACGACCACGACCCTGTATGTCTATGTCAACGGCGACGGCACCCCCAAGGCGCCGGGGCAGGCGTTGCTCGATGCGGGTCCCACTCGGCAACCGCAAAGCCAGGCTGCATAATGAGCGCGGGCGTCACGGTCCCCATCGAGGCGATCGTGACGCTCCGACGTCGTTTGGCGGCATTGCCGGCAAGGCATCCCGAGCGGCAGCCGCTGATGACATCGACCGCCGAACTCTACGACATCAGCCGCGCTACGCTCTACCGGCTGTTGCGCGGCGAGCGAAGGCCGAAGGACGCACACCGTGCCGATCGTGGCCTGTCGCGCACCATGCCTGCCGGCGAGATCGAATGGTGGTGTGAGGTCGTTGCGGCGATGAAGAGCCGCACGACCAACCGTCAAGGCCGTCGTCTCTCGACGAAGCGTATCCTCGAAATCGTCACCGAACACGGTGTCGAGACCCCCGATCGCGGTCTGGTGAAGCTGCCGGCAGGTCGGTTGGCTGCCTCGACACTCAACCGGCACATGCGGCAACGGGGATACGACACCGAGCGGATGACGCGCGAGCCGGCTGCGGTGCGCTATCAGGCCGAACGCGCCAACATGCTCTGGCATTTCGACATGAGCCCGTCGGATCTCAAGCAGTTGAAGGCCCCGACCTGGATCGATCCCGATCGTAATGGCGCGCCTACGTTGATGCTGTTCTCGGTGGTCGATGACCGGTCGGGCGTCGTCTACCAGGAATATGCGCTCGTCTATGGGGAGGATGCCGAGGCGGCGCTGCGCTTCCTGTTCCGTGCGATGGCACCAAAGGAGGACAATCCGTTTGGAGGTATTCCGGAGAACATCCAGCTCGATGGCGGCCCGGTCGGCAAATCGAGCGTGTTCAAGGGGGTCATGGAATGTCTCGGGATTACCGTCACTCCGCACATGCCAGCAGGGTCGGACGGACGCCGCACGACCGCGCGCGCCAAGGGGAAAGTCGAGCGCCCGTTCCGCACTGTCAAGGAAGCGCACGAGACGCTGTACCACTTTCACGAACCCGCCAGCGAGGAGGAGGCCAATCGCTGGCTGGCGCGCTACATCGCCACCTACAACAGCGGCGACCATCGTCGCGAGCCGCATTCTCGGATCGACGACTGGCTCGGCCACCTGCCCGATGGCGGCATTTGCGCCATGTGCAGTTGGGAGCGCTATTGCGCATTCGCGCGCGAGCCAGAGCGCCGCAAGGTCGGCCTCGACTGCCGGCTGACCGTCGCCGGCGTTACCTATGAGGTCACGTCCGAAGTGGCCGGCGAAACGGTTGTCGTCTGGTGGGGGCTGTTCGACCAGGAGCTATGGGTCGAGCATGGCGATGACCGATACGGCCCGTTCGATCCGGTCGGAGGGCCGGTGCCGCTGCATCGCTATCGCAAGCATCGCAAGAGCCGGCGCGAGGTCCGCGCGGATCGCGTCGATGCGCTGGCGACGAAGATCGGAATCCCTCGCTCGGTCTTGACGGGCGAGGACGACATCGTGGTGATCGGTCGCAAGCCCACGGTGCCGACAAGCTGGTGCAGCTCTTCAAGAACAAGGCGAGGGCCGAAGCCGAAACCGATGCGATCGACGCCGACCTACTGGAGGCGCTGGAGGACAAGGCGCGCGATTTCGAGAAGCTGATGGATCGCTGCTCGCCGCGCCGGCTCTCGATCTACGGACATAATGGCCTCAAGTTTTCTGAGACGATGGAAGTCGCGGAAATGGTGATGACGGGACGGCATCGCCGGGTTCCGATCATCCGGGGGCACCTCGGCAGCGCGCTCTATCGTCAACGCGTCGTCTTCGGCGGCGAGACGGTGGAGGTGCGCGATGCCGATCGCAGCGCTTTTGGCGGCATCTTCGGCATCAGGGAATACCCGGCGTCCACCACCCCCACGCAATTTCAATCTCTGCTGGCGGTCGATTTCGCGTTCGTGCTGACGCAATCCTTCACATTCCTCGGCCGTGCAGCGGCATCAGAGCGTTTTCGGCTGCGGCAAAAGCAGATGGAGAACGCCGATGATCGGGCCGTCAGCCAGATGCTCGATCTTGTCGACGCGGCGGACGATCTCATGTCCAACCGCTTTGTCCTGGGCGATCACCACTTCACGCTCGCGGTCTATTCCGACAGCCTCAAGAGCCTGCGCGACAACATGTCGATCGCCCGTGCAGCGCTGGCCGATACCGGCATGGTCGCGGCACGGGAATCCGGACTCCCCGCAAAACCAGTTTACCGCCAGTGACGCGGTTTTCGTGGCGATCCGCTCGGTTGCGTTCATCTCGCCCAACGTCGCGCAAGTCCGCTTCATCAAGCGCCTCCAGCGCGACCAGCAGGTGATTGAGACGCCTGCCATCGCAACCATCACTTTTGACGTGCTGTCGAAGCCGGAAACAGAATCCGGTCGATACGCCAATCCGCTCGGGTTTCAGGTCAAGACATACCGGGCCGACGTGGAGGTTCCGACACGATGAAGACCATCCTGCTTCTGGCCGCGGCGATCGGCGCCATGTCGGCAGCGCCGGCGATGGCGCAGACGCCTACGCAGCGCGGTCCTGATGCTCGTATCCGCGAGGTCAATTACACCGATGGAAACGTGATCCAGATCCGGAGCGCGTTCCGCACAGCGACACAGATTGAGTTCGCACCCGGCGAGGTCATCAAGTTCGTGGCGATGGGTGACACCGTGTCGTGGGAGGTCGCCCCGGCTGACAATTCGCTGTTCGTGAAGCCTCGCGAGCGCGCTGGTGCTACCAACCTCATCGTTGTGACGGACTGCCGCGCGCATATCGTCGGTCAGCTCGCGCGCACGAGCCGGATCAAGCCCGCCCCGGAGCAGTTGCCGTATCTCCGCCGGCTTGGCGTCGAACTGGTCCGCCAGGCTCTTCGTATCGTAGCCGTGGCGGGTAAGCTGGGGTTCGAGGTCGTCAATCTGGCGTGACAGCACACCCTCTACGGTAGCGGCATCGATCGGTTTCACGCTGGCCTCGAACCCGGCTTCGAACGCGCGCACGAGATGGCGGCCGATCTGGAGCGGTGTCTTAAGCTTGGCGGCGAGCAGGATCGCGGCGTCTTCGGTCAGCACGGCATCGGGTTCTATCCCCGGCGACAGTGCGGTGCGCAGCGCCCAGTCGATATAGTCGCGCTGCCGATCGCGCAGGCCGCCAAACTCGAACACGGTCGTCCGGTCGCCGATTTCCTCCATCAGCGGGCGTTTCAGGTCGTTGCGCAGCTTCGGATGGCCGACGAGGATCACGGCCAGTTGACCGCCGCCCTCGGTGACAAGCTCAACGAGGCGCTTGAGCGCGGTCAGCGTCTTTGGGTGGAGGTCGTGGGCGTCGTCGACGAACAGCGCGACCGGTCGCTTGGCCTTGCGAAACAGCTCCTGCAAATCGCGTTCGCGCCGTTCCGATTGGCTTGGGATCGAGACGGTCTTCTCAGACGAAAGATCATAGAACAGCGCTGCAACCAGCAGCGGCACCGATATCTTGGCCTTTTCCAGGCTGAGCGCGCGCGAGACGATCACACGGCCCTCGCGCTCTAGTTCTTCGCGCAGTCGCCGCGTCAGCACGGTCTTGCCCGAGCCGATGGTGGCCGTAAGCGCGATCAGGCGACCACCTGTGATCGCGGTCTTCAGATCATGGGTAAGCTGGGCATGATGCTCGGTCTCGAAGAAGCCGAGATCGACCGGGGGCCGGGCCAGCCCGTAATAGCGCATCACCTCGGTCTGCATCAGCCGCTCCGTCTGTGGCCGGGCGGGAATCGCCTGCGGATTTCATCCATCACTTCGGGCCGGGACAGCGTGCGCGCGAGCAACGCGTCGATGAAGGCGCGGTCCTCTTCGCAAAGGCCGCCAAGCGGCAGGCGCAGTTCCTCGGATATGGCGAAGCGTGCCTTGAGCGGCGTGGCGAAGGTGAGTTCGGCGAACGGATCTGGATCGGCGAATGGCCGGGCCGGCACAGGTGCGATCCCATCGGTGGACCGGAGGCGAACGAAGCCGTCATGAGGCGGCAGCCGCGAGCGATGTAAACAAGCGATAAGCCATGTTTTCACTCCACTGGTGAACAAGGCTAAATCGCTATTGGAGCGGGGGCTAGTCCGAAAATGCCCCGGTTGCTCGCTTCATCCCTCTTTGAGAACGGTTCGCAGATTGGTCCGATTTGGCTCAGAATGTAGTTGCGTCCTGTAATCCCGCGAACGGGTGGACGTGAATCACGCCTTCATAGCCATACCCCAACACTATATGTCGGATGGCCGAAGAAGCCTTTTTATACAATCGGATACGTTTCTTATCATAGAGGCCGACGTGATAGAGTGCGGTGCCGCGCCAGCTCACGCGGACATTGATATGCCACTTGCCAGACTCGTGCTGACAGACGTGAACGTCAGTCATCGTCCCGCCTGGAGGGCGTTGCGTCGTCAGCTCGCGTTCCAGTATGAGTTCTAATTCCATTGCCACCCTGCTAAAGCGATTTGACTGGTTTTCGCTGGCGCGCATTGCCCCCGCGCTCTACCAACTATGCGTCCTGTAACGGAGGTGTCCATAGATGGCGCGACGTGAGTCAGCTTCGATCGAGGAGCAGGCGGACCGCATCGTCCGTCAACTCGGCGGAAAGTGGCAAGGTGATTTCGCCATGTGCCGGTGCCCGGCGCACGCAGATGGGAAGGCCAGCCTGTCGATACGTGTTGGCGAGCGTGCCGTTCTCTTCCATTGTTTTGCCGGTTGCACGGCCGACGCGATCATGTCGGCGTTACGGACAGGCAAGATCCTCGCGCCCGCCAATCACGACCCAGGGCAGCGTCAGGACAGCAAGACGGACCTCAACAAGCTCGCGCTCGCGGTCTGGCGTCACGCCGAACCCTTCGCTGGCACACTGGCCGATCGCTACCTGCGCGAGGGGCGGTCGATCGTTCCTGATGGGATCAACGCTCGTTTCGACCCTCGCTGCCAATGCGGTGCTGGTGCCGCCAAGGCTTTTGCGCCTGCCCTTATTGTCCCTATCGAGGAGGACGCCGGCGTCGTCGCGATCCATCGCACATTCCTGCGCCCTGATGGCCGCTGGAAAGCCGATATGGACGAACCCAAGCGAATGCTTGGTAATCCCGGCGTCGGCGCGGTGCGTTGGGGTGGCGTACCGCTCGACGGCATCTTGCGGCTCGCCGAAGGCGTCGAGGACGCCGCCAGCGTGATGAACCTGCTGGAGCCAGGCCGCTTTGTATGGCCCGTTCTCGGGATCGAACGGTATCAGGCTGTTGCGATCCCGGAGAGCGTGCACACCGTCGTCATCTATAGCCAGCATGGGGCCGAGGCAGCGCGCGCGATCGAGCGCGCCACTCCGCATCTGGCGGCCAACGGCCGCCAGCTCGTCGTCAAGCCACCGCCCCATGCTGGCGACTGGAACGATCTGCTGCGCGAGATCCGTTCGCTATGAAATTGTTTCCTGGAGCGACGCGGTTCCAACGATGGACGATGGGGGCGACGTTCCTGATCGTGGCAACCTATGCAATCTCGCAGAACAAGCAGTCGCTCGTCGAAGTCTCGAAAACAAGATTGTCTTCGCCAAGTCCCGGGATCATCGATGGGGATACGATTGATTTTCCCAATGGACGGGTTCGCGTCGTCGGCATCGATGCGCCCGATGATGATCTGCCACAGCTAAAGGCCATCTCCAGCGAGGCGTTGCGCGGGCTGGCGCTCCGGGACGGCGGAATGGACTGCTCGGTGTCTATGTTTGACTATGCGCTGCGGCGGGAGAAGCAGTGCCGCACCGATCCGAAAAGCTACGGGCGGTTGAATCTGGCGTGTCGTTTTCCCGCCAATAAGGCGAGCGTGGGGGCAACGATGGTCGCCCAAGGCTATGCCGTCGACTACCGCATTTTCTCCGGTGGAGCCTATGTCGAGCTGATGCAGAAGGCGGCAGCGCAGCGGGCAGGATTATGGGGCGTGGACTATGAGGGAATGCGTCAGCTTGCTGTTCGCAGGGCGCAGGTGCCGCAGGGATGTAGCACAGGGACGATCAAGAAATAGGCTGCACAATGCTTGAACGCGGATCGCCAAGAGCGGCATTGATCGGCCGCTGGGGGATGGCCCTCACACTTGTTACCGGCGCGGTCCTGATCGGCCGCCTGATCCGTAATTTCCCCTATCTCCTGCCCAATCGGCTTCCTGGCCTTGTCCTATACGAGCTGGGTCCGGCGCTGATCTTGGTTGCTGCGGTCGGCAGCGCCGTGGTCTTCACCAAGGAAGACGGACCGCGCCTTGGCATCCCTGCGCGGCTCGTGCTGTTTGCACTCGTCGCGACGATCGCCGGGACCGCTACCCTTGCTGCCGAATATGCTGCCGCTCTCGACGGGCAATGGCTATGAACACGAGGTGTGCCACGTGGCACACCCCTATCGCGAGACCTACATGGCGTCGCGATGACTTTTGCGAGGGTGTGATGCCGATAGAGCCTTTCGTTCTTATTGTTGCCGATCACGACAGGCGCGTCTTTTCGGTCGAGGGGCCGATGGTGGACGACAACCCGTGGTCAAAGCCGGTCGTCGATGCTCAAGATGGCGGCAAGCGCCACATCAACTGCTTCGTTCCCGGTGGCCCCTCGCGCACCGACGTAGAGACCGCCGCGCGCGAATATCAGCGTGAATATGGGTATGCGCGTGTTGAGGCGGGATCGATCGTCAGCCGCAAACCCTGCTAAGGTCACAGCAACCGGCATCAATCAACCTGGTTCGTTCATGCTATCTATCTGGCGCATTTGACCCGCCAAGCCGCTCAGACGGCCCTTCAGGCGTTGATCGCCGCTGCCGGGCTGCTGGAGGGCCAACCTCGTCTTACGGTGCTTCAGGCGCTGGCGATTGGGCACGACGACCTTCCCGTCGCGAACGACGACACCCGTGATCTCCGCTGGCCGATCCACATAGTGCTTGAGCTTGTGATAGCGCAGCCCTGTCCGGTGGATCATGCGCCGCACATGCCAAACATCTGCTACGGGCACTTTCGCGCCGGAAATTGTCACGTCATCGACATAGACCGTCAGCGTGTAGCCCTTGGCCGTGCAGAACGCCGCGATCTCGGCCCACATATCGTGATAGCTATAATATGCCAGGATCGGGCTGAGGGGACTGCCCGTCGGCAAATGACCCTCGAACGTGCAAAGATCACCAAGAATGCCGGCAACGTCGGCGCGGCATCCCATGATGCTTTGGAAGAACGCGATCACCCGCACACGGGGCGTGTTGGGGAAGAACTTCTTGATGTCGAGGCAGTGAACGACGCGGTTGCCGCGATGGCGCGCGGCATTGCTGACGTAGCATCGTCCCTTCACCGGGCAGAACAGAAAAGATGGCGGCTCGATCCGCGCCAGCATCTTGGCGATACGGCCCTGTACACGCTTGAGCGGCGCGACCGGATCTTCAACCGGACGTTTTCCGCCACTCTTCTTCTCAATCTCAAACTGCCGATACCGATCCGGCCCGGTCGCCATTGCCCGCAGCTCAGCTTCTGCAAGGCCGAGCACGTCAGCGAGGCGGCGCGGACTCGTGAGCTTATAGAGCTGCGACTGATTGAGCGGGATGACCGTCTTATTCGGCATGGGTCCGACCGGACCGAGCCTCGAGGAATTGAAGCAGGCTCACCACCTTGCCAGCGACAAAGGTCCGTGCCTGGTCGAGCGTGCTCTTCTGATCGAGGTTCTCCGAAAAGAACATGATCGACGAGACAGGCATGTCGAAGACAGTGGCATAGCGCTGGATGATGTCCAGCGTGGGCGTCTTCAGGCCGCGTTCGATTTCCGACAGATACGACGTCGAAACCTCCAACCGCTCAGCCGCCTGCTTCTGCTTGAGGTCGTGATAGACTCGGATCAAGCGAAGAGCTTCACCCAACATTGCATCTCCTTTCAGGAGGCTATTCAGGGTGCGAATTACTGGCGGAAAACCTTGATGATGGAGAGGGCGATGTGGAGCAGTTGCACCACCACTCGCCCCAAGGCCACCACCGTCTTCAAAGTGGACGGACGGATCAGGCGCTTTGCCCAATGCTGCCGTCGCACCGTCTTCGTTCGCGCACGCTTCTCGTTCAGACCAAGCTTTCGCATGGCGTCCTCCTCTGCCAACCCCCACACCATGCAGGGGCGCCGCCGAGGCTTTGGAGGGTGGGGTAGAAGCACGTTAACCCTGAACACCAAGGCGGACACCGGGCCGTCCGGTGGCCGCCCGCGGCGCCGCTCGCTCGCACGCACGGAGCCACAAAGCAGAGAAGGTTTCTTCTCCAGGAGGGGTTTCCCCCTCGGTTGATGGCGACACATCCCCTTTCAAACTGAACGAGAGTGTGATGCCCTAGCGCACTTCGCTAGTCAACGAATAAAATCCGCTCACAGCGAATTTATTGCTCTGCCTAAGCGGCGGCCGACGACGTTCCGCCCTTCCCTGCCATGCGACTGGACGACTCGATGCCAATCTACCGGCGAGCAGGTCATTATGTCTGAAGCTTGCGGGCTGCGTGCCAGCGCCGCAGATAAGCCAAGGGCCGCCCTTTTGAGGCGGCCCCGACCATTTAGTTCCCTCGCGGGAAACGGACACTCCCCAGGGGGAGGCCGCGCGTGCTCCCCATGTAGAAACCCATCCCTTACGATTCAACTAAAATCTGAAAGGACATCAACCGGCCTTACGCGCCGGAACCGGTGGGCGTAGGCGGCACCCCCTGAGGCGGCGACGGGGGCGTCGAGGGCACCGGCAGCCAGGCCAACACAAGGCGCAGCATGTCGTCGAACTCCCCGACCGGCATTCGCATGATGCCGCCTTTGTCAGGGATTAGCCGGCTCACCGCCACGGTCGTCAGCTTGTCGCAGATCGCGAACGCCGCCCGACCGTCAATCGTGGTCTGCAGCGGAAAGGCCCACTTGTTTCCTGGCTGCGCTGCCGTCGAGCAGGGCACCACCGTGACCGCGCCATGCAGCGTGTTCTTGAACGACACGATGATGACGGGGCGCCGCTTCCAGAACTCCGGGAGCTGGGCGTCTTGCGGAAAGTCACACCAGTAGAGCTGACGGATGCTTGGCGCGGCCGTAACCCTCGGTTCCACTTTCGGGGGTGGATCTTGGATATGCGCGTTCACTCGTCGTCATCCTGTACCAGACGCAGCTTAGGCGCCCCGGCCCGGTTCTGACGGCGCTTCGCCAACTCGGCCTTGTCCTTGATCTCAGCCAGCTTCTCGACCGCGAACGGCGCTACTGCCTTAATCAGCCCATCGAGATGGTAGATGTTGGTGCGGCTGCCGGTTTCGGTCCGCCGCTCCTCGCGACGGATATACCCTGCCCCCTCCAGCGCAGCGATGTGCTTCTGGATCGTGCGCGGATGAACGTCCATCGCCTTCGCCATCGTGGTCTTGGACGGAAAGGGCTTGCCCTCCGCCGTCCACCATTTGCTCGCCAGATACACGATGATGTTGAGATCGAGCGGCGACAGCATGAGCTGGCGCTGATTTTCGATGATGACGCTCGGCAATGCAGTCCAGCCCGCATCCATCAGCGGCTTGGTCCACTTCTTCTCATTCGTTCGCAGATCGGCGCTGCTGTCCTTTTGCTTTTTCGCAGCCATGTGATTATCCTTTCTGGCTGCAAATATGCCCCTCGCGCGAAGGGGATTCAAGTTTGAGGGGGCGGCACTAGGGGCGCCCCACAGGGCGCGCAGGCCGCCCCCTCCCCGGCCCTTTGGACCGCCCACCCGGGAGCCGCACGGGGCCTACAAAGCATAGGACATCCCCATATAGGAACCGCTCAGGGTACACTCCTGGCGTATCAACCGAGGATAAACCCAGCGGGAGCCCCCACGGCCTCCCCCTCTCCCCGTGTTTTCCTATTCGCGCTGCCGCAAGGCAGGTGTGCCACGTGGCACACCCCCCATGACACGCCTGGAGCGTGGCACAGCTTGTTGGGCACGCTGCCCTCCCCCGGAGGCCAGACCGGTGCCGGGGAACACCAAGGGCGGCTGCCCTTTCGTTCCCGAACGACAATCAGGCCCCCCGTGTAATCCGCCAAACGCGGCACCCGACGCCCTGCGGAGCGTCGGCCGCGCTAGGCGGCTCGCCCGCGCCAGAGGCCAGATTCTCGCCCTCCCTCCCCATCCCGTTCCTCGCCGGAAAGGCAGAGCCGGTTGCTGTTGCGACCGGCTTTCAGCCTCAAAGGAAAGGAAGACATCATGGGACGGATCACCGACAATCGAGCCGACATCTATCAGGAAATCACCGATCAGATGATCGCGATGATCGAGGCCGGCACCCGGCCGTGGTCGAAATCGTGGAATGGCAGCACCGCACCGAATATCCCGCTCCGCTCGACCGGCGTTCCCTATCGGGGCATCAACGTCCTGACCCTTTGGGTTGCCGCCATGACCAAGGGCTATGCCTCTCCGCATTGGCTGACCTTCAAGCAAGCGCTTGCGCTTGGTGGATGCGTCCGCAAGGGCGAGAAGGGTTCGACCGTCGTCTATGCCAACAAGATCGAGGTTGACGCCGACAAGGGTGGAGAGAGCAGCGAGGACGGCAAGCGTCAGGTGGCGTTTCTTAAGCGCTATACCGTTTTCAATGCCGAGCAGATCGATGGCATCGAGGCGAAATATCCAACCCCCGCGCCGATCATCACCGCAACCAATCCCGATGAGCGGGATGCCGAGCTGGACGCGCTTTTCGCTCGCATCTCCGTCACCCTTAAACACTTCGGATCGCAGCCCTATTATCAGCCGAGCGGCGATCATGTGGTCATGCCCGAGTTTGCCGATTTCCACACCAGCGATGACTATTATTCGACCCTAGCGCACGAACTTTGCCACGCGACGGGACATGTTGACCGACTTGCCCGTCCCTCTCTCATTTCCACGAAGCGCGAGGACTACGCCCGAGAGGAATTGGTTGCCGAGCTAGGGGCGGCGTTCGTCAGCGCGACCATCGGCATCAAGCTTCACGACCGTGAAGACCACGCCGCCTATCTGGCGAGTTGGCTACAGGCCCTGCGCAACGACAAGCGGTGCATCTTCACCGCCGCCCGCCTAGCCCAGGACGCGTCCGACTGGCTCTTGAGCCGCATGGCCGTTGAGACGGCCCCTGAACTGGACGAGCCGGCATGAGCGCCCCCACGTCCCGGCCCCGACGAGGGCCGGGACGTGGCGGCGCGACTGGCCTATGATCCCAAAATCACGACCGTCGCCATCATTGACGGCGGTGAGCGCCACCTTTTCAATCAGCCGCTACTTTCGGGGTTGCCGACGTGCAAGCCAGGTGCGCATTTCGGCGATCTCGCGCCTTTGGGTTGCCACCACTGCGGCCGCGAGGCGGCGCACGGCGGGATCTCGGCCATACTTCAATTCGATTTCAGCCATCGCGATAGCGCCTTCATGATGGGGAATCATCGCGCGCATAAAATCGGCGTCGGCATCACCCGTGAAGGCTACGTCCATATCGCCATGCATCTTGGCATTTGCGGCCCGGTAGGCCCGCGTAGCGGGCGGCTCGTTTAGCGAGCCTGACACGGCACCAGTTGACCCATGCTGGGTATGCTGTGCCTTCGCGGAAAGCGGGGTTAAGACGGCGGTCATTGCCAGCATCAGCGCGAACGGCCTGTTGCTTCCGATCATTACGATTCTTCTCCAGTGATAGTGATTTGGTTCATGGGGCGGGCGAAGGTGGCTCGCTTCAGCGTCCAGACTGCCGCCCCGCCGCCGCGTCGAGCTCGGCCACGGCTTGCGCCGCGGCCTCGCAGTCGCTGCCGGTCTCTTGGCCCCGCTCGCAGCGTGTGACGACCAGTCTCGCCTCTTCCGCGTGGAAGCGGAAATAGCCGGCGTCGCGTGGTTTAATCAGCCCGCATCCGGACAGAACGATTGTTGCGGCAACGGCGATGATCGCCTGCTGCTTGCTGTTCCCCATTATGTCGATCCTCTCCATATTCCGGCCCAACGCCACTTCCCTCCGTTGCGACGCCATGCGTGAAATCCGCTGCGGTGAAGCCTTCCAACCAATCTGATGAGGATGATCGCGCTGGCTGGTGAGATCAGGCTAAAGGCACGTGCAAAGCGTGTGATGCGGACAAGCATCGAAGCTGCCATGAGCCAAAGGCCGGCAGGAAACGCGGGCAGCAGGTCAGCCATCAATGGCCACCCCTTGATCGCCCGAAAGTCGCGACCCGCCAAAGATACCAGATGACGGCCAGCGCGAGCACGGCGTTGCTGACCGGTTCGATGACGCTCGCCACCTGGCTATAGCGTTCGCCCAGCTCATAGCCCGCCAGCACGAGGATAACGGTCCATATGGCCGAGCCGGTGAGCGTCGAGACCAAGAATGGACCAAGGGGCATCCCGCTGACCCCTGCGGGCACCGAAATCAGGGTCCGGACTCCCGGGACCATGCGCCCGAACAGAACCGCCCAACGACCGTAGCGGTCGAACCAGCGGTCGACATGATCGACCTCACCGGGCGTCAACGTCAGCCATCGGCCGTGGCGGGAAGCAAAGCGCTTCAATCGTTCGATGCCGATCCAGCGGCCGACATAGTACCACAGCACCGCCCCTGCAGCCGATCCGAGGGTGCCGGCGATTGCCACCACCCACAGCGAGCCGCGCCCCTGCGCAGCGGTGTAGCCGGCAAGTGGCAAAATCACTTCCGACGGAATTGGCGGAAAGACATTTTCGGCCAGCATCAGCAGGAAGACGCCAAAGCCGCCGAGTGACGCGAGGATCGATGTTATGATGTCGAACACAAACCAGCCTCGTCAGAAGATCCAATAAGGGATCGCACAGGCCGCATCCATCGGCTCGCCCAAGGGCTCGTCATCGGCTCGCCGAGCTGCCGACGTCGCCATTGGTGGCGCGCTTGAGCGGACGAGAGCAGCGCAGGGTGAGGAAGGTGGTAGCGCTCAGGATGAAGGCGATGTCGTATAGGCCGTAGCCCACGGCCGCGCCGAGCGCGCCAGTCGCCCACAGACTGGCCGCCGTCGCTGTGCCTGACGCCTTGTCGCCCTTCTTCAGAATCGCGCCGCCCCCGATGAAGCCGACACCCGTAATCAGACCTTCGAGCAACCTGGCTTGCGCTGGAGACGTGCGGCCGAGGATCGCAATGCCCACCAGCACGAAGCCGCAACTGGCGATGGCAACCAACGGGAATGTACGGATGCCTGCGCTGCGGGCGTCGTTCTCGCGATCCCAGCCAACAGGAAGGGCGAGCGCGTAGGCGATGGCGAGACTGATGATATGGGTGGTTATCTCCCACCACGAGCTTTGAAACATGCCGGCCTGCCTGTTCTACGCGATTGCTCCAGATCGGAGGTAAAGGGGTAAGGTCGGGCCGAGAGTCCCACAGACGTTCAGGCCCAAGGCGGGGATCGCGAACATCGGCGATCCCTACCGGTGCAGACATGCGATGATGGCAGTCACGACGGCGGTGGTTTCCGCAACGTCGCGCACTCTCACCGTATCGAGGCCAATTTCAGCGGCGGGATAGTCATTCCCACCGGGGAAGATCGCATCGCCGATGAACAGCATCCCGTCGAGCGGGACGCCGCTTTCAGCACTCAAGCGCTTCAGGCCATAGCCCTTGTCCACCCCTGCCCTGGTCACGTCGATCGATGTCGTGCCACCTAGATTGATCGAGAGGTCCGGCAGCGTCGCGCGCAACGTGGCCTGCAACGCGGTCCTCTTCTTTCGGTCAGGATCCCACGCTTCCTTTTCCTTTAGCGGCGCTGCCTGCCCCAGCCCCGAAAAGGTAATCTGGCTGCCCCGGTCCTCAATCCGTTCGCCCCAGATACGTTCGTCGGCGAGGCCGGCATCGGTCAGGGCCTGATCGAAGGCCGCGCGGATCGTCGCCTTCTCTGCATCGTCGAACAGCTCGGCATAGACTGCGCGCCAAGCGCCATTGATGAACCGATAGAGTTTTGTGCCTGTGGTCGGCATCAACCAGAGACGGTCAAGCGCGGCGCCGGCAGGAAGACGCGAGGCGACCTGCTTTTCGAACTGCGGCCAGTCCCCGCCCGAGATCACCGCCACATCCGTGACGGCGAGCAATCGGGCGAGGGTTGCGGCCATATCTTCCGATAGCGGCCGCTTGCTCTCGGCAAGCGTGCCGTCGAGGTCGAAGGCGATCATCCACTTCATGCCGCCTTCCCCGCCGGATCGCGGTAGGCGAGCAGCCTGAGCGCATTGATGACAACAAGCAGCGTTGATCCTTCATGAACCGCCACCGCTGGCCCAATACCGAGGCCAAGGATGGTGGCAGGAACGAGGAAGGCGACGACACCCAGGCTGACGAAGACGTTCTGCCGGATAATTCCACGCGTATGCCGGCTTAGGCCCACCGCGAATGGCAAGTGCGCCAGATCGTCAGCCATCAGGGCGACGTCGGCTGTCTCCAGCGCAACGTCCGACCCCGCCGCGCCCATCGCGATGCCGACCGTGGCGCTTGCCATCGCCGGGGCATCGTTCACGCCGTCACCCACCATTGCGACCTTGTCTTCGCCGGCGAGTTTCTTGATCGCCGCAACCTTGTCTTCGGGCATGAGGTCGCCCCACGCCTCGTCGATCCCGACATCGTTGGCGATCGCTTCGGCGACTTTCTGGTGGTCGCCGGAGATCATAATCATCCGCGATACGCCCATCTCGTGCAGCCGGCGCAGCGCGGTTTTTGCCGCTTCGCGAGGCGTATCCATCAGGCCGATCGCGCCCAGGTCGCGATCCCCCTTGCGGACCACCATCGTCGTGCGCCCGTTCTCGCGCAGTTTCGCTATCGCGTCCTGCGCTCCCTGCCCCAGCGCCGGAATGCCCTCACTTCCGAACATCTCGGCCTTGCCGATCCACACCGTCTCGCCATCGACGCTTGCGGTGACGCCGCGACCGGTCAGGCTCTTGAGATCGCCGGCAGTGGGCAAGGCGCGCCCATCCAGACGTTCGCGACCGTCCTTGACGATCGCTTGGGCCAGCGGATGATCGCTCAGCGCCTCGACAGCCACGGCCAGCGCCAGCAGCTCGCCTTCATCGGCGCCATCGACCGGCACGACATCAGTGATGCGCGGCCGACCTTCGGTCAGCGTGCCCGTCTTGTCGAAGGCGATCGCCTTCAGCGACCCTAGATTTTCGAGCGGCGCACCGCCCTTCACCAGCACGCCGCCGCGCGCTGCGCGGGCGACGCCCGATAGCACCGCGCTCGGCGTGGCGATCGCAAGCGCGCAGGGGCTTGCCGCCACCAGCACCGCCATCGCGCGGTAGAAGCTGTCGCGGAACGGCTCGTCGACGACGACCCAAGCGAACAGGAGAAGCACCGACAGGATCAGGACGGCGGGCACGAAGATCCGCTCGAACCGGTCGGTGAAGCGCTGCGTCGGCGACTTTTGCGTCTCCGCTTCGCTCACCATCTTGACGACCTTGGCAAGCGCGCTTTCATTGGAACGGCGCGTCACCTCGATCTCGATCGCACCGCCGCCGTTGATCGTACCGGCAAAGACCCGGCTTTCCGCGTCCACCGCGTCGGGCTTGGCGCGTGCCGCCGCAGCGTCCGCGACCGGCACCTTGTCGACCGGAATGCTTTCACCCGTCACCGGGGCCTGATTGATCGCGCTTGCGCCCTTGATGATGAAGCCGTCGGCAGGCAGGCGCTCATTCGGGCGCACGATGGCGATATCGCCGACGACCATCTGTTCGACCGGGATTTCGCTGGTCTCCCCGTTGCGGCGCACGGTCGCGGTTTCCGGGGCGAGCTTCGCCAGTGCCTCGATCGCCTTCTTGGCGCGTCCCATCGCGTAATGCTCAAGCGCATGGCCAAGGCTGAACAGGAACAGCAGCAGCGCGCCTTCGGCCCATGCGCCCAGCGCAGCGGCGCCGGCGGCAGCAACCAACATCAGCGTGTCGATCTCGAACTTCTTCATCCGAAGGTTGTCGATCGCCTCGCGCAGCGTGAAGAACCCGCCGAAGAAATAGGCTGCGACATAGCAGGCCGTGGGCAGCCACTCCGGTGCGCCGGCAACCAGCCTTTCGATCGCATAGCCGATCCCCAGCAGCGCGCCGCAGGCAAGCGCGAAGATCAGCTCGGTATTGGGGCCGAGAAATTCGGCGTGGCTATGGTCGTGACCATCGCCGGGGCCGTGCTTCTCTTCGCCCGCGTCGTGGCCCCCGGGGCCGTGGTCGTGGCCGGCATGGTCATCGGCGGCGACCCGCTTGCCAACCCTCACCTTCAGCTTGCGAAGAGCAGCGCGCACTTCCTCTTCTGTGGTCTCTCGGCGATCATATTCGACCCGGACCGACCCGCTGGTGCTGGCGCTTGCCTGTACCACCCCGGGCAACGCGCATAGCGCATCGCTGACCGTGCGCGCCCGCCGTTCGTGACTGATCCCTGTCACCTGCCAGATCGCATGACCGTAGCGTTCAGTGATTTCGGCACCTGCGGCCCGCACCATTTCACGCAATCGCGGCAGCGGTAGCTTGGCGGCGTCGAAATGGATGCACAGGGCCGCCGGCGTGTCGCCATCGAGGCAGATCACATGCGCCCGCTCGACGCCTTCGCGCTTTGACAGGGTTGATACGAGACGGTCCAGGCAAGCGTCGGCCGCGTCAGGAAGGTCCGGCAACAATACTGGAATATCGAGTTCGAGCTTGTCGTTCATGACGACCTCCTTTCGCTTTTCTTGGTTTCGGCGCGCGCGTCGCGCAGGATTTCGACACCGCCCTTGATGGCGATGATGGCGGTAGCGAAGCCGACCAGAAGGTCCGGCCAGTTGGTGCCCAGCCACAGCACCAGCACGCCCGCGATCAGGATGCCGCCATTGGAAATGAAGTCATTGAAGCTGAAGGTGGTGGCGGCCCGTAGGTTAACGTCCGGATCCTTGAGCCGCTGGAGCAGCCGCAGGCAGAGGTAGTTTACGACGCCGGCGATCGCCGACATGACCATCATGGTCGGTCCGATCGGCTCGCTGCCCTGAAGGTAGCGCCGGCCAACGTCGATCAGGATACCGCCCGCGAAGATCAGCAGCATGACGCCCGAAGCGACCGCAGCGCGTGTCTTCCACGTCTGGCCCCGGGTTAGCGCCACAAGGCTCAGCGCATACACAGCCGTATCGGACAGATTGTCGACACCGTTGGCGATCAGGGCGCTCGAATCCGCGAAAAATCCTGAGACGAAGAAGCCCGCCGCGATTGCCGCGTTCAGCAGCAGGACGATCCAGAGGGTGCGACGCTCTTCGCCGCCATTGTTGTCGTTGCTCGGGATCATCCCATGATCTCCTCGAGCGTTAGCAGGGCAAGGAACCCTACGAAGAACATCGAGCTGATGAGCGGGGTGTCAGGCTTCTCGTGCGCCTCAACCAGCAGCTCTTCCGTGACGAGGTAGAGCAGCGCCATCAGCCCAAAGCTCAGGAAGCCAGCGACCATTACCGGCGAGAGCGTGGCGACAGGAACGGCAGCGAGCGCGCCGATCGGCAGCAGCAGCGCCAAGGCCGAGACGATCACGATGATGCGCAGGCGCGAGCGATAGGTTTCCGCCAGCTCGTTGGTCAGTGTCAGACCCAGGAAGAGCACTTCGAGTGTCAGCGCGATCGTCAGCAGAAATCCCGCCTTCTCGCCCGCGACGAACGCAAGGCCGAGCACCAGGCCATCGACCAGGATGTCGATGCCGATCGCGGCGAGCAGCGCCATCGGCCCCTTGAAGCGGGCCTCGAAAGCCTTGAGACCCAGCATCGTTACGACGCCCGCCGCCCCGCCGATCAACGTCGCGCTGGGCGAAGCCTCATGCTTGACCTGCGGCAGGATTTCAGTCGCTGCCGCCGCGAACACGACGCCGGCAGCAAGATGCTGTAGCCCCGCCACGAGGCCAGGATTTAACTTGGTGCGGCTCGCGATGATCGCGCCGAGCACGACCGCCAACACAGGCGCAAGCGTGTAGAGCAATGCCTGCATATCCTATGATTCCTCCGGTGTTCGATGACAGACGCGGATCTTCCCGCGCTGCGTGAAGGCGATCGACCCGCCCGCCACGACTGCCCGCGACTGGTCGCCGCGAAATTCTTCGCCGGTCCGTTGCGCGTGCAGGATCTCGGTTCTGCCCTTGGGCAGCCAGGTGACAGCCATCTTCAGGCCGTCGTCGATGAAGTCGACATCGGCGCGCGATCCATCGTCGCAATACATGATGCGCTGCGCGATCAATCGAGGCGTCAGATGCTTTTCATGCGCCGGCTCGGCCGGTTGGCTTGGAGCGGGGGTGCACGCCCCTACGACCATACCCGCGAACAGAACGGCGCCGATGCGCGCGGCTGTCAGGCCAGGCAGGTGCCGCAAGGCGCGCACCGCCCTCACCACAGCACGCCGTGATCGGGCGTCAGCGGCTCAGGGGCCGGTAGTCCCGCCGTCTGAAGAAGGTCGATCTCGATCGTGCGGCACATGGCCGTGAGCGGGACATCGTGGACGCTATTGGCGAACGGATCGGTCAGATCCTCGCCGATGCTCAGCACCGCGAGGAAGACGAGTCCGATCAGCGTCGATCCGATCGGCGTGGCAAGGCCCAGGGATTCGACCAGCGCGATCGGAAGCAGCACGCAGAACACGCGCGTGAAGAGGTTCGGGAAGAACCGAAAGCCATTGGGCAGCGGCGTGTTCTTGATCCGCTCCATGCCACCCTGCGCATTGGCGATGTCGATCAGGACGCGCTCTACAGTTGCCTGCTGGATCTCGGTGATCCGACCTTCCGCGAGCGCGTCGGCGTAATTGCCCGATATGTCCTCCAAGAGCGCGTTGGCAGGGTTCAGGCGAGCGACCGCCATATCGGCGACGTCCGTTCCGGCGATCCGGGCAATGTCTTCATAGGGCGACTGTCGGCGAAGCTGGCAGCGCATCGAGTGCGCGAAGGCGATCTGCCGCAGGATGATGTTGTGCCGCGTCTCACTGCCCTCGGGTTCCCCCTTGGTCAGGCTGCGTGTGATCCTGGCCAGGCTGCGCGACGCATTGATGAGCGCGCCCCAAAGGGTTCGCGCTTCCCACCAGCGCGCATAAGCTGCGTTGGTCCGAAACCCCATGAAGAGCGCGATGGCAGTGCCGAACAGCGCCGTCGGCAAAGGCGGTTCCTTGATCGGGGTCATCATGTGGAATGCCGTCACCGCCACGTCCCACACGAACAGGATCGTGAGAGGCTTCCAAACCTCGATAATGATCTGCCTAAAACGTGGCCTCGCGCCGACAATCATATCAATTACGCCCTAAATCTCTTAGCGATCGTCATCCGATCGGCATGTTCATGATGTCCCGATAAGCGGACAGCAGCTTGTTCCGGACTTGCAGGGTCGCCTCGAAAGTAATGGATGCGCGACTCTGGATGAGCGCGACGGTTGCAATGTCGGTGGTTTCGCCACGCTCATATGCTTCGGTGACGACATCCTCCTGCTCCTGGGTCTCGTTGACCTTCGCGACCACGGCATTGAGGGTATCGGCGAAGTTCGACGCCGGAGCGGTCGGCGTCACGCCGGGCGGTGCCGTCGGCTGCGCCTCGCGCAAGGCGCGGCTTCGCGCGATCACTTCGGCCCGAATGGCCATCACATTCGAGATCGACGTGTCAGACATCGTTTCTCTCCCGTTCCAGTGCGACGTGTCGGAAGACAGGACGGTTCATCGGGTGCCCTCCCGTTCGCAGATTCGGGTGCGGCCCTCGCCTTCCACGACGGTGAGCTGCGACCCCTTGAAGGTCGCGGTGGCTGTCTCGCCGACATATTGGAGGCCCTGCGCTGGCGCGGTCAGCGTCATGGGCACGGCGCTGCTGGAGCGCCGCAAATCGATCTGCAGGCCGTTGTCCTTGTAGTCGACGAACAGCGGTTCCCCGTCGGAACAGCGATAGGGATGGCGCCCCATTTCCCCGGTCGCCACGGCGCTGTCGGACGAATGGATTTGCTGCTCCGTTGGCGGGGCTGGCGGCTTGCTTTCCGTGCAAGCCGCCAGCCCGACAACGAGGATGAGGGCGGGCAGTACCCGCTTCAACGGCATCATCGCGCCTTCCTCCTGTAGCGGGAGGGGACGCGCTGACGATTGATCCCACGGGCAGGCTGACCCACCCGCCAGCGCAGATAGGTTGCAAGGCGATCGTCAGCCTCGATCATCAGGGACCGCAGACGACGCAACATCATCGCCGCGAACGGCAGAGACAGCGCCCCGCGCAGCGTGCAGCTATGTGTTAGCCTGGTGCCACCATCGTCCCCTGCCAGCTCGTACCGCTCTTCGAGCGTGAACAGATAAGGGATGCCGCACGACCAAGCGAAGGCGCGCGGCTTGTCGAACTGATCGACCCGGGCCGGCGTCCGAATTGGCCGGGTGATGCCCTGGATCGCGAAGGTACATTCCGTCTCGCCAAGCTGGCACGGGTTGTCGAGGAATACGAGCGGACTCCAAGCCCGACGATGATCCGGATCGGTGATCGCCGACCAGATCCGCAGTGGCCCGCCGTGAAGCATTGAGCTGGTTATGGTGCGAGGCATATCCCCATCTCCCAGAGATGAGCGGGGCGATCGCGGATCGCCCCGCTCACCCATCAGGCCAAGTTGTTCACGAAGGTCTGACCGTGGTCGTCCCCTTCATGCTCCTCATTGTAGTGCTCGGGCTTCTCGATCACTTTCTGCCCGAACCGGGCGTAGAGCGTCGGCAGCACGAACAGCGTCAGCAGCGTCGCCGAGATCAGGCCGCCGATGACGACGGTCGCCAATGGCTTCTGCACCTCCGCGCCCGCCCCCTCGCCAAGCGCCATCGGCACGAAGCCGAGGCTTGCGACGAGCGCGGTCATGACGACGGGCCGCAGGCGCTGCATTGCGCCGACATGGGCCGCCTCTTCGCGCGATAGCCCCGACCGGATCAGATCCTGGATCGAGCTGACCATCACGAGGCCGTTGAGGACCGCGATGCCCGACAGGGCGATGAAGCCCACCGCCGCCGAGATCGAAAAGTCCATGCCTCGCAAGAAGAGCAGCAGGACGCCGCCCACCAGCGCGAATGGCACGCCGGTGAAGACGATCGCAGCATCGCGGACCGATCCCAACGCCCCGTAGAGGAGCAGCAGGATCAAGATGAAGCAAGCCGGAATGACCAGCTTCAGCCGCTCGCTCGCCGATTGCAGGTTTTCGAACTGGCCGCCCCATTCGAGATAGGTGCCGGCAGGCAGCCGGAGTTGGCTGCCGATCGCCGCCTGCGCATCCGCCACGACGGATCCGACGTCGCGGCCACGCACGTTGGCTTGCACCACCACGC
>NZ_JAAILI010000017.1 GCF_012650175.1 Sphingomonas sp. S2M10
TCGGCATCTCCAAGCCAACACTCTACGCCTATGTGCGATCGGCCGAGACCAAGCCGGTAGCCGCGTAGCGACGCTCGCCGACAAATAGCGCGATCAGAATGCCGCCACTTAGCGCGAGCGTTTACAGCTCGCTCACGATCGTTCGGGCGGCTCATATCAAACCGGGGTTTGTTGGACGAACCAGTTCAGGCCGCCTTCTGTAGGTCGTCTGGTATGCTGCCGCTCAAATTCTCATAAGGTAACGCGGAACCATCTTTCAAAGAGGGCGCATTACAATACAAACTGTTTTGGAGCTTGTTTGGCGTCGATGTCACCCGCTTTTTTTGTTAGCTTCGGGAGCGCTATCGCTCAACGCTGTAGCGGCCTGTCAACGGTCGGACTTTTGCGTTCGGCGGCGAGAGCCTGTCGAGCAAGTTCCGGCAGTGACCCGGCTCCCATCTTCTGCATCATCGAAGCTCGGTGATTTTCAACGGTTCGCTGGCTGATGCCGAGATCAGCAGCGATGTTTTTGCTAGGGTGACCGGACAGGACGAGATCCATGATTTCGCGCTGGCGCGGCGTTAGCTCCGACACATGGCGCGCCGCCGTTTCCTCAAAACCGTTAACGACGCTCACGTCATGCGATTGCGCGAGCGCCCGCTCGATGCTCGCCATCAACGCGTCCTTGCCGACGGGTTTCTCTATGAAGTCGCACGCACCAGCTTTCATTGCCGAGATCGCCAGCGTGAGGTCACTGCTGCCGGTCAGCATGATGGTGGCCATTGGGCTGCCCATCTCCTTCAAACGTTTAATCAATTCGATCCCGTCGATGCCGGGCAGTCCGGCGTCGAGGAGCACACATCCCTCGCGGTCGGATCGGTACGCGGCGAGATAGGTCTCGGCGTCGGGGAAATCTTCGACCACATACCCATCAGCCTCGAGAACGCCGCGTATCGACATTCGCACTTCCCCATCGGGATCGACTACGATGATCGCAGCGTCTGACGTGGTGGCATGATTCGACGAGGGCTGCTTGTCGTTCGGCTCGCCCTCCCAGAGAAGCGTCTCGATGGCTGCGGTAAGCTCTTTCGCATTTACGGGCTTACTTAATAGCGTGCAATTACTGGCGGCTATCCTCGTCTGGGCCGCGCTGGAGATATCCCCCGTCAGAATGATGGCGGGGACAGGATGATCCAGCAATTCCCGTATATCTCGTATGACGCCGAGGCCGTCCAGCGCGCCCGGCAAATTATAGTCTGCAACGATGAGATCGGGGCGGATCGCGCCTTTAGCCACCAGAGCGAGCGCAGCCTCTCCGTTTGCCGCTTTTCGTACCCGCTGACCGCTCTCCGTCAGCAATTGTTCGAGCAGGTCGCGTACCTCTGTATCATCTTCCACGATGATGATCTTGCCGGTTGGCGAATTGGTGTGTGCCGGTGTGCTCAGCAATCCGGTAATCGCCTTCCTTGCGGCACGCTTGGCAAGCGGGACGCCGATTGAGAAGACCGATCCCTTCCCCAGCGTGGACCTCACGCCAATGTCGTGGTCAAGGAGCGCGCCCAGTCGCTGGACGATCGATAGACCCAGGCCCAGTCCTTTGCTGCGCTCTCGAGCAGCGTTGTCGACCTGATGGAATTCCTCGAAAATAGCGTGCAGTTCATCCTCAGCAATGCCAATGCCGGTATCCCAGATTTCGACCCTTATCTGCCCAACACGCCGGCGGCAACCGAGTAGAATCCGCCCATTCCGCGTATATTTCATCGCATTAGCGAGCAGGTTGCGGATCATCTGTTCGAGCAGGCGCGGGTCGCTATGCACGCGCAAAGGGCAGGGCAGGACGCGCAGGTCAAGCGCCTGCGCCTGAGCCTGATAGGAAAATTCCTCCCGCAACCGGTTGAGCATATCATCAAGGGCGAAATCGACGGATTCGGGATGCACCACGCCTGCCTCGATCTGGTTAATGTCGAGCAGGACGTTGAGCATCGCGGTCATCGCTTCGAGTGTCTCGCCTAGCCGCTCTACCAGCTTCGCCGGCTTTTCCGCTTCCACCGAATGCACGAGTAAGGCCTGAACAAGCGAGAGCGATTGCAGTGGCTGCCGCAAATCGTGGCTGGCCGCTGCCAGGAAGCGCGATTTGGCGATATTCGCCAGTTCCGCCTCGCGCTTCGACGCGCGCAAGGCCTTCGCAGATATTTTACGTTCAGTGATGTCGGTGAAGGTGATGACGACGCCTTCAACCTTCTCGTCGTGCGTATGGTAGGGCAGCATACGCCGCATGAACCAAGTTCCCCCCGGGACCTCAATTTCGTGCTCAATGGCTGCCGCGCCATTGAGCACTTTCCTTGCGTCATCTTCGAGCTGGTCATCGACAGCTAACGCGCGCAGATCGGCCAGTGGTCGGCCTACGTCGCTTGGGATTACGTTGAACACCGCGCGCGTGGCCGGGGTGAAGAAACGGATATTCAGGTCGGGATCAAGGAACAGCGTCGCGACGTCGGTGCTGTAAAGCACGTTCTGCAGATCGTCCGAAGTTGAGCGCTGACGCTCCAGCGTT
Source organism: Sphingomonas sp. S2M10 (assembly GCF_012650175.1). Classification (GTDB taxonomy): domain Bacteria; phylum Pseudomonadota; class Alphaproteobacteria; order Sphingomonadales; family Sphingomonadaceae; genus Sphingomonas. The sequence continues at coordinate 2,534 of NZ_JAAILI010000017.1, forward strand.
TCCTGCAGCTGCCCGTTCAACGCGGTCAGCTCCTCATTGAGCGACTGCAATTCTTCCTTTGAGGTCAGCAATTCCTCGTTGGTCGATTGATACTCCTCATTGACCGACAACGCCTCCTCGTTGATGGCTTTCTGCTCTTGGTTCGCTGTCTCTAGGCCTTCGAGCGCGATGCGAAGCTCGTCGCGCGTGAGCGCCAGTTCATGTTCGAGATCGCCGACGCGATCATTCGTCGCCGGGGATTTCGCAACGACGCCGCCCTGCGCGGCCGCCGAATCATCGATGAAGGCGACGAGCAGTAGCTCCTCACCGTCGCCGGTCACAGCCTGAACGTCTATACCGAAGGCGGTGGTGCCGATCCGGCTATGCCCAATGAAAACACGAGGATTTTCTTTGCTGACCCGGCCGATGGCGGCACGCAGCTTCGCTCGCAGCGCCGGCGTCGCCATCTCGAGCAGATCGTGCGACGGATAGCCGGAGGCGACCTGCAGATACCGGTCGGTTGGTCCAAGCGAATACAGACATTTGCCAGCACGATCGATCAAAACCGCAGCCGGCGCGTGGGTCTCCAGCACAAGCCGGCGCGCCAGCTCGGCAAAGCCAGACGCGCGCGTCGGCACATGTTCCGTCGCTCCCGGGGCCTGCCCGGCTTTGTCCGCCGCCGCGCCTACATCGAAATCGGAAAGTCCCAAGCGGCCATGCCCAATCTGGCGATAGATCCGCTCGGTCTTGGCGACCACCTCGAAGCGCCCCGCCGTGCTCCCGATCGTCTCCGCGCTACCCAGTAAAAGCATGCCGCGATTGCGAAGCGCGAAGTGGAACAAGGAGATGACTTTCGCCTGGGCGCGCGGCGTGAGGTAGATCAGAAGGTTACGACACGAGATTAGATCGAGGCGTGAAAACGGCGGATCGGACAACACGTCTTGCACCGTGAACACGATCGCACCGCGCAAATCGGAATTGACGCGGTAGTCGCCGGCTTCTTCCCGCACGAAGAACCGCTTCACTCGCGCTGGCGTGATGTCAACCGTGACGGTGGCGGGATAGACGCCCTCGCGTGCTTTGGAGACGGCGGCGGCGTCTACGTCCGAGGCGAATATCTGCAGCTTGAGCGGGCGCTTGGACGCCGCAATCGCCTCCAAAAACAAGATTGCAATGGAATAGGCTTCCTCGCCAGTACTGCATCCGGCGACCCACACGCGGAGTGGCTGGTCTGTGTCATGATGCTTGACCAGATCGGGGATCACTTGGCTCGCGAGCATGTCGAACGTCTTGGGGTCGCGGAAGAAGGTAGTGACGTTAATAAGCAGGTCCGCAGCGAGCAGATCGCGCTCACCTGCGTCTTTGCGCAACATCGCCAGATATTTCGGCATTGCATCCAGCCGGATATTGGCGAGCCCCATGCGCCTGTCGATGCGGCGTTGCAGCGTCCCAGGCTTGTAGTGTCGGAAATCGTGCGGCGTTTTCTTGCGGAGTTCTTCGATGATCTCGGCGAGCCCAGGGGAGCTGGCGGCGACTGTCGCAGCATTGTCCTTGGCGAAGGTGGCAAGCGCTCCAGGCATTTGATCGATCGGCAAGGTCTCATCAACGAGGCCGGTATCGATAGCGCTGGTCGGCATGGAATTATGTTCGGCTTCCGCTGGATCCTGCGCGATCACGAGGCCACCTCGGTCCCGGATGCTCTGCAAGCCGTCGCTTCCGTCTCCATCAAAGCCTGACAGGATGATCGCAGCAATCGGATGCTCCGTGCCACGCGCCATGGACTTCAGCAGGAAGTCGAACGGCTTGCGAGAGCCTCGCGGCGCATTCGGGGTCGAAAGCCTGAGCACTTCCCCGGACACGGAGAGGTAAGACCCCGAGGGAATCGTATAGACATGGTCCACCTCGATTGCGGCGCCATCGATCGCTTCGGCGACAGGCATTGGCGTGTGCTTGGTCAGCAACTCGGCCATCAGGCTTTTGTGCGTCGGGTCGAGGTGCTGGATCAGGATAAACGCCATGCCCGGCGATTGCGGCAGGGCGTCGATTAGCTTGGTGACGGCGTCCAGACCGCCAGCCGACGCGCCCACCGCCACGATCGGAAAGCTCGCTTTAGCCGCGGACAAAACAGTGCCTTCGGCCAAACGGGTATCGATGCCGTCGGTTTGCTGATCTAGGAACCGGGCTATCGCTTTCGGTTCGCTGGTCGAGGCAACCATAACGAGAGCTTACCACATTCGCGGCAGAACCCGCCATGCTCATTCAGTCAGCGCGCCCGATCCCCCCATGAGTATTTTCCGAACCTATTTTTACGGCCGACATGCCTCCAACATAGCTGCATGACTGCGTTGCGAATCCTCGTCGCTGAAGACAACGCGATGATTGCCATGTTCTTGTCGGACGTGCTGAAAGTGCTCGGACATAATGTCTGCGCCGTCACTGACACCGAAGCTGCGACGGTTGTCGCGGCGTTGTTCCATCGTCCGGACTTGTTGATCGTCGATGACGGTTTGCACGAGGGCAGCGGGCTTGCTGCTGTTAGGGAAATCGAGATGACGCTGCCCGCGCCGCACATCTTCTCGACGGGAGATTGCGAGCGTGTGCTGAAGGCCGAACCCAACGCGATCGTTCTGAAAAAGCCCTTCACGATGCCGGCACTCGTCAGCGCCATCGAACGCGCGATGCGACCTACAACTGCCATCGACCGATCTGCTCTCGCGCTTTGAAGTGTGTTCCGCATCGAAGCGCAGCTGCTAAATTGGCAGATCAGCTGCAACCGAGAACTCTGCCATTTGGTCATTTGGCAGGAGTAGACCGTGGGAGAGGCAGTCTGTTGAAGTTCCGTGGACCAGAACCGACCGACTTGTCGGCGCTCTTTTTAGCTCCACGCGTCGATCGATGCGGAGTGCGCGATGATCTATCAGGAAGAACGGCCGCAATCAGCCAGACTTGATCACCCTTATGTCGGTTTTCTGTTCCGCTGCTACTCAAGCCCCATCAACGGCCGTGCCTCGATGGGCGAGAATATTGGCGATCTCGGCGGCGTGCTGATTGCGCTGGACGCCTATCACGCCTCGCTGGGCGGCAAGCCGGCGCCGGTGCTGGACGGCTTCACCGGCGACCAGCGCTTCTTCCTCGGCTGGGGCCAGGTGTGGCGGACGCTGTTCCGCACCGAGGCGCTGCGCCAGCAGCTGGTCAGCGATCCCCACTCGCCGGGCCAGATCCGCGCGGTGAACCCGCTGCGCAACGTCGATGCCTGGTATGCCGCCTGGAACATCGATCCGAGCCAGAAACAGTATCTGGCACCGGCGGACCGCGTCCGGATCTGGTAAGCGGAATGCAGGAAAGCGGCCGGAGGATTGCGCCTCCGGCCGCCGTCCGGGGAATCAAAATTCAATCCGGACCGAAGTGCTGATCGTGCGACCGTTGATCGAGCGGGCGCGGACGATGCCGTTCGCCGGGATCGCCCCCTCCTCCGCCTCGGTGAAGCCGCGGACGTTGAACAAATTGTTCGCGTTGAGCGACACCAGCAGCTTCGGGATCGGCCGGAACTGGGCGAAGGCGTTGACCTGGGTGTAGCCCGGCAGCTTGAGCTGGTTGTTGTCCTGCGCATAGCTGCTGGTGGTGCCCACCACATTCGCGCCGATCGAGGCGCGGCCGAACTCGACCTGCGGCGTCGCCTGGAAGATCAGCTTCGCCTGGCGACGCGGCGTGTTGCCGACCACGCCGGGGTTGAGCGCGTCGGCGACGATGCGCGAATGGGTCCAGGTGGCACCGGCGGTCAGGCTGAACGGCCCCTGGCGGACCGCGCCATCGAATTCGAGGCCATAGGCCCGATAGGTGCGGTCGATGAACAGTTGCCGCGTCGCCTCGTAATTCTGCTCCTCGGTACGCGCCCAGAAGCCGGTGAGGTTGAGCGTCAGCGGTCCTTCGCGATACTTTACGCCCAGCTCCGCCTGGTTGACGAAGTCGACCGCCGCTGCCGAACTCACCAGATGACCGTCGGTGGTGCTCACCGCCGGCCCAAACAGCAGGCGATCCGCATTGGCGCGGCCGCCGCGGCTGTAGCGCGCGAAGACGGACATGTACTCGACGAAGCGATAGTTGATGCCCGCCGAATAGCTCCAGTAATGATAGCTGTAGTTGACCGGCGCGGGGCTGGTCAGCGGGATCACCGCGACGCGGGTCTCGGCGTCCGAGATCACCCCGTCGCCGTTGATGTCGCGGCTGACGGAGCCGACACGGCCGCCGCCCAGATCGGCACCCGCGATCGAGCCGCTCGCATCGCCGAAGTCATAGCGGACGCTGCCGCCGATCGAGACCTTGCCGAGCTGGTAGTTGAGCGAGGCAAAGGGCGCGTTGACGTTGTAGTCGACATTGTAGCTGCGCCGGCAGCATCCGCCGAAATAGGCGGCGCTGTAGCCGTAGAAGCCGTCCTGGGTGACCGCCGTGCCGTTCGCGCGGCGGACATTGACCAGCGCCGCCCCGCCATTGCCGCGCACATCGGTGAGGATCGAGGTCCATAGCCAATCGGTATCGATCGTCTGGCGCGACTTGTAGAAGCCGGCGGTGGCGGTGAGCTTGCCCGCGCCGACGTCGAACGCCCGGCTCGCGCGCAGATCGTTGGTGATGTTGTCGAGGCTGTTGAGCTTGGTGTCGAACACCACGATCTGTGCGAGCAGGCCGTTGCCGTTCAGCCCGGCGAGGTCGGTGATCGCCCTTCCCGCATCGGGGCCGCTGGCATAGGCGAGCGTCGCCCCTGCCCCGCCCAGCGACGTCGCGACGGCGCTTGCGGAATCGACCGTCGCCGGGAAGTTCGAGATGAAGCGGCCGGAAATGTCCGAATAGCGGAAGCGATCGGTGATCGTCCACCCGGCGAGCGTCGTCTCCGCCTCGAAGCCGATCGACTTGACCAGCGGGCGCTGCCCCTCGCGAACGTCGTCGGTCACCGGATTGTTGTTGCCGTCCAGCGTCACGTTGCGGGTGAAGTTGGGCGTCAGCAGCTGGTCGCGGTTGGAGCGGAAATTGGCCAGGTCCTGATAGGTCGGGTTGCCGTTGGTGCCGGTCACGCGCACCGGCATCGGCAAATAGCCGACCGCGCGGTCGTCGAGGAACTTGCCGTAGAGGCGGATGTGCCCGCCGGTGAATTCCTTGGTTACGTTGAACTTGAACTGGCCGCCCTTGTTGCCGTCATAGCCGATGCGGCGCGGGCCGGTCCCCTGGCGGTAGAAGCCGCCCATGTGGAAGCGCACGCTGTCGGTCAGCCTGGCGCCATAGTCGAAGTCGAGGCGATAGTCCTTGTAGTCGAGCCCGGCGGTGGCCTGCACCGCGCCGCCTTCGGTTTCGCCGGTTTTGGAGATCATGTTGATTACGCCGCCGGGCGAATTCGACGCGAAGGTCGAGGCCGAGCCGCCGCGGATCGACTCCACCTGCGCCAGGTTGAGATCGGCGCGCAGGAAGATGTCCGCATTGCCGAAGGTAATGTCCCCGAATTCGAGCACCGGCAGCCCGTCTTCCTGCAGCTGCAGGAACTTGGCGCCGCCCGAGGCGATCGGCAGGCCGCGGATCGAGATATTGGCATTGCCCTCGCCGCCCGAGCTCTCCGAACGGATGCCGGGCAGCGTCCGGAAGATTTCCGCGACCGAGCGCGGCGCGGCCTTCTGGATGTCGTCGGCCTTGAGCGAACTGGTCGAGATCGCGGTGTCGAGCCGGTCGCGGCCGCGCGCGACGGCGGTCACGACGATCTCGGTGTATCGCGTGGCCTCCGCCTCCTGCGCCGGTGCCACGTCCTGCGGCGGCGGTGTCCCGTCCTGCGCGAGTGCGGGCGCACTCGGGACGGCGAGCATGCTGCCCAGCAGCAGGTGGCGGATGCGACGGGTGCGCGCAGACATGGCCATCGGCCTCTCTCCCTGACTTGGGTTCTCCTTGTGGAAACCCTTCAGCATCGCGTATATCTCACATTGCAATCGATTGCAACAAGCTTCGTAAATGTGCGTAGCAGCCGCGCTTGCGCATGTCGGTCAGAGCGGCCTATCGTCTCTTCCCGTGAGCCACGATGTTCCGCCTTCCGACAGACCGGCCCGCACGCTTGCCGATCTCGCCCGCCTCGCCGGTGTATCGGCCGGCACGGTTTCGCGCGCGCTGGCGGGCAGCAGCCTGGTTAACCCGGAGACGCGCCAGCGCATCCAGGCGCTGGCGGCGGCGCACGACTTTCGCGTCAACCAGATGGCGCGGCGGTTGCGCACGCAGAAGACCGGCGTGATCGGCGTCGTCGTGCCGCTGGGGCACGAGCGCCGCCAGCATCTGTCCGATCCCTTCTTCATGACGATCCTCGGGCATCTCGCCGATGCGCTGACCGAGAATGGATACGACGTGATGCTGTCGCGGATCATTCCCGATGCCGAGGACTGGCTGGAGCGGATCGTCGACTCCGGCATGCTGGACGGCGTGCTGCTGATCGGCCAGTCGGACCAGATGGATGCGATCGAGCGCGTCGCGCGGCGCTATCGCCCGCTGGTCGCCTGGGGCAGCCGCATGCCGGGCCAGGTGCACTGCACGGTCGGTACGGAAAATGTCGCCGGCGGGCGGATCGCCGCCGAACATCTCATCGCGCGCGGCGTGCGGCGGATCGCCTTTCTGGGCGAAATCCGCGCGCCGGAACTGCGCGAACGCTATGCCGGCATCTGCGCCGCCGCCGCCGCCGCCGGACTGCCGGCGCCGCTTCAGCTCGACACGCATATGGCATCCGACATGATGGAGCTGGAAATCGCGGCGCATCTCACCCGCCATCTTGATCGGATCGACGGCATCGCCGCGGGGTCGGACATGATCGCGATGACGACGCTGCGGGTACTCGCCGACCAGGGCATGGCGGTGCCCAGCGATGTACCGGTGATCGGCTATGACGATCTGCCGCTCGGCCTGCAGACCGTGCCGCGGCTCACCACCGTGCGGCAGGACATCGCGCGCGGCGCCCGCGCCATGGTGGAGCGCCTGTTCGCGCGGATCGCCGGGCAAGAGGCCAGCCCCCTGGTGATGCCGCCCCAGCTGGTGGTGCGGGATTCGGCCTAGTCCGATCGCCTCCGTCCCGCTCAGGTCGACAGCGTCACGCGGTCTCCATCGAAGGCCAGGAGAAAGAAGGGCGCGGGGGCGCCGCCAAAGGCGCGACGGCGCTGCGCGACCTCTGCCAGGCTGTCCAGCCGGTCGGGCGCTATGCCGGGATAGTCGCGAAAGCTGAGCACATAACCATCGGCGGTAACCCACCAGCAATAAGCCTGGGCCGGCGCTTGCGGCGGGTTCGCCGCGACCAGGCCCGTGCCATTGGCGGGCCGCCAGGGCCCCGCCATGCGCTCCGCGACCATCGCGTACAGCCCGGTCGGCGCGGTGATCCCCGTGGCGAACCGGCGCGCCTGCGTGCTCCAGAACAGATAGTAACGCCCGTCGCGCACGACGATGTGCGGGCGCTCCAGCTCGCTGTTGACGTCGATCGCGGAGAGGAGCGGAGGGTCGAGCCGCCAGGCGTCGTCGCTCCGCCGTGCCACCCCGATCACGCCGTTGACGCGGGCATCGCTCCAGGCCGCGTTGGCGGTGAACAGCACATATGCCGCGCCGTCCGCCGGATCGCGGAAAAAGCCCGGGTCGCGGAACCCCTGGATGCCGTGCGGCGGCGCCACCGTTTCGTTCGCGATCGTGTAGACCGCGCCGTCGGCGGCGACGATCTCCTCGGGAGGGCTCCAGTCGCTGAGGTGCGCGGCATCTCCGTCGACATGGAAGCGTCCGCGGCTGACGAACAGCCGCTGCTCGAACGAGGTCGCCTCGCCGCGGCGCCCGGCGGCGGTGAAATAGTGCGACAGCGTGACGCCGTCCTCCTCCAGCACCGCCGAGCCGGACCATTCGCGCGATCCGGGGGTGAAGCCGTCGGGAAAGGCGTCGCCATGATCGCGCCACACGCCGTCCCCGCCGATGCTCGTCAGGCGGATGCGGGCGACATCGTGCCTGGCTTCGGGATCGTCGAGGCGTGGTGCCGCGAGGAAGAACCACCAGCTTCGGCCGCCACGCAGCACGGTGCGGCCATCGGCGTCTGCGATCGGCCACATGTCCCAATAGTCCAGATCCGCCACCGGCGACCACGCGCCGGGGCGCAGCGGCGGGATCGCCGCGCCGGTCTGTCGGGCGATTCCCGCGAGCGCGGTTCGCGTCCATTCCGCCCGCGCGGTCATGCCGGCTTCCGGTCCCGAACGGTCCACACCGCCAGCGCGGCGCAGAACATCAGTCCGCCGCACAGCCGCAACACGTTGCGCGCGTCCCCGCCGAGCAGGGGCGCGTAGAAAAAGGGCAGGCTGATCGAGAAGAGCAGCATCGGAATGACGATCATCATGTTGAAAATGCCCATATAGACCCCGGTCCGTTCGGGCGGGATCGATCCGGCGAGGATGACATAGGGGTTGCCCATCATGCTCGCCCAGCCGAGCCCCAGCCCGATCGCGGGCAGAAACAGCAAAGCCTTGTCCTGCACCTGCGGCAGCCACAGCATGCCGAGCCCTGCGCAGACCAGGCAGGCGGCGTGCAGCCGTGCCGCGCCGATCTTCCGCGCGATCGGCACCATCGCGAAGGCGGCGACGAAGGCGACGGCGTTGTAGAAGGCGGCGATCTCGCCATTGGTGAGCACCGCGGCGCGGAATCCCGGCGCGGTCGACTCCGCCGTGCCGTAGACCGACCGCGCGATGGCGAGGATCACATAGGTCCAGTACGCCATCATCGCATACCATTGGAACAGGCTCATCAGCGCCAGCTTGCGCATCGCCGGGGGCATGGCGCGGATCGCCGCGCCGATTTCCGCGAGCGTCGCGCCCAGCGACTTGGGCTGTGCGGCGATATGGGCCCGCTCGGTCGGGGTCAGCGGCAGTTCGGGTACCCGCAGGACCGACCACAGGATCGTGCCCAGTGCGAGCACCGCGCCGACCATGAAGGCGACCCGGGCGGTATAGGGAATGTTGTGCGAATCCACCCAATCCTGGTTCATCCCCGCCCAGACGAGCAGCGACGGCGTGAGGAACGCGAGCATCTGCGCCAGCCCGGTGAACGCGCTCTGGGTAAGGAAACCGAGCCCGTGCTGACTGGGATCGAGCCGATCGGACACATAGGCGCGATACGGCTCCATGGTGATGTTGTTGCCCGCATCGAGCAGCCACAGCAGCGACACCGCCATGACGATCGAACTGCTGAGCGGCATGAAGAACAGCCCCAGCGAACACAGCACCGCGCCGATGAGGAAATAGGGGGTACGCCGACCCCAGCGGCTGGCGGTTCGGTCGCTCATCGCACCGATGATCGGCTGGACGAGCAGCCCGGTCATCGGCCCGGCCAGCTGCAGCAGCGGCAGCGATGCCTCCGACGCGCCGAGATAGGAATAGATCGGCGCCATGTTGCCCTGCTGCAGCCCGAAGCTGAACTGCAGGCCGAGAAAGCCGAGATTCATTTCCAGGATGCGCCACAGCGGGAGGCGCGGCTTGCGGTCAGCAGGGTTCATCGTCGCGCCTCTCCACCCGACCAGTCTGTTCTGTGCCGACTTTATGGAACGTTACGACCTTGGAAGCAACAATCGATTGCAAATCGACGTGTAAGGGAGCGGCGCGCACGCAAAAGGGCGCCCGCTTTCGCGAGCGCCCTTCGCTAGGGCCCGCCGCCTGCGTGGGAACGGCGGGAACCCGGACCGGAAAGCTCCGGAATTACATCCCGTTGTGCAGATTGGTGTCCGCATCGTGGGTGCGCATGTCCTTGGCCTTGGCGTCGCCCTCGGCGCGCACGGCCTCGGCCTGGTTCTGCAGATTGTCCTCGGCCGCATCGGTGGTGGCGTTACCGGCCATCGCCTCGATGTTGTCGGCACGCGCCTCGGCATTCGCCTCGATGTTGTCGGCGGCCTGCTCACGCGGCGTGTTGTTGCACGCCGAGAGAGCGATCAGGCCGGCAGCGGCGCCGAGCACGAGCATCTTCTTCATCATCATTGCCCTTTACGTTGGTACGGTCGAAAAAAACCGTTGTCGGAAAAGCGTTGGGAGCGAAAATCAACGACGCGGCGCTTTGTTCCGAGGCTGTAACACGAACGGGACGAACCGAGTGCGTCCGCGCAGCTCGTGGCATGCGGCGCCTAGCGGCTCGCCAGCGCATGGGCGAGCGCGTCGCTGCCGTCGAACCGTTCCTCGCCCAGGAAGATCACCGGGGTGGTAGCGACGCCGAACTCGGCCTTCACCGCATCCACTTCACCCCGCGTCCGCAGCACGCGGTCGTCGATATCGTAGCCCCGCTCGAGCAGCAGCTCGCGGGCATGCAGCCCGAACGGGCAGACATGATCCGGCAATTCCATCCGGTACAAGGTCGCGCGCTTCTCGTCGGCCATTGCATTCTCCTTTTCAGACAAATGCTTGGGACGCCTACCGGTTGCACGAAGTCAGCTGCGGAGGAACAGGCTGCGGAACCAGAGCGGGCCGCTGCGCGCGGCGGCCGCCCGCCAGTCATCCACCGCCTCCTCGGGATCGTAGCGCCGCGGATCGAACAGCTTCAGCCGCACCCCGCGATAGGCTGCGGCGTCATAGGTCACCAGCGTCAGCGCATGTTCGAGCGCGGTCGCGGCGATCAGCGCGTGGCGGTCGCTCGCCAGCGGCACCTGGCCCCGCCGCCGCGCGACCGCGATGTCCACGGGCAGGAGCTGGCTGCCGAACGCCGGCACAAGCTGGTCGTCGATCCAGCGGCGGATCGACGTCGCGCCCTCACCGCGCGGTGCCCGTGCAGCCAGCGCCTCCACCTCCGCCAGCGCCAGTACGGAAAGGAACAGCTGCTCGCGCGGCGCCCCGCCCGCCCAGGCGGTCAGCCTCGGATCGGCGCCGCCGCCGCGCGCCTTACGCAGATCGAGCAGGACGGGCGTGTCGAGCAGGTACATTCACCAGCGTCCCGGCTCGCCGTCGAGGGCGAAGGGCGCGGCTTCGGCCAGCGCATCGACAATGCTTTCGCGCTCGCCGCTGAAGGCACGGAAACTGGCGATGCTCATGAGCACATGGGTGGGTCTGCCGCGGTCGGTGATGAACACCGGCTCGATACGCGCGAATCGCTTCGCGGCGCTGACGTCCTGGTTGAATTCGCGGCTGGTCAGTACCTTCATCGCCGGGGTCCGTCCGTCCCAACAGTGCCGTAGAATTGTAGGTACGTACCTACCTTGTGGATGCTCGGCAACACTCCGTCGTCCGATCATGGAAAAGTACAAGCGGCCGCGAATCGATGCTTGCGGCGCGGCCACGAAGCGGCTTGCTGGGCCATCGCGCCGGTGCACGAGATGCCGCGCGCCCGAGGGGATCCGAATGAACGAGCTGCTGACCGGCGCCTGGCACGCGCTGACCGACGTCCTCAACCCGCACGGTCCGGCCGTGCAGGCCGCCAAGACCTATGCACCCGGTGATTTCAGCATTCATTTCTTCCTGCAGCTGGCGATCATCCTGTTTGCCTGCCGGGTGGTCGGCTGGGCCGGGCAGAAGTTCCTGAAGCAGCCCCAGGTCGTGGGCGAGATGATCGCCGGCGTGGTGCTCGGCCCCTCGCTGCTGGGTCTCTTGCTTCCCGATCTGCAGCTGGCGATCTTTCCCAAGGAAACCCGCAATCTGCTGTATGCCGGCGCGCAGCTGGGCGTGGGACTCTACATGTTCATGGTGGGCCTGACGCTGCGCCTCGATCATTTCCGCTCCAAGGCGAAGAGCGCGGCGGGCGTTTCGGCCGCCGGCATTGCCGCCCCCTTCCTGCTCGCGGCGCTGATCACGCCCGCCCTGCTCACGGTCCCCGGGCTGTTCACGCCGGGCATCAGCCAGGCCAATGCGACGCTGTTCATGGGCGCCTGCATCGCGCTCACCGCCTTCCCGATGCTGGCGCGGATCATCAATGAGCGCGGGCTCGCCAACTCGGCGCTCGGCACCTTGTCGCTCACCGCGGGCGCGTTCGACGATGCCGCGTCCTGGTGCGTGCTCGCGCTCGTGCTGGCCACCTTCGGGGCGGGCCCCGGCGTGGCGGTGCTCGCGATCGGCGGGGCGGTGCTCTATGCGGGCTTCATGCTGGTGTTCGGACGGCGCCTGCTGGCGCCGCTCGGGCGGATCGTCGAGGCACGCGGCGAGATGACCATGCCGATCCTCGCGGTCACGATGATGCTGTTCTGCACCTCCGCCTTCTTCATGGATGCGATCGGCATCCATGCGATCTTTGGCGGCTTCCTGATGGGTGTGTGCATGCCGCGCGGGCTGTTCGTCGAGGAGCTGAAGCGCAAGGTGGAGCCGCTCGCCGTCGTCCTGCTGCTGCCGATGTTCTTCACCTATTCGGGCCTCAACACCCGGATGGACATGGTCAATTCGCCGTCCCTCCTGCTGATCGCACTCGGCATCCTGGCAGTGTCCGTCCTCGCCAAGTTCGGCGCCTGCTGGGCGGCGGCGCGGATCGCCGGCGAGGATAACCGCACCGCGCTGGGCATCGGCGCGCTGATGAACGCCCGTGGGCTGATGGAGCTGATCATCATCAATATCGGCCTGCAGAAGGGCATCATCGGTCCGACCCTGTTCTCGATGCTGGTGCTGATGGCGATCATCACCACCGTGATGGCGACACCGCTGTTCGAGGCGGTCTATGGCCGCCAGGCGCGCGAGCGCGGCGAGCTGGACGCGATCGACGGGGGGCTCGCCGCCGTCTGACCGTCAGCCGGCAAGCTGGCGGATCAGCTCGCGGTGGCCGGGCAGATCCGCCACCGCCTGCTCGCCGAAGCTGCGGATGCGCGCGAACTGGCGCGCCGCCGCCTCGGCATGGGGGAAGCCGTCGCGGGCGGCGGCGAGATCGGTGGAAAAGTCCATCCCGTAGAGGATGTACTGATAGTTGAAGAAGGCGAAGCTCTCGACGTCGAGCAGGAAGTCGAAGCGGCTCGGCGGGCGATGCCGCCATTGCTCCAGCAGTGCCCGGAGCGTTTCGGGGATCGAAGCCGGATCGCGATTGTCCCGCCAGAACGGCTCCTCGCGCCGGCTGAGGCAATAATGAAGCTTCAGGAAATCGACGATCCGGGCATAGCGCGCCGCCATCAGCGCGTTGAAGCGCGCGGCCGGGGCATCGACCGGGCCGGCATGGGGGAACAGCTCGGCGATCATGGCCGCCGCCGCCTCGATCAGCACCACGCCGGTCGCCTCCAGCGGCTCCAGGAAGCCGCCGGAAAGGCCCACGGCCACGCAGTTCTTCACCCAGGGCGCGCGGCGATAGCCGGGATCGAAACGGATCAGCCGCGCGTCATGCGGTGCACCGCCGAGATGCTTGTCGAGGATCTCCGCGGCGCGCTCCGCGTCCAGATGCGCCGAGGAGAAGACGCAGCCGATCCCGCGTGCATGCTGCAGCCCGATGTCCCAGGTCCACCCGGCCTCGTGCGCGGCGGCGATGGTCGTCGTCGCGATCGGCGCTTCGGGATCGGCATAGGGCAGTTTGCAGGCGAGCGCGCGATCGGTGAACAGCTGGTGCCGCACCGAGGTGAAGGGCGATCCCATCGCCTTTCCGATCAGCGCGGCCTCGAAGCCCGAGCAGTCGATATAGAGATCGGCGGCGAGCGCGCCGTGCTCGCGCGTCTCGATCCGGTCGATGGCGCCGTCAGGGTCGGTATGGGCGTGAAAAACCTCACCCTCCAGATGCACGACGCCGAGTTCGATCGCCCGTTCGCGCAGCATCTGCGCCAGCCGCACTGCGTCGAAATGATAGGCATAGGTGAGCGGGCCGCCATAGCCCGCCTCTTCCACGCGCTTCGGCGCCCGACCCTGCGCCGCGACACGATTCTGGATCGTCATCGCCTCGGCGAAGGGCGGTCGCGCCGCGGCCGGTTGCAACAGCCAATAGGGGACCAGCCCGGCACCATCGGCGTGAAACGGCGCCTCGAAGGGGTGGAGAAAGCGGTGGCGCGCGCCGTCGGGCCGCGGCGCATGCAGCCAGTCGTCGAAGCGTATCCCCTGCTTGAAGGTGGCGCCGGCGGCGCGCACGAAGCGGCGTTCGTCGATGCCGAGGAATTGCAGTGTCTCGCGGATCGTCGGGAACCCGCCTTCTCCGACGCCGACGATACCCAGCGCCGGCGATTCGAGCACCGTGATCGAGAAGCGCTGCTGGCGCGCGACATCAAGGTACCGCGCGAGATAGGCGGCGGTGAGCCAGCCGGCCGTACCGCCGCCCAGGATCAGGATCCGCCGCATCGGGTTCATGGCCGCTTTGCTACGGCCCTGCGCGGCGCGGGGCAATGACAACAATGCGGTTAGCGGCGCAACAAAAGGCCCGGCCACATCGTATCGCAAGCGGAATAAATTGGCGTTGTCAATGTTTTGACATGCGCAAGCCTGTTGCAATCGCTTGTTTCGCTACCCGTTTGGCCATATCCTGGATCAGTTGTCGGGACAGGTCGTTCTGCTTCCCTAATGAGGCTTCAGCAGACATGACTCCGGACGAACTCCCACAGCCGCTCCGCGACTATTTCGAAAGCTCGCCTGTGGCCCTGTCGCTCGGCGAGGCGACGGGGGATCATCCGCTGCTGCTCACCAATCAGCGGTTCCGCGACCTTACCGGCTATGCAACAAGCGATATCATCGGGAAGAATTGCCGGTTTCTTCAAGGCGATAGCGATAATCGGGAAGCGCGGGTCCGCATTCATGCCTTTCTCGGCGACGATGCGCAGACCAGCGTGCGCACCGCCATCCTCAACTTCCGCAAGGACCGCACGCCGTTCGTCAATCTCCTCTACATGTCCAAGCTGCGTGCGATCACCGGTGAGGTGCGCTATATCTTCGCCTCGCAGTTCGACGTCAGCCGAACCCAGCCCGACCGGCTGAGCGACTATGATGCGGCGCTGGGGCAAACGATTGCGCGACTCGCCCCCGTCGTTGCGGAGAGCGGGATTGCGGTGGAAGGCACGCTGATCACCATCGCCAACACGGCGGCGACGATCGCGCAGGCAAAGATGACGCTGGCCGATCTCGACAAGAGCAGCTTCCTGTGAACGCGCCCTTCGAGATTGGTGCCGCCGCGCTGCCGGTGGTAGGGATCGGCGCTTCCGCAGGCGGACTGGAAGCGCTGCGCGAGATGCTCGCCCCCGCGCGGGCGCCCACCGGCATGGCGTTCGTTATCGTGCAGCATCTCGATCCCAATCACGAGAGCATGCTGGCGCAGCTGCTCGATCGCCAGACCAGCCTGGAAGTGCTCCAGTGCGAAGGCGGCGAGCGGATCGAGGCGGACAAGGTCTATATCATCCCCCCGGGGCATGGCCTGGCGATCCGCGGCGGTACGCTGGAACTGACCGATTTTGCCCAACCCCGCGGCCTTCGCCGCCCGATCGACGATTTCTTCCTGTCGCTCGCCGCCGACCAGCAGGGCAATGCGGCCTGCGTGATCCTCTCCGGCACCGGCGCGGACGGCACGATCGGGCTGCGCGCCGTCAAGGAACATGGCGGCGTGTGCCTGGTGCAGGAGCCGGAGAGCGCACGCTATGACGGCATGCCGCTGTCGGCGGTGGGCACCGGCCTGGTCGATTTCGTCAAGGCACCGGGGCAGATGCTCGATTGCCTTCACGCCTTCTTCCACCGCAGCGGCGGGGAGGAGCAGAAGGAAGAGGCGTCGCTCGTCGCCGACCATGTCGACGAACTGTGCAAGGTCCTCCGCACCGCCGTGGGGCACGACTTTTCCGGCTACAAGCGCACCACGCTGATCCGGCGGATCGAGCGGCGGATGCATGTGCTGGGCATTACCAGCGGCCGTACCTATCTCGCGCGCGCCAAATCGGATTCCGACGAGTGCGAGGCGCTGTTCCGCGACCTGCTGATCAACGTCACCCGCTTCTTCCGCGATGCCGACCTGTTCGATCGCCTGCGCACCCAGGTGATCGAGCCGCTGATGCGCAGCTGGACGGGCGAGGAGGACATCCGCGTCTGGATTCCCGGCTGCTCTTCGGGAGAAGAGGCCTATAGCATCGCCATGCTGTTCGCCGAGGCGGCGCGCAAGCTCGCCTTGCCCTCCACCGGCGTGCAGATCTTTGCGACCGATATCGACGAGCAGATGCTGCAGATCGCGCGCAACGGGGTCTATCCCATTTCCGCGCTGGTCGATCTGCCGCCGCCGCTGCGCGAACGCTACACGCTGCCGCATACCGAGCGCTTCCAGATCGTGCCGCAGATCCGCGACATGATCCGCTTTTCCAACCATAGCCTGGTCAAGGATCCGCCCTTCTCGCGGATCGATCTGGTATCGTGCCGCAACCTGCTGATCTACTTCGACGATCGCCTGCAGCAGACGGTGATGCCGCTGCTCCATTATGCGATCCGGCCGGAAGGCTATCTGTTCCTGGGACCGTCGGAGACGATCGGCCGGTTCGACCATCTGTTCCCCGCGATCGACGGCCAGGCGCGGATCTTCCAGCGCTCGCCGGGGGCACCCAACTATCCCATCGACCTGCCGGGCAGCGCGCGTGCACGCAGCCCGCGCGAGGACCGGCACGAGCGCCAGGCGGGCCGTGTCGGTGCCGAGGAAACCGCGGCGGTCCGCCGGCTGATCGATCGCTACGCCCCCGCCAGCCTGGTGCTCGACCAGGAAGGCGTGATCATCGCTGCCTATGGGCGTCTCGGCCGCTATTTCGACTTCCCCGTCACCCGCACCGGCGGATCGAGCGCGATCGGCCTCGCCCGCCCGGGCCTGCGCAACGTGCTGGGCCCGCTGCTCCGCGCCGGCCGCGACAAGCGCAAGCGGGTGGTGGCACGTGACGTGACCGTCGATTCAGAATATGGCAGCCAGGCGATCGACGTGGTCTGCGATCCGATGCCCGACGGCACCTTGCTGTTCGTATTCCGCGAGACCGCGCCCTTCCGCCCGGCGCTGGACGAGGACACCGCCGAGCTCGACGCCGGCGACGATCATCTCGATGCGCTCGAGGACGAGCTCCGCGTCACCCGCCACCGCCTGCGCACCACGGTGGAGGAATTGGAGACCGCGAACGAGGAGCTGAAGAGCTCCAACGAAGAAATGATGTCGATGAACGAGGAGCTCCAGTCGACCAACGAGGAGCTGTCCACCGTCAACGACGAGCTGAAGAGCAAGGTCGATCAACTCACCGTCGCCAATTCGGACCTGCGCAATTTCTTCGAATCGACCGATCTCGCGGTGGTGGTGCTCGACGCCGATCTGCGCATCCGCAGCTTCACCGAGGCGGCGACCGCGCTGTTCCCGCTCCAGCCGAGCGACCGCGGCCGCCCGCTGGCGGATGTCGCCAGCCGGCTGTCTGGCAGCGACTATCTGGCCGATGCGCGCGCGGTAATCGCCGGCGAAGGCGCGCTCCAGCGCCGGGTGACGACCCAGGATGGCAGCCGTACCCTGTCGATGCGCACCCTGCCCTATCGCGCGCAGAACGGCACCACCGACGGCGCCACATTGGTGCTGACCGACATCACCGACGCGCTGTCGCTCGAACGCGCGCTGGCCGCCGAGCGCGAACGGCTCGACATGGCGATCCGCGCGGGCGGCATCGCGGTGTGGGAATATCGCGTCGATACCGGCGAGACGGTGGTCGATGATCATGCCCGCCATGTGCTCGGCATTCCCGACAGCACGGCGCTCGACGACCCGGAGGCGCGGCTCGACCGGCTGCATCCGGAGGACCGCCCCCGCTTCGACGCCGAACTCGCCCAGGTAATCGCCGAGGGCGGCGACCTGGAGATCAGCTACCGCATCCTCGACGGCGAAGCGGTGCGAAGGATCAAGACATTCGGCCGCATGGTCAGCGATTCCGGCCCGCGCAGGCTGGTCGGGGTCTCGATCGACGTCACCCCCGAATATGCCTTGGCCGAGACGCGCGAGCTGATGCTGCGCGAGATGAACCACCGGGTGAAGAACCTGTTCGCGATCGTCAGCGGGATGATCTCGGCCGGCGCCCGCAGCCATGACGACGTGACGCGCTTCGCCAACGACATGCGCGAGCGGATCGCGGCGCTGGGCCGTGCCCATTCGCTCGCCGCGCCGGCGGGTGCGCTGCAATCGATCGACCTGGCAGAGCTGGTCGCGGCGACGCTTGCACCATATCGGGATCATGCCGCCATCGAAATAACGGGACCGGCAGTCAAGATTCATCGGACCTGTTTGTCCCCGCTTGCGTTGATGCTGCACGAATGGGCGACGAACGCGGTCAAATATGGGGCACTCGGTGCGAATGGTGGGGAACTCACCGTCGTGTGGAGCCGTGTGCCCGATGGTGTTCGGCTCGATTGGCGCGAAACCGGAGATCGGCCCGTTTCGGTGGAATCGGGCACCGGCTTCGGCACGATTCTGGTACAAACCTCATCGCGCCAGCTGGGCGTGACCGTCACTCGATCGGCGGAGGACCATGTCTTCGCCATCCAAATCCATCTGCCTGCGAAAGTGCTTGCGAATGACGAAGACGGTGATGCTCATCGAGGATGAGCTGTTCGTGGCGCTGGATGTGCAGGATGTGGTGGAAGAAGCCGGCTTCGCGGTGGACGGCCCCTATGTCTCGGTGGCGGAGGCGCTCGAAGCGGTGGCGAACCATCTGCCGGGCTGCGCGATCCTCGACGTGCGGCTGACCGACGGCGAAGTATTCCCCGCCGCCGACGTGCTGCGCGACGCGGGCGTGCCGATCATCTTCCATTCGGGCCATGCCGATGCGACCTCGCTGCGCGGTCGCTATCCCCACGCGCTGGTCTGCTCGAAGCCCTGTTCGCCGAGCGCGCTGCGTGCCGCGGTGGAGACCGTGTTCGGGCGCTGAGGCAGTGCTGACTCGCTAGCGGTCTGTCACAGGCGCTCGACCGAGGCGTGGATCGGCAACAGCGCCGCACCCAGCGCGGAACCGGCCCCGCCCAGGCCAGAGATTTCGATCGCGTAGCGCCCCCGTGTCCGCGCCGCGACATGGTCGCCCCAGGTGATCGCGCGGCCGTTCAACCGATCGGCCAGGCCGTGCATGATCGGCGCGGGCAAGGGGCTCATCAGCCGGATGGCGCCGGGATCGAACCAGGCCAGCGCAGAGTTGATCGCCTGGAGAAGCTGGTCGGCGGCCCGCTCCAGCCAGCCTTCGATCGTCGCCTCATGTCCCGCAATCGCATCGGCGAAATCGGCCAGCGATTCGACCCGACAGCCGGCCGCCTGCAGCGTCGCGATCAGGTCCAGCGTGGTCGGGCGCGGGCGATCGCCGGGATAGAACATGCCGATTTCCCCCGCACCGCCCAGTTCGCCGCGCATCAACCGGCCTTCATGGACGATCCCCGCGCCTACGCCGTGCCCGAGCAGGATCACCACCGCCGTCGTGCAGCGTCCGATCAGGCCGCCCAGATAATATTCCGCCAGCGCCGCGGCGGTGGCGTCATTCTCCATCCAGACGGGCAGACGCAGCGTCTCCTCGAAAATCGTCCGCAGCGGCGCATCCTTCCAGCCCGGCAGGTTGCGCACGACGTGCCAGCGGTTGCCGTCGCCCGAAAGCGCCGGCCCCGGCACGCTGAAGCCGACGCCGTAGATGCGGCTGCCCAGCAGGCGATGCTCCAGCGCGAGATCGTGGATGCGACGGTCCACATGCCGGGCGAAGCAATGCGGGTCTGTCGGCGCCAACTTTTCCGAGGTCAACGACACCACTCCCCCGGCATAATCGACCAGCGCGATTTCCAGCAGGCCGGCATAGATCGCCACGCCCACCGCATAGCCGCCGGCCGGCGAAATGCGCAGCGGCACCGTCGGCCGGCCGCGACCTGCCAGCGCCTCGGCCGGCAGTTCCTCCACCAGCCCCTGCGCGAGAAGCCCCTTGGACAGCTTGGAAACCGCACCGTTGCTGATCTGCAGCGCATCCGCCAGCGCCGAGCGCGATTGCGGCCCGCCGGTTCGGAGTTGCCGAAGCAGGCGTTTCTCCTCGTCGAGCAGCAGGATCGCGGAGTGTCTCATCTTCGGTAGCGGATAGCAGCACGCCGATGGGTTCGCGATTAATTTTCCCAAAAATAAATAAATCTGTCATGCCGGGCTTCCATCGGCGCCCCGAGTTCAGAACACACCGGGGGAATATCCGATGAAGAAATGCCATCTCGCCGCGGGCTGCGCAGTGATCGCCATGACCCTGCTGGCCGCGCCGGCCTTCGCCCAGGACAGCGGCACGCCCGCCGCGGATCCGGCGCAGACGACCGACGACGCCGCCGGCGACGACATCATCGTCACCGGATCGGCCCGCGCGCAGCGCCGCTTCGACGTCTCCTACGCGATCAACTCGCTCGGCCAGGCCGATGTCCAGAAGATCGCGCCGAAGAGCTTTGCCGATCTGCTCGGCACGGTGCCCGGCATCCAGGTGGAGGCGACCGGCGGCGAGGTGCAGAACATCACCCGCGTGCGCGGCATTCCCACCGATCGTGGCTATCTGATCTTCCAGCAGGACGGACTGCCGCTCTATCACGAGATCGACGGCGTCTTCTTCAACTCCGGCGAAGGCATGAACCGCTACGACCTGATGACCGAGCGCGTCGAGATCGTGCGCGGCGGTCCGGCGCCGATCTATGCCAGCAGCGCGGCGGCGATCGCCAACAACATCACCGTTTCGGGCGGACCCGTGGCGCGCGGCAAGGCGCAGGTGACGCTCGGCGATACCGGGCTGTACCGGCTCGACGCGATGCAGTCGGGCCCGATCAGCGACAACACCTATTTCGCCATCGGCGGCTTCCTGCGCCAGCATGACGGCTATCGCTATGGCGGCTTTCCCAGCGACAAGGGCGGCCAGATCCGCGCCAACCTCAAGCGCGAGCTGACCAACGGCACGCTCAAGGTCTCGGCCGAATATGTCAACGATCACAACGTCTTCTACCTGCCGATCCCGACCGCCGATCCGCGCAATCCGTCGGTCTCGCTCGACCGGTATATCGATTATTTCGAAGGCACGCTGAACTCGCCTTCGCTGCGCAACGTCAACATCAAGTATCGCAACGGCGCCGGTGCGGTGCAGAGCATGACCCGCGACCTCGCCGACGGCCGCCACATGCGCTTCTTCAACGCCGCGATCGACTATGATGCGGATTTCAACGGCTGGCAGGTCTCGGCCAAGGTCGGCGGCACCAAGGGCAAGTCGAGCTTCGACGCCTTCTACTCGACCACCAATCCGGCCGATGCGACGACCTTCGCCGCCGGCTATCTGACCGCCGCGCGCACCGCCTTCGGCGCCAATGTCGCGCGCCTCGGCTATGCCTTTGCAGGGACCAACGGGGCGTCGGCCTATGATCCCTCCAGCGCGTCGGGCCTGGTCATGTCGGGCCAGTATCGCGCCTCCGAATCGGACTTCTACTCGGTCCAGGGCGACCTGAGCGTCACCCGCAAGTTCGAGACCGGCATCGGCAGCCACGACGTCCGCGTCGGCGTCTATGGCTCCTTCTACGGCAACACGCTGCTCCAGGCCTATCAGGACATGCTGATCGAGGTGCGCAGCCAGCCGCGCACGCTGGACCTGCTCGCCTATTCGGCGACCGGCCAGGTGCTCGGTTCGGTGACCCAGAACGGTGTGCTGCGCTACACCACCACGCTCAACCAGGGCGAGGGCGACGCGCAGATGATCGCCTTCTACGCCAACGATACCTGGGACATCACCCGCGGCCTGCGCGTCGATGCCGGCATCCGCACCGAAACGTACAGCTACAAGGGCATCGCGCTGCCCACCACCCAGGTCAATCTGGGCGACGGCACCACGCTGGCGGACGACACCACCCGCGCCTTCACCGGCCAGGTGCTCGACCAGCGCCTCAAGCCGAACGCGACCAACTGGACGGTTGGCGTCAATTACGACCTGAACGGCAATCTCGGCGCCTATGGCCGCATCTCCAATCTGGAAGTGCCGCCGCAGCTGGGCGTCGTCACCGGCATCAACCCGACCATCGTCAAGACCAAGGCGCGCCAGTATGAAGTCGGCCTGAAGGCCAGCTTCGGCCCCAACTATCTCTACGCCACCGGCTTCTACACCAAGTTTAACCCGTTCAACGCCTCGTTCGCGGCGTTCAACCCGCTGACCGGCCGCAACGACCAGTCGCTGCCCTTCATCGGCGAGGCGACCGTCAAGGGCGTCGAAGTCGACGGGCGGGTGGTGCCGGTGCGCTGGTTCTCGCTCGACGGATCGGTGACCTGGCAGAATCCGGAATATGCCAATCTCCAGAATACCTCCGGCGCGGATCCGAGCGCGGTGAACGGCAACCAGATCGTTCGCGAGGCGAAGTTCTTCGGCAATGTGCGGCCGAGCTTCGACTTCACCGTCGGCGGCTACAAGGCGGCGATCTTCGGCCGCTACGAATGGGTCGGCCGGCGCTATGTCGACCTGTTCAATCGCACCGCGATGCCCGGCTACCAGACGATCAACGCCGGCGCCTCGATCGATCTCGGTCAGTGGCATCTCCAGGTCGCGGGGGACAATCTGTTCAACGCCCACGGCCTCACCGAAGGCAATACCCGCACCGACCAGCTGGCCGGCCAGGGGACCAGCGAGGCGATCTATGGCCGCCCGCTGTTCGGCCGCAACTTCCGCCTCATCGTCAGCCGCAGCTGGTGATGCGTGCGCTGCTCTCCGCCGCCATGCTCGCGGTGACGGCACTGTCCGCCCCGGCTTCGGCCGAGGCGGACGACGCGAGGATGGCGGCGCTGTCGGCGCGTCTGTTCCCGCTGCTCGACGCCGCCGGGCACGACCCGGCGGTGCTCGCGCGGATCGCACGGGCGCCCGGCATGGAGCGTGCGGCGCAGGCGCGGCGGGAACGGCGCGCCGCCTGCGGGGCGGACCTGGTCTGCCGCGCCCAGGCGTTGCTGTGGAGCGATGGCGAGGCCGATACCCTCCGCCGCGCGATCGCCGCGGAGACCGCCCTCCCCGCTGCTGAGGACGGCCGCGCCGCGCAGGCGGCGCGCGAGATCGCCGGCATCAACCTGGTGGTGCGCAGCTATGCGCTGGGCGCGCTGCCCGCCACCGCGATCGACGGCCCCGGCACGGTGTCTCCACAGGACCAGCAGACGCGGCTCCAGGCCGCCGACTGGCTGGCGGAGACGCCGCGCGCCGGATCGGCGCAGCCCCTGGACCCGAGCATCGACTATGCGCTGGCGCTGCTCGACCTCAGCAACCGCACCGATGCGATCGATCACGAGCCGCTGGCCGGCGGCGCCAATGCGGCGCCGATGGCGCGCGCGAAGACGCTGGACTGGTCGCGCTATCGCTACGCCGCGATGATCGTCACCGGCGTTGGACCCGAGATCGAGGGCGAGCCGCTCAGCCCCTTCGGCAAATATCATGTCCGGCTGGCCGCCCGCCGCTTCGCGCAGGGCGATATCGGCTTCATCCTCGTCACCGGCGGCCGCGCCCATCCGCGCGCCACGCCCTTCACCGAGGCAGATGAGATGCGCAAGGCGCTGATCGAGCGCTACGGCATCCCCGCCGAGGCGATCGTGATCGAACCCTATGCCCGCCACACCACCACCAATTTGCGCAACGCCAGCCGCCTGCTCGCGCGGCTGGGCGCCCCGGCGGGCAAGGAGACGCTGATCGTCTGCAACCCGATGCAGAGCGCCTATATCGAAAGCGCGAAGTTCACCGCGCGCAACGCCGCCGAGCTCGGCTACCAGCCGGGCACCGTCGTCCGCCGCGTGTCGCCGACCGAGCTGGTGTTCCGCCCCGCCTTGGCCTCCGCGCGCATCGATCCGCGCGATCCGCTCGATCCCTGACAAGGAACCGCCATGCGCCGCTTTGCCCTCTCCTTCGCCCTCGCCCTCACGCTCTGCCCCGCCGTCGCCCATGCCTGGGGCCATACCGCGCATGCGGTGATCGACCGCGCCGCGATCCAGGCGATTCCCGAGGGCGGGCCCGTCTTCCTGCGGCGCTATGCCGACTATATCGCCACCTCGGCGACGCTGCCGGACAGCTGGCGCGGCGACGCGGAGGGCTTCTCGAAGATCGAGGAAGATCCCAATCATGGCTGGTTCCGCGAGCAGTTCGCGTTCCTGAAGCCGATCCCGCGCTCGCGCTACGCCTTCATCATCGCGCTCTACAAGCGCTACGAGGCGATCAAGGACAAGGATCCGGCAACGGCCGCGCGTACCAACGTCCGCTGGACCGGCACGCTGCCCTATGCGGCGATGGAAGCCTATGAGCGGCTGATCGTGTGCATGCGCGGGGTCCGCGCCGCGCAGGCGAAGGGCGGCGATGCCTCGGTCCCGGAGCAGCACTGCGCCTTCCAGGCGATCCGCCTCGGCCATTATATCGGCGATGGCGCGCAGCCCCTCCACGACTCCGTGAACTCGGACGGCTGGCTGGGGCCGAACCCGAAGGATTATACCCGCGATCGCAGCATTCACGGCCGGTTCGAGACCCGCTTCGTCGACGCGATCGGGCTTACCGCGGCGGACATCCTGCCGCGGATCGGCGCCCCCGCGCATCAGCAGGGCGATATGTTCGACGCGGTCCTCGGCTTTCTCGATCAGTCGGGCGACCGGATGGAGCGGGTCTACCAGCTCGAGCAGCGCGACGGCTTCGCAAACCCCGCGGACCAGGACGTGCGCGCGCTGGTCTATGAACGCACCGCGGCGGGCGCGGCGATGCTGCGCGACATGCTCTGCCGCGCCTGGGCCGAGAGCGCCGCGCCGCCGGCCCGGGTGACGCCCGGGCCGCTCGATTTCTCCAACCCGCGCTTCGATCCCGAGACCGGCTCCGCACCGGCCTGACGCCGCGCCAGCGCGCGCAGCAGCACGGCATGGCGACCATGGTCGAGCGTGAAGCGGCGGAGCAGCAGCATCGCCAGCAGCGCGCCGGCCAGCGGTACGCCGAGCCCCAAGCCGAGCATGCCGATGCGCACGCTGGCCGCCTGCACCGCGCCCGGAACATAGCCGAGCGCGCCCAGCACCCAGCCGATCATCGCGGTCGACGCCGCGCCGCTGGCCTTGACCAGCACGAGATAGAAGGCGAACAGTCCGGTCTCGTAGCGCCGGCCATGCCGCCATTCGACCACATCGACCGCATCGGCGAGCAGCCCCCAGGGCAGCATGAACACGCTGGCAAAGCCGAAGCCGATCAGCGCAGCGCCGGCCATCTGCCCCGCAGGCCAGGCGATGCTGAGCACGAAGACCAGCAGGCCCAGCGCGCTGACGGCGTGCCCCGCACCGAGCAACCGGCTCTTGGCGAAGCGGTGGGTGAGCGCGGTCCAGCCGAGCACGCCGGCGAACTGGCCCATGGTCATCGCCCCCAGCAACAGCGTCACCGCGCCGGGGCGCGCCACCACATAGGTGCCGAGGTACATCAGCATCCGCCCGAAGCACGGCATGGCGAAGCCGGTCAGCAGCGCGAGTGCCCCCATCCCCAGCACCATCGGGTCGCGCAGCGGTACGGCGATGCGGTCGCCGCGCAGCGGTGGTACGGCACCACCGGCCCCGCGTGCGCCCGTGGCCCGAACGCACAGCAACATGGTCAGCGCGAAGACCACGCCTGTCCCGATGCCGGTCGCCGCCAGCGCATCGAAGTGGCGGGCGCGCCCGGCCTGCTGGACCAGCGGCGTGAGGATGCCTGCGATGGCGAGCGCGCTGGCGGTGCTGAAGAACAGCCGATAGCCCGAGACTCGGCCCCGTGCCCGGCTGTCGCGGCTAACCTGCGCCATCAGCGCGTTGTGCGGCACGTCCACCACCGCATAGGCGCCGCGGAACACCAGGATCGCCAGTGCCAGCATCCAGGCGCGGTGCAGCCCCAGCGCCGGCATCGCATAGATCAGCGCGAAGGCCGCCCCGCAGGGCAGGGCCGCGATCGCCACCGTCCAGCGATAGCCGCGCCCCGCCCCGCGCCAGCGCAGCACCAGCCGCGCCGCCAGCAGATCGAACACCAGGTCGCCGAGCACCGCGAACAGCATGATGCCGGCAGCCGCAGCGCCGCGCAGGCCCAGCACGTCGGTCAGCAGGAACAGAATCGTCAGGTCCGCGCCCCCGAAGACCAGCGCTTTGCCGAAATTGCCCGAGGCATAGGCGAGCATCCGGCCTTCTGTGGCGATACGGGCGATCGGCAGCGTCTTTCGTGCGGGGGTCCTGATCCTCGCCGCTGCTAAGCCGCAACCATGTCAGTTTGGCGACGGTGCCGCCGCCTCAATAGACCCAGTCCATCTGCAGCCAGAAGCGGCTGGTATCCGCGGCGAAGCGGTCCGCCTCGTACCGGGCATAGCGGACCGACAGCTGCGTCTTGCGCAGCTTGGCCGTGGCGAGCAGATTCCACTCGTCACCATAATGCTGGTCCAGCCGGTCGCTCTGGTAGCGGTGCCACACCGCTTGCAGGGAGAGGGTGTCGATCCCGCCCAGCTTCTTCCAGCCATGGCCCCCGCCCGCATAAAAATCGCGCACGCCGTTGGGCGGGGTAGTGGTGAGCTTGTCCGCCCAGCCCTGGAACTTGAACACGCTGCCGAGCGGCGTCTGGAAGCTGGTGAGCGTCTGCCCGCCATCGGCCCCGAGCACCTCGTAGCCGGCGTTGACGGTCCAGCCGCGCACGTCCAGCGCGGCATCGGCCAGCCAGTAATCGGCCCGGTAGCGCGTCGGATTGTGGTGATAGTCGGACTGGCGGGCCCAGCTAAGCTGGTAGCGCAGCTTCGCCTCGGGGGCGATTGCGCGGGCACCGGCCAGCCGCACGCCATAGCTCTGGTTGGACAGGCGGAAGCCCTGCACCTCGGCCTCGTCCTGATCCACCAGATAGGCGAAGCCGGTCAGCGTGCCCAAGGGCGTCGCGGCGCCGAGATTGGCGAAGACATTGTGGCCGCCCACGCCGCGCTGGCGCGCGCCCCGCCCCTCGGTACCCCAGATGGTGCGCACGTCCCAGGCATAGGTGAGGTCGAGCTTGAGCCCCTGCACCGGCACGATCTCGGTGCGCACCGCGTCGAAGGACTGGGCGTTGTTGCGGATCTGCGCCGCCCCGACAAAGCGTTCGTCGTCGAGCCCGATCCGCTGGCGGCCCGCGGTAACGGTCAGCGGCGCGGAGCGATATTGCAGCTGCGCGCGATAGATGGCGACATTCTCGGGATCGCCGATCGTCGGCCGATTGGCCGGGCCGTGCAGACCGTCATAATAGTCGTCGACCACCGCCAGATTGCCCTGCGCCTCGCCGAGGACCGACCAGGGGCCCTTGCGCAGCTCCAGGCCGGCGCGCACCCGCAGCGTCACCGCGTCCGATGCGGCGTCGAAGTCCGCCTGGTCGAGATGCTCCCATCGCGCCCGCGCCTCCAGCAGCGGCTTGAACGCGACCTGCTGCGCAAAGGCCGGTCCGGCGGCGACCAGCGCGGCAGTGGTGATCCAGAAACGCATAGGCTCAATTCTCCGCGGAACGGCGGCGCTACCCCTCGCCTCGCACCGCTCCCAGTTACAAAGTTTTTCCAGCGATGGCTCCCAAGGCCGGCCCCTGCCACTATTCTAGCGCGGTCGAAGCCAAAGCGGGCTATCAGGACAAGTACAATCGGAAGGGAGTAGGACGCATGGGGCCTTGGAGAACGACGCTGATCTGCGCGGCAGCAGCCTGGGCGCCGGCGGGTGCGGCGATCGCGCAGACCACCGGACCGATCGTCGTGACGCAGGCCGGCAAGGTGCAAGGCGCGGTGGACGACGGCATCGCGAGCTGGAAGGGCATTCCGTTCGCGGCACCGCCGATCGGGCCGCTGCGCTGGCGCGCGC
Source organism: Sphingomonas sp. S2M10 (assembly GCF_012650175.1). Classification (GTDB taxonomy): domain Bacteria; phylum Pseudomonadota; class Alphaproteobacteria; order Sphingomonadales; family Sphingomonadaceae; genus Sphingomonas. The sequence continues at coordinate 30,212 of NZ_JAAILI010000017.1, forward strand.
CGCAGCCCGCGAGCGCCTGGCGCGGCATCCGCCCCGCCGTCACCTACAGCCATGACTGCATGCAGAAGCCGTTCCCCAGCGACGCAGCGCCGCTCGGCACCGCACCGGCGGAAGACTGCCTCTATCTGAACGTCTGGAAACCCGTGGCGGCAAAGGCCAAATTGCCGGTGATGGTGTGGATCTATGGCGGCGGCTTCGTCAACGGCGGCTCCTCCCCGCCCACCTATGCCGGCGCCGCGATGGCGAAGCAGGGGGTGCTGTTCGTCAGCTTCAACTATCGCGTCGGCCGCTTCGGCAGCTTCGCGCTGCCACAGCTGAGCCGCGAAGATCCGGACGGCGGACTGCTCGGCAACTATAATTTCATGGACCAGATCGCCGCGCTGCGTTGGGTGCGCCGGAATATCGCGGCGTTCGGCGGCGATCCCGCCAATGTCACGATCATCGGCGAAAGCGCGGGCGGGATGTCGGTCCATACGCTGGTCACCTCACCGCTGGCGCGGGGGCTGTTCCACAAGGCGGTGGTGATGTCCGGCGGCAATGCCGAGACCGCGAAGAACGCGACGCTGAAGGATGCCGAGGCCATCGGCGAAAACCTCGCGCGAGCGCACGGCATCGATCCCGCCGCGCCGGATGCACTGGCGAGGCTGCGCGCGCTGAGCGCCGAGGAGGTGACCGACGGGCTCAGCATGATGGAGCTGTTCCAGCCGAAGCCCGGCCCGCGCACCTATGGCGGGCCGATGCTCGACGGCAGGCTGCTCGTCGACCAGCAAAGGGCCTATGCCTCGGGCGATTTCGCGCATGTCCCGATGCTGATCGGCGCGACCAGTGCGGACATGGGCGGCAAGACCGGCTTCATGATCGGCGGCGCGCGCACCGCTACCGCGCGCATCGCCGCACAGAAGGTGCCGGTCTGGGCGTACCGCTTCTCCTATGTGGCGGAATCGGTGAACGCGGCCGGCGCCGGCCACGCGACCGACATCCCGTTTTTCTTCGACAATGCCGCGATCAAGTACGGCGCTGCGACCACGCCGCGGGACGTGCAGATGGGCAAGACGATCAGCGCCTATCTCGTCCGTTTTGCCAAGACGGGCGACCCGAATGGCCCAGGGCTGCCGGACTGGCCGCGCTACACCCCCCAGGGCGACGCGCTGCTGGATTTCGCAGCCGACGGCAAGGCAGCGGCGGGGCGCGATCCCTGGGGCGCGGAAATCGACGCAGCGGGTGCCGCCAAGCCCTAGAGCCAGCCGTTGGTCCGGGCGGTGCGGCCGGCCTCGATGCGGTTGGCCGCACCGAGCTTGCTCGCCGCTTCGGAAAGATAATTGCGGACCGTGCCCGGCGAAAGGCCCAGCCGCCGGGCGATGTCCTTGTTCGACAGACCTTCCTCGGCGAGGCGCAGGGCATCCCGCTCGCGATCGGTGAGCGGGTCGCTGCCGGCTTCCCAGGCGGCGGCGGCGAGCTCGGGCGGGATCACCCTGCCGCCGGCGGCGACCGTGCGGATCGCGGCGACCAGCATGTCGACCGGCGCGTCCTTCAGCAGATAGCCGCGCACCCCGGCGGCGCGCGCCCGGGCCAGATAGCCGGGGCGGGCAAAGGTGGTGACGATCACCACCGCCGTCCGCGCCTTCTCGACCGCGAGGATCTGCGCACAGTCCAGCCCGGTACGGCCGGGCATCTCGATATCGGTGAGCAGGATGTCGGGCGCGAGCGCGCGGACCAGGGCAAGCGCGGAGTCACCATCGGCTGCACGGCCAACGATCGCGAAATCCTCCTCGAGCGCAAGCAGTCCGGCGATCGCACCGAGCACCAGCCCCTGATCCTCGGCAATGACGATGCGGATCATGCCGGTACGCTCGCTTCCAGGCGGGTGCCGGGCTGGAGCGCTCGCAGCTCCAGCTGCCCGCCCGCCGCGACCAGCCGCTGGCGCATCCCCCGCAGGCCAGTGCCTTCGCGGAAGGAAAGGCCTACGCCGTCGTCCTCCACCACCAGCCGGGCATCGCCGGGCCCCGCCTCGAAGTCGATCGTGCAGCGGCGCGCGCCGGCATGGCGGATGACGTTGGTCACGGCTTCGCGCAGCGTCATCGCCAGCACCGCGCCCGCATCCGCGGGCACCGCGGCGGGGTCGCCGGTGACGACGGGCTGGATGCCCGCCGTCTCCAGCGCCGCGAGCGATGCGACCGTCTCCGTCGCCAGCGAGCCGCCGAGCTGGCCCGAAAGCGCGGCGCGGACCTCCGCCAGTCCGGAGCGCGCGGCGGCCGCGATCGCCTCCAGTTCGCCCTTCGCCATGGCCGGATCCCGGTCGAGCAGTCGCGCGGCGAGATCCGCCTTCAGCGCCACCAGCGTCAGCGTGCGGCCGACGACGTCGTGCAGGTCGCGGGTGATGCGCTCGCGCTCGGCGGTGCCGGCAAGGCGGCGGACTTCCTCCTGCGTGGCGAGCAAGGCCTGGGTCCGCTCGATATAGGCGGTCTGCGAAACGGTGAGCACGCCCGTCATCCCGACAAAGAGCACGCCGGGGCCGAACCAGAGCACCGGTTGCTGCAGCAGCATGCCGGTCACCGCCACCACCAGCGCGATGACGGCGATGGTCAGCAACGCCCTTTTGCGAGATGCTATGCGCCCGATCGTGGCGGCGCCGTAGATCGCGAAGGTCGTCCATCCGATCGGCAGCGGGGCGACGGCGATGCCGATCGCGACCATCGCCGCGCACGCGACGAGCAGCAGCCTTCCTTGCAGCCGAAAGGCGACAAGATAGATCGGCAGGAACACGGCGATCGCAATTGCGGCGCACAGGACCGTCGTCGCGGTCGGCGGTGCCCACAGCCAGGGAAAGGGCACGAAGATCAGATAGGCGAGCCAAGGCAGGCGGGCATCGCGCCATCGCTCATATGGCATCTGCATCGTTCCAGTCTCGCGGATGCGGGTCGGGGACGTCAAGCCGGGCTCCGCCGCCAGCCTGTCCAGGCCCAGGCCGCGCCGGCCATCGTCATCGCCAGCACCGCGCCCCCATGCATCCACGCGCTGCCCATCGTGTCCACGCCAACGATCGCCCGCGCGAGCTGGCCGAGATGGTAGGACGGCGTCCACGCCCCCACCGTCTGCATCCAGCCCGGCAGCAGCCGGCTCGGGATCCACAGCCCGCCCAGCACCGAGCAGCCGAGGAACAGCGCATTGGCGACCGCGACGGCGCCCTTGGCGCTCATCCGCATGCCCATACCGAAGCCGATCAGCGCAAAGGGGATGGCGGAAGCTAGATGCAGCAGCGTGAGCAGCGCCCAGGTGGCGGCGGGCAGTCGCACGCCCGCGACGATCGACAGCGCATCGATCAGCACCAGCGCCAGCGCGGTGGTGGTCACCGCCGCCGCCAGCTTGGCCGCGACATAGGCACCGGCAGGCATCGGCGAGACGCGCTTGAGCTCGATCAGCCCCTGCTCGCGTTCCACCGCAACGCCTGCGCCGAAGCCGAACAGTGCCGGGCCGGTGGCGGCGAACACGCCGTAGCCAGCAAGAGTCGCCACCGCGAAGCCGGGTGCCGGTTCGTGCGGCAGCGCCAGGGTGAACAGGCCGTAGAAGCCGGCCGGGGTGAGCACGGTCGGCAGCAGGAATTGCGGCAGGCGCAGGCTGCGCCTGATTTCGGTCAGCGCCTCGCGGCGCCAGACGCCGGTCGGGAGAGCAAGGGCGGTCATGCGGCGATCCTTTCCTGGGCGGACGCGAGCAGCGTCGCGATGGCGTCTTCGAGCGTGGCGTCGGCGATACGCAGCGCGGTCAGCGCCGGATCGGCAGCGAGCAGCGCCGCCACCGTCCGCGCGGCATCGGCGGTGAGGATATGCAGGTCCGCGCCCTCCATCGCCGCCTCGCGCACCGCCGGCAGCAGCGCGGCGACGGCCGGGTCGAGCGCAGTGCGGCAGCGGATCACCGATCCTCCGGCCCGCGCCCGCAGCGCCGCCGGCGTGTCGTCCGCGACGATCCGGCCGGCGTCCATCACCAGCACGCGGTCCGCCAGCGCATCCGCCTCGGCGAGATCGTGGCTGGTCAGCAGCACCGCCGCCCCTTCATCGGCGAGCGCGCGCACCGTACCCCACAGCGTCCGCGCCGCCCCGCGATCCATCGCCGCGGTCGGCTCGTCGAGCACGAGCAGATCGGCGCGGCCGCAGATCGCCAGCGCATATTGCACTCGCCGCGCCTGCCCGCCCGACAGCGCGCCGCAGCGTCGATCGGCCAGCTCGGTGAGGCCGGCCAGCAGCAATACCTCGTCCAGCGGGCGCGGATCCGGATAATAGCCGGCATGCAGCGTCACCAGCTCGCGGATGGTCAGCACGTCTGGAAGCCCCGCGCTCTGTAGCATGACGCCGAGCCGCCGGCGCGCCGCCGGACGGCGCGGGTCCAGCCCGAACAGCGCGGCGGTTCCGGCATCCGGTGCGAGCCGCCCGGTGAGCAGCGCGACCGAAGTCGTCTTGCCCGCCCCGTTCGGCCCCAGCAGCGCGGTCACCTCCCCGGCGCGAATGCCCAGGTCCAGGCCCTCGAGCACGCGTCGCCCGCCGAGCCGCTTGGACACCCCGGAAAGCCGCGCCACGGCGGCAAGATCGTCGATCATCGGTCCACTTCCCTTTCAGAACGCCACCGATCCTGCCCCGGCACGCGCATGGGCGGCAGTGACAGATGTCACCCCCGCGGCATGGCATCGCGCACCCGATGGGCCGCGCCGGAACGCAATCGCCCGTTGCGCGGTTCTGCTTCCTTGTTCCGGTTGAGCAACAAGGGGAATGGAATGCGCGGGCGGTTCACTTCGGCGTTGCTGCTGCTCGCGCTGGCCGGCTGCTCGGGCAATCGCGGCGGCGGCGCCCCGCCGCATGCGAAGGACCGCATCGAGGTGAAGCCCGAACTCTCCACCCTCACCCTGCCGCTGGAAGCCGATCTCGACGATCTTGCCGCGACGCTGGAGCGCGCCGTGCCGCGCCGCCTGTGGGATATCGACAAGCCCGATCAGCCCTGTGTCCGGCCCAGGCAGCTGGATCTGGGCATCGCCAAGCTGAAGACGCCGACGGTCAAGTGCCGGATCGTCGGAGAGGTCACGCGCGGACGGATGACGATCGGCGGCGAGGGCCAGCTGATCCGGCTGGCGATGCCGCTGCATGCGGTGGTGCGCGCCGAGGATATCGGCGGCGTGCTCAAGCGCGAGACTGCAACCGCCGATGCGATGGCGCATGCCGTCATCCGCCTCACGCTCGCCCCCGACTGGAACCCGCGCGGCAAGATCGACATCGATTATGCCTGGGCCAATGCCCCGCATGTCGACATCCTGGGCCAGCGCGTCGAGTTCACCGACAAGGCCGACCGCAAGCTCGCGCCCGTGATCGCCAAGCTGGAGCGCGAGCTGCCGGGCGAACTGGAAAAGCTGGGCGTGCGCAGAAAGATCGAGGATGCCTGGCGCTCCGCCTTCACCACCCTGTCGCTCAACCGCGAGAACCCGCCGGTATGGATGCGGGTGACGCCGCGGCAGCTGCGCTACGGCGGCTATGCGGTCACCGGCAAGCGGCTGGAGCTTCGGCTCGGCATGGAGGCGACCACCGAAACCTTTGTCGGCCCCCGCC
>NZ_JAAILI010000018.1 GCF_012650175.1 Sphingomonas sp. S2M10
GCTCTTCGGCCCTATCGGGCACATCCCGCCCGCTGAGGCCGAAGACAATTACTATGCAGCCCTCGAGAACCTCGATATGGCTGCATAGCCAAATGAAAACTGCCTCCTGAAAACCCGGGGCGCTTCAGGCCATCCTCCAGCCGCTGCTGCTGGTCGAATACCTGCAACACCGGCGCGGAATCGTCGAGCTTGGCGACATCCACGGCGGGCGCGGCGAGTACCCAGGCGGGTGCCGCCTGATACAACGGCTTGTCGCCCGCATGCGCCACCCCGGCCGTGGACAACAGCACGGCTACCAACAGCTTACGCCCCCGCATCAAACTCCCCCTCAAATCGGAGACGGAGCCTAGCGGATGTTGCGCGGCGCTCAAGTGCCCTTAGACCCCATGACTGCCGGAGCCGCGGGGGCTCAAATCTGAGATGCTGACGATGGATTTGTCAGCACTGGAGGCGAGTCATGACGGAAGCAGTGAAATACGTCGGTCTGGACGTGCATAAGGAA
>NZ_JAAILI010000019.1 GCF_012650175.1 Sphingomonas sp. S2M10
CATCAGCTGGAGGATCAGGTCGCCGCCGGTCATGTCGGTGGTGCCGCTGCCGCCGATGCAACCGCTGCAACGCCAGGTCGGCAAGGTCTCGCTGTTCCTCCCGGTGATCGCCGATTATCGCGAGCTGGAGCCGGTGCTGATGAAGGCGCTGGTCAAGCGCCAGGCCCGGCCGTTCGAGGTGCCCGGCGTCGGTCCGGTGCGGGCGCGGTTCGAGAAGGCGACGATCTACGGCACCACGGGGGGCCAGATGGCGGTGGGCCTGTTGTTCTCGGCCGAGGATGTGGCGGGCAGCATCGGCCGGACGCGCGGCACGGTGTGGCTCACCGCGACGCCGGTCAACCTGCCCAATTCGCGCAAGGTCGACTTCCAGAACCTCGGCGTCAGCGGCACCACCGACATGACCGGCGGCGACCTGATCCTCCAGCTGATGAACGCGCCGGGCATGAGCAGCTTCATCGCCGCCGCGCTCACCCAGAATTTCGAGCGCGACTATGCCGAGCTGCTTGGCAAGGTCAGCCGGGCGATCGCCAGCCGGCGCGAAGGCGTGCTGCGCATCGACGCGCGAATGGAGCGCACCCGCACGGGCACGCTCCAGGCCTCGGGACAGGGGCTGTATCTGCCGGTCTGGGCCGAGGGCACCGCGACGGTGCGGCTGACAGGGCCCGGCTCAGGCGGACAGAAACACCACGCCCGGTAGCGCCACGCCCTTGGCGGCGGCACCCAGGCGTCCGTCGCGGCCGAGCGGGAGCCGCGCGATATTGCCCGATCGCTCGTTGGCGACCAGCAGCTCGCCATCGGCCTCGCGCAGCAGGAACAGCCGCGGCCAGTGGCCGCCGCACCCGGCATGCTGGAGCAGCGCCAGCCTGCCGTCGCGCTGAATCGCGAACACGGCGATGCTGTCATGCCCGCGATTGGAGATGTAGAGCCGCGTGCCGGCGGCATTGACCGCGATATGCGCGCCGGCCGAGGCGCCGCGGAAGTCCCTGGGCAGCGTCGAGAGCGTCGCCAGCGCGGTAAACCTGCCATCGGCATGGGCACGCAGCACCGTTACGGTATTGGCCAGCTCGGTGACCAGATAGGCGATCGGCAGCCTGGGATGGCGCGCGAGATGGCGCGGCCCCGCGCCCGCCTCGGTGCGATAGGCGATGCTGGTGTCGACCGCACCGCCTGCGCCCAGCCGGTGCAGGAACACCGCATCGGCGCCGAGATCGACCGCATGCAGCTGGCTGCCGCCTGCAGTGAAGCCCACCCAATGCGCGTGCGGGCCGGCCTGGCGCGCGCGATCGGGGCCGCTGCCTTCATGCTGCAGCAAGCGCGCCTCGCCCATCGGACGACCGGCGCGATCCAGCGCAAACAGCGCGACGCTGCCGCTCGAATAATTGGCGACGGCGAGGCGGCGGCCATCGGCGGACAGCGCTGCATGGCACGGGTCCGCCCCCAGGGTCGAGGCGGCGGCGAGCTTGTCCAGGCCATCGGTATAGACGCCCAGCATGCCCCGACTCTGCTCGTCGAGCAGATAGCGCACCCCGGTCGCGGCCGAGCGAACGCCGAACGAAGCGTTGCGGATCGTCGCCACCGGCGCGCCGGCGGACCAGCCCTGCCTGCCGCGCGTCAGCGGCACCAGCCCGGGTCCGTTTTCATTGGCATAGGTGCCGGCGATCAGGCCGCCGGCGGTGCGGGCGAGCAGCGTGGCCGGGCAGGCGCCGAGCGCGGCGGTGGCGCCGATCAGCGCGCGGCGCGTCAGCGGGAAAGCGGAATTAGTCATATCCTGTTGAAGCCTTTCGGTTTCTTGCCGTCAACGCTGAACCATCGCCGGCCTCGCGCGCTAAGCTCCGTGCAACAGGGAGCAGCGCCATGACCGACGAACCAAGCCGCCGCGATCTTCTGAAGGGTGCCGCCGCCGCCGGCGCCGCTACTGCCGCGGGACCAGCCTTCGCGCAAGCCGCGGGCGATGCTCCCGCGCCGGATCCCCAGACCAAATATACCGACAAGCCCTTTCCCGAGCAGCGCCAGAAATGGCCGGCGCTCCAGCGCGAGATGACCCCGGTGCCCGATTGCGGCGAGCGCAGCTATCGCGGATCGGGCAAGCTTGCGGGCCGCAAGGCGCTGGTGACCGGCGGCGATTCGGGCATCGGCCGCGCCGCCGTGATCGCCTTTGCCCGCGAAGGCGCCGACGTCGCGATCAACTATTTCCCCAGCGAGGAGCCCGATGCGCAGGACGTCGCCAAGCTGCTCCGCGCCGAAGGCCGCAAGGTGGCGCTGTTGCCGGGGGACCTGACCGACCAGGGCTTCTGCGTCGATCTGGTCGGCCGCGCGCATCGCCAGCTCGGCGGGCTCGACATCCTGGTCAACAACGCCGCCTATCAGCAGTCGAAGGCGTCGATCGCCGAGATCAGCTTCGAGCAGTTCGACCGCACGCTGAAGACCAATCTCTACGCGATGTTCTGGATCACCAAGACCGCCATCCCGCTGATGAAGCCGGGGTCGGCGATCATCAACACCGCTTCGGTAAATTCGGTCGATCCTGGCAAGGAATTGCTCGACTATGCCACCACCAAAGGCGGCATCGCGATCTTCACCAAGGGGCTTGCCAAGCAGCTCGCCAAACAGGGTATCCGCGTCAACGCCGTGGCGCCGGGGCCGATCTGGACGCCGCTGCAGGTCGCGGGCGGCCAGCTGCCAGGCAAGATGGGCGAGTTCGGGCAGGATACCCCGCTCGGCCGCGCGGGCCAGCCGGCCGAGCTGGCGCCGCTCTACGTCGCGCTCGCTTCCAACGAGTTCAGCTATACCGACGGCAGCATCTTCGGCGCCAATGGCGGCACCGGCGCGGTGTGACGCGCCGGCGGCCGGGGCCTAGCGAAGATGGAAGGAGACCGGCGTGCTCTGCGCCGTGCAGGCCACGCCGTCCTCCGGCCGATAGCTGCTGGTGTAGCGCATGCCCTTCGCCATGGTTGCCGCCGCACCGTCGAACACAAAGGCCGGATAGGCACTCACCACCCGCGGCGCGATGGTCCTGCCATCGGTCGTCACGTCGAATTCGGTACGCACCCAGCCTTCGAAGCCGAGCCGATGGGCGGATTCAGGGAAGGCGTTGCTGAGATCGCCGGTGCTGCGCACGGCGGGCTTCAAGCCCAGGAGGGCGCATTGCCGGCTGGTGAGACCGGTCTGCTCGAACGCATGGCGTGCCGCATCCAGGTCGTCGCGCGATGCGGCGAGGTTGGCGCGTTGCAGCCACGCCGCAACCTTCAGCGGATGCCGTTCCGCCAGGCCCGGCGTCTCGACCACGGCGGACAGCAGCGCATCCGCATCGGACGGACCCCGGTACCGATAGCTGGGCATGGCAATCAGCAGGCGCAGCGTCGCGGAGACGAGGGGATCGCCCTGGAAATCCGGTCGGTTCAGCAGCGCGCGCAACGCGCCGTTGCTCCGGCCGGCACGCTCCGCCTGCGCCTTCAGGATCGCGGCATAGGCGCGGACGGGCGCGGGCGCGGCCAGGGCGTCGCCAAGCTGGACTGCCTCGCCGAGCAGCGCCTTGCGCTCTTCCTGGGTGACGACGCTGTTGCTGCCCAGCCAGACGGCGGCGGCAAACATCGTCGCGGGATCCTTCTTCGCCCGTGCCGCGGCCAGTGCCGTCCGCCCAAGCGGTGCGGCTTTCGCATCGGGCACCCCCTGCCATCCGGCATCGGTCACGCCCTTGCTTTCCAGCCATTCGGCCGTGGCATTGGCGAGCGGCACGGTAAGCGCGGGCCGCTCGGCACCCGTGGTGCAGCGCAGCTCCAGGCGGGTGGTGTAGCGGAACAGCGGCGGGATGCTGCGGACGTCTTCGGGCATCCATGACCAGCCGGCCACTTCCCGCGAGAAGGCGACGGCGGCGTTGCGTCCGGCCGGCACATAGACCGGCAGCACGCCCTCGACATGGCCGTCCTCGGCGAGCGAGAACTGGATGATCGCAATGTCGTCGGGCTTGAGCCCGGTCGCCTCGCCGCAGGGCGGCAGGCTCATGTCGCGCGCGCGTTCGAACGGCGACTTCTCGAAATGTCCCGCACCGGTATAGGCGAGATATTTGTAGGCCGCCTCCTTGTCGTTGTTGAGCCACGCCGCGATCGCGAGGTCCGATCGCGTGGTGACGTCGTCAACCCCGACCTTCATGGTCAGCCCGCCCTGCTTGCGCAGGCTGTCCTTCAGTTCGGCATAGGCTTCCGGCGCCCGGCCGGCGTTGATCAGGGCGCGGGCATATTGGGTCTGCACCACCGCCTTGGCCTTCTTGTCGAGCGAGGAATCGGCGGCGGCGATACGATAGGCCTCGGCGGCGTAGCGCACCGCCTCCCCGTCCTGGTCGAACATCGCCGCCTGGCTGAGCGCCATGAGCGGCCGGATGCGGCCGCTTCCGGTGGTCCCCTCCAGCGCCAGCCGATATTCGGCGATCGCGGCGGTATAGTCGAAATCCAGCATCGCGAACTTGCCGAGCGCGAGGTGCGCCTGGCGCACTTCCTCGACAAAGCTGCCGCCCTTCGCGGCGAGCACCGGCAGGCCGCGCCGGATGGCCGCCTGCCCCTCCTCGCTCCGCTCGAGCTGGGCGAGGCAATAGCCCTTGCGGACGTCCACCGCCGCGCGGACGGTGGGATCCGCCATCGCCTTCGCATTCTTCTCGATCTGCTCGAACGCCCGCACCGCCGCCGCGCATTCGCCGTCGGAAGCAGCCTTGGAGGCCTGGTCGAACAATTGCTGGAGCGTCGGCGTGCCGGCAGCCTGTTGCGGCGCGACCTGCGGAACGCCGGCGAACAGTAGCGCGAGAATCAAGGAAGACATTATGCTACCCCTCCCCCAGAGGACGATCTTTCAAATCATGCTCCGATAAGGATGTCGAGCGCTATGCGTGCCGGGCTACGAAGTTTCTGCGGATTTCTTTGCATGTTGTTGTTTCTGGTCGACGCGCGCGCACAGTCGAGCGAGCCCGCGCGCCTGCCGCCGGAAACGGTTCTGCTGTTCGTCGCGTCCTGGTGCGCCCCCTGCCACGGCGAACTGGCCCGCCTTCCCCAGATCGCGCGCAGCGCACGGCCGTACCGCGTCCTCGTCGTGGCATTCGACGACAGCCGCGCAACCCGCGCGATGCTGGCCCCGGTCCCTGCGGCGCAGCGCTGGCAGCCCGATCGGACCACCCAGCGCCGGCTTGCAGCGGAAGTCGAGCGCCGGAGCGCGGGCCTGCCGTTCAGCCTCGCCACCGATCGCGGCGCCGGGATCTGCGCCGTGCAGGCCGAGGCGCTGGATGCGGCCCAGGTTGCCGCCATGGTCGCCACGTGCCGGAAGTAACGCTTCGCTAACCATGCTCGCGAGCCGGCGATTAACCTTATCCCCTTAATAAACAAGACATTCCCAGGACGCGATCAAAGGAGCGCGGGGCGTGTCAAGCGTAACGAAACGGGCCATGGCGGCAGGATCCGCCCTGGCATTGGCCGTGCTGGCGGCCTGCGACGGGGGCGGCGGCGGCGGTGGTTCCAGCGGACCGGCCGGCGGCCTCGTCTCCACCCAGCCGACTCCCGCCCCGACCCCTGCCGCCGGCACCGCGCTGGACGATTCGGTCCGGCTCGCCCAGCAGGCGAGCTTCGGCCCGACCATGGCGCTGGTCGACCGCATCCGCGCGCTCGGCACCAATGGCTGGCTCGACGAGCAGTTCGCCGCCACCGGCAGCACCTATGGCGACCTCGCGGTAGACGTCCGCTCGGATTTCTGCGCCGCGAACGATACCGCCTGCTCGACCCAGCGCTTCAGCCGCACGCCGGTTGCGATGCGCTTCTACGCCGATGCGATCACCGCGCCGGACCAGCTGCGCCAGCGCGTCGCCTTCGCGCTCGGCCAGATGATCGTCGCGTCGGAGGCGGGCGTGCGCTCCACCGCCGGCATCGCCGCGTTCAACCAGCTGTTTCTCACCCACGCCTTCGGCAATTATCGCGAGCTGCTGCTGGCGGTGACGCTCAACGCCTATATGGGCGACTATCTCGACATGGCGGACAGCCGGAAGGGCACCCCGTCCGAGAATTATGCCCGCGAGTTCCTCCAGCTGTTCAGCATGGGCCCGGACAAGCTGGGCATGGACGGCAGCGTCCAGCGCGATGCGAGCGGCGGCCCCATCCCCAACTATACCGCCGACGACATCCGCGACATCGCCCGCGCGCTGACCGGCTGGACCTATGCCCGTGTCGGCAATGCCGCGGCCACCGACGGGAAGGCCATCGCCTATGCCCAGCCGATGATCGCCGCTCCCACCCGCTACGACAATGCGGAGAAGCGGTTCCTGGGCACGGTGGTGGCGGCCGGCGCGTCGCAGCAGGCGAGCGTCGCCGCGGTGGTCGATGCCGCGTTCAACCACGCCTCCACCCCGCCCTTCGTGGCGCGGCATCTGATCACCCATCTCGTCACGCCCAATCCGTCGCCGTCCTATATCGGCCGGATCGCGGCGGTGTTCGCCAACAACGGCAGCGGCGTCCGCGGCGACCTGAAGGCGGTGGTCCGCGCGATCCTCGTCGATGCCGAGGCCCGGGCACCGCAGGGGACCAACGCCGGCAAGCTCAAGGAGCCGGTGCTGGCGATGACCAGCCTGGCGCGCGCGATCGGCTTCACCACCGACGGCTATGTCTTCCAGGTCCGGGACGGCAGCTTCGGCCAGCCGGTGATGCGGGCCCCCTCGGTCTTCAACTTCTACCCGAACGACTTCCCCCTGCCCGGCAGCGCCACGCTGCGCAGTCCGGCGTCCAAGCTGCTGACCAGCGCCAACCAGCTGCGGCTGCACAATCTCGTGTACGACTGGACCGTGAACGGCGAGGCGACGCGCAGCGAATTTGCCGCGGTGGCGACGCTTCCCGGCACCTCGGGCAGCGCGCCGGTCTGGGCCGATTGGGAGGCGTTCGGCGAGAATGTAGACGGCATGGTCGATCGCATCGACCTGCTGCTGTTCGCCAAGGGCCTCACCAAGGCGCAGCGCGACGCGCTGAAGGCGGCGGGCAGCGCGATCACCAATGCCGATCCCAAGCTGCAGGCCCGCAAGCGCGCGCAGATGATGCTCTACGTCGCGGCCACCAGCCCGATGTTCCTGGTCGACCGCTGAGGAATTTTCCCATGCCGCTTTCCCGTCGCGATTTCGTTCGCCTCACCGCCGGCACCGGCGCGCTAGCCGCGCTGGGCCAGTTCGGCCGCACCGCCGCCATCGCCGCGCCCACCGGCAGCTACCGCGCCATGGTCGGCATCTTCCTGTTCGGCGGCAATGACGGCTGGAACATGGTGATCCCCACCGATGCCCGGCACGCCGCCTACCTTGCGGCGCGCGGCAGCGTCGGCATCCAGCGCGCTGCGCTGACTCCGCTCACCAACAGCGCCTATGCGCTCCATCCCGCGATGGCCGCGCTGCGCCCGGTGTGGGACGAAGGCGCACTGGGGCTGGTGCTCAACGCCGGCACCCTGTTCGCGCCGCTGACCAAGGCGACCTATCAGTCGCGCACCGATCTGCGTCCGGCCAATCTGATGAGCCATGCCGACGAGCAGGACCATTGGCAGGGGCTGCGCGCCCGCGAGACCAGCCGCGACGGGTTCCTGGGCCGCATCGCCGACAGGATGCCCGCGAGCAGCCTGCCCCCGGTCATGTCGCTGGCAGGCGCGACCGTCGGCGTGCTCGGCCGCCAGACCACCCCGCTGATCCTCCCGAGCAGCGGCGGCCTGCCCGCCCGCAGCGGCTTCAGCGCTGCCGGCAGCGCCAAGAACAGCGCGATCACGGCGCTGGCCGACAATGCCGACGGCAGCGCGATGCTGGACGGCGTCGCGCAGACCCTGGCCCGCAACTATGATCAGGCCACCACCGCCAACGCCATTCTCGTCGGCACCGCGCCGACCGACGCCTTTTTCGTCAACCCGTCCACCGGCGCGGCGCTCACCAGCGATGTCGCGCGGCAGCTGATGGTGGTCGCCCGGATGATCGCCGCGCGCGGCTCGCTGGGCCATGCCCGCCAGACCTTCCTGGTCAGCCAGGGCGGCTACGACACCCATGCCGGTCAGGTAGGCGGTGGCACCAACGCCACCGGGCTGCACGCCAATTTGCTCGGCGATCTCGCCAATGCGATGGCGGCGTTCCACAAGGCGATGGGATCGCTGGGGCTGGCCAACAACGTCACCAGCTTCACGATGAGCGACTTCGGCCGCACCTATCTCGGCAACGGCCAGGGCGGCACCGATCATGCCTGGGGCAGCAACCACCTCGTCATGGGCGGCGACGTCGCCCCCGGCGCGGTGCTGGGCGGCTATCCCGATCCGGTGCTCGGCGGCGCCGATGACATCACCAAGGAGGGCCGCTTCGTCCCCGGTGTCGCGCAGGAGGAATATCTCGGCGCGATCGCGCGCTGGCACGGTGTCGCCGATGCCGACCTGCCCTATGTCTTCCCCAACTGGGCGACCTGGAGCAGCGCCGGACGCGGGCCACTGGCGCTGTTCCGCGCCTGAGCCCGCGTCGTGCGAGGCCCTAAAGCGCGCGGAAGCGAAAGTCGGTGAAGCGCGCCGCTCCCGTTCCCGCCGAATAGAGGCCCGGTCGCAGCATCAGAAAGCCACCGCGCACATTGTGGTGATAGCCCGACACCTCCATGCCGCGATCGAAGCGCCGCCAGCTGCGCCCGTCATCGCCGGAGAGATGGTAGGACACGATGTGGCGATCGTTGGTCACCCGCATCCGCAGCCGCCGGCCATGGGGATTGGCGGGCCGCCCGCGCTCCATGCCATATTGGTGGGTGACGAAGCGCTTCTCGTCGAAGCCGAGGCCGCAATAGAGCTTCTCGTCATAGAACAGCACCAGCCCGGCGGTGCCGCCCGGCGCGATCTCGATGGTGCATTCGAACTGGTAACCGGTGTCCCCGGCGATCAGCAGCAGCGGCGAGGAATCCACCGGCGCGGTGCCCCGCGCCTCGAGCAGGAGCGATCCGTCCGCGATCCTTGCGCGGCTGCTCTCGTCGGGCGCGGGCTTGAAGAAGTTCCATTTGCCGCCGAGCTGGAGCGGCTGACGGAAGTCGTCGGACAGCGGCTGGCCGTGCGGCACGGCGCTGCCGCCGCCGGGCTTGCGGATCGGCTGCGACAGGTCGCCGCCGGTCATCCGGAACCAGCCGTCCGCCGTCCATTCGATCGGATCGATCAGCGCCTGGCGGCCCAAGGTCCAGAAACCATTCTCGAAGCCGTGATAGATCGACCACCAGCTGCCGTCCGGCGCCTCGACGAGCGAGGCATGGCCGCGCGACCACCATTTCTCGTCCAGCCGGGTGGTGCGCACCAGCGGGTTGTCCGGGCAGTTCTCCCAGGGGCCGTGGATCGAGCGCGACCGCGCGGCGATCACCATATGCCCGGTCGGCGGACCGGCGGTGCCGCCCACGGCGGTGATCATGTAGAACCAGTCGCCATGGCGATGGATCTTCGGGCCCTCGGGCGAGAAGCCCTCGACGTCCCAGTCCTCGGGATAGTGCCAGGGATCATAGACATGCTCGACCGCTCCGACCGTCGACAGCCCGTCGTCGGACAGGCGGATGCGATCGCCGCCGGAAAGGAACAGCCAGCGTGATCCGTCCTCCCCCACCGCATGGCAGGGGTCGATATGATTGGGCAGCTTGAGATCGACGGGGTCGCTCCACGGCCCGTCGATACGGTCCGCCCAGATGACGAAGATCGAATTGGGCCGCGCCTTGACCGGGATGTAGAGGAAGTAGCGGCCCTGGTGCTTCTCCAGGCTCACCGCCCAGACCGATCCGATATTCTTGCGCAGCGCCGCGGTGCGCGGCTGCCAGTTCACCAGGTCGCGGCTGTGCCACAGGGTGAGGCCGGGATAGGAATCGAAGCTGGAGAAGGTCATGTAATAGTCGGCGCCGTCCTTCAGGATGGCCGGGTCCGGATGGTCGCCCGCGACCAGCGGGTTGAGCAGGCGCCCGTCGCCCAAGTCGCAGATACGCTGCCGGTCGAAGCCGCGCCGCCAGCGCGGCGCCCCCGTCGCCTCGGGCGCTGCTGCCAACGCCGCCGGCGCCAGCGCCACCCCGCTTCCAACCAGCGCTGCGCCGAACGCGTCCCTTCGAGTCAGTCGCATCCTCGTCCCTCCATGCTCCGACAGGACAGCGCACACCTGCCGCTGATGACACCGGTTTCTCCACGCTAGCGCGCTGCCTCTGGTGCGACAAGTGCCGCAATCTACGTGAGTTTTGCGCGTGCTGGCGGCGGCGGGCGGCACGTGCCGCCGATGCCGGTTGCACCTTCTCGTCAATCTGCCAGATTGCGAGGGGGTCGCCACCCGCGATCGGAGCGCGAAGACGCTCCACCACCGGGAGGAAACCGATATGGGGAAGGGGAGGAAGCATGCGGGCTGGACGCCGTTTCGCCGGATCGCTGGTGGCCGCACTGGTCTTCGCGACGCCCGCGCTCGCCGCCGCGCAGCGGATCAGGGTGCGGGTTTCGCACCGCGTGCCTGGCGCTTATCCCACCATCCAGCAGGCGATCGACGCTTTGCCGGCAAGCGGCGGCGTGATCCGCGTCGATGCCGGCACCTGGCGCGAGAAACTGCGCATCGAAAAACCGCACGTGACGCTCGCCGGCATCGGGCGCGGTCCGGCTGCGGTGGTGCTCGTCTACGGCGATTCCTCCAGGACGGCGGGCGGCACGGTCAAATCGGCGACGCTTACCGTCATCGGCGACGATTTCCACGCCGGCAACCTCACGATCCGCAACGACTGGGGCAGCGATCCCGCCAACCCGCCCTCACAGGCCGTGGCGCTGGCGCTTACCGGGGACCGCGCCGTGCTGGACCGGGTGCGTCTGCTCGGCCACCAGGACACGCTCTATGCCAACAAGGGGGCGGGCAACCGCATGGCCCGGCAATATTTCTCGCGCTGCCATGTGGAGGGGCATGTCGATTTCATCTTCGGCAACGCCAATGCCTATTTCCGCGACTGCCGCCTGCACGGCGTCGCCCATGCCGGCGTGATGTATACCGCGCATAGCCGCAACGCGCCCGACGAGGACAGCGCCTATGTCTTCGACCGCTGCCGTCTCACCGCCGATCCCGCCGCAAGCGACATCTCGCTCGGCCGCGCCTGGCGCCCCTATGCGCGGGTGATCTTCCTGCGCACGCGGATGGACGCGCCGATCCTTCCCGAAGGCTGGACCGAATGGACGCCGGGCAAGACCGATACCTTCCGCACCGCCTATTACGCCGAATATCGCTCCACCGGTCCCGGCGCCAATCCGCGCCGCCGTGCTCCAGCCTCGCACCAGCTCAGTGCCGCAGAGGCGCAGCGCTGGCAGTATCGGCAGCTCTTCCGCGATCCCGCCCCCTGGGTACGGCGAGGGCTCGCCGAGCTGGCCCGCGCCACCCGCGCCGGTTGAGCCGCCGTCCGCCCGGCGCCGCCTAGCGCCGCCTAGCGCCGACGAGGGGCGGTAACGCCTGCCTCGGTCTGGACCACCGGCTTCATCGTGCCGTCCGGATTATATTCCAGCCGCTCCACCGTCACCGCACGCCGCCCGATCGCGCCGTTCAGGTCGCCGATGGTCAGCGTCGCGTTGTGCAGGAACAGATACCAGCTGCCCTTGAACTCGGCGATGCCGGGATGGATGGTGAAGCTGTATTTGCCCGATCCGGTGAGCTCGCCGCGATAGGTCCAGGGGCCGCGGATCGACGGCGCGGTGGCATAGGACACCTTCTCGTCGCGATGCGTCGCGCGGTCGAGCGATGCATAGGTCAGGTAATAGAGCGATCCGCGCTTGTGCAGCCACGGGCCCTCCTCGAAATGCGGCGGTGTGATTTCGGTGATCGGGCCGTCGATCTCGATCATGTTGGGCTTCAGCTTCGCGATGTAGCATTGGCGATTGCCCCAGGCGATCCAGGTGGTGCCGTCGTCGTCGGTGAAGACGGTGGGATCGATGTCCTCCCAGCTATGCGTGCCCTTGGGCGTCATCTCGTTGGTGATCAGCGCGGAGCCCTTGGCGTCGACGAACGGTCCGGTCGGGCTGTCCGACACTGCCACCGCGATCGCCTTGCCGGGATGGGTCGCGTCGTGCTCGACGGCGGCGTAGAACCAGAACTTGCCGTTCTTCTGGATCGCCTGCGATGCCCAGGCGTCCTGCTTCGCCCATTTGAAGTCGGCGACGCGCAGGATCGGGCCGTGATCGGTCCAGTGGCGCATGTCCGTCGTCGAGTAGACCAGCCACTCGCGCATGTTGAACATCTCGTCGCGCTGTGCCTCGTCGTGCCCGACATAGAGGTACAGCCGGTCCTTCACCACCAGCGGCGCCGGATCGGCGGTGAACTTGTCGCGAATGATGGGATTGGAGCCCGGGACCGGCGCATCGGCCTGCTGCGCATAAGCCGGCGACATGGAGGCCGCCATGAAAAGGGCCGCGAGTGCCGCCCGTACCGTTCGATTGCGCATGATCCCCTCCGATTGTCCTCCGGCCACCCTAATCCGGGAGGCGCGCCGGTCAATTGCGCATCGCGGCGCAACCCGAGCAATCGAAAGCGGAAATGCATGTCGGGGCGGCACCAGGGCCGCCCCGACACGGGTAGTCAGCGATTCAGCCTCAGAAGCTGAAGTTCGCGCCGGCGCTGAAGTTGCGGCCGACCAGGCCGGCATAGTGCCAGCTGCTGAGGTAGTTCGGGTTGCTGGTATAGGCACCCGATGCCAGCGGCGCGCGGGCATTGGTCAGGTTCTGGACGTTGACGAAGAAGCGGAACTGGTCGTTCACCTTCACGCCGGCGTTCAGGTCGACATAGATGAACGGACGGATGTAGCAGAACTTCTCCGCATCGGCGGCGGACGCGATCGGCGCCAGCGTGTGCGAGCACGACAGGTCGATCTGCTTGGTGATCGGGTCCGGCGAGATCTCGTCCGCGGCGACCTGCTTGATCCGGCCGACATAATAGGTCGTCGCGGTCAGCGAGAACTTGCCGACTTCCAGCGCGTTCTGCCAGTTGCCGCGGATGCGCGGGGTGCCGCCGCCCGAGGAGAGCTCGTACGGCCCCAGCGTACCGGCATATTTCTGCACCACGCCGGCCGGCGTGACCAGATCGAGGCGCAGGACGCGGGTGACGTCGACGCGGCTGACCAGGCGCACATTGTCCGAGAAGCGGATGTTCGCGGTGGCCTGCATGTCGATGCCCGAGCTGACCTGGTAGTTGGCGTTGACGTAGGGCACGTTGAACACCAGCAGGCGCGGCAGCGCGTTCGGATTGACCGGATCGGGCGCGTCGATGACGTTGCAGGCATAGCCCGGACCCACCGCGGCAAGCGCGGCGCAGCCGGCGGCGGCGGTGGTCTGCCCGTAATAGGCCTTGATCGCATCGGCGCGCAGCGGACCGCTGACGATCAGGTTCGACTTCTTGATGTTGTAATAGTCGACCGTGACGTTGAACCAGCGCGTCGGCCTCAGCATCGTGCCGATGGTGATGCTCTGCGAGTTTTCCGGCAGGATGTCGGGGTTGCCGGTGGCGCCGCTGCCGATGTTGTAGGTGCCCGAATAGGCCGGGTTGCCCGGGTGGGCGGCGACGAACGACGGGATCGGCGTATAGGACGAGAAGCCCGAATAGCTGCTGGCCGGGTTGTATTCCGCGAAGGTCGGCGCGCGGAAGCCCTGCGAATAGGTGGCGCGGAACGCGACCTCCTCAAGCGGATTGAACTTCACGCCGACCTTGGGCGAGAAGTGGCTATAGCCCTGTGAATAATGGTCGTACCGGCCCGAGACGTTGAGGTCGACCGTCTTGAGGAAGGGCGCGTCGATCTCGAAGAAGCCCGCGGTCACGGTCTGGCGGCCCTGCGCCGACGAGGTGTTCAGCGCATAATAGCTGAGGTCCGCATTCTGGTTGCGGTTCATCAGCGTCTCGCGCCGGATCTGGAAGCCGGCGCCCACGTTGAGGTCGCCGCCCGGCAGCGACATCACCGATTTGAGCAGCGAGCCGCCGATCGTCGCCACGGTCGAATAGGACGGCGTGGTACGCTCCGGCGAGATCTGGTTGCGGACCGCCGCCGTGTTCTGCTCCGGATTGACGAAGTTGTACGAACCCGTGTTGATCGCGTTCAGCAGGCCCTGGATGTTGATGAAGCCGCGCTGCGTCACCGCGAAATTGTCACGGGCATAGACACCGTTCAGGCGGAATTTGAAGCCGCTGCCCAGATCGCCCGAGATACCCGCGGTGGTGCGGAACACGTCGACATAGCGGAAGCTGCCGGCGGGAATGTCGCCGAACAGGTAGAAGATGCGCGCGGCGCTCCGGCTCGGATCGGCGCCGGCGACGGCATAGGGGTTGTTGGGGTTCAGCCTGCGGTCGGCGGCGGTGGCGCAATTCTGGCCCGACGCGCAGATGTACATCGGCAGCACGATGCCGGGGCTGCTCGAAGCGAGCGCCGCCGAGCCGCCGAACGGCTGGGTCTGGCGGATGCCGGAGGGGGTGCCCATGATGCTGACTTCGGAGTGCGAATAGCTGCCGCTGGCGAACATTTCGAGATTGTCGCTCAGGCGTGCGGTGAGGCGAGCGGTCGTCGAATAGCGCTGCTGCTTGGGCTGGATGATCGAATATTCATCCGGGATGTTGTGCTTGCAGCCGGTGCCCTGGGCGGCAGCGGTGTTCACCGTGAAGGTGCCGTAGGGGCAGGCATTGGGGTTGAGCAGCTGATACTGGTTGGTCAGCGGCGCGCCGACCTGGCCGGCCAGCGGGTTGTTGAGATCGCTCTGCGTCACGCGGGTGACCACCGCCTGCGGGTTCGGCGTGGTCAGGTTGTCGTCGTTGCGGTTGCGATCGAGCAGGCCGCTGGGCGACAGATCCAGCGTGTTGAAGGGGTAGCCGCGCGAATTGTTGGTGATGTACCCGTCATAGGTATATTCACCGTTCACGTAGAAGTTGAAGCCCTTCTCCTGATAGTCGCCGAAGCCGGCGGTCAGCGTCGCGCGGTACCGTGCGCCGTCGCCATGCTCGGTCGTGCCGCCCTGGACCGATCCCTCGATGCCCTGGACGTTCTTCTTGCTGATCAGGTTGACCACGCCGCCGATCGCATCCGCGCCGTAGGTGGAGGACGCACCGTCCTTCAGCACTTCGATACGGTCCACGATGCTGAACGGGATCGAGTTCAGGTCGACATAGGCGTTGTGACCGTCGTCGTTCAGCGGGAAGTTGGCCGAGCGCAGGCCGTCGATCAGCACCACCGTCGACGAAACGCCGAGGCCGCGCAGCGACACGGCGGCGCCGCCGGCCGAGAAGCCGTTGCGGAAGCCGGTCGAGATCGAGCCAGCGCTGTCGGCCGAGACCGAGCGGATCGCGTCCTGTGCGGTGGTGATGTTGGCGCGCAGCAAGGTTTCCGAGCTGAGCACGGTCACCGGCGAAATCGAGCTTGCGTTCGAATTGCGGAACAGCGTGCCGGTGACGACGATCGGCGCGGACTGGTCCGCGGGCTCGGGCGCCGCGGGTTCGGCCGCCGCCTGCGGATCCTGCGCGGCCGGCTCGGCTGCGGTATCCGCCACCTGCGGCGCGGCCATATCCTGTGCATAGGCCGGCGCGGCGACCGCGGTCAGCAGGGCCACCGTCGAAACACCATGACGCAGCGTAGAAAGTGCGGAATTCCTGAAATTCATCGAGCCCATCCCTGTTTTACCGCCGCAGCGACTACCTGTCGGTTGCGCACGCGCCATGACGATGCGCTGTGGCGGGTGCCCGCTACCCGGAAGGGCGTTAAAGGGACTTTAAAAACGCAGCCATGATTTGAGAAAAAGCGCTGGCAGCCCGATTTTTTCTAGGCGCTCTGCCCATTCTTCCCGGCAATGACTTTGCAGTTCCGACGATGACTATAACTATAATCAAATAGTCCGCAGATAATCTGCGGCATCGACAAAAGTTGTCCCGAAATAAAAAATCATTTTGTCCAGATACGCGGCACGCGTTCGTGAGCGTTCGGCAACATTATGCAAAAAACAGGCGCGATTATGTGTCACTGTTGCGCGATATATGCCCCCGCCGTCCGCGGCGGCTACGGCGGACATGCTTGAGGCTCGGCGGTCGGATTTGTCGCGCAAGGCATCCGCCGGATCCTGCACTGCCACCCGCTGGCGGAGGACCGCCACGGCGCGCCCGGATGAAATTGCCCACAAGCGGCGCCGCCGATCGAAGCACTTGTCGACCCGCTGCGGGGGCGGGCGAGAACCCGCCGCCGACGCCGTCCCTATGCCGCATGCGCTCGGCAGCATGGCAGGCCCCACATCAAATCTGCCCAGCCTCGGGAAATCCCCAGCACGCGTGCGAACCCGCCCTGCCATGACGCTGCCGGCATCCATCCAGGGATCATCGATACGGCATGGCCGACAGGCGCATGGACTCCGAGTTTTCGGGCCGCGGGACATCCGGCGACCAGCTCATGCGCGCGCCTCGATCGCCTGTCGCGGCCGCAGTGGCGCCGTCCCGGCAGGGGGCGGAGATCGTGCTGGACCTGTCGCAGCTGCTGTCGCGCCTGGCCCATTGGCCGCCGGCGGATTGCGATCGCGTCGAACTGGCCTATGCCCGCGCACTGAAGGCGCTGGCGCCGGACCGGCTCTGCTATGCCGCGCTGCACCCCAGCGGCGCCTATGGGCGCCTGGCCGCGCCGATGGTGGAGGCGTTTCTCGATCAGATCGAGCAGCGGTGGGAATCGCGTTGCGGGGCGCCAAGGCTGGAAGCCTATCGGCTCGCCGCGCTTTCGTACTGGACCATGCGCCCGCAGCCCGTTCCCGCCCCTGTCGGCCACCGGGTGCTGCTCCAGGTTTCCCCGCACCAGCTGCACCGCCCCCGCATCATTGCCCGCAAATTGCGACGCGAGAGCGCGCGCTTCATCTGTCTGGCGCAAAATCTCGCACCGGCGGCGCACCCGCAATATGCCCGCCCGGGCAGGGAGGCACTCGGCGCGCAGCAGCTGGCGACGATCGAAGCATTGGCCGACGGGCTTCTCCTCCCGTCGCGATCGGGGGTGGAGCGCACGCTCGACGTGTCGGGCGAGCGGCGTCGGCCGCTGCGCACCCGGATCGAGCGTCTCGGGGTCGAGCTGCGCCTCGATCCCGCCCGGTATCGCGCCGATCAGCCCCCCTATTTCGTCTGCCTCGGCACGATCGAACCGCATGCCAATCATCTGCTGCTGCTCAACGTCTGGCACTCGATCGTCGCGGCGCTGGGACGCGAGCAGGCGCCACGCCTGCTGCTGGTCGGCCGGCGTGGCTGGCAGCATCGACCGGTCACCGATATGCTGAAGCGCTGTTCGAACCTGCGCGGCATCGTGCAGGAGCGACCGCCCCTGCCGGATCGCGATCTGCGCGATCTGCTGCGCGGTGCGCGCGCGGTGCTCACGCCCGCCTTTGATGCGGAATCGACGATGACGATCACCACCGCGCTGGCCAGCGGCGCGCCGGTGCTGGCCAGCGGTATCGCCTCCCATCGCGAAGCAGGCGGCACCATCCCCGACTATATCGATCCGATCGACGGCGACGCGTGGCGGCGCGCGATCCTCTCCTATCAGGCGGCCGCGCATCCGAGGCGGCTGCTGCAGCTCGAACGGATCGCGGCATGGCGGCCGCTCACCTGGCAGGAACATGTCGGCACCGCGCTGTCGCTGATCGAGGAGGTCGTCGCATGTTGACGGACGACACGCCGACCAGCAGCCTCCGGCGCCTTTGGATCGGGTTCGACAACCAGCGCCATGTGATCGGCGCGATGATGATGCGCGAGCTGCATACGCGCTACGGGCGGGAGAATATCGGCTATCTGTGGATGTTCGCGGAGCCGATGCTGCTGGCGGGGACGATCGCTGCCATCCATTCGGGCGAGCGAACCCATTTCTCCTCCGATATCCGGCCGGTGCCGTTCGCGCTGATCGGCTACTGCATCTTCATCCTGTTCCGATCGATCATCACCCGCGCGGAATCGGCGATCGATTCCAACAAGGCGCTGCTGTTCCACCGGATGATCACGATTTTCGACATGATGACCGCCCGCGCCCTGCTGGAGGGCGCGTCGACGCTGTGTACGCTCGGCATCCTGATGCTGTTCGCAACCATGCTGGGCTATGCCGATCTGCCGGTGCGCCCGATGGCGCTGCTGGCCGGCATCGGCCTGATGCTTTGGTTCTCCTTCGGTCTGTCGATGCTGCTGGCGGCGGTGAGCTACGAAAACAAGCTGATCACCAAGTTCATCCATCCGATCACCTATCTGCTGATGCCGGCATCGGGGGCCTTCTTCCAGCTTCACTGGCTGCCGCAGCCCTATCGCGACTGGCTGGCATGGCTGCCGATGACCCAGTTCTTCGAACTGGCGCGCTATGGGCAGTTCGAAGGCGCGAACCTCGACTATGTCGATTTCAGCTATCTGATCTGCTGCAACCTGTTCGTG
This sequence comes from Sphingomonas sp. S2M10, assembly GCF_012650175.1. GTDB lineage: Bacteria > Pseudomonadota > Alphaproteobacteria > Sphingomonadales > Sphingomonadaceae > Sphingomonas. The sequence goes on from NZ_JAAILI010000019.1 coordinate 18,398, forward strand.
CTCTTCCTCGGGCTGGTGGCGCTGAAGGTCGTCCGCCGCCAGGTCCACCTCTAGCGAAAGCGACGCCATGCACGGCCATACCCCGCCCGAACTGTTCGCCGTCGACGCCCCGGCAAAACCCGCCACGATGGGGGAGCACCTGCGCGCGTTGGCGCGTCGGTGGCACGCCTATCGCGGGTTCCTCCTGGTCGTGCTGCTGCCGCTGGCGGCGGCGGCGTTGTATCTCGGCCCGCTCGCGTCGAACCAATATGTGTCCGAGGCGCATTTCGTGGTCCGCTCCGTGGCCAGCGGCCAGGCGGCGGCGAGCGGCATTGCCCCGCTGCTCGGCCTGGCCAATGCGATGCCGGCCTCGCAGACGGAATCGCTGGCGCTCGGCGACTATCTGACGTCGCACGACGCCGTCACCGCGCTGGAGCAGCGATTGCAGCTCACCCGCCTGTTCCAGCGGTCGGAGGTGGATCCGCTCAGCCGGCTCGGCGCAGAACCCACGCCGGAAGCGCTGCTCAAATATTATCGCCGCCAGGTGAAGCTTCATTACAGCAGCGAGACCGGCATCACCACGATGAAGGTGCGCGCGTTCCGTCCGGACGATGCCTATCGCATCGCCGCCACCCTGCTCGACCTGGGCGAGGCGCGGGTGAATACCCTCAACCAGCGAGCCTTTGACGATGCGCTGCGCGCCGCGCGGACGCAGCTTGCCGATGCCGAAGCGGATCTCGCTGGCGTTCGGCAGAAGCTCACCGCCCTGCGCCAGGACGATCGGGACATCGATCCGGTCCGCTCCGGCGCCGCCCAGATCGATCTTGCCGCGGGATTGCGCGGGCAGCTGGCGACCGCGAGGGCACAGTTGGACTCGATGCGCGGCAGCCTCAGCCCTGCCGCACCGCAGGTTCGGGTAGCCGCCCGGCGGGTCGCTGCGCTGGCCGCGCAGGTCGGCGCCGAAGAGGGCCGGATGGCGGGCTCGCCGCGCAGCATGGCCACCGGGCTCGGCCGCTACGAAGCGCTGAAGCTGCGCGAGGATTTCGCCGCCAAGCGCTATTCCGCGGCCGCCGCCGCGCTGGAATCGGCGCGCGAACAGGCCAGTCGGCAGCAGCTGTTCGTGGTGCGGGTCGTCGCGCCCAATCGTCCCGTGAAATCGCTCTACCCGGAACGAGGGTGGACGCTGTTCTCGATCTTTGTTGGACTGCTGCTCGTCTACGCGATCGGCTGGCTGATCGCCGCCGGCGTGCGCGAACACGCCTCCTGACCCATCCTTCCTGCGCAGAAAGCCAGACCATGGACGTGACGAAAACGCTGAAACGGCTCGCCAACCAGCCCGCCCGCCGCGCCGCGGCTCGGGGAGATGCGCTGCGCGACGAGCGTAACTGGGCCGAGGCGGCCGCCGCCTATGCCGAGGCGGTGGCGCTGGATCCGCACCGCGACGCTGTCTGGGTGCAATATGGCCATGCGCTGAAGGAGAGCGGCAGGCTGGCGGCGGCGATCGACGCCTATCGCCGCGCGCTGACGCTGGACGATGCGAATGCCGACACGCATCTGCAACTCGGCCACGCCCTCAAGCTCGATCGGCAGCTGGGCAGTGCCGCCGAAGCCTATATGCGCGCGTTCGAGCTCGATCCGGGCATGACCCACGCCTTTCGCGAATTGCGGGACCTGGCGTTGCGCGGCGCACCCGTGCCGGCGGAGCGGCTGGAAGCGGTGATGGCAACGCTGGCCGCGGCAACGACCGCGCCGCAGGTCCCGCCTGCGCGTGCGACAGCGCCGCAGGGCGACGATCTTGCCGCGGCGCTGGAGCAATTGGGGTCCACGACGCTCGGCGAGGCGGACCGCCGATTGCTGGAACAGGCGGCGGCGCGGGTTCGCGCCCTTCGCGCGACCAGCAGCGCGACGGATCCTTCCCAGCCGGCTACGGCGCTGCCCCTCCTGTTCGACGCGTCGGACCTGATGCATCATTTCCGGCACAGCCGCCTGCCCACCGGCATCCAGCGCGTGCAGATCGAGATCATCCGCGCCGCGATCGAGGCGGATCCCGACGGCGTGCAGATTTGCGCGGTGCAGGACGCGCGCTGGGTCTCGATCCCGCTTCGCCTGTTCGAGACGCTGGTGGATCTCGCGGGCGATGCCGGCGACATTCTCGATGCTGCCTGGCAGGCGGCGACGGGGCGGCTGGAAATGGCGCTCGCATCCCGCACGCCCTTCCCCTTTCCCGTCGGCGCTTGGCTGATCACCCTCGGGACCTCCTGGCACCCGAACTATCTGCTGGGCGTCCGCAACGCGAAGCGCGACCACGGCATCCGCTTCGTGCCGTTCGTCCATGATCTCATTCCGGTCTGCCGCCCCCAGTTCGTCCTCCCGGACGTCACCCGCGACTATGTGGCCTGGCTGCCCTCGGTCCTCGACCATGCCGATTTCTTTCTGGTCAACTCGAACGCGACACGCGGCGATCTGATCGCCGCCGCCGAGCAACTGGGGCATGTGCTGGCGCCGGAGGCGGTGGTGGTGGTCCCGCTCGATGCCCAGTTCCGCACGCCGAAGCTGCCGCCCGAACGGGCGCGCGACTTCCTGCGCGGCCAGCGGCTGCTCGGCCGCCCGTTCGTCTTGTTCGTCGGCACCGTCGAGCCGCGCAAGAACCATATCGGCGCGCTGCATGCCTGGTCGGCGCTGCTCGACGAGCTGGGGCCGCGCATGCCCTGGCTGGTGTGCGTCGGCGGCCGCGGCTGGATGAACGAGGACGTGTCGCGGCTGCTCGCGATGGACGAGCGGCTCGCTCGCAATGTGCTGTTCCTGCATGGGCTCTCGGACGGGGAGCTCGCGGCCTGCTACGACGCCTGCCTGTTCACCCTGTTCCCCAGCCATTATGAAGGCTGGGGACTGCCGATCACGGAATCGCTGTGCCACGGCAAGGTACCGGTGCTCGCCGACAATTCCGCGCTGCCCGAGGCCGGCGGTGCCTTCGCCGTCTATTTCCGCAGCGGTTCGGACGAGGCACTGGCGGATGCCCTTCGCGGCCTGATCGTCGATCCCGCTCGCCGCGCCGAACTGGAGCAGGCGATCGCGCAGGACTTCGCGCCGCGATCGTGGCGCGCCTTGGACGAGCAGATCCGCGCGGCCGTCGTGGCGCGGTCGGGGATGGGCGCTTCCCCGGCCCGCACCGGTCTGCACCGGTTGCGGTTGGGCGGGTTCTACAGCTTCGGGCGCAACGTCGCGCGGCGGCTCCGGGCCGACTCCCTGCCGGGCTATGCGCTGCGCGCGGGCAGCGATTGGCACATACCGGAGGATTGGGGTTCTTGGTCGGGCGGCCCCTCGATCGATCTCGTCTTCGAACGTCCCGGCCCGATGCCGATCCGCGCCTTTATCGGCGTGCGGGCGCTTCCTGGCGTCGCCTCCACGGTAACGGTGCTGGTGGGCGGCAGCGAAGTGCTGGACGTCCAGGTGCCGGGATCGGAGACGCGCTGGCTGCCGGTGCTGGTGCGGGGGGAGGAGACCGCCGTCCATATCGAGGTGCGCAGCGATCGCGTCGTCCAGCTCGCGGAAATGACGAGTGGGGAAGACAGCCGCACCGTCTGCCTGGGCATGCTGGGCTTCTATGCCTGCGCTGCCGACGACCTCGCGGGCCGCCTTGCCTTTGTGGAAGCGCTGGCCACCGGCGTCCTCGTGCCGGGCATGCTCCACATGCCGTCCGATCCGGCAACCTTCCTGCGCGACGACTCCGTCCCC
>NZ_JAAILI010000002.1 GCF_012650175.1 Sphingomonas sp. S2M10
AATACCCCGCGCAAAGGTATCATATTGTTATTAATCGTTTTTCCGCTGACGATTTTTGATCGGGCGGCAATGATTTTCTTGATCTCACTAGGTTTGATACTTTTGAGGGGGCGCTCACCAAAAGCAGGTCCCCAGACATTCTTGATGGCCGACACATAGTCGGACATGGTCGATTTCTCGACCGTAAGAGTATCAAGCCACGCATTCGCATAACTCGTAAAACCGTTGCCAATTGCGGGCTTTGCGGCCTTGGGGAAGGTGCTCTCATAATCAAAGACGCCGAGATCGATCTCCTGATGGACGCGGGCCATCATGCGCTCTGTCGCCTTGATATTAGCCGGCGTGGGTTCGAGGTTGATGGTTTCTTGGTAACGCACTCCGTTCCAGCGAAAGCGAACACGGATGCAATTTTTCAGCGGCTTGACACCGGTGCCTGGCCGTTTTCTACCCATTTTTGATAGCCTTCTAGGTCTATGCAGATGTGACCATCGGGAGCGCGGCGATATTCGCGGCCGCTGATCCACACGCCGTCAGCAATCTTTCGGTAGACTGCTTTTTCCGTGTAGCCTGTCAGCTCCGTGAAACGTCTAACTAGGACGTAGCGCGCGCCCGTCATGACAGGGCTGCGATTGAGAGAGCGGAGCGGCTGACAGCCGTCTGCCTGCCGCTACCACTTTCTTCTCCCCCCCTCCCCTTTTGTGAGGATTGAAGAAGTGAGAAACCAGTTGAGGCCATTCGCCGGGACAAATCGATAAGAAGGCACATGTCAGGGAGCTACCGAGATGGCAGCGCAGGCGATCCAAGAAGCGCGAACAGCTTAGCATTATCGGCCGGCAAGCCGTAGCATCCATTTTGCAGTTTCGGCATACAATTGCCGAAATAGGCATAGAATAGAAATTCAATCGGATGCGACTGATCTCTACATCCAGTTATTCTTGGATGATTACATCAAACGTGGCGATTTGATCAATTCCCACCTGATTCCCCTGATGGCCACCACTGTGGCGACAAATCCTGTTTCAAGGAGTTGATCGCAGCTTCTGCGATGAGCTCAATACATTTGCGTTCAAGTCCGCTGAGATCCTCGTAGAACAGGTGCTGAGGAAACCGAATGCCATGCGCCATGCAGAGCAACGGCAACACGATATGTCCAACTGACTGCCCTAACCGGAGGGTAGCGACGAAATGGTCTTCCAACCGGGTGCTAGGGGCACCTGCCTCCATCTCGCGTAGCCATCGGGGGCTAAAACCCATTTCCTCTGATAGCTCCGACTGCGTAATCTGGCGCTGCTTGCGCTCCTGTCTGATCAGTTCCCCCGCAATCTTCTTGATGAGCTTCAACGGGGAGAGGTCGACAATGGCAAATCTTTCGGTCGATGACATCTTTTCACCCTCCTTGGCAGCGTCTCCTGGCCTGATGGATCGAATGATGACGTAATTTACTACCATGTACTTAATCAACAATAGATAGTGTTGATTTTAGAGGAACATCACTGCCGAATAGGAATTCGGAAATATATATACGCACAAATTTACCCAATTCTCTTTCTTCCAATATATATATTCTGCATTATTACCAATTCGGAATATCGGTTACGAAAAAATCCATACGGGCACGTAACATAGATTACAGATGAAAAGCATCAAACTTCAGTGACTTCCATCTAATTTTGAAGAATAGGAAGTTGCCTGCCTAGTGCTGTTGCAATTCATTCTGTTTCAAATCACTCAGACATCGAGACGAAGAACGGAGATCGATTCGGGTCTTCTACTTCGGGTTCACAAGTAATTCTTATTCATGGCGCGATGCGCCGAATGGAGTCGTGCATGAAGCCGATTACCAAAGCGATGACCCTTACCTGTTGCGCCCTCGTTGGTACGACATCCGTACAGGCGGCATCTGACGAGAGCGCACCGCTAAACGTGAAAGGTCAGCGCACAATCGTTCCGACGATGAGCGGCTTTGTCATCCGGGCTGCCGGCTCCGTTCCGCCGACCCCATCCAAAATCATCCGGATCGGCGCCGACATGCATCTTGATGCGCGGCTGTTCCTGCGTCCGGCCCTTTCAACAGAGGAGAGTTCGCATGCGCGTCGCTAAGCCGGGGGCATTCGCCCTCGTCCTGCCTTTTATCCTGGTCTTCCAGACCGCCTCAGCGCAGCAAGTTGATCCTCTTGTCGTCGCGGCTCGCGAAGCCGAGGACGAGTTGCGGCAGACATTCACTAACCTGCAGTTCGAGGATTTCGGTCCGGCACCGGTCAAGGGCCCGATCTATCAGGCGAGTGCCGGCGGCCGGATCATATATTTCGCGCCTGAGAGCGAGCACCTGCTCTTCGCGGCAGTTTATGATCGCAATGGCATAAACATTACCGCTCTTGCCCAGGATAGGTCTGCGCAGCGGAAGCTGGCGGCGATCGACACAAGCAAGGCCTTGGCGATCGGCCCCGCTGACGCCCCACAGGTGATCGAGTTCACCGATCCCGATTGCCCTTATTGCCGCGCGCTCGACCGGTTCTGGGCCGCGAAGGAAGCAGAGGGCAAGCCCGTCCGCCGCCTGATCATCTTTGTCTCGGGCATCCATCCGGAAGCTGCCGCCAAGGCCGAGCATATCCTCTGTTCGCCTGACAAGGAGGCTGCGTTCAAGACGGTTTACGCGGGAGCGGCTCCAGTTGAGCTCCGTACCTGCGCGGAAGGCCGAGCCAGGGTCGACGCGGACGCGCGTGTCGTGAGCAAGGCGGGCATCACCGGCACACCTACGCTTATCGTGGGCGGAAAGATCATATCCGGCTTCCAGCAGGCCGAATTGGAAGAATTTCTGAAGACCGGGAAGGCGCTCGCCGATGCCGCGCGCTGAATGGTTCTTCACTCTCCCATCGCGGACGCTCGCGGCCGTCCTCCTGCAGCATGGCAGGACGGCACCGCGCGCACCGGAATGCCGACGGCGAGACCCGAAACGGGCCGTCCAGCCTCGCCGTCGGCCGACAGCGATCCCCATCGATGCCGGCCAGCATATTGCGGAGCGGCCCATTTTGACTGGAGCACGTGCATGTTGAAGACACTCGGAAGACAAACCGCTTCCTTCGCCAATATCGGCATTCCCCTGGCCTTCGCCGCGATGGTGAGCGGTGGCGCTCACGCGTTCACCGCGCCCGCGGTCGGCGACCTTGGTTACGACATCTATGACATCGTCGTGAACAAAGGCGTGAAGGGACCGCTCGGTTTCGTCGGCGGCGTTGCCGCGTTCTTGTTCGGCGTCTCGCGCCTGTTCAGCAATGTCATGGTCGGCATCCCCACCATCGTTGCCGCGGTCTGCCTGATCAAATCCGACACCATCCTCCAGACTTTCGGGATGGTGATCTGACGGTTTGGTTCGCCGTCCGATTGCACGGATGGCGGACCTCAACAAGCCAGAGCGCTTCGGCGTGCTGGCGAGACTGCCTGTGTTGTTCAACCGCAGCTTCGCAGGGCGGTCTTGAAGCAGGAGGAGAAGGGTTCGTGGACGAACGGCTACCCCAATATCTGCACAAGCCGGTTCAAATCCTCTGGTTTGGGTCGGATGAGTTCGTTGTGGTGATGTCGACCATCTTCGTCGCCGTAATCCTCGGCGGGATGCTCGGCTGGGCGCTCATCGCGGCCCTTCTCCTTTTCATTCCCTGGCTTCGGACCAAGCCGCGTGGGTTCATCCCGCACCTGGCCTGGCGTTGGGGGCTGGTTCGCTGGTCCAAATATCCGGGTCCGACGCAGACCCGCTTTTTCGAGTGAGAACAAGCGATGTTCGGACGCAAAACCCCTGATACCCCCGCGCGAGATCCGTTGCTCGGCAAACCGGCCAGCTTCGGCATCCATCGCTACGTCCAGGGCGCCAGCAATCTCTTCGAAGAGAACCGCCTGCTGAAACTCGCCGTGGTCGGCTTGTTCGGCATCACCGCAGTGCTCGGGATGGTGATTTACACCTCCAACCAGAACACGCGCACCGTAGTTGTGCCGTTCGGTGCGGGTGGTGATCTCTATGTGACGGGCAACAGGCCGTCCGAAGCCTATCTAAGAATGATCACTCGCAACATCGTCTCGCTCTCGGGCACCTATTCGGCTTATTCCGCCGATCGGCAGTTCCAGGAGCTGCTGAGCATTGTTCATCCCTCAAGCTACAATAGCCTGAGGGATGGCCTCAATCGGTTGCTCGACGAGCTGGCCGACAATCCAACCCTCTCGATCGCGACTTACATTCGCCCCGATCAGCCCGTGACATGGACCGACCGCGAAATCCTCGTGCCGGTCGAGAAGGTTCGGGTCATCGGCGGCGTGATCCGCAAGTTCCGGGGCAATCTGCGGATTCGTTACGCGATCGACAATGGCCGCTTCTGGCTCACCGCCCTGACAGAGGAAAATTTCGATGCCCAGCCCCGTTAAGCGGCTGCTGGTCCTCGGCCTTGCGCTGATGCCGCTACCGGCAACAGCGCAGACCGTCGCCGCTCTGCCCGACCAGACCAGCACGATCCGTTTGTCCAACCGCGATATCAATCATGTCGTCTGCATTGGCGGCGAGATCGAGGACGTGAAGTTCAGCGCGGAGAAGGCCATCGCGGTCGAACGCGCCGGCGCTGACGCATGGATTAAGTTCCTCGTTCGCGAGATCGATGATTCCGGCGTGGTGACGCGCAGCTTCGTCACCACGCCGTCTGAGTTCTTTGTCACCTGCAACGGCGCTGTGTATCCGCTTTATGCGGAACCGTCCGATATTCCCGCGCAAACGGTCTTGTTGCAACCGGGTGCTCCCCAGCGTGCCAGGTCCAACGAAGAACTGCTTGGGCCGTTGGTGGAAGAGGAACGTGCGGTTTCGATTACGCTCGCAATGCTCCAGGATCGGATACCGGGAAGCTTCACGACGGTTGCACCACGTACCACTGCGATCCGGCTCACCGGCCTACCCGGCGTAGCGATCGAGGAACGTCGGCGTGTCGAGATAGATGGTTCGGGTCTTTCAGCATCCGAATATCTGGTTTCTGTTGGCGGTGAAGCCGTCCTCGATGAGCGAAGCTTCCTAGACAGCGCGCTCGGCACAAATATCTTCGCCGTCACGCTGGATCGCAACAATCTCGCTGCAGGCGAGACTGCACGACTCATTGTCGTGCGCCGGGGAGCCGGGCAATGAGCGCGGGCGGCCCTCCCCGCGATCGCGGCTCCGATGAGCACGGCGACGAACTCGATCTCGAAAGCTATCAGGCAACTCGCCCGCAGGCTCCCGGTCTCGATCGCAGCCCGGCGCTGCTTGACTTCAAAGCACGCTGGGCGGCGCTAGGCGCCCGCCATCAGCTTCGGTTGAAGCAAGTCGGAGTCGTGGGTGCGATCGGTGTGCTGGGCCTTGGCCTATATACCGCAAGCGGTGACAAGCCCGATCAAACGGCCACGCCACCAGCTTCAAAACTCGATATGGGCGCGGGTCTCCGCGGCGACAGCCTTGAGGTGAAACTTCGCGGTGATCTGCAGAAGATTCTCGATGGCCAATCGTTGCTGGGAGACCGGGTCACCGCCATTGAGGAAGGCAAGATCGTACCCGGCGCGGGATCTCGATCCGCCTCCGGTGAATCCACGAACCCGGATCTTCCGCCTGCGCTTCCAGGTGACGTGCCCGGGTTTCCTGAACCGCCCACGAGCGGCGAAATGGGGTCTGCGTCCTCCGCACCTCCGGCTCCCCCCTCCGCTCCACCTGCCCCTCCGGCACCACCGGTTGAAAAGACGGTGGGTGCGATCGGCGGCGCGACCAGTCCGGTCGCGACCGGCGATCAAGCGGGAGGTTCGAAAAAAAAGAATCGGACGATCTATTTGCCTCCTGGTTTCATGAAGGCGCGTCTTCTGACCGGGATCGACGCGCTGGCGAGCCGAGACGCGACCAGCAATCCCGAACCGCTGATCGCACGCGTGCAGGCTCCCGCCGTGCTCCCCAATGACGTGAAAGCCAATCTCTCCGGCTGCTTTGTCATTGGCAATGCGACCGGGAGCCTCGCCAAGGAGCGGGTCGAGGTACAGCTCGTGTCACTGTCCTGTGTCGACTTCGATGAACGTTCCGTGGTCGATCAGGCCGTCAAGGGGTTCTTCGTCGATGCGGACGGGAAAAAGGGCCTCTCTGGCAAGGTTGTGACGCGCGCCGGAGCGGCGCTGGCTCGCACGTTCATAGCCGGGACGATCACCGGCGTCGCCCAGACCGTCGAGAACACCGTAGGCAATGTCTCGACATCGGCCCTCGGCTCAGTGCGCAGCTTCGATGCCGGAGATGCCGCCAAAGCCGGGATTGCAGGCGGCTTGTCGCGATCCTCGGACAAGCTCACCGACTTCTTCCTCGATCTCGCCAGGCAGGCCGGCCCCATCGTTGAAGTGGGTGCCGCGAAGGAGGTCGTCGTCGTGATCCAGGAAGGCATCACACTTGAGATCAAGCCGACCGCCGGGAGCAAATTCTGATGCTCGCGCCCTCTATCCAACAGGGAGTTCAAGCCATGCGGTCATCACCGCTGCGATACCTGACGCGCACCGCGTCCCTCGTCCTTCCCGTTATGGCAGCGCTTACGCTGAGCGGGTGCGCGACATTGGGATCGGTCATGTCGCCGTATTCCGAGAAATTCTCGTGTAAGAACGACGATCACGGCCAATGCATCCACCCGGACAAGGCCTATGCCGATGCGGTGGCCGGCGTGGCTTCGAAATCCGACCCCGCCGTCACCCGTGACAAGGCGATGCTCCGGGGCGACAAGGGCACGCGAGGTGCAGGCAAGGCATCGTCGGGTTCCTTCGCTGGCTATCGTGACAGCGTCTATCGCGAGTTGCAGGGGCTGATCGACCAGCCTGTCACGCCCATGCTCAAGCCTCCACGCTCGGTCCGCACGCTGATCCTTCCCTATGCCGACCGGCAACGACCTGATCGGCTCTACATGCCGCGCTATGTGTATTCGGTGGTCGAGCGCCCGCAATGGGTGGTCGGAGACTATCTGATAGAACCTGTTGCGCCAGCCTCGCGCACCAGCGTCCTCGAACAGGTCCAGGACCGCCAGAACGATGCGGAGCCGCAGCCATGAGCCGGCAACACGGCGGCATGACGCTCGCAAGGCTGCGGCGTAGCGTCGAACGCGACAGCTTTTCCGACTATTTGCCGCTCGCAGCGTGGGTCGAGGAGGAACAGGCTTTCCTCACTATCGACGATGGTTGGGGCTATGCTTGGGAGTTGGTCCCCTCGGCCTATATGTTCGCGCATGTCCATGAAGCGCTGCTCGGCCTGCTCAACGTGCATTTCCCCGAAGGGACGGTGCTCCAGATCCAGAGCTTCGCCGATCCGCTGATCGACGATGCGCTCGACGCCTATCTCGACCTGAAAAGCCGCCCGGATCCGCTAATCCAGGCGTCTGCGAAACGCACCTTCGACTATCTGCGCGCCGGCACGGCTGGTTTGAAAGCGCTGCATGGCATCCCGGTACGCAACTTTCGCACCTTCCTGTCGGTCAAGATGCGTCAGCCCATGGACAGCGACCTCAAGCGCCAGATCGAAGAGCAGATGGCGAAACTTGGCATTCGGTCGATGGCGCCGGGTGAGATCATCTCTCTTTACCGACGGATATTCAATGGCGTCCATGTGCCGGCACCTGGCGTATTCACGCAGACCGCTGATGTGCCTCTCCGCCGCCAGATCATCGATGCGGGACCAGCGCTGACTTTCGATGGGCCGGAGGTGTTCCTCGGCAATCAGGTCGCCCGTTGCCTGACGCCGAAATCGCCGCCGCGTCGGATCACGGCCGAGCGCGCCAATCGGCTGACCGGCGGCATGCGCGGCAGCAGCGAAGACAGCGACCAGATCGGTGGGCCGTTTCTCTACACGCTGAATGTCCTGTTCGATCATTCTGCTTTTGAGGTTCACAAGCGCGCGCAGATCCTTTCTGCACAAAAGGCTGCAGGCAGCTTTGCCGTCGAGGTCGGCAAGCAGATCGAGGAGATCGGCTGGGTTCTCGACGAGATCGGCAACAGCCGCTTCGTCTCGGTGATCCCGACCATGTGGGTGTTCGGCAGCGATCGGCATCAGGCCCGCGAGATGGCGGCCCGCGCAAAGCGGTTGTGGGAAAGCGAGCCACTGCCCTGGATGGTCCAGGAGGAAAGCTACCTCAACCCGATCCTGCTCGCCGCAAGCCTGCCGTTCGGACTTTATCCTGACCGGCGCACCATTGGCATGCTCCAGCGCGATTTCCGTGTGCCGGCGCGCGCCGCCGTGCTGATGTCGCCGATCCAGACCGATTTCCGCGGAGGTGGACGCCCTGCCCTTCTCTATACGGGACGCAAGGGGCAACTCATCACGCTCGACCTCTTCGACCCGCGCATCAACAACTACAATTTCATCGTCTCAGCGGAATCAGGCGCAGGAAAGAGCTTCCTGCTCAACAACCTCTGCCAGCAGTATTTCGCGCAGAACGCGCTCATCCGTATCATTGATATCGGCGGCAGCTATAGGAAACTCTGCACGCTTTGCTCGGGCCGCTATATCGATCTGGGCGAAGAGCATCTAGTGCTCAACCCGTTCGATCTCGGTCTCGCGATGGACGGCGATGACCGCGAATCCGCGATCTCGATGGCGGTCGCCATTGTCGCCGAAATGGCCAACGCCGCCACGCGCAAGCCGGTCACGACCAGCGAATGGAACCTGCTGAAATCCGCCGTGCAATGGGCGATCGACAGCGGCCGCGCAGAAGCGGGCATCGACGCCGTGCGCGAATGGCTCGGCGCCTATCCCGCGAACACCGCCTCAGACCTGGACCGGGTGGATCACCTGGTGCCGACCGCGCGCGAGCTGGCGTTCAATTTGCGCGATTTCGGGTCGGACGGCGCCTATGGCCATTATTTCAACGGCCCTTCCACCTTCGACATCTCGCGCGACGAATTTGTCGTGCTGGAGCTGGAGCGGCTCAAGTCGATGCCCGACTTGTTCAACGTGGTGATCATGGTCGTGATCAACGCGGTTACACAGGAACTCTACCTGTCAGCCCGCGACCGCCCCCGCTTCGTGTTGTGCGACGAGGCGGCGCAGTTCATGACGCGCCAGGAGGGCCAGGATCTGTCGCGGCTCGCCGAAGCGATCAGCCAGGGATATCGCCGGGCGCGCAAGTATCGCGGCAGCTTCGGGATCATTCTCCAGAGCATGAACGATCTGCTGCTGTTCGGCGGCACCGGTCAGGTGATCCTCGAAAATGCGGCAACGCGCTTCCTTTTGCAGGGATCGACCTACGACAAGGCGGTCGAGAACCGCATCCTCGACTATTCGGGGTTCGTCCTCGATCTCCTGAAATCGGTCCGCAACAACAAGCCCAATTATAGCGAAGTCTTCATCGACAGTCCGCTCGGGCTCGGCATCGCTCGCCTCGTCGTCGACCCTTTTTCGTATTGGATCAACACCAGCGCGCCTGAAGAGGTCGCGGCCTTCGACAGCCTGGTGCGCGCAGGGCTCACGCCGCTCGAAGCCGTGTGCCAATTGGCCGGCGTCGACCCCGCCGAGATATTCGGAGGTGCGGAGCAGCCGGAACGCACCGTCGACGTGAAGCGGAGCGTAAGATCATGAAGCGCCATTCCGCATCTCCAGATCAGTTGCCTCTGCGTCTCGTCGATAACACCGACGCTGAACTGGAACGCATCATCGAGGCGCGCGTCGCCGAGCGGGCCGAGGTCCAGGCGATCCAATGGCGCTTCCGCCTCGTCATTATCGAATCTGTGATGATGGCAACATTGGTGATCGCCGCCGGCATCGCGCTCGACCTGCCGATGTCGAAAACGCTGACCGGCGCCGCCACCGTCGGGATCGGCTGCTTCCTCACCGGGCTGATGCTGATCGGCCTCACCGGCGCAGCCAGTCGCCTTCTCGCAAAGCTCAGGAGGAAATCATGAGCCAGGAGCCCTTCACCTATAATTCGGACGCGCATCTGACCGAGGTCCCGCGTGAGCCCGACGAAAGCCTGCACGAGTATCTGGTTCGGGCCAACCGCACGTTGGTCAACCGCGTCCGGATGCTGGCAAGGGCGCGCGATGTGTCCGACTACATCCTGAACATGGACCGCGCCTCATGGCGGCAGGACAGGATCATGCTGACCCTGGCCGGACCGCTGATCGGTGCGGCCGCCTATGTCGGCCTCGTGCGCGCTGGCGTAACCGAGTTCGCCAGGTTCGAATTCATTGCCGGGGTGGTCGCCGTCGCCGGGATCACGGGCGGTCCGTTCGTGCTCGCCTTGGCGACGTTCGGGCCGAAGGTCACGAACTGGCTCCTCTCGCACCGGTCGCGCTGCGCCATGCTTCCCATGCGGAGGCGGTGATGAACGGCATCTTCTCCGCCGCTCCCTGCCAGTCATCGATCCGACTCTTGGTCGGCACGCATCTGATCCTGCTGGTCCAGGCCTTCCTGCTGATCTGGTCGGGCGCCGACCTCGACGGGACCCGTCCGCTCATCTGGCTCGCACTGCTCGTCGGCACGACCGGCCTTTGCTGCGCCGTCTGGGGCGAGAGCCGCAATCCGCCGCCCAACTGGAGGGAGCGCCGCCGTGGACGATGAGGGCTACCCTCAAGGCTGGCATGTCGTCGCGATCCAGTCCGCGCTGATCGGCGCGATGATCGTCGGTGCCCTGATCCTCGCCGGATCAGCGCAAGCCGAGACATCCAATGTCGGCCGGACCTGGCCGATCGCCGAGCCCGACGCGATGGCCGAGATCGAGGCGGCGGTGGCGCGCCAGCCCGCAAGCATCGCGCCGCGCTTTGGCCCGCGCTCGGGGTGGAGCGCGCTCAAGGGCGCCACGCTCGGCACCGCCAAGGCGGACCGCGTGCGCAGCGTCGTTCCCTTCTACACGCTCGACCAGGAAATCCGCTTGGCCGATGGGAAGATCCTCTACCCCAAGGGCTTCACCTTCAACCCGCTGACCTATGTGTCGCTGCCGCAGCGCCTCGTCATCGTCCATCCGCGCGATCTTGGCTGGGCGCTGAAGACGGCCGCGTTCACCGACTGGATCCTTCTGACCGGCGGCGGCGACAGTCAGGATGATGCGCTGTCACTCGGCGAACGCCACGGCCGCGCGCTGTTCATCCTCGAGGAGCGGGTCAAGGACCGGCTCGGCCTTACCGTCGCCCCCGTCATCGTCCGCCAGGCCGGCCAACGCCTCGAACTCACCGAAGTCCATCTGGAGCGCAAGGGAGGCCAAGGTCTTCCCCAGGAGAAACGGCCATGACCCGCCTGGCATCGACATTGCGTGCAGGCGCTGCCGCGCTCGCGCTGACTTTCCTGCTTCCGGCAGCGCCGGCCCATGCCTCGAAGTGCGAGGCGGGCACCATCTTCAATCCGATCACCAAGGTCCGCTGGAACTGCATCTTCCCGATCACCATCGGCGGGGTGCGGGTCGGCAGCTTCGACAAGCTCGACAAGGCGCTCGACGCGCAATCGGCCTCCAAACCCTTATGCGCGTGTCGCAAGGGAGCGACCTTCTGGTTCGGGGTGAAGGTCAGCTTCTGGTCGCCCAACCGCATGGTCGACGTCGTGACCGAGCCGGGCTGCATGATGGCGCTGGGCGTCGATTTGCTGCCGACCGGCGGCAAGCTCCAGGGCAGCCAGTCGTCGATCTCGGACGGCACCAACACGACCAAGCTGTTCGCGCAGGCGCATTACTACATCTCGCCGGTCTGGAAGATGCTCGACATGTTCACCGACCTGCCCTGCATCGAGGATGAAGGGTTCGACGTGGCGATGATCACCGAGGTGCTGCCGACCTGGCAGTCGGGTACCTTGGGCGCAATCATCCAGCCCGAGGGCATCCTGTTCGGCAACCCCGCCGCCGGTCTCGCGTGCATGGCCGACAGCGCGGCGGCCGCCGCCGGCAAGACGATCGATCCGCTTTTCTGGTGCATGGGATCGTGGGGCGCGACCTATCCAATCGCCGGCGACATCCACATGGGTGACCGGGTCGAGGCCTGGGCCGGCCTTGCCGCGCGCACCACCTTCATGATGGGGCGCCTGGGCTTGCTCACCATCCATTCCGAGGATGGCTGCTCGCTGAAAGCGCAGCCGATCTGGACCAAGAGCCGCTACAAGCTCCAGATCATGGAGCCCGTCAAGGGCGGCAAATGCGTCAATATCGGGCGTCCGGGCGCGCTGTGGACCAGCGGCAAACATGCCCCCGGCAAAGACAATGCCCAGTTCATGCTCTTCGAAAAAGCGATCTGCTGCGCGGGGGTCTCCACGCCATGAGCAGATCGCTTCCCCCAAACCGCGCGTCCCGCGCGGGCGGCCGGTCCGCTCGTCACGGATTGCTCCCCACCGTGGTTGGGCGCGCGGCGCGAGTGGTGGCGGTTCCCCCTGCCGCCGCCACTCCACCCTTGGTCAGCGCGGCCGAATGTACCCCAGCGAAGCCGGCGACGCCCCCAACCGCCGCGCTTCCGGTTTCGGCCGCGCTGACTATTTTTGAAGGCCAGGCAGTCTTTCAGCTACTCTCGCCCGGATCCACCGCGTTCCGGGCGGGAGACGTGTTCCGCTTCGCCTATGGTTCGCGCAGCACGAAGGCGAGGCCATCATGACCTGGCGAGGCCTCCTTCTGCTGGCAACTTCGCTTGCGATGCCGATCGCCGCGCAGGCGCAGACCATGGAGGAACGCGCCCGCGCCGCCGCCGAGGCCGCGCGCGAGAAGAGCGCCGACAGCGAGGCGATCCAGCAAAACTATCTGACGCCGGGCCTTGCCGGCGAGGCGATCACCACCGTCGACGGCACGAAGAGCTTCAATCCGAGCCTCGCCTGCCAGACCACCGCGACCCTGCTCGAGATTCTCGCGCAGCCCGGATCGACGGGCGACATCACCAGTTTGCGTATCTCGCGCGACAAGGATCTCAATGGCGCCTTCGATCAGACGCTCACCCTGCCGATGCCGGTGTCGGGCATCTGCGCCAATGGCGTGATCGCCTGCCAGCCCGGCACCTGGCACCAGTGCCGCAGTTACAGATGGGACGTCTCCGCCGCGGGCGATCTCAAGCTCTCCGAGGTCGACCTGACCGCGCTCGCGGGCTGCTACTGCGTCAACAATAGCTGCGGCAGCAATCTCGTCTGGGGCAATATGGCCGCGACGCTGAAGGACATCGGCGGCGGTGTCGTCGGCGCGCTCACCAGCGCCGACCCGCGCATCGGCGTCGCCCAGGCGGCGATCGATGGGCCGATCATCCGCTATACCGGCGCACAGTCGACAGCATGCGCGCCCAATCCTTCGCTCGCCCAGACGGTCTATCGCGCCAATCCCGCGCAGATCCAGGGCGATGCGGCGTCGGTCGCGGCCGGCAACAGCGTGTTCCAGGCATTGAAGGGTTCGCCCGCCGGCATGGGCAAGGCCGAGCAGATTCGCGCCTGCACGATCCGGCGCGAGGTAAAGCTCGAGGCGGTAACTGCCGACGGTATCATCGCCCGAACTTCAGGTGGCTATGCGACCTATGCCGATACGCCCGAGACCCGCGCCTTCCTGCTGGGATCGCCGCGCGACGACAGCCTGAGCGGCGGAAGCTGCCGCATCCATGATTTCCGGATGACGCTCGATGTCGGCGACCCCGATCGTCTGGTCTCCGCGCGACTCTCGCAAATCCTGTTCGACGACTGGGTGCAGGTCCGCGTCGATGGCGTCCTCGTCCACGCCGATCCGGGAAGCTGGACCGGAGCCGGACTGCCGCCGGGCAAATGCGAGCGCGGGCGGACCTGGTATGCCTATCCCAATCTCGACCTGAAGCCATACCTCACCAGAGGCTCGCACGAGATCTGGGTGCGGGTCGCGGTCGGCGGCGAAGGCGAGGTGTCGGCGCGGATCGACGCGACGCTCGATCTCAGCTGCAATCCGACCGAACGGCTCATCGATACGTGCGCCGGCTATGCCACCGATGCCCATTGCCAGCTTCATGATGAAAATGTCGATGGCGTCCAGACTTTCCGGAGTGGCGTCGGCACCGGCCTGACGCCGCTGCCCCAGACGCGCCTGTTCGAGAGCGGCGCCTGTTCGCTGAGCCTCGTGCGCCCCTGGTTCGAGCGCGACCGGCGCTATCGCTGCACTATCGACACCGGCGTGCTGCCGCAGCCCGATCTCAGTCGCGGCGCCTATATCATCGACCATTCTACCGAGACGCTGCTGGCCGACCGGGTGCAGACCAAAGATGGCGGCTATGCCACCTCGTCCCGCGCATTCGCGCTTCCCGATCGCGGCTCGGTCGCGGCCTGCGAGCCGATCTGCAAGACGCGCGCACCCAAGGCCAACACCGGGGTCGCGCCCGATGGCGCGGTCGGCGCGCGCCAGAACGCGCCCATAGGCTGGGACACTTTCTATCATGCCTGCACGCGTAGCAGCGCCGGCGCCGATCTCTGCCCGGTGGGCGACGGCGAGGAGTTGGTCTCGGACTGCGGCTGCCTCGACGATTTCCCCGAGGCGATCGTCATGATGCAGACGGTGCGGCTCGGCGGCGCGGACATGATCTGCACCTCGGAGTCCCGCTGATGCGCCGAACTTTCTTCCCCTTGATAGCCGGGCTCTTCGCGGCCCTGGCCATGGTGATGCCCGCCGCGCCCGCGCTGGCGCAGGCCACGCAGATTTGCGCGGCGGACCTCAACGGCAATGGCGATGCCGACGATCCCGGCGAGACCGCGGCCTGCGAGATCACTTCGCTCGGGCAATATCAGTGCCCCCTGCAGAAGCTCTCCTGCATCCAGCAGCAGGACGGCGCCTATAGCTGTCCGCTGGGCGAGCAGTTCGCCTGCTTGCCGCAGGATGGCGGCCCGGCCTGTTCGCCCAACCAATGCGCCGATCTCACCGTCACCCCGATCGAGGATGAGCCGGTGCCCGACGATCCGGGGGTTCCGGCCGATGGCGCGGTCGATGCCGATGGCGCTTGCCTCGGCAATATCGAGATCTTCTCCGGTCGCGCGGCGCGCTGCCGCCCGGCCGGGCTTCGCACCACCTTCTCCAATTGCTGCAAGGACAAGGGCAAGATCGTCAAGGACGGCATGGGCGGCTCGATCTCGTCGATCGGCACCAAGATCGCCGTCGCCAAAGGCGTGTTCACTGGCATGAAGGCGGCGTTCACCGCGTTCAAGGCCGGCGCCACCGCCGGCCAGGCGGCAAGCGCGGGCGCCAACGCGATCATCGTCGGCATCGATCCGACCTCAATCGCGATCAGCCTCGCGATCAACTTCATGATGGATTTCCTGCTCTCCGGTTGTGACCAGCAGGACATGGAGGTCGGCATGCTCCGGGGTTCGGGGATGTGCCACGAGGTCGGCAGCTATTGCAGCTCGAAGATCCTCGGCATCTGCGTCCAGAAGGCGCGCGGCCATTGCTGTTTCAATACCAAGCTCGGCCGCATCATCCAGGAACAGGGCCGCCCGCAGCTCAAGAGCTTCAACGGACTTGGCTGGGGCACGCCCAAGCAGCCCTATTGCCGCGGCTTCACGCCGGAAGAGTTCCAGGCGCTGGATTTCTCCAAAATGGACCTTTCCGAATATTACTCCGAGATCGAGGCCCGCGCCCAGGCCGACATCCAGATCGACATGAAGGACAAGATCGATGCCTATATGCGGGTTATCGAGAAGTAGCGCGCGCCGTCTGGCCGCCGGAATCGCGATGCTGGCCTCCGCGTCCGCTTTGGCGCAGGACAGTCCGCGTCCGGACAACGCACGCGATCGCGCTGCCGCCGAGGGCGATGCTGCGTTCGAAAGGCTCGAACGCGCATCGGCTGCGCGGAAGAAGGAGGCGGAGACCAGCGGGCCGACCGCGCTTCCAACCCCATCGAAAGAATTGCGCCGCCGCGCGTTCGACGGTCTGCGCGGCCGCGTTCAAGATACAGAGATGGATACGCGCGCTCGCACCGCGCTCGACCAAGGCAAGGACGCGATGGCGACCGAGCGCGAAGCGATGGCGCGGCGGCTCGGCCAGGCTCTGGGACTGGAAGCGCCCGACATGGACGCCGTCGCCGGGATCACGAAGACGGTAACCGCGCAAGGCTGGGTGCCAGTGCTGTTCGTCTCGTCCTCGATGCCGGTGACGACGCTGCGCACCTATGCCGCGCAGCTCGAGAAGGCGCGCGGCATCCTTGCCTTCCGGGGCATGCCGGGTGGTCTCACCAAGGTCGCGCCGATGGCCAAGCTCTCGGCCGAGATCCTGCGGCTCGATCCCGGCTGCGAAGGCCCGGCCTGCGCGATGCGCGACGTACAACTCATCGTCGATCCGCTCATCTTCCGCCAGCACGGCGTCGCCCGCGTGCCCGCGCTCGCGATGGTGCCGGGCGATCCGGCGCTACCCTATTGCGAGCGGGAGGATGACAGCCCGCGCGCCGCCCACATCGTCTATGGCGACGCGGCGCTTTCCGGATTGCTCGAAGAATATGCCCGCCTCGGCGGCAAAAAGGAGGTGCGCGATGCTCAGGCTCGCCTACAGGGCCGCTAAAGCCGGATGGACCGAGCTCAAGATACTACCGCTCAAGGCAGCGGTAGCGCTTGGCAGTTCGGGACTTGGCCAGCCACCGCGCCCGGAACAGCTTTGGAAGGCCTTTGGCATCGTCCTGCCCATCGGGCTTTTGACGTTCTGGGCGTTGCCCCAGGTGACGATCGTCATGAGTCCTTCGGTTGAGGCTTATCTGATCCGCAAAGCGGCGGGGCCGATCGCGCGCGGCGATCTCGTCTCGTTCACCCTGTCGCACCCGCTCGCCGGTCCCAAGCCGGTCACGGTCACCAAATATGCGCTCTGCCTGCCGGGCGACCGCATCTCGATGATCGAAAAACCCTCGATGACGCCCGGTAAATGGGATGGCTGGTATTATTGCAACGAGCACCTGCTGGGCGTGAGCAAGCCCTATGGTCACAATGGGCAGGAATTGGATCACTGGCAGCCCGACAATGGGCAGATCCTGCCCGGCACCATCTTCGTCGGCTCCTCGCATGTCAGCGGGTTCGACAGCCGCTATTATGGCCCGGTCGAGATCGATCGCCTGCGCCGGATGGAGAAGCTGCTGTGAAGCGGTTCGCGCTCAGCCTCGCCGCGATCGCCATGGTCTCGGCTCCCGCCGCGCAAGCGCAGCAGCGCGACGAGCGCCGCACCGGCTATTGGTGGTATCAGGCGCCGCCCAAGCCCGCCGAGGAACCCGACGATTCCGACGCGCTGGTCAAGCCGGCCATCCCCCCGATGGCGGAGCTGGCGACATGGACGCCGCCGAAGATTCGAAAGCTGATCGAGCAGCAGCGCGATTATGCCGCGACCGTGCTCACCATCGATGCGGTCGCCGACTTCTGGCGGTTGCAGGACTTCGCCCGGCGTAAGGCCCGCGCCTTTGCCGGTGTCACCCAGATCGCCATGCTCCAGCATCCAGAACTCAACGCCAAGTCAGCCAATCCCATGGTCGGCGATGCGCGCGACCAACTATCGGCGCAAAAGGACCAGGTCCGTCGCCAATATCTGCGCTCCCGCGCCAACGAGTTCGCGCTCGTCATGTTCTCGCGCTCGACCTGCGGATATTGCCGCGTTCAGTGGCCGATTGTCCAGCGTTTCCAGGAGGAGATGGGCTGGCAGGTATCCTTGCAGGACATCGACCGCAAGCCCGAGCTGGCGCAGCGGTTCGGGGTCGAGGTGACGCCGACCACGATGATCATTCGCCGGAACAGCCAGCAGCGCATGGTGATCGCCAGCGGAGTCGAGGCGTACCCGAACCTCATCCAGATGGCCTATCAGGCGGTGCGGCTGCTCGCCGGAGACATCCGCCCCGAGCAGTTCATGACCGGCGCTGGCGAGGAAGACGGATTCTTCGACGCCCTCGCCAATGGGCCGGTCTCGGCTACCGATCCCCGTGCATTGGGCGGCGACCTGGTTGATGTTCGTGCGGAGCCGCGTCCGTGATGCGCTCCCTCACCGTTCTGGCGCTTACTTCCCTGAATGTGGTGAGCGTGCCTGCCAACGCGCAGGCCCCAACCCGTGAGCAGGCGATGCGCGCGGCAATTCACCCGGTCGCCACCCAAAGCGAGATGCGCGAATGGCTTGCCCGTGTGCCGGTCACGCGCGACTGGCCGCCTGATTTTGCCGAGACGCTCAAAGGTCAGGCCCCCACCTTCATCATCGAGATGAGCACGGCGCCCGGCTGCATTCCCTGCGCGGATCTCTGGACCAGGCTCGGCGCGCTCGGGGTCAGCTACCGCTGGCAGGTCCGCACGATCGGCGCACAGGAGGCGATGGTGCGTTCCGGGCGGCTCGGTCTGCCCTGGGTCGGCCATCCGGTCGCCTGGGTTCGGCCGATCGCCGACCAGGGGCGCATCATCCCAATAGCGATCGGCACCGATCATGCGCCGAATCTGGCGCGAAATCTCTATTTGGCCACCAAGATGCTGACAGGTGTGAAACCCGCAGTCGGCGTACGCGGCATGTCGAAGTTCACCGGGATCGTGGGTGCTCCCACGCGCCCATCCGCAAACCGGGCGAGGAACTGACATGGGGGACAGTTTCCTCGCTCCATCCATCGAAAGCTGCCTGCCATGGCCACCCTGCGCCGTCTGAGCGTACGCACCCTGCCGTTTGTTGCCCTCGCTGCTCTCTCTACGCCAGCCCAAGCTCAAGGCTGGGCGGAGAGTTGGTTCGACAATGTGACCTATACCAGCCCCGGCAGCTTCGAAGACCAAACCAGGGGCTACGTGACCGCGGGTGGCATGTCGGGCCGGGTTGATGTTCACAACGATTACTTGATGAGCGTGACGCTGCCCAAGGTTAAGGCGGGCTGCGGCGGCATCGATATGTTCCTGGGCGGTATGTCGTTTCTGGACCCGGACTATCTCGTTCAGAAGCTCGAGAGCATCCTGCAGGCCGCGCCCGCCGTGGCGTTCCAGTATCTGCTGGAAACGCTCGACGAGAAGATGGGCAACATCATCTCGAAGATGGAGGCGGCGACCAATTTCCTGAACTCGATCCAGGTCAACGATTGCCGGCTCGCCAACCGCATGGTCCAGATCGCCAAGGGCGACGACAACATGTCGGGCATCATCGAGGAGATGACGGGCTACAAGTCGGTCAAGGAAGGCTTCTCCAAAAGCTATCAGCACAGCCGCGAGAAAATTCAGGCGAACGCCAATAGCCCAACCGAAGATTTGAAGGACGCGCTCGAAAATTGTCCAGCGGAGGTCACCGAGATCTTCAAGACGGGCTCTCTCCTCGCCCATGCTTCCGCACGCGTCGGCGCGTCCGACTGGGCCGGTGTGATGCGTGCCAGGGTCGGCGACGTCTACATGCGCTGGGACCCGGCCGACAAGGTGCCGATTTTCTCAGCCATTCCCGCCTGTCCGCGCCAGGATACCGAGAGCGTCGATGATTTCCTGACCGGCAAGGTCCAGTCCCGGACGCTTGCGATCCCGCCGACCGCTGCCGATTGCTCGGTCGATGGAGCCGGCAAAGGCGCGCTGATCCTCGCCCGCTCGCGGATGGACTCAATCGCTACAAAGATCCGGACCCGCAGCGCGCTGACGGCCGATGAACGGCAGTTCGTCGCCAACGTGAAGACACTGCCGATCTATCGTCTGCTGGAATGGGGCGTGCGTCAGGGCGTCGTCGACAGTGTGATCGGCGACACCGATGAACTTGTCGCGCTGACGCTCGCCTATCAGATGCTCAACGACCTTACCCGGTCGATAGACTTTGCCGTGTCGAACGCGGAGCGCGGTGTGAGCGTGGCGGGCGCGAGCGATGCGGGTAACGCCAAGGTGTGCCAGACGCGCATCTTGACCAAGGGCATCGAGCAGTTGCGCGACCTGCGGGACGAAGTGCTGCGCCAGCGCGCACAGATGCGTCAGTCCTATATGGCTGCCCTCAATCAGGCGAACCTTTCAGCCAGCTATGCCGGGGTCGTTCGCCAGCGCGACCGAGACGCCCGCGATGCCGCCGGCGCTGCCGCCAACCGCAACCGCTGATCGGGATCAGCCCCATGAAACGCATCCTTCGTGCCCTGTCGGTCCTGACCGCCCTGCTCACACTGTCGTTTACGGCAACACCTGCGCTGGCGATCGACACCAGCTTCCACACCTATGACGGTTTTGCCGAGACTGTCGACGCCTTCCGCCTCGTCTCCATGATCTTCGGCGACCCGAGATATGAAACACTGGTGCTGATCGTCGCAGTGGTTGGCATTGCCCTGGGCGCGCTGCTCGCAAGCGTCAAAGGTTCTGGCATGGGCATCGTGGCCTTCGGGTTCCAGATGCTGATCGGAGTTGGGCTTTTCGTCGGGCTCGTCGCCACCACCGGCACGGTTCATATCTATGACCGGGTGCGCAATGCTTACCAACCCGTTGGCGACGTCCCGAATCTGATTGTTCTCGTTGCTGGCATGACCAACATGATGGAGCGTGCGCTGGCCGAGGTCATCGACGACAACACGACGGACCCCCATGCCAAGCTGGAATTCGGCGCGGGCGGGCATAGTTTCGATCTGTTCCTGAACGCTGCGAGCCCACGCGGTCCGATGACCGATGTATTCCTGGGTTCGACGATCAAGGACTATGTGCGTCAATGCTATCCGGTGGCGCGGGTGTCGCCCGCCTATGGCGTCGATGACGATCAGCTCTTTCGCACGACAACGGACCTCCCCTCAGCCTTCGCGGCGATGGCGGGTCCAGCGACGTTCAGCACCGTTTTCACGTCCTCGGATAAGGCGGGAACGACGGTGAGTTGCAACGAGGCATGGGAGCATATCTCGACGCGGCTGTCCGAACCGGCGCTGTTCGATAATTATGTCGCACAGGTCTGCACCCGCACCGGCTATGACATCGCCAATGCTGCTCAGCTTCAGCGCTGCCGGGCCAATATTGGCGAACTCGGCGGGATGATGATGGATAACCCGGCTTCGCTTCAGCAATTCCTGACCAGCGTAATGCTTGGCAGCACAATAGGCGACGTCCTGTTTGAGGACAGTCCAGCCACGGCCGCCCGCGTCATGGCCAATCGGGCCGTTGTCTCAAGCGGCCTTGCCACCATGTCCACCGCAAACGAATGGATGCCGACCATCCGCGCCACGGTATTCGGCATCATGCTGTTCATGATGCCGGTCGCGCTGCTGTTCATCCTGACACCGATCAATCTTCGCGTCGCCAGCTTCGCGCTGGGCCTGTTTGTGTTCGTGGCCCTCTGGGGCGTGATCGACGCCGGGATCTATCAGCTGACCCTGGGTCGCGCGACCGACGTGCTGGCCGAGATGCGCGCAAACAATGTCGCGGCCAATGCATGGATGCTGGCGCCGTCTTCGGCAATGAAGGCCCTCGCGATATTTGGGTCTTTCCGTACAGCCGCGGCCGGACTTGCTGGGGCGTTCGTGTTCACAGTGTTCCGCTTCTCGGGAAATGTGTTCACGGCTTTCACCAGCGGCGCCCTCGGAGTCCAGGGCCAGGGCACTGCGGCCGCCGCGCCCCTCACGACGAGCGAAGGCTATGCCGGCGCTCTCGAGGCGCAGTCGAATGCGGCCGGCACAATGGCCCGGCGCAGCGCGACATCAAGCTTTGGCGACTTTGGCGAGCGGTCCAATTTCGGCGCAAACCGGGCCTTCGGGGCGGCAAGCAGGGTGATCGGCGAGCACGGGGGAGGCGCATCCGGAACGGCGGCATTCGGGCTAGGCGGACTCGATGCGGCACGCGAAATCGGCGGCCTCTCCCCTGCCCTCACCGGGCGGAGCCTTTCCGACCCCGCGACCGTGCGCGCAGTGCGCGACAACGCCACGACATCGGCGATCCATAATTTTGCCGAGAAAGACGCGCTCCGAAATCTGGGCACCGGCTATTTTGGCGAGGGTCAGTCCGGCGAACGCGCCTTTGCCGCCTTCGCGCAGAAGATGGTCCAGTGGCGGGCGTTCGGCGATCAGCGGTCCTACGATATGATGATGCAGGGCGCGCAGCGGCACTTCGAGCGCAACGGTTACGACCCGAAGGATGCCGCGCTCAAGGCCTCGACGGTGATCGCCCAGGCGTCGGCCGATCCGACCTTCGCCAAGCTCATCGCCAATACCTATGACCAGGAACAGATGCTGCGCAACGACCTGACCGGTGCGCAGGTCCAGGTTGGAGCGATGGAAGGCCGGAGAGACTTCGCAGGTGACAATGTGGCACCGATCGAGCGGCGGAACGTCGCAACCGAGCAGGCCCACAGGACCGGGAGCAACGAAGGGCAGCGCAATGCCGCATCTATGCTCGGCCTCCCCGTTCAGGAGACCTCCCGCCGCATCAGCTTTATCAACGCCCTCTCCGGCGAAGCCCGCTCCTCCGCCATTACCCAACTCTCCCGCGCCACCGGCCGCAACGAGGCTCAGGTTCTCCGGGCGCTGGAAACCTATAACGCCGCCGTGCAGGTCGGCACCGCCGACGGCGCAACGGCCGAGGCAGGCCGAGAAGGCACCAGCGTCTATGGCCGTACGCGCGAGGCTGCCGGCTACGATTTCGCTGAACGCTCGGGCAAGCTCGACGCACAGCGCGAGGTCGGCCATGACGGCACACGCTCGGCCGCCCGCATCGGTGAGCAGCGTCGGCAGGCCGACAATGCCGGCTTTGCGGAGGGCGCGGCCGCAGCGGGTATGTCGGTACGTCAAGCGGCACGTCTAGATAGCTTCGTTCGCGCATTGAGCCAGGGCGTCGGCAACCAGACGGATATGGCTGAGGGTGGCGCGGCCGGCATTGCGGACCGTGCGCGCAATGAGCGGCTCACCCGGATCGTCGATAACGAGCGACTGACGCGTATGCAGCAACTGCTTGGCGAGCATGGCGTTACCATGTCGAAGCGCGAAATCGCCATGGCACAGAACGGCGACCTAAGCCTCAACCTGACGCCGGAAACTGCCGCACAGATGTGGCGCGGTGGCCTCATCAACGAAAGCCAGCTCGGTGCGATCGCCAACGGCGGACGCGCAAGGTTCAGCTTTGCGCAGAATGACGTTCTGGTCTCCAGCTCGGTCGGGTTCCAGCAATCCGGACGCAGCGATACCAGCACGCGGTTCGAGGCGGGGAAGCAGGCAGGCCCTGACACCATTGAGCATTTTCTGGGGGGCGGCGAACAGGGCCAGGCGATGATGCAGAACTGGCTCAAGGGCGGCTTCGAGATGGATCGACACGGCAATTGGCGGCTCAATCCGCAGGTAGCGGACACGCTCACACGGGATGTGCAGTCCATCATCGCACAAACTGGATGGCAGCGCGGGCTCACCCGATCCGCACAGGATCAGACCACAATGGGGACCAATGTTGGGCTTGAGCTGGGCGGTGGCATTTCCAATTCGGAAACGGAATCGGAAACCACCGGCGGTAGAGGTGGAGTGCCTCAGAAGGGGCAGAAGGCACCCCCAGGACCAACCGTTCAACAGGCGCACTCTACGAGCGGCCGTGTTGGCGCTTCAGTCGGCTTTCGAAGCAACGATGTCGGCATCACGACCGAAAATGCACAATCGTCCTTGGACATCGTCAACCACGATGTTCGCAACGCCATAGCCGCCGCCGAGCGGGCCGCTGCCCGATCCGGCCGCCCGGAAGAAGCCTTTTCGCGAGAATTGTCGGATCGCATCTTGGGACCGAATGGTATGCGCAATCGCTATCTGCACGATGCCGATGCAGGACGCGCCACGTTCGATGTTACTGGGCCGCTCACGTCGGTTGAACAGAACTCCGTTCTCCGGTCAGGCCGCTTCTCAACAGATATCGATGGAAGCTTTGGCGACGGCGATGATAGTTTCAAGAAGAGGTAATATTCGTGCCGTTATTCGCACTGGTCGGATTGCCGACATAGAGCGTCCCGGACATCGGATCATACATATCAACCGACGGGTGGGGTTGTCCCCATTGGCGACGATCCCATTCATCGCCAAACGGATCCAAATCGACATTGAGCAGCTCGGCTCCATTTCCATCGCCAGAAATAGGTCGCCTGCCCAGCACGTGCTGCGCATAGCCAACGCCCAGCACCATGAGTGCTGTCATCGGAAAGAACAAAATGTTCAGAAAGCCCGCCAGCGCGCTTTCGTAGAAAGCCGCCAACGGCAGCAACCTCGTCGATACGGCCATACCCGCCCACCAGACGGGGATCGTTGCCCACCAAATTTTGGCATACCAAGGGTGCCAGAGCCAATCCGCCAGCTTTTGCTGCGGCAAGTTCACGCCATGTTCGTCGATGTTGATGGCAGCATTCATCAAACTTGTCCTCAGAATTGGACTATAGCAGAAAATGTGGCGGTGTTCCATCCTTCGCGAACAGATACGGAGAGCACCTCAAGCGTGAGGTTCGGTTCTGGCTCCAGTTGTGTGAATCGAACTTGCAGTCAATTGCCTTATGTTCATCGAGATGAGCGACGTTCTCGTGTGCATTTCGCAATGCAGCCTCTATAACTATAATTGGCCTGCGTTTCTCAATTCGCTTTCCAGCGTCGTAAATGGCAAGACGAGCGTCAGTGGTTTTTCTTGCAGAGGGACCGCACCGTAACTTGCATACCAGGCAGCGGCACGTTCACTCTTTGCATCGATGATGAGCATGACCCCACCGACTTCAGCGGCGACGTGAATGCACCTACGGCCGATCGCTCCCAGGAGTTGCCCGCCGAGCCCCTGTCCCTGTTGGCGAATGTCCGTCGCAAGCCGTGCGAGCCGAAAGCCGGGCACTTCATGCCTTGCGAGGCCACGCTTAACCAACTCAGGTGTATCGGCATAGTTCATGCTGCCGGGCGCGATGCTGTAGAATCCAAGAACCGTTCTGTTGTCTGAGTCATCGATCGCCAGGAAGGTCTTGGCTCCTCCGGCCTCGTGGCTTTGCCGCGCATAGCGTTGCAGGAAGGTGTTCAGTTCCTCATCGCCGCAATCGAACGAGGCTCGGTCATGGGCTTTCGAGATCGCTTCCTCATGCCACGAAGGAAGCATCATGCTCGCTTTGGCATCGCGGCGATGGCCGCGCGTAATTTCGCATTCGCCGGAGGTGGGTTGTCGAGCAGATCAAGCACGAGGAGGCTGTCTCTCTCGCTTAGCTTCGTCCGCTCCGCCTCTTCGATCACGCTTTCGGCCACACGAAGAGCCGATCGCGTAACAAAGGTCGTCAAATCAGTATGATTGAGCGCAGCAGCCCGGGCGAGCAAAGCCTTTTGCTCCGGTCGGATCCGCAGGCTCATGCGTTTGTTGTCTTCCACCACAGCCCGGGGCATCGCCACCTCCATTTGTACAATTTCAATTAGTACGCGAAATGATGCTGTTGGTCAAGATATGTACACCTTGAAGGAGTACGTTGCACCCCCTTTCAAAATGCGGAGGAACCTCACTGGCATCACCATGCGTTCGCCGCGTGGGGGCCCATGGTCGACTCCGTTCAGGACCAATAATCCTTCTTCTGCTGCGTCACCACTCGGAAGGATCTGAAGGCAAGCCGCGCCTTGCGTTGCCGTACTTCTCCAGCCAGATCGCCCAGCGCGCGCGCCAATTCAACTCGCGTCACTGTGCAGGCTGCGCCCACAATCACCTCGCGCAACGCAAGCTTGGGAGAAAATTCAGCAAAATATTTTCCGCTCTCCCGGTCCATATCCTCAAGCCCAACGAAAGCGCGGACCTCGTCCTCATATTTCCAATGCGAAAACTTGATGCAGGACAACTCCAGCATGAAAGCTAGCCCTTTTTCCTCATCGCCCAGGATCGCCGGGTCGAAGGGTACGCGCTTCGCTTGATACCGAACCGGCTTGACGATATCGTCGGCTACATCGAAGCCAAGGCAAAGCCCGGAATGCTTCCCCGCATAATGCGACCATTGAACCGGATTATGCCACTTGCGACTGAAGCATAGCAGACCTGCCCGCTCCGCCATCTGGGCCTTAGTGTGACGAAAGGCGGCACGCTCATCCGCGGTCCCGGGTGCCACAGCCAATAGCTCGAACGGATCGTTGAGTTGATCGAACGTCGCGATCTTCAAGCGCCGGCGCTCGATGTTGGAGATGCCGTGTTCGGCAGGCACAAAGTGATAGAGGCGCATGATCTACGAATGCTTCCCAGGCAGCGTGGCCTGATCGCCCCTTCCTTCCCTCGAGAAGAGCCGTGGGCGCCAGGATCGAGGTAGGGTCGCCATGTCTCGGCGTGCAAAATGCCTCAACCTTGCAGCGGTATCGCGAACGGCGATACGTCCATCATCAACGCCTTCAAAATAGCTATCGCGCCGAATCGATAGCTGCTTTTCGAGGCTCGTGATCTGGTGGCTCACCTCATCGGGCAGAATCCAGCTCTCGCTGGCGATCAGGATGAAAAGCTGGTCCCTCGTCGAGCGGAACTCGTGATTGTCCGCTTCTTCCTCCGCCTCGTCACGCTCCCGGCCCCTGACTTCTGCATTGTAAGAACGTTCATAGGATCGGCGCATCTTTTCCAGCGCTTCGAATATTGCGGAATAGGCACGGGCTTTCAGTTCCCACGCCCGTTCGCGATAGGTCTTTCGTTCGGTCAGGACGACGCCCAGCCAGATCCCGACTAACGGGCCGGTCAGTGTAGTAATCAGCGGCAAATATGGCATCGAACCCTGACCTAACTTCGTCGCTGGTCTGGCCAGTCGTGCATAGCCAGACATCAGCATCTAACCTTCACCTCCGGACCGGCGGCATCAGATACACAGGCATGCCGAACACTAACGACTAGTGACAGCAGGTGTTTGTGTTCCATAGAAGTGCTCCGCGCGCCCTATTGGAGAGGATCACGACGTTTCCATCGTTCTTCACGTAGAGAGCCGCATTCGGAAAACCGGGCGATGCGCTCGACCAATATGGAACATTGACGTTGTTGTAGAGAACGAGATTGCCGTCCGTCTGAAAAGCCAGCCGCCCCATGACGCTCGCGCCGGCCGTGTTCGATGCCCATAGCGGCGTGGCATTCATGTATTGGACCACGTTGAAGTCTGATTGCGCTCTGAATGTGAACCGCCCATCCGGTGACATAATGGTCTGATTGGAAAGCAGCGTCGTCCCCGGTGCGGCGTAGGTCGCCAGACTCTCATTGAGCTGATGGAAGTTGATATCAACGACACCATTGGTCTGCGCCATGACGGTATCGAGCATGATCTGCGGCGTGTTCAACGCAACGTAGTTGGTCTGGTCGCGGCAATCGACCCTGACCCAATCCTGATTGCCCCACCTATCAAGGCCGGGATGGCCTGTGGAAGAGACGTTCATGACCTTGCAACGGGACTGCAAGGGGTAGTTTGTCGATTCAGGATGGCAGATCGGAGCCGTAGTCCCGCGCTCCTGATAGCAACGACTGCGAGGAATCCACGCCTCCCAACGGGTGTAGCCATACTCTTTGGTGAAGTAGTAGCGCTCCAGCGCGTTGTTCTGCTGTGACAGATTTTCGGCCGCAAAGTGATCGGACCGAATCGCAGTGAGCAGCTTTCCCGTCTCAAATTGATATTGAGCAGGTGCATTCCAATAGGTTCGTCCTATTGAGCTTCCACTCACACAACCAGGGCGATTGGGCGTAAGTTGAATATGGTATGTGGCATGGGTAGCCGAATTTGTTTGCGGCCATGAACTCGGTGCCGAAGGAAGGGGGAACAATCTCCAACCGCCCGCACGGGCGCCCGGCGTGGAGTAGCTCGCTGATCTTGACCAAATCTGATCGTAGCAACCGCCATCCGATGTGCGGATGAAGGACGCGCTGGTAGTGAATGTCACGTCAATCAAGTCGTAACCGTCACGGGCTTCGGAAAAGCTGAATTGGAAGTTCGAGTTAAACCCTCCCTGAAGGTTCTTCGAAACCATGATTCGGGTGTAGCCATCGGTTCCCAGAACAGGGAATGAGTTTGTGGCGGAATACGTTGCCCCCGTAACGCTATCGAAGTCTGTAACAATATAGGGCGAGTTTTCGTAAAGGCCGATGTTGCGCCGGTTCGGGCATGTCGCAGGATCGCCCGCGACAACTGCGCCAGACGAATTCAAGCAAACATCCTGCGTTAGATAGTCGTATAGCTCGGGGTGTGCTTGAGCATGAGCGGGCGAAAAATTTAGTATTGAAAGAAATACGGCCGCTAGCGGAATAAAGTAGCTTCTCATTGAGACCTCCTATTCCCATTAATCGGTTAAATTTCTATTCGCCGACTTTCTGATAATTATCCCAAATGAAGTGCTTATAAATCCATCTATTGCGATCTTTAAATGGATGGGATTGCCTAATTTCTTGGCATGATCGGTTTTAGGATCATAGTGCCACGGCGGTAGATCAATAAACTGATCCATCGGGTGTTCGCCAAAGTCGAAATTTAGTGGCGCAACTTCGTGGCCCTTTTCCGCCATATGTCTGGCGAATTTCTCGATATGTTTTTTTTGATAAAGCACTGTCAGCCAGTTATCTATTGTCGGCCCATCATTCTCGACGTTCATTTCGAGCGTATGGATAGCCAATCCACCCGGCGATAAAGTATCGAGCGAATTTTCAATGAAGCGCAACCCGGCATCTATAGACCCAAGATGCTCAAGTGCACAAATCGACCAGCAAAAATCATAACCTCGAAGATCGCCTGGAATATTATTCATATCCACTGTTCGAATGGAGACAAACTGTTCGAACGTCTCCTTGTCGATCAGGTGCGATTGAAACGGGATTGGCGAAGAACCGAGATGTTGGTTGCTGCTGGCCCAACCGGCAGCCTCCGCGCTGGCGGCTGCCTCATCGCTCGCTGTGACCTGAACACCCTGTGCGGCCAGATAGCTAGGTATCGGTTCCGCGCCGCAGCCAAAGCCGAGTCCGCGCTTCCCGCTCGTCATGTGGCCGTTCTCATAGATCGCTTGGAGAACATACGTCAGTTCCCAGAGCTTCCGGTGATAGACGATGGCCGTTTTGAGTTGTGCCGCCCAATGGGCAACCCACTGGCTTTCAATGTCGCTTTGCGTCGATGCTTTCGAATCAAGGCCAACGAAGTGAGCTTGCGTTTCGGCGTTAACGGGTAATGCCGCAGCCATTTTCCGGCCTAGATCATAGCCGAACGCCTTCATATTCAGTTCGAGTATGCGGACGTTCTTCACAATATCGTTGAGCGCATTGAGATTCGGCTGAGCATCGTCTGTCACCAGATCAAGCAACCGCTTTAGAATGCGGTTTTTCAGTCTAGATCCCAGCGACACTTCGGAATTCCCTCCATCCAACGGAAGGAACGCACGCGCCCCCTCTATCATAGGGACACGCGAAAAACGAAAATTGGCAAGCTCCAGGCGCATAAAACCACCAAGCCTACATTGTCCCATGCGATCCGTTGGGAGCCGCTTTCGTTGCGTCCAGCAAGACAGTCCGGAAAGCTCTCAGTCCAGGCTATGTTTTCAGAGACATGACATTGCCCAAGTTTCGCTGTTGCGCCTCGACCTCGGTCATGGCCGCTTCGGCCACCAGTGCGATTCCGATCGACAACCTCTGCCTCTGCTACAGACGAGGTGGGTGGCCGATATTGATTATTTAGGATATTGTGCTATATCCATAGCCAACATATCCGATTGGATCGACTCATGGCGACGATTTATCCTGACGAGCCAGGCGCCGTAGCGTTCGAGACTCTATCCGGCACGGCAGCCGAGGTTCGCAAGAAGCTTCGGTCGGCCGACGACGATCAAGTCGTCGCGCTGGCGCTGGAGCATGGGACTCCGAAGCTTCGGCAGGCGCTCGCTCAGGCCGTAACTCTTATCACCCCGCTCATTCTCGCGCGTCTTGCCCGCCGTGATCAGGAAACGCTCGACAAACTCGTCGACGCGCTCGTTCCGCAAGTTCCGCCTCCACAGCATCTTGTCGCAGAGGCCAGAATGAACGCCGAGGCACGGACAGACGTGCTCATGTCGGCCGAGTGGCTAACCGCCGCGCAGCTCTCCGAACTTGCGGGATTCAGTGGCCAGAACGCCAGTGCCCAGCCCAACAAGTGGAAGCGCGATGGCAAGATTTTCGCCGTCCGCCAGCAGGGGAATGACTATTATCCTGGATATGCGCTTGACGCCGACGCCAGATACCGTCCGCTGAAGGGACTCGCGCCCATTCTCAAGCGTTTCGGAAACGATCTCGAGGACTGGGACATCGCTATCTGGTTCGCTTCGGTGAACAGCTTCCTGGGCGGCGTCCGGCCAATGGATATACTTAAGAGCGATCCCGATCGCGTGTTGGCTGCCGCTCAAGACGAGATCGACGGCGTCCTGCATGGTTAGGAAAAAGGGCACCACCACCCCAACGCCTAGCCCTGCCCCGCTCGCTCCAGCGCCGGTGATTCCAACCGTGACAAGCACGGGCGTCATCATCCCGACGCCTCCTACCGATCTCGCCAAGCTCATCTGCACGACCACCTGGCCAAAGACGCGGGTGATCCACCGCATTCATCAGGACCGTTTTCGGGGAGAGGAGTTCAATCCGGGTCCGGATGGTAATGCGCGCTTCAGCCCCATCTGCGATGCCAAGGGCAATTCGATCCCGACCATCTATGGCGGCGAAACCTTCGACTGCGCAGGGATGGAATCCGTCTTTCATGACGTACCCTTCGCGCCCGGGCTCAAGTCTCTCGCGAAGCGCAAGCTCAGGGGGCACCATTATTCTCAGGTGCTCCCGACGACCGATCTCCTACTCGTCGATCTCAGCAGCACGGCTTTGCGAAATCTCGGGATCAAGCGCGGCGAGCTGATTGAAACCGAAAAAGACGTCTATCCCCAAACCCGCAAATGGGCAGAGGCGATCCACGCGCAATGCCCTGATGTGCAGGGTCTGTGCTGGGTATCGCGCCAGGACGATCGATCGCTGGCCATCATGCTGTTCGGTGACCGGACCGGGACGGCCCCGCTATCTACACACGCATCGGCGGTGGATATCGTCAACGACGCAGCGACCTACGCAGACA
>NZ_JAAILI010000020.1 GCF_012650175.1 Sphingomonas sp. S2M10
TGTAAACGCTCGCGCTAAATGGCGGCGTTCTGATCGCGCTATTTGTCAGTTGCCGGGTCCGATGACGAGGCAATCGCGCGCGGCCTGAACGATGTCAGCGGTGACCTCCTCGACGCGGTTGAGGGTCATGATCCGCCGCATCTGCGCGAACAGGCGCTCCATGAGCCGGAAGTTGCCGCGCGTGATGCGGATCACGGCTGCCTGCGCTTCGATCGCGTCGAGTTGGGCCGGGTCGAAGCTGATCCCGAAATCGCCGGCGTGGGTCGCGAGCAGCAGCCGCATTTCGGTCTCGGTAAGCGGTTTGAACTCGTGGACGAAGCCGATCCGCGAGTAGAGCTGGGCATAGCGGGCGAGGCGCTTCTCCAAGCCCGGCATACCCATCAGGATCAGCCCGAAGCCGTGGCGATCGGCCATGTCGCGGAGATGTTCGAGCGACTTTATGGTCAGGCGGTCGGCCTCGTCGACGATGACGAGGGGGCAGGCGATGCGGGCGGCGTCATGGGTGATTTCGTCCTGCGAGCCGCCCGCGACCGTCAGCCGGGCATAGCCCAGCTTAATGAGGTTGAGGCCCAACACCGCGTCGATCGTCTTGGGCGTGTTGCTGACCGACACGGTGTAGAAGACGGCGCGGCAGCGAGCGACCTTTTCGCCAAGGAGCGCGGCAATGGGACGGAGCGCGGCATATTCCCCCAGGTCGGGGAAGCTGGAAAACTCGCGCGCCGATCGCGTCTTTCCGACGCCCGGCCGGCCATGACACACGCCGATATAGCGGTAGTGCGCGCAGGCTTCGGCAAACTCGACGAACCGGGCATGTTCGCGGGTCGCCAGGAACGGCTGCTCGACCAGGAACTCAATCGTCAGCGGCGTAGAGCCGGAGCCCTCGGTAGGTGGTGGGCCGGGAAGCCGTATCCTCTTGGTCGCCATCGAAGGTCTCCGTGGGGGCAGGCACCTGCTTGTCGCGCTCCTTCGCGCCGCGCCGGGCGCGCTGGATCGCGCGCAACGACGGGTGCCCAGCGTGCTCGGAGCTGAGCGCACGGCAGACGAACCGGCCCTGGTGGTAGACGTGGATCTCGGTCAGGTCGCGGGGGTCATAGACCGCCTCGACCTGCTCGCCGACGAAGGCCGCGAGCGTGGGTTCGACATAGCGCCTGCCCATCAGACGGATGCCGTCGCGCAGCACTTTACGGGGCTTGGGCACGTGCACGAGCAGCATGTCGAGCTGTTCAAGGCTGTCGGGCATTGCGGGCAGGAACCCGCCCTTCTGCCAGCGCGTGATCGGCGGTTCGCCGGTGCTGCCATGCGGGCGACGATGATAGACGCCGCACACGAACGCCTCGAAGCGGGCGCGCAGCTCGTCGAGCGTGAGCACTGGCGCCGACAGCGGCTTGCCCGCGATCAGGTGGCCGGGCAGGTCGGGCAGGAACATGTCGTTGATGGTGCGGAACAGCCGCTCGATCTTGCCGCGCCCGCGAGGACGCCCCGGCAGCGAATGGATGAGGCGGATTTTGAGGGCGATGCACGCCTGCTCGATATGCTCGGAGATGAAATCCGAGCCGTTGTCGACGTAAAGCTGTTCGGGAATGCCGCTGACGATCCATTCGGGATTGGGCTTGCGCCAGATCGCCTGCCGCAAGGCGAGCGCCGTGTTGAGGGCACTGGGGGCATCGAGGCTGAGGAAGTAACCGGCGATGGCTCGGCTGTGATCGTCAACGATGACGGTCAGCCAAGGACGCACCGGGGTTCCGGCATCATCGAGCACGAGAATGTCGAGAACGGTATGATCGGCCTGCCACATCTCGTTCGAGGTCGCGGCTTCGCGCCGATGCACTAGCTCGTGCTGGTCGCGGTAGACGGCCGGATCGGAGGCTGCGGCGATCTGGCTTGCCGGTATCGCCCTGACGACACGCGCGACGGCCGCATAGCTGGGGGTTCGGTGTCCATGCGCGATGGCGAGTTCCTGCACCTTTCGGTGAATGGCGGCGACCGGGGGTCGCGGGCGCTTGGTGGCGAGAGTGCGGGTCAGTTCGACCAGATGTTCCGGCAGGTGCAGCCTGCCCCGATCGTTGCGCGGCAGACGCGCGAGACCGGCAAGTCCTTCGGCACGGTAGCGCCCGAGCCAGCGCTGCAACGTCCGCTCGCTCAGCGTGCCGGTGCGGGCGAGGTCCGCGAGCGGGATGCCATCGGCGAGGTGCGGTTCAAGGACGCGGTAGCGCTCGATCGCCAGCGGCGGGACAAGCGCCGGATGCGTCACCGCCGACGGTCCGTGTCGCAGGTAAGGAAAACGGAGATTTGCCTGCCCATCGCCATGCGAGTCCGCTCGCGTTGCCAAACCGGCCTGTTCGACGTAAATCTACCCGGTAAAGAAAACTAGGGCAACATAGACCTGCCGATGACGACTTTCTTCCCAAACCGCGCCCGATCGGGGCGCCACCGGCCCTACGCATGAAAATCGGTTACGCCCGCGTATCGACCGCCGAGCAGAACCTGGACCTCCAGCGTGATGCGCTGAAGGCTGCCGGCTGCGAGAAGGTCATCACCGACAAGGCCTCCGGGGCGACTGCCGCTCGCCCTGGATTGGAAAAGGTGAAGGAGCTGCTTCGCGCCGGCGACACACTGGTGGTCTGGCGCCTCGACAGGCTCGGCCGCTCGCTCCGTGATCTGATCGGATGGATGACCTACCTCGACGAGGAAAAGGTCGGGCTGCTGAGCCTGCACGAGGCGATCGACACGACCACCACGTCGGGCAAGCTTACCTTCCACCTGTTCGGGGCATTGGCGGAGTTCGAGCGCAACCTGATCCGCGAGCGGACCCAGGCCGGTCTCACCGCAGCCCGCGCTCGCGGCAAGAAGGGTGGCCGGCCGGCCGCACTCGGCAAGGACAAGCGCGACCTGGCCTTCAGGCTCTACCACGAGAACACGATGCCGATCGCCAAGATTTGCTCGATGCTCGGCATCTCCAAGCCAACACTCTACGCCTATGTGCGATCGGCCGAGACCAAGCCGGTAGCCGCGTAGCGACGCTCGCCGACAAATAGCGCGATCAGAATGCCGCCACTTAGCGCGAGCGTTTACA
>NZ_JAAILI010000021.1 GCF_012650175.1 Sphingomonas sp. S2M10
TTATCGCGAGGTCGCGGTAATGCGCAGGAACGCGGCGTAGCCACCGAATTCCCGTGATAGTGGGCGCGGTTGCTGCGCATTATATTGGTTGCGAACCTCGGCGGTCCCTGGACCAGCTGAGGAGGCAAGCATGTTGAAGTTACACGACGAGTTGATCGCCAAAATCACGAATTTTCTCGAAATCCAGAATTACAACCCCGTGGTCGTGGCGAACCACCGTCTCTACGCCCGCGCATTCCTCGATTATCTGGCCGAGTGCGACATGCCGGTCGAGACGGTGACGCCGGCACAGGTCGATCAGTATTTTTGCTATGCGGTTCAGGATTTTGAGGTCCAGTACGGCCGACCTCCCAGTGCGCGATGGCATATGTTGCCACGCGCCGTAATCGCCAAGCTACTTCGGCTTGCTCAAGGCAAATGGCCACCGGATGCAGAGATGATCGGCCCCGACGCCGCGCATCGACATGAAATTTGCCTCGAATACGAGGCATGGCTGCGTGAGGAGCGCGGCTTGGCAAGCGCGTCCATTGAGGCGCTGATGTGGGAGGCGCGAAACTTCCTGCGATGGCAGTTCGACCGCGGCGGTGCTGCCAGCCTCGAAGCTTTGAGTATCGTGGACGTCGATCTCTACATGGACGTGCGCGCGCCTGGCTTACGGCGCAAATCATTGGCCGATGTCGCTGAGCGCCTCCGCTCGGTGGTCCGCTATCTCCACCGGACGGGGCGCATCCCGTCCGATCTCACACCTCACATCATCGGCCCTATGCTCTATGCCTACGAAGATGTGCCCTCCACGCTGGATAAAAGCCAAATCGCCGCATTGTTGGCCGCGACGAAGGAGGACGGATCGCCGCGGGGTCTGCGCGATTATGCCATCCTTCAAATGCTTGCCACATACGGTCTGAGACAAGGCGAGATCTGCCGCCTTCGGCTCGAGGACGTAAACTGGCGCGAAGAATCCCTGCGCATCCGTCACACGAAGACCAATGCCTACTCCTACATGCCGCTTATGGCGCCGGTTGGTGAGGCGCTGCTCGATTATCTGCGCCTTGGTCGCCCCCAGGTTGATGTGCGGGAAATCTTCGTCCGATCCTGCGCACCCTATATCGCAATGACGAACCTGTACGGCATGATCCGCGGGCGGTTGGCAACTGCAGGCGTCCAGCTGCCAGGAAAACGAGGGCCGCATGTGTTCCGCCACGCGCGGGCGGTCGAGTTGCTGCGGGCGTCGGTTCCGCAAAAGATCATCGGCGACGTACTCGGGCATCGATCCACCGAATCCACCAACGCCTATCTCAAGCTGGCCACCGAAGATCTCCGAGCCGTGGCGCTCGAAGTGCCCGGATCGGAGGTGCTGTCATGAGCGCCTGGCACGATCCCGAACGCACCGTCATCGACGCCTTCTTGGAGATATCGCAGTTCCGGCCGGGAAGCAGGCCCACGTATCGCTGGTTCCTTCGCAGCTTCGAGGATGTGGCCCGGCGTCATCCTGCGGTTGACCGACAGATGCTCGACGCCTGGCTGAAGGCGATGGAAAAACGTTGGCGATTGCCGACGTTGCTGAACCAGGTCTGCATTGTCGATCGCTTCCTCGACCACCTCGTCGAAATCGGGCTGATCACCGATAATCCCGTTGCCGTGCTTCGCCGTCGGTACAACCTCAAACAAAACAAGCCGGTCTGGCGGGCGCTGACCTCCCCCAATCCCGACGAAGCCTTGGCCGCGTTACGACGCCCGGCTCCCTTCGGCAGCGTGCTAGGCGACTTCATGCGCGAGCATGTCGCGTTGATGCGCAGACGGGGCTATCAGTATGAGACACAGGCTCACTGGCTGTTGCGGTTCGATCGGTTCCTTCAGGCGAACCCCGAACTTGCCGAGGCATCGCTTGAGACAATGCTGGAGCGCTGGGCAGCTGCCAAGCCGACCCGCAATCACGCCGCGGAATGCCAGAAGCTGGGGCGCATCCTGACCAAGGCGCGGTTCCGCCTCGATCCAAGCATCCCGCCGAAACGCTTCAATCCGCGGCCGGAACGGGAGGTGGCTCGAGAGCATCGCCGACCGCATATCTTCAGCCCGGCCGACGTCCGGCGAATGCTCGATGTTGCCCGTACCTATCCGTCGCCGGATGCCCCGCTGCGGCCGATGACTATCTACACCATGGTGGTCCTGGCCTATTGTGCCGGACTGCGCCGCGGCGAACTCGCTGGGCTCGATCTGGGCGATGTTGACCTTCAATCGGGCACAATCACGATCCGGGAAACGAAGTTCTACAAGACCAGAATCTTGCCGCTGAACGCAAGCGTCGTGGCCGAGTTACGCAACTATATCGATGAAAGGCGGTGCGCTGGTGCGCCGCAGAATCCCCAATCCGGGCTCTTCTGGCACGAGCACTTCAATGATCGCTATACCCCGGTGTCGGTCTCAACGATGATCACCAAGGTCATGCGCCGCGCCGGGTTCAAGCCCCCATCCGGGCGGACGGGGCCGCGCGTTCATGACCTGCGCCATTCGATGGTCGTGAACCGAATCCTCCAATGGTATCGATCTGGCGTCAATCCGCAGGACAAACTGCGCTTCCTATCCACCTACATGGGCCACCGGGACATCCACTCCACGCTGGTTTATATCACTGTCACGCAGGACCTGCTGCAGGAAGCCAGCGAGCGGTTCCGCGTGGTCGGTGCCCCATGCCTCACCATGGAGGCGCGGCCATGAAGAAGGGCAATCCTCTGCCTGCACTGTTGCGGGCGTTCTTCCAGGAATGGCTGGCCGAGCAACGCAGTGCATCGATCCATACGATCCGGTCCTATCGCGACACTTGGCGGCTGTTGCTTCGGTTCATCGCGGAACGAAAAGGCGGCGGGGTCGCTCGGCTCATGCTGACCGACGTCTCGGCCGGCGAGGTGCGCGCGTTCCTCCACCATACCGAGCATGCGCGCAAAGGCACGATCGGTACGCGAAACTGCCGGCTTGCAGCGATCCGCAGCTTCTTCAGCTTCGTGGCGGACAAGGATCCGGAATATATCGCGCAGTGCGCGGAGGTTCTCACCGTCCCCTTGAAGCGGGAGCCCACCCCCGCACCCTGTTACCTCGAGCCAGGGGAGGTCGAGGCCATCCTCGCGCAGCCCGAACGGTCGACACTCGAAGGGATGCGCGACCATGTGCTGCTCTCGTTCCTCTATAACACCGGCGCGCGCATCCAGGAGGCGCTCGACCTCTGCCCCGACGCGATCCGGTTCGCCGCACCGAACTTCGTCCGCCTCTACGGCAAGGGGCGGAAGGAGCGCATCTGCCCACTCTGGCCGGAAACCGTGGCGTTGCTCGAAAGGTTGTTGGAGCGGCAACCGCGTGCGCCAGATGAGCGAATCTTCGTCAATCGATACGGTGAGCCGCTGGGGGCCTCGGGCGTGCGGTTCAAGCTCGGCGCCTATGTGGAGGAAGCGGGAAAAGCGGTGCCGACCCTTCGGTCAAAACACGTGACGCCGCACAGCTTCCGGCATGCAACCGCTGTTCACCTCGTCGCTGCCGGGGTCGACATCACCGTGATCCGCAGTTGGCTGGGTCACGTCAGCCTCGACACAACCAACCACTATGCTCAGGCCAATCTCGAAACCAAGCGGAAGGCGCTGGAGCAGGTCGGCGCGCCGACAGCGAGCAATGTGCGTCCATCGTGGAAGCGGGATGCGAGCCTGATGGAGTGGCTGGATACCCTGTGAAATAATGCGAAGGTCGTGGTGACAAGTGCCCTTGCTTTGCGGGCCTACACCGCGTTCCTTCGCATTATCGCTTCCTCGCGATAAGC
>NZ_JAAILI010000022.1 GCF_012650175.1 Sphingomonas sp. S2M10
CCCCTCCCCCCCCCGGCCGGGTCAGCGGTGGGTCGCGCGGGCCCGGGCGCCGGCGGCGCGCTCGGCCGCCGACTTCGCGTCGTGGCAGGGGTGGCAGAGGCCCTGTTTGTTCGACCGCTCATCGCTGCCGCCCTCGCTGAGCGGCTTGATGTGGTCGACCACCTCACTGGGCGCCGTCTTGCCAGCCGCCAGGCAGGTTCGGCAGAGCGGCTCCTCGGCGAGGACCTGGGCGCGATCGCGCTGGCCAGCTCGGCCGCGCTTGCGCCGATCGGGCGTGCCGCGCACCGGCTGCCACGGCTTGCGCTTGGCGGCGCCGAACCGAGGCGGCTGGAAGGGCATCAGGCGGGGCGCTGGCGGCGCAGGTTGCGGGCGATCTCGCGGCGGTGCTCGTGCGGCTCGCCGGTGTGGCGGTTGAGCTGCGCAATGCTGCCCGAGGGCTTCCGAACGGTGAAGATGCTCCGCACCCGCTCCTTCGGCAGAAGGGAGAGCGACAGGCCGGGATCGCGGAGGATGTCGTACCCGGCCGAAGCGGCCGTGGGTCGCGTCATCAGAGACAGGGCCGACAGGAGGAGGATCTTGAAGCCGCGCATGGTGAACTCCTTGGGGTCAGCGCTCCTCGACGGTGAGCGCGTTGATCAGGACCGTGGCCACGTCCGTCGACCAGGCGACGCTGGCGGTGGCGATGTCGGCAACAAGGTGGCCTGGCGTGCGGAAGTCGACGCTGGGTAGCTGCTCCAGCCATCTGTCCAGCGCGTCGCCGGCCACGGCGTTGAAGGTGTATTCGAGGCGGAGGCCGTCGAAGGTGGCCGTGTTCCAAGGCTTGGACCGCTCGGCGACCGGGACGAGCTCGCAGCCTGCAGCCCGGGCATTGGTGAGAATCGCGCGCGCCAGGCGGCGCGTCGGGTCAATCCGCCGGCGGGCCATCAGCTGCGCGGTTCGTCCACCGCGCCGGCCTGGGCGATCGGCGTCACGAAGAACGCGTCGGCGCCGGGCTTCCGGCTGAAGCCGAGCTCGGCCAGGCGCGCGGCGTGCGGGCCGTCGATCGCCTTGAGCGCTGCCGTCTTGTCGACGCTCACCTTGATCGAGATGTACGGCTTCCCCCAGCGTGCCGCCTGCAGGGCGGCCGCGGCCGCGTCGAAGTCGTCACCCTTGAGCGACAGGGTGTCTTTCCCGAGCTTCGTGCCGATGGTGCAGCCGCCAAGCGCGATGGACTTCCGCTTCCCGCGGGTCAGCTCGGCGGCATTCTTGCGCCACCACGGCTCCAGCGCGTCGCGCAGCAGATCCATCTCGGCCACGATAGGCAGGGACTCGGTATCGGCCGCCGTGGTCGCTGCGGCGATCGCCGCCTCGCGGGCGCCGCGGATCAGCAGCAGCTGCCCGTCGAGCTTGGCATACCGCTCGAGCAGTGCGATCGCCGCTTCGCTCGTCCGCGGCGTCCTGGGCTTGGCGGTCACTGCGCGGGCACCTGGCGGCGCAGCGTGGCGAGCTCGCGGGCCATCAGCGCCAGCGAGCCGCGGGTCACCGGCACGACGTCGTCGGGTTTGCCGCCCCGGGCCACACGGCCCAGAACGCGGAGGTCGATGCGATCCATGTGGATACTCCGGGAGGTTACCAGGCCCAGCAGCCGCCACGTCGGCCGGGCGCCGTGCGGGCGCTGGGCTGACGGTCGGACGGGAAACGGAAAGGAGCGACGATGGCGCTTGCGATCTGTTGTGCGCGCTCTTCCAGGGCATCGAAGTGCGCGGGGTCGCGCACGCCGAGCCGCGCTTCCTGGATCAGCTCGTCGAGGGCGAAGCTTTGCCGCTCGAGCTTGGCTGCCAGGTCCGGATTTTGAGCCATGGGCCACCTCCGGAAACGCAAGAGCCCGGCGGGTTGAGGGGAAACCGCCGGGCTCAGGACGCAATTGTCGCGGGGTCGTTTTTGGCCGTTACGTGGCCAGTTCGGCAGTCTCTTTTTCGTCAACCCCTACAGAATTGCCGCTTGGGCGGCGGCCAGGGTCGCGGGATCAACCTCGCGCCGAGCAGCCGCCAGACAGGCCGGCCAATGGTCCAGCGCGTCGATCAGCAGTCGGGTCAGCCTACGATGGTGCATCCGATGCCGGGCGGCAGCCACCGTCAAGGCGACGTCCGCGGCAATGACGTCGAGTACAGGCGCCGCCCGGGGACCGAGCCACGCCCGCCAAGTGCCATAGGCGACCTCGCGCTGCACCCGAGCCAGCGATTCGAAGAACACGTCGTCGAATACCCGCTTTGCGTCGACCCGGCTCTGCAGGCTGGCGGCACGTACCGTCACGTCGGCCGAGATGAGCTCGATGATGGCGGAGATCTCCTGCGCGAACGCCAGCTGATCGTCGTTCAGGGCACCGCTCTGGTACAGCCGCGCGATTGCGCCGATGCGCCCACGCCGCACCGCCTCGTGCGTGGCCGGCGTACCTTCGCGCTTATGGTCCCAGCGATCAAGCACCTGGGCGCGCTCTACCCGAAGGCTGCGCTCAACCGCGGCGAGTTCGGGATGGCGCTCCTGCCAGTTGCGCCGGCTGGCGTCCCGGCGCGCTTTGCGGTGCTGCTCCAGCTGCCGGCCGGCGCGGGTCTTGGGGCGTTTGGGGTCCGACTTCGTCGACCAGCCGACGCTCCCGGCGGCAGGGCCGACCACCCCGCCCTGCTCGTCTAGGCGCAGATCACGCGCCCGCTGGTTCACCCGCGCGATCAACTCGCGCACCTTCGGCGCCGTCGCGCCGCTTCCTGTCTCTACCATATCCACCACTGCCCCGCTCGATGTCCCGCTTATGATCGAGCGCCGGGCCCGCGGGCAGTGGCGTAGTTGTCAACGTGCCTGGCGGCACCAATTCCATATTGCCGATCCGCACCGTCCAACCGGCTTCGCACAGTTGGAGAAGCGCGTCGCTTTCGCTCACCTGGGCGGCGGCATTCGCGAGCATGATGCCGCGCGTCTTGCCCCGCGCGCGCTGGACCATCTGGTCACGTTCCAGCGCACGGACCAGCGAATGGGCGCGCTGCCGCGTGATGCCGAGGCCGCCCGCAATCTCGCCAAGCGTCGGGCTGCTGCCGTGGCGCAGGTAATAGCGCTTGATCAGGTCGAGGGCCTGCAGCTTGCGGCTCGACATCGCCGGTGTCAGCCGGATCGGCGTTCCATCCATGTCGGCGTGCCTCCCGAGGCAGAACATAGTGTGAATCGTGGATGAAACCAAGCGTAGTAACGATTTGCCTTGCGAGGCAAGCAAATTGTTACTACAAGGTCCGCATGATCATCGTTTGGGACGAACCGAAGCGCGAAGCGAACCTCGTAAAGCACGGTATCGACTTTGTTGACGTGACCGAGGATTTTTTCGTGTCGGCGATCGTTCGCCCCGCCAAGGAAGGTCGCCTCGCGGCGATCGGCCAGCTCAACGGCCTCGTTACGGTGATTTTCGTCACGCTTGGCACGGAAGGGCTGTCGATCATCT
Source organism: Sphingomonas sp. S2M10 (assembly GCF_012650175.1). Classification (GTDB taxonomy): domain Bacteria; phylum Pseudomonadota; class Alphaproteobacteria; order Sphingomonadales; family Sphingomonadaceae; genus Sphingomonas. The sequence goes on from NZ_JAAILI010000022.1 coordinate 3,464, forward strand.
CCGCCCGCCCGGCCAGCAAGAAGGAAAGGGAGCTGTTCCCATGACCACTCCAAAATTCACGCAGGCGGATATGGACGCCGTGTCTGATAATCCCGAGTGGACGGAGGCTGATTTCGCCGCCGCGCGGCCGTTCACGGAGGCCTTTCCGGAATTGGCGGCGAAGATGCAGCGCCAGCGTGGGCCGCAGAAGCGGCCCACCAAGGTCAGCACCACCATTCGGCTGTCGCCCGACGTCATTGCCTATTTCAAGGCGGGAGGCGACGGCTGGCAATCGCGCATCGATGAAGCGCTGAAGCAATGGGTGACCGAACATCGTGCCTGAGGCCACCCCGTTCGATCCCGCCGATCATCTCGCCGATGTAGAGAGCCAGGCCGAACTGCTCGATCAGGCGCTCGCAACTGGCGACGCCAAGGTGATCGTCAACGCGCTGGCGATCGTCGCCCGTGCGCGCGGCATCAGCGCGGTGTCACGCGATAGCGGCATCGGCCGCTCGTCGATCTACAAGGCGTTGGCGCCGGATGGAAATCCGACCTTGGAGACGTTCGTGCAGCTCGTGGGATCTCTGGGAATCGAATTGCATGCGCGGGCGGCAGCCTGATCCGTATGAGGGGGGAGCGCTGAAGAGACCTAAGGTGCGGAAGCCCGAGTAGATATCAAAGTCGAAAGCGGCCTTCATTCGGTCGGACGGCGCTTCGAACCTCTCCACGGATCTCAGCGATCCGCTTTCCCGCCTTCTCGACATACGGGATGGCAAGCAGGAAAGCGCCGTTCGCTAAATCATGAGCATACGCGTCCGAGATCTTCGTCACGTCGCCAGGCTCCGCTTCGTCTGCATCCTCGAACCACAGCTCGAGCGCTGCAACCGCACTCTTGACGAGATCCTCGACGGTGCCCGCAGCGGAGAAGCAGCCCGGCAGATCGGGAAAGGACAAGCCATACGCGCTGCCCTCATCCTTGTGTACGAGGCCGAAATAGATTTTCATGCTTCAACTCCCCGCGACGCTCCCGTTTACATCAGAGGAGGATCCGATGGGAGCGTCGTGCACCGCATCGACAGATTTAGCATGCGGCGACCGCTCAATGACCACGGGTATACCGGGCAGCCAGGAGATCGCTTTGATGATCTGTCCCGTGAGCCAGAGAACGGGCCCCACCCCCATGAATGCCATCGCCAAGTTGCTCATGACAATCCGGGTCAGGTTGGGCATTTGAGGCGGTGAAACGCCATCGATTTTGTCGATCGGATCCAGGTCACCACTGATGGTGACAGGCAGAGTCTCCGCATAAAGGTAGAAACCCAACGCCGTCAGGCCCACCACGAGGCCAACGACGATGAACGGTACACCTGTTGGCCGCAAACGTTCAGGTCTCTGCTTGCTCCAAAGCGAAACCTCGCCTTCACCGGTGTCTTCTGTTCCGTGGTAAAAGCGGCCACAGTTGGCACACTGCAACGCCTCATCAAGACGGTTAGAAAAGCCCGTCGCACCGCACACACACTTCATTCGATTCCCCCAAGGCGGCTAATTACGTTTCCCGGTTGGCGACTGTCCTCCCACCAACAAGCCGTTGATGATTGTAGCCACTGCAAGCCGATGCTCTGCCGACAGGCGCCGAAACGCTGCGACCAACTGTTGCTCCGTCGTATCATAGCCTGGTGGTGGTGGCCCTTGCTCGGGATCCTCAGTCTCGCCGGTGAGATAGGCAGGCGTCGTCTTCAGCTCTCGGGCTATGAGATGAAGGTTTCGCGTCCCGGACTTGTTCCGATGGATAAGGGCGTAGATCGAGGGCTGCGACACACCCACCCTGCGCGCCAGCTCGGCTTGGCTTAGGCCGAGCGCGTTCATTCGATCGCGGACTCTCTCACCAAGCGTCATGGCCTAAACCTATAGCCCTGTTTATAGGACGCCATGAAAATGGATTTATTGATATTGACTCTTTTATAAACACGTCTATTGTTACGTTTATGGACGTAGCCACCACCCCCAGCGAGGCATTGCAGCAGGCGATCAATATCGCCGGATCGCAATCCGCGTTCGCGCGCCTTGTGGGCGTGACGCAGCCCTCCGTGTGGACCTGGATCAGGCGCTCCAAACCTTTGCCGGCCGAGCACGTCTTGAAGGTCGAAGCGGCTACGGGCGTTTCTCGCCACGATTTGCGACCGGACCTTTACCCCCGCGAACCGGGCCAGCTCGAAGGACTGCGCGCGTGAAGGGCCCGCCGTCATTTCAGATCGGCCTGGTGCGGTTTCGCGGCGTACATCCAGTCGGAGCGCGCTTCATTATCCAGCGCAACAGATACCGACATCATCGGGAGAACTGTTTCCGCCGCAGCCGCGGCGATGGCTGCAGCAGGCCGGCGCGAGATCTGGTGGAGTCGGCGATTATCGCTGCGATTGAGGAACGCGAGATGCGGCGGTACCTCGAGAAAGCGCGCGCTGAAGGTCGCACGGTAACGGACGAGAATTGGCACAGGTCGCGCGCCGCGGCCGTGCGGCTGCGTCATGAGCGCGCTGAACGCCGTCGCCGCTACATCAGGAGCTTGTTCCTCCATCTCAGCGGCGACAGCGAATGAACGATCAGTTGATCCCTTCGCCAAAAACAAATCGGTGCGGAAGCGGTTGGCTTTCAATCGTCTGGGCCAGCTCGTGGGCGTTGTCGCCGGCGGCACCGAGCGCGACGGCGGCAAGCTTGAGGTGCTCAGCAAAGCCTGCTCGCAAGCGCGTTGCACTTTCCAGCGGCGTAGCCTCGGTCGACTCGAACAGGGCGGTGCCGAGCTCGGCGACGGCCTGCGTGAGATGGACCAGCGCAGTGCGCAGGTCTTCGGATTCGTCCATGGAATATAAGCCTTCGTTGGTTGGTGGAACTCCAACGATAGCCGAAGGCCGGGGCGCGTCCAGCGTCCCGGCCGGAGGCCAATTGCCTTCTGTCGGCGTGTTTGCTCTGATCGCGACCGCCAGGGCCGGAGGGGGTGCGCAGCATGCCGCGCGCACCCCCGAAGGCGTCCCCTGTTCATCTTCCCCCCTTGGCCCCTGGCAGACGGGCCAAGTTGCGCGCTTCCCCCCCGGTATTGCGCGCAGCCCCCTTCGTCTGCTCGGTATGCGTACAGAACGGGCCGGCGGCAGTCTCTTGCAGTCGCCGACCCGTTTTGCATGCCGTTCCGTTGAGCTGGTGCGGGCCGACCTGAACTCGGAACACGCGCCCGCCCTCGGGTCGCACCCGCGCCGGCGCGCCCTGGACGCCGGCGCGGGCTTGCCCGCTCGAGCAGCGGCATGACGAAGCTTCGAGCCCCCGGGTCGATCGACGCCGCTTTGTCCCGCATCGCCGGCCTTGTGCCCGATGGCTGGGCGGGCATGGCGAGCACGGTCGACCGGAAGGAGCGCACCGTACGCAACTGGGGTGATCCGGACACGCCGGAATCGATTCCCCTTGAATGTGCGATCGCGCTGGATCTGGCGTACATCGCCGCGGGCGGCGTCGGTGCCCCGATCCACGAGACTTATGCGCTGCAGCTCGAGCTGCAGCTGCAGACGAAGTTCGGCGACATCCTCCAGCTCGCCACGCTCAACGCAGAATTCATCCTGGAGGCGGGCCAAGCCGGCGCCGCCGTAATCCAGGCGACGGCGCCAGGCGCGCCCGAGAAGTTGAAGCGCGAGGCGCTCCGCGAAAGCGAGGAAGCCGCCACCGCGCTCGCACGAACGATCGCGGCGCTCCGCCGCAGCGTCGGCATGCCAGGCGGGCCGGAGGTCCCGCCCTGACGCGAAGGGGACGTCGCGCCGCCGGCAGCCGCCGGCACCTCAGATCCGACCCGCCGGGCCCGATGACAGGAGCGTCACCGGGAACGGCTTTTTGCTGCCCGAAAGGATGCCACCATGGCGATCACTCCCGGCACCTATCTCCGCCTGCGGCGCGAAGCTGCTGGCCTGTCGATTGAGGACGTGGCCGGCGTAATCGGCACGGTCCCCCACATGGACGCGCTCGGCCGCGCCGGCTGGCTGCGCCTGGTTGAGGCGGACGAGACGCCGATCGGCGCCGACGTCATCGACACGCTGCGCAACGTCTTCCGTTTCGACCAGGTCGTGCTGATGGATCTGGACGACATAGCGCGCGGGGCGACGGGTGTGCCGGCGCCGCGCCTGTGCCGCCTCTGCGCCTGCAGCGAGAACGATGCCTGCATCGACCCGGTAACCCATATCGGATGTGCTTGGGTCGCCGCCGAGCTCTGCAGTGCCTGCGCGCTTCCCCCGGCCGCCCCGGCCGTGGCCGCAACAGCGACGGGACTGGCGGCATGATCGGCGCCGAACCGCTCCAGCGGCGCCACAGGCGCCCCCGCTACAATCCCCTCGGCGATCGGCGCGGCCCCCTGCCCGCCCGTCCCGACGCGCTGCACCCCAGCTGGTGCGATTGCCGCGCCTGCACGAAGCCCGCCGAGGACCGCCGCATCCCGCGCGGCTGCTCGATCAGCTTCCTCGTCCTGGTCGGGCTCGGCGCCGCGACCGGCTTCCTTTTCATCGCTGACGCGATCGCGGCGGGCCCCGGCCTGCAGGTGATGGCCGGCCAACCCGGAAAGCAACCATGAGCGACAACATTTCGGCCGAGCAGCTGCGGCTGCTGATCGAGCGCGTCGAGCGCCTCGAGGAGGAGAAAAAGGGCCTGAGCGACGACATTAAGGATGTCTACGCCGAGGCGAAGTCGACCGGCTTCGACGTCAAGACGATGCGCACCATCGTCCGCCTGCGCGGGATGGAGAAGCACCACCGCGAAGAGGCCGAGCACCTGCTCGAGACGTACAAGCAGGCGCTCGGCATATGACCCGGTTCGGCACGCCCTGGTCGACCGATGTTCAGCCTGCGGAAGACGGCAAGCTGATCCGCGTCTCGCTCCTCCTGTCGGTCGATCCTGGCCCCATGAAGGAGTTTCGGCCCTTCCTCGACTTCGATCTCGACGAGTCACACGCCACCCAGCTCCTTGGCGGGCTCGTTATGGCGCTGCGCGAGGCGCGGAAGCTGCAGGAGCGCCGCGTGGCGCCGCCGGTGGTCGATCATGCGTGAGGTCGAGATCCTGCCCCCGCCCGGGCCCACCGTCTTGCCCGCGCTCCCCGGCCCTCTTCTGGTGACCGAAACAGGGCACGTCATTCTCCCCTCGATGCGCCCAGGCGGCGCCTTCGAGCTCACCCGCCTGGAGCAGGGCGTCGGCCTTGGCTGGATGCCGACGCCGGAGCTCGGCGGCTTGGTGCTCGCGATTTCGGACGGCCACGCGCTGACGCCGATCCTCGCGACCGCGCTGACCAGGCACGCCCTGCAGCAGGTTATCGAGGATCTGAAGTCGATCGACGCCCAGGTCGGGGAGCTCGGCGGCCGATGATAGCGAGGGAGCCGAACTACGAGGCAGAGCGGCGGCTGCCGAACGGCGCGACCTGCGCCGATTGCGAGCACGGCTCCCGATGCGACGTCCTCTTCGGCGCAATCCGACGCGCCTTCATGTCCTGTGATTTCTGGCCGTCGCGGTTTGCGCCGGCACCCGCCGAACAGGCGCGCCGGCGGGAAGCCTCCGCCGGCGCGCCTCGTCCACCAGCCCAAACTGGAGAACGCCGATGACCGTTAGAACATTCGTGATCGGGCAGCTATGCGTTTCGCCCTACAATGTGCGCACCGATCGCCGCGCGATCGCCGCGATCGACGCGCTGAAAGCGTCGATCCTCCAGCGCGGGCTGTTGATGCCGCTCGTCGTGCATCCGATGCTCGGCAATCCCAAGCAGTTCGGCGCGATCGCCGGCGGCCGACGCTACCGCGCGCTCAAGGCCCTGGTCGGCGAGGGCAAGCTGCCCACCGACTATCCGATCGAGGCGGTGGTACGGGAAGGCCTCACCGAGGCCCAGCTTATCGAGATCTCGACGGCCGAGAACCTGATCCGGCGCGACCTCTACCCCTACGAGACCTATGCCGCCCTCGCCCGCGCGGCGCGGCGCGGATCCTCGCTCGAGCAGATCGCAGACTCCCTTGGCCAGGACGTCGACTGGGTTCGCGCCGGCGTTCGCCTGGGCCAGCTGCCCGAACCGATCTTCAAGGCCTATGCCGACGAGAAGATCGCGATCGCCGTCGCCAAGGCGTTCGCCGCAACCGACGATCGTGATGCCCAGCTCGAGGCGTGGAAGGCGTTCGAGCAGCTGCCGGCGCATCAATGGACCGCGCAGCTGGTGCACAGCCTGCTGAAGGTCGGCGATCGCGAGCTGACCAACCTGCTGCACTATGTCGGCGAGGAAGCCTATCGCAACGCCGGCGGCCGCTTCGAGCTCGACCTGTTCGCCGATGCCGGCGACGTGCGCGGACGCGTCTCCGACGAAGGCCTGCTCCGCCGCCTGGCAGGCGAGAAACTCGACCAGCTGCGCAAGCGGATCCGCGCCCGCACCGGCCGCGAGCTCCGCTTTGCCGCCTCGCCGCCGACCAACGATTACAACCGCATCGACAGCGCGCTGCAGATCCACCCGAATATCGACGTGTTGTCGGCCGAGGACGCGGCCCGCCAGCAGCAGCTGCTCGACCGCAACCTCGCATTGCTCGCCGCGGCCAATGAGCTGGTCGACGATGCCGATCGGCCGCTCCCCGGTACCGAGGCGCAGATCGCGGCGCTCGACGCGGAGTTCAAACCGAACGAGGTGGAGATTGAACGGCTGGAGGATCTGCGTGCCATCCATCTGCCGGAGGGCGATGTCATCGCCACCGTCGATATCGATGAACAGGGCGAGGCGGATGTCCGGTTCTGGTGGGCGAGCAGGAAAGCCCAGGCCGCGGCGACGAAGCCGGTGCCATCACCGGCGCCGCGATCGACGGGTATGCGCGCGCTGCGCCCGGAGCCGCAGGCGGGTGCCAAGCCGCTTGCGGACGGGGCCGCGATCGAGCGCCGCAACGATGACTGGACCGCGCGGGACCGCGCCGATCGGCAGGCAAAGGGTGACTATGGCCTGACCCAGGACGGGGTGCAGGCGATGCGTTCGCTGCGCCGTTCGATGCTCCGCACCGTGCTGCTCCAGGATCACTTCGACGGCGGTACGGTGGCCCGCGACTATTTCGTCTGGGCCCAGCTGCGCATGCTGCTGACCTCGGCCGGGACGGCTTCGACGGGCATGCGGCGCATTTCCCCGCTCAGCATCGTCGAGCAGCGCGAGGATGCCGCCGGCGCCGAGCTGATCGACGCCAGCACCGCCGGCATGTTCGAGGAGGCGCTCGCTCAGGTGAAGGGCTGGAGGTGCTTCGTCCTCCCCGACCTTCCCATCGCGTTCGCGAACTTCCGCACGCTCGAGGCTGATATGAAGGAGCAGGCAGCAGCCCTGCTGGCGTGCCTGGCGCTCGAACGCTCGCTCAATGCAGACGGGTACCGCATCCCACTGCAGGACGTCGTTGCGGTTGAAACGGAGCTCGCGGGCGACCTCATGCGGGGAATTGGCGCGCTCACCCCCTCCCCCGAGCTCTTCAACCTTTTCGATGCCAACCATCGCCTCGAGCTGGCAATACCGTTCGTCGGTCGCGATACGGTGGCGAGCTGGTCGAAACGCAAGACGGCCGAGCAGAACCTGCGGGTCGCCGCGATCTTCACCGGCGATTGCGCGGAGGTCCTGACGACAGACCTTTACGCTGCCGCGGCCAGATGGGTGCACCCCCTGCTCGCCTTCGACGCCGATCGCCTCGAGCAGAAGGCGGCCGCGGAATGACGGCCGAGCGCGAGCGCATGGTCGCGGATATGGTCCGAAAGATGGATCGCGACGTCGAAGCGCTGATGCAGCGTAACGTCGACGTGGCCCAAGTCGTCTTCAACAACACCGAGGTCACTGCGATGGTGATCCAGGTCGCGGCGTCGGTATGTGGCGCCGCGATCATGGTGGCGATGCAAACGCGGCGGCCAGAAGTCGATCCGAACAATCTCTATGATGTCGTCGCAAAGGCGATCGCGGAGAAGGTGCAGGACCGCAAGCGCCTGCTGCCCCAAATCCTTGCCGTTCTTGAAACCGAACGCGCGAAGGCAGGGGGGCGACGCTGATGGCGTACGCTGAGCGAACAGAGGTCGCCTTCGAGCGGTCCATCGCGGAGATCGTCGGCATGCTCCGGCGGGCCGGCGCCGCCTCAATCGCCCAGGTTGAGGAGCCCCGTCAATTCACCATCCAGTTCGTCCTGGACGAGCGTCTCGTTCGCTTCCGGGTCGATCTGCCCACGCTCGATGACGCGCCGACAACCGACGGCCGAGGGTCCCGTCTGAACGCTACGCGGCGCGAGGCGAAGGTTGGCCAGGTCATCCGTCAACGCGGCCGGGCGCTGATGCTGGTGATCAAAGCGAAGCTGGAAAGCGTCGAGAGCAACGTCGAGACGTTCGAGCAGGCGTTCCTGGCAAACGTCGTCATGGCGAACGGCGAGACAGTCTACGACCGCCTGGCCGAGCCGATCGCCCGCGAATATCGGTTAGGATCGGTGCAGCCGACCAGCACGCTGTTCCTGCTGGGGCCCGACTGATGCCCCGACCCCTCAACCCGAATCCGATCGATGCAGCCGAGCACGATGCGATCGTCGCTCGGCTGCGTGCCACCGGCGGCGACATCGCAGCCGTAGCGACCGAGTTCAACCGCGGGCGGAATACCATCGCCCGCCTTCTCCCAAGAGCACACCTATGTCGGAAATGAGCCCCTTCACTGCCCCGCAGCGCCACAGCGGACGCTTGCTGAAGATGGAAGACGTCAGGCGCGAGACCTCGCTCCACCGCGCGACGATCTATCGCCAGATCCAGGCTGGCACGTTCCCTAGGCCGGTGCAGATCAGTCGTAATCGGGTCGGCTGGTGGGAAAGCGACATCGAAGCCTGGAAGGCAGGCTGCGCGGCCAGCGCAATGACCTGATTTCATCGGAGAGCATGGGTGCCGCGGGGGCATTCGTGGGGGCACCAAAAGCAATGAGCGCACAATAAATTGCGTCTTTTTAGGGGGTTAATATATGCAGCAGACAGTCACCCTCTCCGCCAAGGGCCGCGAAAAATGGCCCTGTGTCGCTCCGCGTTGCAGACGCTGCACCAGGACGCAGGGTGTTCTGCAGGAGCCGGTCGGCACCGTGCGGACGCGCTATTCTTCCTCATCGGGAGCGCTGACGACGCCCTGCATCGACGCGGTACCTCCGACCCTACCGGCGCCGCATATCGCTGAAGAATCCGACTGCCGCCGTATAGCCGGACCGGTGGCGATAGGCCTGCTCGCTCGGAGGGGTCGCCGAATCGCTGGGCAACGCATAGACATTGCCTTCCGCGACGCCCCCCAACTCGACCTTGCATGCGCCCACGGCGTCTAAAGCTGAGAGTGCCCCACCTCGCGGGCACTCTTCGCGGCGCAATAGAGTGCAGCATTGAACTCGATCTGCAGGTGGCCCAGGATCGTCCCGGCATAATGCCCCGCCCGCCCCGAACCTGTGAATGTCACATCGAGCGTGGTGGCCCCGGCCTGGACGATGGCCCAGCGCACCCCGCGTTTTGGTTCAAGGGACGGAATGCAGAGGATGTGCGTCTTTGGCGGAGACGCCCTCTGCCCCCTCTGCCCCCGCCGCGATGGCCTATATCGACGGCACAAGAAAAAGGCTCCCGACGCAGTTGGTGCGCGGGAGCCTGTTCCGAAGCATCGACGCCGGGCAGCGCCCGGCGCGCGCGGCTTACTTCTTGCCGAGCGTGAGACCGCCGAAGCGCTTGTTGAAGCGCGCGACCTGGCCACCCTGGTCGAGCAGCTGACCGCGACCGCCGGTCCAGGCCGGGTGCGCGAGCGGATCGATCTCGAGCTGCATGAGATCGCCTTCCTTGCCCCAGGTGGAGCGAGTCTCGTACACGGTGCCGTCGGTCATCTGCACCTTGATCATGTGATAATCGGGGTGGGTGTTCTGCTTCACATCGAATTCCTTGGAAAAAGCCGCCGGTTTCCGACCGGCAGCGGACGCGCGCGCCTAGCAAAGCATCGGCGCCGACGCAACCTTATTGCGAGGCGGCGGACCGCATGCCCCACCAGCGCCGCAGCGCGACGAGCGACCAGATCGCCTCGACCACTCCGAACGGCCAGGCTCCCTGGAGGAAGCCATAGGCCGATCCCAGCAGGCAGGCACCGGCAAAGCCGAGCACCCACCAGGTCGAACGCGCCTCCAGCGCATAGGTGACGAGCATCGCCGTCACCGCAAACAGGCCGAACCAGGTCAGTGCGTCCATGGTCCGGCCCTCGCCCCGATCACGCGCTCGGCGGATCGGCGATCATTGCGGTGAATTCGCATTCCGCCGCCAGCTCGCCGTCGACCAGCGCCCTGCCGGCGAACTTGCAGACGCGCGCGCGCTTCTGCACGAATTCGACGTGGAGCTTGAGCAGCACGCCCGGTTCCACCGGCTTGCGGAACTTCACCTTGTCGATCGCCATGAAGTAGACGAGCTTGCCCGAGCCGGCGAGCCCCAGCGACTCGACCGCCAGCACGCCCGCCGCCTGGGCAAGCGCCTCGACGGTGAGCACGCCCGGCATGATCGGCCGGCCGGGGAAATGGCCCTGGAAGAACGACTCGTTGATCGTCACCGCCTTCACCGCCACGATCGACTGGTCGAGGATCAGCTCCTCGACCCGGTCGACCAGCAGCATCGGAAAGCGGTGGGGCAGCGCCGCCATCACCCGCCCGATATCGAGCGGACCGATGTTGCTGCCCCCCTGCCCCTCGCCGCTCACCGCGGTTCGGGCTTGGCCGGCCTGGTCGCCGGCGCAGCGGCCGGACGCGCGGCACCCGGTGCCGCAGCGGCACCCTGCTGCTGCTGCTGCTGGGCACGCGCGGCGGCGAGCTGATAGGCGCGGCGCTTGAGTTCGTTCACCTGCTGCTGGAACTGCACGGTGCGCTGCTGCGGCTGCCAGTTCGCCGGCGGCGTGATCGCGACGGTCGGCGTCTTGTCGAGCTCCGCGACCACCGCGTCGGTGACGTCCACCGCATCGGGAGCGTAGACGATCGCTTCCGGCGTCAGGATCACGTTGACCTTGCGAGCATTGACGACCGAGATTTGCGCCGCGTCATAGAGCGAGAGGATCTTCTCGAACGCGAACAGTTCCGCCAGGATCGACGGCATCTGCAGCTTCTGGATTTCCTCGTTCGCCTGGTTCTGCAGGGTCATGAGCTGGGTGTAGTTCGGATCCTTGCGCGCGGCCGCAGCCTGCTCTTCGGCTTCCGAAACCTGGCCGTCCTTGTTCGTGTCGATCGTGGTGATCAGCGAACGCGCGTCCGTCTGGAACTTGGTCTGGCGCGCCTGGATCTGGTCGCGCACCGGCTTGTAGGTGGTGTCCAGCTGCGTCTCCGCAGTGGTGAACGCCTTGGCGCGGGTGATCGCCTCGATCGTGTTGATGGTGGCGATGCCGGCGACCTGCGCCGAGGCCGGCGCAGCGACGGCCATCGCCGCCGAGGCGGCAAGCGCCGCCGCGATTACACGGTTCTTCGTCATTAGAACTGAGTCCCTACGTTGAAAGTGATGAGCTTCTTGTCGTCGCCGGGCTGGCTGACCAGCGCCTTGGCAAGGTCGATGCGCAACGGGCCGAACGGCGAATTCCAGTTGACACCGATGCCAACCGAAATGCGCGGTGAGGCGGTGCTGCCGCGATACTGTTCATAGAAAACCGCGGTCGAGTTGAGCGCACGGCTGTTGACCGAGGTGCCGACGCACGCCTGGCCGATGGCAGGCGCGTAGCCGATCGTGCACGGCGTGACATAGCCGGCATAGGTTCCGCTGGTGACGGTGTAGAGCGCGTTGCCGGCACTGTCGTTCAGCGGCCGCGGCAGCAGCGAGGGCGAACCGTCCTTGTTCACGCCGGGCAGGCCGGTAGCGGGGTCGATATAGGCGGGGAAGTAATTGTTCGTCTGCGGCTGCCGGATCGAGAACAGCGAGCCCATCTGGACATAGACCGACGGTCGCAGCCCAAGTTCCGCCGCACCCGAGCCAAGCGGCAGCTCGAGCTCCGCCTTGGTCAGATAATAGGCCTTGCCGCCCAGCGCGTCGTCGATGATCTGGTCGCGATCGGTGATCAGCGCCTGGGTGCCGGTCGCCGGATCGCCGCTATACTGGTACCGCTGCACGCGCGGACCCACGCCGCGAATGTCGAAGCCGCGGAACTGCGGCTCGCCCAGATAGAAGCGATCGGTGATGCGGACCTCGGATCCGTCCAGGCTCTTGATCACGCCGCCTTCGCCGGTGACCGAGAACACGAAGCCGCTGCCGAGACCCCAATATTTTGCGCCATCGAACCGGCCGCGAACGTAGCGGACATCGCCGCCAAGACCCGCGACATCGACGCCCATCGAAACGCGATGGCCGCGCGTCGGCCGCAGGCGGCTGTTGAGGCTGTCATAGATCACCGACAGGCCGACCAGCGACGTCAGTCGATTGCCCACCGCTTCACAATAATAGCGGCCGGCCCGGAACGGATCGCACTTGCCGTCCGTGTAGAACTGGCTCTCGTCGAGCGTGACATTGTCCTTCGCCAGATAATAACGCGCGGACAGCGTCCAGTATTCGGTCAGCGGCAGACCCGCGACCAGCTGGAAGCCGGTCGATACCTGCTGGTAGGTGGTGTTGCGCGAATTGTTCAGGCCGTAGCTGAAGCTGTTATAGTCGCGACGGAAGATCGTCGCGCCCAGCGCGATGTTGCTGTCGAACAGATAGGGCTCGGTGAAGCCCAGTTCAACCGACTTCGAGTAGCTCGAATAATCGGCGGAGATGCTCGCCGTCTGGCCCATGCCGCGGAAGTTGCGCTGGCGGATCGAGGCCTGGAGGATGAAGCGCTCCAGGCTGGAGAAACCGGCCGACAGCGTCAGTTCGCCGTTCGGCTTTTCCTCCACATTCGCGCCGAGCACGATCCGATCGGGTGCCGAGCCTTCCTTGCGCTCGATCTCGAACTTGTCCTGGAAATAGCCCAGGCTGTTGATGCGGTCCTGCGAACGCTTGACCAGGAAGGTATTGAACGCGTCGCCTTCGGCCACGCGCAGTTCGCGGCGGATCACCTTGTCCTGCGTCTGGCGGTTGCCGGTGATCTCCACGCGCTCGACATAGGTGCGGTTCGCCTCGCCGATGTGGAAATTGATCGACATCGTCAGCGCATCCTTGTTGCGCTGATAGTCAGGGCGAACGTCGGCAAAGGCATAGCCGAACAGGCCGGCGGTCTCGCTCAGCTGCTCGATCGTGTCCTCGACGGTCTTGGCGTTATACCACTGGCCTTCCTTGATCGGCAGCGCGCTGGCGAGCTTCTTGTCGTCGAAGTCGCGGATCGCGCTGTCGACCGTGACCGGGCCGAACTTGTAGCGGGGGCCTTCCTCCACCACATAGGTGATGATGAAGTCCTTCTTGTCCGGCGTCAGCTCGGCCACCGCCGAGATCACGCGGAAATCGGCATAGCCCTCGGTCAGGTAATATTGCCGCAGCTTCTGCTGGTCATAGGCCAGGCGATCCTGGTCGTACGAGGTGTTCGAGCTGAGAAAGTGCGAAAGGCTGGCCACCTTGGTCGCCATCTGCCCGCGCAGCTTCTTGTCCGAGAACACCTCGTTGCCGATGATGTTGATCTGGCGGACCTTCGACTTCGCACCTTCATGGATCTCGAAGATCACGTCGACGCGGTTCTGATCGAGGCTGACCATCTTCGGCTCGACCCGCGCGGCGAAGCGGCCCTGACGGCGATACAGCTCGATGATCCGCGCAATGTCGGCGCGCACGGCGGTGCGCGTGAAGATCTGGCGGGGCCTGAGCTTGATCTCCTTGTCGATCTTGTCCTGCTTCAGCCGCTTGTTGCCTTCGAAGACGACCCGGTTGATCACCGGGTTCTCGCGGATGCGCAGCACCAAATTGCCGGACTCGACACCTTCGATCTGCACATCGGCGAGCAGTTCGGAAGCGAGCAGGTCCTTGATCGCCTGGTCGATCGTCTCGTTGGTATAATTGTCGCCCACGCGCAGCCGCGTGTAGCTGAGCACCGTTTCCGGTTCGATGCGCTGCGAGCCTTCCACCCGCAGCGACTTGATCGTGCGCACCACCGCCGGCGTCACCGGAGCGGGGGCCGCCTGAGGCTGGGCCGCCGGCGCCGCGGGCGTCGCCGCGGTCTGCGCCTCTGCCGGCGCTACCACGCCCGACAGGATCGTCCCTGCCAACAGCGTAGCCGTCGCCCGCGCGCCCAAATTGCTTGCCTTGATCGCAGTCACCATCCCACCCCAGTCGGAATCCAAATATTGCCGGAACGCGCGCGGCATAGTGCCGCCCTGCACGAACCCCCTCAGCCGATCAAGCCGGCCAGATGTCTCCACACACCGAATGCGCCCAGATCGTTGAGCGTCACGAACAGCATCAGCGCGAGGATCGCGAGCATGCCGCCCCGGAACGCCCATTCCATCACCTGCGGTTCCACCGGGCGCCGGCGGACCGCCTCGACGGCGTAGAACAGGAGATGACCACCATCCAGTACCGGGACTGGCAACAGGTTGATGAATCCCAGATTAATGGAGACCAGCGCGATCAGGAACGCGAACTCGATCGGACCCATGGAAAGCCGTTCGCCGGAGACCTGCGCAATCTTCAGCGGCCCGCCCAGTTCGGACACCGAACGGCGGCCGGTGATGATCTGGCCGAGGCCGTCCACCGTCATGCGGACGATGTCGGCCGTGGTGCGCAGCCCCACCAAAGGCGCCTCGATCAGGCTGACCGGCACCTGCGTGGAGCCCGCCGCGCCGATACCGAGCTGCCCGATACGATATTCATTGCCGAACCGGTCGCGCTCCAGCCGCGCGCCGATCACCGCATCGACGCTGCGCTCGGCCCCGCCGCGAACAAAGGTGATCCGCACCGGCTCGTTGGGTCGAAGCTGAGTGAACTGCACCATATCGGAATAGGTTTCGACGGTGCGCCCGCCGAGTCCGGTGATGCGGTCGCCGGGGGCGAGGCCCGCCTTGGCGGCGGCGCTGCCCTGCAGCACGGTGCCCACCACCGACGGCGTCCGGTTCTCGCCGAACATGAAGGCGAACGCCGAGAGAATGACGATCGCGATCAGAAAATTCATGATCGGCCCGGCCGCGACGATGATCGCGCGCTGCCACAAGGGCTTCGCCTGGAAGGTCTTGGCGCGTTCGCTCGCCGGCAGCTGCAGCCATTCGGGCGAAGGCTGGCTGGCCGGGTTCATGTCGCCGGCGAAGCGGACATAGCCGCCCAGCGGCAGCAGGCTGAACTTCCACCGCGTGCCGCGACGATCGGTGATGCCGGCGATCTCGCGGCCGAAACCGATCGAGAATTCCTCGGCCTTCACGCCGAAGATCCGGCCCGCCAGATAATGTCCCAGCTCGTGCAGGAACACGAGCGGCCCGATCACCAGCGCGAACGCCAGAATGGTGAGCAGGATGCCGGGGGATTGGATCAAGCGACGCAGTCCTTCACTCGCTCAGCCGCATAGTGCCGCGCCTCCTCGTCGATCGCCAATACGGCATCGAGCGTTTCCGGAGCGGCCGGGTGATAGCGACTAAGCGTATCGGCAGAGATTGCGGCAATTTCAAGAAATCCGATCCGACCGGCAAGAAAGGCCGCGACTGCGACTTCGTTGGCGGCGTTGAGGATCGCGGGCCGCGCGCCGCCTGCTTTCAACGCCTCCATCGCCAGTGCGAGCGCCGGGAAACGATCGAGATCGGGATTTTCGAACTCGAGCGTGCCCACCGCAGCGAGATCGAGCGGGGGGCACGGTGTCTCCATCCGCTCCGGCCAGGCCAGTGCATAGGCGATCGGCGTGCGCATGTCGGGCGTGCCGAGCTGCGCCAGCACCGACCCGTCGACATATTCCACCATCGAATGGACCACGGACTGGCGATGCACCAGTACCGCAAGCTGTTCGGCGGCAACCGGGAACAGGTGGAATGCCTCGATCAGTTCGAGGCCCTTGTTCATCATCGTCGCCGAATCGACCGAGATCTTGGCGCCCATCGACCAGTTGGGATGCGCCACCGCCTGTGCCGGGGTGATGCCGCGCATCGCCGCCTTGGGCGTCGCGCGGAACGGACCGCCGCTGGCGGTCAGAATGATGCGGCGAACCCCCTTGGGCGCGGTGCGATCAAGGCACTGGAACACGGCATTGTGCTCCGAGTCGACCGGGAGCAGCGTCGCGCCGTGCGCGCGGGCTGCCGCCATCATCACCTCACCCGCCGAAACCAGCGACTCCTTGTTGGCCAGCGCCACCGTGCCGCCTGCCTCCAGCGCCGCCATTACCGGCTTGAGGCCCGCGCTGCCGACGATTGCGGCCATGGTCCAGTCGGCGCCCATGCGCGCGACGTCGCACACCGAATGCGATCCGCCCATCGCCTCGACGCCGCTGCCCGCCAGCCGCTCCTGCAGCGCCGGCAGGCACGTCTCGTCCGCGACCACGGCGCAGCGGGCGCGGGTGCGGATCGCCGCGGCGGCCAGCTTCTCGACATCGCAATTGGCGGTCAGCGCCACCACCTCGAAGGCGTGCGGATTTCGTTCAATCAGATCGAGTGTCGAGGTGCCGACCGATCCGGTCGCCCCCAGCACCGTGACGCGCTTCACCACCAGTATCCTCCCGCAACCACCTGATGATGGATCGCAAAAAACAATGCCGCAACCGGTGCGGCGAAGACCAGCCCGTCCAGCCGATCGAGAATGCCGCCATGGCCCGGCAGCAGGTTGCTGGAATCCTTCACACCGGCGACGCGCTTGAGATGGCTCTCGTAGAGGTCGCCGATCTGCGACGCGAAGGCGACCAGCGGCGACACCGCGATCAGCCACCAGTCGATCGCGCTGCCCGGTGCGATTGCGACGAAGGCGGCGGAAAACAGGATCGCCGCGACCAACCCGCCGACCAGCCCCGCCCAGGTCTTGTTCGGGCTGATCGCCGGCGCCAGCTTGGGGCCGCCGATCGCGCGACCGGCGAAATAGGCACCACTGTCGCAAACCCAGACGATCGCCATCGTCCATAGCGTCGCGGCGAAGCCCTGCGGATGGTCACGCAGCAGCAGCAGTGCCAGTACCGGCAGCCCGACATAGACCTGTCCCGCCGCCAGCTTGCCGTTGCGGGTCACGATCGCGACGAAGAAGAACGCACCGAACACCAGCCCCAGGGCCAGGAAACCCGGTCCCGCCGCGGCAGGACTGAGGATCGCCAGCGGCACCATCAGCACATATTGGGTAAGCCGCCGCCTGGCGGTATCGCCGGCGAGCAGTGCCCATTCGCCGATCATCAGCACGGCCATCACCGTGATGACCAGCCAGAATCCCCAGCCACCGGCCCACAGCGCGGCGAGCGCCAGCCCGACCAGCGCCAGCCCCACCACCGCGCGCTTGGGAAGATCCGAATGCTTGCTCACAGGCCGCCGAAACGCCGCTGGCGCTGCCCGAACCGGGCCAGCGCATCGGCCAGCGCGCGCTCGTCGAAATCGGGCCAAAGCGTGTCGACGAACAGCAGTTCGGCATAGGCGGCCTGCCACAGCAGGAAATTGGAGAGCCGCTGCTCACCCGAGGTGCGGATCAGCAGGTCGAGCGGCGGCAGGCCCGCCGTTTCCAGCTCGCTTTCAAAATGCGCCTCGTCGATCGCCGCCGGATCGAGCGTACCGTCGCGCGCCTGCTCGGCCAGTCGCCGGGCGGCCGCCAGCAGTTCGGCCTGGGCGCCGTAATTGAGCGCGAGCACCAGCGTCGGCCCGGTATTGACCGCCGTGCGCGCGATGGCGGCATCGATCATCGTCACCAGATCGGGCGAGAGCTGGCGCCAGTCGCCGATCACACGCAGCTTGACGCCGTCGGCGACGATCTCGTCGAGTTCGCGCTCAAGGAACTGGCGCAGCAATCCCATCAGCGCGCCGACTTCCTCTTCGGGCCGTCGCCAATTCTCGGACGAGAAGGCGTAGAGGGTCAGCACCTCGATACCGAGCGCACGGGCAGCGCGCGCGACGCGGCGAACTGCCTCCACGCCCTGCCGGTGCCCGGCAACACGCGGCAGCAGCCGCTTCTTCGCCCAGCGGCCGTTCCCGTCCATGATGATCGCGACGTGGCGGGGCGGCGGGGTTCCGCCACCCGAGGCGGAGGCCAGCTTAACGGCCACCGCGCCCGGCCCTTTCGGCCACACCAGACCCCCCGGCGCGGATCACTTGCCCAGAATTTCCTTTTCCTTGGCCGCCGCTGCAGCGTCGATATCCGCGATGGTGGCGTCGGTAAGCTTCTGGACCTCGGTTTCGTGACGCTTGCGCTCGTCCTCGCCGAACACGCCCTTCTTCTCGTCGGTCTTGAGGTTGTCCATGCCGTCGCGGCGCACGTTGCGCGCAGCGATACGGGCCTTTTCGGCATATTGGTTGGCGAGCTTGGCGAGCTCCTTGCGGCGCTCCTCGGTCAGGTCGGGGATCGGCAGGCGCAGCGTCTGGCCGTCGACGATCGGGTTGAGGCCGAGGCCCGCCGAGCGGATCGCCTTGTCGACGGGGCCGACATTCGACTTGTCCCACACCTGCACCGAAAGCATGCGCGGCTCGGGCGCCGAGACGGTCGCCACCTGGGTGATCGGCATGTGCGAGCCATAGACCTCGACCGTCACCGGATCGAGCAGCGTGGTCGAGGCGCGGCCGGTGCGGAGACCGGTCAGGTCGTGCTTGAGCGATTCCACGGCACCGGCCATGCGGCGTTCGAGATCTGCCTTGTCGTAAGCGGCCATGTTCGGCGTTCCTTGAAGCTTGGGTAATTTGGATTACGCGGCGGTCGCGTCCTGGACGATGGTGGAAGTCCCCTCGCCCCGGAGCACCGAGGCGAGATTGCCCTCGCCGCGGATGTTGAACACCACGATCGGAATATGGTTGTCGCGGCACAAAGCCACGGCCGAGGCGTCCATCACCTTCAGATTGTCGGCAAGGACGCGGTCGTAGCTCAGCGTTTCATAGCGGGTCGCGGTCGGCACCTTCTTGGGATCGGCATCGTACACGCCGTCGACCGAGGTGCCCTTGAACAGCGCGTCGCACTTCATTTCGGCGGCGCGCAGCGCGGCGGTGGTGTCGGTGGTGAAGAACGGCAGGCCGGTGCCCGCCGCGAACAGCACGACGCGGCCCTTCTCCATGTGCCGCTCGGCGCGGCGGCGGATATAGGGCTCGCACACGCTGGCCATCGGGATAGCGGACTGGACGCGGGTCTCGACGCCCACCTTCTCAAGCGCGTTCTGCATGGCGAGCGCGTTCATCACGGTGGCGAGCATGCCCATATAATCGGCGCTGGCGCGGTCGAAGCCCTGCGCGGCGCCGGCGATACCGCGGAAGATGTTGCCGCCGCCGACGGTCATGCAGATTTCGAGGCCGCTTTCCTTGGCCTCCTTCACCTCGAGCGCGACGCGCTCGCAGGTCTCGGGATCGATGCCGAATTGGCCCTGGCCCATCAGGACCTCCCCCGACAGCTTGAGAAGGATGCGGCGGAAGGTCGGAGCAGTCATGAGGTTCCCGAAATCTTGAGGAGCGGACAGCGAAGCGGCGCGGACCCTAGAGGAGCCGCGCCGCGCGAACAAGCGTGGATGCCGGGGAAAAGCCGTCGGAACGGCCCCTCCCGGCGCGCCTGATTACTTGGTGAGACCGGCCGTCGCCGCCACTTCGGCAGCGAAGTCGCTCTCTTCCTTCTCGATGCCTTCGCCGAGCTGGAACCGGACATAGTCCTTCAGCACGATCGCCGCGCCCGAATCCTTCGCCGCCTTGGCGATGACGTCGGACACCGGGGTCTTGCCGTCCATCACGAACAGCTGGCTGAGCAGGGCATTCTCCTTGGCGAACTTCTTCACCGCGCCATCCACCATCTTCTCGATGATCTCGGCCGGCTTGCCGCTCTCGCTAGCCTTTTCGGCAGCGATCGCGCGCTCGCGGGCGAGCACGTCCTGGTCCAGGCCGCTCTCGTCCAGCGCCAGCGGGAAAGCGGCGGCGATGTGCATCGCCAGCTGCTTGCCCAGCGGTTCGAGCACGTCGACACCGGCTTCCGATTCGAGCGCGACGAGCACGCCGATCTTGCCGAGGCCCGGGGCCGCCGCGTTGTGGACGTACGGGATCACCGCACCGTTCGCGACTTCGACCTTCTTGGCGCGACGCAGCACCTGGTTCTCGCCGATGGTGGCGATGTTGGCGGTCAGCGTCTCGTCGACGGTCTGGCCCGATTCCATCTTCGCGGCCTTGATCGCGGCGATGTCGTCGCCGGCTTCCAGCGCCAGCGCGGTGGTCTCGCGCACGAAGTTCTGGAAGATCTCGTTCTTGGCGACGAAGTCGGTCTGCGAGTTCACCTCGACGGCGACACCCTTGGTGCCGGCAACCGCCAGGCCGACCAGGCCTTCGGCAGCGGTGCGGCTCGACTTCTTGGCGGCAGCGGCGAGGCCCTTGGCGCGCAGCCAGTCGGCAGCGGCTTCCATGTCGCCGTTGGTTTCGGAGAGCGCCTTCTTGCAATCCATCATGCCGGCGCCGCTCTTTTCGCGGAGTTCCTTGACGGCGGCTGCAGTGATCTCGGCCATGTCTCTATTCCTCAGTTAAAAGTCGGGCGGAGCAGTGCGTGTCGCCCTGCCCCGCCCCGATTACGGTTCGATGACGCGGGCGATCAGCCTTCGACGGCTTCCTCGACCGGCGGCTGCTCGGCAGCACCGAAATCATAGCCCTGCTGCATCAGCGCCTCGCGGCCGCCACGGGTCGCGGCGATGGCGATGGCTTCGCAGTAGAGGCGGATGGCGCGGCTGGCGTCGTCGTTGCCCGGAACCGGGAACGCGATGCCGTCCGGCGAAACGTTCGAGTCGAGCACCGCGACGACGGGGATGCCGAGCGTGTTGGCTTCCTTGATCGCCAGCTCTTCCTTGTTCGCGTCGATCACGAACATGATGTCGGGAATGCCTCCCATGTCACGGATGCCGCCGAGCGACAGCTCGAGCTTGTCGCGCTCGCGGGTGAGCTGCAGCACTTCCTTCTTGGTGAGGCCGTGCGTGTCGCCCGACAGCTGCTCTTCGAGCGTCTTGAGGCGCTTGATCGAGTTGCTGATGGTCTTCCAGTTGGTGAGCATGCCGCCCAGCCAGCGATGGTTGAC
Source organism: Sphingomonas sp. S2M10 (assembly GCF_012650175.1). GTDB lineage: Bacteria > Pseudomonadota > Alphaproteobacteria > Sphingomonadales > Sphingomonadaceae > Sphingomonas. The sequence goes on from NZ_JAAILI010000022.1 coordinate 24,538, forward strand.
GAAGTGCTGGCCCGCACGACGCGCTGCCTCGGCGATCGGCTCCTGCGCCTGGCGCTTGGTGCCGACGAACAGCACCTTGCCGCCGGCGGCGACGGTGGAGCTGACGAACTCGAGTGCGCGGGCGAACAGCGGAACGGTCTGCGACAGGTCGATGATGTGAACGCCGTTGCGATCACCGAAGATGTAGGGCTTCATCTTCGGGTTCCAGCGATGGGTCTGGTGACCGAAGTGCGCGCCCGATTCGAGCAGCTGCTGCATGGTGACGACGGGTGCCGCCATAGGGATAACTCCTTCCGGTTGGTCCTCTGGGAAGCGGGAATTCGGAAGTGCTCCGAACACCGGGTTATGATGCTTCCCATGCGGGGTTGAGGCGGGCCGCTTAGTCGATCTCCCCTGCAGACGCAAGCTGGAACATTATTGGAACATCGCTTGACGCTGGAACAGGAATGGAACATACAGCGATCAGAACGCGATTGATGGAACAGGCGGGAGTCTCGGCGGTTCGAGGTTCTTGGGTTCCGCTGGGATCGGCGTTGAAGATCAGGAGCCGGGTAATGACTGGATTCGCTGTCTTTTTTCTGTTCGGGTCGGCTTTCGCGGCCGCCATCTGGACGCTCTACGTAAGCATTTATCCGCAGCTGCATCGCTTCGCCGAACTGTTCGGCATGGCGCGACCGGTTGCGCTTCCCGCTCCGTCACCGCGCCTGTCGCGCGTCAGCGTGCGGTCGGTTCCGGCGCGGATGCCGCGTCCCCGCCCGCAACGCGCAGCCGCCTGATCCGGCGATAGGAACGAACGCTGAACGGAATGCTGGCAAGATAGGCAATCGCGACGATCGCCAACGTCGTCCACGGCGCGGACACCAAGGCCGCAGCGAGCGCGACCAGCACGGCGATCGCCTCGAAGCGGACATTCTGGCGCAGGCGGATCTTCGGGCCGAAGGTCGCGACGCTGGAGACCATCAGGATCGCAATCAGCACCGTCCATCCGGCGATGATCGGAGGCTCGCGCGTGAGCGGTTCGCCGGTCCACAACCATAGATACACGGGCGTGAGCGCAAGCGCGGCCCCGGCAGGCGCTGGAACGCCGGTGAGAAAGCCGGCAGACTTGTGCGGCTGCTCGACAAGGTCGATCTGCGCGTTGAACCGTGCCAGTCGCAGTGCACAGAACAGTGCATGGAGCAGCGCGACGAGCCAGCCGAAGCGGCCAAGCGCCTGGAGCGACCAGAGATAGAGGATCAGCGCAGGGGCGACGCCGAACGAGATCGCATCGGACAGGCTGTCCAGTTCGGCCCCGAACCGGCTCTCGGCGCGCACGAGCCGGGCGATGCGACCGTCGATGCCGTCCAGCACCGCGGCTGCAAGCACCATCAGCACCGCCGCCTCCCAGTTGCCCAGGATGGCGAAGCGGATGCCGGTGAGGCCGGAGCACAAGGCGAGCGCCGTGACCGCATTGGGCAGCACCGCGCGCAGCGGAATGCCGCGCGGCAGTGCCGGTCCACGTCCTAGGCCACGCCCCCCCAACCCGCGCCGGGTGCGCGGGTGTCGATCGGTCATTGCGCCACCCCGGTGGCGTTCTGGATGTTGCGGCGGGCGATGATCGTCTCGCCGGCGATGGTGCGCTGGCCCAGAATTACCTGGGCGCCATATGCCTCGGGAAGGAACACGTCGACGCGACTGCCGAAGCGGATCAGGCCGATGCGCTGGCCGGCAACCACCATGTCGCCCGGCTTGACGAAGGCGACGATGCGCCGCGCGACCAGGCCGGCGATCTGGGTGAAGCCGATGCGCAGTCCGTCGCGGTCCTCGACCACCATGTGCTGGCGCTCATTCTCGTCGCTCGCCTTGTCGAGATCGGCGTTCATGAACTTGCCGGAAATGTAGATCACGTGGCGGATGGTGCCGGTGATCGGCGTACGGTTCACATGGACGTCGAACACGCTCATGAAGATCGACACGCGCACCATCGGCTCGGTGCCGAGGGCGTGCGGGCCGGCAAGCTCGGGCGGCAGCGGTACCCGCTGGATCATGGTGACGAGGCCGTCGGCGGGGGCGACCAGCACCCCGTCCTCGACCGGCGTCACCCGCACGGGATCACGGAAGAAGGCGGCGACGCCAAGCGTCAGGAACAGGAGCGGCCAGGTGAGGACGTCCCACACCCACAGGCTGGCGAGCGCGAACGCGGCGGCGATCAGCACATATTTGCGGCCTTCGGGGTGGATATCGGGGAAACGCCACTTTACCGTCGAGGTACCGACCGGGGGCTTATCAAGCGATGTCATGCGCGATGGTGTACTCGCCCGGCCTCGGATTTCCTAGATGCTCCGGCGCTCCGGGAAAATGCGGGGCAACAAAGCGCCTGTCCGGCGTTGTTGCCTTGCTCAGCATCCGGATCCTTTTCGACGAGGGTCGCTTGCATATCTGGCGGATTTTGCGCAACCGATGTCGCAGAAGCGTCATATTTTCGTAAGGAAGCCAATGCCCCCTTCGACCGCCACCGCAAAACGCCGGAGCGCCCGTCGCACCCGCCCGGCCGGTGTGCCCTCGCCGACAATGTTCTTCCTGCAGCAATTCCTCAAGCGCCCGGTGATGGTCGGCGCGGTCGCCCAATCGTCGGGCCGGCTGATTCGCCGCATGCTGAGCAAGGTCGATTGGGCGAACACCAAGCTGTTCGTCGAATATGGTCCCGGCGTCGGCACGTTCAGCCGCCCGATCCTTGAGCGCCTCGGTGCCGACGGCAAGCTGATCGTGATCGATACCAACCCCGATTTCATCCGCTATCTGCGCCAGACGATCGACGATCCGCGCTTCGTGGCGGTGCTTGGATCGGCGGCCGACGTTCAGAAGATCGTGCGCGACAACGGATTTGCGCATGCCGACTATATTGCCTCGGGGCTGCCCTTCTCGACGCTGCCCGACGGTATCGGTGATGCGATCGCAAGGGCGACGCGCGAGATCCTGCGCCCGGGCGGTGCGTTCCTGGTATATCAGTACAACCCCAATGTGCAGAACTTCCTGACACCGCATTGGGATCATATCGAGCACGAGATGGAGTGGTGGAACATCCCGCCGGCCCAGCTTTGGTGGGCATGGAAAGACTGAGCCTTTCGACGCCACACCAAAAAAGGCGACCAGGCGCTTGCCTGGCCGCCTTTTTCTTGGTCCGCGCGGCGGAGCGGCGGCAGCGCCACCCCGGCCCGGATCACCAGTTCCACATCGTCCCATCTTCGAGGCGGGCGACCGGCAGATAGGCCGGCTTGTACGGATATTTGGCCGCGAGATCCTCGTCGATGTCGACGCCGTGGCCGGGCGCCTCACCGCAGAACAGATAGCCCTTGTCGAAATGATAGTCGTGCGGGAACACCGCGTCGGTTTCGTCGGAGTGCCGCATATATTCCTGGATGCCGAAGTTCGGGACCCAGGTGTCGAAATGGAGCGCGCAGCCCATCGTGACGGGTGAGAGATCGGTGGCGCCGTGGCAGCCGGTGCGAACCTGGTACAGGCTGGCGAGATCGGCCAGGCGGCGCAGATGGGTCAGTCCGCCGGCACCCACCACGGTCGCGCGCAGATAATCGATCAGCTGGTTCTGGATCAGGTCCTTGGCGTCCCAGATCGTGTTGAAGATCTCGCCCACCGCCAGCGGGGTGACAGTGTGCTGGCGGATCAGCTTGAACGCTTCCTGGTTCTCGGCCGGAGTCACGTCCTCCAGCCAGAAGAGTTGATAGGGCTCGAGCATCTTGCCGAGATTTGCGGCTTCCTGCGGCGTGTAGCGGTGATGGCCGTCGTGCAGCAGGTGATGGTCGAAGCCATAGGTCGCGCGCAGCTTCTCGAACAGCTTGGGCACATAGTTGAGCGCCTTGCGCGTATCCCAGCCGGTGACGGAGGGCAGCGCCGCATCGGCGGGCTCGTAATACATGGTGCCGCGACCCACGCCATATGCATCCTTGATGCCCGGTACGCCGGTCTGCGCGCGGATCGCCTTGTAGCCGAGATCGATATATTTGCCGACTGCGTCCACGGTCTGCTCGATGTCGGCGCCATTGGCATGGCCATAGACCATCACGCCGTCCCGGCTGCGGCCGCCGAGCAACTGGTAGACCGGCATGCCAGCCATCTTGCCCTTGATGTCCCACAGCGCCATGTCGACCGCGGCGATGGCCCGCATCGTCACCGGACCCCGCCGCCAATAGGCACCCCGATAGAGATATTGCCAGATGTCCTCGATCCGGCGCGGATCCATGCCGATCAGGCAGGGGATGACGTGATCCTCGAGATACGAGACCACCGCAAGCTCACGACCGTTGAGCGTACCGTCGCCAATTCCGTACACGCCTTGATCCGTGTGGATCTTCAGGGTCACGAAATTGCGACCGGGACAGGTTACGATCACCTTCGCCGAGACGATCTTCATCGAGCTACCTCAATAGGCTGGTTGTTGCCTCTGGCCTGACCAATAGCAGCGCTTCTGTCAAGAGCCGCGCGATTGGCCAGACCTCCGGAACTTACCCTATCGACAGCTTTCTAAGCTTTTATCAACGCCGCACTTCCTGCGGCGCTTCGCGCAGCGCGGTTAGAAGGCAGGCTTGCCGAACGCCTGCCGGACGACCGGATGGCTGCTGCTGAGCCCGCCATCGACCGCGATCGCCTGCCCATTGATGTAGCTTGCCGCATCGGATGCGAGAAACAACGCCACCTCGGCGATTTCCTCCGGCCGCCCCGCCCGGCGCAGCGGATTGAGCTGACCGAGCTTCTCCTCCTTGCCCTGTTCGCGCGCATAGTCGAACGCGCGCTGCGTCATGCCCGTCTCGATCAGCCCTGGACAAATCGCGTTAACCCGCACGCCGGAGGTGGCGAGTTGCTGCGCCGCGGTCTGCACCAGGCTGATGACGCCCGCCTTGGAGGCGGAATAGGGCGTCCCGCCCGCCCCGGAGCGCAGGCCGGCGACGCTGGCCGTGCACAGGATTGCGCCGCCGCCCCTCTCGACGATGCGCGGCGCCGCATGCTTGATGGCAAGCGCGGGACCGATCAGATTCACTCGCAGAACCTCTGCCCAAAGCTCTGCGCTTGCGTCAAGAATCCCGGCGGTGCCGCCGGAAATGCCGGCATTGGCGTAGAAGATGTCAATCCCGCCGAAGCGCTCGCAGGCTGTCTCGACGAGACGCTCGACATCGGCCTCTTCCCCAGCATCCAGCGTGACCGCCAGCGAGTGCGGCAATCCTGCCACGCTGTCGTGGACGTCCGGAGAACGATCCGCCGCGACGACGGTGGCGCCCTGCGTCGCGAAGGCGCGGACCGTCGCGCGCCCGATTCCCGACGCGGCACCAGTCACCACAGCGACCTTGCCCGTGAAGCGCGCCCCGTCGCTCATGCCCCTGCCCTTTGCGCGAAATGCCATGCTGCCGCCGCCAGCCCGGGCAGGCGCGCCACCGTGCTTGCAGCCTGGGCGCTCGAGGCATTGCCGTCGAGCATCCGCTTCTTGATCCCCTGAACGATGCCGGTGAGGCGGAAAAGATTATAGGCGAAATACCAGTCGAGGTCCGGAACCCCCTCGCGTCCCGTCGCCGCGCAGTAGCGCGCCACCATCGCCTCGATTGTCGGAATGCCGGTATGCGGACCCGCGAGCCCCTTCACACCGGAGCGCCCCTCCGGTTCGGTCACCCAATTCATCAGGAAATAGGAAAAATCGGCCAACGGATCGCCCAGCGTCGACAATTCCCAGTCAAGCACCGCCAGCACCTGCGGACGATCATCGGCGAAGATCATGTTATCGATGCGATAATCGCCATGGACGATGCTGACCTGCGTCTGCGGCGGCACCGTGCGCGGCAGGAAGGCGATCAGCGCCTCCACCTCGGGTAGATCGTCGGTCTGGCTGGCACGATACTGGCGGGTCCAGCGCTCGACCTGACGGGCAAAGTAGTTGCCGGGCTTGCCATAATCGCTCAGTCCCACGGATTCCGGCTCGATCCGGTGGAGCGCGGCCAGCGTATCGACGATCGCCTCGTAGATCGCCGTTCGCTCGGCGGGGGCCATGCCGGGCAGCGAGCCGTCCCACAAGGTTCGCCCATCGACCAATTCCATCAGATAGAAGGGCGCGCCGATCACCTGGCGATCCTCGCACAGCGCATAGGGCCGCGCGACCGGAAAGCCGGCAGGATGCAGTGCGGCGATCAGCCGATATTCGCGTTCCACCGCATGCGCCGAAGGCAGGATCGTGCCAAACGGCTTGCGGCGAAGCACATAGTTGCCGCTTTCGTTTTCAACGCGGTACGTAGGATTGCTCTGCCCACCTGGGAACTTGGCGACCGCCACTTTCCCGGTAAACCCGGGCACGTTCGCCGCTGCCCAGGCGGCAAGCCGGGTCTCGTCGAGGTCGCTCATGCGAATTCGATCACCGAGCGGACGCTGGTGCCCTGGCGCAACTTGTCGAGCGCGTCGTTGACCTGCGGCAGTCTAATCCGGTCGGCCACCATGGTATCCAGGTCCAGCCGCCCTTCGAGATAATGCTGCACCAGTCGGGGCATGTCGATCGGAAAGCGCGTGCTGCCGAGCAGCGACCCCTGGATCCGCTTGCCGGTGAGGAAGCTGGGTCCCGGCAGGCTCACCGACTGCCCCGGCGCGATCATGCCGAGGATCGTCGCGGTGCCGCCGCGCCGCAGGATCTGCCAGGCAAGTTCGGCAGTGGCGGGCCGCCCGACGGCTTCGATCGCATAATGGACCCCGCCGCCGCTGGTTGCCAGGATCTGCTTCGCCACGCCGTCGGCCATCGGGTCGAAGCTGTGGGTGGCGCCCATCTTCTCGGCGAGCGCGCGCTTCTCGGGCACCGGATCGAGCGCAAGGATCTGCCCGGCGCCGGCGATCTTGGCGGCGTTGATCGCGGCAAGGCCGATCCCGCCCGCGCCGATCACCGCCACGCTCTCGCCGGGACGCAGCCGACTGTCGTTGAAGATCGAGCCCGCGCCGGTGATCACCGCGCAGCCGAGCAGCGCCGCGCGATCCAGCGGCATCTCCTTGCTGATCGCGACACACGCATTCTCGTGCACCAGCATCATCTCGGCGAAGGCGGAAAGGTTGAGAAACGGCGCCAGCGGGGTGCCGCCCGCGAGCTTCAGCCGGGGCTCGACGTCCGGCGGGCGCCGCGTCGAGGGATCAACGCAGAGCGAGGGCCGTCCCGTCACGCACATTTCGCAGGCGCCGCAGAATACGGTGAGGAAGGTGACGACATGGTCGCCGGGCCGGAGGTGCGCGACGTCCGATCCCACCGCCTCCACTATGCCTGCCGCCTCATGGCCCGGCACGGTCGGGACCGGGTGTGGAAAGGCACCGTCGACGAAATGAAGGTCGGAGCGGCATACGCCGACCGCCGCGGTGCGGATCAGCACCTCGCGCGGGCCCGGTTTGGAAACCACCACCTCCTCCAGGACGAGCGGCGTCTTGGCTTCGAACAGGACGGCTGCTTTCATGCCTATCCCTCCTAGCGGCTGGCGCCGAGGTCGCCGGACGACGCGCGATCCGCCTTGAGATCGGCATATTTCCCGAACTCCGCGCGGGCGATCGCGCGGGCATGGACCTCGTCCGGCCCGTCGGCGAGCCGCAGCGTACGGATGCCGCCCCAATTGTACGCGAGGTCCAAATCGTCGCTTACCCCTGCCCCGCCATGCGCCTGGATGGCGTCGTCGAGGATCTGCAGCGCCATCGCCGGCGCCTGCACCTTGATCATCGCGATCTCGAGCTGCGCGGCCTTGTTGCCCGCCTTGTCCATCATGTCGGCGGCCTTGAGGCAGAGCAGCCGCGTCATCTCGATGTCGATCCGCGCACGCGCGACGCGCTGCTCCCAGATCGAATGGTCGGCGATGCGCTTGCCAAAGGCGACGCGGCTGACGAGGCGCTTGGCCATCGCCCCGATCGCCTCTTCCGCCACGCCGATGGTGCGCATGCAGTGATGGATCCGGCCGGGCCCGAGCCGGCCTTGCGCGATCTCGAACCCCCGCCCTTCGCCGAGCAGCAGATTCTCCGCCGGCACGCGCACGTCGCGCAGCACGATCTCGGCATGGCCGTGCGGCGCGTGGTCATACCCGAACACCGAAAGCATCCGCTCGATGGTCACGCCGGGGGTGTCGAGCGGCACCAGGATCATGCTCTGCTGGGCGTGCTTGGCGGCGCCGAAATCGGTCTTGCCCATCAGGATGGCGATCTTGCAGCGCGGATCGCCCGCGCCCGAGGACCACCATTTGCGCCCGTTGATCACATAATGATCGCCGTCGCGCTCGATCCGCGTCTCGATATTCGTCGCATCGGACGAGGCGACTGCGGGCTCGGTCATCAGGAAGGCCGAGCGGATCTCGCCCTGCATCAGCGGTGCCAGCCAGGCGTCCTTCTGGTCGCGCGTGCCGTAACGGTGGAGCACTTCCATGTTACCGGTATCGGGCGCCGAGCAGTTGAACACCTCCGACGCCCAGCCAACCCGACCCATCTCCTCCGCGCACAGTGCATATTCCAGATTGGTGAGCTGCTCGCCCTCGAACACGAAGCTGTCGTCGACATGGGGACGGCCGGACTGGGGCGGCATGAAGAAATTCCAGAGGCCTGCGGCCTTGGCGCGCGCCTTCACCGCCTCCAGCACCGGATTGACCGCCCAGCGATCCCCCGCGGCGGCTGCCGCACGATACTCGGCCTCGCGCGGCCGGATCTCGGCGTCGATGAAGGCCTTCACCCGGTCGCGGAAATGGGTTTCGCGCGCGTTCAGCGTGAAGTCCATGGCATCGCTCTCCTGTCATTCGTTGCCCCGAGCCTAGCCCGTACCCGATATTCGGTAAAGGGTCGCCGCCGATCAAAATCACGACATACCCATATCAAAAAACCGTTTTGGCGCGCGGCGGAAACGGCTAAGCTGGCGCGATGCAATCGCCGCCCAAGATCGAGACCACCAACACAAAACGGTTCCAGGCTAAGCGCGACGCCATTCTCGCCGCCGCCGCCGCCGCGATCAACGAACAGAGCGCGAAGGGCATGACCTTCGCCGACGTCGCGCGGCGCGTCGGGCTCAACACCACCTCGGTCACCTATTATTTCAAGCGCAAGGAAGACCTGGCGGCCGCTGCCTTCGAGCAGACGCTCGCCTGGCTGCACGACATTCTCGACCAGGCACTCGCCGAACCCACCCCGGAGGCGCGCGTCGCCCGCTTTCTCGCCATCAACATGGAGCGGCTGGCGCGGATCGGCCGCGGCGAGGAACAGGCCGTGGCGATGCTGTCCGACCTGCGCGCGATGGAGGAGCCGCTCAAGGGCAAGCTGCTCACCGGCTGGCGCAACGTGTTCCGCAAGACGCGCAGTCTGTGGGGCGGCGACGGCAGCCGCGCCGAGACCGATTTGCACGGCGCCCGCGCGCATGTGCTGCTCGAGAACAGCTTCTGGCTCAACGCTTGGATCACCCGCTACGAGATCGACGAATATCCCCGCGTCGAGGCGCGGCTGATGGACGTCTTCCGCCATGGCATCGCCGCGCCGGGACAGACCTGGGCGCCCGAACTGTTCGAGCTGGTCCATGACGAGCCCGAGCCGGGCCGCGAGGCGTTCCTGCTGGCTGCCACCCGGCTGATCAACGAGCTCGGCTATCGCGGCGCCTCGGTGCAGCGCATCGCCTCCGAGCTCAACGTCACCAAGGGCAGCTTCTACCATCATCTCGATGCCAAGGATGACTTGGTCATCGCCTGCTACAAGCGCAGCTTCGACATCCTCGCCGATGCGCAGCGGCTGGCCGCGGGCCATGCCGGCAGCCAGTGGCAGCGGATCGAGAGCACGCTGGCGACGCTGCTCGACTATCAGTTCTCCGAGCGCGGCCCGCTGCTGCGCACCACCGCGCTGTCCGGCCTGCCCCCACACGTCCGCAACACCATGCTCGACCGCTCGAACCGGATCGCGCGGCGCTTCGCCGGCATGCTTTCCGACGGTATCGCCGAGGGGACGATCCGGCCGATCGACCCGCTGGTCGCCAGCCAGGCGCTGATGGCGCTGCAGAATGCCGCGTTCGACATGCGGAAATGGGCGGGTACCATGCCGCGCGAGCGGGCGGTGGCCTTCTATGCCTCCACCCTCGCCTATGGCCTGTTCGACGATCGCGTGCTGACCGCCTGAGGCGCGCCGTCAGAGGTGCTTCTTGTCCAGCTTGCGGGCCAGCGTGCGGCGGTGCAGCCCCAGCCGCCGCGCCGCTTCGGAGAGGTTGTAGTTGGTATCCGCCAGCGTCTGGTGGATATGCTCCCATTCCAGCGTCTTGATCGAGGTCGGCCGCGCCTTGAGCTCGGTATCGACATCGCCGTCGACGCGATCGAACGCGGCTTCGATATCGTCGGTATTGGCCGGCTTCATCAGATAGTTGGTCGCGCCCAGCTTCACCGCCTCGACCGCGGTGCTGATGCTGGCGAAGCCGGTGAGCACGACGATCCGCATCGTCGGGTCGATCTCGTGCAGCTGCTTGACGCAGACCAGCCCCGAACTGCCGCCGAGCCGCAGATCGACGACGGCGCGATCGGGCGCGAACGTCCGGGCGACGCCCTCGAGATCCTCGGGCCCGTTGCGGACTTCCACCAGATAGCCGCGCCGCTCGAACGAGCGCCCCAGGGTGCGGGCGAACACCGCATCATCCTCGACGATCAACAGCTTGTGCGCGGTCATTCGCTTTCTTCCTCCAGGGCGAGCGCCGCCTCCGGCACTCGCAGCAACACCTCGGCGCCACCGGTCTCGCAGTTGCGGGCAGTGAGCGTGCCGCCCAAGGTCCGTAGCACATTGTGGGTAAGGAACAGCCCGAGACCGGCGCCCTGCCGCCCCTTGCTGCTGTTATAGGGGTCCCCGATCCGCGGCAGGATCTCGGCCGGGAAGCCGCGCCCGTCGTCGCGGACGGACAGGACCAGCGCCTCCTCCTGCTGGGAGACCGAAACCCGTATGCGAGTCGCCCCCGCCTCCACCGCATTGTCGAGCAGGTTGACGATCGACTGGCCGAGCGCACGGTCGGCGACGATCGGCAGATCGCTGCCCAGGCGATAGTCGAGGATCACGCTGTCGTTGCGCGGCCAGCTCTCCACCAGCCCGGTGACGAAGCGGCGCAGCGTGGTGCGCTCGGGCGCCTCGCCGCTGATCTCGCCGGCCGCGAACAGGATGCCGGCGACGATCGCCTTGCAGCGCGCCACCTCCGCCTGCATGTCCGCGACCTCGGCGCTGAGCTGAGGGTCCCGCGCGATCTTCCGGTCCGCCCGCCAATCGCCCAGCGCGACCGAGATCGAGGCGAGCGGCGTGCCCAGCTCGTGCGCGGCCCCGCTGGCGAGCAGGCCCATGCGGACGATATGCTCCTCTTCCGCCGCGCGCTGGCGCAGCTCGGCGAGGCGCGCGTCGCGATCGCGCAAGTTGCGGGCAATGCGGGTGACGAACTGGACGATCAGCGTCGCCGTCAGCGTGTAGTTGAACCACAAGGCGAAGAGGAACGGCCCCGACAGCGAGGTCGCGAGCATCGGCGGCAATGGCAGCGGACGATGCACCACCGCGAGAAAGGCGAAGGCGGCGCTGGTGAGGAGGACCAACGCCCAGCTGGAGGCGGTCTCGAGCAGCACCGCGCCCAGCACCACCTGCAGCAGATAGAGCGAAACGAACGGGTTGGTCGCGCCGCCGCTGAGATAGAGCAGCATGGTGAGGCAGCTCACATCCACCAGCAGCCCGGCCATCACCTGCGCATTGGTGGCGGGGCGCAGCGCACGAGCCGGATACATCGCCAGGTTGAGCGAGACCAGCACCCCCACCGTGGCGAGCATCGGCACCAGCGGCAGCCGCACGCCGAACAGGAGGTGGACGCCGAGGATCGTGGTCAGCTGACCCAGCACCGCCAGCCAGCGCAGCTGCACCAGCAGCAGCAGGTTGCGGCGGGCGGCTTCCTCCGGCGTCGCCGTGGTCATGCGTCTCCGCGCCCGCGCCACGCCCGCCAGGCGAACCAGGCGGTCAGCAGGGCCAGGCCGAACCAGGTCAGCGCATAGACGAGATGGTTGTTGGTGAAGCGAACCACGGTCATCCCGCCGCGCGGCCAGCCGTCGCCGCTGCGATCGGCATCGATGAAATAGGGCGCGAGCTGCGGCAGCCCCTGCCCCATCGCCTGGACGTCACGCGAATACCAGCGGTTGGCGGCGGGATCGTTGGCGCGGAGGAAGCCGCCCTTGGGTTCGCTCAGGCGCAGCAGGCCGGAGATGCTGATCGGTTTGGTCCCGACCCTATTGCAGTCGGGCAGCGCCCGGCCTTCCGGCAGGAAGCCGCGATTGACGAAGACGGTGAAGCCGCGTGCGGTAACCAGCGGGGTCATCACCCATTTGCCGGGCCCGAGTTCGGTAACGGCCTGGGCCAGCCGGGTGCGGCAGGAAAGGAAGGTGCCGGTCACGCGGACGCGGCGATAGCTCGCGTCGCTCTTCACGCCGGACCATTCTGCGGGCCCGGGGGCGGGAACCGGCGCCGTGGCCAGTCCCCGCTCTACCCGGTCGATCAAGGCCAGCTTCCAGGCGCGCCGCTCGACCTGCCAGATGCCGAGGCCGAGGAGGATGGCGATCAGCGGCAGAAGCGCGATCGCCATCCCGTTGCGGGAAGCCGGCCGGCTCACATGCCGGCGCCGGAAGCCATCCCGGGCATCATGTTGAGGTTCATGTTGTACATCACCCACAGCGAGCCCGCGAGCACGATGACGATGATGATCGCGGTGAACACCAGTGCCATCAGGGTCCAGCCCTGCTCCGACTTGCTGTTCATGTGGAGGAAATAGACCATGTGGACGACGATCTGCACCATCGCCAGCCCTGCGCACATCGCCACCGCCACGCGGGTGTCGGCGATCCAGCCGCCCATCACGATCGCGAACGGGATCGCGGTGAGGACGACCGAAAGCAGGAAGCCGGTGATGTAGCCGCTACGGGTGGAGTGCGGCGCATCATGGCCATGATCGTGGCCGTGACCATGGTCATGGCCGGCGTGGCTCTGGGGGTGCGCGCTCATCGCATGGCTCCAAACAGATAGACGAAGGTGAACACGCCGATCCAGATCACGTCGAGGAAGTGCCAGAACAGCGACAGGCACTGCAGACGACGGACATTGGCCGGGATCAGGCCCTTGCGGCCGATCTGCACCATCAGGGTGAACAGCCAGATCAGGCCGAAGGTGACGTGCAGGCCGTGAGTGCCCACCAGGGTGAAGAAGGACGAGAGGAACGCCGAGCGCCAGGGACCGGCGCCCTCATGGATCAGCTCCGAGAACTCGTAGAGCTCGATGCCGAGAAAGGCGGCGCCGAACAGCGCGGTGAGCAGCAGCCAGGCCTGCACCGCGCCCTTGCGCTGTTCCTGCATCGCGATCATCGCGAAGCCATAGGTGATCGACGAGAACAGCAGCATCGCCGTGTTCACCGCCACCAGCGGCAGCTTGAACAGTTCGTGGGAAGTCGGCCCTCCCGCGAAGCTGGTGCCATAGACGCCCCAAGCCGCGAAGAGCATCGCGAAGATGAGGCAGTCGCTCATCAGGTACATCCAGAAGCCGAGCAGCGTGCTGCCGCCCGGTTCGTGATGCTCCTCCTCGAGCTGGTAGAAGACGGGCGTGTCGCCCGTCGGTACGGTCGTCGCGCTCATCGCGTCAGGCTCCCAGGCGCGCGAGCACCGTGGTGCGCGCATTCTCGGTTTCGGTCACTTCTTCCGCGGAGATGTAGAAGTCGCGATCATAGTTGAAGGTATGGGCGATCGCCGTGACGATCAGGCCCAGGAACGATGCCGCGGCAAGCCACCAGATGTACCAGATCATCGCGAAGCCGAACACCAGCGAGAAGCCCGCCAGGACGATGCCCGCCCAGGTGTTCTTCGGCATGTGGATCGGCAGATACCCGCTGACCGGACGCACCGCGCCGCGCGACTTCATGTCGTACCAGGCATCCAGGTCGTGGATGACGAGCGTGAACGCGAAGTTATAGGCCGGCGGCGGCGACGAGGTCGCCCATTCCAAGGTACGGCCATGCCAAGGATCGCCGCTGTCGTCGCGGAGCGCCTCGCGGTTGCGGATGCTGACGAAGATCTGGAGCAGGAAGGCGGCGATGCCGACCGCGACGATCGCGGCACCGATCGCGGCGACGACGAACCAGATCTGCAGGCTCGGATCCTCGAAGTGGCGCAGGCGACGGGTCACGCCCATCAGGCCGAGGACGTAGAGCGGCGTGAACGCCACCCAGAAGCCGACCACCCAGCACCAGAAGGAGACCAGGCCCCACTTCTTGTCGAGCTTGAAGCCGAACGCCTTGGGCCACCAGTAGTTGATGCCCGCGAACATGCCGAACAGCACGCCGCCGATGATCACGTTGTGGAAGTGCGCGACCAGGAACAGCGAATTGTGCAGCACGAAGTCGGCCGGGGGCACCGCGAGCATCACGCCGGTCATGCCGCCGATCACGAAGGTCAGCATGAACGCGACGGTCCACATCATCGGCAGTTCGTAGCGGATGCGGCCCTTGTACATGGTGAACAGCCAGTTGAAGATCTTCGCACCCGTCGGGATCGAGATGATCATCGTGGTGATGCCGAAGAAGCTGTTCACGCTCGCGCCCGAGCCCATCGTGAAGAAGTGATGGAGCCAGACGAGGTACGACAGGATGGTGATGACCAGCACGGCGTAGACCATCGAGGTATAGCCGAACAGGCGCTTGCCCGAGAAGGTCGAGGTGACTTCGGAGAAGATGCCGAACGCCGGCAGGATCAGGATGTAGACCTCCGGGTGACCCCAGATCCAGATCATGTTGACGTACATCATCGGGTTGCCGCCGCCGGTGTTCGTGAAGAACTGCGTACCGACATAGCGGTCGAGGCTGAGCATCGCGAGTACCGCGGTCAGCACGGGGAAGGCGGCGACGATCAGGATGTTGGTGGCAAGCGCGGTCCAGGTGAAGACCGGCATCTTCATCAGGCCCATGCCCGGCGCGCGCATCTTGACGATGGTGGCGACGAGGTTGACGCCAGACAGCAAGGTACCCACGCCCGCGATCTGCAGGGCCCAGATATAATAGTCGACGCCCACGTCCGGCGAATAGTCGAGGCCCGACAGCGGCGCCATCGCCAGCCAGCCGGTCCGCGCGAACTCGCCGATGAACAGGCTCGCCATCACCAGCGCCGCGCCAGCCGCCGTCATCCAGAAGCTGAAATTGTTCAGGAACGGGAAGCTGACGTCGCGCGCGCCGATCTGCAGCGGCACCACGAAGTTCATGAGACCCGTGACGAACGGCATCGCCACGAAGAAGATCATGATCACGCCGTGCGCGGTGAACACCTGGTCATAGTGATGGGCGTTGAGATAGCCCTCGTTGGCGCCGAACGCCATCGCCTGCTGGCCGCGCATCATGATCGCGTCGGCGAAGCCGCGCAGCAGCATCACCAGGCCCAGCACCATGTACATGATGCCGATGCGCTTGTGATCGACGGTGGTGAACCACTCTTTCCAGAGATAGCCCCACAGGCGGAAATAGGTCAGCGCGCCAAGCAGCGCGATGCCGCCGAGCGCGACCCCGAAGAAGGTCGCTACGACGATCGGTTCGTGCAACGGCAGACTCTCGAGGGAGAGCCGACCGAAGATCATCTTGATCAAAGTGTCAGACATGGGAGTGCTCAAGCCTCGCCCGCCGCCGCGCGACCGGGATAGGTCGTCGCGTCCATGCGGGTCATGTTACGGTTCGAATCCGCGCCGGGTTCGCTGTGGCCGGCGGGCGCGCCGTGCGGATGGGTCAGGTGCGGACTGGTCTTCATTTCGTCCGGCGCCTTCATCAGCGCGCCGTCGGCGCCTTCGCCCGGACGGTTGTTTACCGCAGGGGCCACTTCCTGGGCACCCGCACCATGGTGCATCATGTGGCCGCCACAGGCGGTGCCCGGCTTCACGCACATCTGGACGATGCGGTCGAACAGGCCGGTCTCGATCGCGCCGAAGCGCATCGTCGGCACCTTCTCGCTCGGCTTTTCCAGCGTGAGATACTGGACGGCGTCCAGCGATCCGCCGCCGGCCTTGGTCTTCGCGACCCACTGGTCGAAGCCCGCGGCGTCGACCGACAGGGTGGGGAAGCGCATGTCGGAGAAGCCGGCGCCGCTATAGTTGGCGCTCACGCCCTCGAACGTGCCGACGCGGTTCATCACCGCGTGGAGCTTCGTTTCCATGCCCGGCATGGTGTAGATCATGCCCGCCAGCGCCGGCACGTAGAAGGTGTTCATCACGCTCGACGAGGTCAGGCGGAAGCGCACCTGGCGATCGGCCGGAAGCACCAGCTCGTTGACGGTGGCGACGCCCTGCTCGGGATAGATGAACAGCCACTTCCAGTCGAGCGAGACGACCTGGATTTCCAGCGGCTGCTGGCCGGCGGGGATCGGCTTGCCCGGCGCGATGCGATCCAGCGGACGATACGGATCCAGCTGGTGCGTCGTCAGCCAGGTCAGCGCGCCGAGCGCGATCACGATCAGCAGCGGGGCCGACCAGATCACCAGCTCGATCCGGGTCGAGTGGTCCCAATCGGGGGCATATTCCGACTCGGTGTTGCTCGCGCGATATTTGATCGCGAAAAGCACCGTCAGGATCATCACCGGCACGATGATGAGCAGCATCAGGAAGACGGACCAGAGGATCAGATCGGCTTGCTGCCGTGCAACATCGCCGGACGGATTCATCACTACCAGATCGCACCCGCCGAGGATCAGCGGGGCAACCAGGGTAGCGATCAAGGCCGTCGGCCGGAGGGCGCGACGGAACGGGGTCATGGATCGAAACATAGCGGCCGCGAGTTAGGAGGGGTTGTGCGGGCGCGAAATAGGACAATTTGTCCCATGGCTGCAACCCGAGACTTTCCCTAGGTGCTTTCTCCAAAGCTTTGCGGTAGATATAACCCCATGGCCAATGCTCAGATTGGTTCGACGCAGATCGAACATGACGCCCGCCTGATCAACACCTCGCACGGTGACGATCACCTCCGCCCCGGCGATATCGCCATCGGCGTGATCATCGGCCGGACGTCCGAGTTTTTCGACTTTTTCGTCTACGCGATCGCCTCCGTGCTGGTGTTCCCGGCGCTGGTGTTCCCGTATCTGGACCGGGTGACCGGCACGCTCTGGTCGTTCGCGCTGTTCCCCCTCGCCTTCATCGCCCGTCCTATCGGCACGCAGATCTTCATGCGCATTGACCGCCGTCATGGACGCGGTGCGAAGCTCACGCTCGCGCTGTTCCTGCTCGGCACCGCGACCGTGACGATGGCGTTCCTGCCCGGCTATGCGCAGGTGGGTGCATGGTCGGCGATCCTGCTGGCCACGCTGCGCGTGCTGCAGGGCATCGCCCTTGGCGGCGCATGGGACGGCCTCGCCTCGTTGCTGGCGCTGAACGCCCCGCCCGAGCGCCGCGGCTGGTATGCGATGGTGCCGCAGCTCGGCGCCCCCCTCGGCCTGATCGTGGCGAGCGGGCTGTTCGCCTATTTCCTCGGCGCGCTCGACTCCGCCGACTTCATGAGCTGGGGCTGGCGTTACCCGTTCTTCGTCGCCTTCGCGCTCAACGTGGTGGCGCTGTTCGCCCGGCTGCGCATGGTGGTCGCCCCCGAATATGTGAAGCTGTTCGAGAGCCGCGAGCTGACCCCGTCGCGCGTCGGCGCGACGATCAAGGCGCAGTGGCGCAATATCGTCATCGGCGCCTTTGCCCCGCTGGCGAGCTTCGCGCTGTTCCACATGGTCACCGTGTTCCCGCTCTCGTGGATCGCGCTCTACACGACCGAGGATCTGACCCGGTTCCTCTGGATCGAAGTCGGCGCTGCCGCTTGCGGCTTGGTCGCGATCGTGATCTCGGGTATTCTCGCCGACCGGATCGGCCGCCGTTCGCTGCTCGGCTACACCGCCGCCGCGATCGCCGCCTATTCGGGCTTCGCGCCGCAGCTGCTCGAAAAGGGCAATGCCGGCGAGACGGTGTTCATGGTGCTCGGCTTCATCCTGCTCGGCCTCGCCTTCGGCCAGTCCTCGGGTGCGGTCGCCAGCAACTTTCCGAAGCGCGCCCGCTATACCGGCGCGGCGCTGACTTCGGACCTCGCCTGGCTGTTCGGCGCGGGCTTCGCGCCGCTCGCCGCGCTGCTGCTTGCCGCGAATTGGGGTGTGATCGCCTCCGGCCTGTACCTGCTTTCGGGCGCGGCGGGCACGCTGATCGCGCTCTACTTCAACAAGGAGCTGGGCCGCCGGCTCGACTGACCCTCGTGCGGCTTGCCTAAGCCGCGCGGCACCTTCAAAGGCCTCCTGTCCGCATCCGCGTTCAGGAGGCCTTTTGCATGACGTCCCCCACTGGCATCGACCGCCTGATCGCTATCATGGAGCGCCTGCGCGACCCGAAGCGCGGCTGCGAATGGGACGTGGCGCAGACCTTCGAGACCATTGCGCCCTTTACGATCGAGGAGGCCTATGAGGTAGCCGACGCGATCGAGCGCGGCGACATTGCCGAACTGAAGGACGAGCTGGGCGACCTGCTGCTCCAGGTGGTGTTCCATGCCCGGATCGCCGAGGAAGCCGGTCAGTTCGCGCTGGCGGACGTGGTCACCTCGATCAGCGACAAGATGGAGCGGCGCCACCCGCATATCTTCGGCGACGTCGCCGAGGGCGGGCATCATCTCTGGGAAGTCATCAAGGCCGAGGAGCGCGGCGCCAAGGGGGCATCGAGCGCGCTGGACGGCGTTGCGATCGGCCTGCCCGCGCTGCTCCGCGCGGAGAAGCTCCAGAAGCGCGCGGCGCGCACCGGGTTCGACTGGCCGGACGCGTCAGGGGCGCGCGCGAAGATCCTGGAGGAACTGGAAGAGGTCGAGACGGCCGAGAACGACGCGCACCGCGCCGAGGAGGTGGGCGACCTGCTGTTCGCGGTGGTAAACTACGCCCGCAAGCTGGGCGTGGACCCCGAGGCGGCGCTGCGCGCGGCCAACGGCAAGTTCGAGCGCCGCTTCAAGGCGATGGAGGAACGCGCAGGCGAGGCGTTCCTCGGGCTGGACCTGGAGGGCAAGGAAGCGCTGTGGCAGACGGTGAAGCGGGGGTGAGCGTCTAGTCACCCTCACCCTCCCACCGCCTCCGGCGGCGGGCCCCTCCCTCTCCCAAAGGGAGTGGGGTAAAAAGTCCCTCTCCCTTTGGGAGAGAGAGGGAGGCGCGAAGCGCCGGAAGGGTGAGGGTGAAAAACCGAGCGAGACTACCCCCGCGTAACGAACCGCTCGTAATCGCGCGGCGCCATGCGGACCTCGTACACCGCCTGCTCGTCCTCGATATGCTGCTCGATCACGTCGCCATGCTGGTGCAGCCACGCGGCGGCAGCGCCGTCGGCGGGATCCAGCCGCAGCGTGTAGCGGCGATGCCCTTCGGTCAGCCGCCCTGCGACCGCCTCGACGAGCGCATCGACGCCCTCCCCGGTCAGCGCCGAAATCACTCGCACCTCGTCGGTGCGCCGCGCGGCCATCGTCAGCGCTTCCTCGCGCGCCTCGTCGTCGAGCAGGTCGAGCTTGTTCCACGCCTCGAAGCGCGGCGTCTGCTCGGACACGCCGATTTCCTGGAGCACCTTCTCGACATCGGCGCGCTGTGCCTCGGTGTCGGGATGCGCGATGTCGCGCACATGGATCAGCAGGTCCGCCGAGACCACCTCTTCCAGCGTCGCCTTGAACGCGGCGACGAGCTGGGTCGGCAGCTCCGAGACGAAGCCCACCGTGTCGGACAGGATCGCCTTGTCGATGCCGGGCAGCGCGATCTGGCGCAGCGTCGGGTCGAGCGTGGCGAACAGCAAATTCTCCGCCATCACCCCCGCGCCGGTCAGCCGGTTGAACAGCGTCGACTTGCCCGCATTGGTATAGCCGACCAGCGCCACCACCGGCCAGGGCGCGCGCTGGCGGCGATCGCGATGAAGCGTGCGGGTGCGGCTGACCTGGTCGAGCTCGCGCCGCAGCCGCGCCATGCGGTCGCGGATCAGGCGGCGGTCGGCCTCGATCTGGGTCTCGCCGGGGCCGCCGAGGAAGCCGAAGCCGCCGCGCTGGCGCTCGAGGTGGGTCCAGCTGCGCACCAGCCGGCCTGCCTGATAGTCCAGGTGGGCGAGTTCGACCTGCAACCGGCCTTCCGCCGTGCGGGCGCGCTCGCCGAAGATTTCGAGGATCAGACCCGTCCGGTCGATCACCTTGCAGCCGAGCGCGGTCTCCAGGTTGCGTTGCTGCACCGGCGTCAGCGCCGCATCGAACACCGCGAGCTGCAACTCGCCGTCGCGGACCGTCTCGGCCAGGGCGTCCACCTGGCCCGAGCCGATCAGCGTGCCCGGCTTGGGCTGGCGCAGCCGAACGGCGACGCGCTCGACCACGTCGACGCCGATCGCTGCGGCGAGGCCGGCGGTTTCCTCCAGCCGCGCCTCGGCATCACGCGAGCTTCCGCCCATGTCGGGATAGACGACGAGCGCCTTTGCGCCCCGTGCGAATTCGTCGGGGTCGCGCTCGAAACCAGTGCTCATGCGAGGATCAATCGTCCTCGCCGCTATTGGTTTCCTCGGCGAGGTTCAGCGGGTGCGCGGGCTGCACGGTGGAAACCGCGTGCTTGTAGACCAGCTGGGCCATGCCCTCGCGCTGGAGCAGCATGCAGAACAGGTCGAACGCGGCGATCTGGCCCTGCAGCATCACGCCGTTCACCAGGAACATGGTGACGTTTTCCTGCTGCTTGCGGACCGCGTTGAGGAAGATTTCCTGCAGCACCGGGTTCTTGTGCTGATATTCGCCGGCCGCATCCAGCAACGCGGCAAGATCCATCGGGCCCGACGGCATAATGGTGGAAATGGCATGCTTGTAGATCAGCTGCGACTGGCCGTCGCGGCGGAGCAGCACCGAAAAATTATCGAACCAGGTGACGATCCCCTGGAGCTTGACGCCCTTGACGAGGAACATCGTCACCGGCGTCTTCGACCGGCGCAGTGAGTTGAGGAACAGGTCCTGAAGCGAAGTCTGCTTCTCTGCCATATGGTGGCTCCATTTGTTCTTGGCGGGATTTGTCCCGCGATGCGCCGTTCCCGGCGTCAGGGTCGGCGCCACCCCGGCGCCGGGCTGCAATCTAGGGGCTTGCGGGGCTTCCGTCCATAGGCCCGCTAGGACCCTTTCGAGACAGGACAGCGTCGCACTTTCGCCGAGTTCGACTGGTGAAACGAACGCTGTCATGGGGAGATGGGCATGTTCAAGATCGTCAGCACAGTCACCTTTGTTTGCGCAGTTGCGGCACCGGCGTCGCCGCATGACGCTGCCGGTAGCGACGAGGAGATCGTCGTTACGGGGGGCAGCCGCGACTATACGCTGACACACAAGGAATTTGCCGCTGCGCTGAAGGCTTTCCGGAAATACCGGCCCTCCTTCGCGCCAGAAAGCGAGCTATGGTTCGAAGTTTCGGCACGCGGCAGGGATCCCTCGCTTGCGGGCGTGCAACTGGCGCTGTTCGATGGTCGGACCCGGCTGCCGCTGCCGATCGGCGCCAACCATCGCATTCGCGTTCCTGTTGTCGTCGGCGAAGACTGGCGCCTCATCCATATCGGCCGCCCGGCACCGATTCGCATACGGCCCTGGGTCATCTCCCCGCAAACCAGTCCTGCCGACCTTCGCCTGGGGGATCTCCAAGTGCAATGCAGGGTGGGATGGGCTATCGCGCGGCAATCAACCTCCGTAGTAGTAGCCGGGATGTTCGACATGGTCGGCGGCTGCGCTAGTTCGAAGATCGGGCTGTATCAGGAACTCAGCCGCCCAATCGCATCGGCAATGCTGGTTGAAGGCCGGAGGCGCGTGCCAGTGCCGACCTGGCACGAGACGGCGATCCGTATGCCGACCTACCTCAAGGGCTATACTCCCGAAGCGCGCGTCCACATTGCCTATCGCTAGTCAATCCTCGCGCGCGTCGGTGATGCCGAGCAGCTTGAGCTTGCGGTGCAGCGCCGAGCGTTCCATGCCGATGAAGCTGGCGGTTCGCGAGATGTTACCCGAGAAGCGGCGGATCTGGACGCGCAAATATTCGCGCTCGAAGCTCTCGCGCGCCTCCTTGAGCGGGGCGCCCATGATCGCGTTCGACGCCATGCCGCTGCCGCTCTCGTTCTGGCGACCGAGCACCTCCGGGGGCAGCAGATCGACGTCGATGCGGCCGATCCGGTCGCCGGGCGCCAGAATCACGGTCCGCTCGACGACGTTGCGAAGCTGGCGGACATTGCCCGGCCAGTCATAGCTCTGCAGCGCAACCATCGCGTCGGCTGCGATCTCCGGCGTCGGCACACGGCGCTCGGAGGCATAATGGGCGACATAATGCTCGACCAGCGCGGGGATGTCCTCGCGGCGATCGGTCAGCGGCGGGATCGGCACCGGCACCACATTGAGCCGGTAGTAGAGATCCTCGCGAAAGCGGCCGCCGGCGATTTCGGCCATCAGGTCGCGCGCGGTGGCCGAGACGACGCGGACGTCCACCTTCACCACACGGGTACCGCCGACGCGGCTGAAGCTCTGGTCGGTCAGCACCCGCAGGATGCGAGCCTGGGTCGCGACCGGCATGTCCGCGATCTCGTCTAGGAACAGCGTGCCGCCATGCGCCTGCTCGAGCAGGCCGGGGCGGACGAGGTCGCCGCTTTCCTCGACGCCGAACAGTTCCTCGTCGACCCGCTCGGGCGTCATCCGCGCGGCGCTGACGATCACGAAAGGCGCGTCGGCGCGCTGGCTCCAGCCGTGGAGCAGCCGGGCGGCAACTTCCTTGCCGACGCCCGCGCCACCGGTGATCAGCACCCGGCTGCCGGTGGAGGCGACGCGCTTCAGGGTCGCGCGGACGGTGTTGATCGCGGTCGAGGTGCCCTGCAGATCGGTCCCGCGCCCAGCCACCGCGCGCAGCGAGGCGACTTCGCGGCGGAGGCGCTCGGTCTCCGTCGCGCGCGCGACCATCAGCAGCAGCCGCTCCGCCTCGAACGGCTTCTCGATAAAGTCGGAGGCACCGCGCCGAATCGCCGCCACCGCCGTGTCGAGATTGCCATGACCGGAGATCACCAGCACCGGGATCGACGGGTCGCGCCGCTTGATCTCGTCCAGCAGTTCCAGCCCGTCGAGCCGCGAGCCTTGCAGCCACACATCGAGCAGCACCAAGCTGGGCCGGCGTTCGGCGATCGCTTCCAGCGCGGAGTCGCTGTCGGCGGCGTTTCGGGTGGCGTAACCTTCGTCCTCCAGCACGCCGGCTACCAGTTCGCGGATGTCGCGCTCATCGTCGACGACGAGAATGTCCAGGCTCATGTTCTGCTTCCGGTTCGGGTGAGCATCGCCGGGCGCGCATCCTTTGCGTCGTCCGGCGTGTCGGTCAGCGCAACGCTCGCCAGCATCGCGGTATCAAAGCACAGGGTCACGCGGGTGCCGCCGCCTGGGCGGTCGGCAAAGCCGATCGTGCCGCAATGTTCCTCTACGATCTTCTTCACGATCGCGAGACCCAGGCCGGTGCCCCGGCTGCGCGTCGTCATATAGGGTTCGACAATCCGGTCCCGCTCCACCGGCAGGCCGACGCCATTGTCGGCGAGAATGAGGACGAGCTTGTCCTCCCCGTCGGGCCGGATGGTAAGGTGCACCTCGCCCTGCGGCAGATCCGCCCCCTGCCCGGCCGCCTCGTCGCGCGTCTCGATCGCCTCGACCGCGTTCTTGACGATGTTGGTCAGCGCCTGGCCGATCTGACGGCGATCGCACACCAGCGAGGGCGCCGGATCGGGCGCGTCGAGCGTGAAGCGCAGCGCCGGGTGCGCCACTTCGTGGAGGAACATCGCCTGGCGGGCAATGTCGAGCAGCGACTCGCGCCGGAACATCGGCTTGGGCATGCGGGCGAAAGACGAGAATTCGTCGACCATCCGCCGCAGATCGCCGACCTGGCGAACGATCGTGTCGGTCAGCCGCGCGAATACGCCGTCGCTCTGATCGACCTGTTTGCCATAGCGGCGCTGGAGCCGTTCGGCGGCGAGTTGGATCGGAGTGAGCGGATTCTTGATCTCGTGCGCGATGCGGCGGGCGACGTCGGCCCAAGCGGCGCGCCGCTGATCATTGAGCTGCTGGGTGATATCGTCGAAGGTCAGCACCTGGCCGCCCTCATCCGAGGTCACCTTCACCGCCAGCGTTCGTGCCTCACCACCGCTCGCGACTTGCACGATTCCCTCGCGCTCGCCGCTGGCAAGCATCACTTCCAGTTCGGGGGCAAGCATCTCGAGCGGCTGGCCGACGGGTTGCTCGGTATGCTGGCGCAGCAGCGCGATCGCCGAGGCATTGATCAGCCGCACGCGGTGGTCGCCGCCGATCGCGATCACGCCCGCCGACACGCCCGACATCACTGCCTCGATCAGCGCCCGGCGGCTGTCGAGCTGGGCGTTGGCGGTGACCAGCGCGTTGGTCTGGTCCTGTAGGCGCTCGGTCATGCTGTTGAAGGCGATGCCGAGCGTGGCGATCTCGTCGATCGTTTCCGGCGTCGGCACCCGGGCGCTGAGATCGCCGTCCGCCACCTGCCCCGCCGCCTGGACGAGTTGGTCAACCGGGCGCACCAGCCGGTCCGCCACCGCCAGCGCGATCCAGGTGGCGATGCCGACGATTAGCAGCGCGACGCCGAACAACACCGCGTTGAACTGCAACTGCAGCGAGCGCGAGCGGGCGATCAGCGCGGTATATTCGTGCCCGATCCGGTCCGAGGCGAGGTTCTGGCGATTGAGAAAGTCGACATTGTTGGGCGTGGCGACATAGAGGAACAGGTTCGCCGCTCGGTCGACCGGTGTCACCACCCAAACCACCTCGGAGTCGTAGTTGATGAAGCTGTCCTGATCGCGCAGCACCTTCAGCACCTTGCCCGAGACACGTCGCGTGAAGGTGGGCGCGGAGGGCGCTTCATAGGCATAGAGCGCTTCGACCCGCTTGCCGTCGATCACCCGGAACAGCACCGACTGGAAGAACTGGCGGAAATAGGTCTGGCGGAGGAACCAGTCCTCGAACACGGCGGAACGCTCGGGCACCTTGGCCGCGGTTTCGAGCATGTCGCTCACCATCTGCCGCGCTTCGCTTTTCCAGCGCTGGATCACCAGCGCCTTGCCCTCGTTGGCCAGCGCCTGGGTGGACGTGAGGGCGGCGCGCGCGCGTTCGGATCCCCAGAGCTGGACGCCCGACTGGAACATGATCGATGCGGCGATCACCGCCAGCACGATCGGCACGCTGGCCATCAGCGAGAACACCGCCACCAACCGCACATGCAGCCGCCCCCCGCCCGCCAGTGCCGAGCGCGCCGTCCGCTTGAGTGCGATCCGGCGGCCGACCAGCACGATCAGCGCGACATAGGGCAGCAGATTGACGAGCAGCAGCGCGGCCGCGACGCCGGGGCTGAACAGCTGCTGGTTCGAATGCTGGCGAACATACCAGAAGGTGACGATCGGCGTCGCGACGGCGAGCGCCAGCACGAAGAGTTCCACCAGCCGAAACGCCCGGCTGGGGCGCGACCAATCCTCAGGGCTATCGAGACTCGTTGGAGCTACGGCGACCATTGCGCCTGTGATACA
Organism: Sphingomonas sp. S2M10; assembly: GCF_012650175.1. Taxonomy (GTDB): domain Bacteria; phylum Pseudomonadota; class Alphaproteobacteria; order Sphingomonadales; family Sphingomonadaceae; genus Sphingomonas. The sequence goes on from NZ_JAAILI010000022.1 coordinate 50,113, forward strand.
CAGGGATTGTGGCCAAAAGAACACATAATATTGCCGGATTGTCACGCCAACGCGTCGATCCGGCGCATATCACGTTTCCTAACTTGCCGTTTCGTCCCCGCGAGCCGCTATTCCCAATGTATCCAGTCGCTTGCGCAGCGTATTACGGTTGATGCCCAGGGCGCGGGCAGCACGAAGCTGGTTCTGCTGATGACGCGCCAGCATCATCTCGATCAGCGGCCGCTCCACCTCGCCGATGATGCGATCGTAGAGGGTGCCGTCGTCCAGCGCCCGCGGCTCTTCCAGTGCGATCCGCTCCAGCCGCGCACGGATGGCCGCTTCGATCCCGGCGTCCCGCACGACCGGCAGGGTGCCGCCACCATCCCCCAGCGCACGGCGGAGCGCGGCGGCGTCGATCCACTCGTCTCGGGAGAGCGCGGCGATGCGACGCATCAGGTTCTCGAGCTCGCGGACATTGCCGGGCCAGTCGAGCGTCTCGAGCAGCGCCACCGCATCCTTGTCGAGCTGCTTGCGCGGCAGCCCGTCCTCGACGGCGCGGTCTAGGAAGTGGCGGGCGAGCAGCGGAATGTCCTGTCGGCGTTCGCGCAGCGCCGGCAGGCTGATCGGCACGACGTTGAGCCGATAGAACAGATCCTCGCGGAACTGCCCCGCCTGCACCAGTTGCGCGAGATCCTTGTTGGTCGCGGCGACGATGCGGACATCGGCGCGGATCGTCCGCGCGCCGCCGACGGTGGTGAACTCGCCCGACTGGAGCACGCGCAGCAGCCGGGTCTGCGCGTCCATCGGCATGTCGCCGATCTCGTCGAGGAACAAAGTGCCGCCCGCCGCCTGCTCGAACTTGCCGGCGACGCGCGCCTGCGCGCCGGTGAAGGCGCCGCGTTCATGGCCGAACAGCTCGGCCTCGATCAGCTCGCGCGGGATCGCTGCCATGTTGAGCGCCACGAACGGCGCGCGGCGGCGCGGCCCGAGATCGTGGATCGCCTTGGCGACCAGCTCCTTGCCGGTCCCCGATTCGCCGCTGATCAGCACGGTAAGGTCGTTGGAGACGACGCGGGCGATCACCCGGTACACCTCCTGCATCGCCGGCGAGCGGCCGATCAGCGAGGGGCCCCCGCCCTGCTCGGCATCGGGCTGGTCGGCGGGGCGCCGGCGGCCGCGTGCGATCGCGCTCTGCACCGCATGGGTAAGCGCATCGAGATCGAACGGCTTGGGGAGATAGTCGAAGGCGCCGACTTCCGTGGCACGGACGGCCGTCGCCAGCGTGTTCTGTGCCGAGAAGACGATCACCGGCAGCGCCGGATGCTCGGCCATCAGGCCCGACACGACATCCAGCCCGTTGCCGTCGGGCAGAACAACGTCCGTCACCAGCACGTCGGGCACGCCGGTGGTCAGCGCGCGGCGCAGCTCGGCGACGCTCGCGGCGGTGGCAACGCGGTGCCCCTCGCGCTTGAGCGCGGCGGCGACGACGGTGCGGATCGCGGCGTCGTCGTCGACGACCAGAACCGAACCCGGCGTCATGCCGAGGCTCGCGGCAACAGGATGCGGAACACCGTGACCTCCGGTTCGCGTTCGCGGGCATATTGGACGATCCCGCCCATGTCCCGCACCAGTTTCTCGACGAGGGGGAGCCCCAGCCCCTTGCCCTCCGGCTTGCCCGAAACGAACGGCTCGAACAGATGCTCGGCGATGTCGGCGGGGGCGCCGGGACCGTTGTCCATCACGCAGATCTCGATCGGCAGCGGCCGGCGCGGCTGGCCCGGGCCGGCATTGACCGACATGCCGTGGCGGAAGGCGGTCGACAGGATGATCCGCGGCTGCGCGAGGCCGCTCAGCGCCTCGGCTGCGTTCTTGAGCAGGTTGATCAGCACCTGGAGAAACGCGTCGCGATCGACCAGCACCGGCGGCAGCGACGGATCGAACCACTCCTCGATCACCATGCCGCGCGCGAACCCGGCCAGCGCCACGCGACGGCCATGACCGAGCAGCGGATAGATGTTGGTCGGGGCGAGATCGAGGGGACGCGTGTCGGTGAAGTCCTGCATCCGATCGATCAGCGCGGCGATGCGGTCGACCTCGGTGGTGATCAGTCGGGTGAGCTCATCGTTGGTTTCCGGATCGCCGCCACTCTGGAGCAGTTGTGCGGCGCCGCGGATGCCCGACAGCGGGTTCTTGATCTCGTGCCCCAGCATCGCCGCCGCGCCGATCGCCGCGCGCGCGCCGGCGGTGCGATCAAGGCCGTGGTTCATCTTGCGGGCCTGGGGGGCGTGATGGAGGGTCACGATCCGCCAGCCGGGATGGTCCGCCACCTGGCTTTCGAGGAAATCGACCCGCAACCGCGCGCCGCGCACCGCCTCGATCTCGGCGTCGAACGCCGCGAAACCGCGTCCGTCGCGGCGGTCGGCATAATCCTCGGGCGGCAGCAGCACCGCGTCATAGGGCTGGCCGACCATGCTCGTTTCGCTATGGTTGAGCAGCACCTCGCAGGCGGGGTTGGCATGCGCGATGCGCCCGTCGGGATCGAGCACCAGCACCGCCACCGGCAGCGCGCCGAACAGCTCGGCGAAACTGGGTTCTTCGACGGTTTGCGGGCGGAACCGCTTCAGGCCGCCGCGCGGGAAAGCCACGGCTCGTAGAACTCCGCCAGCATATCGAGCACCTTCACCGGATCGACGACCTGGTTGACCTTGTTGCGGAACTCGGCCGAGCCGTGCAGGCCCTTGGTGTACCAGCCGAGATGCTTGCGCATCATGTTGACGCCGACCTCGTTGCCATAATGGCCGAGCGTCTCGACATAATGCTCAGTGATCACGCGATATTGTTCTTCGATCGAAGGCTCGGGCTTGTCGCCCTTGCCCGTCAGCGCGTCCATCACCTGGCGGAGGATCCACGGCTTGCCATAGGCACCGCGGCCGATCATCACGCCGTCCGCGCCCGACTGCGCCAGCGCCTCGCGGGCATCGGCCACCGAGCAGATGTCGCCGTTGACGATCACCGGGATCGAGACGGCATCCTTCACCCGTCGCACGAAGCTCCAGTCCGCACTGCCGCGATACATCTGGTTGCGGGTGCGGCCATGGACCGTCACCAGCTTGGCGCCGAGATCCTGCGCGATCTTGGCGAGGTCAGGCGCATTGAGGCTGTCGAGATCCCAGCCCATCCGCATCTTGACGGTCACCGGCGCCTTCACCGCATCGACACAGGCGCGGATGATCGCGCCGGCATGGTCGAGATCGCGCATCAGCGCAGAGCCGGCATCGCCGTTGGTCACCTTGCGGACCGGGCAGCCCATGTTGATGTCGATGATCGCGGCGCCGCGATCCTCGTTGAGCTTGGCCGCTTCCGCCATCTCGTGCGGGGTGCAGCCGACCAGCTGCATCGACACCGGCTCCTCGATCGGGTCCCAGGCCGCCTTCTGCACCGATTGCCGCGTCTCGCGGATCGCGGCGGCGCTGGCGATCATCTCGGTGACGTTGAGGCCCGAGCCGAAGCGACGCACCGCGCGCCGAAACGGCAGGTCGGTCACGCCGGTCATCGGCGCGAGCAGCACGGGGGCTTCGACCCGCACGGGGCCGATCTGGATGGGGGCGAGTTCGCGCATCAATTCTGCCTGAAAATCAGGCACGCGATGTAGCGATGCGAGGCGCGAAGGGCAAGGTCGCAGAAGTTCGCGCGGCCGTGACATAGCATTGCCTGTCCCCAGCGGCCCTACCGCTTGCCCGCAAACTTCGCTAGGCGCTCCGCATGACCGCGTTCAGGACCGCCGCCATCCTCGTCGCCGCCGGCAGCGGCACCCGCGCCGGGGGGAGCGTGCCCAAGCAATATGCGCTGCTCGGCGGCAAGCCGCTGCTCGCTTACGCTCATCGGGCACTCGCCAGCCACCCCAGGATCGATGCGGTGCTGACCGTGATCGGCGAAGGTCAGGAGGCGCTGCTCGAAGCCGCGCTGGGCACCACGCCCTTCGTCACAGGCGGCGCCACGCGGCGCGAGTCGGTGCGGAACGGGCTGGAGGCGCTGCTTGCCGGCGGCTTCACCCATGTCCTGATCCATGACGCCGCTCGACCTTTCCTGCCGGCGCGCGTGATCGACGACCTGCTCAACAGCCTGGATGCCGAAGGCGGCGCGATCCCCGCCCTCCCCGTCGCCGACACGCTGGTACGCGGCGAAGGCGTGCTGGTCGGCGACACCGTGCCGCGTGCCGATCTCTACCGCGTCCAGACCCCGCAGGCCTTCGCCTTCGACGCCATTCTCGACGCGCACCGCCGCTGGCCCACGGACCAGGAGGCGACCGACGACGCCCAGATGCTGCGCGCGATCGGCGGCCAGGTCGCTCTTGTTCCCGGAGACCCGATGCTCGAAAAGATCACCCATCCCGCCGATTTCGTCGCCGCCGAAACGCGCCTGGGCTCCGCCATGCGCGTCCGCACCGCCACCGGCTATGATGTCCACCGCTTCGCCGAGGGCGAGGCGCTTTGGCTCGGCGGCGTTCGCATCCCGCACAGCAAGGGCCTATCCGGCCATAGCGACGCCGACGTGGCGCTGCATGCGATCACCGATGCTTTGCTCGGCACGATCGGCGCGGGCGATATCGGCATGCACTTCCCGCCCAGCGACCCGCAGTGGCGCGGCGCGGCTTCGGCGCGCTTCCTCGAACATGCCGCCGCGCTGGTCACGGCCGAAGGCGGCATCCTCGACTTCGTCGATCTCACGCTGATCTGCGAGGCGCCCAAGATCGGCCCGCACCGCGAGGCGATCCGCGCCTCGATTGCCGCGATCCTGGGTCTCGATCCGGGACAGGTGAGTGTGAAAGCCACCACGACAGAGCGTCTCGGCTTCACCGGCCGCGGCGAGGGCATGGCGGCGCAGGCTGTCGCTACCGTACGCGTGCCTGCAAGGAACTGACTCGTACAACCGATCATCCAATGGCAAGGGGGCTGCCGTTATGGACACGATTCTTCCCACCGAACTCGTAGAAGCCGCGCGCAAGGTCATTGACGCGAACCGTATTGCCGGCCGCCGCGTCGCCGTTGCCGAAAGCTGCACCGGCGGCCTGGTCTCCGCCGCGCTGACCGAGCTGCCGGGTTCGTCCGACGTCTTCGACGCCGGCTTCGTCACCTATTCCAATGACGCCAAGATGGACGTGCTGAAGGTGAGCCTGGACGTGCTCGAAACCTTCGGCGCGGTCTCGATCGCGGTGGCGTGGAGCATGGCGCAGGGCGTGCTGGAACGCACCAAGGCGGATGTCGCCGTCGCCATCACCGGCATCGCCGGGCCGGGCGGGGCGACCGAGAACAAGCCGGTCGGCACCGTCGTGTTCGCCCAGGCGATCCGCGGCGCCGATCCCAAGCATGTCGTCGCCGACGCGCGGCATTTCGAGGACAATGGCCGCGGCGGCATCCGCCTTCAGGCGGCGTTGTGTGCGCTCGACCTGCTGATGCCGTCGCCCGAGGCGCCAGTCGCCGAAGAACCCGACCCCGCATAAAGCTTCGCCGCGCGCTCCTCGAACGCACCGATCATCTTGCGGAGCGCGCGGTCGAACACCTGTCCCGCCAGCATCTCGAACACCCGGTTCTTGAACGCGAAGTCCACGCAGAAATCGACGTAACAGCCGCCCTGCCCGTCGGGCCGGAACGTCCAGTCGTTCGACAGATGCTTGAGCGGCCCGTCGACATATTCGACATGGACGGTCTCGGGCCGCGCCTTGGTGACGCGCGAGGTGAAGGTCTCGCGCAGCCCCTTGAAGCCGACGATCATGTCCGCGACGACCTGGGTGTCGCTCGACGAGCGGACGCGCATCGCGCTCACCCAAGGCAGGAACTCGGGGTAGCGCGCAACGTCTGCCACCAGATCGAACATCTGTTCCGGCGTATAGGGGAGCTGCCGGGTTTCGCTGTGCTTGGGCATCAGGCCTTGGCGCTCGCCTTCGCCAGCTTGGCCTCGCGGGCCGCGCGCATCTCGGCGAAATCCTCGCCGGCGTGATAGCTGGAACGCGTGAGCGGGGTCGAGGCGACCTGCAGGAAGCCCTTGGCCCGGGCGATCGCGCCGTACGCCTGGAAGTTCTGCGGGGTCACGAACTCCTCGACCTTGGCATGCTTCGGCGTCGGCTGGAGATACTGGCCCATGGTCAGGAAATCGATATCGGCCGAGCGCATGTCGTCCATCACCTGGTGGACTTCCAGGCGCTGCTCGCCCAGGCCGAGCATGATGCCCGACTTGGTGAAGATCGACGGATCGAGCCGCTTCACCGTCTCCAGCAGCCGCAGCGACGCGTAATAGCGCGCGCCCGGGCGGATCATCGGATAGAGCCTGGGGACGGTTTCCAAATTGTGGTTGTACACGTCCGGCCGCGCCGCGACGATCGCCTCAACGGCGGCCTCGTGCTTGTTGCGAAAATCGGGGGTCAGGATCTCGATCGTGGTGGTCGGGCTCGCCTTGCGGATCGCCTCGATCACCTTGACGAACTGGCTGGCGCCGCCGTCGGGCAGATCGTCGCGGTCCACCGAGGTGATCACGATATGCTCCAGGCCCATCTGCACCGCCGCCTCGGCGACGTGCTGGGGCTCCAGCGGATCGACCTTGCGCGGCATGCCGGTCTTGACGTTGCAGAAGCGGCAGGCGCGCGTGCAGACGTCGCCCAGGATCATCACCGTCGCGTGTTTCTTGGTCCAGCACTCGCCGATATTCGGACAGGCGGCCTCTTCACACACCGTCGTCAGGTTCTTGGCGCGCATCAGCGCACGGGTCTTGGCGAACCCCTCGGAGGTGGGCGCCTTGACGCGGATCCAGTCGGGCTTGCGGAGGCGTTCGGGCCGGGCCAGCGGAGTCTGCTCGTTCATGGGGGGCAGATAGAGCGCCCGAACGGGTTTCGCCAGTCCCGGAAATTGCGCATGGCGTTGCAGGGAGCGTAACCGGGCATTGAACGTTCGGGCTGTCGACACGGCCCAACAGCAGGGATAGGCAGAGCATATGGCTGGATTCAACGCACTCCTCGACGGCTATCGCCGCTTCCGCAACGAAGGCTGGAGCACGCAGCGCGCGCGCTGGGCCGAGCTTTCCGAAGGGCAGAGCCCGAAGGTGATGGTGATCGCCTGCTCCGACAGCCGGGTCGATCCGGCGCAGATCTTCGATACCTTGCCGGGCGAGATCTTCGTGGTGCGCAACGTCGCGAACCTGGTCCCGCCGTTCGAGATCGGCGGCGGCCGGCACGGCGTGTCGGCGGCGCTGGAGTTCGCGGTGACGCAGCTTGAGGTGCCCGAGATCGTGGTGATGGGGCATGGCGCCTGTGGCGGCGCGCATGCCGCCCTCACCCAGCGTTTCGCCGATGCCGATCATGGCGAGGGCGGATTCATCGCGCATTGGGTCGACATGCTCGACGAAGCCCGCGACAAGGTCCGCGCCGAACATGGCGAGGGGCCGGAGGCGGTGCGGGCGATGGAGCATGAGACCGTCCGCGTCTCGATGCGCAACCTGCGCACCTTCCCGTTCGTCACCGAGCGCGAGGCGGCGGGCAAGCTGACCATCCACGGCGCCTATTTCGCCATTGCCGATGGCGTGCTGCACGTGATGGGCGACGACGGAACGTTCGCGGCGGCATAACTTCTAAACTCCTCCCCGGCACGGGGAGGGGGACCGCCGCCGAAGGCAGTGATGGAGGGGGGTATACACACCGGACTCGCTCGCTGCGATCCCCCTCCACCATGCTGCGCATGGTCCCCCTCCCCGTTTCGGGGAGGATCTTTAGAACTTCCCCAGCGCCTCGGTCGCCACCTTCACCACCGCCGGATCGAGTTCCGGCGGCACCATCGGCACGTGCTTTTCCAGCTGCTCGGCGATGGCGGTGAGCGCGGCGATGCGGGCAGCCTTCTTGTTGTTGCCGTCGATCACCGTCCAGCGCGCGTGCGGCGTGTCGGTCTCGTGGAACATCTCGTGCATCGCATCGAGATAGTCGGCCCGGCGCGCGCGGTTGCGGAAATCGTCCATGCCGGTCTTCCAGCGCTTCCACGGATGTTCCAGCCGGTCGCGCAGGCGCTTGTCCTGAGTCTTCTGCGTCACGTGCAGGAAGATCTTGACGAGGGTCGCGCCGTTGTTGACCTGCTGCGCCTCGAAATCGTTGATCTCGGCATAGCCGCGCCGCCAGTCGCTCTCGCTGGCATAGCCTTCGACGCGCTCGACGAGAACGCGGCCGTACCAGGTGCGGTCGAACACCGCGATATTGTGCTGCGCCGGCAGCCGCTGCCAGAAGCGCCAGAGGAAATGATGCGACAGCTCCTCCTGGGTCGGCGCCGAGATCGGCCAGACCTCGTAATAGCGCGGGTCCCACTCCGCGGTGAGACGCTTGATCACCCCGCCCTTCCCCGTCGCGTCCCAGCCCTCGAACGCCACGATCGCGCGGCGCTTGTGGATGATATGCGCAGTCTGGATATGGCTCAGCCGCTTCTGGAGCTTGGCAAGCTCGGCCTCGTAATCGCCGTCGAAGGGCTCGCCTGCCTCATATTCGGAAAGATCGATGGTCATGGCGCTGCTCAACGCGGCGGCGCGATCAAGGCTGCATCGACGCGATTGGCGAGCGGACGATCCGCTTCGAAATCGCTGATGCTGGCGAGCGTCGTCTCGGCGATGGCCGACAGCGCCTCTTCGGTGAGGAAGGCCTGGTGGCCGGTCACCAGCACATTGGGGAAGGTGAGCAAGCGCTGGAACTGGTCATCGGCGATGATCTCGTTCGACAGGTCCTCGAAGAACAGGTCCGCCTCCTGCTCATAGACGTCGAGCGCCACCGCCCGCACCTTGCGAGATTTCAGTCCATCGATCAGCGCCGCGGTGTCGATCAGCGCCCCGCGGCTGGTGTTGACGATCACCAGCCCGTCCCGCGCCTCGGCGATCACCTGCGCGTCGATCAGCCGATGGGTGTCGGGCGTAAGCGGGCAGTGTAGCGTAACGATTTCCGCCGCGCGCAGCAGTTCATCGCGCGGCACATAGCGGACGCCGATCGCCTCCAGATCAGGATCGCTGTGGAGGTCGCTCGCCAGCACGGTGCAGCCAAATCCAGCCCGCAGCGCCCGGGCGACGAGCGCGCCGATCTTGCCGGTGCCCACCACGCCGACGGTGCGGCCGTGCAGGTTGCGGCCGATCAACCCGTCGAGCGCGAAATTGTTCTCCCGCACCCGCGACCAGGCGCGCGGGATCTGCCGGTCGACCGCCAGCAGCAGACCGACGGTGAACTCGGCAACGGCATGCGGAGAATAGGCGGGCACCCGCACCACCGTGATGCCCAGCCGCTCCGCCGCAACCAGGTCGACATTGTTGAAGCCGGCGCAGCGCAGCGCCACCAGCCGCACGCCGACCTTCGCCAGCGCCTCCAGCACGGTCGCATCGACGCCATCGTTCACGAAAACACAAACCGCCGCGTGCCCCGCCGCCAGCGTGGCGGTCAGCGCATCGAGGCGGGGTTCGAGAAAGGTCAGGTCATGCCCGAAGCGGGCATTGGCTTGCGCAAGGAAGCGGCGATCATAGGCCTTGGTGTTGAACACCGCGACGCGCATGACCGCCCGCCTCCGCTCAGCCGGCCTTGGGGCCGTCGACGCCCGGCGCCAGGCGGATGTGCAGTTCCTTGAGCTGCTTGTCGCTCACCGCCGACGGCGCGTGCATCATCAGGTCCTCGGCCTTCTGTGTCATCGGGAAGGCGATCACCTCGCGGATGTTCGGCTCGTCGGCGAGCAGCATCACGATGCGGTCGACGCCCGGCGCCGAGCCGCCGTGCGGCGGGGCGCCGAACTTGAAGGCGTTGATCATGCCCGCAAAGTTCGTGTCGACATCGGCCTGGGTATACCCCGCGATCTCGAACGCCTTGTACATGATCTCGGGCTTGTGGTTCCGGATCGCGCCCGAGGACAGCTCGATGCCGTTGCAGACGATGTCGTACTGAAAGGCGAGGATGTCGAGCGGGTCCTTGGTCTCCAGCGCCTCCAACTCGCCCTGCGGCATCGAGAAGGGGTTGTGGCTGAAATCGACCTTCTTCGCGTCCTCGTCATATTCGAACATCGGGAAGTCGACGATCCAGCAGAATTCGAAGCGCTTCTTGTCGATCAGCTCGAGCTGCTCGGCGGCGCGGGTGCGCGCCAGGCCGGCGAGCTTGGCCGCCTGGGCTTCCTTGCCGGCGGCGAAGAAGATGCCGTCGTTCGGGCCGAGGCCCATCGCTTCGGCAATGGCCTTCATGCCGTCCTGGCCGTGGTTGTTGGCGATCGGGCCGCCGAACACGCCGTCCTTCTGCGTCGCATAGCCGAGGCCGGGGAAGCCTTCCGACTGCGCCCAGCTGTTCATGTCGTCGAAGAACTTGCGGCTCTTCTCGTGGGTGCGCGGCGCCGGGATCGCGCGGACCACGTCGCCGCCTTCCACGATCGAGGCGAAGCGGCCGAAGCCCGAGCCCTTGAAGAAGTCCGACACGTCGGTGATCACCAGCGGGTTGCGCAGGTCCGGCTTGTCGTTGCCGTATTTGAGCATCGATTCGCGGTACGGGATGCGCTTGAACGGCAGCGCGCTGACGCTGCGGCCCATGCCCTCCCAGTCGGCGAACTCCTCGAACACGCCGTGCAGCACCGGTTCGATCGCCGCGAACACGTCGTCCTGGGTGACGAAGCTCATCTCGAAATCGAGCTGGTAGAATTCACCGGGGCTGCGATCGGCACGCGCGTCCTCGTCGCGGAAGCAGGGTGCGATCTGGAAATAGCGGTCGAAGCCGGCGACCATCAGCAGCTGCTTGAACATCTGCGGCGCCTGCGGCAGCGCGTAGAACTTGCCCGGATGGACGCGGCTGGGGACGAGATAGTCGCGCGCGCCCTCGGGGCTCGACGCGGTGAGGATCGGCGTCTGGAACTCGGTGAAGCCCTGGTCGATCATACGCCTGCGCAGCGACGCGATCACGTTCGAGCGCAGCAGGATGTTCTTGTGGACCTTCTCGCGGCGCAGATCGAGATAGCGGTTCCGCAGGCGGATCTCTTCGGGATATTCCTGCTCGCCGAACACCGGCATCGGCAGGTCGGCGGCGGCCGACTGGACGGTGACCTCGGCGGCGCGGACCTCGATCTCGCCGGTCGGCAGGTTCGGGTTCACCACGCTGGCATCGCGCGCGACGACCGTGCCGGTGACGGTGATCACCGACTCGGAGCGCAGCGACTCGATCGCCTCGAAGGCCGGGCCGCTCGCGTCGGTGACGATCTGGGTAATGCCGTAATGATCGCGCAGATCGACGAACACCAGGTCGCCATGGTCGCGCTTGCGGTGCACCCAGCCCGACAGGCGGACGGTTTGCCCGACATCCGCGGAGCGGAGCTGGGCGCAGGTGTGCGTGCGATAGGCGTGCATGATGCGGTTCTTCTCACCTTGGCGTCTTCCCGCCACGCTCGGCGGTGCCGGATCGGGCCGGCGCGACGATATTGAAACACTATGACCGCGCGCATTCCGGTCACACCCCACTTTTGTCAACCCGAAGACCGGTATATGGGCATGCGATGCACATTCATGGTCTGATCGAAGACAGCGTCACCCTCGCCGATCTCTGCAAACGCCTCGCGAAGTCCGACTTCATCACGGTCGACACCGAGTTCATGCGCGAAAACAGCTACTGGCCCGAGCTCTGCCTGATCCAGGTGGCGAACGACAAGGAGGCCGCGGCGATCGATCCGATGGCCCCGGATCTCGACATGGGCCCCCTGCTCGACCTGCTGGTCGACAATGAGGACGTGCTCAAGGTGTTCCACGCCGGCGGCCAGGACATCGAGATCGTCTACAACCTCACCGGCAAGACCCCGCACCCGATGTTCGACACCCAGGTCGCCGCGATGGCGCTCGGCCAGGGCGAGCAGATCGGCTATTCCAACCTCGTCGACACCTATCTCGGCATCGTCGTCGACAAGGGCGCCCGCTTCACCGACTGGGCGCGCCGCCCGCTCGACAAGCGCCAGATCGACTATGCCATCGCCGACGTGACCCACCTCTCCAAGATCTTTCCCAAGATGCTGGAAAAGCTGCGTAAGTCGGGCCGCGGCGTTTGGCTGGACCAGGAGATGGAGCGCATCTCGGATCCGGAGAACTATCGCAACGATCCCGACCAGGTGTGGCAGCGCGTCCGCATCAACAGCCGCAAGCCCGAGGTGCTCGGCCGCCTCAAGGCGCTCGCCCGCTGGCGCGAGCTGGAGGCGCAGGGCAAGGACCTGCCGCGCGGCCGCATCGTCAAGGACGAGACGCTGGCCGACCTCGCCGCCAACCCGCCGCGCAAGCAGAGCGACCTCGCCAAGGTGCGCGGCCTCTCCGCCGCCTGGGCGGGCAACGACATCGGCGGGCGGATGATGGACGCGCTCGCCAATGCCAAGCCGATGCCGGCCGACGAAATGCCCGGCCGCGAGGAGCGCAAGCCCGCGCTCGGCAAGGACGGCGCGCTCGTCGCCGACCTGCTCAAGCTGCTGCTCAAGATCCGCGCCAAGGAAGTCAACGTCGCCCCGCGCCTGCTCGCACGGTCGGAGGATCTGGAGGCCCTTGCCGCCGGGGTCCGCAAGGACCTGCCGATCCTTGAGGGCTGGCGCTACGAACAGTTCGGTCGCGACGCGCTTGCCCTGGTGGAAGGCCAGCTCGCTTTCGCGGTGCGCAACGGCAAGCTCAAGATGAGCCGCACGGAGGAACCCGCATGATCCGCCGCACCCTCTTTCTGGCCCTGCTCGCCGGTGCTGCCGGCTGCGCGCCCAAGCCGAAGGCCGAGCCCATTCCGGCGATGGTGGAGTGCGACGCGAATCGGATCCAGTATCTGAAGGGCAAGCAGCGCGCCGCGATCGACGAGGGCGAGGCGCTGCGCCATTCGGGTGCCAACCGCATTCGCTGGATCGAGCCGGGCTCGGCCGTGACGATGGACTTCCGCGTCGACCGGCTGAACCTGCACGTCGACAAGACCGGCACGATCACCGACGCCCGCTGCGGCTGACATGCCGGCGGAAGCGGGGTCAGCCCCGCTTCACCAGCGTCATCTGGATCACGTCGATCCCGCCGCCCCGGAAGCCGCCCTCGCAGTACATCAGATAATAGCGCCACAGCCGCACGAAGCGCGCGTCGAATTGCGCCGGCAGCAGGCCGGCCGCGGCGGCCGCATCGAAGCGTTCGCGCCAGCGCCGCAGCGTCTCGGCATAATCGAGCCCGAAGGCGTGGCGATCGCGCCACTCCATACCCTCCGCCTCGGCAAGCGCGCGGAACTCGCTTTCCTTGAGCAGCATGCCGCCGGGGAAGACATAGGTCTGGATGAAGTCGACGTTGCGGGCATAGCCCTCGAACATCGTATCGTCGAAGGTGATCACCTGCAGCGCGGCGCGGCCGCCCGGCTTCAGCGCCCGTGCGATGGCCGAGACATAGGCCGGCCAATATTCGCGGCCCACCGCCTCCGCCATCTCGATGCTGGCGACCGCGTCATACTGGCCGGTCACGTCGCGATAATCGGTAAGGCTGAAACGGGCGCCGTCCAGTCCGGCGGTCCGCGCCTCGGCCCAGGCCATCTGCTCGGTCGATAGCGTGATGCCGTGCAGCTTGCGCCCCTGGCGCAGTGCCAGCTCCGCAAAGGACCCCCAGCCGCAGCCGATCTCCAGGATCATGTCGCCGGGCTTCGTGGCGGTGCGATCGAGGATCGCCTGCAGCTTGGTTTCCTGCGCTGCCACCAGACCCGCGTCCGCATCGCCGAAGATCGCGCTCGAATAGCTCATGCCGGCATCGAGCCAGGGCGCATAGAAATCGTTGCCGAGGTCGTAGTGGAAGGCGATGTTCTTGCGCGACCCGCCGCGATGGTTGCGGCGCATCCAGTGCATCAGCCGGCGCGGCAGCAGCGAGAGCCCGCGCGAGCGCGCCTGTCCCGCCAGCCCGGCGCGGTTGCGGCCGAACAGTGCGAACAGCTGCACCGGATCAGGGCTCGACCATTCGCCCTTTTCCCAGGCCTCGTACCAGCCCGAGGACCCGCCGGTCGCCAGCCGCACCAGCGCGCGCCAGCTGTGCAGCGCCACGATCGCCGCCGGCCCCGGAGCGCTCCCGCCCAAAAGCCGCGCCTGCCCGTCCGGCGTATGCACTTCGAGGCTGCCTTCGGCGATGCCACGGTCCAGCCGATCGAGCTGACGATGAAAGAAATGGCCGAAAAGAGCCAGCGGCCCGGAGCCGCGCACAGCGACTCGTACAGTATCCTGCCCCGGAGCATTCATGCCGCGCTTCATGCACGCCTGATCGCGCGGGGCAAGTCCCTCAGCGGATCGCCCGACCCGCGGCAAGCGCACGGTCGCGGGCATCGCGATGGCTGATGCGCTTGGCTGGATAGTCGGGCGGGCGGCATCCCGCTTCCTCGGGATCATGGATCGCGGCGTCCGGCAGCCTCGCCAGCTCCGGCACCCATTGCCGGATATAGCCCGCCGCATCGAACTTCTCCGATTGGGTCAGCGGCGCCATCACCCGGCTCCACTGGCTCGAATCGACGCCGGAACCCGACACCCACTGCCAATTCACGGTGTTGCTGCCATAGTCCGCATCGACCAGGGTATCCCAGAACCAGCGCTCCCCCTCGCGCCAGTCGATCAGCAGATGCTTGATCAGAAAGCTGGCCGCGATCATCCGCACGCGATTGTGCATCCAGCCGGTCGCCCAGAGCTGGCGCATGCCGGCATCGACGATGGGGTAGCCAGTCTGCCCACGCTGCCAGGCGCGCAGGTCGGCCTTGGCCGCCTTGCCGGTCCGCCATTCCATCGCGTCGAAGGCAGGGCGGCCGTTCTTCGCGGCATAATCGGGAAACTGGCAGATCAGGTTCTGGGCGAAATCCCGCCAGCCCAGCTCGCGCAGATATTCCTCCACCTGCCCGCCCGCGCCCTCGAGTGCATGCCAGACCTGCGCCGGCGAAACCTCGCCGAAATGGAGGTGCGGCGAGAGGCGCGAGCTGCCCTCGATCGAGGGAAGATTTCGCGTATCGTCGTACCGCGCGGCGTGATCCTTGAACCGACGGAGCCGCTTGTGCGCACCCGCTTCGCCCGGTTCCCATTCTTCGCGAAAGCCGGCGGCCCAGTCGGGAGCGGAAGGCAGCAGCTGCCAATCGTCCAGCGAGTCGCTCGCCGGCCATTTTGCGGGCGCGGCGATCCGCTGCGGCACGCGTAGGGGCTCGGCCGGCGGCAGGCGCTCGCGCAGCGTCCGCCAAAAGGGCGTGAAGATCTTGTAAGGCGTGCCAGACCCGCTCGTCACCGTGCCGGGCGGCAGCAGATAGTTCCCGTCATGGCAGCAGAGCGTCAGCCGCTTCGCCACCGCCCGCTCGGCATTGCGCCACCAGGGTTCATAGTGCCGGAGGCAATGGACCGCCTCTGCCCCCACCTCCTCCGCAAGCCGGGCAAGCTCCTCGTCGCTCCTGCCACGACGCAGGACCAGCCGCGATCCCTTCGCACGCAGCGCGGCGTCGAGCGCCGAAAGACTATGGTGCAACCACCAGCGCGAGGCGCCGCCCATCGCCCGGTGCTTCGCCGTTTCGTCATCGAGGATGTAGACCGGGATCACGGTGCCCGCATCGACCGCCGCCGCAAGGGCGGGCTGATCGGCGAGGCGAAGATCGCGGCGGAACCAGAGGAGAACGGGAGCGGTCATAGGCGCACAAACGCGCAAGTTCAGCCGAAGGCGACCTGTACCGAAGAACAGGGCAGCCGGACCCGATCTCGGCAGCCGTGCGTTACGGGACCGTCATCAATCGAGGGGGTAGCATGCAGTTCCAGTCGGCGGCGATGATCGTGAACACCAAGTCCCGCCACGGCCAGGACTGGTTCGACCGCGCCTGCGCTCGATTCCACGGGCAGGCGATGGCGGTCGACGCGCATGCGGTGGACGACCCGGACCAGCTGGAGGCGACGCTGGACAAGGCGCTGGCGAAGAAGCCAGAACTGGTGATCCTCGGCGGCGGCGACGGGACGGTAAGCGGGCTGGTGGACAAGTTGGTCGGCACCGGCGTGACGCTGGGCGTATTACCGCTCGGCACCGCGAACAGCTTCGCCCGATCGCTCGGCATTCCGCTCGACGTCGACGGTGCGGTGAATGCGATCCTGCAGGGCATTGCCAAGCGGATCGATCTGGGCATGATCAACGATGATTATTATGCGAGCACCGCCGCAATCGGCCTCTCGCCGCAGATCGCGGAGACCGTGCCGCACAACGCCAAACGCTGGTTCGGGCGGATGGGCTATCTCAGCTGGGCGGCGCTCCAGTTCCTGAAATTCAAGCCGTTCACAGTGATCGTCGGCGAGGGCGCTGATGCCCAAAGGCTGCGCGCTGTGGAGGTGCGGATCTCCAACGGCCCGTTCCATGGCGGCACCGAGCTGGTTGACGAAGCCGGGGTGACCTCGGGCGAGATCGTCGTGCAAGTGGTGAAGGGCCCGACCAAGGCGCGGCTGGTGCGCAACTGGGCGGCTTCGGTGCTGCGGCTGGAGGCGCGCAAGGAGGATACCGTCACGTTTCGCGGGCAATCGCTGCGCGTCGCGACCGAGCCGGTGCTGCCGATCTCGATCGATGGCGAGGTGCTGGCCGAAACGCCGGTGACCGCGAAGATCGCGCCGGCGGTAATCGATGTGATGGTGCCGGCGGCCGTCCAAACCTAAGCCAGTCCCCCTCACCCTTCCCACCGTCTTCGGCGCGGACGGTTGAGGGGGACTTGGTCTAGATTACCCCAGCCGCGCCAGCGCCGCCGAGAGCCGCTCGGCCTCGGCCGCCTTCTCGGCGTGATCGGCGCGGGCCTTCTCCACCGCCTCGGGCTTGGCGCGCTCGACGAAGCTCGGATTGCCGAGCCGCCCGGCCAGCCCATCCCGCTCCTTCTCGGCCGCGGCGATCGCCTTAGTGAGGCGGGCGCGCTCGGCTTCGAGGTCGACCACGTCGCCAAGCGGCATCACGAAGGTCGCCTCGTCGACGACGAGCTGCAGCGCGCCGCCGGCAGGGGCATCGCCCTGCGCCTGATCGACGCGGCCGAGCCGTGCCAGCGCCGCTTCCTGTCCGATCAGCCGAGCCGCCGTTTCGGGCGAGGCATCGCGGACGTGCAGCGGCAGGCGCGCGCCCGGCGGCACGTTGAGTTCGGTCCGCGCGGCGCGGATCTCGCTCACCAGTCGGATCAGCCAGTCGATCTCCTGCGCCGCCGACGGATCCAGCGCACGGGCATCGGCCATCGGCCACTTCGCGACGATCAGGTCATGGTCGCGCGGGCCCATCTTCGACCACAGCTCTTCGGTGATGAAGGGCATGAACGGGTGGAGCATGACGAGGATCTGGTCGAGCGCCCAGCCGGCAACGGCGCGCGTCTCTTCCGCATCGGCGGCGGCAACGCCCTCGCCCTGCAGCACCGGCTTGATCAGTTCGAGATACCAGTCGCAGAAGCGGCTCCAGACGAACTGGTAGATGCTGTTCGCCGCCTCGTCGAAGCGCAGATCGACCAGCGCCAGGTCCAGCGCCTGCACCGTCGCGATGGTTTCCGCGATGATCCAGCGGTTGACCGCCAGCTCCGCCGTCGGCGCCTCGAGATGCTTGCTGGCCGAGATGCCATTGGCCTGGCAGAAGCGCGCAGCGTTCCACAGCTTGGTCGCGAAGTTGCGATAGCCCTCGAGCCGCTTCTCATCCATCTTGATGTCGCGGCCCTGGCTCTCCATCGCCGCCATGAAGAAGCGCAGCGCGTCGGCGCCATACTTGTCGATCATGCCCAGTGGATCGACCGTGTTGCCCTTGGACTTGGACATCTTCTGACCGTCGGCTGCGCGGACAAGACCGTGCAGATACAAGGTCTTGAACGGCACTTCCTTCATGAAGTGCAAGCCCTGCATCATCATCCGCGCATCCCAGAAGAACAGGATGTCGAAGCCGGAAATGAGCACGTCGTTCGAATAGCGCCCGCCGAGCGTCGGGTCGCTGTTCTCGGGCCAGCCGAGCGTCGCGAACGGCCACAGCGCCGAGGAGAACCAGGTATCGAGCACGTCGGGATCGCGGGTGAGCGCTACGCCCTCGCCTGCCTGTGCCTGCGCCTCTTCCTCGGTCTCCGCGACATAGGGCTTGCCGTCGGCATCGAACCACGCCGGAATCCGGTGCCCCCACCAGAGCTGGCGGCTGACGCACCAGGGCTGGATGTTCTCCATCCAGTTGAAATAGGTCTTTTCCCAGCTCTTCGGCACGATCCTGGTCGCGCCCGAGCGGACCGCCTCGATCGCCGGCTTGGCGAGCGTCGCGGCGTCGACATACCATTGGTCGGTCAGCCACGGCTCGATCACCTGGCCCGAGCGATCGCCATAGGGCGTCTGGATCGTGCGGGGCTCGGCATCGTGCTCGGCGCCTTCCTTGTCGACGAACGGCACGAGGAAGCCCTCGTCCTTCAGCCGAGCGACGATTGCCTTGCGCGCCTCGAAGCGATCAAGCCCGATCAGCTCGGCCGGGACCGACCCGTCCTGCGTCTGGCAGATCGCCGCCTTGGCATCGAGCATGTTGAGCATCTCGCCAGCTTTGATGCCGGCGCGAATACCCACCTCGAAGTCGTTGAAATCATGTCCCGGCGTGATCTTCACCGCGCCCGAGCCCAGTTCCGGATCGGCATGTTCGTCGCCGACGATCGGGATCAGGCGGCCGGTGATCGGAAGCCGAACCTGCTTGCCGATCAGCGCCTTGTAGCGCGCGTCCTCGGGATGCACGGCGACCGCCATGTCGGCCAGCATCGTCTCCGGGCGCGTCGTCGCGACCTGGATGAAGCCCGATCCGTCCGCCAGCGGATAGCGCAGGTGCCAGAAGTTGCCGCGGACTTCCTTGGTCTCGACCTCGAGGTCCGAGATCGCGGTGCCGAGGCCCGGGTCCCAGTTCACCAGGCGCTTGTCGCGATAGAGCAGGCCCTGGCGATGGAGCTCGACGAACACCTTGAGGACGGCCTTGGAGAAGCCCTCGTCCATGGTGAAGCGCTCGTTCGCCCAGTCCATCGAGCAGCCGAGCCGGCGCAGCTGGCGGGTGATCTGCCCGCCGCTCTCGGCCTTCCATTCCCACACCTTGTCGACGAAGGCCTCGCGGGTGAAATCGGTGCGCTTGCTCCCCGCGGCGTTGAGCTGGCGCTCGACCACCATCTGCGTCGCGATGCCGGCATGGTCGGTGCCGACCACCCAGCGCGCGTCCTTGCCCTTGAGCCGCGCGTGGCGGACGAGGATGTCCTGCAACGTGTTGTCGAGCGCGTGGCCGATGTGCAGGCTGCCCGTCACGTTGGGCGGCGGGTTGACGATCGTCCAGGGCTCGGCGCCCTCGCGCTCGGGGCGGAACAGGCCTTCGTCTTCCCAATGGGCGTACCAGCGGGATTCGATGTCGGCGGGGTCGAAGGTCTTGGGGAGTTCGGTCATGGTGACAGGGGCTTTAGCGTTGCCCCTGCCCCGCGCACAACCCTTGCCCGCGCACCCTTGGCGCAGACGTCAGCTGAGCGTGCTGAGCACCTTGTCGACGCGATCGAGCGTGAACGGCTTGGAAAGGACCGGACGATCACGATGCAGCGGCGCGATGCTGTCATCGGCACCACCGGTCGCCAGCACGAAGGGGATGCCGAGTTCGGCCAGCTTGTCGGCCACCGGCCAGCTCTGCTCGCCGCCGCGCAGGTTCACATCGAGGATCGCCGCGTCGATGCCGCCCGCGCCGATCCGGTCCAGCGCCTCCGCCACGGTATCGGCGGTTCCCGCCGGCACGCGGTCCAGCGCGTCGAGGAAATCCTCGAGCATCATGGCGATCAATGGCTCGTCTTCGACGATGAGGATGTTACGCGGACCCTGCATATAGCCCCCTTTGCAGGAAAAATGATTACGTGCCAAGCACTTATTTGGTCACCAGGATCTCCTGAACCGCTTCTGCAAGTTGTTGCACGGAAAAGGGTTTAGGCAGAAAGGCGACATTGTCGAGATCGATCGAACGCCGCAATTGTTCCTCGGCATAGCCGGACATGAACAGGATCGGCAGGTCCGGCCAGCGCTCTCGCACCTTGCGCGCCATGCTGGGCCCATCCAGCACCGGCATCACGACATCGGAGACGAGCAGGTCCGGCTTCTCCATCGTCTCAATCGTTTCGAGCGCGACTTCACCATTTTCGGCGGTGACCACCGAATAGCCCTGGCGGGTCAGCGCGCGCTCGGCAATGGCGCGGACCATGTCCTCGTCCTCGACCACCAGGATGGTGCCGGTACCCCAAAGATCGGCGGGTTTCTCCTTGGTGACCGGCAGCTTGGCGACGGCGGCCTCGGGTGCGGTGTGAACCGGCAGATAGATGGTGAAGGCCGCGCCGCCGCCGGGATTATTCTCGGCAAAGATATAGCCGCCCGACTGCTTGATGATGCCGTATACGGTCGACAGGCCCAGGCCCGTACCCTTGCCTACTTCCTTGGTGGTGAAGAAGGGCTCCCAGATCTTGGGCAGGATTTCCGGCGGAATGCCGGTTCCGGTATCCGAGATGCGCAGCGCCGTATAGTCGCCCACCGGCAGCACATCGTCGTCCATCCGTCGCACATCGGCGGAGGACACCGCCAGGGTCTCGATGGTCAGCGATCCCCCGCCGCTCGGGTTCTTGCTGAGCATCGAATCGCGGGCATTCACCGCGAGATTGACCACGACCTGCTCGAGCTGTCCCGGATCCGCGCGCACCGGGCCCAGGTTGCGGCCATGCTTGACATCGAGCGACACGGTCTCGCCGAGCAGACGCTTCAGCAGGTTCGAGACTTCGGAAATGATGTCCGGCAGCTGCAGCACCTGCGGCCGCAGCGTCTGCTGACGCGAGAAGGCGAGCAGCTGGCGCGTCAGGCTGGCGGCGCGGTTCGAATTGGCGCGGATCTGCTGGATGTCGTCATAATCGCTGTCGCCGGGCGAGTGGCGCATCAGCATCAGGTCGCAGTGACCGATGATCGCGGTCAGGATGTTATTGAAGTCGTGGGCGACGCCGCCGGCGAGCTGGCCCACCGCCTGCATCTTGGTTGCCTGCGCGATCTGACGCTTGAGCTTGCCCTCCTCGCCCGAGTCCCGCAGGCTGAGCAGCACGGCGGCGTCACCCAGGCCGCGCGCGCCCGCGATGGTGATCGCCACCGGCTCCTCGGAGGCGTCCTTCAGCCGGACGGTGATCTCCAGCGACTGGGGCGCGCCGCCCGCAAAGCGCCGCACCGCGTCCGCCAGCGTCGCCTTGTCCTCGCGCACCACCAGGTCGCCAGGATAGAGCGGCGGGGCGGCGGGATGGACGCGCGCGGTGCGGACGAACGCGTCGTTCATCATCAGGAACCGGCCGTCCCGGTCGATCAGCGCCAGCCCGGTGGGCAGCAGCGAGATCAGCGAATGAACATGCGCGGAGGCGCTGCCGGCCAGCGCCGGACTGGCGAGCACCACCGGCTCCTCGTCGAGCAACGCGACCAGCAGCGGCGCCTCGTCGCCTTCGAGGAACGGGATCTGCAGCACCCGCAGCGGCGTGCCCTCGATCCCCTCCCGCTCGAAGCGCACCTGCCCCATCGAATCGGTGATCAGCATGCCGGCGAAGTCGCGCCCATCGACGATGGCATCGGCATTCCCCATCGCGCGGTGGCGGAAGACGCGGTTGGCCGATCGGATGCGACCATCCGGCGCGACCAGCACCACCATCACCCCCGCCCCGCCCAGGCGGTCGCCGGTCGGTCCGGCCAGCAGCCCCTGGACCTGCACGGCCAGATCCAGCGCGTGGATCCCGATGAAGCGCCACACCAGCGATTCGTCGCCGACCCGGACCACCCGCACCGCCACCTGGGCGCCGAACACCTGAACGTCGCTGCACCGGCTCTCGCCGTCCCGCCAGGCGGCCCGGGCGCAGGCACCCAGCGCGCGCTCTCCGTCCTCCCCGATCGGCAGATTGGGCGGCGTCGGCCAGCCGCCGAACAATGCCTCATAGCGCGGATTGGCGCAGACCAGCCGGCCGCTGCGATCGGTGACCGCCAAAGCATCGTCGCTGGCGGAGGCCAGCGCATGCGCAATTGCCCAATCGGTGTAGCGCTCGATGCTGGTGCTGGGCGATCGAAACAACCGGCCGATCGCCAGCATCACCCCGGCCGCGAGCAACGCCGCTCCCAGAAATCCCGCGGCAATCGCGCGATCGTTCAGGCTGAACAGGATCGCGGCGGCAGCGGCGACGCCGGTTACGACCACCGCCACGAGAGGCAGCAGCAGCGAAGGCTTGGGCAGCTCGGCGTCGGGCAGACTTGCCATCGGTCACCGATGTTCCGTCACCGCTCCAGCGTCAAGCGCGGATCGCGTCATCTCGAACGCGGAACGATTGCGGCTGGATGCGCGGCGCGGCGAAGCTGCAGCCGCCGCCGACGTTTGCGGACGATCCACCAGCGCCACAGGAGCGCGCTGGCGAAATAACCAAGAATGGCGAGCACCACCGCGAGGGTGACCAGCCCGGTCAGCAATGCCGGCCCGCCCCGATGAAGCAGCCAATCGAGCCAGCCGGGTGTGTCTCCGGCCAAAACTCCCGCCGAAAGGCGCGGACCGAGCATCCAGCTGCCGAGCCAATAGGCTGCGACCCAGAGCGGCGGTGTGGTGAAGGGGTTGGTCAGGAAGGTCGTTGCCGCTGCAGCGGGAATGTTCGCGCGGAGCGGCAAGGCAAGAACGGCGGAAGCCGGAATCTGCCCCATCGGCACAAGGATGCCGGTCAGCATCCCCAGCGCCACGCCCCGCGGCACCGATCGGCGGGTAAAGCGCCACAGCGCGCTGTGCATCACCCGCCCGGCCACCGGCTTCAGCCAGCGATTGGTCTCGATCGATTCGCGGCTGGGCACCGCCTTGTCGGCCAGGCGGCGCAGGCGGCCCGGCGGGATCATCTCAGCCGCGGTCGCGCAGGATGCGGGACTGCTCGCGCTTCCAGTCGCGTTCCTTGATGGTCTCGCGCTTGTCATGCGTCTTCTTGCCCTTCGCCAGCGCCAGCTCCACCTTCGCACGCCCCTTGCCGTTGAAATAGACCGACAGCGGGACCAGCGTCATCCCCTCGCGGGCAACGGCGCCGTGCAGCTTGTTTATCTCGCGCTCGTGAAGGAGCAATTTACGCGGGCGCTTGGCCTCGTGGTTGAAGCGATTGCCATGGCTGAATTCAGGGATATTGGCGTTGACCAGCCATACCGCCTCGTTCTTGATCTCGGCATAGGCCTCGGCGATCGAGCCCTCGCCGAAGCGCAGCGACTTCACCTCGGTACCGGTCAGCACCAGCCCGGCTTCGTAGGTCTGCTCGATGAAATAGTCGAAGCGGGCGCGCCGGTTTTCGGCGACGGTCTTCACTTTGTCGAAAGTAGCGGGACGCGGACGGGCCATAAGACCGCGCGATGTAGGGACGGCGAAGCCGGAGCGCCAGACGTTTGTTGGCGCTCCGATCCGTTCCTCAGCGCAGGCCGGCGAATTCGAGCCCAGCGTCGACCGCCTTGCGACTCGTCTCGCCCGCTTCGGTCATCGGCAAACGCAGGTCCTGCGGGAAGCCCGGGCGGACCCGGCCCATCGCGTACTTCACCGGCCCCGGCGATGCATCGGTGAACATCGCGATGTGCAGCGGGTAGAGCTTGTCGTGGAGTTCCAGCGCCTTGGCAGTGTCGCCCGCCGCCCAGGCCGCCTGGAAGTCGGCGCACAGCTTCGGTGCGACATTGGCCGTCACGGAGACGCAGCCCACCCCGCCCATCGCGTTGAACGCCAGCGCCGTCTCGTCATTGCCCGAAAGCTGGACGAAGCCCGTGCCGCAGCCCGCGCGCTGTTCCGACACGCGGCTGAGGCTGCCGGTCGCGTCCTTCAAGCCCACAAAGGTTTGCGGGAAGGCCTTCACGATCCGCGCCATGGTGGCGGGCTGGATGTCGGTCACGGTACGACCGGGGACGTTATACAGCACGATCGGCAGGTCGGTTGCCTCGGCCACCGCGGCGAAGTGGCGGAAGATGCCTTCCTGGCTGGGTCGATTGTAATAAGGCGGCACCATCAGCGCGGCGTCGGCGCCCGCATCCTTGGCGGCATGGACATTGTCGATCGCCGCCTTGGTGTCATTCGAGCCCGCACCGGCGAGGATCTTCACCCGGCCTTTCGCCTGATCGGCACAGACCCGCACGATGTGGAAATGCTCGTCCTTGGGCATGGTCGCGGCTTCGCCGGTGGTGCCGCAGGGCACCAGCGCCGACGAGCCTTCGCCGATCTGCCATTCGACGAGCGCGCGGAAATCCTCCTCCGCGAACGCACCGTTGCGGAACGGCGTCACCAGCGCGGGGATCGATCCAGAAAACATCGCGCGGAATCATCCTCTTTTCGCTATAAACGGGGTGGCAGATACGGGCGGATCTCCTATCATGTCCAGCATGGTCGGTACGATACTCAAGGGCGCGTTGCTGTTCGCCGGTGTTTCGGGACTGGCCGCTTCCTCGCAGGTAACCCCTGCGATGCTGGCGGCTCTGGCGGGCGGTTTCGTGCCGCAGGCCCAGGCCCAGTTCGATCCGGTGAGCACGGCGCTGGTTGAATGGAAGCGGCTGCAGCAGTCGGACAATTATCCGTTCACCGACTACGCCAATTTCCTCCTCGCCCATCCCGGCTGGCCCGGCGAGAAGAGCCGGCGCGCGGCCGCCGAGACGATCCTCGACAGCGGCGCGACCATGCCGGACCTTACCGTCCGCTTCTTCACCCGCTTCCCGCCGATCACCCCCGCCGGTCGGCTGCGCTATGCCGAGGCGCTCGCCGCCTCCGGGCGGCGTGCCGAAGCCGAGGACCAGGCGCGGCGCGCATGGCGCGCAGGCATCCTGCGGACCAGCGACGAAAGCGCGCTGCTCGCCGGGTTCGGCGCCGCGCTCCGCCCCGCCGATCATGACGCGCGCGAGGACATGCTGCTCTGGCAGGGCGCGACCAGCATCGCGACGCGGCAGCTCGCCTATACCTCGCCCGCGCTGCGCCCGGTGTTCGACGCGCGGATCGCCTATCGCACCAACGCCTTCGATGCCGCGACCAGGGCGACGCTCGCCGAGCCGCGCGGTGCCTCCGACCATGGCTATATCGCCGATCGCGCGCGCTGGCTGGGGCAGACCGGCCAGACCCAGCTGATGCGATCCTACCTCGCCCAGCCGCGACGGATGGCGGGTTTCCCCGGCGATCCGGAGAAGTGGTACGAGGTACTGCTCTCGGCTGCACGCGGCGCGCTGGCGGATGGGCAGTACGACCTTGCCTATCGCATCGCCTCGCAGGTCGACGACGCCTTCCCGGCGGGCACCGACGTCAGCGACCTCTCGCTCGGCGTGCGCGACGATTATACCAGCCTCACCTGGCTCGCCGGTACGGTGGCGCTCTACAATCTGGGGCGGCCGAACGACGCGGTCGGCATGTTCGCGCGCTATGGCCGCGGATCGAAGACGCCGGGCACCCAGTCCAAGGGGCTGTACTGGGCGGGCCGCGCCGCCGAAGCTGCCGGCAACGCGTCCGGCGCGCGCAGCTATTATGCCAGCGCAGCCGGCTTCCCCGATCTGTTCTACGGCCAGCTCGCGGTCGAGCGGATGGGGCAAGCCTTGCGCGGCCCGCGCGACCTTGCCGGCAAGACCGCCGCGCCCGGTGCCCGTCAGGCCTTTTACCGCCAGGAGATCGTCCGCGCCGCGCAGTTGCTCGGCCAGATGGGCAATCGCAGCGACCAGAGCCTGTTCCTCCGCAAGATCGCCGAGGACGCGACGACCGAGGACGACCATCTCCTCGCCGCCGATCTCAGCCGCACGCTGGGTCGTCCTGACCTGGGCGTGATGGTCGGCCGCAGCGCGCTCCAGAACGGCCTGTCGGACTATAGCGCCGCCGGCTATCCGTCGGTGGAGGTGCCAGAGGGCCAGCGCGATTACTGGACGATCATCCACGCCATCGCGCGCCAGGAAAGCCAGTTTAACCGCGACGCGGTCAGCCGCGCCGGCGCGCGCGGGCTGATGCAGCTGATGCCCGGCACCGCGCGCGAAACCGCGGGCAAGCTCGGCATGGGCTATGACGCAAGCGCGCTCAACGCCGATACCGATTACAACATCCAGCTCGGCTCCAGCTATTTCCAGCGAATGCTGACCTATTATGGCGGCTGCTATCCGCTGGCGGTGGCGGCGTACAATGCCGGCCCGGGCAATGTGAACAAGTGGCTGCGCGCCTATGGCGATCCGCGCCTGCCCGGCGGCGACATGATCCGCTGGATCGAGCAGATCCCGATCTTCGAGACCAAGAACTATGTCCAGCGCGTGCTGGAGAATGCCGTGGTCTATGACCTGATGAACCCCGCCTATGCGCGCAGCAGGGGGACGGCGAACCTCAGCTGGTATCTGGGCAAGAGCCGGCCGGGCTGATAGCGCGGGCCGATCATGAACGATCGCCCCAACTATATCACCCCCGCCGGCTATGCCGCGCTCAAGGCCGAATATGACCAGCTGTTCGGGCAGGAGCGCCCCAAGCTGGTCGAGACGATTTCCTGGGCGGCGGGCAATGGCGATCGCTCGGAGAACGGCGATTACATCTATGGCCGCAAGCGGCTGCGCGAAATCGATCGCCGGCTGGGCTTTCTCGCCCGGCGGATGAAGGCGGCCAAGGTGGTCGATCCCACCCGCCAGGAAGATCGCGGCGGCGTGTTCTTCGGCGCCTGCGTGACCATCGCCGACGAGGACGACAATCACCGCACGCTCACCCTGGTCGGCGACGACGAGGCGGATGCCGCCAAGGGGCTGGTCGGTTGGAACGCGCCGCTCGCCCGGGCCTTGCGCGGCGCGCGCATCGGTGACCTGCGCCGCGTAACCTTGCCGGCGGGCGAGCGCGAATATGAAGTGATGGCGATCACCTATCCCTGACGCGCCGGGGTCTGCCCCAGTTGCGGCGGACCGTGCCGGCGCCCCGTTCCGATTTGTCCCAGACTGCTACAGATGGCGCGGGCCCCGATGATCGGGGGCGTGTAAAGGGAGCGTATGGCGCAGCAGCGAATCCTGGTTTCGGGACGGGTACAGGGGGTCGGCTATCGCGACTGGGTGGTGCGCACCGCGCAGCGCGGGGGGCTGACGGGCTGGGTCCGCAATCTTCGCGATGGCCGGGTGGAAATCCTGGCCGCGGGCAAAGACACCGCGCTCGGCCTGTTCGTCGAGGCGTGCAGCGAGGGCCCGCCGCTTGCTCGGGTGGAGCGCGTCGAGGGCGAAGCGGTCCCGGAGGACAAGCCGCACAAGGGCTTCACCAAGCGGTTCACCGCCTGAGCGCACCGCCGGCGCACAGAAGAAAAGGGCCGCTTCGCACCTGGCGAAGCGGCCCTTTCTCATGCCGTATCTGCGATCAGCGCGTCAGTTTCTTGTAGGCCAGCGCGGTCGGACGATCGGCGGCATCGCCCAGGCGACGGCGCTTGTCTTCCTCATAGGCTTCGAAATTGCCCTCGAACCATTCGACATGGCTGTTGCCTTCGAAGGCCAGGATATGCGTGGCGAGACGATCGAGGAAGAAGCGATCGTGGCTGATCACCACGGCGCAGCCCGCGAAATTCTCGATCGCCTCTTCCAGCGCGCCCAGCGTTTCGACGTCAAGATCGTTGGTCGGCTCGTCGAGCAGCAGCACGTTGCCGCCGCGCTTCAGCATCTTGGCGATGTTGACGCGGTTGCGCTCACCGCCGGAGAGCTTGCCGACGTTCTTCTGCTGGTCCTGGCCCTTGAAGTTGAACGCGCCGACATAGGCACGCGTCGACTGGTCGTGGCCGTTGATCTTCATATAGTCGAGCCCGTCCGAGATTTCCTCCCAGACGTTCTTGCTGTCGTCGAGGTGGTCGCGGCTCTGGTCGACATAGCCGAGGCGGACGGTCGAACCGATCTCGATATCGCCCGAATCCGGGGTTTCCTGGCCGGTGATGATCTTGAACAGCGTCGACTTGCCCGCGCCGTTCGGCCCGATCACGCCGACGATGCCGCCCGGCGGCAGCATGAACGAAAGGTTCTCGAACAGCAGCTTGTCGCCGTACGCCTTGGAGATGTTCTTGGCCTCGATCACCTTGCCGCCCAGGCGCTCGGGCACCTGGATGACGATCTGAGCCTTGCCCGGCGTGCGGTTCTCCTGGCTGGCGACCAGCTGCTCGAACTTGGCGATACGCGCCTTCGACTTGGTCTGGCGGGCCTTGGCGCCCTGCCGGATCCATTCGAGCTCGTCCTTGATCGCCTTCTGGCGGCCGGTGGCCTCGCGGTCTTCCTGCTCGAGGCGCTTGGCCTTCTTCTCGAGATAGGTCGAGTAGTTGCCTTCGTACGGGAAGTACTTGCCGCGATCGATCTCCAGGATCCATTCGACGACATTGTCGAGGAAGTAGCGGTCGTGGGTGATCATCAGCACCGCGCCGGCATATTCCTTGAGGTGGTTTTCCAGCCAGTTGACGCTTTCGGCGTCGAGGTGGTTGGTCGGCTCGTCGAGCAGCAGGATCGACGGCTTCTGGATCAGCAGCCGGGTGAGCGCGATGCGGCGCTTTTCACCGCCCGAGAGGTTCTCGACCGGCCAGTCCGACGGCGGGCAGCGCAAAGCTTCCATCGCGATCTCGAGCTGGTTGTCGAGGCTCCAGCCGTCGACCGCGTCGATCTTGGCCTGGAGATCGCCCATCTCCTCCATCAGCGCGTCGAAATCGGTATCGTCCTTGGGATCGCCCATCTCGGCCGAAATGGCGTTGAAGCGATCGACCATGTCCGCCACTTCGCGCGCACCGTCCTTGACGTTCTCGAGCACGTTCTTGGAGGGATCGAGCTGCGGCTCCTGCGGCAGATAGCCGACGGTGATGTTCTCGCCCGGCCATGCCTCGCCGGCGAAATCCTTGTCGATGCCCGCCATGATCTTCATGAGCGTCGACTTACCCGCACCGTTTGGGCCGACGATGCCGATCTTGGCGCCCTGGTAGAATTGCAGGTTGATGTTGTTGAGCACCGGCTTGGGGGCGCCGGGGAAGGTTTTGGTCATGTCCTTCATGACGAAGGCGTACTGCGCAGCCACGGTGGCGGATCTCCGTTGCGAGAATTCTGGATGCTGGAAAGACGCGTGGCATGTAGCGACGCGGGCGCGGGTTGGCAACGCGGGGGTTGGCGGAGGTTCTAAGCCCTTCCCCTTCAGGGGAGGGGTTGGGGTGGGGCTGTGTCTCACCGAGACCATCAGGCGTTCTGGAATCCCTCCACCCCAACCCCTCCTCCAAGGAGAAGGGGCTGAAACATGCTTTACAAACCGCTCATCCCCCATTGCAATCGTTCCACCGCTGGTTAGCATCCGCAGCATGACCAAGCGCCTCCTGCTTGCGGCCGCTGCCGCGCTCGCCTTTCCCGTCCCCGCCTTCGCGCAGACCGCCGCCCAGGTGGCGAAAGTGCGTGACGCTGCTTTGCAGGACGATGTCGCCTGGGACGTGGTGGAAGGCCTGACGACCGAGGTCGGCCAGCGGCTCGCCGCCACCGAGGCGGAGGCGCGCGCCCGTGCCTGGGGCGTCAAGAAGCTCACCGCGCTCGGCTTCCAGAACGTCCATATCGAGACCTATCGGATGCCGGTGTGGGTACGCGGCGTAGAGACCGCCGAGGTGCTCGGCGCATCGGCGCAGAAGCTCGCCATCGCCGCGCTCGGCTATTCGGGCTCGACCGGTCCGCGCCCCTTGGAATCGGAGGTCGTCTATTTCGCCTCGCTCGCCGACCTCCGCGCAGCCGCCGACGGCAGCCTCAAGGGCAAGATCGCGTTTATCGATCACGCGATGGTGCCGACCCAGGATGGCTCGCAATACGGCTATTATGGCGCCGTCCGCCGCGCGGGTCCCAGCATCGCCGCGACCAAGGGCGCGGCGGCGGTCCTGATCCGTTCCATCGGCACCGACCATCACCGCAATCCGCACACCGGCGTCACCACTTGGGCGAAGGGCGTCTCGCCGATCGCCGCCGCCGCGCTCTCGGTACCCGATGCCGAGCAGCTGGTGCGCCTCGTGAAGCGCGGCCCGGTGAAGCTGCGGCTCAGCATTACCCCGCAATTCAAGGGCGAAGCCGAATCCGGCAACGTGATCGCCGACATTCCCGGCAGCGACCCCGGCGCGGGCATCATCGTCGTCGGCGGCCATCTCGACAGCTGGGATCTCGGCACCGGCGCGATCGACGACGGCGCGGGCGTGGCGATCACCACCGCCGCCGCGCTCCAGGCCGCCAAGCTTGGCCAGCCGCGCCGCACGATCCGCGTCGTCTGGTTCGGCGCCGAGGAAGTCGGCGGCTTCGGCGGTGCGGCCTATGCCAAGGCGCATGCCAAGGAGCGCCACGTCCTGGCAATGGAATCCGATTTCGGCGCCGACCGCGTCTGGAAGTTCGAAACCAACCTGCCCGAGGGCGCCAAGGCGATCGGTGACCGGCTCGAAACCGCGCTCTATCCCCTTGGCATTGAGCGTGGGCGTGACAAGGCGCATGGCGGCACCGACGTCGAGCCCATCCTCGCCCTGGGCGTCGGCACGATCGGGCTCAACCAGGACGGACTGCGCTATTTCGACCTGCACCACACGCCCGACGACACCCTCGACAAGATCGATCCTGTGCAGCTGCGGCAGAACGTTGCCGCCTGGGCGTCGATGCTGGCAATCGCCGCCAACGCGCCCGAGGATATCGGTCCCGTTCCTGCCGACAAGAGCGAGTAGGCACCCGTCCCGAATTCGGGCGAAAACATGGCCAAGTCACGGCGATGCGACATATTTGCGTTTGACGCGTTGGTCGCCGTGGCCCATGCAGCGGGCTTGACGCGCAGTCCTTTCGGCGGCGCAACGGATTGAAAGTGGGAGCACCCGGATGAGCAAGCTTCGCCTGATGGCCGCGGCAGCGCTGCTGATGCCGCTGGCGGCATGCGGCGGCAGCGAAGGCAATGTGGCCGATGGCGGCAACGTCGCGCCCGAAGCCAATGCGATGATCTACCAGAACGACGCCGAGGATCGAGCGAATGCCGAGGCCGAGGCGATGATCGGCAACGCCGCGCCGGACAACGGCGCCGAGATGCCCGACGGCAACGCGCAGTAACGGATCCGCCAGTTGAACCAGGGGCGTCCCGCGCGGACGCCCCTTTTTCTATCGGTTCAATAGCCTGCTTCGATCGCCATCCGCACCGCGTCCGCCGCGGTGCGCACGCCCAGCGCGCGGAACATGGCGGCACGGTGCATCTTGATCGTCCGCTCGGTCAAGCCGAGGTCATAGGCGATCTGCTTGTTGAGCTTGCCCGCCGCCATCGCGATCAGCACGGCGCGCTGGCGCGGCGAGAGCGCGCCGATCTTGTCGCGTGCGATCGTGGCGCGGTGGGCAGTTCCCTCCTTCGGCCCCTCGACTTCCATTTGCGAGCCAAGGAAATATTCGAGCTCACCGTCCTCGCCGAAGATCGGCGCGACGAGCAGCGCGTTGCGGAACGGCGTACCGTCCTTCTTGTAATTGAGGATCTCGACCATCACCGGGCGCTTCTCGCGCACGCCAGCGCTCAGCGCCTCGCTAAGCCAGGGCTCGGTCTTGTCGCCGGCGAGGAACCGACAATTACGGCCGATGATCTCGTCGCGTTGGTAGCCGGTCAGCGTGACGAAGGCATCGTTGCAATCGATGATGGGATTATCGGGTAGGCGAGGGTTGCTCAGCACCGCGGCAACGGCGCTTCCGGCGATCATGTCGGTCAGTGGCATTGGTCGGCTTTCCGCATCCTTATGGGGTTGCGCAGGTGCATACCCTTTTGTCCATGTTCCCGGTTTCACCCGGGCTCCTCATGTGGAGGACACTCGATGCCGGCGTGCCACGCAAATGCTGCCGGTGAAACGAAAGGTAGGCCCGATGAACTTCTTCTGCAACGACATAGAGCGGGCCGACAACGAAACAGGCGGCGAATTGGTCCCGGACGACGTGCAGGAAGCCGTTCGCACGCTGCTCCGCTGGGTCGGCGAGGATCCGGAGCGCGAGGGCCTGCGCGATACGCCGCTGCGACATGCCAAGGCCTGGCGCGAATATTGCGCCGGCTATGACGAGGATCCGGCAATGCACCTCGCCCGTACGTTCGAGGAAGTAGCGGGCTATGATGAAATCGTGCTGCTCAAGGACATTCCTTTCCAGTCGCATTGCGAACACCATCTCGCGCCGATCACCGGCAAGGCCTCCATCGCCTATCTCCCCAAGGACAGGGTCGTCGGCATTTCCAAGCTCGCCCGGGTGCTGCACGGCTATGCCCGCCGCCTGCAGATCCAGGAGCGACTGACCGCCGAGATCGCCCAGGCGATCTGGACCCACCTCAAGCCCGCCGGCGTCGCCGTGGTGATCGAGGCACAGCATGGCTGCATGACCGGGCGCGGGGTGAAGACCCACGGCGTCGGCATGGTGACCAGCCGGATGCTGGGCTGCTTCCTCGAGGATCGCAGCAGCCGGGCCGAATTGATGTCGCTGATGGGCTATTGAGCGGGCGTGCGACGATGGACGTGGTGATCCTTGGTGCCGGCATCGCCGGACTGGCCTGTGCCGACCAGCTGCGTGCCGCCGGGCACCAGGTTACGCTGTTCGACAAGGGCCGCGGCCCGGGCGGCCGCATGTCGACGCGGCGGGTTGACCTCGACGGCGAACAGCTCCAGTTCGATCACGGCGCGCAATATTTCACCGTCCGCGACGATCGCTTCCGCCGCCAGGTGCAGGACTGGCAGGCTCAGGGCCTCGCCAGCCCGTGGCACGAAGCGGGCCCGGATGCGTGGGTCGGCACGCCAGCGATGAATGCGCCGGTGCGGCACATGGCCGCCGGCCACCGTGTGCATTTCGGCCACCATGTCGTCGGCCTGACCCGCAATGCGCAGGGGTGGCACGTGCGGCTGCAGGAACAGCAGCATGGGCCGTTCGACGCGGCGATCATCGCGCTCCCCGCCGAGCAGGCGGCCGCGATCCTCGGCACCCACGACCTGATGATGGCGGCCGATGCCATGGCCGCGCGCTCGCAGCCCTGCTGGACGGCGATGATCGCGTTCGAGGACCGGGTTCCGATCGCGGCGGACAGCATCCGCCAGCACGGGGTCATCGGCTGGGCGGCGCGCGACGGCGCCAAGCCGGGCCGCCGCGACGGCGAGACCTGGGTGGTGCAGGGCCACGGTTCCTGGTCGACCGCGCATCTCGAAGACTCCGCCGATACGGTGGCGCAGGCGCTGCTCGACGCGCTGCTTGCCCATGCCGAGGGTGCGGTGCCGCCGGTTCGCTATCTCGCCGCGCATCGCTGGCGCTTCGCGATGACGCCGGGAGTGGACAAGGGCGCCTTGTGGAACGGCACGCTCCGTCTTGGGGCGTGTGGCGATTGGCTGCGGGGTCCTCGGGTGGAACTCGCCTGGCTGTCCGGCCACCATCTCGGCACGATGATTGGCAGCGCGGCGGCCGCCGCCTGATCAGAGCAGCGCGAGCGCCAGGGTCAGCGCGCCAAGGCCGGTGGAAAGCTGGAGACGCAGCGCGATCCAGCCCGGCAGGCACGGCTGAGCGCGGGCGAGCCGCAGGTCGACGATCGGCGAGAGCAGGATCGCCGCCCCGAGCGCCGGCAGCACGTCCTGCACGGTCCAGCCGAACAGCCGGAGCAACATCAGTCCCCAGGCGATCAGCGACGGCAGCACCGCCACCGCGAACAATTCGGGCGACGCCTTGCCGCGCGCGACGCCCTGCCCCCACCACAGTCCGCCGAGAAAGCTGAAGATCAGCGCGGCATAGCCGAACCCGGCCTCCAGCAGCGGGGCGCGGTGCATCGGCAGCAGCACCATCCCCGCGGCAGCACCGGTCAGCGGCAGCAACCCGGCATAGCCGAGAAGGCGCGCAGCGGGTGCGAGGGAGGCGTGGTTTTCCATGATGTCGGGATCGCCCGCGCACCGCCAGCGCTCAACCTGTCCGAAAAGACATCGCGTGCGCACGCTTCCCCTGCCCCACATGACCTTGCATGGCGCAGCTGATCCTCATCCTCGGCGACCAGCTCAGCGCTGGCCTGTCCTCGCTTGCCGACGCCGATCCGGCCGAGGACGTGGTGCTGATGGCGGAAGTCGCCGAGGAAGCGGGCTATGTGCCGCACCACAAGAAGAAGCTCGCCTTCGTCTTTGCGGCGATGCGCCACTTTGCCGAGGAACTGCGCGCCGAGGGCTGGCAGGTCCGCTACACCCGGCTCGACGATCCGGAAAACCGCGGCAATCTCGTCGGTGAGATCGCGCGAGCTCTCGAGGAACTCGACGTGGAGGAGATCCTCTGCACCGAGCCGGGGGAGTGGCGCCTCCGTCAAGCACTCTCAGGCGTGCCCGGTCTCACCCTGCGCCCCGACACCCGTTTCCTGATCGACCCCGCCGGCTTCCGCGCCTGGGCGCAGGGCCGCCGCCAGCTGCGAATGGAGTATTTCTACCGCGACATGCGCCGCCGCACGCGCCTGCTGATGGACGGCGACCGGCCCGCCGGCGGCGAGTGGAATTACGACCATGATAATCGCGGCACCCCGCCGCCCGGCACCACGCCGCCGCCGCTCCCGGCCTTCGAGCCCGATGCGGTTACCCTCGAGGTGCTGGAACTGGTCGAACGCCGCTTCGCCGACAATTTCGGCGACCTGCAGCCCTTTGCGCTCGCCGTCACCCGCGCCGATGCGGAGAAGGCGCGCGACCATTTCCTCCAGCACGCCCTCCCCCGCTTCGGCGACTATCAGGATGCGATGCGGCGCGGCGAGCCGGTGCTGTTCCATGCCCACCTAGCGCTCTACATGAACATCGGCCTGCTCGACCCGCTCGACCTGTGCCGCCGTGCCGAGGCCGAATGGCGCGCCGGCCGCGTGCCGATCAACTCGGCCGAGGGCTTCATCCGCCAGATCCTCGGCTGGCGCGAATATGTCCGCGGCATCTACTGGCTGCACATGCCGCGCTATGCCGATGCCAATGCGCTCGAGGCACACCGGCCGCTCCCCGAATTCTACTGGACCGCGGAAACGGACATGGCATGCATGCGCGACGCGGTGGAACAGACCCGCGCGCATGCCTATGCCCATCATATCCAGCGGCTGATGGTGACCGGCAATTTCGCGCTACTGGCGGGGATCGATCCCTATCTGGTCCACATCTGGTACATGGCGGTATATGCCGATGCCTATGAGTGGGTGGAAATGCCCAACACGATCGGCATGGCGCTGTTCGCCGATGGCGGGATCATGGGCTCAAAGCCCTATGCGGCGAGCGGCGCCTATATCGATCGCATGTCCGATTACTGCGCAGGCTGCCGCTACAAGGTGAAGCTGAAAGCCGGGCCCGACGCCTGCCCGTTCAACTATCTCTACTGGGACTTTGTCGCTCGCCACCGCGATCGCTTCGCCCGCAACCAGCGGATGGGGCCGATCGTCCGCAACCTCGACCGCATGACCGACGCGCGCAAGGCCGAGATCCGGAGCGACTCCGGGCGCTTCCTCGACGCGCTGGTACCAGCCGGGAACCGCTGGAATGGCTGAGCCGCTTACCGTCTGGTATGATGGCGGCTGCCCCTTGTGCACGCGGGAAATAGCATTGATGCGCCGGCTGGATAGGCGCGATGCGCTCCGCTTCGTGGACGTCAGCGACGATACCGCCAGCTGCCCGCTGGACCGCGCCGACCTGCTCGCCCGCTTCCATGTCAGCGATGCGCAGGGCAGATTCTACAGTGGCGCGGCGGCGTTCGCGGCCATGTGGCGGGCAATCCCGCTGCTGCGCCCGCTGGGGCTGCTTGCGCTGCTGCCGGGGGCGACCTGGCTTCTGGATCGGCTCTATCGCGCCTTCCTGCGCGTTCGGCCTACACTCCAGCGCTGGTTGCGCGAAAGGGAACGGCATGGCGGATGATAGGGAATATGACGGCCGCTCGCGCGCGGTTCCCAAGGGTCGGCTCGCGCGCTTCGGCGTGATGGGGCGGCTGGCCGGCGGCGTTGCCGGCAACGTGCTGGCGGAGGGCGCCAAGCGGCTTGCCGCCGGCCAACGGCCGCAGCTGCGTGACCTTGTCCTTACCCCCGGCAATGTGGCCCGCGCCACCGAACAGCTCGCCCAGCTGCGCGGGGCGGCGATGAAGCTCGGGCAGATGATTTCGCTCGATGCCGGCGACGTGCTGCCCGACGAGCTGACCCAGATCCTCGCACGGCTGCGCGACCGCGCACATCACATGCCCCCTGCGCAGCTCCAGCAGGTGCTGGCGCGCGAATGGGGCGCGGACTGGCGCCGCCGCTTCGCATTATTCGAGGCGCATCCGATGGCGGCCGCGTCGATCGGTCAGGTCCACCGCGCGCGACTGCCCGACGGGCGGATGCTGGCGATCAAGGTGCAATATCCGGGCGTGCGCGAAAGCGTCGACGCGGATGTCGACAATGTCGCGACGTTGCTTCGGCTCTCCGGACTGCTGCCCAAGGGGCTCGACATCGCGCCGCTGCTCGGCGAGGCCAAGCGCCAGCTGCACGACGAGGCCGACTATGGCCGCGAGGCGGCGATGATGACCCGCTATGCCGACCATCTAGCCGGGGACGATCGCTATCTGGTGCCCCGACCGGTGCCCGAACTTTCGACGACCAACGTGCTGGCGATGGACTATATCGCAGCCAAGCCGATCGAGACGCTGGAGAGCGCGGACCAGAGCGAAAGAAACCGCGTTACTACCGCGCTGATCGATCTGGTCCTGCGCGAGCTCTTCGCCTTCGCCTTCATCCAGACCGACCCCAATTTCGCCAACTACCGCTACCAGCCCGAAAGTGGCCGACTGGTGCTGCTGGATTTCGGTGCAGCCATGCCGGTGTCTAATGCTGTTGCAACCGGTTACCGCACATTGCTGGCAGCAGGTCTGAGCGGTGATCGCGATGGCGTGCGCGGGGCTGCCCTGCAGCTGGGCTTCTTCAGCGAAGCCGCGCTGGCGCGCCATCCGGCGGTGATCGACCGCATGATCGGCCTGATCCTCGAACAGACCGATCGCGCCGACGATTTCGACTTCGGCGATCGCAGCTTCCTGCAGGCGGTGCGCGGCGAGGGTATGCAGATGGTGGAGGATCGCGCCGTGTGGCACGTGCCGCCCGCCGACACCTTGTTCGTCCAGCGCAAGGTCAGTGGCATGGCCCTGCTCGCCGCCCGGCTGAAGGCCCGTTTACCCCTGCGCAGCCTGGTGGCTGAGCGCCTGGCTCAATAAGGCAGGCGGGCGCCGTTCCAGGCGAACAGCCCGCCGGAGTCCGCCGGTGCAAGGCTGTTCAGTACGTCCAGCAGATATGCAGCACTTTTATCGGAGCCAAACAGCTTTTCCGGCGACACGCCGCGCTGGAACGGCGCCGAAAGACCGGTATCGACGGTGCCAGGATGCAGCGCCGCCACGATTGCCTCCGGATGGGTGCGCCGCAATTCTATAGCGAGGTTCACGAGCAGCATATTCAGCGCGGCCTTGGACGCGCGATAGCTGTGCCACCCGCCCAGCCGATTGTCGGCGATCGACCCTACTCGGGCGGACAACGCCGCGAAGATGCTCCGGCGGTCCCGGGGCAAGAGAGGCACGAAGTGCTTGGCGATGAGCGCCGGGCCAATCGCGTTCACGGCGAACAGCTCCGCCATCGCGGCGCTGTCGACGGCGCGCAACGCCTTTTCCGGCGCAGGCCCGCCGCTGCGATGCAGCATGCCGGTGGCGACCAAGACCATGTCGACCGTCCCTTCGATGGCCGACGCCGCCCGGACGATACTCGCTTCATCCTGCAGATCGAAAGCGAACGGCACCAGCTTGTCGTGACTTACCGGAATGGGGCGGCGGCCGCCGGCATGGATACGTGCGACGGACGGATCCGCCGCCAGCCGCGCCACAAGTGCGCCACCGATCCCACCCGAGGCGCCGAAAATAACGATCTGCCTGTCCATACCGTACCTTTCTCAGCAGCATTCGGCCGGGAGATGCCTGGCTTCAACCTGTCCGGAAGGTCGCGGCTGAGGCTGTACGTTGTGCAGATGCGATGGCCTGCCCTTTTTGCGCCCCGAAACTATGGCTAGGACAATGCTGTGATGCGTGCCCTGCTCCTTGCCTTCCCGCTGCTGCTTGCAAACACGCAGGATCCGCCGATCCCGCCGACGATCAAGGCGATGCTCGACGCCGCAATGAGTTCGGGCAACGAGGCCGATGTCGCGGTCATCGTCAAATATGCGCGTACGGCGGATCCGGCGAGTGCGCCGCTCGTGTCCAAGATGGCCGGCGAGTGGCGCGCGAAACGCCGCGAGGTGACCCAGCAGGCGCTGCGCGAGGCGCATTTCCTCGACCTGGTGAAGGGCCATGTCGAGCTGGGCGGCTATGTGCAGACCGGCAATTCGGAGAATGTTGGCCTCACCGCGGCGGCCGAAGTAAAGCGCGAGGGCATCGAATGGCGCCACAAGTTGCGCATCCAGGCCGATTACCAGCAGAGCTTGGGCGTGACGACGCGCGAGCGCTACCTCGCTGCCTATGAGCCGAACTGGAAGTTCGACGACCGCGCCTATATGTACGGCGCCGCGCAATATGAAAGCGATCGCTTTTCGGGCTTCGGCGACCGCGTCTCGATTTCCGCCGGTGCCGGCTACAGCGCGATCAAGAGTTCGGCGATCAAGCTCGATCTCGAACTCGGGCCCGCCTATCGCTACACCCGCTTCATCGGCGCGCCGACCGAGAACAACATCGCCGCACGCGGCTCGCTCGATTTTGCGTGGAGGCTGTCGCGCGGAATGTCGCTTACCCAGACGGCCTCTGCCTATGTCGAAAAGGACAACAGCACCGTCGCGACCAAGTCGGCGCTGCTGGCCCGTCTGATCGGACCGCTTTCCGCCCAGTTCAGCTACACCGTGCAATATGAAAGCGCGCCGCCGCTCGGTCGCCTGACCACCGACACCACCAGCCGGGCGGCCCTCGTCGTCGATTTCTGACCTCGACCGAGGTGTTCAACCGCCCCGGTTCCGGGCTACGAGGTCCGCATGGGAATGCTATCCGCGATCGAACGGACGGCGATCGAGCGCGCACAAGCCGCGCCGATGCTGGAGAGGACCATGGCGTGGGCCGCCATCAACAGCGGCACGCGCAATATGGCCGGGCTCGCGAGCATGGCGACGACGCTGGCCGACGCCTTTTCGGTGCTGCCCGGTACGCTGGAGTTGGTCGCGCCTGATCCGGTGGAAACGGTGACGCCCGGCGGAATCGTCGAGCCGCTGGCGCATGGCCGCCATCTGCTGGTGACGGTACGGCCCGAGGCGCCGGTGCAGCTGTTGTTCACCGGCCATATGGACACGGTGTTCGGCGCCGATCACCCCTTCCAGGCGATCCACTGGCTGGAAGACGGCCGCCTCAACGCGCCCGGCGCTGCCGACATGAAAGGCGGCCTCTCGCTGCTGCTCGCCGCCCTGGAAGCCGCCGAGGCCAGCCCGCTCGCGGCGCGCTTTGGTTACACGGTGCTGATCAACTCGGACGAGGAAACGGGTTCGCTCTCCTCCAGGGCGCTGATCGCGCGCGCGGCGCAGGGCAAGGCGGCTGCGCTCACCTATGAACCGGCGCTCCCGGACGGCACGCTGGCCGGCGCGCGGGGCGGCACCGGCAATTTCTCGTTGGTGGTTCACGGCCGCAGCGCCCATGCCGGCCGCAATCCCGAGGAGGGTCGCAACGCGCTTGTCGCCGCGGCAGCGTTGGCGGTGATGCTGGCCGAGGCGAAGGCGCCCGGACTGTCGGTCAACCCGGCGCGGATCGACGGCGGCGGCCCCAACAATGTGGTGCCGGAACTCGCCATTTTGCGGGTCAATTTCCGTCCGGGCGATGCTGCCGCCACCGCGCGGGCCCAGGCGGCGCTGGAGGCGGCGATCGTCCGTGTGGCCGCCGATCACGACGTTCGGATCGCGCTGCACGGCAGCTTCAACCGCCCGCCCAAGCCGATCGACGCGGGCGCCGCGCGCCTGTTCGACCTGGTGCGCGACGCGGGCGGCGATCTCGACATCCCGATCGCTTGGAAGGCGACCGGGGGCGTGTGCGATGGCAACAACATCGCGGCCTGCGGCGTGCCCGTAGTCGACACCATGGGCGCCCGCGGCGGCGCCATTCATTCGACGGAGGAATTTCTGATCCCCGAAAGCCTGCCCGAGCGCGCTGCACTCTCGGTCCTCACCATCCTTCGTCTGGCCGAACGAGGCCGGCCGTGAACAGCTTCCGCATCCGCGCCGCACGCGACGAGGATCTTCAACCCCTCTATGAGATGGCGAAGCTAACTGGCGGTGGTTTCACGAATTTGCCGCCGGACAAGCCCGCTCTTCGAGCCAAGCTGGATCGCAGCCATGCCGCCTTTGCCCGCAGCGATACGGAGGATGCCGTGGACGATCTGTTCGTGCTCATCCTCGAAAATGCCGAGACCGGCGAGGTTCGCGGCACCTGCCAGATCTTCACCCGGGTCGGCCAGAAATGGCCTTTTTACAGCTACCGGATCGGGACGGTGACCAAGCACAGCCAGGAGCTCAAGCGAACTTTTCGCGCTGAAATCCTGAGTTTGGTCAACGATCTTGAAGGCTGTAGCGAAGTGGGCGGCCTGTTTCTCCACCCGGGCGAGCGGGCCGGCGGGCTCGGCCTGTTGCTCGCGCGCAGCCGCTACATGTTCATCGCCCAGCATCGCGCGCGCTTTGCAGACCGCATCCTCGCCGAGTTGCGCGGCGTGATCGACGAAGCCGGCGGTTCGCCCTTCTGGGACGGTGTTGCCGGGCGATTTTTCGGCATGAATTTTCAGCAGGCGGACGAATTCAACGCAACCCATGGCAACCAGTTCATCGCCGATCTGATGCCCAAGCACCCGGTGTACACGGCGATGCTGCCGGAGTCGGCGCGCTCGGTGATCGGCCTACCCCACCCTTCTGGTCGCGCCGCTATGCGAATGCTGGAAAATGAGGGATTTGCGTATGAAAGCTACATCGACATCTTCGATGGCGGCCCGACCATGACGGCGCGTACCGGCCAGGTGAAGACGGTGCGCGAAGCCCAGTCGGCGACGATCGCAGCGATCGGGAGCGGCGGAGAGCCGGCACTGGTCGCGACCGGCACGCTTTCCGAGTTCCGGTCGGCACTTGCCCAGGTGGGCCAGGCCGACGGCGGCGTGGTGATAGACCCGGTATGCGCCGCCACGCTGGGCCTGGCGATCGGCGACCCGATATTGTGGGTGGCACGCTGATGCTGGTCGAGATCAACTTCGACGGGATCGTCGGCCCCAGTCATAACTATGCCGGTCTCAGCCCCGGCAATCTGGCGGCAACCCGCAATCGCGGCGAGGTCTCACACCCGAAGGCGGCGGCGCTGCAGGGCATCGCCAAGATGCGCGCCAATCTTGCGTTGGGGCTGCACCAGGGCATCTTCCTGCCGCACGCGCGTCCGAACCGACCGTGGCTGGCGCAGCTCGGGCTCGACTATGCCCATGCCCCGCCGCACAGTCAGGCCCAGGCGCTTTCCGCCTCGCCGATGTGGGCGGCCAACGCTGCCACCGTCTCACCGGCGCCAGACACCGCCGACGGCCGCTGCCATCTGAGCGTCGCCAATCTCGTGACGATGCCGCACCGCAGCCACGAATGGCCGCAGACCCTGGCGCAGCTCCGGCTCGCCTTCGCCAACCCTGCCTTCGCCGTGCATGACCCCGTCCCAGCCCCGTTCGGTGATGAAGGCGCCGCCAACCACATGCGCCTGACCGCAGCGCCAGATGCGCCGGGAGTCGAGATATTCGTCTACGGCATCGCCGGGGGCCCCTTCCCGGCACGCCAGCATCCGGATGCGAGCGCCGCTATCGCGCGGCGGCATCTGCTCGATCCCGTGCGGACCCTCTTCGTGCAGCAATCGGAGGAGGCGATCGCGGCCGGTGCCTTCCACAACGATGTGGTCGCGGTCGCCAACGGCCGGGTGCTGTTCGCGCACGAACACGCCTTTGCCGACAAGGCACATTTCTATGGCGCGCTGCGCGCCGCCATGCCCGAGGTGGAAATCGTCGAGGTACCCGCCGCCGAGGTCAGCCTGGCCGACGCCATCGCGTCCTACCTCTTCAACGCCCAGCTGGTCACGCTGCCCGGGGGCGAGACCGCGCTGATCGTGCCCGGCGAAGCACGGGACACCCCCGCGGTGTGGAACTGGCTGGAAGCACATGTGGCGGGCAACGGCCCGATCCGGCGGGTCGAGGTGGTCGATGTTCGCGAGTCGATGGCGAATGGGGGCGGCCCTGCCTGTCTGCGGCTGCGCGTGGTGGCCGATCCAGCGACTGTCGATCCCCGCTTTCTGGTCGACAATGCCCGTCTGGACCGCATCGCCGCCGTCATCGAGGCGCACTGGCCCGAGGCGATCGATCCTCATGCCATCGCCGACCCGGCGCTGATCGCGCGCATCGAAGGTGCGCACGGGGCACTGCTCGAAGCGGTCGATCTTGTCGGGTTACTTGACAGTTTACCATGACCGATCGGGCAAATGCCGAAGTTTTCTGCGGCTGGCACGCCGCTTGCTGCTTGTCGGCCATGCTGTACCGCCTCGGCCGTCTGTTTGTAATCAAGTCGAAGTTCGAAGCGTTCCTGGTGATCTTCGGGCTCGCCAACGGCGCAGTCGAGCGCGGCTTCCATTACATGAGCCTGTATCCGGGTATCGGCGGAAAGCTGCTGTTCGCGGTGTGCCCGATCGCCGTGTTCATGGCCGGCGCCCGCATCCTCGACAGCCTGGAAACACAAGCCTGACCAGAAACACAAACCCCCGCCGAGCTAGGCTCTGGCGGGGGAGTGGCGCGCCCGGAACGATTCGAACGTCCGACCCTCAGATTCGTAGTCTGATGCTCTATCCAGCTGAGCTACGGGCGCCTGGTGGAGGCGAGCGTTTATCGGCGGATGGGAAGGAGCGCAACCCCGTTGCGCCAAGTTTTCCACAGGCATATGGCAGCGCCATGCGATCGCTTCCCCTTCTCGCCCTCGGCGCGGCGCTTCTCGCCGGCTGCGCCCAGACCAGCACGCGCTATCCTTCGCTGCTCCCGCGGGCGAACGAAGGGCTGAATTTCACCGAGCCGGAGCGCCAGGTGCCGCAACTGACCCCCGATCCGGCGCTGGACGCGCGGATCGGGACCCTCACCGCCACCATCGTTTCCACCGATCGCGATTTTCAGGCGGCGGCAAAGGAAGCCGAGGCCAAGGTCGCCCGCGCCCGCGGCATGGCCGCGGGTTCAAGCCCCTGGCTCGACGCGCAGACGGCGCTCAGCGTGCTGGACGGACTGCGCTCGCGCACGGCGGTCACGCTGGCGGACATGGACCAGCTGCGGATCGAGCGTGCCCAGACCGGGGCGCCGGACTATCCGGCGCTCCAGGCGGCGATGGAGCGCGCCGGCGCGATCATTGCGGCGCAGGAAAGCCGCGCCCGGGCACTGGAGGCGGCGATCGCCCCCAGCTGAGCGAGGTCAGGGCTTGGCGTTATCCGTGCCCGGGTTGCTATTGGCGGCAACCGGGGTCGGGGTGGCCACCGGCGTCGGCGGCGGACCCTTGGCGATGCTCGCCGCCAGCGTGGTCGCATCGGCACAGCCGGCCTTGCAGATCGTCCTGATCTTCGCGAGATTGTCCTTCGCGCGCGTCGTCGCCCCCTTGGCGACCATCGCCTCACCCTGGCCGCG
Source organism: Sphingomonas sp. S2M10 (assembly GCF_012650175.1). Classification (GTDB taxonomy): domain Bacteria; phylum Pseudomonadota; class Alphaproteobacteria; order Sphingomonadales; family Sphingomonadaceae; genus Sphingomonas. The sequence continues at coordinate 93,709 of NZ_JAAILI010000022.1, forward strand.
CAAGGCGGTGAGGTCATTGGGATCGAGCTTCAGCGCCTCGCCGTAGAAACGGATCGCCTTGCCCGGCAGGCTCTGCGCCCGCGCGATGTCGGCGAGCAGCACGAACGCCTCGCGATTGCGCGGATCGACGGTCAGCGCGCTTTCCAGCAGATCGTTCGCACCGCCGAGATTGCCCGCCGCCTGTGCCCCGCGCGCCTGGCGCACCAGCTCGACCGAGCGCGGATCGAGCTGGCTGTCCGGCCGCTGGGCGTGGAGGCTGGTCGAGACCGTCAGCACCAGCAGTGCCGCCGCAACCGAGATCGTCGTGAACCGCATCAACATCTCCGAAACTCCATGGCCCTGCGCTAGCATTGCCGCACCAGCTTCGCGACAAAAAACCCGTCGGTGCCGTCGTGCAGCGGCGTCAGCCGCAGGCCATCGCCACGCGGACGCCCCGTCGGCGCGGCGAGCGGCACCGCGGACCAGCCCGGCTGCGCGGCCAGAAACCGCTCGACCTGCCCCGCTCCTTCGGCGTCGAGCAGCGAACACACGATGTGGATCAACACCCCGCCTGGCCGCACCAGCCGCGCGGCGACATCGAGCAGGTGCGCCTGCGTATCGACATAGCGTTCGAGCTGGGCGGGCGTCAGCCGCCAGCGCGCCTCGGGATTCCGGCGCCACGTGCCCGTGCCAGAGCAGGGCGCATCCACCACCACCAGATCCGCACGCTCGCGCCATTCCGACAGCCGCTCCGCTTCGCGACCGGGATCGAGCAACAGCGTCTCGGCGATGGTGACGCCCGCGCGCTCGGCACGCGGCATCAGCCGCGACAGGCGCGGACGATCGACGTCGCAGGCGAGGATCCTGCCTTGGTTCGCCATGGCCGCGGCTACCGCCAGCGTCTTGCCTCCGCCGCCCGCGCAGAGGTCGATTACCGTCATCCCCGGCGCCGCCCCGGCGAGCACGCTCACCAGCTGGCTGCCGGCGTCCTGCACCTCGAACTGCCCTGCGGCATAGGCCTCGCTGCGATCGACCGGCGTGTCCTCGGGCAGGCGAAGGGCATCGGGCGCGATGTCGAGCGGTTCGGCGCCGTCGAATAGCGGAGCCACAAGGTCGCGCGTCGTCTTCAGGCGGTTGACCCGCAAATCAAGCGGCGCGCGATCGAGCAACGCCGCCCGCTCCCGGGCGTCGAGCCCGGATGCCTCAAACGCGGCCTCAAGCCAGGCCGGCGCGATGCCCTGCCCGGCCACCGCCTCGCCTTCGGCGATCGGTGCAGGACCATAGTGCGAGCCATCGAACAAGGCGGCCAGTTCCGGCCTTTGCTGCGCGACTGCCAGCATCGCGGCACGCCCCGATATCGGGATTTCACCCGAATGCCGGATCGCATCATAAACCAGCGCGCGGACGGCGCGGCGGTCCTTCGAACCGGCGAAGCGGCGCTCGGCGAACCAGCGTGCCAGGATTACGTCCGCCGCCGCACCGCGATCGCGTGCCGCCGCAAGGATGAGGTCGAGAATGTCGATGGCCATTTGTACGCGCGCGGCAGGTGTCATGGCAGGAGCGCTAGGCCCAATGCGGGACGAATGCAAAGCCACCCCGGCGAACCCCGGCTTCCAGATGGATGGCGCCGAAGAGCAAACCTTTGTAAACGGGCCCGCGCGCAGGATGGGAGCGTGCTATTCTTGGGGGTAGAGGTTTCCGTGCGAAGCCCGGCCGGTGTGGTGCTGTTTCGTTGCATGGTGGTAGGCCTGCTGTGCCTGATGGCGGCTCGCGCCGATGCGTGGGCGCGGCCCACCACAGCGCATTCCGCGATTTGCCACGCCGTCAGCACGCGGGATGTACCTGATTCTGTCGGGCGCCGCCTGCCTTTCGATTGCACAGGCAAACCACAACGCTATCAATCGGCCAGCCTGTGGCTGCGCTTTGATGTGCGCGCTCCCGCGCATGCCGGTCAGACGTCGACGCTACTCGTCCACAACACGCGGTTCGACAGGATGCTGGTGCGTTTCGATTATGCGGACGGCACATCCGAGACGCAACATGTGCGCAGCGGAGCGTTTGGCGATCACTGGCGGCCCGGCGCGCAAATCGCCTTTCGTCCGCAGAACGGCAAGGTCGACCTCAACCGCATCACGCTGCGGATCGATCGCCTGAGCAGCTATCCGCTCCTCCGCATGCGGCTGGTGAGGGCAGGCGAGGCGGATGTCGAGACCACAATGCTCGCCGGACTCGTCGGGGCAGCGCTGACGCTGCTGCTGGCTGGCGCACTCTATGATCTCACCCTCGCAATGGGTGTTCGCCGCCAGTATCTCGCCTGGCAGGGGGCCTGGGCCGGCACCGTTTTTCTGTGGGGTCTCTCCTGGTCGCAGTTCGCCCTTCTGGTCGCGCCGGGACTTGCCGGCACCGTGGCAGCCCAGCTTTCCACGGCACTTTCGGTCCTGTCGATCCCGTTCGCGACGCTCAGCATCACCACGGCGCTGGCCCCCGGCATGGCACCACGCTTCCTCAAACAGGCAGCACTGGCGCTGGCCGCCATCGTCCTGCTGATCGGCATCCCCGCAGCATTGGTTCGGGGCGCGATGCTCGAGAGCCTTGCCCCCTTGCTGGCAGTCGCGGTGCTGGGCGCTCTTTTCTGCGCGATGCTCTGCCTCGCTTGGGGGTTTCGACGGGGCAGTCCCGAAGCGCGCGACCTGATCGGCGCCTGGTCGATCCCCTCGGCGGCACTGGCGCTGACGCAGTTGGTCGATATCGGCAGCAGCCTTTGGGGCGGCGGGCCGCAGATCCTGGTGCTGTTCGCGTCGGCCTGGCAGACCATCTGGCTGTCGATCGCCGCCAGCCGCCGCCTCGCCAAGCTGCGCGCCGAGCGCGACGTGGCCCTTGCGGCCGAGGCCCGCGCCTGCGCGCTCGCCGAACGCGATCCCCTCACCGGTATCCGCAATCGCCGCGGCTTCGTCGATGCCTCCGAAGCGCTGATGCAGATCGCCGCAGCCGATGGTGCGCCGATTGCGCTGCTGCTGATCGATGTGGATCGCTTCAAGCGGATCAACGACGAGCATGGCCATGCGGCAGGCGATGTCGTGCTGTGCGCGATCGCCAGCAGGCTGGCGCGATGGGAGGGCCCGATGTGCACGGTGGCCCGACTGGGCGGCGAGGAGTTTGCGATGATGGTCGCGCATCTCTCCGGCCAAGCACTGGTCGGCTTCGCCGATCATGTCCGCCAGGAAATCGCCGCATGCGATCATCGTGCCAGCATCGGAGAACGGGCGGTGACGATCAGCATCGGCGTGGCCGAGGTCGGCCGTCACGACGAGTTCACCGGCCTGTATCGGGAGGCAGATCGGGCGCTGTATGCTGCCAAGCGCGACGGGCGCAACCGTGTCAGCCACGCCGCCGACGCGAGCCCATGGCCACCGGCCGCCCAGGGCGAAGGCCCTGCGGCGACCGGCACGAAATTCAGCGCGTCGGGTAGTTCGGCGCCTCGCGGGTGATCGTCACGTCGTGGACGTGGCTTTCCTTGAGGCCAGCATTGGTGATGCGCACGAAGCGCGCTTTCTTCTGAAACTCCGGGAGCGTGGCCGCGCCGACATAGCCCATCGACGCCTTCACGCCGCCGACCAGCTGGTGGATCACATCGCGCGCCGGGCCCTTGTACGGCACCTGGCCCTCGATGCCTTCGGGGACGAGCTTGAGCTGGTCCTTGATGTCCTGCTGGAAATAGCGATCGGCCGAGCCCTTGGCCATCGCACCGACCGAGCCCATGCCGCGATACGACTTGTAGGCGCGACCCTGGTACAGGAAGGTCTCGCCCGGCGCCTCCTCGGTACCCGCGAGCAGCGAGCCGATCATCGCCGCACCGGCACCGGCGGCGAGCGCCTTGGCGATGTCGCCCGAGGTGCGGATGCCGCCATCGGCAATCACCGGAATGCCCGACTTGGCAGCTTCGTTGGCGGCGTCCATGACAGCGGTGAGCTGCGGCACGCCGACGCCGGCGACGACGCGGGTGGTGCAGATCGAGCCCGGCCCGATGCCGACCTTGAGGCCGTCCGCGCCGGCGTCGATCAATGCGCGTGCGGCTTCGGCCGTCGCGATGTTGCCGGCGATCACCTGGACGCGGTTGGAAAGCTTCTTCACCCGCTCGACCGCGCGGCTTACGTCCTTGTTATGGCCGTGCGCGGTGTCGATCACGATCAGGTCGACCTCGGCATCGACCAGCGCCTCCGTACGCGCGAAGCCCTTGTCGCCAACCGTCGTCGCCGCGGCGACGCACAGGCGGCCGGTCGCGTCCTTGGTGGCGTGCGGATAGGTAACCGCCTTCTCGATGTCCTTCACCGTGATCAGCCCGACGCAGCGATAGGCGTCGTCGACGACCAGCAGCTTCTCGATCCGGCGCTGGTGGAGCAGCCGGCGCGCCTCTTCCTGTGCGACACCCAGCTTTACCGTGGCGAGGTTCTGGTGCGTCATCAGCTCGGAGACGAGCTGGTTCGGGTTCTCGGCGAAACGGACGTCGCGATTGGTAAGGATACCGACCAGCTTGCCATCGGCTTCCACGATCGGGATGCCGCTGATCCGGTGCCGCGCCATCAGGGCCTGTGCCTCAGCCAGCGTGCCGGTGGGCGCCATGGTGATCGGGTTGACGACCATGCCGCTCTCAAAGCGCTTGACCAGGCGAACCGCCTCGACCTGCTCGTCCACTTCCATGTTGCGGTGGAGCACGCCGATGCCGCCCAGCTGCGCCATCACGATCGCCATGTCGGCTTCGGTGACCGTGTCCATCGCGGAGGAAAGGATGGGGATGTTGAGCGAGAGCTCCTTGGTCACCCGGGTGCGGGTATCCGCCATGCTCGGCACGATTTCGGATTCGCCCGGGTAGAGGAGGACGTCGTCGAATGTCAGGCCGAGGGGGATTTCCATGGGGAGCGCCAAATCCTTGAGTCGAATGTTGGCGGCCCATGTAACCGCAAGGGTGCAGATGCGCTAGGGGGCAGCTTCAGGCCGGCACCGGCCCCGCTTCCGGATAGAGCAGCGCGCGCTCGATCTGCACCTGCCTGCGGATGATGTCGCCGAGCTTGCGGGATGCCGTAACGTACTCCGGCCATTCGGCGATCGCACGGGGCGTTGGCCAGGCGCTGATATGGTCGGTATAGAACATCCGCATGTCGAGGCTGCCGCCACGCAGCGCCTTGATCTTCTCACCCTGCGCCCCGCCCTGCGCGGCAGCGGCATTGACCAGCAGATCAACCGCGCGCCGACGGGCGGCAACGGCCCGAGCCGTCTGATATCGGATGCGCGACAGCTCTGCGACGTCGCAGCAGGGTCTTGCGAGCAACGCTTCGATCGCCCCAATCGCCTGGAGCAACGCTCGGTCGAGATCGTGCATGTCCATACAACAGACATAGGAGACATACGGAGGCGGCATGCACGCGGCGGCGAGATTTATTTGCCGTCTCCGGCGCGGTGCAACAGCGCGCGCGCCTGCGCGACGTGCATCGCTTCGATCATGCGATCGCCGAACCGTTCGGCACCGCCGCGAAAGGCCGCGAGCAGCGCCCGCGCTTCGGCGATCTCCGCGTCCGTCGCCGCGAAGGCCAGCGCGGCGGCGGCGATCTGCCCGGGGTGGATCAGCGTCTTGCCGTCGAAGCCGAAGGCTCGCCCCTCGCGGCATTCCGCAGCCAGCCCCTCGCTGTCGGCCAGCGCGTTGTACACGCCGTCGAGCGCCCAGACGCAGCCGGCGCGCGCCGCCAGCACGATCGTCTGCAGTGCCAGCGACAGTCCGCCTCGCCCTGCGGCCGACGGAATGCCCAGCGTCGCCTTCAGATCATTGGTGCCTGCGATCAACCCCGCCACACCCGGCACGGCCGCGATTGCCGATGCGGCGAGCAGCCCCTTTGGCGTCTCGATCATCGCCAGCACGGGCTTGCCGGTTGCGCGCGCGATAGGATCGATCGTGGCGGCATCTTCCACCTTCGGCACCACGAGGAGCGCGGCAGCCGATCCGGCGATGGCGGCGAGGTCCGCGGCATGTTCGGCGGCGTCGACGCCGTTGACGCGTATCGCCGTGAGCCTATCCCCGAACCCTTCCGCCACCGCGGCGACGGCCGCTGCGCGTGCCGCATCCTTGTCCTCGGGCTTCACTGCGTCCTCCAGATCGAGGATCACCATGTCGCAGTCGAGCGTGCGCGCCTTGGCGATCGCGCGCGGGTTCGAGGCGGGGAGAAACAGGGCGGTGCGGGGGGCGAGAGCCATGCTGGTCATCGCGCCTCTCTATGCTAGCACTAGGTCCCATTGCGAGGGGAGTCGGGGCGTATGGACGTGCTTTTCGTGTTTCTGGCCGGGCTGGTGGCGCTGGTGCTCTTCTACCTGCTGGCCAGCGTGAAGATCGTCACCCAGGGCTATCAGTACACCATCGAGCATTTCGGCCGCTTCACCACCGTCGCCGCGCCCGGCTTCAACTTCTACCCCGCCTTTTTCTACCGTGTCGGCCGCAAGGTGAACATGATGGAGCAGGTGATCGACATTCCGGGCCAGGAAATCATCACCAAGGACAATGCGATGATCTCCACCGACGGCGTGGTGTTCTTTCAGGTGCTCGACGCCGCCAAGGCCGCCTATGAGGTGTCCGACCTCTATGTCGCGCTGCTCCAGCTGACGACAACCAATCTGCGCACCGTGATGGGCTCGATGGACCTGGACGAGACGCTGTCCAAGCGCGACGAGATCAACGCGCGGCTGCTCTCGGTGGTCGACCATGCGACGACGCCGTGGGGCGTGAAGATCACCCGCGTCGAGATCAAGGACATCCGTCCGCCGGCGGACATCGTCAACGCGATGGGTCGCCAGATGAAGGCCGAGCGCGAGAAGCGCGCCAACATCCTCGAAGCCGAGGGCGCCCGCGCGTCCGAGATTCTCCGCGCCGAGGGGCAGAAGGCCGCGCGCATCCTGGAGGCCGAGGGTCGCCGCGAATCCGCCTATCGCGATGCCGAAGCGCGCGAACGTGCTGCCGAGGCCGAGGCCAAAGCGACCCAGCTGGTGTCCGACGCGATCGAATCCGGCAGCAGCCAATCGCTAAACTATTTCATCGCGCAGAAATATGTCGAGGCGGTCGGCAAGTTCGCTACCTCGCCCAATGCCAAGACGATCCTGTTCCCGGTCGAGGCGACGCAGCTGATCGGCACGCTGGGCGGTATCGGCGAGCTGGCCAAGGACGCGCTGTCCGGCGGCACGCCCAAGCCCTCCACCCCGACCACGCCGCCGGCCCGCCGCCCCGGCCCGTTCGACCAACAGGGTTGATCGCCACGGTGGACTGGCTGCAGCACCCTGCCCTGCTCTGGCTGATCGCCGCGGTTGCGCTCGGGATCGCCGAGCTGGTGGTGCCCGGCGTGTTCCTGGTGTTCCTCGCCGCCGCGGCCGCGATCATGGGCGCGCTGGCATTGCTCTTCCCGGAGCTGCCGGTCGCCGGGCAGCTGCTGGGCTTTGCCGGCTGGTCGGCGGTTGCGGTGCTGATCGGCCGGCGCTGGTATCGCGACTTTCCGGTCGCAAGCACCGATCCGCTGCTCAACGATCGCGTCGCCCGGCTGGTCGGCGAGGTCGTCACCGTTGTGGAGCCGGTGAGCGCGCATGGCGGCCGGGTGCGCGTCGGCGATGGCGAATGGCCGGCGCGCGGGCCGGATAGTCCTGCTGGCGCGCGGGTTCGGATCACCGGTGCCGATGGGGCGACGCTCCGCGTTGAGCCGCTCCCCGCCCTTCCCCAGAATTGAAACTATCGAGGTCCCATTGATGCGTACCACCCGCCGCGACGTGCTGCTCGGATCGAGCGCCCTGCTGGCCACCTCCGCGGCGGCGCGCCCCGCGCTTGCTGCCGCCGCGCCTGCCGAAACCCCGGCCCAGGCGCTGATCGATCGCACCGCCGAGGCGTTGCTGGTGCTCAACCCCGAAGGGGCGACCGGGCTCGGCATCGACAAGGGCGCGCGCGCCGCGCTCAAGCACCGGCTCGGCGATCGCAGCCCCGCAGGCGTCGCCAGGATGGCGGCGCATCTCAAGGCCACGCTCGCCGAGATCGCGCGGATCGACGTCGATGCCGTCAGCCCAGAGATGCGCGTCCATCTCGACGTGATCCAGACTGCCTATGCCAATGGCCTGAAGGGCATGTCCTTCCCGTACGGCGACGTGGCCGTGGGGAGCTGGCGCAACAGCCCCTATGTCGTGATCCAGAATGTCGGCGCCTATATCGACGTGCCGAAAATGCTCGACAGCGACCACCAGATCGCCACGCGCGACGATGCCGATGCCTATTGCGACCGGCTCCAGGCCTATGCCGGTGCGCTGGATGGGGAGACCGAGCGGCTCAAACAGGCGGCGAGCGTCGGCGTGATCGCGCCCGACTTCCTGCTCGACAAGTGCCTGAAACAGATCCGCCTCGCCCGCAGCGGCGATCCGGCGAAATGGGATGTGGTGACATCGCTCGCCAAGCGCACCACGACAATCGCGGACGGCTATGAGGCGCGCGCGACGAAGATCGCCGCCGAGCAGGTCACCCCTGCGCTCGACCGCCAGATCGCCGAACTGGAGAAGCACCGCGCCCGCGCGACTTCGGATGCCGGTGTATGGAAGTTCAAGGACGGTGACGCCTATTACGCCTGGGCGCTGAGCGCCGGCACCACCACGACCATGTCGCCGGACGAGGTCCACGAAATGGGCAAGGCGCAGCTCGCCGAGCTGCAGGCCGAGATGGACGCGATCCTCAAGATGCTTGGCTATACGCAAGGATCGGTCGGCGCGCGGATGCGCGGTCTCGCCACCGACAAGCGCTTCGCCTTCCCCGAGACCGACGCAGGTCGCGCCGAAATCATCCAGATTCTGCAACGGAGCATCGATGACATGCGCGGCCGGATGGCGCAGGCCTTCCACACGCTCGTGCCCGGCAATGTCGAGGTGAAGCGCATCTCGCCGGTAGAGGAAGCCGGCGCGGCGGGCGCCTATGGCGGCCCCGGCACGATCGACGGCAAGGTGCCGGGCCGGCTATGGATCAACCTGCGGTCGACCGGGATCTGGACCCGCTTCAGCCTGCCAGACCTCGCCTATCACGAGGCGATCCCCGGCCATGCATGGCAGGGCGAATATACCTTCAAGATGCCGCTGATCCGCTCGCTGTTGCAGTTCAACGCCTATTCGGAAGGCTGGGCGCTCTATGCCGAGCAGCTGGCCGACGAGCTGGGCGTCTATGCCGAGAATCCGGCGGCAAAGCTGGGATATCTGCAGTCGCTGGGTTTCCGCGCCTGCCGGCTGGTGGTCGACAGCGGGCTGCATGCCAAGCGCTGGACGCGCGCGCAGGCGATCCGCTGGTTCGTCGAGGCCAATGGCTCGTCCGAGGATGAAGTGCAGGGCGAAGTGGACCGCTATTGCTCCTGGCCGGGCCAGGCCTGCGGCTACAAGGTGGGCCATACCGCGATAAACCGGCTGCGGACACAGGCCAGGACCGCGCTCGGCGACCGGTTCGATTTCCGAGCGTTCAACGATGCGCTGCTGCTCGGCGGCAATGTGCCGATGACGGTGCTCGGCCATGTGATCGACCGGCACATCGCCCAGCTGAAGGCTTGATCCCTTGTCATCCCGGCGAAAGCCGGGATCCATTGGGGTCGTCGGTGCGGCTCTTGCTGAAAAGGCGTGGCGAATGGCTCCCGGCTTCCGCCGGGATGACGTTAGTGGATGTGGCTAAAGTCCCGCGCCCTCACGCGTGGCGCCAGCGCCAGAGCAGCATCGGCCGGGCGAGCGCCAGCCCCATCAGGAAACCACCGATATGCGCCCAGATGGCGACCGACACGCCGCCCTGGCGGAAGGCGAAGCCCGTCAGCAGGTTCACGCCCACCCACGCCGCTGCCAGCCACGCAACATGCACGACCTGCGCCGGAATCGGCCCGATCGCCTTCGCCCGCTGGCGGCCGTAGAGCAGCGAATAGGCGCCGACCACCGCCGAGCTCGCCCCGCTCGCGCCGATCATCGGCGCGGTCGACATCGGCCCCGCCGCCCATTGCGCGGCACAGGCGGCATAGGCGCCGATCAGATACAGCGTCACCAGCCCCTTGGCGCCGATCGCCCGCTCGGTCTCTTTGCCGGTGAAGCCGAGCATGATCATGTTCATGCCGAGATGGAACAGCCCGGCATGGATCAGCGCCGAGCTGAGCGGCGTCAGCCATGCCGGTACCACCAGCCCCGACAGGATCAGCCCGCCCGAAAGCCGCGCCGGGATAAAGCCCGCCGCAACCTGGACCTGCACCGCGTTGGGAACAAGGGTGGCGATCAGGCTCACCGCCACCGTGACGGCGACGATCACCGTCGTGGCACTGAGCTTCCGCATCGTCTGCCTCAGATGAACTCGACCTTGGAGACCAGATAATAGCGGTCACCCGCCGGCACCGATACCTCGACCTCTTCGTCGACCCGGCGGCCGATCAGCGCGCGGCCGATCGGCGAATTGTACGAGATGCGGCCCTTGCTGGCATCCGCCTCGGTCTGGCCGACGATCTGGTACTTCACCGGCTTGTCGTCCTCGTCGAGCAGGGTCACGGTCGCGCCGAACACGACCTTGTCGCCCGAAAGCTCCTTGGGATCGATGATCTGGGCGCGGCTCAGCTTGTCCTCGATGTCGGCGATGGTCGCCTCCACCTGGCCCTGGCGCTCCTTGGCGGCATGATATTCGGCGTTTTCGGAGAGGTCGCCATGGGCGCGGGCTTCCTCGATCGCATCCACGATCAACGGCCGCTCGGCCTTCAGCCGCTTCAGCTCCTCGCTGAGCTTCTGATAGCCTTCCGCCAGCATCGGCATCTTCTCGACGGTCGCCATAACGCCCTTGTCCTTCAAAACACCCCCGGTACCGACCGTCGCCCTGAAACGACGTCCGCACACTTCCATCGGCTGGGGAAATCCATTGTGCGAACGCGAATAGTAAGTCGCGGCACGAAAAACATCAAGGCGGGGGGCGGAAAACGCAAGATTTAGCCTACTAAGCCCCTCCCCTTCAGGAGCGCCAGGTGAACCGCGCCCCGCGCGGTTCAGGTCCGCCTGGGAGGCGGACCGACCTGGCGCTGGGTTGGGGTGGGGCTGTGTCTCATAGAGACCGACCAACGTTCTGGAATCCCTCCACCCCCAACCCCTCCTCCCAGGAGGAGGGGCTTAAGAGAGGTGCCTCACCCCCGCGAAGCGAAATACGCCTGGATCGGCTGCACCTCGATCGGGTTGCTCCGCATCGCCGCGATTGCCCGCGCCGCCGCCACGCTGGCGGGCGCCGTGGTGAAATAGGGGACCTTCTGCGCCAGCGCCGAGGCGCGGATGCTCATCGAGTCCTTGAGCGACTGCCACCCTTCGGTGGTGTTGAAGATCAGCGCGACGTCGCCGTCCTGGATGCGGTCGACGATGTGCGGGCGGCCCTGCGCCACCTTGTTCACTTCCTCCACGGCAATGCCGTGCGAGGCTAGGAACTCGGCCGTGCCGCTGGTCGCGATGATCTTGAAGCCGAGATCGGCGAGGATCTTCACGCCGGGCAGCACCACCGCCTTGTCGCCCTGCTTGACGCTGACGAACACCGTGCCGCCGTCGGGCAGCACCGTGCCCGCGCCGAGCTGCGACTTGGCGAACGCCGTCGCAAAGTCCTTGTCGATGCCCATCACTTCGCCGGTCGACTTCATCTCGGGCGAGAGCACCGGATCGACGCCGGGGAAGCGCGCCCAGGGGAACACCGCTTCCTTCACCGCGATATAATCGATGTCGCGGTCGATCTTGGGCAGGTTCGCCAGCTTCTCGCCCGCCATCACGCGGCTGGCGATCTTGGCGATCGGCGCCCCGATCGCCTTGGCGACGAACGGCACCGTGCGGCTCGCGCGCGGGTTGACCTCGATCAGGTACACCTCGCCGTCCTTGACCGCGAACTGGATGTTCATCAGCCCCTTGACCTTGAGCGCGCGCGCCAAGGCCACGGTCTGGCGCTCGATCTCGGCGATGATCTCGCCCGGCAGGCTGTAGGGCGGGATCGAGCAGGCGCTGTCGCCCGAATGGACGCCGGCTTCCTCGATATGCTGGAGCACGCCCGCCACCACCACATCGGTGCCGTCGGCGATCGCGTCCACGTCCACCTCGATCGCGTCGCGCAGATACTGGTCGATCAGCACCGGCGAGTCGCCCGAGACCTGCACCGCGGTCTGGATATAGTCGTCGAGCTGCTGGAGGCTGTCGACGATCTCCATCGCCCGGCCGCCCAGCACATAGCTCGGCCGCATCAGCACCGGATAGCCGATCCGCTCGGCCACCCGCACCGCCTCGTCGCGGCTGCGCGCGATGCCGTTGGCCGGCTGCTTGAGCCCCAGCTTGGCGACGAGGTCGGCGAAGCGCTCGCGGTCCTCGGCCAAGTCGATCGCGTCCGGGCTGGTGCCGAGGATCGGGATGCCCGCATCCTCCAGCGCCTTGGCGAGGTTGAGCGGGGTCTGGCCGCCGAACTGGACGATCACGCCGACCAGTTCGCCCTTCGACTTCTCGACCTCGAGGATCTCGAGCACGTCCTCGGCGGTCAGCGGCTCGAAATAGAGCCGGTCCGAGGTGTCATAGTCGGTGCTCACCGTCTCCGGATTGCAGTTGACCATGATCGTCTCATAGCCCGCGTCCGCCAGCGCGAAGCAGGCGTGGCAGCAGCAATAGTCGAACTCGATCCCCTGCCCGATCCGGTTCGGACCGCCGCCGAGGATGACGACCTTGCGGGCGGAGCTCGGCTCGGCCTCGTTCTCGGGCTCGCCGAAGCTCGGCGCCTCATAGGTCGAGTACATGTACGGCGTCTTGGCCTCGAACTCGGCCGCGCAGGTGTCGATCCGCTTGAACACCGGGCGCACGCCCAGCCGGTGGCGCAGCTTGCGCACCTCGGCCTCGGTCACGCCGCCGGAGATGGCATTGGCCACCTCGCCGATCAGGCCGGAGCTGCGCGCCATGACTTCGCTGCCCGCGCGGAGGTTGACCGACTTGAGCGCCAGATAGGCCAGCCGCTTATCGCTGAAGCCCATCGCCTTGAGGCGGCGCATGCCGGCCGCGTCCTGCGGCAGGCCGTTGGTGGCGACATCCTTCTCGGCGTCGAGGATCTCGGCGATCCGCTCGAGGAACCAGGGGTCGTAGCTGGTGAAGCGCTGGACGTCCTTCAGGCTGAAACCCTCGCGCATCGCCTGCGCCGCGATCAGCAGCCGGTCGGGCGAGCGGACGGTCAGCGCCGCCTCGATCACGTCGCGCGGCGCGCCGACCAGCCGGTCGACATCGTTGAAGCCGCTGAGGCCGGTTTCCAGCCCGCGCAGCGCCTTTTGCAGCGATTCGTGGATCGAGCGGCCGATCGCCATCACTTCGCCGACCGACTTCATCGCCGTGCCCAGCACCGCCTCGGCGCCCTTGAACTTCTCGAAGGCGAAGCGCGGGATCTTGGTGACGACGTAATCGATCGTCGGCTCGAAGCTCGCCGGCGTGGCGCCGGTGATGTCGTTGTCGATCTCGTCGAGCGTGTAGCCCACCGCCAGCTTGGCCGCGACCTTGGCGATCGGGAAGCCGGTAGCCTTGGACGCCAGCGCCGAGGAGCGGCTGACGCGCGGGTTCATCTCGATCACGATCAGGCGGCCGTCCTTCGGATTGACCGCGAACTGCACGTTCGAGCCGCCGGTCTCGACACCGATCTCCCGGAGACACGCGATCGATGCGTTGCGCATGATCTGGTATTCCTTGTCGGTCAGCGTCAACGCCGGCGCGACGGTGATCGAATCGCCGGTGTGCGTGCCCATCGGATCGATATTCTCGATCGAGCAGACGATGATGGCATTGTCGTTCCGATCCCGGACGACCTCCATCTCATATTCCTTCCAGCCGAGCAGCGATTCCTCGATCAGCACCTCGGTGGTCGGCGACAGGTCGAGGCCCGAGCGCACGATCGCGATGAATTCCTCGCGATTATAGGCGATGCCGCCGCCCGAGCCGCCCATGGTGAAGCTGGGGCGGATGATCGCCGGCAGCCCGACATAGTCGAGCGCGGTCAGCGCCTCGGCCTCGGTATGCGCGATCGCCGAGCGGGCGCTTTCCAGCCCGATCTTGGTCATCGCGTCCTTGAACTTCAGCCGGTCCTCGGCCTTGTCGATCGCATCGGCATCGGCGCCGATCATCGTCACGCCGAACTTCTCCAGCGTGCCGTCGCGGAACAGCGCCAGCGCGGTGTTGAGCGCGGTCTGGCCGCCCATCGTCGGCAGGACGGCGTCGGGCCGCTCCTTCTCGATCATCTTGGCGACGACCGCGGGCGTGATCGGCTCGATATAGGTCGCGTCGGCCAGCTCGGGATCGGTCATGATCGTCGCCGGGTTCGAATTGACCAGGACGATGCGATAGCCCTCTTCCTTCAGGGCCTTGATCGCCTGCGTGCCCGAATAATCGAACTCGCACGCCTGACCGATGACGATCGGCCCCGCGCCGATGACGAGGATGGAGGAGATGTCGGTGCGCTTGGGCATGTTAGTTATCCAAAATAGCTTTTGGCAATCGCGCCCGCGAGCGCTGCCAGTCCAAGTTTTACGACTTCCCAGACGCCTTTGCCGATCGGGATGGCTTTGATCCGTTCCCAGATCGTCGGCTTGCGTGAAGCCTCAACGAGTTTATCTGCTTCCGAGATGCCTTTGTCGGTGATGCGCAACAGGAGTGCGCCGGGCGCATCCTTATCCATCACTTTTGCCGCGTACCCCATCGCGATGAGCCGGCGGCCAACCGGGTTTGCCTCTTGTGAACTCAGATTGAGCAATGCGCTGGGCTTGCCCGGATTACCCCTGAAATGCCGACCCTTTTGCAATGCAAGAAGGAGCGATTTCTCGCGGGGTGCTAACGTCACCGCATCATCCCCACGAACCGCTCGAACAGATAGAGGCTGTCCTGCGGGCCCGGGCTGGCCTCGGGGTGGTATTGCACGCTGAATGCCGGACGATCGGTGAGCTCGATGCCGGCGTTGGAGCCGTCGAACAGCGACACATGCGTCTCGCGGGCATTGGCCGGAAGCGTCTCGCGCTCGACGGCGAACCCGTGGTTCATGCTGGTGATCTCGACCGCGCCGTCTTCCAGCCGCTTGACCGGATGGTTGGCGCCGCGATGGCCCTGGAACATCTTGGTGGTCTCAGCACCCACCGCGAGGCCGAGCAGCTGGTGGCCGAGGCAGATGCCGAACAGCGGCTTGCCGGTCTCGAGCAGCTGGCGGATCACCGGCACGGCATATTCGCCGGTCGCGGCGGGATCGCCCGGGCCGTTCGACAGGAAGAAGCCGTCCGGGTTGAACGCCATCACCTGCTCGAAGGTGGCGGTGGCGGGCAGCACGGTCACGTCCGCGCCGGCCTGGACCAGGTTGCGGAAGATGTTGCGCTTCGAGCCATAGTCGATCGCGACGACATGGGGACGCTTCCGGGAGCCCCCTCCCGCCTGCGGGAGGGGGTTGGGGGTGGGCCCACCCTCTCCACCAGCGGTGTCCGTCGAGGTGGCCGGGCGCCCACCCCCGGCCCCTCCCGCAAGCGGGAGGGGAGAGGTGTTCTCATACCCCGCCCCCAGCTTCCACACGCCGCCTTCCCAGCCGAAATGCGTCTCGCACGAAACAGTGATCGCGAGGTCCATGCCCTCCAGCCCCGGCCAGCCGCGTGCCTTCTCGAGCAGCGCGTCGAGGTCGAAATTGCCGGACTTCGAGTGCGCAATCACGCCGTTCGGCGCGCCGCCCAGCCGGATCCGGCGGGTGAGCGCGCGGGTGTCGATACCCGACAGGCCGATGCGGCTGTGCTTCGCCATCCAGGCATCGAGATGCTCGGTGCTGCGGAAGTTCGACGGCTCGGTCACGTCCTCGCGGACGATCATGCCCAGCGCATGGGGATCGTCGGCCTCGATGTCGTCGGGGTTGGCGCCGACATTGCCGATGTGCGGGAAGGTGAAGTTGATGATCTGACCGGCGAAGCTCGGGTCGGTCATGATCTCCTGATAGCCGGTCATCGCGGTGTGGAAGCACACCTCGCCGACGGCATCGCCTTCGGCACCGAATCCTCGACCCCACAATATCTCGCCGCTCGCCAGAACCAGAACGCCCGTGGCTCCAACGGGCATGGACAAGGGTTTGGCGTCGGCCATTTGGGGCGGGCACTCCTGCTTTGGGTTTGCGATGTTGCTAAGGGCCGCCCGCTAGACCCCATGGGCGGGTGCGTCAATCTGTTAAGTTTTGTGGCATTCGGCTATGTCTCCGCGCTTTCCCGGACAAGATCGAGAGACCACGAATGATTCGCGACGACATCAAGGCTGCGCTGGTGACCGCCATGAAGGGCGGCGACAAGGCGTCGACCGCCACGATCCGCCTGATCCAGAGCGCGATCAAGAACCGCGACATCGAGGCCCGCACCGGCAAGGTACCCGAGGACGACGACGTGCTGGTGGTCGAGGTGCTGCAGAAGATGGTCAAGCAGCGCCGCGAATCGATCGAGATGTACGAGAAGGGCAACCGCCAGGAACTCGCCGACGCCGAGGCGGCTGAAGTGGTGGTGATCGAGCGCTTCCTGCCGACGCAGATGAGCGAGGCGGAGACGACCGCGGCGATCGAGGCGATCAAGGCCGAGCTGGGCGCGGCCGGCATGAAGGACATGGGCCGGGTAATGGCGGAACTGAAGGCGCGCCACGCTGCGCAGCTCGACATGAGCAAGGCCAGCGCGCTGGTGAAGGCGGCGCTTAGCTGAGATGGACGACAGGGACCGCTCTGCGCTCCCCCTCCCGCAAGCGGGAGGGGGCCGGGGGGTGGGCCCCCGTTTCCGGCTGGACAGGCCGACGCAGCGGGCACGCGAACTGCGGAACGACCCTACGGCCGCGGAAGAGCTGCTGTGGTCGAAGCTGCGGAATTCGCAGCTCGGCGGGCTGAAGTTCAGCCGGCAGATGCCCATCGCAGGCCACTTCGCGGACTTCGCGTGCCGCAAGGCCAAGCTGGTCGTGGAACTGGACGGTAGCCAGCATGCCGAGATGACCGCCGCCGATGCCGAGCGCACGCGGCGGATCGAGGCGGAGGGCTACCGCGTCCTTCGCTTTTGGAACAATGAGTTGACGTCGAATATGGAGGGCGTGTTGCAGGCGATCCTTTCCGCCGCTTCGCCTAGCGTGGAGCGGGGGCCCACCCCCCAGCCCCCTCCCGCAAGCGGGAGGGGGAGCGAGTAGCGCCATGTCCCTCACCCCCGCCTTCCTCGACGAGCTCCGCGCCCGCACCACGCTCTCCACCCTCATCGCCAAGTCGGTAAAGCTGCAGCGCGCCGGCAAGGAATTCCGCGCCTGCTGTCCGTTCCACAACGAGAAGACCCCCAGCTTCTACGTCAACGACGACAAGGGCTTCTACCATTGCTTCGGCTGCGGCGCGCATGGCGATGCGATCCGCTGGATGACCGACCAGCGCGGCCTGCCCTTCATCGATGCGGTGAAGGAACTGGCACAGGCCGCCGGGCTCGACATGCCCGAGCAGGATCGCCGCGCCGCCGACAAGGCCGAGCGCGCCAAGGGCCTGCACGATCTGATGGGCGAGGCCGCCGCGTGGTTCACCGAGCGATTGAACGGGAGAGAGGGCGCGGAAGCCCGCGCCGTGCTCCAGCGCCGCGGCATCACGCCCGGGACCGCGCGCAGCTTCGGCCTCGGCTTCGCCCCCGATTCGCGCGGCAAGCTCAAGGAGGCGCTGAAATCCTATGGCGATCCGATGCTGGTCGAATCCGGCATGCTGATCGCCGTCGAAGGCAAGGACCCGTACGACCGCTTCCGCGGCCGGCTGATGATCCCGATCCGCGACGTCCGCGGCCGGACGATCGCGTTCGGCGGCCGCATCATCGGCGAGGGCGAGCCCAAATATCTCAACTCCCCCGAGACCCCGCTGTTCGACAAGGGCCGTACACTCTACAATCTCGATCGCGCCCAGGCGGCCGCGCGCAAGGCGGACCGGGTGATCGCGGTCGAGGGCTATATGGACGTGATCGCGCTTGCCCAGGCCGGGTTCGGCGAGGTGGTCGCCCCGCTCGGCACCGCGCTCACCGAGCACCAGCTCGAACGGCTGTGGCGGTTGTCCGAAGTCCCCCTGCTCTGCTTCGACGGCGACAGCGCCGGGCAGAAAGCCGCCCTCCGCGCCGCCCACCGTGCGCTGCCGATGCTCGCCCCCGGCCGCAGCCTCGCCTTCGTCACCCTGCCCCAGGGCATGGATCCCGACGATCTGGTCCGCGCGCAGGGCCCGGCCGCCTTCGAAGCGCTGCTCGCCAGGCCCGAGCCGCTGGTCGATCGCCTCTGGGCAAGCGAAGTGGCGGCCGGCCCGCTCGATACGCCGGAGCAGCGTGCTGGCCTCAAGCGGCGGTTGAGCGAACTTGTCGAGCAGATTCAGGACTCGAACGTAAAGCACGAATATCTGGCTGAATTTCGCTCACGCGCGGATCAGCAGTTTGGCCGTGGCCCACGCACGTTCAACCGCGATCAGCGCGCCCCCGCCCCTGCCCGCCAGCAGCAGCGCGGCACCCGCAACGCTCGCGGCGTATGGCAACCGCCCGAGCCCCCGCCCTCGCATCTGATCAAGGGTGTGCAGGCGAGCGGGCTCGATCCCATATTGGCGCGCGCGGTACTCGCCGGGCTGATCCGCCATCCGGTCGAGATCGCCCGCCACATGGAGATCCTCGGGAGTCTGCGTAGTGCATCGGGCGCGCTCGGGCGGCTATTTGAAGCCGTTGTCGAGGTGGCGCTGACCAATCCGGCCTCGCGTCAGCTTGATAGCGCGGATTTCCTCACCATATTGGCGTCGTCCGGTTTCGATTCAGTGGCAAGCGAGTTGCTCCGCGCAGACACGCTCCCCTTCTCCTTCACGCGGCCCGCGGCCGACGTGATGAAGGCGCGCGAGGATCTGGGCGAGGCGATCGCGGTGATGGCGGCGCAGCCCGCCGTCGACGTGGCGCTCGCCGAGGCGACTGCTGCGCTGATGCGCGACGGCACCGAGGAAGCGTTCGCCCGCCAGGTGGCGCTTTCCCGGCAACGGCAGGAGCTTCAGGATCGGCTTGCCAATCTGATGCTTGCGGAAGACGACGTTTTTGAGGAATAGAGGCGGTGTAAAATTGCCGCCATCTAAGTTTCGAGGATTTTGATGGCGAAGGCGAATGGCAGCGGCGGCGGTGACGACACGATCGAAGCAGGTGACGCGCCGCTGATCGACCTCAACGAGGGTTCGATCAAGAAGCTGGTCGCGCGTGCGAAAAAGCGCGGCTACATCACCGTCGACCAGCTCAACGAGATGCTGCCGCAGGACCAGATGTCCTCGGAGCAGATCGAGGACGTGATGGCCGCGCTCAACGACATGGGCATCAACGTCGTCGAGAATGAGGACGCGGGCGAGGACGCCGAGGCTGAGGACGACTCGGCCGACGATACCGAGGCCACAGAAGGCGGCGACGATTCCGCGCCTGCCTTCGAAGTCGCGAAGAAGGAGGAAACCGTCGATCGCACCGACGATCCGGTGCGCATGTACCTGCGCGAGATGGGCGCCGTGGAGCTGCTCAGCCGCGAAGGCGAAATCGCGATCGCCAAGCGCATCGAGGCCGGCCGCGACACGATGATCCTCGGGCTCTGCGAGTCGCCGATCACGTTCAACGCGATCATCGGCTGGTCGACCGCGCTCAACGAAGGCACGATGCAGCTGCGCGAGATCCTCGATCTCGACGCGATGCTGTCCAAGGGTCCGTCGGCCGAGCAGGTCGAGGGCGCCGAGGACGACAATGGCGAGATCAGCGAATCGAGCACCGGCCCGAGCTTCAAGGAAGAGGAAGAGCCGGAAGAGGTCGCGTCCGACGAGGATGACGAGCTGACCGAGCGCCGCGCCCGCCGCCCCTCGGACGACGAGGAGGAAGACAACACCCTCTCGCTCGCCCAGATGGAAGAGCAGCTCAAGCCGCAGGCGCTCGAGAAGTTCGCCAACATCACCGCGATCTACAAGAAGTTCGGCAAGGTCCAGCAGCAGCGGCTCGACACCATGTCGGCCGGCGAGGACTTCCCGGCGGCGGAAGAGAAGAAGTACAACAAGCTCCGCGAGGAGCTGACCGCCGAGGTCGAGAGCGTCCAGTTCCACCAGGCCAAGATCGAGTATCTCGTCGACCAGCTCTACAGCTTCAACCGGCGCCTGACGGCGCTGGGCGGCCAGATGCTGCGTCTCGCCGAGCGCCACAAGGTCAGCCGCAAGGACTTCCTCGATCGCTATGTCGATCACGAGCTCGACGAGAACTGGCTGCCGACGGTTGTGGGTCTCGACAAGAAGTGGAAGGCGTTCGTCGAGAACGAGTCCGGTTCGGTCGATCGCATCCGCACCGAGATGAGCGAGATCGCCCAGCAGACGGGCATGACGCTCACCGAGTTCCGCCGCATCGTCAACATGGTGCAGAAGGGCGAGCGCGAGGCGCGCATCGCGAAGAAGGAGATGGTCGAGGCCAATCTCCGCCTCGTGATCTCGATCGCCAAGAAGTACACCAATCGCGGCCTGCAGTTCCTGGATCTCATCCAGGAGGGCAATATCGGCCTGATGAAGGCGGTGGATAAGTTCGAATATCGCCGCGGCTACAAGTTCAGCACCTATGCGACCTGGTGGATCCGCCAGGCGATCACCCGCAGCATCGCCGATCAGGCGCGCACCATCCGCATCCCGGTGCACATGATCGAGACGATCAACAAGCTGGTCCGCACCAGCCGCCAGTTCCTCCACGAGCAGGGCCGCGAGCCGACGCCCGAGGAAATGGCGGAGCGCCTGAGCATGCCGCTCGAGAAGGTGCGCAAGGTGATGAAGATCGCGAAGGAGCCGATCTCCCTCGAAACGCCGATCGGCGACGAGGAAGACAGCCATCTGGGCGACTTCATCGAGGACAAGAACGCGATCATCCCGGTCGACGCGGCGATCCAGGCGAACCTCAAGGAAACGGTCACCCGGGTGCTCGCCAGCCTCACCCCGCGCGAGGAGCGCGTGCTGCGCATGCGCTTCGGCATCGGCATGAACACCGATCACACGCTGGAAGAAGTCGGCCAGCAATTCTCGGTGACGCGCGAGCGTATCCGCCAGATCGAGGCCAAGGCCTTGCGCAAGCTCAAGCACCCGAGCCGCAGCCGCAAGATGCGCAGCTTCCTCGACCAGTAAGCGCGCTTTCGAACTGAATGTACAACGGCCCCGGCTTCACCGTCGGGGCCGTTTTCTTTTGGGACAGAAGCGTGTGGGGAGCGCAAATCCTGTCTTTCAAGATTAATTTCGGCGTAACCATCTTTCTATGCGCTTCGGTATGGTCGCTATGCGATCCCATTCGGACCGGCCGATGGCGGGCGGTATTGTCCAGATGGGGAAGGTCATGCTCGTGGATACCGCACCGATGGAGCATTTGTCGGGCGCTTGGGGCCCGATGGGCGCGATGGCGGAGACCGACGGCAGCGCCCGGCACCCGCACCTCCGCGCGTTACGCGCCGCCGCCCTCCCCCGCCGCGACCTCGCGGACGCGGTCCATCACATCGCCCGCCTCCATGGCCGCCATCCCGGACTGATTGACTATGCCGCCGGCCATGGGCGCCATCCGATCGAATGCGAGTGGCTGGAAGCCGCGGCCGACGCCTTCGTCGCCGAGCGAGCCTATCTCGTTCGCCTCGTCGCCGCAGCGGGGCCGCTGCCCAGCACGCCCGGCCATGCCGAGAGCGAGGCAGCCGCCGCCGCGCAACGCCACGCGCTCGACATGCTCGCCCAGTCGGATCGCGCGGGCTGCGCGACCGGCGCCGCGATTGCGCTGGCGCTCGAATGGGTCGCGATCCGTGCGGTGCTTGACCGCGCCGCTACGAGCTTCGGCGTCGATCCCAAGCCGGCACGGCTGCCGATCCCGGAAGAGACGGTGAGCGTGGTCGATGCCTTGTCCCGTGAAGCCACGCACGAGCGCGCGATGCTGTTCGGCGCGCAACAGGTGTTTGCCCAGCATCGCGGGCTGTGGGACCTGCTGGAAGCCCGCGCCGGCGCCCGCAGCCGGGGGTAATCCCCGCCACACAACCATCGTCATCCCCGCGAAGGCGGGAATCCATTGGCCCTGGTTTCGCGGTTCGTTCCCCCAGCGTCCTGGCAAATGGATTCCCGCCTTCGCGGGAATGACGGCTTCAAGGTGAGGACGAGCACTGCCCCTCGGGATGGGTTGCATCCCGCCACCGTTCGGCCCACCTTCTGCCCATGCGCTTCGAAGGTACCCAGAGCTATGTCGCCACCGCGGACCTGAAGGTCGCGGTCAACGCCGCCGTCACGCTGCGCCGCCCGCTGCTCGTCAAGGGCGAGCCCGGCACCGGCAAGACGGTGCTCGCCACCGAGATCGCCAAGGCGGTGAACGCGCCGTTGATCGAGTGGAACGTCAAGTCGACCACCAAGGCGCAGCAGGGCCTCTACGAATATGACGCGGTGGCGCGGCTGCGCGACGGCCAGCTCGGCGATCCCCGCGTGCACGACATCGCCAACTATATCCGCAAGGGCAAATTGTGGGAGGCGTTTACCAGCCCCACCCTCCCCGTGCTGCTGATCGACGAGATCGACAAGGCCGATATCGAGTTCCCGAACGACCTGCTCCAGGAACTCGATCGCATGGAATTCCATGTCTACGAGACCGGGGAGACGGTCCGCGCCGCCGAGCGCCCGATCGTCGTGATCACCTCGAACAACGAGAAGGAGCTGCCCGACGCCTTCCTGCGCCGGTGCTTCTTCCACTATATCAAGTTCCCCGATCGCGACACGATGCAGGCGATCGTCGACGTCCATTTCCCCGGCATCCAGAAGCTGCTGGTCAGCCGCGCGATGGACCTGTTCTACGAGATTCGCGAGGTGCCCGGCCTCAAGAAGAAACCCTCGACCAGCGAGCTGCTCGACTGGCTCAAGCTGCTGCTCCACGAGGAGATGCCGCTCGAGGTGCTCCAGTCGCGCGATCCCAGCAAGGCGATCCCGCCGCTCCACGGCGCGCTGCTCAAGAACGAGCAGGACGTGATGCTGTTCGAGCGCCTCGCCTTCATGGCGCGGCGGCAGCGCTGACGATGCGCCGGGCGCCTCCCCTCCGGCGGTCAACGTAATGGACGCACCCCGTCCCGCAGGCCTAGTCTAGCGCCATGTTCCTCGCCTTTCTCGACGAGCTGCGCGCCGCGGGCATCCCTGCCAGCCTCAAGGAACATCTGCTGCTGCTCGAAGCGCTCGACGCGCAGGTGATCGAGCCGACCCCCGAGGCCTTCTATTTCCTCGCCCGCGCCACCTATGTAAAGGACGAGGGGCTGCTCGACCGGTTCGACCAGGTCTTCGCCAAGGTGTTTCGGGGGATCGCGAGCAACACTGGCGTCGCCCCCGCCGAGGTCCCCGAGGAATGGCTCCGCGCGATCGCCGACAAGTACCTGACCGACGAGGAAAAGGCGCAGATCGAGGCGCTCGGATCCTGGGAGAAGCTGATGGAGACGCTCCAGCAGCGGCTGAACGAGCAGCATGAGCGTCACCAGGGCGGCAGCAAATGGATCGGCACCGGCGGCACCTCGCCCTTCGGCAATGGCGGCTACAACCCCGAAGGCGTGCGGATCGGCGGCGAGGGCAAGCACCAGCGCGCGGTGAAGGTGTGGGAGGCGCGCGACTATCGCAACCTCGATTCCACTCGCGAGCTGGGCACCCGCAACATCAAGGTGGCACTCCGCCGCCTCCGCCGCTTCGCCCGCGAGGGCGCTGCCGAGGAGCTCGACATCGACGGCACCATCGCCGGCACCGCAAGGCAAGGCTGGCTGGACGTCAAGATGCGGCCCGAGCGGCACAATGCGGTGAAGCTCCTGCTCTTCCTTGACGTCGGCGGATCGATGGACCCCTTCGTCAAGCTCTGCGAGGAGCTGTTCTCGGCAGCGACCAGCGAGTTCAAGAACCTGGAATTCTTCTACTTCCACAACTGCCTCTACGAAGGCGTGTGGAAGGACAATCGCAGGCGCTTCACCGAGCGCACCCGCACCGCCGACCTCCTCCACAAATATGGCCCGGACTATAAGGTGATCTTCGTCGGCGACGCGTCGATGAGCCCCTATGAGATCACGCAGCCCGGCGGCTCGGTCGAGCACATGAACGACGAGCCCGGCGCCACCTGGCTGCAGCGCGTAGTCGACACCTGGCCCGCCACCGTCTGGGTCAACGTGCTGCCCGAGGCGCAATGGGGCTATTCGCACTCGGTGTCGATGATCCGCGAGCTGATGCGCGATCGCATGTATCCTCTCACGATTGCAGGGATCGATGCGGCGATGCGCGAGTTGAGTAGGAAGCGATGAGTACGATCCGCGACATGCTCCACCGTTGGCACCGGCGCCTGTTCGGTAGCTACACGATCGCCGATCCCCGGCCGATGGCCGAGGCCGCGCCCTATACCTTTTTCCTGCCCAGCGAGAATGAGGTGCTTGCGCTGCGTGCCGGCGACCTCGCCAAGCTGATCTTCCAGTCGACCCCGCCCTCGCGCGACTATGCCGCCGAGCGAATGTGGGTGGAGATAACCCGCGCCGAGGGCGAGAAGCTCTGGGGCCGACTCGACAATGTGCCCCTCGACATGCCCCAGCTCCGCCCCGGCCGCGAGATATCATTCCGTCGCGGCGACGTGATCGACCTTCGCTGGGGCGAGGATCGCCCGGTCCGTCCGCCCTCGGCTCCGGCGCGACGCCATTATGATGCGCGCTGCCTGGTCGACAGCTGCGTGCTCGAACAGGGTGCGGCAGTCCATTATCTCTATCGCGAGCTGCCGCTGCCCCCGAGCGTCGGCGACGCGCCGGATAGCGGCTGGCGCATCCGTGGCGATTATCGCGGGCTGGAAGACGAAGCGATCGGCGCCCGCGCGATCGAGTGCGTCGCGCTCGGCCGGGTGCTCAACATCGACGACAGTTGGGTCCACCTGATCGATTCGCCTACCGGCTCCGCCTATGTGCGGAACTGGGAAAAGGACGTGTTCGAGCCGGAGTCGGCGGCAGCGGATTGAAGCCCTACCGGTCGACTTCGAGTGTCGCTTGCGCCCCGTCGCCGGAGACACAATCTCCGCAAACCGTCCCATGCTCAGAACGGAGCAGGCACTTTGCGCTTGATATCGACGCGCAGCGGTGGGGCAGCGCTGAAGCGCACCTCGGTGACGATGCCGCCCGGCACCCCCATCCAGAGCACCGTGTCGTCGGCTTTGCGGGTTATGGCCCACGGGGATAACGCGCGCAGGCCGGACTTGACGGTATTGCCGTCCCTGCACAGGCCGGAAGACGTCGTGTCCGAACAACGTAGCTTCGCATCGCCTACGCCAGCGATGAATGCTGCGAGCTGAGCAAGCGCCTCCCAACCCTGCTCCACGCTGACTCCAGGATTCAGGTGCGCATATCCCGTGGTCGCGCACTCATTACCGCGGGCTGATGCAATCTCCTGCGCACCATCTATGCGCTCCACCTTCGCGGTTCCTATGTCAGCTCCCGGTACCGCCCGAAACCGCACGTTCCAGCGCGTTCGAACACAGCCTCGCCCCTGCAACACCGGCCGCTCCACCAACTGCCCGTCGACGACGCCCGGTGCGCCCTTGCCGCCAGTGGGAACCTCGAATGTTTCGATCGGGCCATGTTTGCGGTCGCGCAATACAGCGTCACCAGCCGCGGTCGGCGACAATTTTTCGACCTGCGCAAGCGTGATACTGGAGACGGGTTGCCCCAACAGGAACGCTAGCGTGATCACCTGGCATTCTCCCGTGTCTCGGAAGCTACCATGCTCCTGGGTGCCGAGCTCCGCTAGCCTGAAACCTACGAGCGAAGGGCATTCGCGGCGAGCAGCCGGGCGGCATTATTCCCCGCGGCGGGACTTCCGCGCGGGCACGCATCTGGTCCCCTCGGCCCCGGCTCAGAGCTTCTCCACCGCCTTGTCGATGCGCCGCAGCAGCGCGCCGTCCTGAGCGCTGCGCCGCACGGCCTCTTCGGCGAGGCCCATCAGACTGGTCGCGCCGAAGCTGCCCGCCAGACTTTGCAGCCGCAGCGCGGCCCCTGCCCATTGCTCGGCACCCTTGGAGGTCTTCATCATGTCGACCGAACGGTTGACGCTTTCGAGGAACGCGTCGCGAAGCTCCGCGATCAACGCGGGATCGTCGCCCACCGCGGCGGCAAGGCTCGTATCGATTGCACCGGGATCATAGGCCATGGCCGCACCCTAGCGGCGCGATCGTTAACCGTTGGTTGACAACCCGGTCTTGGTCCGCGCGGCAAAGCTGATAGAGTGGCCCGATGACTGGGGGCTCCACCGCTGAATCCGCCGTATCGTTCGACACCCTGCACGCCGAGCCGCCCGCGCTCGCGGAAAGTCTGGTGGTCGACGAGGTCGCGCCGGCCGCGCCGCAAGACCCGATCGACGCACCGCGCTTCGGTTGGATCTTCACCTTGCTCGCCGTCGCGGCCGGGGTCGGTACGACCTATGGCATGGCGAGCCTCGCGCTGCCCGCGTGGGACGAGCCGCTGAGCAACTTTCAGCGCGTCCAGCTGCTCGCGTCGCTCTGTGTGCCGGCAGCGGTCGTGGCGCTGCTGTACCTGATCGCAATGCGCACCAGCACCGCCGAGGCGCGCCGCCACGCCGATACCGCGCGGGCGATGCGCGAGGCGGCCGAGCATCTCGAGGCGCGCACCGCCGCGCTCACCGATCGCCTTCTCGCCCAGCGCAACGCCCTTGCCGAGCAGGAGACCGGCCTGTCGGTGCTGAGCGATGCCGCCGCCGAACGCCTCGCCCACGCCGCCGAAAGCGCGCAGCGCCAGGCCGACACGATTGCCGCCAGCACCCAGCAACTGAGCGCCATGACCAGCGCCGCCGAGCACAGCGTATCCGTGATCCTTGCCTCGCTGCCCAGAGCGCACGAGGAAATGCGCGGGCTCGCTGATCGCGTCGATGCTGCCGGGCTACAGGCGAGCCAGACCGCCGCCGCGCTCGACATCCAGCTGACCGTACTCGCCGAACGCGGCCGGGAGGCCGATCGCATCGCCGGCGGCGCCGCCGAGCGCCTCGCGGCGCACATCGCCCGCATGGAGGCGACCAGCGAGGCGGCGAGCAGTCGGCTCGAACAGGTGACCGACCAAATGTCCGCCCAGGTCGACGCGGTCCTCGATCGCGCCGCTGCCGCGGTCGACCAGTCGCGCCAGGGCATCGCCGCCCAGGGCGAGGCGATCCTTGCGATGCTGAGCACCAACCAGGCCGCGCTTGAACGCGCCGGCGAGGACAGCAGCGCCGCGATGGCGCAGCGCATGGCGCTGATCGAGGATGCGATCATCCGCATCTCGGCGCGGCTCAGCGAGGAGCAGCGGCGCAGCGACGCGCTGTTCGCCCGGCTGTCGGAAGGCGCCGCAACCTTCGATTCGGAGCTGGAAGTGCTCCACGCCGCCGGCACCCGCCGCACCGAGGCGCTGGCGGCGGCGATCCACGGTCTGCATCAGTCGATGGACGGCATGACTCAGTCGATGCGTACCGGTGAATCCACCGCGCGAGGCGTGATTGCCACCTCCGAAGAACTGCTGACCGCGCTGGACGCCGCCACGCGCGAGATCGACGAGACGATGCCCGCAGCGCTGGGCCGGCTCGACGACCGTATCGATGCCACCCGCAAGCGCATCGCCGCCTCGAAGCCCGAGCTGCTCGGCCTCGTCACCGCCGCCGAATCCACCCATGACGCCGTGGAAGGCATCGCCGTGTCGATATCCCGGCAGCAGGCGGCGCTCGAGCGCAGCCGCGCCGCGCTGGCCGAGACGCTGGCAACCGCCGCGGACCAGGCCGAGACGCTCGGCCGGGCAGTGGACAGCGCGATCGCGCATGCCAACAGCTTCACCCGCGATGCGGCGCCCGAACTGATCGAAACCCTGCTGCGGGTGCGCGACAGCGCCAACAAGGCCGCCGATCATGCCCGCGAGGCGATGGACGGCATCGTGCCGGCCGTGAACCGCGTACTGCAGGACGCAACCGACCAGGTGATCGAGCGTGCCGTAGAGCTGTCGGTCCGCCAGCAGGTCGACACGCTCACCAAGGCCGCCGACGCTGCGATCGGTGCCGCTGCCCGCGCCGCCGAGCACCTCCGCGCCCAGATGACGGTGCTGGAGGAGGCCAACCAGCTCGCCGAGGCCCGCATCGCCGAGGCGCAGGACGCGCAGGAACGCGCCGACAGCGACGGCTTTGCCCACCGCATGGGGCTGCTGATCGACGCGCTGCACTCAACTTCGATCGACATCGCCAAAACCTTCTCGAGCGAAGTGACCGACGGCGCCTGGGGCGCGTATCTCAAGGGGGATCGCGGTGTGTTCACCCGCCGCGCCGTTCGCCTTCTCGCGCCGCACGAAGCGCGCGAGATTCACCGGCTCTACGATCATGACGAGACCTTCCGCGAGAACGTCCATCGCTATGTCCATGATTTCGAGACGATGCTCCGCCAGGTGCTGAGCCTGCGCGAAGGCAATCCGCTGGCGGTGACACTGCTCTCTTCCGATGCGGGCAAGCTCTACGTCGCGCTCGCCCAGGCAATCGAGCGGCTGCGTAACTGAGCCGTCACCGCGCCGGCGGGCGGCGGGTCGATTCGCGGACGATCAGTGTCGAGGGCAGCACCACCGGCTCGGCGGAAACCGGCGCGCGGCCGGCGCAGGCGTCGATGATCCGCTCCACCGCCTTGGCGGTGATGTCCGCGATCGGCTGCGACACCGCGGTCAGCGCCGGGCTTGCGAAGCGAACGATCGGGGTGTCGTCGAAGCTGACCAGCGACACGTCCTCCGGCACGCTCAGCCCCCGCCCCCGCACCGCAGCCATCGTCGCCAGGGCGGTCTGGTCGTTGGCGGCGATCACGGCGGTCACCTCGGCCCGGTCCAGCAGCGTACGCGCCGCGATCAGCCCCACATCGTAGGAGAAGTCACCCGTCTCCAGCAGCTCGTCCGAAGACAGCCCCGCCGCCGCCATCGCCGTCCGCCAGCCTTCGACGCGCCATGCGCTCAGCTCATATTCGTCAGGCCCGGCGATGAAGCCGATGCGGCGATGGCCCAGCGCCAGCAGGTGCTCGGTGGCGAGCCGGGCGCTGCCGCGATCGTCCTGCACCAGCATGTGCCCTGGCCCCTCGGCGACCGAGCCGATGCGAGCGATCTCGATCCCTTTTTCGGCGAGCAGCCGCAGGATTATCGGGTTCTGCGAATGCGGCGGGGTGAGGATCGCACCATCGGGCTGGAGCGCGGCGATGGCGGCGCCGATCTCGCGTTCCAGCTGATCGCTGCGCGTGTCGACCAGCTCGACGATCATGCGATAGCCGTGTGCGGCACAGGCCAGCATGCCGCCGAGCAGCATCTGATCGACCCAGTCGCGACCCTCCCGCGCGCGCCAGTCGGCAATGGTCCGCTCGCGATCATTAAGCGCCAGGATCAGATAGGAGCGCGAGCCGCTCATCCGCTGCGCGGCGAGAGACGGCACATAGCCAAGCTTGGTGATCGAGGCCTGCACGCGGTGCAGCATCTCCGGACGCACGCCCGGTTCCTTGTTGATCACCCGGCTGACCGTCTGCAGCGAGACGCCGGCATCGGCCGCGACATGGCGAATGGTCACGGACTGGCGCCTACGAGACATGGCTGTTCCCCTCCTGCACTCTTCTTCCCTCAGCGGCTCAGCTGCCGCAACAGATAGCTCCGCAATTGCCCGGCCGTTTCCGGTGTCAGCGGATCCAGAATGCCGCGCCCGCCCTCCGGAAGATGCCCCGTGACCGTACCATCCGGCGAAAACACATAATGGTCGAACACGCTCCGCCAATGCGCCCGCGCTTCCGCGGGCAAGTCGCGAATGGCGAACAGAGCCATCAGCAGGGCATCGTTCGGCTCGGCAAGCCAAGCGGGCTGCGTGCGCCACCAATAGTTGATCATCACGTTGAACGCATCGAGGGCCTCGACATGATGCCACCACAGGCTGGGGATGCGCAGCGCGTCGCCGGGCGCCAGCACCACCGCGCGGGCATGGCGGAGCGCCTCCCGAAATTTCGGGAAGCGCCCGAAATCGGCGGCGTGGAAATCCACCATGCTGATCGCGCGACCACCGGGCGTATTGTCGAGCGGGCCGGGATAGAGGTTGGCGAACTGATCCGGCGGGAACAGCGTGAAGCGGCGGCGGCCGACAGCGGTACACACCAGATTGTCGGGCGCATCGCAATGCGCTGCGACGCGGGTAGCGGTGCCGATCCAGATGGTCGCGGCCAGCCCGTCGCGCGGCCCCAGCGGCATCGGGTTGGCCTCCACCATGCCCGGGAAGAAGCGCGGCACGTCGGTGGAGGCGATGTAGCGCAGCGGCGCGTCCGCATGGCGCTCGCCCGCCGCCATCTCTGCGAAGATCGTGCCGATCCGGGCGCGGCGGGTGCGGTGGTTCATCGCCATGTCGGCATCGTAAAAGAGGCGATCGCCGGCGCCGGGCAGGCCTTCTGCATAGGTGAAGTCGGCATCGCGCGCGAAACCGGACAGATAGTCGCGCGCCGTCGCTGCCCCTCGCCTGCCGGCCGCCACCAGCGGCCAGTCGGCGACCAGCCCGCGCACCACAAAGGGTTCCGCCGCGGCGGCAAGCGCGCTGTCCAGCGCTTCCTCGTCCGCCACCGCGATCTCGGGCACGGGGTGCAGTCCGTCGAACAGGTCGCCCGGATCAGGCATCGGCGCCGCGGCGCTGCAGGCGCGCGATCAGCGGCGCGATATTGGCGAGCGAGGCCAGCGCCATCGTGATCGGCAGCAGATGCCCGTCGCGATGCAGCGCGCCCAGCGCCTCGCCGTCCAGCGCCGCGAACCGTTCCTCATGGATGCCGTGGAAGTCGACGACCTGCCGGGCGTTGCCCTCGGCATCGTCGAAGCGGATCGACACCGGCTCCAGCAGATCGTGCCGCTCCAGCGCGCCGAAAAAGTCGGGTGCGGCGCGGTAGCCACGATCGAGGCGGCCAAGCCCCTCCAGCACGGCGGCGAGATAGCTGCTCGGCGCGCCCTCCCCGTCAAACAACGGCGACGCCTCCGCATAGCCGGCCTGGCCGGACGCCAGAACGCGGGGGCTGGCCGCGTCGAGATGCAGCTGCGGCACCTCGCCGCCCGGCGGCGGCGGACCGATCAGGAAGGGCCGCGTCGCCATCGCCAGCGGCAGGTACGGCGCCTCCCAGCGTTCACCTTCCAGAT
This sequence comes from Sphingomonas sp. S2M10, assembly GCF_012650175.1. Classification (GTDB taxonomy): domain Bacteria; phylum Pseudomonadota; class Alphaproteobacteria; order Sphingomonadales; family Sphingomonadaceae; genus Sphingomonas. The sequence continues at coordinate 124,909 of NZ_JAAILI010000022.1, forward strand.
AGAGGTTCTCGCCCGGCGCGAAGCCGAACAGCGCCACCGCCTGGAAGCCGTCGCGCGCGGCGGTGCGCTGGAACAGGATCGGATAGGCGTTCTGCACCTGGCGGAACTCGTCGGGCACGACGAGGCAGAGCTGGACGGCATCGCCCAGCGCCACGCCCCGCCGCCGGTCGATGCGGACCGCGCGATGATCGTCGATGGTCACGAGCTGATGATCGGTCATTGGAAAAATCCCCATTCCCCGCCGGCTGCGTTGGCACGCCGCGCGGCGGGGCGGAAGGGCCTTGCGGTCGGCGAACCGCAAGGCTCCGGTCGTCAGAAGCGATAGCGCAGGCCCACCGTGTAGCGGGCATAGCCCGGCGCGGCGACGCCGACATACTGCTCCGTCCGCTGGTGCGTGCGGCGGCCCTCGCCGGTCAGGTTGATGCCTTCGAAGAACAGGGTCGTGCGCGGGCGCACTTCCCAGCTCGCGCTGGCATCGATCTGGCCATAGGCTTCGGTGTAGCTCGGGTTCGCGCCCGCGCCCGCCAGGAATTCGGCGCGCCAGTTATAGGCGACACGGGCCTGGATGCCGTTCTTGTCGTAATAGCCGATCACGTTGGCCGTGTCGCTCAGGCCCACCAGCGCGAACTGGTTGACGGTCGCCGGCACGTTGTTCCTGTAGTGCACGTCGCCGTCGACGATCGTGTAGTTGAGGATCATCCCCAGGCCGGTATCCCAGAAGCCGTGCTGGACCGCGAATTCCCAGCCATGGACGTTGGCGGTCTGGCCGTTGTTCACGGGCGTGTTGACGGTGAACAACACCGGATTGTCTTCCGGCAGGCCGAGAATGTCGCCGGTATAGGCGCCCGGCGTGCCGCCGGTAATCTTCACCGAACCCGGATAGTTGGCGAAGATGTACTGGCGGATATCGTTCGAGGTCGCCCCCGCGCCCAGCGCCGCCGCCGCCGCGCGGGCACGCGGGCCGTCGGCCGGGTTGGTAAGACCGAACACCGGCTTCTTCACCTGGCCCGTGCCGATGAAGTTCACCACCGATTTGTGGAAATAGCCGACCGAAATATAGCTCTCGGGCTGGTAGTACCACTCGGCCGAGAAATCGAGGTTCTTGGACTTGTAGGGCAGCAGGCCCGGATTGCCCTGGCTGCCCGAACCGCCGTCGACACGGAACAGCGAGTCGATCGTCTGGCCGCCCTGCAGACTGCCATAGTCCGCACGCGCGATGGTATGCCCGTAGGATGCACGGAGCTTGACGGTGTTGAGCGGCGAGATGTCGAAGTCGAATGAGGGCAGCCAGTTCTGATAGGAACCGCTGAGCGTGGTATAGTCGCTCTTGCCCGAATAGACGACGTTCAGTTCGTTGGCCGCGACCCATTTGGTGCCCGTGGCGACGGGGACCAACGCCGAGCTGTCGATCCAGGTCTTCTCGTAGCGAACCCCGGCATAGAAATGCGCCGGACGCCCGAACGCGTCGAACTTCAGATTGGCCTGAAGGTACGGCGCCAGCGTCTTCTCGCGGATGTGCCGGTCGACCGTGTACTGCGCCAAGCAGGTGTCCGGCCCGAGCGGGGTGCCGCTCTGCGGCTTGGAGCACATCTTGTACAGGCTTTCCAGATTGCCCACCAAGGTCTCGAAATTCTTGGTGAAGATCTTCTGGATCAGCAGGCTGCCATCGGTCTTGAGACCCGGATACTTGTCCGGAATCGTCGCAATGGAGAACAGGCTGTCGGGCATGTCCGACGCAGGACCGGCACCGCCCCAGGTGTTGTTCTGCAGGAAGCCATAAGCGGAACGGACCTTGTTATCGACATAGGAGATGCCGAAGTCGACGCTGTCGAGCAGGCCGCCGCGCTCGTACCGACCCTTGAACTGCGCCTGATTGATCTCGTCGCGGAACAGGCCGTTGCGGAACGAATTGCCCGTCGCCTGGATGCGCGACGCATCGAGAAGGTCGATGCCCGGCTGCATGGTGATCGACAGCACCGGCATATAATGGCTGAAGTCGATCGTCTGGCTCGCCGCGCCGAAGATGGCGGTGCTGACCGAGGTGCTGGTGCCATATTTGTTGGTCGGCGCGGATCTGGCGGTCGAATGGTGCGCGTCGAGCTCGAACGAGAAGGCGCCCTCCGGCTTCCATTGCAGGTTGCCGCCGATCGAGTTGTTCTCGCTCTGATTGGCGCTCAGATTGCTGACATAGGACACGTCCTTGCCTTCGCTCGCCTTGAAGCGCTCGGTATAGAAGAGCGGGCTGGCCACCTCGCCGCCGCTCCAGCTGCTGACCGTGTCGTTGTTGTTGAAATAGACACCGATGCTGTTGCTGCGCACCGTCACGCGGTTGCGCGAATAGGTATAGTCGATCGTGCCGGTCAGCGTATCCGACGGCTTGAACTGCAGCACCGCCTGGCCGTTGATCCGCTCGCGTTCGATGTCGTTGATGCCGATGCCGGCGTTCTGCGGCACGGTGTAGATCTGGTCGCCGGTCGGGCGATTGGTGATATTTGCATAGCGCGGGTCCCCCGGCTGAGCGAGCTCACCCGTCTTGTCCGATCCGGTGCGGCCATTCTTCCAGCCGACATAGGCTTCGTTGTTGCCGGCCTTGCGCTTCTGATAGGTGCCGGCCAGCAGAATGCCGATGCGATCGTCGGCGAAGCTGTTGCTGAGGATGCCGGAAAGCTCGGGCGTGATCGGCGTCTTGTGGGCGTTGCTTGACGAATCATACATGCCGGACACCGCGATGCTGCCGTGAAGGCCAGGCTTGTCGAGCGGGCGCGGCGTGCGGATGTTGATCGTCGATCCGATACCGCCGGATTCGATGTCGGCGCGGCTCGTCTTGTAGACCTCCACCGCGGCGATGCCGTCCGAGGAGAGATTGGCGAAGTCGAACAGGCGCGAGGTCGGTGCGGTCGCGCCGCCGTCCAGCGTCGAGGTCGGCATCTGGCGGCCGTTCAGCGTCACCAGATTGTAATTGGGCCCGAAGCCGCGGACCGTTACGGTAGAGCCTTCGCCGATCGAGCGGTCGATCGAGACGCCGGTGATGCGCTGGAGCGATTCGGCCAGGTTGGTGTCTGGGAACTTGCCCATGTCCTCCGCGGTGATGCCGTCGACCACGCCCTGCGCGTCGCGCTTCATGGCCATCGATTCGCGCAGGCTGGCGCGGATGCCGGTGACGACGATATCGCCCTGGGGAGCGGCCGCCGTGGAGTCGTCCGTATTCTGCGCCGCAGCAATCCCTGGCATGGCCAGAAGCGCGAGCGAGGAAATCCCCGCGCGCCAAAGCGCCGACATTCTTGCGTGTTCACGTGTCATATTGGCTCCCCGCCATTGATCTGATCATGGCCCCTCCATGATGTGAACGTTCACTTAGCGACAACTTTCATCGGGTCAATAAGTCACATTTCAGTAGTATTGTGACGCGGAATCGTTCTCAGATCTGTCATCTTGCGGCGGGTGAAAAGGAGAGGGTCCAACGCTGTCGACCGCATCGAAACAACGTTGGCACAGCCCGGCACAGCCTCTATTCGGGCGCTCGCATGACCGCGCCTTCCGCATCTGCCGCCGTCGCCGACGGGAACGCGCGACACTGGCGCTTCCTGCTTCTTTTCGCACTTGCGAACGCGGGCGGCACGATCGGCTATCTGCCGCTGTTCACGGTGTTTTTGCCGATGAAAGTCGAAGCGGTCGCGGGGGCCGAGCGTCTGAACCTGTTCACCCTCGTCGCCATGGTCGGCACGCTCGCCGCGATCGCCGCCAATCTCGGCTTCGGATGGCTGAGCGACCGGTCCGCCGCGCGCGGTACGGGGCGACGCCGCTGGCTGTTGATCGGGGTAATCGGCCTCGCGATCGCCTATGCGCTCTTCGCCCAAGCGCAGTCGCCCCTCGGTGTGTTGCTTTCGGTGGTGGCAGTGCAATGCGCCGCAAATGCCGTGCTGGCGCCGCTGATGGCCCTGATGGCGGACGAGATTCCCGATGGGCAAAAGGGCTTTACCGGCGGCCTGCTCGCCCTGGCCAACCCCATTGGCGCAGCAACGGCCTGGGCGCTGGTCAAGCTTCCCGGGCTGGGGGAGATGGCTCGTCTGGAATTGCTGTCTCTCGGTATCGCGTCGCTGGTGGCGCCGCTCGCCTTCTCCGCCTCGCGCCGGCTGCCCGCGCAGGCGGCAGCGCTGCCGCGCGCCCAGGCCCGCCGCAATCTCGCCGCCGCCTGGATCGCGCGGCTGCTGCTCCAGTCGGCGGGCAACGGGCTGACCTTGTATCTCTATTATTATTTCGCCGACCTGCCGCCGCGACAGAGCGCGCTGGACGCCGCCGATTTCGTCGGCCGAACGCTGGTGCTCGCCTATCTGCTGCCGCTGCCATGCACGCTGCTGCTGGGTCGCCTGTCGGACCGGATCGGCCGCCGCAAGCCGTTCCTGCTCGCCGCTGCCGCCGTGACGGCAGGCGGCCTGGCGGTAATGGCGCTCGCCGCTTCGCGCCCGGTCGCAGTGGCGGGGTTCCTCGTTTACGGCGTCGGTGCGCAACTGTTCATGGCGCTGCACGGCGCCTTCTGGATGCAGGAATTGCCGAGCGAACGGCATCGCGGCCGGGATCTCGGCATCCTCAATCTCACCAACACGCTGCCCGCACTGATCGGCACGGCCATCGCCTGGCTGGCAGCGACGCCGGGCAGCTTCGCGCCGCTGCTGTTCCTGCTTGCCGCGCTCACCCTTGCGGGCGGCCTGGTGATGCTTGCGGTGCGCGAACCTGCCGCCGCAGCAGATCAGGGATAGGCAAGCAGCCGCTGCATCGTGGCACCGGGCCGCGCCGACGCGCCGGCCTCGTTCACCAGGTGCGCGATCGTCCCCACCCCGCCGCCGAGCGACATACTCGTCACGTGGCGGAAGCGGACGCCGGCGCGCCTCGGCGCCTCGATGGCGCTTTCGAGCACCACCTGCGGATTATTGCGGAAATAGACATAGACGCCCAGCGCGACCGCCTCATGCTCGCGCACCGTATCGTCGACCTTGTAGGCCGCCCAGCCCCGCGTGCTGCCCGCCATCCATGCGGCCTGGGTCGGGGGATCATAGGGCAGTTCGTTCTGGTAGAAATAGGTGCGCCCGCGATTGCCGCGCCACCAGGTCTGGTAGCGCTGGAAATGCTCGACAAACAGGGCATGGACCGTCACGTCGTCGCCGTTCACCACCAGGCCCTGGTTTCCCGTGCTCTCATCCCATCCGACATGCACGCGGGTGCCGTCTACATCGCCGTGATCCGCCCGCCAGATCCAGAGATGATCGGCCAGAACGTGACGACTGTTGATTTCGAGGCAGGTCTCGGCCCTGCCCACCTCGACCCCGCCGACCCGGAAGAACAGGTCCGCGAGCAGCGACGGGTTGCGGCGATGGTCGCGGTCGCAGCCCCGCGGGCCGACCTGAACCAGCACTTGGGACCGTTCGGCACCGGCATCGATCATCAGCCCCGCCACCGTAACGCCCGAAACGTCGTCGATCTCCAACACCGCCGTGCCGTTGATTGCCTGCAGCGTGGCCAGGCCTAGGCCCAGCAGCACGCGATTTGCCGCGGTGACGCGGATCGGCGCATCAAGCCGGTAGACGCCCGGGGTGAACAGCAGGTGCAGGCCGCGCGCCATGGCGGCATTCAGCGTCGCCGCGTCCATCTCCGGCCGGGCGATGAAGAAGCGCGCGATCGGCAGGGCGCTGCCCGCGCTGGGACCGTCCGCCCAGCTGTGGCCGACCGCGTCCCGGCGCAGCGCCGGGACGAACACCGACCAGCGACCGGCCTCGTCCACCTGGAGGAACGGCTTTTCGCGGAGCAGCGGCACGCGCAACAGCGTAGTCACCGCCGGATCGGGAAAAGTGGTGGCGGGGGCGCCCTGGACGCCCTGGAACATCATGTTCCAGTTCACTCCCTGCCACCCCCCGATGCGGCTGCTGCGGCTATACCATTGCTGCTGACTGCCGGCACGGATGGTGCCCTCGATACGGCAATCGGCGAGGAAGCCCCCGCTCGATGACCCGCCATCGTCCAGCACCAGATCCCCTGACACGTGGATGCGGCGATACGGTGCCGCCTGCGATACCGCCCAGCGGTTCCACCCCTCGGGCGGGCATATGGTCAAATTTTCGGCGCCGCGCCAGAAATTGGCCAGCGCATCCCCGTTCAGCCAGACGGCATCGACATGCACATGGCCGTCGATCGTCACCGCGCCCGGCGTGGCGCCCAGCCCGAGCACCTGGGTGAAGAAGCCGACGCGCACATGCACCGAATACCGCCCGGGCCGGAACAGGATGGCGAAGCGGCGATCGGTGAAATGCGCTGCCTCCTGCTGCACGAAGATTGCGTCGACAGCCGCCTGGATCGCCGCTTGCGGCATCGACGGATCGATCACCAGCACGTTCGGCCCGAAATCGGGCGCCGCTTCCGCTTTCATGATCGCCCCCCCGCTTGCCGGCAGCGGCGCCCCCACCGCTGCCGCTGCCATCGCCGCCAGCCCGGCATCGCCGGCGCAACGGATCACCGTGCGCCGGCCTGCATCGGGCGGGCAGCCCCCCGTCTCTTCGTTCAATCCGTGTCCCCGTCAGGCGAAGTCGAGCTGCGGCCGTCCGTGTGCCACGATCGCGGTGCGCGCAGTCTTCACCGGCGCACCGCGCTCGCTGACCATGTCGACGGTGCGAAATTGCGCCTGCCACTGGTTGCGGGTAACGTCGCACAGCAGATAGCCGCGCCGATCGTTCATGTATTTGAGGTATGGATTGCGGCCGAGGATCTTGTCGCTCCCCGCGCGGACATCCGCGCCGTCTCCGCCCGAACTGATCGAGGTGGAGACGAACTCCACCGCCACCGCCTCGCCCTCGCCGGCACGGGTGCGCAGCTCGCCGGCATAATTCTGATGCTCGTCTCCGGTGAGCACCACGACATTGCCGTGGCCGGCGAACTTCGAGAACAGCCGCTCGCGGGGCAGGTCGTAGCCGCCCCAGCTGTCCATGTTGCGAATGGGCGCGGGCTCGTCGCCCATACGGCGGTCGAGCGGCATCATCATCACCTGCTGGGCAACCGCATTCCAGCGCGCCTTGCCCTCGGCAAGGTTGCGCGTGAACCATGCTTCCTGGGTGCTGCCCAGTACCTGCGCCTCGGCAGCGTCCCAGCCCGCGCATTTCGGCTTGAAGCCGTCGTCGCAGGGCTGGTCGGTGCGGAACTGGCGGGTATCCAGCAGGTGCAGGTCGAGCAGGTCGCCGACCCGCGCGCGACGATAGGCCTGGATCGCGTTGCCGCGCGGGATCGAGGCGCTGCGCACCGGCATATGCTCATACCAGGCCTGGAACGCGGCGGCGCGGCGGAGCAGGAAGATCTCGAGCGGGGTGCCGTTCTGGTCGCGATCGGCCACCCAGTTGTTCTGGATCTCATGATCGTCGAAGGTCGCGTACCAACCCGTCGCGGCATGCGCGGCCTGCAGGTCCGCATCGGTCTTGTACTGGGCGTAGCGGCGGCGATAATCGTCGAGGCTGAACGGTTCCTCGCCGGCATGCGCGCGGATGAACTTCCGCGGATTGCCGCTGTAGTCGAACGCCACCGGGTTGCCGCGCCCCTCATAGATATAGTCGCCATAGTGGAAGAGGAAGTCCGCTTCCTCGCGCGCGGCATGGGCGTAGGCGGTGTAGAGCCCCTGCTCGTAGTTCTGGCAGCCCGCGACGAGGAAGCGGGTCTTCTCCACCGACGCGCCGGCGGCGGGCAGCGTCTTCACCCGGCCGCGCATCGAGCGCTCGCGCCCGCAGGTAAAGCGGTACCAATATGGCCGGTCGGGCTGCAGCCCTGCCACCTCGACATGCACCGAATGGGCGAGCTCCGGCCGAGCCAACGCGTCGCCCTTCGCGACTATCGTCTTGAAGGCGGGATCGGCGGCGACCTCCCATTGCACGGGGATCGGTGCCATCGGCATGCCGCCATGGGGCTCGAGCGGCTCGGGCGCGAGCCGTGTCCACAGCACGAAGCCGTCCGCCGATGCGTCGCCAGCGGCGATGCCCAGCGTGAAGGGATAGGCGCGAAAGATCTGCTGCGCACGCACGATCCCCGGCGCCCCCAGCAGCAGCGTCCCGCTAAGTCCTCCGAGCAGCAGCTCGCGTCGTGTCGTGTGCATGTCCCCGTTTCCCTCGTGCAAAGCGACCTGCATCGGTTGCGCGCCATTGCGCTGATGCGCATCGTGTCGTAGCGAATGGCAAGCGAAGGTAACAGAAATGTGAACGTTCACATCGCTTCTTGGAAATGTTGGCCGAGGATTTGCTGCTCGCGCGCGATTTCGCGGCGCAGGGAAGCACGCATGGTCGCGGAGGCGCGCGCATATTGGGCCCAATCGGCCACCACCTCCTGCAGCGTCCAGGTTCCGATATGCCTGCTCGAAGCGGCACGGGAAGCGAGCGTGGCATCGCGCAATGCGGGCAGGCCGGGATCTTTCGCGCCCGACGCGATGAGTCGCTCGCACAAGGCTACCACTTCTCGCCGCCGCGCGCTGCTGGCGCGGGTAAGCCGGTATCGCACCGCCGTGACCGCCTTTTCGTCGCAGGCGGGCGACTGGGTGAGCTGCTCGAGTTGGTCGAGCGCAGCGAGCATCTGGGCGTGGTGGCGGCGCAGGTCTTCCATCCGCATCTTATAGGCAGGCGGCGCCACCCCCACCCACTAAACGTTGTTTTTCCTGGTAGTTACCGCGTCCAGTCGAGCATCTCGGCGGTTATCCAGCCATAGACGTAATTGAGGTAGAAAGCCGTGAACAGCACCGCCGAAAGGATGGTGGTGCGCACGACGATCTTCATCGGGTTGAACGCATGCGGCGCGCTCGGCGCCTGGCCCGGGACGAGCGGCACGCCCGCTTCCTCGCTGGTCCGCACCCCGAAGGGCAGCACGAAGAACACCGACATCGCCCAGAAGAGCGTATAGATCGCGAGCGCCGACTGCCACTTCATGGGGCGAGATTACGCCTCGATCAGCAGCACGTCCACCACCGGCTTCTTGCCGGTGAAGCGCACCGCGACCCGCCGCACCGCGAGGCGCAGCGACTCGCGCAGCTTCTCGCGATCGCGCCAGTCCTTCTTCACCGCCTCGGCGGCGGCATCGGCGGCCGCCTCGATCAGGTCCTCGCGGTCCTCTTCCACCGGCACGCCCTGGACGCGGATCTGCGGCGCACCGAGCAGCTTGCCCTTGCGATCGATCGCTACCGCGACAGACATCTGGCCGTAGAGCGCGATCCGCCGCCGCTCGCCCATCGTCGCACCGTCGGCCGGCAGGATCACGTCGCCGTCGAGCACGAGGCGACCGACCGTCGCATGGCCGATCTTTGCCGGGCCGTTGGGCGCGAGGCGGATGATCTCGCCATTCTGCTGCCGAACCGCCTTGGGCACGCCCTGTTCGAGCGCGAAGCGGGCCTGTTCGTGCATGTGGCGGATCTCGCCGTGCACCGGCACGATGATCTCCGGGCGGATCCACTTGTACATTTCGGCCAGTTCGGGCCGACCCGGATGGCCGGAGACGTGGACGAAGGCCTGGCGATCGGTGATGATGTCGACGCCCTTGTCGGCCAGCGTGTTCATGATCTTGCCGATCGCGATCTCGTTGCCCGGGATCTGCCGCGAGGAGAACACCACCAGGTCGCCCTGGTGGAGCTTCAGCACATGGCTGCCCTCGGCGATGCGGTTGAGCGCGGCGCGCGGCTCGCCCTGGCCGCCGGTGGCGACGATCAGCACGCGGGACGCGGGCAGCGTCATTGCCTTGTCGAAGTCGATCAGCTCGGGGAAGTCGCGCAGATAGCCGGTCGCCTTCGCCACGCGGATGATCCGGTCGAGCGAGCGCCCGGCGACGCACAGCTCGCGGCCGGTATCGCGCGCGACCTCGCCCAGCGTCTGCAGCCGTGCGGCGTTCGACGCGAAGGTGGTGACGAGCACGCGGCCCTTGGCCCCGGCGACCACCTCATCCAGGCCCTTGCGCACATCGGCTTCCGAGCCCGAGGCTTCGGGATTGAACACATTGGTCGAGTCGCACACCAGCGCGAGCACGCCCTTGTCGCCGATCGCGGTGAGTTCCTCGGCGGTCGCCGAACCGCCGAGCGACGGCGCTTCGTCGAGCTTCCAGTCGCCGGTGTGGAACACCTTGCCGTACGGCGTCTCGATCAGCACCGCATTGCCCTCGGGGATCGAGTGGGCGAGCGGCGTGTAGGTGATCGTGAACGGGCCGATGTCGAACGGCCCCTCTTCCTTGACGACGTTGAGCTCGACGCGATCCTCGATGCCTTCCTCGGCCAGCTTGCCGTGGATCAGCCCCGCGGTGAACGGCGTCGCATAGAGCGGCACGCCGAGATCGGCGGCGAGATAGGGCAGCGCGCCGATATGGTCCTCATGCCCGTGCGTCAGCACGATGCCGAGCAGGTCGTCCACCCGGTCCTCGATGAACTGGAGGTCGGGCAGGATCACGTCGATGCCGGGATAGCTGGCGTCGCCGAAGGTGATGCCGCAATCGACCATCAGCCACTTGCCGTCGCAGCCATAGAGATTGACGTTCATGCCAATCTCGCCCGAGCCACCAAGGGCGAGGAAGAGCAGTTCGTTTCTTGGAGTCACTTAATTTCCTTGCTGGCTGCGTTCCCACAGCATCGCCAAGCCCTGGATGGTCAGATCGGGCTCGATCGTATCGAAGACAGATGTATGCGTTTCGAAGAGAATCGCCAGCCCACCCGTCGCAATAACCTTGAGCGGCCGTCCCACCTCGGCCTTCAGCCGCGCGACCAGCCCCTCGATCATCGCGACATAGCCCCAATAGATGCCGATATGCATCTGATCGACGGTGTTGCGGCCGACCACACTGGCCGTCTCGGGCGCCGAGATGGCGATTCGCGGCAGCTTGGCGGCGGCGGTGACCAAGGCGTCCAGCGAGAGGTTGATCCCCGGCGCGATGATCCCGCCCTTATAGGCGCCGCGATAATCGACCACGTCGAAGGTGGTCGCGGTGCCGAAATCGATGATGATCAGGTCGCCTTCGTGGCGGGCGTGACCGGCGAGCACGTTGAGCGCGCGATCGGCGCCGAGATTCTGCGGCTCGTCCACATCGAGCGCAAAGCCCCATTCGGCGCTGCCCTTGCCGGCGATCACTGCCTCGGTCTTGAAGTACTTGCTGGCAAGCACCTGCAGATTGTGGAGCGCGCGCGGCACCACCGTGCCGACGATCACCCCGCTCACGGCGCCGCGATCGAAACCCTCCAGCGCCAGCAGCTGGCTCAGCCACACCGCATATTCGTCGGCGGTGCGGCGCGGATCGGTGGCGATGCGCCAGCGGGCGCGGATCTCGCCGCCGTCCACCAGGGCGAACACGACATTGGTATTGCCGGCGTCGATCGCGAGCAGCATCGCCCTTCCCTCTTCCTCGTTACAACAGGAACACGTCGCCCGCGTGAATGGCACGGGTCGTTCCATCGGCCAAGCGCAGGATCAGCGCCCCGCTCGAATCCAGCCCGCCGAACAGCCCCTCGAAGTTCGACCCGTCGGCCAGCCGCGCGGTGAGCGCAGTGCCTTCGGCATGCGCCTTGGCGAGCCAGCGCTCGCGCACCGGCCACATCCCCTCGCCCCGCCAGCGCTCCAGCCAGCGGCCGAAGCTCTCGGCGAGCACCTCGGCGAAAATGTCGGGGGCGACGGTGATGCCCTGCGCGGCCAGGCTCGTCGCGGCGCGGTCCAGCCCCTCGGGCGCCGCCGCCAGGTTGACGCCGATGCCGACAGCGATCGCATCCCCAACCCGCTCCAGCAGGATGCCGGAGAGCTTCGCGCCGTCGACCAGCAGGTCGTTGGGCCATTTGAGCATGGGCTGCACGCCGAACGCGCGCACCGCCTCTTCCAGCGCGACAGCCGAGAGCAGCGCCAGCGTCGCCGGCGACGGATCGGTCGGCCGCACGCGGACCAGCGTGGAAATGTAGCAATTGCCTGCAGGCGAGACCCAAGCGCGCCCCTGCCGACCCTTGCCGGCGGTCTGGCGTTCGGCCCGGAGCCAAAGCCCTTCCCCGGCGCCCGTAAGCGCCAGGGAAAGGATGTCGGCATTGGTCGATCCCGTCTCGGCGACGGTCCGGATCACAGGCGTCAGAACAGCGCCTTCGCCGCGACCAGCGACCAAGTGCCGAGCGCACCGAACACCACCCAGCCGATCGGCGAGATGACGACCGCGCTGATCGCAATCAGGCCGCCTTCGACCAGGTCGGTCTTGCCAGAAAAGGCAGGCGCCGGCTCGTCGAAGTACATCGTCTTGACGATCTTGAGGTAATAGAAGGCACCGATCGTCGAGGCCGCGGCACCCACGGTGGCGAAGGCGATCAGGCCCGAATGCATCGCGGCGATGAACACGCCCAGCTTGGCGAAGAAGCCGAGCAGCGGCGGGATGCCCGCAAGGCTGAACATGAAGATCGCCAGCGCCAGCGCCAGGCCCGGCCGCGTGCGCGACATGCCCGAGAGGCTGGCGATGGTCTCGACCGGCTCGCCGTCATCGCCCCGCATCTGCAGCACCACCAGGAAGCTGCCGATCGTCATGACGACATAGATCGCCATGTAGACGAGCACGCTCGCCACGCCTTCCTCGCCACCGGCGGCAAGGCCGATCAGCGCGAAGCCGACATTGTTGATCGACGAATAGGCGAGCAGGCGCTTGATGTTGGTCTGGCCGATCGCCGCCACCGCACCGAAGATGATCGAGGCGAGCGAGGCGAAGATCACGATCTGGCGCCATTCGAAGATCGCCGGGCCCATCGCGTCGACCGCGACACGAACCGCCATCGCCACCGCCGCCATCTTGGGCGCCGAAGCGAAATACGCGGTGACCGGAGTCGGCGCGCCTTCATACACGTCCGGCGTCCACATGTGGAACGGCACGGCCGAAATTTTGAAGGCAAGACCGGCGAACACGAACACCAGACCGAACAGCAGGCCCGTGTGCTGCGCGCCCGCGAGACCGGCATGATAGGCGCCCTCGATGCCCTCGAACAGCGTCGTGCCGGCAAAGCCGTACACCAGGCTGATGCCGTAGAGCAGTATGCCCGAGGCCAGCGCGCCGAGCACGAAATACTTCAGGCCCGCTTCCGCCGAGCGCGTATCACGCCGCATGAAGCTCGCGAGAATATAGGCCGAGAGGCTCTGCAGCTCGAGACCGACATAGAGGCTCAGCAGATCGCCTGCCGACACCATCATGCCCATGCCCACCGTGGAGAGTAGGATCAGGACCGGATATTCGGGACGCAGATCCTCCCCCGAGGTCCGCTGGAAGAAGCCCGGCGCGATCAGGATCGACACCGCAGCAGCGACATAGATCACCACCTTGGCGAAGGTCGCGAACGCATCCGCCCGGAACAGGCCGCCAAAGGCGATGCCGCCGGTGGAGGCAGGCCCCGTCAGCGCGATCCCGGCACCGACGAGCAGGGCCACCGAGGCCCAGCTCACCAGCTTGGTCGATGCCTGGCCGCCCCAGGCGGCGACCAGCATCAGGACGATCGAACCGAGCGCGAGCACCAGCTCGGGCAGGGTCATCAGCAATTGCATCGAATAGGCCATCAGTGCGCCTCCCCGTGCGCGGAGGCTTCATAAGCGGGGGCCGCCTTGGGCGAACCCGGCGTGGGCTTGGAGTCGCTGATCGATGCGGCCTGCGCGGCGCTGTCGAGGCGCTGCGTCAGCCGCGCGACGTCGGCGCGCATCGGTGCGGTGAAGCTGGTCGGGTACACGCCCATCCACAGCACCACGGCAGCCAGCGCGACGAGCATCGCGACTTCGCGACCGTCGAGATCCGGCATCGCCTTCACATCGTCCTTGGTCAGGTCGCCCCACACCACTCGACGGAACAGGTAGAGCATATAGGCGGCGCCGAGGATGATGCCGGTGGTGCCGATCAGCGCGGTCGCGGTCGAGACCTGGTACACGCCGGCGAGGCTGAAGAATTCGCCGACGAAGTTGCTGGTGCCCGGCAGGCCGATCGAGGCCATGGTGAACAGCAGGAACAGCACGGCATAGCGCGGCATGTTGATCGCGAGGCCACCATAGCGGTCGATCTCGCGGGTGTGCAGGCGATCATAGATGATGCCGACGCACAGGAACAGCGCGCCCGAGACCACGCCGTGGCCCAGCATCACCATCATCGCACCGTCGATGCCGTTCGCGTTGAAGGCGAACAGGCCCATGGTGACGATTGCCATGTGCGCGACCGACGAATAGGCGATCAGCTTCTTCATGTCGCTCTGCACGAGCGCGACGAGCGAGGTGTAGACCACCGCGACGCACGACAGGCCGAACACCACCCACATGAACTGCACCGACGCGACCGGGAACATCGGCAGCGAGAAGCGCAGGAAGCCATAGCCGCCGAGCTTCAGCAGCACGCCCGCCAGGATGACCGACCCTGCGGTCGGCGCCTGGACGTGCGCGTCGGGAAGCCAGGTGTGGACCGGCCACATCGGCATCTTCACCGCGAACGAGGCGAAGAAGGCGAGCCACAGCCAGGTCTGCCAGCTGGCGGGGAAATCGTGCGCCATCAGGTACGGGATCGACGTCGTGCCCGTGGTCAGCACCATCGCGATCATCGCGATGAGCATCAGCAGCGAGCCGAGCAGCGTGTACAGGAAGAACTTGTACGACGCATAGATGCGGTTCACGCCGCCCCAGATGCCGATGATCAGGTACATCGGGATCAGGCCGCCTTCGAAGAAGACGTAAAACAGGAACAGGTCCTGCGCGGCGAAGGTGCCGATCATCAGCACTTCGGTCGCGAGGAACGCCGCCATATATTCCGGCACGCGCTTGGTGACCGAGAGCCAGCTGGCCCCGATGCAGATCGGCATCAGGAACAGCGAGAGCTCGATCAGCAGGAAGGCAAAGCCGTCGATGCCGAGCGCCCAGGAGAACTCGACGCCGCCCATCTTGAACAGCGTGACATGCTCGACGAACTGCCACTGCGGGGCACCGTCGCCATGCTGGAACTGGGTCCAGAGCCAGGCGCCGAGCGCCAGGTTGACGAGCGTCGCGAGGAGCGCGGTCCACCGCGCCCCCTGTGCTCCGACGAACAGGCAGAGCACCGCGGCAATCGCGGGCACGGCGAGCAGGACGGAAAGGATCGGAAAGCCGGTCATTGTTCCATCACCTCGCAATGACCCAGGTGAGCGCGGCGGTGAGCCCGATCAGCATGACGAAGGCATAGGTGTAGAGATACCCCGATTGCAGCTTGACGGCTCCGAAGCTTCCGAACTGCACCAGGCGCGCCGCGCCATTGGGGCCGAACCGGTCGATCGTCTGCTCGTCGCCGCGCTTCCAGAACAGCCGCCCGATGGCGAATGCGGGACGCACGAAGAGCAGGTTGTAGAGCTCGTCGAAATACCACTTGTTGAGCAGGAACAGATACAGCGGACGCACCTGCTCGGCGAAGGCCGCCGGGAAGCCCGGCGAGACGATGTACGCGAAGATCGCGGTGCCCAGGCCCAGCAGCATCGCCACCGTGGCCGAAAGCTTCACCCACACCGGCACTTCATGCATCGCGTGCATCAGGTGCTCGTTGAAGGCCAGCGCGCCGTGCCAATAGGTCTCGCCCGCGGTCGGCTCGATGAACGCGCCGTGGAAGACGAAGCCGGCCAGCACTGCGCCGATCGACAGCAGGATCAGCGGGATCAGCATGACCAGCGGGCTCTCGTGCGGGTGGTAGCCCGCCGTGCCCTCGGCCTCGTGCGCGTGCAGCGCATGGGTGCCGTGCGGGGTGTGGCCCGCATCTTCCTGCGCCGGCGCATTGGCATGCTCGCTGCCATGGCCGTGCGTGTCGTGGGCATGCTCGTCGTGATGACCATGACCGTGCGCATCATGCACCGCGTGCTGGATATGCTCGGAAGCGGCCCAGCGCGGCTTGCCGTGGAAGGTCAGGAACACGACGCGCCACGAGTAGAAGCTGGTCAGCAGCGCGACGACCACGCCGACCCAGAACACGCCGGTGTTGCCCGAGGCGAAGGCCGCCTCGATGATCGCGTCCTTCGAGTGGAAGCCGGCGAAACCAAAGGCCACCGGGTTGCCGAACAGCGCGGGGATGCCGACGCCGGTGATCGCGAGCGTGCCCGCCATCATCGCCGTGTAGGTCAGCGGGATCTTCTTCCACAGGCCGCCATAATAGCGCATGTCCTGCTCGTGGTGCATCGCATGGATCACCGAGCCGGCACCGAGGAACAGCAGCGCCTTGAAGAAGGCGTGCGTGAACAGGTGGAACATCGCCGCGCCATAGGCGCCGACGCCCGCTGCGAAGAACATATAGCCGAGCTGCGAACAGGTCGAATAGGCGATCACGCGCTTGATGTCGGTCTGCGTCGTGCCGACGGTGGCGGCGAAGAAGCAGGTAGCCGCGCCGATTACCATCACGACGTGCATCGCGACCGCGCTCTGCTCGAACAACGGCGACATGCGGCAGACCATGAACACGCCCGCGGTCACCATGGTCGCGGCGTGGATCAGCGCCGACACCGGGGTCGGGCCTTCCATCGCGTCCGGCAACCAGGTGTGCAGGCCGAGCTGGGCCGACTTGCCCATCGCGCCGACGAACAGCAGCAGGCAGAGCACGGTGATCGTGTCGAAGCGGTGGCCGAGGAAGCCGATCGTCGACCCGGCATGGTTCGGCGCCGCCGCCAGGATCGTCGGGATGTCGACGGTGCCGAAGACCAGGAACACGCCGAAGATGCCGAGCATGAAGCCGAGGTCGCCGACGCGGTTGACCACGAAGGCCTTGATCGCCGCGGCATTGGCGCTGGGCTTGCGGAACCAGAACCCGATCAGCAGGTAGGACGCGAGACCCACGCCTTCCCAGCCGAAGAACATCTGCACCAGGTTGTTCGCGGTCACGAGCATCAGCATCGCGAAGGTGAACAGCGACAGGTACGCGAAGAAGCGCGGCTGATCCGGCTCCTCGCTCATATAGCCCCAGCTATAGAGGTGGACGAGCGCCGAGACGCTGGTGACCACCACGAGCATCACCGCGGTCAGCGCGTCGACGCGCAGTTCCCAGGCGAAGCTCATCGTGCCCGAGGTCATCCAGTGCAGCACCGGGGTGACCGTCGGGGCGGCCGAGCCGCTGAGGTACGAGAGGAAGATAGGCCACGACAGGCCGCACGCCACGAACAGCGAGCCCGTGGTGACGATCTTGGGGAGCGCGGCGCCGAACGACTTGTTCACGAGCCCCGCAACGGCTGCCGCGAGGAGCGGCAGGAATACGATGATCAGAATGGACGACATCAGCCCTTCATCCGATTGACGTCGTCGACCGAAATCGTGCCGCGACCGCGGAAATAGATGACCAGGATCGCGAGGCCGATCGCGGCCTCACCGGCGGCGACGGTCAGCACGAACATCGCGAACACTTGGCCGACCAGATCGCCGAGGAACGACGAGAAGGCGACGAAATTGAGGTTCACGGCCAGAAGGATGAGTTCGATCGCCATCAGGATGACGATCAGATTCTTCCGGTTCATGAAGATGCCGAGCACCCCCATGGTGAACAGGATGGCCGAGACGACCAGATAATGGGTTAGCGAGATCACAGCTCCATCCCCTGCCCGACCGCCGGGTTCATGTTCCGGGTGGCGTCCTTGGCGCGGCGGGCGTTCTGGCGCGCAATGTTCTGCGGCCGCACGTCGCTGCGCTTGCGATAGGTCAGCACGATCGCACCGATCATCGCGACCAGCAGCACCAGACCGGCGCCTTCGAACACGAAGAGGTAGCGCGTGTACAGCAGCTGGCCGATCGCTTCGATATTCGGGACGCCGTCCTGCACCGGGGCGAGGCGACGGCCCAGCGCGAGCTTGCCGGCGCTCCATGCACCCACTGCGACGATGATCTCGGCAACCAGCGCGATGGCGAGCAGCGCGCCGACGGCGGCATATTTCATCACGCCCGCGCGCAGCTCGGTGAAGTCGATGTCGAGCATCATGACGACGAACAGGAACAGCACCGCGACCGCGCCGACATAGACGATCACCAGCAGCATGGCGATGAATTCGGCGCCCACGAGCACCATCAGGCCCGCGGCGTTGAAGAACGCCAGGATGAGCCAGAGGACGGAATGTACCGGGTTACGCGACAGGATCGTGCAGGCGCCGGAGACGCACACGATGATCGCGAACAGGTAAAAGGCGAGAAGCTGGATCACGGAATCGGATGGCCCCTTTGAATGGTGCGGCGCTTAACGGTACGGCGCGTCGGCGGCAAGGTTCGCCGCGATGGCGCGTTCCCAGCGATCGCCGTTCGCGAGCAGCTTATCCTTCTGATAAATCAGCTCTTCACGCGTTTCGGTGGAAAATTCGAAATTCGGCCCCTCGACGATCGCATCGACCGGGCACGCTTCCTGGCACAGGCCGCAATAGATGCACTTGGTCATGTCGATGTCGTAGCGCGTCGTGCGGCGGCTGCCGTCGTCGCGCGGTTCGGCCTCGATCGTGATCGCCAGCGCCGGGCACACCGCCTCGCACAGCTTGCACGCGATGCAGCGCTCCTCCCCATTGGGATAGCGGCGCAGCGCATGCTCGCCGCGGAAGCGGGGCGAGAGCGGGTTCTTCTCGTATGGATAGTTGATCGTCGCCTTGGGCTTGAAGAAATACTTCAAGGTCAGGGCATGCGCCTTGACGAACTCCCACAGAGTCCAGGTGCGAATGAAACTACCGACGCTCATGCGGGCACTCCAACCCGGGTCAGCATGAGATACCCGGAAACGAGGAAGACGAAGAGAAGCGACAGCGGCAGGAAGATCTTCCAGCCCAAGCGCATCAGCTGGTCATAGCGATAGCGCGGGACGGTGGCCTTCACCCAGCTGAAGCAGAAGAAGAAGAACAGCATCTTGGCGAACAGCCAGAGAATGCCCGGCACCATGTACAGCGGCGCCCAGTCGAACGGCGGAAGATAGCCGCCCCAGAACAGTGTCGCGTTGAGCGCGCACATCAGGATGACGTTGGCGTACTCACCGAGCCAGTAGAGCGCGAAGGCCATCGACGAATATTCGGTCTGATAGCCCGCGACCAGCTCCGATTCCGCCTCGGTCAGGTCGAACGGCGCGCGCTGCGTCTCGGCGAGCGACGAGATGAAGAACACGATCGCCATCGGGAAGAGCAGCGGATTGACGAAGTTGCCGTTGACGAACCCGTAATAGCCCTTCTGCATCTCGACGATCGCGCCGAGATTGAACGAGCCGGCCCACAGCACGACCGAGATCAGCACGAAGCCGATCGAGACTTCGTAGCTCACCATCTGCGCGGCGGCGCGGATCGCCGAGTAGAACGGATATTTCGAGTTGGACGACCAGCCGGCGAGGATGATGCCGTACACGCCCAGCGACGAGGCCGCGAGCACGTAGAGCAGGCCGACATTGATGTTCGACAGCGCGACGCCCGCCTGGAACGGCACCACCGCCCACACGATCAGCGCGACCGTGAAGGTGATGATCGGCGCGAGCAGGAACAGGCCCTTGTTCGCGCTCGACGGAATGATGGTTTCCTGCAGGAACACCTTCAGGCCGTCGGCGAAGGACTGGAGCAGGCCGAGCGGGCCGACCACGTTCGGGCCGCGACGCAGCGCCATCGCCGCCCAGATCTTGCGATCGGCATAGATGATCATGGCGACGGCCAGCATCACCGGCAGCGCGATGACGAGGATGTCGATCACCGTGGCGACGGTCCAGGCCAGCTCGAAGGGCAGGCCGAGATAGGTGAACCAGGAGGTCATTCTGCGGCCTCTGCGAAGTCTTCGCCATGGAGCAGTTCGGCCGAGCAGCGCTGCATCGTCGGCGACGCACGGCAGATGGCGTTGGTGAGATAGAAGTCGGCGACCGGATAGGTCACCGGACCCGAAGCCTGGCTGGCAAGCGAGGGCGGGTTCCATGCGAACGCGGCCAGACCTTCCTGGCCGAGCGCCGGAACCTCGCTTGCCATCGCGGCGCGCAGTTCGTCGAAGCTGTCGAACGGCAGCGTACGGCCGAGCTTTTCGGAGAGCGCGCGCAGGATCGTCCAATCCTCGCGCGCCTCGCCCGGTGCGAACACCGCGCGATCGGCGCGCTGCACCCGGCCTTCCAGGTTCACATAGGTGCCCGGCTTTTCGGCATAGGTGGCGCCCGGCAGGATCACATCGGCGTGATGCGCGCCCTGATCGCCGTGATGGCCGATATAGACCTTGAAGCTCGTGGCGAACTTCGCAAAGTCCACCTCGTCGGCGCCCAGGAAGAAGGCAAGCTTCGGCGATGCCGCGACGATATCGGCAATGCCGCCCTTTTGCGCAAAGCCGAGCATCAGGCCCGCCATCCGCGCCGCCGCGGTGTGGACGACGTTGAAGCCGTTCCATGCCGCCTCGGTCTCGGTCGCGGCGCGCTGGAACGCACCCGCGATCGCCAGCGCCGCACCATGGCCGTTCTTGAGCGCACCGGGGCCGAGGATCAGCGCCGGCTTCTTGGCATTGTCGATCGCCTGGGCGAGATTTTCCGGCAGGCTGCCCAGCAGCCCCAGATCGTCGCCCAGCCACTCGACCTTATAGGTCAGATCCACCTGCGGCCCGATCGCGAACACCTTAGCACCGCGCTTGATCGCCTTGCGCACGCGGGTGTTCACCAGCGGCGCTTCCCAGCGCAGGTTGGTGCCGACCAGCAGGATCGCATCGGCCTCTTCGAGCGCCGCGATGGTGGTGTTGAACGCCACCGCCGACAGGCTCGACGTGTCATAAGCCATGCCGGTCTGGCGGCCTTCGAGCAGCTCCGAACCGAACGCCTTCACCAGCGCCTTGGCGGCATACATGGTCTCGGCATCGAGCAGGTCGCCGGCGATCGCCGCGACGCTCGAGCCGGCAGTGGCGGCCACGCCCGCAATCGCGTCGAACGCTTCTTCCCACGTCGCCGGGACCAGCTTGCCGTCCTTGCGGACGAACGGGCGGTCGAGACGGCGACGGACCAGCGCGTCGACATGGTAGCGGGTCTTGTCGTGCGCCCACTCCTCGTTCACGTCCTCGTTGATGCGCGGCAGGACGCGCATCACCTGACGGCCGCGGCTGTCGAGGCGGATGTTGGTGCCGACCGCGTCCATCACGTCGATCGACAGGTTCCGCTTGAGCTCCCAGGGGCGATATTCGAACGCGACCGGCTTATGGGTCAGCGCGCCGACCGGGCACAGGTCCGCGACATTGCCCGAAAGCTCGCTCTTGAACGCCTTTTCGAGATAGGTCGTGATCTGCATGTTCTCGCCGCGATAGATCGCGCCGATATCTTCCACGCCGGCCACTTCCTCGCCGAAGCGAACGCAGCGGGTGCACTGGATGCAGCGGGTCATCACCGTCTTGATGATGGGGCCCATATACTTTTCGGTGACCGCGCGCTTGTTTTCCTCATAGCGCGACTGGCCGCGACCATAGGCGACCGACTGGTCCTGCAGGTCGCACTCGCCGCCCTGATCGCAGATCGGGCAATCGAGCGGGTGGTTGATCAGCAGAAACTCCATCACGCCTTCGCGCGCGGCCTTGACCATCGGGCTGTCGGTGCGGACTTCCTGATTGTCGGCGGCCGGCAGCGCGCACGAAGCCTGGGGCTTGGGCGGTCCGGGCTTCACCTCGACCAGGCACATGCGGCAATTGCCGGCGATGCTCAGCCGTTCATGATAGCAGAAACGCGGAATCTCCTTGCCCGCGGCCTCGCAGGCCTGGAGCACGGTGGCGCCCTGCGGCACCTCGACTTCGATTCCGTCAACCTTGAGCTTGGGCATTACTCTGCCGCCTCTTGCATGGTTTCGAGGCCGCCCGAACGGCGCTCGTTGATACGGCGCTCCATTTCCGGGCGGAAATGCTTGATCAGGCCCTGGATCGGCCAGGCGGCCGCGTCGCCAAGGGCGCAGATAGTGTGGCCTTCGACCTGCTTGGTCACCTGCTGCAGCGTGTCGATCTCGCTGATGTCGGCGTCGCCGGTGCGCAGCCGCTCCATCACGCGCCACATCCAGCCGGTGCCCTCGCGGCACGGCGTGCACTGGCCGCAGCTCTCATGCTTGTAGAAGTAGGAGAGCCGGCTGATCGCGCGGACGATGTCGGTCGACTTGTCCATCACGATCACCGCGGCGGTACCGAGGCCCGAGCCGACTGCCTTGAGGCCGTCAAAGTCCATCGCGCAGTCCATGATCTGGGCTGCCGGCACCAGCGGCACCGACGAACCGCCCGGGATCACCGCGAGCAGATTGTCCCAGCCGCCGCGGATGCCGCCGCAATGCTTCTCGATCAGCTCGCGGAAGGAGATCGACATCGACTCCTCGACCACGCAGGGCTTCTCGACATGGCCCGAGATCTGGAAGAGCTTGGTGCCCTTGTTGTTCTCGTTGCCGAAGCTGGCGAACCATTCGGGGCTGCGACGCAGGATCGTCGGCGCGACCGCGATCGACTCGACATTGTTGACCGTGGTCGGGCAGCCATACAGGCCCGCACCCGCCGGGAACGGCGGCTTGAGGCGCGGCTGACCCTTCTTGCCCTCCAGGCTCTCGATCATCGCGGTTTCTTCGCCGCAGATGTACGCGCCGGCACCGCGATGGACGAAGACGTCGAAGTCATAGCCCGAACCGCAGGCATTCTTGCCCACCAGCCCGGCGGCATAGGCCTCGGCGACCGCCGCGAACAGCGTCTCGGCCTCGCGGATATACTCGCCGCGGATGTAGATATAGGCTGCCCGCGCGCGCATCGCGAAGCCCGCGACCAGCGCGCCTTCGATCAGCAGGTGCGGATCGTGGCGGATGATCTCGCGGTCCTTGCACGAGCCCGGCTCGGACTCGTCGGCGTTGATGACGAGGAAGCTCGGACGCTCGGGCGTCGGGTTCTTCGGCATGAAGCTCCACTTCATGCCCGTCGGGAAGCCGGCACCGCCCCGGCCGCGCAGGCCCGAGGCCTTGATGCGGTCGATGATGGTATCCTGGCCCAGCTCCAGCAGCGCCTTGGTGTTATCCCACGCGCCGCGCGCACGGGCGGCGTCGAGATGCCACGACTGGTAGCCGTAGAGATTGGTGAAGATGCGGTCCTTGTCCTGAAGCACCTTAGCGTCCCTTCCCGACCAGCTTCTGTACGAACAGATAGAAGACTACGGCCAGACCGATCAGGACGAGCGTCCCGATCAAGTTAAATGCAAGCTTGAGCACCCAGCCGAGCACGACGATGCCGCCGATGATGGCCAGGATGGTGACGATGAGGCTGTTGCCCCGCATCACCATTCGCCCCGATAGTCATGGTTCTCATTGACCATCGCGGTGAGCGTCGTCGGTCCGCCCAGCGGCTCCACGGTGTGGCGGCCCGGCTCCTGCGTGCCGGTCTTGGGGCTCTCGCCCTTGGCCAGCGCGTCGAGGATCGCGAGGGTGCGATCATAATCGAGATCTTCGAAATTGTCGTCGTTGATCTGCACCATCGGCGCCGACGAGCAATTGCCCATGCACTCGACCTCGGTGAGCGTGAACAGCCCGTCCGCGGTGGTGTGGCCCTTCTTCAGCCCGCGCGCCTTGCACGCGGCCATCACGTCGTCCGACCCGCGCAGCATGCACGGCGTCGTGCCGCAGACCTGCACATGGTAACGGCCGACCGGCACCAGGTTGAACATGGTGTAGAAGGTCGCGACCTCGAACACGCGGATGTACGGCATGTCGAGCTGGCGGGCGACGAACTCGATCACCGGAACCGGCAGCCAGCCCTGGGTGTTCGTCTCGGCACCCACCTGGCGCTGCGCCAGATCGAGGAAAGGGATGGTGCACGACATTTGGCGGCCCGCCGGATAGCGCGACATGATCTCGCGCGCCTTCTCGGCATTGGCCGGCGTCCAGGCGAAATTGCCCCAGCGCGCGCGCACTTCGGCTTCGTCGGGGAGTTGAGGAGCGTCAGCCATCAGCGGTCACATTCACCGAAAACGATATCCATGGCGCCCAGGATGGCGGTGATGTCCGCCAGCATGTGCCCCTTGGACATGAAGTCCATCGCCTGCAGGTGGCTGAACGCGGTCGGGCGCACCTTGCAGCGATAGGGTTTGTTGGTGCCGTCGGACACCAGATACACGCCGAACTCCCCCTTGGGGCTCTCGGTCGCGACATAGACTTCGCCCGCCGGCACGTGATAGCCTTCGGTGAAGAGCTTGAAGTGATGGATCAGCGCTTCCATCGACTGCTTCATTTCGCCGCGCTTCGGCGCGCCGACCTTACGGTCGAGCGTCAAGACCGGGCCTTCCGGCATGTCCTGGATGCACTGCTTGATGATGCGGGCCGACTGATAGACTTCCTCGACGCGCACCATGAAGCGATCATAGCAATCGCCGCGGGTACCCACCGGGATCTCGAAGTCGACGCGGTCGTACACGTCATAGGGCTGCGAACGGCGGATATCCCAGGGGATGCCGGCGGCGCGGATCATCGGGCCGGAGAAGCCCCACTTGATCGCGTCCTCGCGGCTCACCGTCGCGATGTCGACGTTGCGCTGCTTGAAGATGCGGTTCTCGGCGACCAGGCTGATCGCGTCGCCGAACAGCTGCGGCAGGCGCGTGTCGAGCCATTCCGCGATGTCGTTCAAGAGCTTGACCGGCACGTCCTGGCGAACCCCGCCGACGCGGTAATAGTTCGAGTGCATGCGCGCACCCGAGGCCCGCTCGAAGAAGTTCAGGCAGTCCTCGCGGATCTCGAACATCCACAGGTTCGGCGTCATCGCGCCGACGTCCATCACGTGGCTGCCCAGGTTCAGCATGTGGTTGCAGATGCGGGTCAGCTCGGCGAACAGCACGCGCAGATACTGGCCGCGCAACGGCACCTCGAGGTCGAGCAGCTTCTCGACCGCGAGCACATAGCTGTGCTCCATCGCCAGCGGCGAGCAGTAATCGAAGCGATCGAAATACGGCAGCGCCTGGGTGTAGGTCTTGTACTCGATCAGCTTCTCGGTGCCGCGGTGGAGCAGGCCGACATGCGGATCGATGCGCTCGATGATCTCGCCGTCCAGTTCGGTGACGAGACGGAGCACGCCGTGCGCCGCGGGATGCTGCGGGCCGAAATTGATCGTGTAGTTCGCGATTTCGGTATCGCCCGTCGCCGGGTCGATCTCGCGCGCCATGATCTTGTCGACGGTATCGCTCATTTGTTCTGCCCTTCGCCCTTGGTCGGGACGACGTCCGGATCCTTGGGCTTCTCGCCGGGCTGGTTGCCCGGGTGCGGCTGACCGGCACCGGTCTGGGCCGGGGACTCGGTGGTCTTGGTGTCCTTGCCCTGCGCCGGCTCGCTCTTGGCGGCAGCGGTGTCGGCCTTGGCCACCTCGCCTGCCTTGACCGGCGTCGGCGCGCCCTTGGCTTCGGGCTGCGGCGCCTTCTCGTCACCGGGCAGGACGTACTTGGCGCCTTCCCACGGGCTCATGAAGTCGAAGTTGCGGAAGTCCTGCGCCAGGCTGACCGGCTCATAGACCACGCGCTTCGCCTCTTCCGAATAGCGCACTTCGACATACCCGGTCATCGGGAAGTCCTTGCGCAGCGGATGCCCCTGGAAACCGTAATCGGTCAGGATGCGGCGGAGGTCGGTATTGCCCGAGAACAGCACGCCGTACATGTCGTACGTCTCGCGCTCGAGCCAGCCGGCGACCGGCCAGATATCGGTCACGCTCGGCACCGGCTTTTCCTCGTCGGTGGTGACGCGGACGCGGATCCGGTGGTTCCGGGTGAACGAGAGCAGCTGGTAGACGACGTCGAAGCGCTCGGACCGCTCCGGATAGTCGACGCCCGCGATCTCGCTGAGCTGCTGATATTCCAGGCCCGGCGTGTCGCGCAGCGCAAGCATCGCGTCGCACAGCCTGTCGCGGACGACGGTGAGCGACACCTCGCCCACGGCATCCTTCGCCTCAATGAGCAGATCGCCGAGAGCGGCCTTGGCTGCCTCGATCACGCCGTCGTTCACGGCATAGCGGGGAGCAGGCGCCCTCACCGGTCCAGGCTCCCGATGCGGCGGATCTTCCGCTGCAGCTGCATGATGCCATAGAGCAGCGCCTCGGCGGTCGGCGGGCAGCCGGGGACATAGATGTCCACGGGCACCACGCGATCGCAGCCGCGAACAACGCTGTAGCTATAGTGGTAATAGCCGCCGCCATTGGCGCAGCTGCCCATCGAAATCACGTATTTCGGTTCCGACATCTGGTCATAGACCCGGCGCAACGCCGGGGCCATCTTGTTGCACAGCGTGCCCGCGACGATCATCACGTCCGACTGACGCGGAGAAGCACGCGGCGCGGCGCCGAAACGCTCCATGTCGTAGCGCGGCATGTTGACGTGGATCATCTCCACCGCGCAGCACGCCAGACCGAAGGTCATCCACCACAGCGAGCCGGTACGGGCCCACTGAAACAGTTCCTCGGTGGAGGTGACGAGAAAGCCCTTGTCGGCAATCTCGGCGTTGATGTCGTTCAGGAAGCCGACGTCCGGGAGCGTACCGGCCGGGGGCGGCGCCGAAAGCTCTACTCCCATTCCAGGGCTCCCTTCTTCCAGGCATAGATTAGACCGAGCAGCAGCTCGGCGACAAAGATCATCATCGAGAACCAGGCGGTCCAGCCGAGCTTGAACACGCTCACCGCCCACGGATACAGGAAGGCCGCTTCCAGATCGAAGACGATGAACAGGATCGCGACGAGGTAGAAGCGCACGTCGAACTGGCTGCGCGAATCCTCGAAGGCGGGGAAGCCGCACTCATATTCGGTGAGCTTTTCTGGCGTCGGCTTGTTCGTGCCGGTGAGGCGCGACACGAGCATCGGCAGGAACACGAACGTGCCCGAGAGCAACAGGGCGATCCCCAGAAACAGCAGGATCGGCAGATATTGTGACAGGTCGACCAATGGCCTTCTCTTCTCGCGAATGCGGAATCTTGGGGGGCTTCTAGGACCATGATCCCAGTGCGGCAAGGCCTGGAACCGCTGAGAATCATTCGCAATTGTTAAGGGGTCGTGAACCGGTCCGACGGCGGGTCAAGCAAGCGTATGAATTCGGATGGAATGCGCGGTCCCGTCGATCGTTGCAGGGACGAACTGGGCGCCGGGACTTCCCCCTGGTACAGGGAGTGCCGGCGCATTGATGATCGTCGCCAGCCGCTGCGCGAGGAAGCCACGTGCGCCCTGCCCCTCGCGATCGCGCGCGATGATCAGCAATTTGGCCTCGTCGGGCTGCACACCCGGCTCGACACCATAGACCGAGATCGGCAGGCCGCGATGGTCGGTGAGGCCGCACAGCCCCGAATAATCCTCGACTCGCGAGGACAGACCGCGAAACGGCACGACCTCGCGGATCGCGTCGAGGGGCGTCGCCAGCAGCCGCGCGCCGGTATCGAAGATCAGGAAGGCGTTGTTGGACGCCGCACCTTCGCGCGCCACGCTGGCCGTTTTCCCGCCGCTTTGCGCCGGCGCCCGGCACAATGCCGCCATTGCCTTGATCGCAGGATCGGCGCGAACCGCCGCGCTGTCGAGCACCAGATTCTGGCCGCCTGCGGGATCGGTGGCGATGCCGGTGAACAGCGCGCTGCGCTGCGCCAGCCCGGGCGGGACCGGCCCGAACTTGTCCTCGGGGATGCGGGCAACGCTGCGCACGCTTTCGACGTGCCAGCCGACCAGCTTGTCCTCGCCGATGCGCAGCAGGATCACCGGCCCGGGGGAATCGTCCGGCGTCGAGCCATCGAGCCCCAAGGTCGCGAGCTGGTCGAAGACACGCACGTCGCGGCCCAGATAGTTGACGTTGCGGGCCCAGCCCGGGGCGGGAACGGCGCAACGCCGCAGGCTGATCGCGGGGGCGGTGCTTTCCACAAGGTGGCTGTCGATGGCGATGTCGACGCCGGCGACCGTGACCAGCACGAACGGACGCGCCCGCGCCAGCGCGGCGCTGTCTGCCTCGCGGGAATGGCAGCGCACGAGCGGCAGTCCCGGCATCGCGAACAGCGTGACCGGATCCAGGATCCCGACGAGATGTGCTTCGCGAGCGAAGGCGCGATCGACCAGCCGCGCCGCACCGGTCGAGTCGACCAGCTCGCGCACCGCCGACACCGGGATGCGGTACAGGCCGGAAACCGTATCGATCCGAAGGCCCAGCAGCATGTCGTCCTTGCGCAGCACGACGATCGTGCCACCCGTGCCTGTCCGTTCACCGAACCCGAGCAGCACGGTGACGTCGACGACGGGAATAACATCCCCGCGCACGCCGATCGATCCGATCAGCGCGGGATGGCTGCCGAAGCGCGGCCCCATCTCCGCCGGGCACGGCACCACCTCGCGGACCCAGTCCACCGGCACTGCCAGTTCGATGCCGCACAGGCGAAGCAGACCCACATCGATGTGCCGCCGCCCCGCCTCCCCGATCGGTGCGACCAGATCGGTAGCCATCTGCATGGTCAGATCGTGCTGTGCGTGGAGGTCGCGAGATCGTCGATCATCGCCACCACCTGGCGCGAGGTCTCGCGCTGGGCGCTGACCGACTGGGCGATGCCCGAAATCGCCCCGGTGGTCTTTTCGACGCAGCCAGCGATCGACTCGAAGGCTTCGCGCGCCGAACGCGATCGCTCGGTGCCCTGCGCGACCCGCTCGCTCGATTCCCCGATCAGGCGGTTGATCTCCTCGGCGGCCGAGGCGCTGCGCTCCGCGAGCTTGCGCACTTCTTCCGCGACGATCGAGAAGCCGACGCCGTGCTCGCCGGCGCGCGCCGCCTCGATCGCGGCGTTGAAGGCAAGCAGATTGGTTTGTCCGGCAAGATCGCCGATCACATCGACGATGCTGGCGATCTTCTTCGAGGACGCGGCCATCAGCTCCATCGACTCGATCGTGCCCTCGATCGCGCTGGTGCCGCGGTCGGCAGCCGACTGGGTTTCGGCGGCGAGGCCGGTGGCACTCCCCGCGCCCTCGCTGATCGTCTTGATCGCGTCCGAAAGCGTGCCCACCACGCCCTGCATCTGCTCGGTCTTGGCGGCGATCTTGCGCTCCAGCATCACCTGATCCGTCACGTCATAGGCATATTTGATCACGCGCGCGGGGTTGCCCTGCAGGTCGAAGACCGGCGAGTAGCTTGCCTGGATGTACACGTCGCGATCATATTTGCCGATGCGGTGGAACCGCCCGGACTTGCCTTCCCCCTTGGCCAGGTCGCGCCAGAAATCGCCATAATCCTTCGATTTCAGATGGGCGGGGTCGACGAACATCGAGTGATGCCGCCCTTGGATCTCGCGCAGCGTGTAGCCCATGGTCGACAGGAAATTCTCGTTGGCGGTGAGAATTTCGCCTTCGAGGGTGAATTCGATCGTCGCCAGGCTGCGGTCCACCGCCTGGGCGCGGCTCTTGCCCTCGATCGCGCTCTTCTTCCGTTCGGTGATGTCGGTGGCGAACTTCACCACCTTCACGACGTTCCCCAGCCCGTCGAAGATCGGGTTGTAGGTGGCCGCGAGCCAGATTTCCTCGCCCTTCTTGTTGCGACGACGGAACTCGCCTGCGACGAATTCGCCATGGCTGAGGTCCGCCCAGAAGCGGGCGTATTCCACCGAAGTGACCTGCTCCGCGTCGCAGAACATCTTGTGGTGCTTGCCCACCACGTCATCGCGGTAATAGCCGGTGGCGGAAAGGAAATTCTCGTTCGCGTCGAGGATCATGCCGTCCGGCGTGAACTCGATCACCGCTTGGGCGCGACTGATCGCGGCGACCTTGCCCTCGGCGTCGGCGGAAGCCAATTTCTGGTCGGTGATGTCGTGCGCGTATTTGACCACCTTGGTCAGCTTGCCGTCGGCATCGACGATCGGGTTGTAGGTCGCGCGGATCCACACCCGGCGGCCGTCCTTGCCGATGCGCGGGAAGATGCCCGCCTGGAACTCGCCCGCGGCCAGCTTGCGCCAGAAATTGGCGTATTCCTCGCTTTTCGCATAATCGGGGTCGCAGCAGGTGCGGTGGTGCTTGCCGATCAGTTCGCTGCGATCATACCCCATGGTTCGCAGGAACATTTCGTTCGCCGCGACGACATTGCCGTTCGTATCGAACTCGATCACCGCCGTCGAGCGATCGATCGCCGCCAGCTTGCCCGACGCTTCGGCGCTTTCGACCTGCGCCTGGGTCACGTCCATCGCGAACTTGACGATTTTAACGGGCAGGCCCTGATGGTCGAGAATCGGATTGTAGGTTGCCTGGATCCAGCGGTCGCTGCCGTCCTTCGCGACACGCTTGTAGAGCCCGCCGTCGAACTCGCCGCGACCAAGCCGTTCCCAGAACTGGCGATACGCCGGCGAGCGCGCATGTTCCGGCGTGCAGAAGATGCGGTGATGCTGGCCGACGACTTCCTCGGCCTTGTAGCCCATCAGATCGCAGAAATTCTCGTTGGCGGTGAGCACGCGGCCGGAAAGATCGAACTCGATCATCGCGGTGGCGCGGCTGAACGCATTCAAAATGCTCTGGTTGAGCGCGGCCTCGATCCTCGCGCCGCGCACGTCGCGGGCGATGAGGATGATCGATTTTACCTTGCCCTTCTCACCCCGCACCGGCGCATAATAACCGGCCAGCCACACGTCTTTGCCATCGCAACCGTCGCGACGCTCGGTTTCCTCGATCGTCTCGCCGGCGCGCAGTCGGTCCCAGAACGCCGCATAAGCCGGGCTCGCGGCATAGTCCTCATTGCAGAAGAAGCGGTGGTGCTGGCCGACAACGGTTGAAAGCACACAGCCCATCGCGTCGAGAAAGTGCTGATTGGCGCGGGTCAGGATGCCGTCCGGGCTGAACTCGGCCACCGCATAGAGCCGGTCGAGCACCGAACCCACGTCATGGCAGAATGCCTCGTCCGTCGCCTCTCCCTGCCGTTCGTTGCCGAGACCGGTCACTTCCATGTTCATGCGCCGTTCGTCCTGCTTCACCCGGCATGATAGCCGATGGCGTTTTAAGGAACTTATAGGGCACAAATTCCCAGAAAAGATCTGGAAACAAAGTTAATCCGCCGGCTCCGTACTCGTACGGACCGCCTCAGCGCAGCGCGTTGGCGACGAGCTTGTGAAGCTTGGAATGCAGCCCGTCATTGGCGGCGAGGAACTGGTTGCGCTGCATCGCCATGTCCTGGCCGCGATAGTCGGTGACGAAGCCCCCGGCTTCCTTGACCAGCAGCATGCCCGCCGCGACGTCCCAGGGCTTCAGGTCCGATTCCCAATAGCCGTCGAAGCGCCCAGCGGCGACCCAGGCGAGGTCGAGCGCGGCCGAGCCGAGCCGGCGGATGCCCGCCACTTCCGGAGCGACCGCACCGAAGATGCGGCTCCACTCGGCGAAATTGCCATGGCCCATGAACGGAATGCCGGTCGCGATCAGCGCCTCGGACAGGTCGCGCCGCGCCGAGACGCGCAGCCGCTGGTCCTGCAGCCAGGCGCCCCGGCCCTTCTCCGCCCAGAAGCTCTCGTCGGTCAGCGGCTGGTACACCAGGCCGTGGGTAATCTCGGGCTTGCCCTGGCTGCCATTGGGATCCTCCACCGCGATCGCGATCGAGAAATGCGGGATGCCGTGGAGGAAGTTGGTGGTGCCGTCGAGCGGATCGACGATGAAGCGCGGCTTGTCCGGATCGCCCGGCTGCTCGCCGCCCTCCTCGCCGAGGATGCGCCAGTCGGGACGCGCCTTGCGCAGTTCCTCGATCAGCGTCTGCTCGGCGCGCTTGTCCGCCATGCTCACGAAATCGGCCGGGCCCTTGCGGCTGACCTGCAGATGTTGGACCTCGTTGAAGTCGCGACGCAGGCGGGGGGCCGCCTTGCGAGCGGCACGGTCCATGACGGTGAGAAGGCCGGAAAAGGCTGCCATATCAATCTCTCTCCCTGCCGCTGCTGCGGGGGACTAAGGAAGGCCTGACCCGAAACGGGAAAAGGGGACGCAGGCCTGCCGTCCCCTTCCCTTCGCATGTTCGGCCGAAGCCGGCAGATCAGTCCGCGCGGCGGACGTAGGTCTGCTCGTACACGTCGACGACGATGCGCGTGCCGCTGCCGATATGCGGCGGCACCATCACGCGCACGCCGTTGTCGAGCACGGCCGGCTTGTACGAGGAGGAGGCCGTCTGGCCCTTCACCACCGCGTCGGCCTCGACGATCGTCGCCTCGATCGTGTCGGGCAGCTGGACGCTGATCGCCTCGTCGTCATAGAGTTCCATCACCACGTCCATGCCGTCCTGCAGGAAGGCCGCCGCATCGCCGAGCAGGTCGCGCGGCAGCGTGGTCTGGTCGTAGGTTTCCTTGTCCATGAACACGAGCATGTCGCCTTCCGGATACAGGAACTGGAAATCCTTGGTGTCGAGGCGCACGCGCTCCACGGTCTCGGCCGAGCGGAAGCGGACGTTGTTCTTGCGGCCGTCGCGCAGGTTCTTGAGTTCGACCTGCATATAGGCACCGCCCTTGCCGGGCTGGGTGTGCTGAATCTTGACGGCGCGCCAGATGCCGCCTTCATATTCGATGATATTGCCGGGACGGATGTCCACGCCGCTGATCTTCATGGATCGTGCCTGTATGTGAGAAAGAGCTGAGCGGCGCCCTTTAGCTCCGCGCGGGCTTTCCCGCAAGCAGGGGATAGGGATCGATATTGGTGCCCTGCCACCAGCCCTCGCCGGGGGCCATGCGCTTGACCTCGAAATGGAGGTGCGGGGCGCCGCCATCGGCGCTGCCGCTGTCGCCCACCGTGGCGATCGGCTGGCCCTGGCGGACGGCCGTGCCCTCGGCCACGCCGATCGTATCGAGATGGGCGTAATAATGCACCGTCGCGCCATCGGGCGACCGGACGTAGAGCGTGTGGCCGCCGAGATCGCTCTCGAACTGCTTCTCCACCCTGCCCGACGCGGCGGCGAGCACCGGCGTGCCCTTGGGCGCGAGGATGTCGATGGCATGGTGCTCGCGGGTGCCGTCGCCGCGCGGCTCGCCCCAGTTGCTGTGAAGCGCGGCGGCAGGAACGCCCTGCACCGGGATGACCAGGCCGGACGCCGAGGCTGCAGGAGGCGCCGCGCGCTCCGCGTCGGCTTGCGGCGACTGACCCGGCGGCAGAAACCGCACGCGCGACACCAGCAGCGCAAGCAGTGCGATCACAACCAGCCCTGCGATCAGGCCGAAGCGCCGCACGGCGCTATTCCTGGAAGATCGCCGGGGTGCCCGGCTTCACCATCAGCGCCACCCGCGCGGCATCCCAGTTGGTCAGGCGGATGCAGCCATGGCTCTCGGTACGGCCGATCGTCTGCGGCTCGGGGGTGCCGTGGATGCCGTAATGCTCCTTGGAGAGGTCGATCCATACCACGCCCACCGGCCCGTTCGGCCCCGGCGGCAGCATCGCGGCATCGTCGCCCTTCTTGGCATCCCAGAACAGGTCCGGATTATAGTGAAACTTCGGATTGGTGTCGTTGCCGTAGATCTTCCACCGGCCGATCGGCAGCGGATCATGCTCGCTGCCCATGGTGGCGCTGAACTGCGCGACCAGCCGGTTGCCGCTGTCATAGACCTTCAGCACGCCCTCAGACTTGTCGACAACGAGGTGATCGGCCTGGGGCTGGCGCGGATCGACGTTGAGCATATTGAGCGTCTGGCGCCATTCGGGCTTCCAGTCGGCCGGATAGGCGCGCGAGCCCGGCAGCGCGTTGGGCAGCCGCAGCATCGTGCCCGTCTTGATCGTGGTCACGCCGGGGTTGAGCGCGGTGATCACCTCGGGCGTGGTGTGGAACATCTCCGCCAGCTTCTCCAGCGGGTTGCGATAGCCGATCGTCGACAGCTTGGCCTGGGCGTTCAGATCCTTGGGGATCGGATCGACGAACGGCCCGCGCATCGTCTCCGCGCCCACCGCAAGCGTCCGCACCGGGCGCAGCGCGCGATAGCGGTGGAGCACCGCCAGCGTCGCCGGGTCGATCACCCCGGTCACCTTCAGCCCGCGCGCCTCCTGCAGCCCGCGCACCGCGGCGGTCAGCGACTGGCCCGATCGCCCATCGAGGATGCCGGGGCCGAAGCCGAGATGATCCAGGATCACCTGCGCATGGAGAATGTTGAGGTCGACCGGCGGCTTCGGGGTGGGTGCCTGCGCCAATGCCGGCGCGGCGAACGACATGGCAATCAACCCAACCCATTTCCGCATGCAACCTCTCCCGCCTATGTGCTGACAGGGATTGAACGTTCGCATCGCGGTGGGGTTGCCGCTGCGGACAAACCCCGATGGACAAGCCGCACGCCCCGTGTCCTTATCGACGCGATGCGGGGGATTCTTTCAGAGGCGGAACAAGTGCTCGGCTCGCCCGTGCGCAATCTTGTGTCGATCCTGCTGTTCGTTCTCGCGGTCGCGGTGCTGGCGACGATCGGCTATATGGCGGCGGGCTGGAGCTTCGTCGACGCGAGCTACATGGTGGTGCTGACCATCTACACCGTCGGCTATGGCGAGGTCCGCCCGATCGACACCCCCTATCTCCACGCGCTGACCATGGGCACGATGGTGCTGGGCTGCACCGGCATGATTCTGCTCACCAGCGCGCTCGTCCAGTTCTTCACTGTCCTGCAATTGCAGAGCATTTTCGGAGCAACCCGCATGCAGAGCCGCATCGACAAGCTCGCCGACCATGTCGTGATCTGCGGCTATGGCCGGATCGGGCTGATGCTCGCCCGCGACCTTGCCGCCGCTGCCGTGCCGGTGGTGGTGATCGAGCGCGGCGCCGAACGCCGCGCCGAGGCCGAGGCGGCGGGGCTGTGCACCCTTGCCGGCGACGCAACCGAGGAAGAGGTGCTGGTCGCCGCCGGCGTCGCCCGCGCCCGCGCGCTCGCCACGGTGCTGCCCGACGACGCGGCGAACGTGTTCATCACCTTGAGCGCGCGCAACCTCAACGCCGGGCTGGAGATCATCGCGCGCGGCGAAGCGCCGACCACCGAGCGCAAGCTGATCCATGCTGGCGCCGACCGCGTCGTCTTCCCCACCCATATCGGCGCCGAGGCGATGGCGCGGATGATCCTCTATCCGCACCGCGCGCAGCTGCAGGGCGACGCACAGCTCGGGCGGCTGCGGCGCGAGCTCGGCGCGCTCGGGCTCGAGGTGGAACTGGTCGAGGTGGCGACAGGATCGGCGATGGCCGGGCTCACCGTCGAGGAAGCCGAGCGCCGCGCCGGGGGCAGCGTGTTCATCGTCCAGATCGACCGCGCCGACGGCCGCACGATCCCCCGCCCCGCCCGCGACGAGCGGCTGGAGGCCGGCGACAAGGCGGCGGTGGTGATGCGCGATGTCGCGGCGGTCGCCCGGGCGCTGTTCACCGCACGGGCGGAGATCCGCGCCGGGCGGAACAAGTTTTGACCGTTCTTAAGCCCCTCCTCCTCGGAGGAGGGGTTGGGGTGGAGGGATTCCAGAACAGATGTTGGTCTCGGTGAGACACTGCCCCACCCCAACCCCTCCCCTGAAGGGGAGGGGCTAAGAATGAGCGCACCCTTCAGCCCCCCTTCATCTCCAACCCTATAAGGCGCAACGATGGCGACCCCCTCCCCCCACACCCGTCGTCTCGCCTGGAAACGCTTGGCCGCCGCCGTCCTCGCGCTCCTCGCCGCGATCGCCTTCGGGGTCTATTGGAGCGCCGGCTTCCTCGATCGCGATCCCGTCCATCTCTACGGCATGCCGGCACCGCCGCGCACCGCGCCGATCGCCGCCGTGTTCCTCTCGGGCGACATGGGGCTCCGCTACGGCATGGGATCCTATGTGGTCGAGGCGCTCGCGGGCGCAGGCGTGCCGGTCTATGCGGTGGCGAGTTCGACCGCCTTCGCGCGGCACCTCAGCCATGCCGAGGTCGAGGCATTGCTCGCCGATGCGATCCGGGAGGCGCGCCGCCGCACCGGCGCCGCCAGGGTGATCGTCATCGGCCAGTCGTTCGGCGCGGACATGGCGCGGGTCGGCATGGCGTCGCTGCCGGGTGAGCTGCGCGCGCGGGTGGCAGCGCTGGTGCTGGTGGTGCCCGGTACGACCGCCTATTTCCGGGCCGATCCGCTCGGCTTCGCCTATCTCGGCAGGCCCGATGCCGACGCCGCCTCGGCCCGCGCGATCGACTGGCTGCCGGTCACCTGCATCGGCGGCGCCGAGGAGGCGGACAGCCTGTGCCCGACGCTGCTCGCCCCCAACGTCCGCCGGATCACCCTGCCCGGCGGCCATTTCCTGCGGATGGACCACGACCTGCTGGTCCGCACCGTGTTCGCCGCGCTCGCCCCGGTCCTCGGCGCCCATCTCGACGCGCCGGCGCCATAAGCGTCCGCACGATTGCCGATGGCGGGCTGCCCGGCGTAAGGCGGAGCCCGCGCGGAGACCCAGGAGGCCGGGGGGAATTGCATGCCGATCGCCGATAGCGAAGCGCCGGAACACGCGCCGGGGGCAGAGCAGGGTCTTCTCCCCCGGCTCGCCCGCCATCGCCGGCCGCTGCTGATGCTGCTGGCGCTCGCGCTGGCGCTGCTCGGCTTCGAGGCGGTGCGCGCGATCCTCGCGGAGGTCCATCTGCGCGACGTGCGGCACGCGCTGCACCAGATAGAAGTGGGGCGGATGGCGGCGGCGCTCGGGCTGACCATCGCTTCCTACCTTGCGCTCACCTGGTATGACGCGTTCGCGGTGCGCGCGATCGGACAGCGCCTGCCCTGGCGCACCACCGCGCTCGCCTCGTTCACCAGCTACACGATCAGCCACAATCTCGGCCTGTCGCTGCTCACCGGCGGGACCGCGCGGCTGCGGGCGTACGGCGCGGCGGGGCTCGACTTCGCCGATGTCGCGCGGATCACGCTGATCGCCGGCGCCACCTCCTGGAGCGGCGTGTTCGCCGTGACGGCGATCGCGCTGCTGGCGGCGCCGCACCCGCTGGCGCTGTTCGGCCGGACGCTGCCGCCGGCGCTGCTCCACGGCGCAGGCTTGGCCATGCTGCTCGCCTTTGCCGCGCTGTTCACGGCACGCGCCCGCGGGCTCGCCGAACTGCGCCTCGGCAGCGCAAGCCTGCCGCTGCCGCCGGTGCCGCTGATGGCGGGCCAGATCGGTATCGCCGCGCTCGACCTCGCCTGCGCCTCGGGCGCGCTGTTCGTGCTGATTCCGCATGCCGATCCGGCGCTGATCGGCGGCTTCTTCCTCGCCTATGCGCTGGCGATCGTCATCGCGCTGATCAGCCATGTGCCGGGCGGCATTGGCGTGTTCGAAGCGGTCATGCTCGCGCTGGTGCCGATCGGCCGCAGCGACCTGTTCGCCGCGCTGCTGCTCTACCGGCTGGTCTATTATCTGCTGCCGCTGCTGGTGGCGGGCGGGCTGCTGGTCGGCATCGAGGGCCGCCGCCTGCGCCACCCGATCGCGGCGGGACTGGGCGTCGCGCACCGGATCGGCCAGGCGCTTGCGCCGCCCCTGCTCGCGCTGCTGGTGTTCGGCGGCGGGCTGGTGCTGCTCGTCTCGGGCGCGCTGCCGCCCGCCCATGGGCGGATGCACCCGCTCCACGACATCCTGCCGCTGCCCTTCGTCGAAGGCTCGCACTTCGCGGCGAGCCTCGTCGGCACCGCGCTGCTGCTGATCGCCCCGGCCGTGCAGGCGCGGCTGAAAAGCGGCTTCCACGCCGCGCGGCTGCTGTTGCTGGCGGGGGCGTTGTTCTCGGTCGCCAAGGGCTTTGACTACGAGGAAGCGACGGTGCTGCTGTTCGTCGCCGGATTGCTCCAATATGCCCGGCCCGGCTTCTATCGCAGCGCCGGGATCGGATCGGCGCCGATCGCGCGCTGGTGGTGGGCGGCGGCGCTGATCGGACTGCTGCTCAGCGCCTGGGCCGGCCTGTTCGCCTATAAGCACGTGCCGTACAGCGACGACCTGTGGTGGGACTTCGCCTGGCGCGGCAACGCCCCGCGGTTCCTGCGCGCGACGCTGGGGGCGACGATGCTGCTGGTCGGCTGGGCCTTCTGGCGGCTGATGTCGGCCGCGCCTCGCGTGCGCGAACATGCGATGCTCGACCCGGACGTCGCCGCGCGCGCGATCGCCGTCACCAGCCGGGCGGACGCGATGCTCGCTTTTGCCGGCGACAAGGATTTCCTGGTCTCCGCCTCGGGCGACGCCTTCCTGATGTATCGTGTGCAGGGCCGCAGCTGGATCGTGATGGGCGATCCCGTCGGCCCGGACGCCGCCTGGTCGGAGCTGATCTGGGAGATCCGCCGCCGCTGCGATGCCGCGCACGGCCGGCTCTGCCTGTTCCAGGTCAGCGCGGCGATGCTGCCGCTGGTCGTCGAACTGGGGCTCCAGCCGATGAAATATGGCGAGGAGGCGGTGGTCGATCTCCGCCAGGGCTATGACCTCAAGGGCGGCGCGTTCAAGTCGCTGCGCTATTCGGTCAAGCGCGCGACCAGCGAAGGGCTGGTGTTCGAGGTGGTACCCGCCGCGCAGGTTCCCGCCCTCATGCCCGAGCTCCAGCGCGTGTCCGATGCGTGGCTGGCGGACAAGCCCGGCGCCGAGAAGCGCTTCAGCCTCGGCCGCTTCGATCCCGACTATCTCTCGCATTTCGATTGCGCCGTGCTGCGGCTGGCGGGCGAGATCGTCGCCTTCGCCAATCTCTGGGAGACGCCCAATCGCGAGGAAATCTCGGTCGACCTGATGCGGCACCGGCCGGACACGCCCTATGGCGCGATGGACCTGCTCTTCGTCCGCCTGCTGCAATATGGCGCGGCGCAGGGGTTCGAACGATTCAACCTCGGCATGGCGCCGCTCTCCGGCCTCAATCCCGGCCCGCTCGCGCCGATCTGGTCGCGGCTGGGCGCGGCGGTCTATGGCCATGGCGAGCGGCTCTACGGCTTTTCGGGGCTGCGCGCGTTCAAGCAGAAGTTCGGGCCCGCCTGGGTGCCGCGCTATATCGGCACCACGCCGGGCGTTTCGGTGCCGCGGGCGCTGATCGACGCGGCGGTGCTGATCGGCGGATAGCCCCTTGGGTTCTGAAGCCCGCACCCCACATGCTGCACCGCAATCCAGGGAGACACGCATGGACCTCGCATTTCTCGGGCTCGGACAGATGGGGATCGCCATGGCGGGCGCGCTGCTCGATGCCGGCCACACCCTCACCGTCTGGAACCGCTCGCCCGACAAGGCCGAACCGCTGACGACACGCGGCGCCCGCCTCGCCCGCACCCCGCGCGAAGCCGCCGACGGCGCGCAGGCCGTGCTGACCATGGTGGCGGACGATGCCGCCCTCGAAGCGATCCTCGAAGGCTCCGACGGCATCCTCGCCGGCATGGCACCGGGCGCGCTGCATCTTTCGCACAGCACCATCGCCGTCGCCACCGCCGACACGCTGGCCGAGCGCCACGCCGGAGCGGGCCATCACTTCGTCTCGGCGCCGGTATTCGGCCGCCCGCCGGTCGCCGCGCAGGGGAAGCTCGCCATCGTCGCCGCCGGTGCGCCCGAGGCGATGGCGGCCGCCGCGCCGATCCTCGACGCACTCGGCCGCGTCACCTTCCCGATGGGCGACACGCCCTCGGCGGCGAACCTGGTGAAGCTCGCCGGCAATTTCATGATCATGGCCACGGTCGAGGCGTACGGCGAGGCGATGTCGCTCGGCGAGAAGGGCGGTGTCGCCCGCGAGAAGATGCTCGAGGTGTTC
The DNA here is from genome assembly GCF_012650175.1 of Sphingomonas sp. S2M10. Lineage (GTDB taxonomy): Bacteria > Pseudomonadota > Alphaproteobacteria > Sphingomonadales > Sphingomonadaceae > Sphingomonas. The sequence continues at coordinate 164,479 of NZ_JAAILI010000022.1, forward strand.
TCGGGCACGATCTTCGACGGGGCGATCCACAAGGTCTATGGCCCGCCGATCGCCGAGCGCCGCCACCGCCCCGCCGGCTTCGCCGCGCCTTTGGGGCTCAAGGACATGCGCCTCGCCGGGGAAGCGGCGGAAGCGGTGGGCGCGAAGCTCCCGCTGCTCGACCTGGTCCGCGCGCACCTCACCGAGACCGTCGCCACCGAAGGCAGCGATGTCGACGTGACCGCGCTCGCGGAGACGATCGCCAAGCTGTGACTTTTCTCCCTCTCCCCTTGTGGGAGAGGACTTCCCTCGCGGCGATGGACAGCCGCCTCGCGAAGCTGTCGTCATTCCCGCGAAGGCGGGAATCCATTTGCCAGGACGCTCGGGGCAGGAACCGCAGCTTCAGCGGCGATGGATCCCCGCCTTCGCGGGGATGACGGCGTATTTGCGTGCAGTCGCGCCCCTTCTCTATCGCGCCAGAAGAGAGGGATTCGGGACCGACGCCCTTTCCCGCCGCCCCGATCCCGCGTACCTTCCCCCCATGATCACTCGGCTTTTCCTCGCCCATCCCCGCAGCGTCGGCGAAAGCTATCGCGAGCATGCCGCGACGGCAGCGAAGTTCGGCGCGACGATGATGGTCGGCGGCGCCGCCTGCATCGTCCATGCGGTGCTGCCGTTCCTGTTCGTCCGCACCGCGAGCGATTCGGTGAAGCGGCTCTACGCCCAGATGAAGGCGCGCCAGCCCGCCTTTGCCGAGCAGCAACCCGCCTTCCGCCAGCCCGAGTGGCAGCTCGACTACGAAATCTGACGCCGGCATCGGGGGGAGCCGCCACCATGATCGAACACGTCGCCATCATCGGCGCGGGCTTTTCGGGCACGCTCCAGGCGATCAACCTGATCCGCCACGAAGGCCCGCGCGCGACGCTCATCGAGCGCGCGCCGGTGGCGGGCACCGGACTCGCCTATGGCGCGGCGCACCCTTCGCACCTGCTCAACGTCCGCGCCGCGAACATGAGCGCCTTCCCGGACGATCCCGCCCATCTCGTCCGCTGGCTGGAGGCGCGCGGGGTGGACAATGCCGCCGCCAGCTTCGTGCCCCGCCGCGTCTATGGCGCGTATCTGCGCGAGATGCTCGACCAGGCGCTCGCCCGCTATCCCGACCGGCTCCGCCTCGTTCGCGGCGAGGTGGCGGACGTGACCTTCGACGCCGACGGCGCGACGCTCCAGCTGTCGGACGGCACGCTGCGCGCCGACGCGGCGGTGCTCGCGGTCGGCAATCTGCCGCCGCACGACCCGCCGGGGCTGGATCCCGCAACGCTTTCCGCCGAACGCTACAAGGGCGATCCCTGGGACCCGAGCGTCCCCGAAAGCCTTTCCGACAGCGATACCGTGCTCGTGATCGGCACCGGCCTCACCATGGTCGACGTGGCGTTGCTGCTGGAGGCGCGCGGGTTCGGCGGCAGGATCGTCGCCGTCTCCCGCCGGGGTCTGCTCCCCCGCCCCCATGCGCCCGGTGAGGACTGGGACAAGCTCCGCGAGCGCCCGCGCAGCCGCGCCTCCACGCTCCTGCGCGCGGTCCGGCAGCGCGCCGAGCAGGTGGGCTGGCGCAACGCGGTCGACGAGCTTCGCCCCTTCACCCAGCCGATATGGGCCAATGCGAGCGAGGAGGAGCGCGCCCGCTTCCTCCGCCACCTCCGCCCCTGGTGGGACGTCCACCGCCACCGCCTCGCCCCCGAGGTCCATGCCCGGCTGCAGGCGCTGATCGATCGCGGCCAGCTGGAGGTGCGCGCCGCCAAGACGCTGGGGTTCGCCGAGGGTCCGGACGGCATCGCCGTCACGCTCCGCCCGCGCGGACAGGATGCGCCCGAGACGCTTCGCGCCCAGCGCATCGTCAACTGCACCGGCCCGCTCGGCGACCTCGCCCGCTCGCGCGAACCGTTGCTCCAACGCCTTGCCGCCCGCGGGGTGATCCGCCCCGATCCTGCGCATATCGGCATCGACGTCGACAACCAGGGCCAGACCATCGCCGCCGACGGGCGCGCGAACGCAAATCTTTATGCGCTGGGCCCAATGACCCGCGGCGCCTTCTGGGAGATCGTCGCGGTGCCCGATATCCGCACCCAGACCTGGGCGGTCGCCCGCCGGCTCTCCAACGCGCACTGGGTCGGGGGCGAGGGTCTGTAGCGAACTGGTAACATTTGACACTAAATCGGGAATCGGGGTATCAGGCCGGCCATGACCGATACCGCCAATCCGCTCGGCCTCAACGGCTTCGAGTTCGTCGAGTTCACCTCGCCCGATCCGGACGCGATGGCGCGCCAGTTCGAGCAGCTGGGCTTCGTTGCCAGCCACCGCCATCCGCGCAAGAACATCACGCGGTACAAGCAGGGACGCATCAACCTGATGCTCAATCGCGACGATGCCGGCCGCGTCGCCGCCTTCCGCGGCGAGCACGGCCCCTCGGCCAGCGCGATGGCGTTCCGCGTCTCGGACCCGGCGAAAGCGATGGAATGGGCGCTCGCCCATGGCGGCAAGCCGACGGATGAGGACGACACCGTCATCCAGGGCATCGGCGGCTCCTATCTCTATTTCATCCAGGACGGCAGCGACCTCTATGCCGACTGGGCCGAGTTCCCCGGCTGGCGCGAGGCGGAGGCGGAGAACAGCGTCGGCCTCGACCTGCTCGACCACCTCACCCACAATGTCCGCCGCGGCCAGATGCGGGTGTGGAGCGAATTCTACCGCACGCTCTTCGGCTTCGAGGAGCAGAAGTATTTCGACATCAAGGGCAAGGCGACCGGCCTGTTCAGCCAGGCGATGATCGCCCCCGACAAGGCGATCCGCATCCCGCTCAACGAGAGCCAGGACGACAACAGCCAGATCGAGGAGTTCCTTCGCGAATATAACGGCGAAGGCATCCAGCACCTGGCCCTCACCACCGAGGACATCTACGACACGGTCGAGCGGCTGCGCGCCCGCGGCGTGCGGCTGCAGGACACGATCGAGACCTATTACGAGCTGATCGACAAGCGCGTCCCCGGCCATGGCGAGGACGTGGAGCGGCTGCGCAAGAACCGCATCCTGATCGACGGCTCGGTGGAGAATAACGAGGGCATCCTGCTCCAGATCTTCACCGAGACCATGTTCGGCCCGATCTTCTTCGAGATCATCCAGCGCAAGGGCAATGAAGGCTTTGGCAACGGCAATTTCCAGGCGCTGTTCGAGAGCATCGAGCTCGACCAGATCCGCCGCGGGGTGATCAAGGTCGACGCCTGACGAGGTTGGAGAGGGAGAGCCGGGGGTGCCGCCGCAGGAACGATGGCATACCCCGGCCCCATTTCATTGCTGCCCTGGGAGTGCTGCCGCCAACACCCTACCCACCGTCATCCCCGCGAAGGCTGGGATCCATTGGCGCTGGAGCTGCGCTTCCTGCCCCGAGCGTCCTGGCAAATGGATTCCCGCCTTCGCGGGAATGACGAAGGTAGACGCGGCACTGCGACGCATAATCGGTCGCTTTCCCGTGGGAGAGACGTGTTGGAGAGGACAAGCCCGTGACCCAGTATTTCGCCGGCTTCGGCAACCATGTCTCCACCGAGGCCGTGCCCGGCGCGCTGCCGATCGGCCGCAACAGCCCGCAGCGGCCGCCGTTCGGCCTGTACGCCGAGCAGCTCTCCGGCACCGCCTTCACCGCGCCGCGCGCCGAGAACCGCCGCTCCTGGCTCTATCGGCTGCGGCCGAGCGCCGAACATCCGCCGTACACGCCGTACGACGGCTCGCCGCTGTTCTCGCCGCACACGCCGGCGAAGCCGCTGGCACCCAATCGCCTCCGCTGGGATCCCGTACCCGCCCCCGCGGCGCCGGTCGACTGGATCGACGGCATGGAGACGATGCTGGCGACGCGCGATCCCGCCGATCTGGAAGGCGTGGTCGTCCACCGTTACGCAGCCAATCGCGACATGGACAATCGTGCCTTCGTCGATGCGGACGGCGAACTGCTGTTCGTGCCGCAAGCCGGCGCGCTCACGCTGCTGACCGAGCTCGGCCGGATCGATATCGCCCCCGGCCATATCGCGGTCATCCCGCGCGGCATCCGCTTCCGCGTGCTGCTGCCGGAAGGCACCGCCACCGGCTATGTCGCCGAGAATTTCGGCGCGCCCTTCCGCCTGCCCGATCTCGGGCCGATCGGCGCCAACGGCCTCGCCAACCCGCGCGATTTCGAGACCCCCGCCGCCTGGTTCGAGGACCGCGACACGCCCTTCCAGCTTGTGCAGAAGTCGTTGGCAAGTCTGTGGATAACTACCCTGCCCCACAGCCCGCTCGACGTGGTGGCGTGGCATGGCAACCTCGCGCCCTATCGCTACGATCTCGCCCGCTTCAACACGATGAACACGGTGAGCTTCGACCACCCGGACCCGTCGATTTTCACGGTGCTCACCTCGCCGAGCACCGTCCCCGGCCGCGCCAATGCCGATTTCGTGATCTTCCCGCCGCGCTGGATGGTGGCGGAGGACACGTTCCGCCCGCCCTGGTTCCACCGCAACGTGATGAGCGAGGCGATGGGGCTGATCCACGGCGCCTATGACGCCAAGGCCGAGGGCTTCGCGCCGGGCGGGCTGTCGCTCCACAACCTGATGGCGGGTCATGGCCCGGATGTCGCCAGCTGGCGCGGCGCGACCGAGGCGACCCTCAAGCCGCACAAAATCGACGGCACCCTGGCGTTCATGGTAGAGACCTGCTGGCCCTATCGCCCAACCGAGCACGCGCTGGCCCACGCCCAGCCGGACTATGACGCGGTATGGGAAGGGTTCCCCAAGGCACAGCTGCCGTGAAGCGTGCCGATGCCGCATTGCCGCTGCATTGGCATCAAAGCAGCGGTAACGCCTTCACAAAACATCGTCATTCCCGCGAAGGCGGGAATCTATTGCCCTCGACGCCGGGGGAAAGAACCGACAATGCAGCGCTAATGGATCCCCGCCTTCGCGGGGATGACGAACAGCGTATCTCACGGGTCTCCACGCTCCCCGTTCGGGGGAGGATCTGACGTGGACCGCCTCACCGCCACCCCCGCCGGCGTGAAGCTCGGCTCGCTCGACCTGATCCCCGACGGCACCGCCCGGAACTTCGTGCTGGAGATGCGCGCCGGCCGCTTTCACGGCTTCGTCGTCCGTCGCGGCGCACAGGTCTATGGCTATGTCGATCGCTGCGCCCACATGCCGGTACCGCTCACCCAGCAGCTCGACGCCTATCTCACCCCCGACGCCACCCATATCCAGTGCAGCTGGCACGGCGCGCTCTACACCGTGGAGGAGGGCCGCTGCGTCGGCGGCCCTTGCGTCGGCGCGCGACTGCTTCCATGGCCCGTAACGACAATCGACGGCATGATCGTGACCGTTGGAGAGGACACAGAATGACCCCGGATTTCGACTTCGCCCTCGGCGATTCCGCCGACATGATCCGCGATACCACCGCGCGCTTCGCCCGCGACAAGATCGCCCCGCTCGCCGCGCGGATCGACGCCGAGGACTGGTTTCCCCGCGACGAGCTCTGGGCCGCGATGGGCAAGCTGGGCCTGCACGGCATCACTGTGCCGGAAGCCGATGGCGGCCTCGGCCTCGGCTATCTCGAGCATGTCATCGCCTGCGAGGAAGTCGCTCGCGCCTCGGCCTCGATCGGCCTCAGCTACGGCGCGCATTCGAACCTCTGCGTCAACCAAATCGCCCGCTGGGGCAATGCCGAGCAGAAGGCCAAATATCTCCCCAAGCTGATCTCGGGCGAGCATGTCGGCAGCCTGGCGATGTCCGAGGCGGGTGCGGGCTCCGACGTCGTCTCGATGAAGCTCAAGGCCGAGCAGGTGCAGGGCGGCTATGTGCTCAACGGCACCAAGTTCTGGATCACCAACGCGGCGTGCGCCGACACCCTCGTCGTCTACGCCAAGACCGGGGAAGGCTCGCGCGGCATCACGACCTTCCTGATCGAGAAGGACATGCCCGGCTTCGCGATCGGCCAGAAGATCGACAAGCTGGGCATGCGCGGCTCGCCCACGTCGGAGCTGGTGTTCACCGATTGCGAGGTGCCCGAGGCGAACGTCATGGGCCCGCTCAACGGCGGCGTCGCGGTGCTGATGAGCGGGCTCGACTATGAGCGCACCGTCCTCGCCGGCATCCAGCTCGGCATCATGCAGGCCTGCCTCGATGTCGTCCTGCCGTACCTGCGCGAGCGCAAGCAGTTCGGCCAGGCGATCGGCAGCTTCCAGCTGATGCAGGCCAAGATCGCCGACATGTATGTCGCGCTCAATTCGGCGCGGGCCTATGTCTATGCCGTGGCGCGCAGCTGCGATGCGGGCAAGACGACGCGCTTCGACGCGGCCGGCGCGATCCTGCTCGCCAGCGAGAACGCCTTCCGCGTCGCGGGCGAGGCGGTGCAGGCGCTGGGCGGTGCGGGCTATACCAAGGACTGGCCGGTCGAACGCTTCCTCCGCGACGCCAAGCTGCTCGACATCGGGGCGGGGACCAACGAGATCCGCCGCATGCTGATCGGCCGCGAATTGCTGGGGGCAGCGTGATGGGAGCACTTCTTCTTAAGCCCCTCCCCTTCAGGGGAGGGGTTTGGGGTGGGGCCTGTGTCTCACCGAGACCAACCTCTGTTCTGGCATCCCCCACCCCAACCCCTCCCCTGAAGGGGAGGGGCTAAC
>NZ_JAAILI010000023.1 GCF_012650175.1 Sphingomonas sp. S2M10
CGTCAGGCTCATAACCTGAAGGCCGCAGGTTCAAATCCTGCCCCCGCAACCACCGCTACAGAACGCCACACGCCGCCCTCACGGGCGGCGTTGTCGTTTCCGCCAACACGCAGTCACAGCCCATCATTCGTAAGCGTCCGACCTGACCCGTATTGCGCGGCAACTTCTGCTGCGCGAGGCGAGTAGCGCTCAGGAGTGTCCTTTCGCACTCCTAAAGGAGAGTGCGGATGGGTCGTATGGATGTCATCACCCATGTAGAGCGCCGCCGGCGCTATTCAGACGCAGAGCGGGCCGCGGTGCTGGCGCAATGCGACGCGCCGGGGGCCACCATCGTTGGGGTTGCTCGGCAGCTTGTGACGTCCCCCCTGTTTTTTGGCCCGTTTTGAGCGAGAGTTTTCCGGCCCTTTGAAGCCTTTTGGCGAGGAGCTGGGACATGAAGAAATCGCGGTACACGGAAGAGCAGATTGCGTTTGCGCTGAAGCAGGCGGAGACGGGCACGCCGGTTGCCGAGGTGATCCGCCGGATGGGGATATCGGAGCAGACCTTCTACCGCTGGAAGAAGGTGTACGGTGGGCTAGGCGTGGGCGAGCTGCGGCGGGTGAAGCAGCTCGAGGAGGAGAACCGGAAGCTGAAACAGCTGGTCGCCGACCTGAGTCTCGATAAGCACATTTTGCAGGATGTGCTGGCAAAAAAGCTCTGACGCCTGGACGGCGGCGCGAGATCGTCGCGCACGTCCAGGCATCTCACGGTGTTAGCGAGCGGCGCAGTTGCTCGGCGTTGGGCGTCGAGCGGTCGTCGGTGCGGTACATCTCGCACCGGCCGGACCAGACGCCGCTGATGATGCGCATCCGCGATCTGGCAGCGGCGCGGACGCGGTACGGCTATTTCCGCATCTACATCCTGCTGCGCAGGGAAGGATGGGTCGTGAACCACAAGCTGCGGATTCCGACGATCCCGGCCGCCTATTCCGATCTGATCCCGGCCACTATTCCGATGTGAAGCCGGTCGGGCGAAGCCAGATCGAGTGGTTGTAATGGCATGCAGGTTTTTGGCGGGTCAAGCGA
>NZ_JAAILI010000024.1 GCF_012650175.1 Sphingomonas sp. S2M10
TGCCTCCTCAGCTGGTCCAGGGACCGCCGAGGTTCGCAACCAATATAATGCGCAGCAACCGCGCCCACTATCACGGGAATTCGGTGGCTACGCCGCGTTCCTGCGCATTACCGCGACCTCGCGATAAGCGATCTTATGCGCAGCTGCGCATAAGATCGACCAGGCGTCGGCATAGGCATCGTAGATCGCGATCTGCTCGGGCGTGAGCCGATGTTCGAGCGGGTCATAGTCGACGCCGGCGAACGTCAGTGCCCGCGCGGTGTAGAGGCCGAGCGCTTTCAGGTCGCGCGCGACGATCTCCATCGCCGCGATCCCGCCGCTGCCGAGCGCCGCCATGAACGCCTCTCGCGTGTCGAACGCCGAGCCCTGCCCCCACAGGCCGAGCCGACTCGTGTAGCAGAGATTTGCCGGGTCGGTGGCGCCGGTCGCGCTGTTGTAGAGGACGCACGCGCGCGGCAGCAGGTTCTGGAGGCGGACACCGGCCAAACCCTGCTCGGACCCTTTCTGGGTGCCGTATTGGGTGTCGGTGCCCGCGGCATTGGCGAGCTCATGGGCCTCGTCGAAGGCGATGACGCCATCAAAGTCTTCGCCAAGCCAGGCGAGGATCTGCTGCAGGCGGGATTGGGCGTCGTCGCGCTGTGAGCGGAGAGTCGCAAAAGTCAGGAAAAGGATGCCGGTGTCCATCGTGATCGGGGTGCCGAACGGGAAGGCATCAAGCGGCTGGATGTCGATCGCGAGCCCGCCAAGTGCGGACCAGTCACGGCGCGCATCTTCGATCAGGGCGCTGCTCTTCGAAATCCACACCGCCCGGCGCTGGCCGCGGCACCAGCGATCGAGAATGCAGGCCGCGATCTGCTGGCCCTTGCCGACACCCGTGCCGTCGCCGACCATGAATCCCATCCGGTAGCTGCGGCCGTCGGTATCAGGCGTGAGCAGCGTGCCCGCGGGGTTAGGCAGGTGACGCCCCGGCAAGTCGCGGGCGAAGGCTTGGCCAGCGTAGATTACGGTCTCAAGCTGGGCGTCCGACAAGGCGGACACGGCTCGCCGGGGCAACATCGGCCGATAGGTCGGCGCCGGCGGCAGGATGGACGACATCGCCACTGACTCGACGAGTTGATCGGGATGGGGATTCGGCGCGGCGAAGGCGAGACGAGACAGCCTCCAGGGCGCGTAGATGCCGATCTGGTCGCCGCTCGCTGGGGGCGTCGCCAGGATGTCATAAGCGAGAAGCTCGGGGTCACCCGCGATTGTCGGGACAAGCGGCGGCGCGATCGTCTTCATCGGTTCGACCCGCGAAAACAGGCCGCCCTTGCGCGGAGGCGCAGAAGGCACCGGCGCGACAGGGAGCGGAAGCATGGCGGGTGTCGGAGGCGTCGGATCCCCGTCATCGAGCCGGGGCGGAACCTGCAGGACGAGTGGCAGCGCCTCAGCCAGATCGGCGGCGACATGGCACGCGGTTTCGCCAGTCCAGCTCTTGTCGAACACCAGCAACCGGATCGAGATCGCGGTCCCGTGTTTGGCATAAGGCTGGCCGTGGATCGTGATCTCGAAGCGCGGGCGTACGACGGCGCTGACCGCCGCATAGCCCTTGGCCCCGGCGCCATCGCGGGCAAAAGCGGGCGACATCAGCGCGACACATCGCCCGCGGTGACCAAGACGCTGGAGCGCGGACCGCAGATGACGCGCGCCAGCGTGGCGATCGCGGCCGCGTGCCTCGCTGCGCGAGAAAGGCGGATTGATCAGCGCGACCGTCGGCCTGTCCGCAGGGTCGAGCAGGTCGTGGATGAATTCGGCATCGTAGCGGGTCACCGGCTGGCCGAAGAGCGATGAGAGGATATCAGCCCGGAGCGGATCGCGCTCGTTGAGCAGCAACCGAGCACCTATCTGGCGGGCATGAACCGCGAGCATCCCCGTCCCCGCCGAGGGTTCGAGCACGACGTCGGCCTGCGTGATCCGAGCCGCACAAGCCACGAGCCAGGACAGCTGGAGCGGGCTGGAGAATTGCTGAAGATCGACCTGGCGCTCACTGCGATAGCTCTGCGTCGGCAGGCGCCGCGACAGATGGTCGCGAGCCGCCATCGCCGCGGCGGGATCATCATGGTCGATAAGGCCGGCGACCGGGTCGAGCGCGAGTATGGTCTGGGCGGCTTCGAGCGCTTCATAGGCATCGCGCATCGACCAGTCGCCCGCAGCGTCGGACCCGCCGACATGCGCGCGCATCAGCGATCTGAGACACTGGCGCGAAACGCTCGCCCCGGTGGAGAGCTGGTCGGCGAGGATCCTGGCGATATGGAAGAGCTGGCCCGCCTTGGCGCATGGGTCAGTAGCCGCGGCGCAGGCGGCGAGAAGCGGATAGGTCATAAAGGATACTCCTGCAGGCTGAGCGAGAGCCCATGGCCCTCCCCGACGCCGCCACCCCCTTCCCTCCACCTTGCGAAGGGGTTCGGGCGCGGCGGGGCGCGATCGGTCGAAACGGGGCCGCAGCAGGTGCCGCAGCCCCGATCCTCAGCGGTCAGGCGGCTTCCGGCAATTCGACGGGTTCCTCCCGGTCCTGCTCGACTTCCTCGCCCCGCTGTCCCGTTTCCGGCTCGGCGACCGGCTCGGGCTGGGCCGGATCGGCGGAAGCATCAGCAGCCTCGAACAGGCTCGCGTCTCCGGGATCTTCCGCCGCGAACCGCATCGGACCCGGCAGCCACGCGACCGCGCGCTCCTTGGCTTCGGCCTCGGCGATGATCTGCCCAGCGAACAGCTTCTCCGCCGACGCCGCGAGATCGAACTTGCGCGAGGCGGCGTAGCGGGACTTCAGCTCGGAGCCGCCAATGGCGTCGAACAGCCCCAGGATCGCCGGTTTGGTAATGCGATCGAAGAAGTTGCGCGCGGTCGGCCGCCACCAGGCCTTCACGTCGATCCGAAGCTTCGCGCCGAGATGGTTGAGGAAGCCGCTGCCGGTCATGCCATCGGGAACCGCGTGCAGGGTGCGGGCGACCGCCCAGCCCAGCCATGCGGCGCGAGCGGCATCGTCGAGTGCGCAGAAGGCATCGTAGCGTTCCTCGATATCCTTGTGATCGAGCCAGCTGCGATCGAGCGCCTCGTCCAGCTTCGCCAAGGCCTGGGCGGCGGGCGTCTCGCTTTTGAAGCCGGACACCCGCGGCGAGGGCGCCTTGGCCCGCAGTTCGCTCGGCATCCCGCTCCAGCCCATGTGGCACGCATCGTCGACCATGATGAAGGTGCCAAGGTCGAGGGCGAAATGCGGGTCGCTGGCGACGTGCAGCGCAAGCAACTCGGTCTTCATCATCGCCAGCTCGTCCTTGAGCTTCTGGCTGTAGGTCTCGCCCTGGGGTGCGTCGGCGGTCTCTTGATCGAGGTCCGCTGCATCCGGGTCCGGGTCCTCGTCGCCATCAACGTCCTCGCCTTCGTCGACTTCGTCGGGGTCTTCCGAAGCAGCGACGAAAAGCTGCTCGTAGAGCCGAGGCTCGCCGTCCTGTCCGATCATGAGATAGGCGATCGCCGAGCACTTCTGATCGTCCGAGAGCATCACGCCGGTATCGAGGATAGCGCCGATCTCTTCCTCGAGCGTCTCGATCCGAGCTTCCTGTTCCTCGGTATAACCATCGGCCTCTTCGGCGACCCGTTCGATCTCGGCGAGTTCGGCCTCGATCTCCACCTGGCGCGCTTCTGCCTCGGGCGCGAGCGGCACTGGTTCGCCGTCGAGACGGGCGAGCCGGAAGGTCTCCGAATAAGGAATGCTGGTCGCCGACACGGTGCGAACTTCCGCGAAACCCTCGCGCTCGCGAAGCGCCGCGGCCGATCTGGCAAGGACCTCATCGACGAGCTTGTCCACGATATCGCCGTCCCGCCAGAGTTCGGTGGACGCATCGGTATATAGGTCGGCATCGATGCCGCCGCCGGCGGCAAGATAGGCGTCGCGGCCAATCAGCATCGCCTTGGGATCGCCGCCCTTGTAGGAGCCGCTTTCGACCGCCCGACGGATCTCGTTGGCATTATGCCGGTAATAGCCCTGCGACATCTGGGCGAACACCTTGGCCTGGCGATCGGTGTCGCTGGTGTGGGCGTAGGCGGTGGCAACGTCGATCGTGATCTCGCCGGTCCGCAGCGCATCGAAGACCGGTTCGGCGAGATCGGCGAGACGCAAACGCCCGAGGACGAAGCGTTCGGTCTTGCCGAACCGCTTGGCGACATCCGCCGGGGTCTTCTTCTCACGCTCGATGATCGCCTGGAAGCCGCGGCATTCGTCGGCGGGGTTCATCGCGAGATTGAAGTAATTCTCGGCCATGCTCATCTCGATCGCATCGCGGGCGTTCTTCACCGGCAGGACCGGCACCATGAAATCCTCGCCGAAAACGCCCTTGGCGATCAGATTGTGGATCCGCTCGAGACGGCGTCCGCCGCCGAAGATGCTGAAATGCCCCTTCTTGCGGGGCACTGCGACGCCGATCAGGTTCTGAAGGACGATGCCGCTCTCGCCGATATTGGCTTCGAGCTCGGCGTCGGCATCCGCGTCGCTTTGGGTGCGGACATTGTGCGGCGACTTGGAGCAGTCGAGCGCACGGACGTAAATGATGTTCGGGTTCATCGGGTTCACTCCATCGGCGGAGCCGCCTGACCATCAGGCCGCTAACCGCACCCGATCCCCCACCCCCTTCCCCTCCATCAGGAGGACGCGGTTCCAATCGTTCAGCCCATGCCAGGGCCATAAGGTATCGATCGTGCGACCGGCACGCGCATAGGCAATCCTGGCCTGCTGCTCGGCAAGGCGGCCCGCCGGATCGTTGTCGGGCAGAAGGATGAGCCGCTGCACGAAGTCGGGAATGGCGATGCGTGCTAGACGCTCGGCGCCGAGCGTCGCCCAGACCGGGATGCCGAGCAGGAGAGCAGCGGACTCCGCCGTCTCGACACCCTCGGCGATCCCGAGGCAGTTGCCGACCGGGTGGAGCCGGACTGAGCCGGAGAGCGGCCGACCCAGCGCGAGCTTCGGTTTCGATAAATCGGACGCCAGCATGGGCCGTTGAGGATCGAGGAACATCCGCTGGACGGCGACCACCAGGGATCGCTCCTGAATGGCAGCAACAAGCGCCGGGCGGAAGCGAACGGCCCGCTCTCGGCCCAGAGGTGCGCGAGGGTGGAAACGCAAGGCGGGCGACAGGTTGAGGATTCCACGGCTGGCGAGATAGGCAGCCGCCGGCGTACCCTCTATGGGTCGAGCCTCATTCCAAAGAGCGCGCGCCCGCTCGGCCATGACCATGTCGCGATCGGACGCCGCAGTCGAACTGGCCGCAGCGCCGACCGGCACGTCGAAATTCAGCCGTCGGATAGCGCGCAGGATCTCCACGCCGGTGCATCCGGCGAAGCATTTGAACAGCAGGCTGCGGTCTCCGACACGCACCGAGAGACTGGGCGTGCGATCGGCATGCGCTGGACAGCGACACATCCCGCCATTTGGCCGCCAGATGCCGCCGAGACGCGTGACCAGGTCGGAAGCGGCCACCTCGAGTTCGAGGTTCTGTGCGAATGCAGACATGTGATCGGTCCACCCTGCTGAAGAGAATATCCGACCGACTTACCCCCCTCCCTTCTTCGTCATGACGATTGACTGCGGCGCGGTGCGGCGCGCCGAGGTGCCGCCTTGGGTTGTCTTTGGATCGGCGCGCGGGCCACGGCCCAGCGGGGGAAGAGGACAAAGCTTACTGGAGGGTCGTGCCGGAACTCAGTGTGAGTGCGACGGCGTTGCGAATGATAAACCAGTCCGAAAACTGCTCCAGGTCTCCGGCGGCCATGGACTCGTCGATCCTGGCCTGAAGGAAGGCGCCCACCGCATCGCCATGCTGCGCGATCAACTCGCGGGCGATCATGAAGGCCCTGGCATCCTCGTCCCGATCCACGGCGAGGAGAATAGTATTGCCTGGCCATTGGCGCCATGTCCCAGACCAGAAATCAATCCGGAACCGGTACTAGTCGATTGGGCCCTCTTACCGGCGATGCGTGCAGCAGGCCTCGACTGGACTGTCTGCGAGAACCGAACAATGCCAAGGGAAATCGAAGCGGTGACCTCGGAAGCTGATGTCCCCAGCGTGCACATTGCCCGAAAGGAAACAGGCGGATGAATGATGGCCTCCCCATGCGCTGGGGTTTCATTTTCCACTCGGTTCGCAACTACATGTCCGACTTGGCCGAGCAGTGGCACAGCGACGACATCTATCTCTGGAAGAACGAGCCGGGCCACGTCTCGATCGAATTCACGTTCGCGTCGCCGCATTTCAACCGTGCCCGCGACATGTACGATCTCACCGATCGGGCAACCGCACTGAAGGCGGTCCTCGACGGCGCGATGATGCTTGGGGTCGGTCCCCGGGTAAGCGCCTACGAACCCTTTGCGCTCGGCGAGATCATCAATCTGAGGGATCATGTCAGACGGGACGGGCCAGGTCTCGGAAATGTGCTGGTCGAGCCATTCGATCCGCTATCGACCTTCCCGGTCGGCACCAAGATCATAACGCATGACCGCTACAACCCCGAAAATATGATCTTGCAGGCGCGGCAGGATCCGATCGCCCTGGGCGTGCTCAAGCATCTCGGCTTCAATGGTCCCGATTATCGCACCCTCTATGCCCTGTTGGACTGGATGGAATCCGAGGGCTGGAACGAGAAACGGGTTGCCGCTGTCACCGGTCAGGATGCTGAGGTGGTCAAGGCGTTCACGGGCACCGCGAACAACGCGACTATTCTCGGCCCGCTGGCGCGCCATGGCGAGAAACGCTGGCAGGTCCCAAAATCGATCATGACGCTCGAAGACGCGCAAGCGCTGATTCTCCCCGCGACGAAGGCGTTTCTCAGATCGCGGGCTGAAACGTTCGATGCGACGGGCGCGTGGCCCGTTTACGTCAGGCCCTCGAAGAAGGCACGCGCTGCAAAGGAGTGATGAGAACTCAAAGATCTTCGCCAAGGCTCGGCATGTCATCGAGGGAGGCCAGCGCAGCCATCGTTCATCCGATAGGATGCGGTTGGCCCCGGAAGCGCTGTCGACAATTCCCGACGCGAGCGATCATCGTAGCGGGGCCCGTTACCGAGTGGTTGTCGTTGCGACGCGATGCTTGCTCGTCTCAGTGTGACCTTAGATCGGGTCAAGTAGCAGGCACGTTGGCCTGCATTCTTCAGCAGAAGATGCTTTCGAGAGAATTCATCCAAAATGAACATATATCAGGCGCCACTGTTTGGGCGCAAGATATTACAATAACTGACGCTGATTAAGCGGATTCTTGTCGCTCCAGTACGGAGTAGACAGATGGCAGACCAATTCGATTTCAATGGGATGATTAGCGGCTTCCTCCTCGCCAAAGACGAGGCTGATCTACATAATCATCTAGACCGCTGCGCGCACGAGCTCGGCTTTAGGAAATTTGCCATGGGTCACCATGTTGACCTGAGCGGCCCTCCACAAGATGCCATTCGCGTCACCAACTATGATCCCGCGTGGATCGAGCGATCGCTCGGTGATGGCTATTTTGTCTATGACCCTGTGCATCAAGCGAGCACGAAGACTGCGATGGGTTTTTTGTGGTCGGACATTCCTGATATGATCCGATTGACCAAGGCCCAGAAGGCGGTTCTTGAAGCCGCGCGTCCTTATGGCCTGAGCGAAGGCTACACGATTCCGGTCCATGTCCCCGGCGAATATCGCGGCACCTGCTCGTTCGGTGCGGACTCGCTGGATGGTCTTCGGGCAAATGCGCTCCCCCTCGCAAACATGATCGGAACCTACGCGTTCGAGTGCGCGCGTCGAATCATGCGCTCGCGACGCGGCGGTTCCGACGGACCGCCGAATGTGCCCCAGCTGACTGACCGGCAGCGCGATTCCCTGGTGCTCGTCGCACGTGGCAAGGGCGACCCGGAGATCGGTACGCTCCTGGGTATCGCCGCGACGACCGCGCATGGGCATGTCGAGAATGTCCGCCGCGCCTATGGAAATGCCCAGCGTCCGTTGCTGGTGGCACGCGCCCTGTTCGACGGGCAGATCTCCTATTCGGAGGTGTTCGGACGCTGACAACCCTCTGATCAGTCTGTGGCGACCGTCGCGTTTATGAGCGAGCTGTCCTTCCGCTAAACAGCGGGAGAAGCTCAATGATCCAGTATTTCCCGGGGCATCGCGGTCCCGGCGCGTCGGCGGCGCTCGACAATATGCACCGTGATCGCAAGCGCGTCTTTGTCGACTTGCGGCGGTGGGAGGTGCCCGTGATCGACGGGCAGTTCGAAGTCGATCAGTTCGACAGCGAGCACGCCGTCTATCTGATCAGCGCCGGCGACGACGGGACGCACTATGGCTCGATCCGACTGCTGCCAACTGATCGGCCGCATATTCTCGGATCGCTCTTCCCGCACCTCTCCGACGGTCCAAGCCCGACCGGGCCTGACGTCTGGGAAATCACCCGCGGCTGTCTCTCACCCCGCCTTCGCGCTGCCGAGCGGCTTCGCGTTCGCAATCGGCTCACAACGGCGACGGTGCAGTATGCCCTTCTCCATGGCATCTCGCGCTTTGTCTGCGTGGCGGATTCTGGATGGCTCTCCCAAATTCTGTCGCTTGGCTGGAACTGCGAGCCGCTGGGCGAGCCCCAGCTGATCGCCGGCGCTACCACCGGTGCGTTGCAGATCCACATTTCCGCCCGGACCATAGAGCAACTCCGCGAAGCCGGCAGCTATGCGCCCGTTCGTCTGCAGCTTGGCGGCGGCGCGACGCCGCTCGCGGCGTAAGGAGGCGGCGATGCTCATCGAGCCAATCCTCGGCCGGAGGAATGCCGACATCGCGCGCTGGGTGGAGGCTCTGTCCGCAGATGGGTACTGCATCATTCCTGATGCGGCCCCGCCGGCTGCGGTCGCCGCCCTGGCTGCCGACATGAACCCCGAGTTCGAAAGGACTCCGCACGCAACCGGACCATTTTACGGCGAATGGACAAAACGCTTTCATGGGTTGCTACGGCGCTCTTTGCACATGGACGGGTTCGTTCGGAACGAGCTTGTCCTGGGGATCGTCGAGAATATCCTCGGCCCCGCGTGCGACAGCATCCAGCTCAACCTGACACAGGCGATCGAGGTCCTCCCCGGCGGGCTGGTCCAACCTCCGCACCGCGACCAGGACATGTGGCCCGTCCGCACATCCGGTGTCGAATATCTGGTCAATGTGATGTGGCCGTTCACGCCGTATACGGCCGCCAATGGGGCGACGCGCGTCTGGCCTGGAAGCCATCTGCGGCAGGACGAGATCCTGATCGACCCGGCGGAAGCCGTCGCTGCCGAAATGGAGCCAGGGGCCGCCTTGCTGTTCCTCGGGTCTACGCTCCATGGCGGCGGCGCGAACCGGACCATGGCGTCGAGGCGCGGCATGATCGTCAGTTACAGCCTGGGCTGGCTGAAGCCGTACGAGTTGCCTTGGCTTGCCTACCCCCCGGAGGTCGCCCGCACCTTCCCTGCCCCTCTGGCCGAGCTGGCGGGGTACCGGGCGCACCGCCCCAACCTCGGGACCTTCGAGGGTCGCTGTCCATCGACCCTGCTGGGCGGACCACCGACCGGCGCACTCGGGGCGGTCGATGCCCTGAGGCCCGATCAGGAGGCGCTGATCGAGCAGTTCCATGCCGGACTGTTGCCGGCGGGGCTGCGCCTGTCCGGGGGAATGTGAGCCGTGGTAAACGAGCTCCACGGCGTTGGCCCAACGTTAGACCGGCGCGCCATGGTTCGCTGGGCGGCTCGGGCACACTGCCTGCTCAGCGCTCGGTTCGGCGAAGATCTGTTCTCCATGCCGGCGCTGAACATGCTGTTCGACCTCTATGTGAGCGAGATCCGGCAACCGAGGTCGCTCAGCAACCTTTGTGCCGCGTCAAAGGCCCCGGCGCGAACCGCGCTAAGAATGATTAACCGACTGGTCGAGCGGGATCAGCTCATGCGGATTCCCGATCCGAGAGATCAGCGCCGCGTGAACGTAGATCTGTCGCCCAACGGCAGGCAGCAACTCGATGCATATTTCGACGCCTTGCTCGAGTTGCTGGGCGAAACCGAACTGAACAGCGATCCGCCTTGAGTCCCATTCAGCAACTCGTGCGACGCAAGACACGGCTCTGGATCAAAGACTTGCATCCAAAACGGAGTTAATACACATTTGCGATGCAGATGGCAGCGAGGCTGGTCGCCAACTGCAGGGTAGACCTGACCAATTATCTAGAAGCGCTGATCCATGGTGGTTTGGCGCGCGCTTTGGACCAACTACGCCAGCCCGTCTGGATGGATCCACTGTGCCCTTTTTACCGACAATCCATAGTGACGCCGCTCGCCCGGCGCTGCTGAATAACCTTGTTTGACGAAACGGGGCGACCGGGAGATGGCGCAGACAAACGCTCCCCCGAGCCGGAAGGAATCGATCGCGTGCAGCTCGAGGCGGTTTACCGCACGGAGGCCCCTCGCCTCAGACGCCTCCTCGGTCGCAAGGTCTGGATAGAGGATGAGCGAGACGACCTCGTCCAGGAGGCATTCGCGCGCCTTGCCTCGGCGAGGTCGGGCGCCGCGTCGCAGAACCCTGGCGCGTACCTTCACGGGATCGTCCGCCATCTGTTGGCGGACCGTGTCCGGAAGTGGGCGCGAGCGCGAAGTATCCGGCGTATGCTCGAGACTGCGCCTGGTCCGGAGGCGCTCTCTCCCGAGACGGCTGCCGAAATAAATCAGATGCGAGAGCGATATCGCGCCGCGGTCGACACTCTGCCACCGAGGACACATGAGGTGTATATGCTGCATCGTGCAGAGGAACTGGAATATAAGTTGATCGCCGAACTGCTCGGCATCAGCATCCGCACAGTGGAATGGCATATGGCTCAGGCACTCATCCGGATCAGCAAGAGCTTTGACGCCGATGGATGACAAGCACGTGCCGAGCGAGGCTCCCCGGCAGGATCAGTTACTTGAGGAAGGCTCCTTCTGGTTCGCGCGGATGCGCGGTCCGGACGCCGAAATGCACCGCGCGCAATTCGATGCCTGGCTCGCGCGCGGAGCGGCACATCTTGGTGCCTATAATCGCGCCGGCGAGATTTTCGCATTGGGCAAATTCCTGGCGGAGTCGCCCAACGCCGAAGCCAGCGAGGCACGTGCGTCGGCTTACGGCGGGTCGTCATGGTGGAAAGGCTTCGTGTGGCTGGCGCTGGTGGTCGTCACCGTCGGCACCGGAGCCTGGATCAAGCGCGACGCGCTAATCGACGCGTTCGGATACGCACCCGAGATCGCCGCGGAGCAAGCACCTACACTCCGCCCCGGCATCGCGCTGGCGACGCGGGTCGGAGAACGTCGCAGTTTCACCTTGGCCGATGGATCGAAGGTGACGCTTGATCCGGACAGCCAGCTCCTGGCAGCCTTAGGGACCGAGCGACGCGAGCTAAGCCTCAAGCGCGGCCGGGCCCGGTTCGATGTGGCTCACGAGTCCCGTCCGTTCGTCGTCTTCGCTGGCGGCGGCAGCGTAACGGCGCGAGGCACGATATTCGATGTGATCGTCGGCAAGAGCGATGCCGTGACAGTGCGCCTGCTTCGGGGCGCGGTCGACGTCGTTCGACCGGCGACCTCCCGCGACGCCAAGCCCGCGGTGGCCCGTCTGGCACCCGGGGAAGAGTTCAGTTTCGGAGAAACCGGCGTGCCTGATCTTGGCGCGTCAACGAAGACTTCCGGCGCGACGGCACCCGAGCCAGCACCGGCCGCTCTCGCGGCCAGGGAGTACAGCATGGCACCATTGTCCGCTGTGATCGCCGAGACCAACAAGGGATCGGGGTTGCTGATCAGGGCTGCCGACCCTGCCATCGGCGCCCTAAAGGTATCCGGGCGTTTCCGGATCGATGACCCCGAGCGCGTCGCAGAGCGCCTGGCAACCTTGTTCGATCTGGAGATCGATCGGAGCCACAGTGATGAAATTGTGCTCCGGTCTCAATGACAATCGGGTGAAAGATATTGTAGGGACGACCCCGTAGTTCGCGCCCTTGCGGCGATATCCCCCTCAAACCCTCGCCAAAATGGCGAGATCGAGAAGGGGGAAAATCATGGGATTTGTGCGGGACGGGGTTCGAATTCGACTGCTTGCTGCTGCGGCGATCACTGCATTGGCGATCGCCACGCCGGTCAGAGCACAGGAAGGTCAACGACGTGAATATAACGTCGAGGCCCAGAACCTTGGTGACGCGCTACGGACTGTAAGTCGCCTCTCGGGTCGTGAGGTCATCTTCACCGCGGAGGCGGTCGAGGGCAAAAATGCCCCTCGCCTCCGCGGAACTTACACGCCGGACGACGCAGTGCGTGCATTGCTCGAGGGCAGCGGCCTGACGGCGGAATTCCGGAAGGATGTTGTCCTCATCCGGGGGCGATCGGAGGCGCCGGGCGAGGTAGCGAACGACCCGGCAGCACAGAGCGAGATCCTTGTTACAGGGTCGCGCATCCGCGGCGCGCAGTCGGCCTCGCCGGTCATCTCGATCTCGCGAGACGAAATCGAGTCTGCAGGCCAGCGAAATATCACGGATGTTCTGGCCGCGATTCCACAGAATTTCACTGGCGGTCAGAATCCGGGTGTCGGTCAGGGTGTCGGAGGTAGCAACAACACAAGTTCTGCGACCAGTTTCAATTTACGTGGCGCTGGACCGGACGCGACTCTCACGCTCCTCAACGGACACCGGATAGCCTATAACGCACAATACCAAGCGATCGACGTCTCTTCGATCCCTTTCAGTGCGATCGAACGGATCGAGATTGTCCCCGATGGATCCTCCGCGCTTTATGGCTCTGATGCTGTAGCGGGCGTTGCCAATGTCATTCTGAGACCGGACTATGATGGCCTTCTCACCGACGTGAAGCTGAGTGGGTCGACAGACGGCGGTGCCGAGACCCAGCAATATGGCGTTCTCGCGGGAGCCACCTGGGCCTCCGGGGGTTTCATGGTCGCGTATGAGTTCGAACGCAGCACGGCGATTTATGGCCGCGACCGGAGTTACGCCAAAGCGCCCTCTCCGGGACTGACGCTCTATCCCTCTCTCAAGCATCATAATGCTGCGGTAAGCGGCCACCTCAGTATCACGAGCAATCTGAATTTTCGCGTTGATGGCCTTTATAACAAGCGCTGGAGCGATCGATATTCGCCGGTAGATAGCCGAGCAGACTATCTGCTAAACGGCATCCACATTGCGACAGACACCGAAGCCTTCGCGATTGCTCCGAGCCTCGAGCTTAAAATGCCAAACCGTTGGCAAGCGACCCTGTCGGGCAGCTACGCGCAGGACCATAGCCGTTTCAACCAAGAACAGTTTCTGAACGGTAGCCTTAGAGCTGGCACTTACATCTGCTATTGCAACACCGCGGGCACGGTTGAGATCAACGCTGATGGCCCGCTCTTCACATTACCCGGGGGCGACGCGAAAGTTGCGATCGGAGCAGGCTATCGAGCCAACCATTTCCAAGAAACACGGCAAAAGATCCACGCCTCGCAGGAAATTTCGTATGGCTTTGGGGAGCTCAGTCTTCCGCTGATCGCTCCGGACGTCGGCATACCGCTGGTGCGGCGCCTTACTGTCACGGCCGCCGTTCGCTTCGAGAAACCGTCGCAAGGCGACGGTGTTGCAACGCCAAAGCTTGGATTGGTCTACTCGCCAACGTCGGGTTTTGAGGTGCGCGGTACATGGGGACGGTCATTCCGAACGCCAACACTGTTCCAGCAGTATCAGTCCAAGGTCGTCGCCTTGTTCACGGCAGCGAGCCGAGGAGGATCCAACTATCCGTCTGGATCAACGGTCCTGCTTCTCCAAGGTGGGAGCCCCGACCTGAAACCTGAGAAAGCGTCGACCTGGTCGACGTCCGTCGCGCTCGATCCGTCTTGGCTTCCCGGGCTTCACCTAGAGGCCACCTACTTTGATATCGATTACTCCAGCCGGATCGTCGCGCCAGTCGGACAGGCCGCGAGAGCGTTGTCAAATCCCGCCTATGCAGATCTGATTACCTTCAGTCCCAGCGCGTCGGATATCGCGGACGTGCTGGCGGGCGGCACACCCGTAAATACGACGCCGACGCCGTTCGATCCCTCGAAGGTCGTTGCGATCATTCACAACCAAAATTTGAACGTTGCGAGTCAGACCCTTAGCGGCGTCGATGTTAGCGGGACGTACCGCTTCTCTTTAGCTGACGACAGTACGGTGACGCTTTCGCTGGCAGGGAGCTACTTAGACAGCAAAAGAAGGCTAAGCGCCCTACAGCCCGAGCTGCCTCTGGCCGGGGTGGTCTTCAACCCACCGCATCTTCGAGCCAGAGCCGGCGCGGTCTGGCGGGCCGGGCCATCTACCCTTGCGGCATACGCAAATTACATTTCGGGCGTCGAAGATACGAGGGTCGTTCCTACCAATCGGGTCGAGGGCATGACGACGGTCGATATCTCGGGTCGCCATTCTTTCACCCGCGGCCCGCGTCTTCTGAGAGGCCTCACCGTCTCCGTCACCATTCAGAACCTGTTTAACGTCAAGCCGGACACGATTGTGCAGCAATCGCTTGTCGCGGAGAGCCCGTACGACTCCACGAATTACTCCCCTTTGGGCCGGGTCGTCGCTTTCAGTCTATCCAAGTCCTGGTAAGCGCGATGCCAACGAAGAGTTGCGCCATGCGCAGACGGACTTTATCCTCGGTAGGTCGCCTGCGGGCGGTGGCAGTGGCCGGTCTCATCGCCTGTGGCGCGGTCGGAGCGCCGGAAGTTGCCGCCCAGAGTGGTAACGCGCCGACGCTGACAGATATCGTTGAGGCACGTTCGATCGACAGTCTTGTCCTCTCGCCGGACGGACAGCGGCTAGCCTTTCGTGTGATCGAGCGTTCCGTCGCCCGGAATAGCACGACAGCGCAATGGTACTGGGTCCCCATGGGAGAGCCGGCTGCTCCGGTGGCGCTCGGTTCTCCCACCGAACCTATGTGGGTACCCCTGTTCGATTTCATCGAGAATGGTGACGCGCAGTGGGATCCTGGGTCTACGACGCTGTATGTGAGGCAGGCGGGACGCCATGGCATACAAGTCCACCGGCTCGGGCCCCAAGGCGCCGATCGAACCGTCACCGAAGATCCGGCCGACGTAGTCAGCTTCTCCATCTCGGACGATGGAAAGACCATCTCCTACAAGACACGCAACACGCGAGAGGCCATTGCGAACGCCGCCATTCTTGAACAAAGAATGGGCATTCATCTCGACCGGACACTGGTCACCGACGGCCTTCCGCTGATCAACAACTTCCGCATAGGCGGCTCCATGGCCTCTTTGCGGAGAAGCGGTCCGTCAGAAGTGCTGCCCGGCCACTCCGGCGCACTTGCGACCAAATCGGTTGCGATCCCGGGCCGTGATCCTGTCCAAGACCGACCCGCCAAAGCGTCCGTCGACCAAAGGTCAGTTTACACGAGCCTGAGTGCGGAGACGGGCCTCGGTTTCAAGTTGGCTTCTCAACGGACTGCCGTTTCACTCGAAACAGTCGGGGCGATGTCCAAGCTCCTGCCCGTTCCCAAATACGAGCTCACGGCTACCTCCGAGGCCGGAGTCAAAAGCCCCTGCCGCGAAGTGTTCTGCGTCGGATTTTCTTACGCCCTCCGACAGGTCGTCCCAAACGAATCGAACGGCGAGATAGTTGTGCTTTATGAGGCTGACGAGGCCGGTCGTTCCGTTCTCTACGGCTGGAACCCTCTCACCGGCCGCAGTCGGACGATCTACGATCACCGAACGGCGCTGGACGGTGGATCTTCGTACGCTGGATCTCCGTGCCGTCGAAGCGGCAGATACCTGGCTTGTGTCGAGGCGGGTCCAACCCAGCCGCCCGAACTGGTGCGCATCGACATGGAAACCGGCGAGCGCGTGACGCTTTCCGATCCAAATCGATCGCTGGCACGCAAGGCTTTTGCCGCCGCGGAGTTGCTCTCCTGGACAGATGAAAGTGGAAGGCCTGCCAATGGAGTGCTCATGCGCCCGAAAGGTGCCTCGACACGGCATCCTCTGGTCATAACAACCTATCGTTGCCGCGGCTTCCTGCAGGGGGGAACGGGAAGCGTGGTTCCCGAGCATATCCTTGTGCAGCGAGGGATAGCTACGCTCTGCGTTAACACGCGAAGCGAGAATATTGCCGAGCGTGGTCCGGACGGGCACGAAATCCTCCTTGGGGTCCACAAGGCTTCCATCGAGTCCTATCGCTCTGCCATCAATCTTCTGTCGAGGTCCGGCGTCATAGACCCAGCTAAGGTCGGAATCTCAGGACATAGCTACAGCAGCAATGTTGTCGCCTATGCTCTGAGCAACACCAATCTCTTTGCGGCGGCGACACTGGGCACCGGCGTTACGATCGACCCTAACACCTATTATCTTACCGCGCCCGTGCCCGACAGCTGGCGGAAATCTGTACTGCGTTCGATGGCGCTGCCGGAGCCAACAAAGGACACGTCGAAGGTCTGTGACCTGCTCCCCATTTTCAGGCCGTTGATAACTTAGCTTCGGTGTCCATATGCCCTTGGCGGGGGCGGTTCGTAAACTCGGCGGGTGCCAACCCGCCAAGACTGCTATGCGGACGCACGGTATTG
>NZ_JAAILI010000026.1 GCF_012650175.1 Sphingomonas sp. S2M10
GCGGTGCAGCGGTCGGCGTGCGGCGGCTGGGCGCATGCGCCGGTGTCGGCGCCGTCGCGGGGGCGTCGGACGTGCTGGCGCGCGGGGGCGGTGCCGCGCCGTCGGCACGATCCAGGGCAGGCGGCGCTTCGGTCGGGTCGCGCCACTCGATGTCGTCGGGAGCGAAGGTCGCCGGTTCGAAGCGGGCGTGCGGGCGATGCGTGGCGACGGCGGCCTTGCCTTGCGCCGCTGCCAACAGGGTGGCGAGCAGCCCGCTCACGACACGAGCTTCGCGAGGTAAAGCCGTCGCCGCGCGGGGCTCAGCGCCAGGATCTCGCGCTCGGTCCAGCCATAGGCACGTGCGAGGCGATCGACCGTATCGATTGCGTGTGCGGCGACACCCTCGATCTCGCGCCACAGCCAGGGCACGATGTCGAAGCGCGTGTCGAACACGGTTTCGCATCCGCTGCACGTCAGTGTGAAGCGGATGTCGAGCAGCGGGAAGGCGGCGGGGAGAAGTTCTTCCACCGCCCTGGCCAGGTCGGGATCGTCGATTGCGACCGCGTCGCCGGCGATCTCCGCGAGTAGCCCCTCGGTTCGGGCTGCCAGCACGGCGCGAGCGATCGCCGCGCTGCTAGGCGCGCGCAGCCGGATCTCTCGCGAGCCGACCTGCACCGCCACGCCCTCGGCGGGCGCAGCATCGGGCAGCATGGCGAGATCGAACGCGGCCTCGTTGCCCTCGCCGCACTGCGGGCAGCGGGCGAAGAACCCGATATCCCGGCCGAACGTGGTCATGCGCGCGTCGAGGAGCAGCCGGTCCCGCCGGTCGACGGCGAGCGCGGCGGCCTCGGCGGTGGACAGGCCGTCCAGCGTTGCGACGAGCAGCACCGCCTGATCGAGCGGGGCGAGGCGGCTTCCCTGCTCGACCAGCGCGAGCGCGACCTGTTCGTCGAGGGAGCGCATCGCCTGGCCTAGACGATCGCGGGTTCGGTCGGCTCGGCAACGTCGACGTCGCGTTCAAAGCCTTCATGCTGCAGGACCAGCGACTGGATGGCGACCGCATTGGCGTTCGCGTCCAGCTCCGGCAGCGCGCTGAACTCGGAAACCCAGGCGCGGTAGATGCGGTAGACCAGTGCGACCTGCCCTGCCTCGTTGTGCAGTTCCAGCAGCAGGTCCTTGCGAAACCCGCGCAGCGCGATCTGCGCGCCTGCCGGGTTGTTGATCTGCCAGACCAGCGACGCCCAGGCCTCGAAATCCGTGTCATGGGTCACGCCGCGTTCGAGCGTCAGCGGTTCGAACTTGGTGTTGCCGGGCGATTTGCGCATCGCGGTCGGATCGCCGCCGTTGCGATGCTCCACCACTTCGGTGGTGCGCTTGAGTGCGCTCACCTTGGAGACGCCCGCGACATATTTCCCGTCCCATTTGAGGCGGAATCGGAAGCTCTTGTACGGATCAAAACGCTGCGCGTTGACGACGAAACCGGCCATGGCAGGTCCCCCTGTTAGTTGGCGAGGCGGCCGGCGAGCTGCGTCAGCCGGACGACGACGAATTCCGCGGGCTTGAGCGGGGCGAAGCCGACCAGGATGTTGACGATGCCCGCATTCACGTCCTGCTGCGAGGTCGTCTCGCCGTCGCATTTGACGAGATAGGCCTCGCGCGGGGTGCGTCCCTGGAAGGCGCCCTGGACAAACAGCGACTGCAGAAAGGCCCCGACGTTCAACCGCACCTGCGCCCACAGGCTTTCGTCATTGGGCTCGAACACCACCCAGCCGAGCGAGTCGCGCAGCGTCTGTTCGATCATCAACGCGGTGCGGCGCACCGGCACATATTTCCATTCGCTGGCGAGGATGTCCGAGCCCGCGAGCGTGCGGGCCCCCCATTGCACCAGCCCCGCGCCGGGCTTGACGCGCAGGCAGTTGAGGCCTGCCCGGTTGAGCCCCGCCTGTTGGCGGTCGGTCATTCCCACCGTCGGCACCGCGCCGCTGATCGATGCTTCGAGACCGGCCGGTGCCTTCCATACGCCGCGCTGCCCGTCGATCCGCGCCATCAGCCCTGCAATTGCGCCGCTCGCCTGCATCTGCCGCCGCCCGCCCAGCGGATCGGCCTTGTCGAGCCGCGGGAAGCAAAGCGCGGCGCTGCGCGCGAGGTCCGATCCCAGCCGGCCGGTAATGTCCCAGTTAGCGATGAGATCGACCCGGTCATTGGCAGCCGGATGGTCGACGAGCAGGAAGGCAAGGGCAGTCCGGCAATAATTGCCGGCGGCGCTGTAGGTGTCGAAGCCGCCATCGGCCATCAGCGGCGCCTCGGGGATCGCCATCAGGTTGAACAATTCGGGGGCGATCTGGTCGTAGCTGCCGATGCCTTGCGCCGCATCGAATACGCCGCCGAACACCGCCGCGGCGTTGGTTGCCCAGGCCGGCTCGCCAGGCAGCGTGCCGTCGCTGCCGCCGCCGAGCGCGGTAAGGTCGGCGAGTGTCAGGCGATCCACCGCCGCGCCGTCCCGCGAAGCGCGTGGCGGCGCCCCGCTGATGTTGGACAGGCGGATCAGCCGCGACACGGGATTGACCACGGCTTCGGCGAATTGCGCGTCGCCCGGGATGATGCTCAGCCCGCGATAGGTCTCGCTGGCAACGATGTCGGTCCCGCGATATTCGTTGACGACCAGGTCGAAACCGCCGGGTACCGTGGATATCCCCACCCGCAGCACGTTGCCCCAAGTGCCCGGATTGGCGGCGGAGACGGTCATCGCATTGCCGTTGCCCTGCGCGCGCCCGATCGTCGCGGCGGCCGCCGCCGGCTGGCCTGCGGCCGAGGCCGCCACATTGCCGTTCGCGGCGAGCGTGGCGGGGGCGGTGCCGCTATTGTCCGTCGGCACGCGCAATGCGTTGCGGCTGAGCACCACCGCGGCAATCCGCCGGCCATTGCCGTCCACCACCGTCGCCACCCGATCGGCGACATAATTGCCGCCGGGCTGGATGGTGAGACCGGCGATGCTCACCGGCCCGCCCTGGAAGCCGCTGAAGGTCAAATCGAAATTGGCGCCGTTGGCGGTGGCCGCGACGCGCGTGCCCGCCGTCCACCCATCCAGCCCCTGCAAGGTCAGCGCGGGCTGGGGCACCGAGGCGATAGTGCGCGTGGCACGGACACCTGCGGCACCGCCTGCCAATGCCGCCGCCGCCGTGGCTGCCGGCGGGAAATTGGTGTTGCGCACCTGGACGAGCGGGGATCCTCCGGCCGCCTCGGCCGCGTTCACGATGCGCTCGACGAAGCGGGGCGAGGCGGGGTCTGCGCTGAGATTGGCATATACCGTGGCGGAATCGCCGCCATTGACGATGCTCAGGTTGAAGCTGCCATCGGCGTTCAGGGCAATGGCCGCCGTTATCGTGTTGCCGCCCGCGCCCGGCGCGCGGGCTTCGATCACCATGGCCTGTTCCACGCTGGTGAGCAGGGCGGTAGGGCGTTCGAAAGCAACGCGGCTAATCCAGGCATAGCCGCCGCCCTGCTGGAAGAAATCCTGCAGCGTGTAGAGCGCCACGAAGCGGCGGTCGAGGTCGCCGAAGGTGCGCACCACGTCGTTCCAGCTGGTGACCTTGACCGGCCTGCCCACCGGACCGCGTGGAAAATGGCCGAGAACGGCGAAGGTCGAGGTCGACGCTGCGATGATTGTCCGAATGCCCGAAGGAACTTCCTGAACGTAGACGCCCGGATAGCCATCCAAATACATCGCCAATCCTCCCCAAGAGTTATGGGCTGGGCGCGAGTCGGAAGCCCCTGCGTCGCCCCGATCGTGGCAGACGTGGGATAACCCTGCCCATGTCAGTACGGCATGTGCCTGCAGAATATATTTGTTTGGCGGCCCTGTTCGGATTGGAGAACAGTGCATTTGCCTACACTGTCCGTCAAGCGAACCTTAGCGTCGGTAACTTGCAGGGGATAGGACGGAATCGACATGGCATTTGCTTGGTCGATCACATCTTAGGCCACGTTGAGATCAGAACGACGATAAGAACAATTTTATTTCACTTCAGATTTGTGCGGCCCGTTGCTCACATGTGCGTTGGCCAGCCGCCGTGGCATTTCGAGAGCTGCCGAGGACAAGTCCGCCATTTCGAGTGCTGCCGGATCCGGGATTTCGCTGGGACCTCGATACCAGAACCCGCGACTCGCGCGCGAACCATCCCGGCCGTCAGCAGCCAAGCTGGTCGCGCAGCGAACTGCGGTGCAGGTCAGCGCACGCAGCCAATCGCGGCGTGCGCCATTCCGCTCACATCTTGAAGCGCGCACCAATCAGGAAGGTGCGGCCGAAGTGATTATACTCATAGTTCCGGTTGGCATCCAGGTCCGTGTACCGATCGCGATAATCGTCGGTTAGGTTGGTGCCTTCGATCGAGACTTCGATGTTCGGGGTAATCTTGTACCGGATCGACGCATCGACGTTGAGCGAGGCGTTATAGCCTTCGAAGATGTTGCCGGTGCCGGAGCCGCCATCGATGTACGGTCCGCGATAGCTGATCGAACCGCGTGCGCTGAAGCGGCTGTCCTCGTAATAGAGCGTGCCGTTATAGGCGCGCTTGGACAGACCGTAGAGCGTTTCCGTTCGGGTCACCGGGACGAGGGCCCCGCCCGGCGCGATCGCCGGCCCGCTTTGCGTATAGGCGGCATCCGAATCGATGAAGGTCGCGTTCGCGATCATGCCGAAATTCTTGAGGAAGCCGGGCAGGAAGCGAAAGGCGGTCTGGAAGGACACTTCCATGCCCTTCAGCGAGGCACCCGTGCCATTGGTGATCGTGCTG
Source organism: Sphingomonas sp. S2M10 (assembly GCF_012650175.1). Taxonomy (GTDB): domain Bacteria; phylum Pseudomonadota; class Alphaproteobacteria; order Sphingomonadales; family Sphingomonadaceae; genus Sphingomonas. The sequence goes on from NZ_JAAILI010000026.1 coordinate 4,773, forward strand.
ATCTGCCAGATCTGGCCTTCGGGATTGGATGCGGCCGGAGAACTCGGCGGGATGATCGAGGTCGGCAGCCCGGTCGAGGCATAGGTGCCCGACGTGGTCACCGACACCGGGAAGCTCTGGACGCTCTTCTTGAACACCGCGACGGAGAAGATCGATTGCGGTGCGAAATACCATTCGGCCGCCAGGTCATAGGAGGTGGCGCGGAACGGCTCGAGCTGCGGATTGCCGAAGCTGATCCGGTAGTTGAAGCCGTCGACCGAGCCGCCCGGGGTCAGGTTGCCCAGCGTCGGGCGCGTCATCACCTTGGAGATGGCACCGCGCAGGATCACCTTCTCGGCCGGGAACAGCGCGACGTTCAGCGCCGGCAGCCAATCGTCATAGCTGCGATCCACGGTCACCGGCACGCCGTTGTTGAGTCCGGTGGAGGTCTGCCCGGTCTGCACATAGCGCATGCCCGCATTGGCGGCGTAGCGCAGGCCGAATAGATCGCCCTTCACGTCGAATTCGAGATAGCCACCCTTCACCGTCTCGATGACGCTGCGGATGTTGCCGACATCCGGCGCCAACGCGCGATTGTAAAGGCCGGTATATTTCGCCGAGGCATCGATATTGGGGATGAGAAAGGTGCTGGTCGTACCCGCCGGCTGGCCTGCGTTACCGAGGTTGAACGTCTCGCCCAGCCCGGCAGCCGGGAAGCCGTACACCGCGCCCGGTGCGAAAACCTGGCTAGACGCCGAGCAGGTCACCGTGCCCAGCACCGCGTCCGGCGCCGCGCTGGTCCTGGTCGGGCATACCACCGCGTCGCGGGTATAGGCCACCGAATCGAAGGAAAAGCGGCGATAAACGCCGCCGGCCTTGAGTTGGAAGCCGTCGGTCACGTCCCATTCGGTGCGCAGCTGCGCGGTGCGAAACTTGTTGATCACGCTCGACGGCCGGTCGCGAATTTCGGCCAGCTGGAAGTTCGCCGGATCCGTGACGCTGGTGCCAAAGGTCAGCTTCGGCCGCCACATGTCGCTATAGTCATAGCTGTAATTCTGCGACGTGCGGTTGTCGAAGACGAACGTCGTCTCAAGCGGAATGTCCGCGGTCGACTTGGAGATGCCGCCGAGCAGGGTGAAGCGCAGCGTGTCGGTCAGATCCTGGTCCCAGCTGCCGCCGATCTGGTAGAATTCGGTCTCGGACTGGCGCAGATAATGCTCGGTGCGAACCCACGCGTCGTTCAGCGTGGCGGAGACCATGTTCCCCTTGTTGTCATAGCTCGGGTTGAGCAGATCGATTGAGCGTTCGTTGGAGCGCAGCAGCACCTCGCCCCATTTCTCCTCGCGATTTTCCTTGAAGCGCGAATAGAGGCCGTCGATCGAAATCTTTGTCGCGTCGGTCGGCGCGAACTGGACGCTGCCGGTCACGCCCAGACGCTGGCGATCGTGGAGTACCTCGCCGTAGCGCGGAATGCGCGGGTGGAAGGCGAGAGCGGCCCGGTCGCACGCGGCGCTGGAGCGGTAAGTGCCGCCGCTGTTCCGCACCGGCGTCGTGCCGGTGGCGCTGTTGTAGAAGCAGGGTGTGCCGTTTACCGAATCGAATCGTGCTTGGGCCCAGCGGACGGTGTTGTTGCCTAGTTCGAGATTGTCCGTCTTGCTGTACGCGGCGGAGACCGAGGCGCCGAAGGTGCCCGCCGCATTCTTCCAGGAGAGCAGCCCGGCAAGGCGCGGCCGGAGCTTCTTGGAAAGATCGTTATAGTTCGCCTGCGCGGAACCGACCGCGGTGAATCCGTCCTTGCCCGCCAGCGGGTTGCCGGTGTTCAGATCGACCACCGCGCCGAGCGAGCCTTCGTCGAGCGACGCCTCCGCCGTCTTGTGGACGACGATCGAGGTGAACAGCTCCGACGCGAAGACGTTGAAATCGAACGCGCGGTCGCGATTGGCGCTGGCGCCGTCGGTCGACGTGGCGACCGTCTCCATGCCGTTCACCCGCACGCGGGTGAACTGCGCCCCGAGACCGCGCACGGTGATCGCGCGGCCTTCGCCGGCATCGCGCTGGATCGAGATGCCCGGGATCCGCTGCAGCGATTCGGCGAGGTTCTGATCCGGGAACTTGGCAATATCCTCGGCGACGATCGCATCCACCGCCGCCACCGACTCGCGCTTGACGTTGAGCGCGGCATCCAGCGACCGACGGAAACCGGTTACGATGATTTCGCTGTCGGTGGCGTCCGTCTGCGCCGGATCGGCGATCGGCGCCGCCTCCGCCGGGGCCTCCGCCGGCACCGCCTGTGCCCATGCCGCGGCGGGCGTCGCCAGCGCAAAAATCAACGCGCTCGCGGAAATACCCCGCAGCTGCCGTGTACGTGCCCGATCGCGCACCCCGAAACCCTCAGCCATTTCTCTCTCCCATCGCCCCGCAGGGCCTGCTTGTTCTGATGCCGAGCGGCGCGCCTGCGGCGTGTCATGCGGCATGGAATTTTCGGGGGAGGGCCTTTTCGCCCGACGAGTCGCGCGTCTCGACCACCCCTCCTGCGGAGGCGGATCTTTGCCCGCTGCTCCGATCGCTATTCTTGCGCGCTGAGGTAACCGGTGTCAACCGGCCATGGATGCGCGGACAGCATCGGCATTGCTGCCGACCGCCGCGCCCGCCGGGCGGCGCGCATCAGCGTCCGCGTGCGCTCCGGAGATCGATTCCGAGCCGCTTGACCCGATAATAGAAGGTCTTGCGGGGCAGCCCCAAGGCGGTGATGGCGGCCTGGATCTCGCCCCCTGCGGCGGCGATCGCATCAAGGATTGCCGTGCGTTCAAAGGCTTCGAGCCGTTCGGTAAGCGAGCGGCACTCCACGGCCGCGGCGGCGGCAGCGGCCGGAGGCGGCTCCAGACCCAGGACGAAGCGCTCGGCGGCGCGTTCCAGCTCACGCACATTGCCGGGCCAGTCGCGCATGGCGGCGGCATGCGCCGCCTCCGACAGCGGCGGGGCGGGGCGACGGTGGCGCCGGGCAGCCTGGAGCGCGAGATGCGCGAACAGCAGGGGCACGTCCTCGCGCCGCTCTGCCAGCGGCGGCAGGCGCAGCGGCACGCCGGCCAACCGATGGTAGAGGCCGGGCGGCAGCGCCGCGGCACCGCCCTCGCCGATCGCCGCGATGATCCGTATGTCGACGGGATCGGGATCGCGCTGCTCTGTGGCGACGGTGCGCGTCTCGGCGAACTGGGCGAGGCGGTGGTGCAGCTCGGGCGGGGCCAGATCGAGATGGTCGAGGAACAGCGTGCCGCGATCGGCACGGGCGACAAGGCCGTCCCGGGCGAACAGCTCGCGGGCGCCGATACCCGGCGGCAGCGCCGCGCAATCCACCGCCTGGAAGCGATGGCGCGCACGGCGACCCGTGCGATGGACGAGCCTTGCATAGACTTCCTTGCCGGTGCCGGTCGCACCTTCAAGGACTAGATCGAGCGCGGCATCGGCCAGTACCGGCACCATTTCGCGCAGCCGCCGAATGGCGGGCGCTTCGCCGAGCAGCGCGGCGTCCCCGTCGCTCGTCGCTTCGCGCAGCCGGCGGTTCTCCAGGGCGAGCGTGCGGGCGGTCCCGGCGCGCTGCAGCGCGGCGGCCAGCGCATCGCCGGGGAAGGGCTTGGTGAGGAAGTCCCATGCGCCGGCCTTGATCGCGTCCACCGCCATCGCGACGTCGCCATGGCCCGTCATCAGGATCACCGGCAGCTCCGGATCGACGGAGCGCAGGCGGTGGAAGAGGTCCACGCCCGACATGCCCGGCATCCGCACGTCGGTAACGACCACGCCGGCGAAATCGCGGTCGATGCCCGCCAGCGCCGTCGGCGCGTCGACGAACATTCGCACGTCATGACCCGCCAGCGTCAGCAGCTGGGTGAGCGCCGCGCGAAGATCGGCATCGTCATCGACCAAGGCGACCGGCACGGTCATGCCCGTCGCAGCTCCAGCTCGAAACAGGCGCCGCGTTCCTCCGCCAGCCAGCGCAGGCTGCCGCCCAGTTCGGTCATGATGTCGCTGGAGATCACCAGTCCAAGGCCCAGGCCGTTGCTGCGGCTGGTGGCGAAGGGCGTGAACAGGCGCGCGGCGATGTCGGGCGCGATGCCGGGGCCGTTGTCGTGGATTCGCACCCAGACCAGGCCCTCGGCCAGGGTGAGGCGGATCGCGATCGTCGGGTCCGGCCGGCCGGCCAGCGCTTCGGTCGCGTTCTGCAGCAGGTTGACGAACACCTGCTCCAGCCGCACCCGCCCGCCCATCACCAGCAGGTGCGTGCCGATCGCCGGTCGCTCCAGCCGCACGTTGCGCAATTGCTCCTTCAGGATCAGCAGCGCGCCGTCCAGCACCTCGGCCAACGGCAGCGGGCGGACCTCGCCCGGCTGGCGGCGCGAGAAACCGCGCAGCTGCGCGGTGACCGATCCGATCCGGTCGCTGAGGCGGCGGATCGTGTCGAGATTGTCGCGCACCATGTCGGTCGCGCCCTGATCGAGCAGCTGCACGCTGGTTTCGGCATAGGTGCGGATCGCGGCGACCGGCTGGGCGGTCTCGTGCGCCACGCTGGCGGTGACCTGGCCGAGGGTGGCGAGCCGGTTGGCCTGGCGCAGTCCCTCGCGCAGATCGGCGGCGCGGGCCTCGATCGCGGCGCGCTCCTCGATCTCGCGGCGGAGCTCGGCGGTGCGTTCCGCGACGGCGGCCTCCAGCTCGGAGGTGCGGCGACGGCTGAGCGTGGCGCGCTGGCGCAGGCTCCAGATCAGCGCGGCGAGCGCCAGCACGGCCAAAAACCCGACCAGGCCGGCGGTGCGCTGCGCGGCGGCGACCGCCGGGCCGATCGACCGGCGCAGCGACAGGCTCCAGCCCGGCTGGCTGGTCGGCACGCTCGCCTCGACCAGGTTGCCCCGTGCGGGTGGCAGCAGCACGGGGGCGGAGGTTTCGGGCAGCGCCGCCTCGCGCCGGAGCGCCGCGAGCACCGCCGGCAGGATCGGGCGCGCCACGGCGAAGCGCAGGCCGGGATCGCTGGCGACAAGCACCAGCCCGGCCGCATTCTCGACCCGGGTGTCGCCCCCGGCGCGCCGCCATGCCGCCTCGATCGCATCGAACTCCAGCTTGACCACGATCACGCCGCCGGTCGGCGTGCGGCGGGCGAGATACAGGCCCGAATGGCGGCTGACCGTGCCGAGCGCGAACTGGCTGGCCTCGCCGCGGGCGCGGGCCTCCCGAAAATAGCGGCGGAACCGATAGTCCGATCCGACGAAGCTTTGCGGGGTGCGCCAGTTGCTTGCGGCGCGGGTGCGCCCGTCCGCGCCGACCACGTAGATCGCGGCGGCGCCGGTGGTGCGGGTAAGCGCCTCGAGCTTTGCATTCAGCGGCCCCGCAGGGGCGCCGGCGAGCGTGGCGGCAACCTGCCTGTCATCGCTGAGGGCAAGCGGCAGCAGGCGGAAACGTGCGATTTCGCTGTCGAGCAGCGCGGCACGGAGCTGGGCGCCGGTGCGGGTGCTGGTGATCAGCGCGTCGCGGGTACCGGCGCCAGCAATCCATGCCCCGGCAACAGCGACCGCCGTGGCCATCAGCACGGCGATGATCCAGTAGCGCCAGCCGGCAAGCGAGTCACGATCGGTCACCGACCCGCTATCCGTCAGCGCCGGTCGATGTGCAAGTTTTTGCACTTTATTCGCGGCGGGTTGTGTCGATTTTTGCCCGGAAGGCGCAGGTGTATCCGGTTAAGCATCTGAAATAAAACTACGAATCAAGATTCCTTTTTTTGTTTCCTCCGCAGGGCCGCGCGACCGAGAATGCCGGGATCGAGTCCTACCGGCACAACGGAGGCCGAAGGAGAGGAAGTGATGGTTCGTATCCCCGCCCAGTCCCACGATACCGCGCCCGCGATGCCGGCCAAGGCGCTGCCCTGGTACCGGCATCTCTATGCGCAGGTGCTCGTCGCGATCGTGGCGGGTGTGCTGATCGGCCATTTCGCCCCCGCCACCGGCGAGGCGCTCAAGCCGATCGGCGACGGCTTCATCAAGCTGGTCAAGATGATCATCGCGCCGGTGATCTTCCTCACCATCGTCACCGGCATCGCCGGCATGCGCGACCTCAAGGCGGTCGGCCGGGTCGCGGCCAAGGCCTTCGGCTATTTCCTGTTCTTCTCCACGCTGGCGCTGGTCGTCGGCATGGTCGTGGCCAATGTCGTTCGACCGGGCGAGGGGCTCAACATCGATCCGGCCTCGCTCGACGCCGGCAAGGTCGCCGACTATGCCGCCAAGGCGCATGAGAGCACGCTGACCGGCTTCCTGCTCGGCATCATCCCCGATACGTTCCTCTCCGCGATCACCGGCGGCAACATCCTGCAGACTTTGTTCGTCGCAATCCTGTTCGGCATCGGGCTGGCGCTGGTCGGCGATCGCGGCGAGCGGATCACCCAGGCGCTGGAAGACATCTCGCTGGCGATGTTCAAGGTCGTCGCGATCCTGATGAAGGCGGCGCCCGTCGGTGCCTTCGGCGCGATGGCGTTCACCGTCGGCAAGTACGGGGTCGGCACGCTCGCCAATCTGGCGATGCTGGTCGGCACCTTCTACCTCACCTCGGCGCTGTTCGTGTTCGTCGTGCTGGGCACGGTCGCGTGGATGGCGGGCTTCTCGATCTTCCGGCTGATCGCGTATCTGAAGGCGGAACTGCTGCTGGTGCTGGGCACCTCCTCGTCGGAGAGCGCGCTGCCCTCGCTGATCGAGAAGATGGAGCGCGCCGGCTGCCCCAAGACGATCGTCGGCCTGGTCGTGCCGACCGGCTATTCGTTCAATCTCGACGGCACCAACATCTACATGACGCTGGCGGCGCTGTTCATCGCGCAGGCGACCAACGTGCACCTCTCGATCGAGCAGCAATTGCTGCTGCTGGGCGTGGCGATGCTCTCCTCCAAGGGCGCGGCGGGGGTGACAGGCGCGGGCTTCATCACCCTGGCGGCGACGCTGTCGATCGTGCCCAGCGTGCCGGTGGCGGGCATGGCGCTGATCCTCGGTGTCGACCGGTTCATGTCCGAGTGCCGCAGCCTCACCAACTTCATCGGCAATGCGGTGGCGACGGTGGTCGTCTCGCGCTGGGAAGGCCGGCTGGATCACGATGCGCTCGACGCGGCGCTGCACGGTCGCGCGCTGCGGATCGACCAGCGCCCTGCCGACGCCGTTCCGGCCGAATAAGGAAGTTCCCATGCGTAGCGTAACCTGCGTTCTGGGCGCCAGTTCGGCGCTCGCCCTGAGCATGCCTGCCGCCGCGCAGGTCGTGGAAACCGCCGGCTATCCCGCGGCCGCGATCGGCGACGGTGCCACCACCGGCGGCTACAATCTGTCGCGCTGGGCGGAGGACTGGCGCAAGCTCTGCGACCCCGCCAAGCGCGACGATCCGATCGACGCGCTCAAGTGCCTGAAGCTGACGCGCGACGGCGACGTCTATGTCACGCTTTCCGGCGAGGCGCGGCTGCGGGTGAACCACACCACCAACCCCAATTTGCGCAACAGCCGCGCGCAGCGGCAGGACATCTTCCGGCTGGTCGGCGGCGCGGACGTGCATATCGGGGAGCATCTGCGCGTCTATGGCGAGATCGCGCATGGCAGCATCAGCGGGGTCGAACTCGGCGCACCGGCGGCGACGCTGCGCAACGACGTGGCGGTGCAACAACTGTTCGTCGAGGCCAAGGGCGAGGTGGCCGGCATCGATGTCGGCGCACGCTATGGCCGACAGGAATTCACCGACGGGCCCAATCTGCTGACCTCGCAGTGCGACAACAACACGATTCGCTACACGTTGAACGGCGTGCGCGCCTGGGCGCGGGGCAAGACCATGCGGGTGGACCTGTTCGACCTGAAGCCCACCCAATATGGCGACCTCGGCACCGACGACGACGTGATCGATCCCGCCCGGCGTTTCTCGGGCGTGACCCTGGGCTTCGTCGTGCCCAAGGCCTGGGTGGGCGGCGCCAAGCTCTATTTCGATCCCTTTTTCTGGCGCCGCCGCAACACGGTGGGCACCTGGGGCGGAAGGATCGGTCCGGCGACGCGCTACTATCTGGGCACGCATGTGTGGGGCGAGGCGGGGCCGGTGACGCTGGACTGGTCGGTCAACCACCAATGGGGCCATTTCATCGACCAGCGGATCGACGCCTGGCATGGCTTCTTCGCCCAGAACGTCCGGCTCGGCAGCGGCAAGCGCGCGCCGCGGATCGGCTTCCACGCCGATTATGCCAGCGGCGGCGGCGGCTATGGCGGGGCCACGCTGCGCAACGCCTATGCGCCGTTCGGCAACAACATCTATTACAGCTACGGCCTGTTCCTCACGCCGAGCAACCTGGTGGCGCTGGCGCCGACGCTGAACCTGTCGCCGACGGCGAAGCTTCGGCTCAACATGGAGTATCAGCGGGCCTGGCGCGCCGATGTCCATGACGCGGTGTACCGGGCGAGCGGCCAGCCCTTTGCCGGCACCCAGAATGTCCGCGATTCCCATACCGCCGATGTCGCGCGCTTGCAGGCGGTGTGGGCCATCACCCCGCGGCTGTCGCTCACCGGGCGGTACGAGCATTTCGCCGCCGGGCCGGCGCTCACCAAGGCGGGCTATGCCAGCTCGGACTTCGTGGCGGGGTGGGTGAGCTTCCGCTTCTGACCTGACCCGCGCGCGGCCGCTGCCGCTGCTTTGCAAGCATTTCACCGGTTGACGGCGCAGCGCGCCGCCGCCTAGCCATGTTGTTACCGATAACAATGGCGGCCGACGAGTCGTCCTGGAGAGGAGACACTGGCGATGGGCAGGCCCGGATCGGCCGCGTTGTGGCGCGCGATGGCATGGACGTTGCTCGCGCCGGGAGCGCTCCACGCGCAGACCGCCGGCATGGTGGAAGAGACGCTGCCGCCGCCGACCGGCCTGGCGCCCTATTTCACCCCGGCCTCCGCCGATCCGATCGCACCCGATGCCGATGGCTTTCTCCGTCGCTGGCTGCTGCTGGAGCCGGTGGTGAAGCCCAACCGCACCAATACCGGCTTCACCCCCAGCTATGTCCGCGCGGCGATCGCGCCCGGCACCTATCCGGGCACGTTCGAGACCGTACCGCGCGACGGCGACAGCGCGCCCGGTGCCTTGCGCTGGCATGCGCTCGATTCCAGCCTGTTCGACGTGAAGCTGTTCTACCTGGCGCAGGGGCTGGGCAAGCCGACCTATGGCGTGATCTTCTGGGCGGTGACCGTGATCAACGCGCCCCGCGAGATGCGCGGCGTGCGGCTGGCGATGGGCTCCAACTCGGCGTCGCGCTGGTGGCTGAACGGCAGCGAGGTTGCCGGGCTCTATGGCGATCGGCGGATGGTGATGGACGACGTCCTGTCGCGCCCGATCACGCTGCGCAAGGGGCGCAACGTGCTGCGCGGCGCGGTGATCAACGGCCCCGGCCTCAGCGATTTCTGCGCCCGCTTCGTCGACGAGACCGGCAAGCCGATCCGCGACATCACCATCGACGTGAAGTGAGGAACGCCATGAAGCTCTCCACGCTGCCGCTCGCCGCGCTGTTCCTGCTCGCCCAGCCCCAGGCCGCCTCCGCCCAGCTGGCGGGGGAGCCGTTCATCCATGATCCCTCGACCATCACCTATTCGGACGGCCGCTGGTGGACCTTCGGCACGCGCGGGGGCGGGCTCGTGTCCGAGGATGGCTGGACCTGGCGCAGCGGCGGCGAGCGGCCCGGCGGCGGCGTCGCGCCCGACGTGATCAAGATCGGCGACCGCTATTATGTGAGCTATGCGGTGGGCGGCGGCGGGATGAACGGCGGCCATGCCAGCAACGTCAAGGTGATGTGGACCAGGTCGCTCGATCCCAAGTCGCCCGATTTCGGCTATCACGATGTCGGCATCGTCGCTTCGACCAACGGGCTGGAGCCCGCCGACGCGATCGATCCCGCCTTCCTCTTCGCCGAAGGCCGGCTGTGGCTGAGCTACGGCACCTATTTCGGCTATATCCGCATGATCGAGCTCGACCCAAAGACCGGGGACAAGATGCCGGGCAGCCAGCCGGTCGACGTCGCGATCGACATGGAAGCGACCGCGCTGCTGCACCGCGACGGCTGGTATTATCTGCTCGGCACCCATGGCACCTGCTGCGACGGGCCCAACTCCTCGTACAATATCCGCGTGGGTCGGTCGCGCAGCCCGACCGGACCCTTTGTCGACCATATGGGCGTGCCGCTGCTCAAGGGCGGCGGCAAGCTGGTCGTGGCGGGGCGCGGGCGGCAGTACGGCCCGGGGCATTTCGGGCTGCTCGACCTGGGCGAGGGTGTCGAGAAATTCTCGATGCATTACGAGTCGGATCTCGATCGTGGCGGGCGCAGCGTGCTCGGCATCCTGCCGCTGCTGTGGAAGGATGGCTGGCCGGTGACGGGCGAAAATCTGGTGGCCGGGACCTATGAGATCCAGTCCGAGCGCGGTGGCGGGGCGCTGGAGCTGGCGGTGGATTTCGTCCGCATGCCGTTCGATGCCCGCCGCAGCTTCTTCGCCAGGCCGGGTGACCCTACCGGCCCCATCCCGAACCAGACGCTCGCCGAGAATCGGGTAAGCTGGCCCGAAGGCGCGATCGAAGTCGACCTTGGCGATTACATGATCCGCGCGCACCAGCTCTGGTCGATCGCGCCGGCGGAAGGCGCGGGCGGGGCGTTCGGCGCGCCCTATTACAAGATCCTGATCGCAGGCACCGAGCGTGCGCTGGCGGTAGGGCCCGAAGGCAGCGTGCAGGCCGTGCCCGCCTTTACCGGCGCGGCCGAGCAGCTGTGGCGGATCGACCAGCTGACCGATGGCAGCTACCGCATCCAGCCCAAGGCGCAGGCCGATGCCAAGCACCCCAAGGCGCTGGTCGCGATCGGACGGAGCACGCCGGCACTGATGCCGTTCGATCCGGCGAGCGATGCGGGTCGCTGGACCTTCCAGCGACCCTGAGCACTGTCAGGCCGGCACCGCCGCGGCGGTGTCGGCGCCGAGCAGGCGCTCGCGGAACAGCTTGTGGGCGTTGCGCTGCTCGATGATGCGGCCGGCGAGGTACAGCGCCGCGAAAATGCCGGCGAAGACATAGCCGGGAATGCGCATCGGCTGCGCGGCATAGGCGAGCGCGGCGAAGGGGGCGGGGGCAAGGAAGCACCAGAGCAGCGGATGGCTGGTCAGGTCGTAGCGGAGCGCCGGGCCTCGCTCGGTCTCGACGAATTGCAGCGTGCCATGCTCGAACGAGGCGAGCTTGTCCTGCGAGTCCGGATTGTCCTTGTGGAACACCAGCGTGTCGAGGCTCCGCTCCAGCGTGGTGCCGCGCTCCTCGAAGACGGGCTCCAGCGCCGTGAAGGAGTTCGGCCGCGAGGGCAGCGCCAGCGTGCCGCGAACGTGCCAGATCCAGTCGATCGCGCGCAGCCAGCTCATTCGGCGGCTACCGCGTCGGGCAGGCGCGGGGCGCGCAGCTGCTTGACCCAGCCGACCAGCGGCCGGAACGGGTAGACCATCTGTTCCTTGATCCCCAGCCGGCGGCAATCGTCGAGCCCGACATGGGCGGCCTCGGAATCGCGGCAGGTACCGAAGATCCGGTCGATGAAGATGAAGGTGTTGGCGTAGTTGGTCCGGCTGCTGTCGTAATCGGGCGAGTGGTGCAGGCTGTGATGCTCGACCGTGTTGAACAGGAAGGACCACCAGCGCGGCGTGTTGAAGCGGATATTGGCATGGGTATAGGCGCCGATCGCCATGCCGATGCCGCCGGCGAGCAGCGCGGCGCGCGGCAGGAAGTCGAAGAAGCCGCCCAGGCTGAGACCGATCAGGAACAGCTCGATGGGGTTGCCGACCGAGCCCTTGAGCGCGTTCAGCTGGGTGATGTGGTGGTGGGGCGCGTGCGTCAGCCACAGCGGGTACCAGTTGTGCATGCCGCGATGCATCCAATATTGGCAGAAATCGAAGATCAGCAGAATGGCGAGCGCCTGGAACAGGATCGGGATCTGGCCGGCCCATGCGGTCTTGATATGGAAATAATGCTTGATCGCGTCGATGATCGCATCGTCGCCGAACTGCTTGCCGGCATATTTGATCAGCGTGTAGCTCATGCCGACATAGAAGAGATCGCTGGCGAGTTCCTTCCAGGTCAGCCGCCAGTGGCGGTGGCGCTCGCTGATCCGCTCCATGCCGAGCAGGCAGAGCTTGAACACGATGCCGATGCCGACCGCGACCGAGGCCTTGGCGATCGAATCCGGCGCCAGCGTCCAGAACAGCACCATCGCGAGCAGCACCGCCGGCTGGAACCAGGTGAAGATGAAGCGCTTGACCGGGCCGCCCTGCACGCCGGTCGTTTCGAAGTTGGTCGGTACAGCTGCATCCATGGTCGCGCCCGGTCCTCGCCCGTGATTCCGATGATCGGAAGATGACCGAAACGGGGCATTGGCGCCGTAAGTCGTTTGACGTAGCGGCCGATTTCGCGGGTTGTTCGGCCCGGTTCGGTGCCGCAGCATGCGGCGCATGACCCGCTTCCAACGCCGCTTCTCGCTCGCGCTCGGCGCTTTCCTGCTGCTCGGCGCGGCCGACCCGAAGCCGCTGGCGTTCGCGCCGTGGATCAACGGTACGGACGCGCGCGAGCCGGAAACGCAGGTGCAGGCGATCGACCGCGACACCTTCGTGATCCGCCAATCGGTGAAGACCAATTTCGAGGCGCCGTTCCTCTATCTGCTGTTCGGGCGGGACCGCGCGCTGTTGCTCGATACGGGGGCAGGCGGGTTGAAGATCCGGCCGACGGTGGACCGGGTGATCGCGGAGTGGCGGGCGAGGCATGGCGGGCGGCCGATCCGGCTTGTCGTCGCGCATTCGCATGGGCATGGCGACCATCATGCGGGCGATGCCGAGTTCCGCGACCGGCCGAATACCGACGTCGTCGGACTCAAGCCTGCCGAGGTGGCGGCCTTTTTCCACTTCGCCGATTGGCCGCGTGACGTGGCCCGGTTCGATCTGGGCGGGCGGGTGCTCGATGTGCTGGCGACGCCGGGGCACCAGCCGGCGCACATCATGGTCTATGATGTGCGCACGCGGCTGCTGTTCTCGGGCGACATGCTCTATCCGGGGCGGCTGTACGTGCCGCGCAACCATTTCGACGATTTTCGCGCGAGTGCGGAGCGACTGGCGGCGTTTGCCAAGACGCACCCGATCCGGGCGCTGCTCGGCGCGCATATCGAGATGACGACGACGCCGGGCAAGGATTACGGGATGGAAGCGCCGGTGCATGCCGACGAGCATGTGCTACCGCTGGCGGCCGCCGTGATCGAGGAACTGCGCGCGGCGGTGGCGAAGGCGGGCCCGGTGCCGGTGGTGGACCGGCACGCGGACTTCATCGTCTATCCGGTGCCCGCGCGGCCCAACGACTGAGGGCGCTCAGCCCCGCGCGATATAGGCGCGCCAGCCGCCGAGCGCGGTGATGTCCTCGGCGCCGGTCATCGCGCGCGGTTCGGCGACGAAGCCCTTAACCATGCTGCCGTCGGCGAGCGTCACCGTGCCGATCGCGAGCGGCGGGGGCACTTCCGCCACGAAGCTGCCGAACGCGGCCATGTCGAGCTCGTAGACTTCCAGCGCGATCGCGGCGCCGTCCTCGCTATGGACCAGCGCGGGCTTGGGCGGCACGCTTTCGGCCATGGCGTAGAGCTTGTAGGTCGGCGCGGTGGTGGTGGCGGTGACGAACCTGGCCTCGCGCGAGGTCAGCTGCCAGTGGAGCGGCATGTCTTCGAGATGGGCGCCTACGACCGCGAGCTTCACCGTTTCCATCCGTCCCTCCAGGTCCAGCGGCGGCGGGGATGCCGGCGCGGGGAAAAATGCGTGTGCCGCGTCGAGCAGCGCGCGATCGGTGCCCGCCGGGCCCATCAGCGTCACGCCGAAGCCGACGCCGCTGGCATAGCTGCCGGTGGGCACGGCGATGGCGGCCATGTCGAGCAGATTCACGAAATTGGTATAGGCGCCGAGGCTTGCGTTGAGCCGGATCGGCTCGGCGAGCATCTCCGCCACGCGGTAGCTGGTCGGCGCGGTGGGCAGGGCGAGCAGGTCGACCTGGTCCCACATCGCCTCGGCGATGCGGGCCAATTCGGCGAGGCGATAGGCGCCGTTGAACGCGTCGATCGCGCTGTAGCCGAAGCCGCCCTCGACGATCTCGCGCACCACCGGGTGGATCGCGCGCGGGTTGTCGCGCAGCAGGCCCTGCAGCGCGGCGGTGCGCTCGGCGACCCAGGGGCCGTCATAGAGCAGCCGGGCGGCTTCATCGAGCGGGGCTAGGTCGATCTCGACCAGTTCGGCATCGAGGCCGGCGAGTGCCTGATGGTAGAGAAACTCGGACTCGATGTCGCCGAACCAGCGGCATTGCTCCGCGCGGGGCACGCCGATGCGGCGGCGGGCGCGGGGCACGTCCGGCAGCGCGCGAGAGAGCGAGTCCGTCGCGTCGAAGCCGGCGGCGATGCTGTCGACGAGCGCGGCATCCTCGGTGGTGCCGGCGAAGACGGTGATGCAGTCGAGCGTGCGGCAGGCGGGGACCAGGCCGGTGCTGCTCCAGCGGCCCTTGCTCGGCTTGAGCCCGACGAGATGGTTGAACGCGGCGGGCACACGCCCCGAGCCGGCGGTGTCGGTCCCGAGCGCGAAGGCGACGAGTCCGGCGGCGACCGCCACGGCCGAACCCGAGCTGGAGCCGCCGCTCACCCAGGCGCGGTTATAGGCATTGCGCGGGATGCCATAGGGGCTGCGCGTGCCGTTCAGCCCCGTGGCGAACTGGTCGAGATTGGCCTTGCCGACCGGGATCGCCCCGGCAGCGACCAGCTTCGCGACCACGGTGGCCGAGTATTCGGGCTGATAGGCGAAGGCGGGGCAGGCGGCGGTGGTGGGGAGGCCCGCCAGGTCGATATTGTCCTTCACCGCGAAGGGCACGCCGGCCAGCGGCAGCGTCTCGCCTGCGGCGACGCGGGCATCCACCGCAGCCGCAGCGGCGCGGAGTGCAGCGGGTTCGAAGCGCGAGATCCACACCGCCGGCTGGATCGCATCATAGGCATCGAGCCGGGCCAGCACGTCCTCGATCACCGCGACCGCGCTGCGCCGCCCCGCCTGTACCTCGGCGGCAATGCCCGCGACCGAGAGCCGGTCGAGCGCCGTCATGCCCGCACCAGCGCCAGCACCGGCGAACCCGGGGTGACCGTCTGCCGCTCGGCGACATAGAGCGCCGCCACCGTGCCCGCTGCCGGGCTGGTCACCGGAAACTCCATCTTCATCGCTTCGAGCACGGCGATGGTCTCGCCCGCGTCGATCGCGTCGCCGACTTCCTTGAGCAGCTTCCACACGCTGCCGCCGAACGGCGCTTCGACCAGCTCGGCACCCTCGGGCACCGTCACGGCTTCGTCTGCGCTGTCATCGGCGGTTTCGGTGAGGCTGGCGACACGGTCGAACTCGCCCTTGCGTTCCCAATCGGCGCGCTCGGCCGCAAAGGCGGCGTTGCGCTGCTTCTCGAACGCGGCGATCGAGCGGGCGTTTTCGGCGAGGAATTCGCGATAGTCGGAGAGCCGGAACTCGGTCTCCTCGATCTTGATTTCGCGCCGCCCCAGCGGGAAGTCGCGGCGCCATTCGGTCAGCTCTTCATGGCTGACCGGGAAGAAGCGGATCTGGTCGAAGAAGCGGAGCAGCCACGGCTTGCCTTCGGCGAAGGCGCCGGTCTGCCGGTACGTGTTCCACACCTGGATGGTGCGGCCGAACAGCTGGTAGCCGCCCGGACCCTCCATGCCATAGATGCACATGTACGCCCCGCCGATGCCGACGACGTTGGGCGGCGTCCAGGTGCGGGCAGGGTTGTACTTGGTGGTGACGAGCCGGTGGCGCGGGTCGATCGGGGTGGCGACCGGCGCGCCGAGATACACGTCGCCCAGACCGTAGACGAGGTAGCTGGCGTCGAAGATGATCCGGTGGACCTCCCCGGCGCTTTCGAGCCCGTTGGCGCGGCGGATGAACTCGATATTGTCCGGGCACCAGGGCGCGTCGTCGCGGACCACGCGCATATAGCGCTGGATGGTCTCGTGGATCGCGGGGTCGTTCCAGCTGAGCGGCAGGTGGACGATGCGCGAGGGGATGACGAAGTCCTCGAGATCGCCGAGGGCGTCTTCGATCGCGGTCAGCCGCTCGATCAGCGCCGCCTCCTTCAGGCGGATGCCGTCGATATGCACCTGGAAGGAGCGGATGCCCGGCACGATGTCGAGGATGCCCGGCAGCGCGAGCTCGGCGAGCGCGGTGGTCGCGGCATGGACGCGCAAGCGCAGCTCGAGGTCGAGCGTGATCGGGCCATATTCGACCAGCAGGTTGCGATCGCCCTGGCGGCGGAACAGCACGCGCGGGCGGCGGCCCTTGGCGGGCAGGTCGACCAGGATCGCATCGCGGCCGCCGCCCTTGGCGGGGCTGGTCGCGGTGGCGGGGCGGCCCTCGATCCAGGCTTCTTCGGCCGCTGCTGCGGCATCGGCTTCGTCGAGGCTGACTTGCTCGAACTGGATGCGGTCGCCCGGGGCGAGCTGACCGACCTTCCACAGGTCCGCCGCGATCACCACGAACGGGCAGACGAAGCCGCCGAGCGAGGGACCGTCCGGGCCGAGGATGATCGGCATGTCGCCGGTGAAATCCAGCGCGCCGATCGCATAGGGATTGTCGTGGATGTTGGAGGGGTGGAGCCCCGCCTCGCCGCCATCCTTGCGTGCCCAGTGCGGTTTGGGGCCGACGAGCCGCACGCCGGTGCGGTTGCTGTTGTAATGGACCTTCCACTCGGCCGTGAGGATCGTGTCGACATCCTCCGGCGCGAAGAAATCGGGGGCGCCGTGCGGGCCGTAGAGGACGCGGATCGTCCAGTCGGGGCCGAGCTGCTCCTGCGGGACCGTGCGCGGGCCGGGGATCACTGCGGGCGCATGATCGGTGAGGTGCAGCGTGTCGCCGACGCGGAGCACGCGGCCGCCATGGCCGCCGAACTCGCCGAGATCGAAGGTGCTGGCGCTGCCGAGATAGCTCGGCACGTCGAGCCCGCCGGCGAACAGGATATAGCCGCGCATGCCGCCGCCCGTGACTCGGCCGAGCGCGAGCGTCTGGCCCTCGGCGATGGCGACGGGCTTGTTGCGTTCGACCGGCTTGCCGTCGAGCGTCGCGGCGAAGTCGGCGCCGGTGAGGACGATGCGGGTCGCGGTATTGAACACGAGCGTGGGGCCGGTGGCGGTCATCTCCAGCCCGGGCGCGGTGCTGTCGTTGCCGAGGAGCATGTTGCCGAGGCGGAAGGCACGCGTGTCCATCGGGCCGGAGGGCGGCACGCCGATGTCCCACAGGCCGACGCGGCCGGGATAATCCTGCACGCTGGTCGCGGTGCCGGCCGAGCGGACGACGATGCTCTGCGGGCGATGGACCACGGTTTCGAGCGACCGCGTCGAGACGTCGCCGGTGACGAAATCCTCGCTTCGGGCCACGTCGCGCAGCCAGCGAACATTGGTCTCGATGCCGGCGAAGCGGGTGCCGTCGAGCGCCGCCTGCATTGCGGCGACGGCGGACTCGCGGTCCTCGCCGTGCACGATCAGCTTGGCGAGCATCGGATCGTAGAAGGAGGAAACGGCGCTGCCCGATTCCACCCAGCTCTCGACGCGGACGCCCTCCGGGAAGGCGACGTCGGTGAGTGTGCCCGAGGCGGGGCGGAAGTCGACCGCCGGATCCTCGGCATAGAGCCGCGCCTGGATCGACCAGCCCTTGGGGGCGGGGACGGGGGTGTCGAGGAAGCTGTAGTCGCCGCCCGCGCCGCGCACCATCCACTCGACCAGATCAACGCCGGTCACTTCCTCGGTAACGCCGTGCTCGACCTGCAGCCGCGTGTTCACTTCGAGGAAGAACCAGTCCTCGCGCGCGGGATCGTAGAGGAACTCGACCGTGCCGGCTGAGCGATAATTGGCCGCCTGGCCCAGCCGCACCGCCGCCTCGATCAGCGCGGCACGGACGCGCTCGGGGAGGTGGGGGGCGGGGGCTTCTTCGACCACCTTCTGGTTGCGGCGCTGGAGCGAGCAGTCGCGCTCGCCGAGCGCGACGACGCGGCCCTGGCCATCGCCGAAGATCTGCACCTCGACATGGCGCGCGCGCGGCACGAAGCGTTCGAGGAACAGCCCGGCATCGCCGAAATTGCCCGCGCCCAGCCGCGCCACCGCGGCATAGCCGTCGCGCACCGCCTGTTCGTCGGTGCAGACGCGCATGCCGATGCCGCCGCCGCCCGCGGTCGCCTTGAGCATCACCGGATAGCCGATGCGCTCGGCCGCTTCGAGCGCGGCCTCGACGCTGTCGAGCAGGCCGGTGCCGGGGGCGAGGGGGACGTTCTCCGCCTCGGCGAGCGCACGGGCGCTGTGCTTGAGGCCGAAGGCGCGGATGCTGTCGGGGGTCGGGCCGATGAAGGCGATGCCGGCGGCCTCGCAGGCCTCGGCGAAGGCAGCGTTCTCGGAGAGGAAGCCATAGCCGGGGTGGATCGCGTCGGCGCCGGTATCCCTGGCGGCCGCGAGGATGCGGGCGACGTCGAGATAGCTTTCCGCCGCCGGGCCCGGGCCGATCCGCACCGCGATGTCGGCGAGCGCGACATGGCGCGAGGCTTCGTCGGCGTCGGAGAAGACGGCGACCGAGCGGATGCCCATTGTCTTGAGCGTGCGGATGATCCGGCAGGCGATCGCCCCGCGATTGGCGATCAGGACGGTGCGCACGCCGCTCATGCGGTGACGATCATGCGGACGGGGGTGGGATTGAAGCCGTTGCAGGGATTGTTGATCTGCGGGCAATTCGAAACGACCACGGTCACATCCATTTCTGCGCGCAGGTCCACGGTAAGGCCGGGCGCCGAGATGCCGTCGACGATGCCCAGCGCACCATCGGCCTCGACCGGCACGTTCATGAAGAAATTGACGTTCGACACGATGTCGCGCTTGCCCCGGCCGTCGCGGAGATTGGCCTCGAGGAAATTGTCGACACAGGCGTGCTGTGCCTTGGTGAAATGGCCATAGCGCAGCGTGTTGGACTCGCAGGAGCAGGCGCCGCCGATCGTGTCGTGATACTCGACCGCCGTCGCGGTGATCGTCATCATCGGCCGGCCCTCGTTCGAGCGCAGCACGCTGCCGGTGCGCAGGAAGATATTGGCCTGCGCCGCGATCGTGTCCTGCGCGCTGTAGCGCTCGGCATCGTCGTGCGTCGCATACAGGAGGAAATCGACCGCCTGATTGCCTTCGAGATCGACGACGCGGAGCGTTTCGCCCGCCTTCACCCGGTGCAGCCAGGGCGCGCGGGCGGGGACGGTCTCGTCATGGATCACCCGGCCGGTGAGGCCGGCGAGCGCTACGTCCTGTTCCATCAGCGGCGAACCCAGTCTTCGGTGTTGAGGAAGGCGCGCTGCCGCTCGGGCGTCGCGTTGCGGATCGGATCGTTCTCCGCGGTGACCGGGCCGCGCCAGGCGGTGGCGCGCAGCGGCGTGACCGTCCAGGGGCGCGGATCGAGGACGTGCGGGCAGTTGGCGAGCACGACGATCAGGTCCATCTCGGCGCGGAGCACCAGCGCGCGGCCGGGTGCGAAGGGGCCTAGCTGCGGTTCGGTGGTGCCGTCGGCGGCGATGCGGACGCCCTTGAACAGGTTGACGCACGGATGCACGTCGCGGCGGGCGAGGCCGTGCTTGGCGGCACCGAGCAGCAGCCGGTCGCGGGCGTTGGGAAACGGCCCCGAATTGCTGCCGTCGCCATAGCGGCGCGCGTTCGACGCGGCGTTGGAGGCGCCACAGAACGCGTCGTGCGTGCCCGCGGCATCGCTCTCGATGCTGGCGAGCACGCGGCCCATGTCCGAGAGGAACAGGCTGCCCTCGCCGAGATAGGCGTTCCACTGCACCTTCACCGTATCGGCGACATTGAGCCGCTCGGTCGGCATCGCGGCGTTGAACAGCTCGAGCGACACACACGCATCGCCCTGCAGGTCGATCAGCCGCAGCCGGGTGCCGCGCGCCAGCACGCGGCTGGCATAGCCGCCGGCGGCGATCGTCTCTTCCCAGACGCAATCGTCGGCGGAGACGCCTGCGGGCAGATCGTCCGCCCGGGGCGGCAGGATCGGCATCGCCTCGACGACGGTGCCGGCCATCGCACGCGCATGGTCGCGCGCGGCATTGGGGTCGGCGAGAATGCTCATGCCGCCTTGCTCCCGGTTGGGGCTGCCGCCTCGTCCTGCTCGTGGAGCGGGGGCAGCAGCGCGGTGGTGGTGAAGAGGCGCAGTTGCTGCACGCCGCGCACCTTGCGCAGCGCATCGCACAGGTCGCGCAGCCGGCGCGCCGGCCCCTGGACCAGCAGCACCTCGAGCGACTGATCGTCCTCTAAAAACACGTGCTGCGAGGAGATGACCTCCTTCAGATACTCCGCCTGGGTCTGCGCCAGCTGGTGGCGCACCCGGCCGAGATCCGCGCGATAGACCAGCGTGATCGTGCCCGCGAGCATCTCCTCGGGGCGCGAGGCGGCGCTCTGCTCGGCGAGTTCGTCGCGGATCAGCTCGGCGATCAGCTGCGAGCGCGAGGGGAGCCCCCGATCCTCCACCATTTCATCGAGCTGGCGGAAGAGTTCGGCGGGGAGGCTCATGCTGAGCCGGGCGAGGGAGGAGGACGGTTCCTTCACAGTGATTCCTCTTTCCCGGTTATTACTGATTCTGTCAATCGTAATACTTCCTGCTGCGCCTCGACGATCGCCTCGCGCCGCTTGCGGGTGAGGTGGAGGTCGTAGACGGCGGTCGCGCCGAAGCGGTGCGGGGCGTGCGGATCGATGCGGCGCTTGTCGAAGGTGAGCACGCGCGTGCCGAGGTTGAACGCCTCGGAAATGTCGTGGGTGACCATCAGCACGGTGAGTGCGTGCTCTTCCCACAGCTTGAGGATCAGCCGGTGCATGTCCTGGCGGATGCCGGGATCGAGCGCGCCGAACGGCTCGTCGAGCAGCAGCACGCGCGGGCGGGCGATCAGCGCCTGGGCGATGGCGAGCCGCTGCTGCATGCCGCCGGAAAGCTGGGCGGGATAGAGGTCGAGCGCGTCGCCCAGCCCTACCTCGGCGAGCATCGCGGCGGCCTCGTCGCGGGCGCGGCGGCGGGCGGCGCCGAACAGCCGGGCGGTCAGCGGGGCGCCGACGCATTCGCGCTCGAACATCACGTTCCTGAGCGCAGTCAGGTGCGGGAACACCGAATAGCGCTGGAACACCACGCCGCGATCCGGCCCGCATTCGCCGGGGAGCGGCGTGCCGTCGAGCAGGATCTTGCCCCGCGTCGGGCGTTCCTGGCCGAGGGCGAGCCGCAGGAAGCTGCTCTTGCCCGCCCCGGAGGGGCCGACGATCGAGACGAAGCTGCGCTCGGCAATGTCGAGCTCGACGCGTTCGAGCACGACCTTGTCGCCATATTCGAGCCAGACATTCTGGAAGGAAAGGAGCGCGCTCATCGGCCGGCTCCATGCGCCCAGGCAAAGGCGCGCTTGCTCAGCTGGGCCAGCGCCACGTCCATCAGGATGGCGAGGATCGAGATCCAGGCGACATAGGGGATGATGATGTCCATCGAGAGATAGCGGCGGACGAGGAAGATCCGGTAGCCGAGCCCGATGTCCGACGCGATCGCCTCGGCCGAGATCAGATAGACCCAGGCGGGCCCGAGCGAGAGGCGGATGCCGGCGATCAGCCGGGGCAGCGCCTGGGGCAGGGCGACGCGGAGCGCGAGCTGCCAGCTGCTGGCGCCGAGCGTCTGTGCCTTGATCAGCTGCTCTTGGGGAATCGCGGTAATGTGGTCGGCAAGGTCGCGGATCAGGAAGGGGGTGACGCCGATCACGATCAGCGCGACCTTGGCAGTGTCGCCTAGCCCGAAGACGATGAACAGGACCGGCAGCAGCGCGATCGGCGGGATTACCGCGATGGTGGTGACGAAGGCGCCGAAGGTGGCGCGGGCGGCGGGCAGCACGCCCAGCACCATGCCGACCAGCAGCGCCGAAAGCGCGCAGATGCCGAGCGCGAGGCCCAGCCGTTCGAGGCTCGCCAGCGTGTCCGCCCAGAACAGCAGCTTGCCGCTGAGCGGATCGGCCTGGGCGAGCAGGCCGTGCATCGCCTCGACCATCGCGCCCGGCGTGGGCAGCAGCTTGTCCGAGGGGTTCTCGGCGTGCCGTGCCGCCGAGGCGACGAGATAGACCAGCGCCGCGAGCAGCAGCGGCAGGCTCCCCAGCAGCCAGCCGGTGCGGCGGCGGGGTCGGATGTTCACCCAGCGCATGTGCGGTCCGGCCTCAGAGCTTGCCGGCCGCGGCCAGCTCCATATAGGTCGGGTCGAAGCGCAGCTTGACGTTGTTGGCGTCGCCGATCGTCTTGCCCGGCACCGAAATGCCGATCGCGTCCGCCGACTTGGCGCCCTGGCCGAACAGCCCCTTGGAGAAGCTGAAGTCGCGGACCTTCACCATGGTTGCGCCGATCGCCGGCGACTTCACGGCGGCAACCGCGTCCTGTGGGGTGCCGTAGAGATGCGTGGTGGCGAGCTGCGCGTCGAACGCCTGCGGCGTGGCCCCGGCGAGCTTGGCCATCGCCGCACGGGCGGCGGCGCCGGCGGCGTCCTTCTTCTGCATCAGCTGGATCGTCTCGTACCAGATGCCCGCCAGCGCCTTGCCGAGATTGGGGTTCGCCTTGAGCGTCGCGGTATCGACGGCGAGCAGGTCCAGGATTTCGGCGGGGACCTGGCTCGAATCGAACACCTTGGTGGCGCCGGGCAGCTTGGCGACTTCGGTCAGCTGCGGGTTCCAGGTGACGACGGCCGTGGCGGCGGGATTGGCGAAGGCGCCGACGATGTCCGCGTCCGAGGTGTTGACCGTCTTCACGTCCGAGAGCTGAAGGCCAACGGTGGAGAGCCCGCGCGCGAGCAGATAGTGCGAGACCGACAGCTCGACGAGATAGACGGTGCGGCCCTTGATGTCGGCGAGGCTCTTGGCGTTCTTGAGGACGATGCCGTCATTGCCGTTGGAATAATCGCCCAGGATGATCGCGCTGGTATCCTTGCCGCCGGCGGCGGGGATGGTGAGCGCGTCCATGTTGGTGACGGTGACGCCGTCGAGCTTGCCGGCGTTGAACTGGTTCACCGACTCGACGTAATCATTGACCTGGGTGAAGTGGATCTTGAGCCCGTACTTGTCGGCCCATTTCTTCACGATGCCGGCCTGTTCGGCATAGGGCCAGGGCATCCAGCCCGCATAGATCGACCAGCCGATGTTGAACTCGGTCCGCGCCTTGGGTGGAGTGCCGCTGCCGCCGCACGACGCCGTCGCCAGCATCGCCATTGCCGCGACCACGACCCGCGCCTTGGAACCCCATTTTATCATGATCGACCCCCATC
Organism: Sphingomonas sp. S2M10; assembly: GCF_012650175.1. Classification (GTDB taxonomy): domain Bacteria; phylum Pseudomonadota; class Alphaproteobacteria; order Sphingomonadales; family Sphingomonadaceae; genus Sphingomonas. Next base: position 28,154 of record NZ_JAAILI010000026.1, read on the forward strand.
TTCGCAGCGCGAGAAAGCGCGAATTTCAGCCGCCGGACGGTCGCATCCGATATTACGTTTGCTCAATCCAGTAATACGACTTATAGGCATGTCATATGGCATGTGTCACCCCAAATCGTGATGCTGCAATGCGTCATTCAGGCACTGGCGAGCCTCGGTTTCGGGGTGGGTCGGCGCGCCTTCCGCTCCTCCTCGGAACCTCCCGGCAATCGCACTTGCGCTTAACCTCTCCCCCCTTGCGGGGGAGGGAGGGGCCCATCGCGCAGCGATGGGAGCGCGGTTGCTGCGCAACCGCTCACCCTCTCCAAGCTTCGCTAGGCAGCAAGCTGCCAAGCTACGCTATCCTCCCCCGTCAAGGGGGAGGAGCAGCGACTTCGGGTGAGCGGTCCCCCTCCCTGTACCGGGGAGGAATGCAGGTGCAGCCTGCTCCCGGTCGAGGGCGCTAATCCATGGCGATGGCGCGCATCCTCGGAACGATCGGCCTGGGGCTGGCGCTGGCCGTTGCCGCGACCTTTATCCGGCTGTTCCTGAAGGCGCGCGCCGGTCACCGCGCCGCGGAAGCCGCGAATCACGCGCAGACCGAGCGGCTTCATGCGGAGATCGCGGCGCACAAGGAAACCGAAGCCGCGCTCGGCAGGGCGAAGGAAACCGCGGAGGCCGCCAACGCCGCCAAGACGCGCTATCTCGTCGCGGTCAGCCACGAGATCCGCTCGCCGCTCAACGCCATCTATGGCTATGCCCAGTTGCTCGAACGCGGCGATTCGATCCCGCCGCGCGAGGCGGGCGGGGTGATCCGCCGCTCGGCCGAGCATCTCACCAACCTCGTCGAAGGCCTGCTCGACATCTCGCGCGTCGAAAGCGGCGTGCTCCAGGTGCGGCAGGAACTGGTGCGGCTGCCCGCGCTGCTCGACCAGGTGGTGGAGATGTTCCGCGTTCAGGCATCGGCCAAGGGGCTGTCGCTCGACTATGTCGTGGAAGGACGGCTGCCCGCCTATGTCCGCACCGACGAGAAACGGCTGCGCCAGATCCTGATCAACCTGCTGTCCAACGCGATCAAATATACCGACAAGGGCGGCGCGACGCTCACGGTGCGGTATCGCAGCCAGAGCGCCGCGATCGAGGTGCGGGACACCGGCCCGGGCATCCCGCCCGAGGATCTGGAACGCATCTTCGAGCCGTTCGAGCGAGGCCGCGAGCCCGATGCAGTGATGCAGCCGGGCATCGGGCTCGGCCTCGCCATCACCCGCGTGCTGGCGCGCATCCTGGGCGGCGAAGTCACGGTGACGAGCGAGCTGGGCAAGGGCAGCAGCTTCCTGCTCCGCCTGCTGCTCCCCGAACCGATCGAGGCGCCCGCGGGCGCGGCGGCCTATCGCCGCGTCACCGGCTATGAGGGGCCGCGGCGGACGATCCTGGTGATCGACGACAGCCCGGCGCAGACCACCGTGGTCCACCATTTGCTGCGCCCGCTCGGCTTCTCGGTGTTCGAGGCGAGCGGCGGTGCGCCGGGCCTCGCGCTTGCCGACCATTGTTCGCCCGATCTCGTGCTGCTCGACATCCAGATGCCCGGCACCAGCGGCTGGGATGTGGCCGAACAGCTGCGGGCGCGTTTCGGCCCGGACCTGCGGATCGTGATGGTCTCGGCCAACGCGCATGAATTCCATGCCGGCCGCGACGGAAGGCGCGCGCACGATGCCTTCCTCACCAAGCCGGTCGATCTCGATGCGCTGCTCGACATGATCGCGCGCCAGCTGGGGCTCGGCTGGATCGTCGAGGAGGCGGGCGCCGCGCCGGCACCGCCCAGGCCACCCCTGGCACTGCCGGTTGCAGCGACACCCTATCTCGACGATCTCCGCCGCTTTATGAAGCTTGGGCATGTCCGCGGAATCGAAACCACGCTGGTGAACCTGGAGAGGGACGTCCCCGAAAGCGTCGATCTCGTCGCGCGGCTGCGGCCGCAGCTGGAGGCGTTCGATCTGCGCGGGCTGGCAAGGACGCTCGACGATGTCCGCTAGCGATCCCGGCGCCACCATCCTGGTGGTGGACGACACCCCCGAATCGCTCCGCTTTCTCACCGCGACGCTGGAGCAGGCCGGGATGACCGTGCTGATCGCGGTCGACGGGCTCGCCGCGCTGGAGCTGCTGGAGCATGGCAGGCCGGACCTGATCCTGATGGACGCGGTGATGCCGGGGCTCGACGGGTTCAGCACCACCCGGCGGATCAAGCAGGACGGCCGCTTCCGCCACGTGCCGGTGATCTTCATGACGGGGCTGACCGAGAGCGAGCATGTCGTGCGCGGGCTCGATGCCGGTGCGGTCGATTATGTCCACAAGCCGATCGTGGTGGACGAGCTGCTGGCGCGGGTGACGGTGCATCTGGCCAATGCGCGGATCACGCAGAGCAGCCAGCTCGCGCTGGATACCGCCGGGCGGCCCTCCTTCGCGGTGGACGGGGGCGGGCAGACCAGCTGGCTGACCCCGCTCGCCGCCGACACGATCGCGCGGCTGTTCCCCGCCTGGTCGCCGCGCGCGCTGGATCTGCCCGACGAACTCGCGGCGATCGTGCGGCGGCTGCAGGATCCGGCGGTGCCGCCGGGCGCGCAGGCGAGCCTGCAGATCGGTGACAGCGCACTCCAGTGCAGCTTCCTGCGCCAGACCAGCGCGCGCGAATGGCTGTTCCGCCTGACCGAAAAGCGCGAGGGCGATGCCGAACGCGTCCTCGCCGATCGGCACGGCCTCACCTCGCGCGAGGCGGAGGTGCTGGTGTGGCTCAGCCGGGGCAAGCAGAATCGCGAGATCAGCGAGATACTGGAGATCAGCCCGCGCACCGTGAACAAGCATCTCGAGCAGATCTTCCAGAAGATGGGCGTCGAGAACCGCGCCTCGGCGACGGCGATCGCCGTGGCGACGCTGGCGGGATGAGCGCGGCGGCGGCGGCGCGGGCGGCGCTGGAGCGGGGGGACTTCGAGAGGGCGGCGCGGCTGGCCTCGGCGACGCTGCCCTCCGCCGAGGGTATGTTCCTGCTGGGCGTGATCGCGGCGGAGCAGGGGCGGATCGGCGAGGCGATCCGGCAGATCGAGGCGGCGGTGGCGGAAGCGCCGCGCGGCGAATATCGCGCGCAGCTCGCCCGGCTCTACACGCTGGTGCGGCGCGACGGCGATGCGGCCGCGCAACTCGTCGCCGCGGAGGCGGACCCGCCTGCCGATGCGCTGTCCCGCGACACGATCGGCTGCGTCTATGCCCGGCTCGGCGATCATGAAGCCGCGCTGCCGCATTTCACCGAGGCGGTGGCGCTGGCGCCGGAGAACGACCAGTTCCTCTACAACCAGGCGGCGACGCTGAGCTTTCTGGGCCGCGCCAACGATGCCGAGGCGGTGCTGGAGACGCTGCTGGCGCGCAGCCCCGACGATGCCCGCGCCCACCATCTGCTCGCCGGGCTGCGCAAGCAGGCGCCGGAGCGCAACCATGTCGCCCGGCTGGAGGCGGCGAAGCAGCGTGCGCGGGGGGCGGACCGGCTGCTGACGGGCTATGCGCTGGCCAAGGAGCTGGAGGATATCGGCCATGGCGACGCGGCGCTGGCCTGCCTGCTGGAAGTGAATGCCGAGCATCGCGCGGCGCTGGGATATGATCCGGCGCGGGACGCGGGAATCGTCGATGCGGTGGCGGGGAGCTGGCCGGCCTTCGCCGCCGCGCCGGTTACCGACGCGCCCGCCGAGGCGCCGATCCTGATCCTCGGCATGCCGCGCACCGGCACCACGTTGGTCGACCGCATCCTCGCCGCGCATCCCGCGGTGGAGAGCGTCGGCGAGCTTCAGGCATTGCCGCTGGCGGTGAAGGCCGCCTCCGGCACGCGCAGCCGCACGGTGCTCGATCCCGAGACGCTGCATGCCGCATCGGGCACCGATCTCGGTGCGATCGGCCGCGACTATCTCGCGCGCGCCGCGCACCACCGGCGGCTGCCCGAGCGGCGCTTTGTCGACAAGTTCCCCGGCAATTTCCATTATGCCGGCATCGCCGCGCGCGCACTGCCGAACGCCGCGATCGTATGCCTGCGCCGCAACCCGATGGACACGGTGCTCGCCAATTTCCGCAACCTGTTCGCGATCGGCTCGCGCTATTATGACTATAGCTACGACCTGCTCGACATTGCCGCCTATGTGGCCGGCTTCGAGCGGCTGATGGCCCTGTGGCGCGCGGAGCTGCCCGGGCGTATCCTGGAGCTGCGCTACGAAGATGTCGTCGCCGACCAGGAAGGCGCGACCCGTCGCCTGCTCGCGCATTGCGGGCTCGACTGGTCCGAGCGCTGCCTGGATTTCCACGCGCAGGGCGGGGCGGTCTCCACCCCCAGCGCGGCGCAGGTACGCCGCCCGATCTACCGCGACTCGGTGGCGCGCTGGCGACGGCACGAAGCGGTGCTGGCGCCGGTCGCCGCCTATTTCGCCGAGCGCGGCATCGCGATCGACTGACGAAAAGCGTACGTCAAACGCCCCATGGTGCGGCGCGGCGGCTCGGTTCAGCCTGTCGATCATGGGAATTGCACTCCGCCTTGCCTTCGGGATCGCCGCGATGACGGCGCCGGCCGCGCAGGCTGGAACGCCGCCCAGCGCCAAGCTGGTGCGGTGCGGTGCCGATGAATGCCTGCTCGTCCGGGGCGCGCGCAGCTCCGCCGACGCGACCGTCCTGATCAACGATCGCGTCGTGCCGACCCGCGGCGAACGCGGCTGGAAGACGAGAATTCCGCTCGCAAGCGTAAGGCGTTTGGCGACGCCGTTCGCGCGCACGCTGTCGGTCACGGTGGTCGATTCCGCCGGGCGGGTGGAGCAGCGCGAAGCGGTGCGGCTGCCGGTCGGGCTGCTTGGACACAACACGGAACTCGCCGCGCTGGTGGTACGGGCGCGCTGATCGGTAATAATAGGGGAGTCCTGCTGACACGTATTATTTTGAAGGTGGCTGCGTAATACCGAATGCTGCGTTGCAAAGCTTCGGCTACCCTTGCGGTGCTGAAGTTATTTGCGGCTGTTGGCGCTTCTTTATTGCAATTCTTGGGTCCTGTGACTAGGTGCGCCTCGACCGCCCGGCTGAGGCGGACGTTGGTTGCAGGAGATTGCCATGAAGATGCTCGTCGCGGCCGCCGCCGCCCTCTCGATCAGCACCGCCGCTGTTGCCGGCACCACCGACACCGGCTTCGGCAAGCCGAGCGCGACGCTGACCCTCGCCGGGCTCGACCTCGCCACCGCCGACGGCCAGCAGCGCCTCGCCACCCGCGTCGACCAGGCCGCGCGCGCCGTGTGCGGCGAGAATCTCGCCACGATCCATCCGGAGCTTGAAGCCCGTGCCCGCCTGTGCCGCGCCGATGTCGCCGAGCAGGTCCGCAGCCAGATCGAGGCGCGTGTCGCCCAGGCGAGCAACAGCCGTGGCGTGCAGGTCGCGTCGCTGCGCTGAGCCCGCACCTCGGACCGGCGTTTCTGGCCGCGCGTGTCCCGAACGGATGCGCGCGGCCGCGTGTTTTCGGGGCCGCTACGTCATTCGGCCACCTGCGCGTGCATCGTTTGCATGGCTAGGCTTCAGATCGGCGCGGGGCGGCATCGCCTCGCTCGCGATCGGGACGAAAAGCGCATGACCAAAGGGCTCGTGAACCTGATTCCGCCGGCGACCGTGGTGGCGGTCGTCTGCTTTTGGGCCTTCGCGCCCGCCGCCATCCTCGCCAGCCCCTGGACGATCGTGATCGTCTCGGCGCTGATCACGCTGTATATCCAGGGCCTGGAGTTCGTGTTCGAACGGCATGCCGGCTGGCGGATGAACTGGCGCGAGTTCTGGACCGACCTGTTCTACGTCGTGCTCAGTTCCACGGCGATCTCCTGGGCGTCGCGCACGCTGGCCGATACGCCGCTGCTCGCGCTCAAACAGTCGCTGGGGATCGCGACGCCGTGGCTGATGCACTGGCCGTTCCTGGCGCAGGTGGCGCTGGTGATCTTCCTGATCGAGTTCGGCCAGTACTGGATGCACCGGCTGATGCACAATTCGGCGCCCTTCTGGCTGACCCATGCGCCGCACCACCACATCACCCAGCTCAATGCGGCCAAGGGCTATGTCGGCAATCCGATCGAGCTGTTCCTGATCAGCCTCAGCGTCGTCGCGCTGCTCGACCTGCCGCTGACCGCGATCTTCTGCGCGGTGAGCGTGCTGGGCGTCGTCTCCGGCTTCGCGCACGCCAATGTCCGCGCGGATCCGCCGATCTGGTACAGCTTCGTGTTCACCACGATCCGGCACCACAGCCTGCACCATTCGGTGCTGTACGAGGACACGCGCTGCAATTACGGCAACTCGCTGATCCTGCTCGACCGGATCTTCGGCACCTACAAGGAAGGCGAGGCCTCGGTGGTCGGTCAGGACGAGCGGCGGCGGCTGTCGATCCGCGAGCAATGGTTGTACCCTTTCCAGCCGATCCTCGCCAGGGTGAAGCAGCGCCCGAGCGCCACCACCGACGTGGCGGCGGGCTGAGCGATGGTCTGGATGCCGATGCTCGCCATGCTGATCGCCGCCGCGCCCGTGGATGCCGATCCGCAGCCGCGCGAGGAGCAGGTGCTCACCGTGCCCGGCTTCGCCGATTTCCTCGCGGTGGACGGCGACAGCGTCTGGGCGACCAACAAGGGCCGCGTCGAGCGCTGGTCGCGCGGCGGCAAGCGCGACGAAGTGGCGATGACACATCCGTGCGGCGCGATGGCGATCGCGGCAGGATCGCTATGGGTCGCCGATTGCAAGGACGGCACGCTCAACCGCATCGATCTCAAGACCGCCAGGCTGCTGGCGGCGATTCCCACCGGCATCGCCAATCCCAAGGGCGAGCTGAACGTCGTCGCCGGCGCGGGATCGATCTGGGTGGCGAGCGACGATGCGGGCAAGATCGCCCGTATCGATCCAGGCGACAATCGCGTGGTTGCCTCGGTCGCGGTGGACCCCGGGACCCATTATCTCGCCTTCGGCTTCGACGCGCTCTGGGCGGTCAGCAGCGGCCAGCAGTCGCTCCAGCGCATCGACCCGGCGACCAACCAGGTGTCCGGGCGCGTGAAACTCGGCAAACAGCCGGGCTTCCTCGCGGCCGGCGAGGGCGCGGTGTGGGTGCAGGAACAAGGCGACGGTACCCTCGCGCGGATCGATCCCGCGGCGATGACGGTGTCCGGCCGGGTCAAGGTCGGCGCGGACCTGCTCTATGGCGATATCGATACCGGCGGCGGCATGGTGTGGCTGCGCACCACCGCGGACCAGACCTTCGTGACAATCGATCCCAAGTCGCTCGCGATCCTCGGCCGATTGGGCAAGCCGAGCGGCAGCGGCGCGCTGCGCTTCGCCGGCACGGGCGTGTGGACCAGCGCGCACGATGTCCACACCCTGTCCTGGTGGAGCCTGGCGCCGACGACGGTCGCCACCGCGCGCTAATGCGCTTCGCTTGATCGGAAGACGCCGCGCACCTTTCAGGGTGCGCGGCGTTTCGCGTCTGTCCCCGCCCGGGATTGCTGCGATGCGGTACGTCAAACGCCCCATGGCGGTGCATCGGATTTCCCCAAAGTCTGCGGTCACAAGCCAGCCGCACAGCGTGGCGGCCAGGGACCAGACCAGAAAAGGGGGCTAGGGTGGCACGATCGATTTCCCGCGCGGCGCTGTTGGGTGCAACCGTTCTCGCAAGCTTCGGCGCGACCCGCGCGGCGGCGCAGACCGAAGGGGCCGGCGCCCCGGCGGTGCAGCAGACGGAGGACCAGGGCGGCAACGAGATCGTCGTCACCGGCAGCCGCCGCAGCGTCACCCTGCAGGATGCACCGATCAACATCAGCGCGGTTTCCGAAGAAACGCTCGCCCGCCAGCGCATCGACGATGTGCGCGGGCTCGCCGCCTTCACGCCCGGCCTCACCATTGTCGATACCGGCCCCGCGAGCACCGGCAACATCATCCTGCGCGGCATCGAGTCGGGGGATACCAGCGTCAACGGCGCGAACGGGAACGATGCGGTCGGCGTCTATCTGGGCGAGGTGCCGCTCTATCTCGACTTCAAGCTGATCGACATCGCGCGCGTCGAGACCTTGCTCGGGCCGCAGGGCACGCTTTACGGCCTCGGCACGCTGGCGGGCGCGGTGCGCTACATGCCCAACCGGCCCAACACCAGCCGCTTCTCGGTGGACCTGCACGGCCGCGGCTATGCCCAGTCACACAGCAGCGACTTCGGGCGGATCGGCGACGTGACGGTCAACCTGCCGATCCTCACCGATCATATCGCGTTGCGATCGGTGGTCGGCTATTACGATAATCCCGGTTTCATCGATTACAACTACATGCTCCAGCGGCCCGGCATCTCGGATGCCCAGCCGGTACGCGGCGCCACGGCGGCGCAGGGCTCGCTCGGCACGCAGGCGGACTATGCGGCGAATTTCAAGCGGCAGGACGACGTCAATTTCGAGCATACGTTCACCACGCGCAACACGCTGCTGCTCGAATATAATCCGAACGTGAAGGCGTTCCTCACCTATGCGCATCAGGACACCAAGACCAATGGCCGCCAGGCCAATGGCGCGGGCGTGCTGGGCACCGGCAGATATGAGGGGCCGTGGCGCTATCTCGAGCCGTTCCACCGCAAGGCGGATCTGTATTCGGCGGAATTCAACATCAACCTGTTCAACGTCGCGCAGCTGGTCAGCACGACGGCGTATACCGAGCAGCGGATCGTCAACACCGACGACAATACCGATCTGCTGCTGGATCTGGACTATGGATATGAGGCGTTCCCGGCCTTCTCGTCCTTCGCCAACAATCATCGCAGCTACAAACAGTTCAACCAGGAGGTGCGGCTGGTCTCCTCGCACGGCGGGCCGGTCAACTGGGTGATCGGCGGCTTCTACAACCGCCTGAAATATGCCAGCGACCGCCAGGAATACACGCCCGGCTTCGCGGCGTTCGCGGGCGTGAACCGGCCCGACGACCTCGAATATATCTCGTTCGTCAACACCAAGACCGTGGAGAAGGCGGTCTATGGCGAGGCGACGCTGCACGCCACCTCGGCCTGGCAGGTCACCGGCGGCCTGCGCTATTTCAAGTATGACGCGACCGCGACCGGCGGCACCGACACCCCGCTGTTCGGCGGCGGCCTTACCCGCACGCCCTATCCGCTGATCCAGTTCGCGCCGAGCCGGGTCCGCTCCGGCAGCACCGGCGACGACGGCGTCGTGTGGAAGGCAAATACCTCGTACAAGTTCAGCCCGGATCTGCTCGTCTACGGGACCTACAGCACCGGCTACCGGATCGGCGGCGTCAACCGCGTCGCGCCCTGCGTGGTGCCGCTGCCGCCCGGGCAGAATGTCTGCGCGCTGCCCAACGAACTGGTCTACGGGCCGGACAAGACGCGCAACATGGAAGTCGGCGTCCGCGCCTCGCTGTTCGACAAGCGGCTGCAGTTCACCGTCGACGCCTATCGGGTCACGTGGAGCGGCGTGCAGGTGCCCAGCCAGACCGTCAACGGCGCGGTCGGCATCACCACAAACGCCGGCGCCGCCGAATCGAAGGGCATCGAATTCTCCGGCACCTTCAAGGTCTTGCCGCGGCTCTCCGTGCAGGGGACCTATTCCTATATCGATGCGCGCCTGACGGAGGATGTCGTCGGCCTCGTCGTCAGCCAGGGGGTTCGCTACGACGCGGCCGATGGCGACCGGCTGCCCGGATCGGCCAGGCATTCGGGCAGCGCGCAGCTGACCTATACCTACCCGCTACCCCATGGCGGCGAGATCGAGGCGAACTGGGCCGCCACCTATACCGGCGACATCTATTCGCGCGTCGGCCTGCGCGGCAACGGCGAGGCGATTCCGGACTATATGACCCACCGTGCCTCGCTGAGCTATCGCGGCGATCGGTTCGAGGTCGGGCTGTTCGCCGACAACATCTTCAACAAATATGCCTATACCTCGGTGAGCAACGATCTCAGCTCGTACAACCAGGCGCGCACGGGGGTGGTCGAGCGCTATTACGCCCGCTCGGTCCTGACCCCGCGGCGCGTCGGCATCGACTTCCGCATTCATTACTGAACCGCGCCGCCGGGCGGCGGTGCATCCTTTCCACCCGCGGGAGGCGCCTCGACGCGCCTCCCGTTCCCCTTCGTTCAAGGTGAAGACATGTTGAAACTTCTGGTGACCCCGCCTGCCGGTGCGCAGACGGCGGTCGAGGCGCAGGACGGGCTGAGCGTCATGGAAATCATCCGCGATGCCGGGTTCGAATCGCTGCCGGCCTTCTGCGGCGGCTGCTGTTCGTGCGCGACCTGCCATGTCTATGTCGATCCGGCCTTCGCAGACCGGCTGCCGCCGATCAGCGAGGACGAGGATGCGCTGCTCGACGGCGCCAGCCAGCGCCGTGCGACCTCGCGGCTGTCCTGCCAGATCGCCTTCGGCCCCGCGCTGGACGGTCTGGGGGTGGAAATCGCACCCGATCTCGGCTGACCACGGGGCCGTCTTCAGTGCAGCACGGCCTCCAGATGGCGTAGCTTGTCCGGGTTTCGCATCACATAGACGGCGCGGATCCTGCCATCGTCGATAAGCAGCGCGGTGGTCTGCAACAGCCCGTCCGGCTCGCGCGTGATGAAGCCGGGCAGGCCGTTGACATAGGCGGTACGGAGCAGCGTGCTGCTGCGCCCGCGCATCAGCCGGGCGATGGCGGCGAAACTGCGGGTGACCTCGCCAAGTCCGCGCATCACCCGCCCGGCGGCTGGACGCTTGCCGCCGCCGTCGGAATGCAGGGTGACATCGGCCGCCAGCATCGCGCCCAGCCGCGCGATGTCGCCCTCGCGCGACGCGGCGAAAAAGGCCTCGGCGATCGCCAGGCCGTGCCCGCGCTCTATCGGGAAGCGCGGGCGTTCGGCACGGACATGCGTGCGGGCGCGGGCGGCAAGCTGGCGGCACGCTGCGGGGGCGCGTCCCAGGCTCTCCGCGATCGTCTCGAAGCTCTCATCGAAGACGTCGTGGAGCAGGAACGCCGCGCGCTCGAGCGGGGAAAGCCGCTCCAACGCCAGCAGCAGCGGCAGCGTCACGTCTTCCGCCATCTCCGGCTCGACCAGCGGATCGGGCAACCAAGGCCCGAAATAGCCCGCTCGCCGCACCCGCGCCGACTTGAGCAGATCCAGGCACAGGCGGGTGACGATGCGGCGCAGAAATGCCTCGGGCATGCGCACCGCCGCGCGGTCCTCGGCGCTCCAGCGCAGCCACGCCTCCTGCACCACATCTTCGGCATCGGCGAGCGAGCCGAGCATGCGGTAGGCGAGGCGGAGCAGCACCGGCCGGAGCGCGTCGAAGGCGGCGGCGTTGCTCATGCCTTCCAGCCGAGCTCCGGCATGAACAGGTCAAAGCCGATGGCGAGGCGATTCCAGCCGTTGATCACAATGATCGCCAGCGTCAGCTGCACCTGTTCTTCCTTGCTGAATTCGGCGGCGAGCGCGTCATAGACCGGCCCGGGCGCGCGCTTTTCCGCAATGCGGGTGAGGTGATCGACCCAGGCGAGTGCGGCACGTTCGCGGGGCGTGTAGCAGGGGGCTTCCTCCCAGGCGGGCAGCAGGGCGATGCGCTGTTCGCTCTCGCCCGCGCGCCGCGCCTCGTAGCTGTGCATGTTGAGGCAGTTGGCGCAGGCGTTGATCTGCGAGGCGCGCAGCTTCACCAGTTCCAGCAGCGAGTCCTCCAGGCCGCTCTGCGCAACCAGGGTGGAGAAATCCAGCCATGCCTTCAGCAGATCCGGGGCGGCGGCATAGGGGTTGGTACGTCCGGTCATGATCGCAGGTCCTTCTGTTCGGGGAACTGCGAGCATGACGAGGCGGCAGCGGGGGATGTGACATGCCGTGGCGAAAAATATCCTCGGCGACGGGCTTCAGAACGGCAAGTGCGCGGCCTTGGGGTTCGGCGGCGGCGCGAGATAGGATCCGAGCGCGCTGTCGCACAGGCTGTAGCCGTGATTGGCGAGCCGTGCGAACGCCTTGAGCCCGAGCGACCAGAGCCGGACGCTTTCGTCCTGCGCGGCCGCCACGTCCGCGGCGCTCGGCAGCTGCACGCTGGGGTGGGAATAGTCGGCGGCGGTGTTGCGCAGCGGCCAATAGCCGACGCGCCGCTGGTTCAGCTTCGCCAGCAGCATCAGCGGGCGCTGGCGGTTGTTCTCCGCCTGGCGGTGGATCATGTTGATCACCCGCAGCAGCAGGCTGAACCAGTCGGTGGGATGATGCGCCTCGTCGAAATGCCCGCCGGCATTGCTGACGAGCAGCGTGCCATAGCGCTTCCAGATCGGCTCCAGCCCCATATTGTCGTAGATGCCGCCATCGGCGAGCAGCGCGCGTTCGAGAAACTGGCCGCCATGCTTGTCCGCGCCCGGCGTGGGGATCCAGCGCTGGCCGCGCAGATCGATCTCGATCGGGCAGAAGAAGGGCGGGAAGGCGGAGGAGGCCGCGACCACGCGCGACAGCGGCAGGGTGGGACGGTCGATCCGCCCCACACGATAATCGGCGGCATAGGGGCGGGCGAAGCGCCAGAGCGAGTTGAGTTCGTAATTGGTCGCCAGGATCACGAAGCGCGGCGCGGTGCCGGGGCTTTCCTCGGGCAGGTCCTGCAGCGTCGCGCCGTGGAACAGATGCCTGTCATAGCCGCCCGCCACGCCGTCCGCAGCCGAGCGGAACGGCAGCAGCAGCCCGAGCAGCCCTTGCGTCACGTCCAAGTTCACTTCGGTAAGAAAGGCGTGCAGCGGCTGCACGATCACCGCATCGAAATTGGTCGCCACGCCGTTCGCATCGAAGGCGAGCTTGTGCCAGTTGCACCCCAGAAACCCGGCGGTGATCGAGCCGCCGGAGACGCTGGTCACCCGCGAGAGGCGGGGCAGCCAGCCCAGCTCGTTCAGCCGGACGAGCGCGCCGACATGATAGGCGGCGGCCTTGTAGCCGCCGCCCGACAGCGCAAGGCCGACCCCGTCCGCATCATAATCGGGTGAATTGAACAGCTGATCGACATCGCCGTCTTCGGTTCCCGCGAACTGGTCTGCCATGGCATGCTCCTGCGTGGTCGGCGTGGTATCAAATGCGGCGGATCACTCCGGCTCGCCCACATCGTCATTGTGGTCGGCGATGATCTCCGGGTGCTCGGGCGCGGCGGCCAGCGGCCGGTCGGCAAGCGCCTTCACTGCCGGGTGATCGGGGTTGCTCAGGCGGCCCTTCGCATCGAACTCGGCGGCGAGGATGTAGGCGGATTCGAGCGCCGAATAGCCGGGATCCCAGTGCGAATTGTTCGGCACCTGCGAATGGCCGTAATGCCCGCCCTGCTTGTCGAAGATCGCCTGGTCGCGGGCATGGCCGCCGGGATCGCGCCCCTTCACGCCCGGCTTGGGCGGACCCGCCGGCCATTTGCGCGGGATGGCATGGGTTTCCTCCAGCCAGCGGCACAGCCGCGCGACATTGGCGAGCGCGCGCGGGTTCTTGTTCGCGCCGGCGAAGCCGACCAGCTCGATCTGCAGCGCGCTGTCCCGATTGGTTTCCGGCGTGCCCGCCGGGTGGCGCAGCGCCCGGGCGGCGGTGCCGGTGTCGATATGCTGGTAGATCTTCACCGCATCGACGGTGAAGTGCGGATCCGCCTTCTTGGTGCGGAAGGCATCGAACGCCGCCTGCGCGCCACTACCCTCGGTGGTGTGGTGGACGATCTTGTAGGGCCCGCCGAGAAACGAACCGGAGGTGCCGCTGATCGGCATCTGTTCGGCAAAGGGGCATTTCGCCATGGATCAGGCCTCCACCGGGCCGAGATCCGCCTCGGCGATCATCGACACGCGATAGGCCTGCACCTTGGCGGCGAGCTGCGCGCGAATGCCGCTCAGCGCATCCTGCGCGATCGAAAGCTGGCCCAGGCTGCGGCGCACCGAGGCGCGGTTCTTGTGGATCTTGAAGAACAGCAGCTGGGTGATGACCTCGTCCGCCACCAGCCCGAACGCCGCCATCTCGGCAAGCAGCCCGTTATCGGCACCATTGCGGACATAGGTGAACTGGAAGCGACCGATCTTCTGCCGGGTGCTGCGCTTGTTGAACAGCGTGATGAAGGGCGCGCTGGTGTTCATCTGGTAGAGCCCGTCGAGCACCGCCAGCACCGCCTGCGCCGCGCCGGCGATGGGGGCGAGAAAGGCGGTGATCACCCCGGTGATCGCGTGGTGGACGTCGAACCCGTCGCCCTTCACGTCGAGTTCCGACGTGTCGCGCTGCTGCACCATCCAGCCCAGCTGGATCAGCCGGCGGAAATAGGCGTCGAAGAACAGCATCGGATCGGCGTCCGCGCCCACTTCCTTCAGCGCGGCAAGCTGCGCGAACAGCGCGCTGTCCGCAATCGCCTGGCGAAACTCGGCATCGACGCCGGTGCCGAACGACACGACGTCGGAACCGATCACCACGGCCTGTTCCTTGTCCGCATCGAAATCCGGCAGGCCGCCGCCGGTCGGGGCATCGGCGGCGAACGCCTCGATCGCAGGCAGCTCGGTCGTCGCGATCACGTCGCGTGCGTCATGAATGGTCGGCATCAGACTACCCCTCCTTGATCCTCAGAGCACATGATATTCGAGATAGAGATCCGTCTCCTCGACCCGGTCGAAGAAGCCGGCGTCGACGCCGCGCAGCTCCGGATCGGCGGCGCGCGCGGCGCTGTCATAGTGGCGATCGTTGCGCAGGATCCTGCCCTTGGTGCGGGCGAGCAGCGCGGCGTTGACGCGCGGATTGGGCATCTGCCAGCCGCTGCGGCCCTGGGTCTTCCCGAACGCCTCGTCGGTGGGAATCGCCGCCACCAAATCATCGCGCGTCATCATCGCCAGCCCCTTGGCGTCGAGCGTGGCGTTATGGCTGCCGTGATGGCCGACCTTGTAGAAGCGGGTGCGGTTGAGGATCTGTTCGGCGCTGTGCTCGGCGCCGGTTTCGTCGCGATAGGTGCGGCTGTACCATGATAGCCAGTTCCCCACCTGCGCATCGGCGGCGAACAGCATCGCGCTGCCATCGGGCAGATCGAAGGCCAGTGCCAGGCTGGTGTTGTTGGTATCGCTGTCCAGCTTGAGCGCCAGCGGATCGGCGGCGCCCAGCCAGTCGGCATCGACGGTGCGGCGCTTGCCGGCTGCGTCCAGCAACTGGTCGCGCGGGCCGGGCTTGGCCTTGGCCGACGGCCCGACATAGCCGTAATAGCGCTCCGCGACCCACGCCGCATCCCCGGTGAGCGGTGCGCCTGCCTCCATCGCAGCGCGGACGTCCGCCACCTTGAGCGTGCGATAGGGCGGCGCGAACGGCGTGTCGGGATCGGCGGCGAGGTCGCCGCTCTCGGCGAAGCGGAGGATGTCCTCGCTCAGCTTCAGCTCGGCGAGATAGGTTTCCGGCGCCTTGGCGGAGGGCTTGTCCTTGAACAGGAACTGCTCGTCGCGGGGCGGGCCGAGGACATAGGCGCGCAGCGCGGGGGCGCCGGGGCGGCCGGCCGGCGTGGGCAGCACGGTGCCGGGTTCCAGGAACTGCGGCGCGGCCCTGGACTTGCGCTTCAGCGCCGCCATGATCTCGCGGCCCTGCAGGCGCCTGGCACCGTTGCTCGATGCGCCGCGAAAGCCCTGGAGCTCCACCGCCTGCGACGCGGCCGCGGCGCCTTGGCTTTCCAGCCGCGCCGCCAGCGCGTTGAGCGCGAAGCCCGCCTTGTCGAAGCGGGTGCGCAGCCGCTCGACCTGCGGATCGCCATCCTTTTCGGTCCAGCCCATCCAGAGATGGGCGACCTGCAGCGTCTCCGTGCCGGTCGCCGGATCGGGGGCGCCGAGGAACACGTCCTGCGCCTGGGAGAAGCCGGAGATATGGTCCCAATGCTCGTGCGTGACGACCAGCAGGTCGAGCACGCCGCCGGTGGTCGCGACGATGTCGGCGGCGATCGCCTGCATCCGCGCATCGGCCTCGGCGCTGCCGAGCAGCAGGCCGCAGTCGATCAGGATGTGCGAGGCCTGGTCGCCCTGTACCAGCCGGATCAGGAAACAGTCGCCCAGCATCCCCTGATAGGCCGCGCCGGGCTTGAGCGCGCGGTACATGCGGACAAAGACCTGGAGCGGCGCCGTGGCCGCCGGTGCTGCACTGGCCATCAGATCCCCCGGTGGATGAAGGCGAAGGGTTCGTTGGGGTGGGGCGCGGCGGCGGGTTCCCCGGTCGTCTCGCCGCTGCGGAAGGCGCGTTCGCGCTCGAGCCGGTCGTCATCGTCGATCCGCTTGCGCAGGATGCGCAGCAGCCGCCCGTCGCGCAGATCGACGTGCAGCGTCGCGCCGCCGCGGAACCAGAAGTCGGGCGTCGTCCAGCGGATGTCGCCGATCACCTTTTTGTCGCCGCGATCGGCGGCGGCCTGCTCTTCCTTGTCGAAATAGCCGCGACGGCGCTGGACGACCTCGGCGATCAGCAGGTGCATTTCGAATCCGTCCGGCCCGGTGCGCCGCGAGATGCGGGCCGAATGAACCTCGAACCTGGGCTGCGGCTTGCGTCGGCGATCGCCGAGGCTGCCCTCGATCGACAGCAGCGGACGGCAGCCATCGTCCTGCCGGTCGGCCAGGGGCATCAGGCGGAGCCCGAGCAGCCGCTCCCAATCGGCCGAGTCCGTAACGCGACCCTCCAGCCAGTCGTGAATAGCGCGCTGATTGTGGACGACCACCTGCATCGCCAGGTCGCGCAGATTGCGATGGCCGTTGTCGCCCATCGAATAGGCGGCATCGCCCTTGTCGGCGGCCTCGAAGGTCACCCCGAATTTGAGCCGGCTGAGCATGTCGGTGAACAACATGCTCAGTGCGTCGGCCGGGTCCGCCAACGGCGCTTTCGCATCGGTCTCGGCATGCCGAAGGATGTCCGGATAGTCCTCCAGCCGCGGCGCGTCCCACAACAGGCTGTCCGGCGCCATCGAGATGCAGCCGGGCACGGTGATGCCCCAGCGCTTGAACGCCTCGACAAAGGCGACGCGGTACCGCAGCGGGTCGTCGCGGACGAGATCGGTGTCGGCGGTGATGATCGCGCGCAGATATTCGCCGAACTTCACCCCAGCCGGCGGCAGATAGTCGAGCGCGCGGACACACATGCGCATCACCTGATCCGCCGCCGTGGCCGCCTCGCTCGCCAGCCGGCCGACGAGATCGGGGCTGAGGCCATTGCCGGGCACCAGCCCCGGCCGGGCGAGCCGCAGCAAGTCTTCGGTCCGGCGTTCGTAGATGGTGACGAACGCATCGAACACGGCGGCGACCAGGAAACCGCCGCGCGCATGCGGCTCGGTCGTCGCGCCCAGCGTGCGGATGGCGGCGGTGATGCTGGCCGCCGATCCGTCCGCCGGTGCCGCGGCGCGGTCGCCCAATGCTTCCAGCGCGTAGCGCAGCGATTTGCTGCGGCCGATCGCCCGGCCGAACTGCTCGGCGAGGCCGGTCAACAGCCCGGCTTCGCGCAGCGACCCGTTACTGGCGGCAAGCAGCTGCCGCACCACCGGCGTCATCGAGAAATGCTGGAGCAGCGCGACGATGTCGGCAAAGCCTTCGTGAAAGGCGGCAGCGTCGATGCCGCTCGGTTCGATCGAGCGCTGGCGCATGCCGTGGAGGATCGCGTGCGTGGTCTCGTGCGCGACGATATCCTGCGACAGGCAGGTGAACACCCAGCTCGCCTGGACGTCCGCGGCGTCTTGGTCCGGCTTGAAATAGCCGAACAGCAGCGCGCGCTTGGCCGGGCTGTAATAGGCGTTCGCCTCCCGAAGCGCGTGCGGATAGATCCGCAGCCGGGGGGTGAAGTTGCGCTCCACCGGGGTGAGCGCGGTGTCGCGCCACGAGATCTGCTCGTCGCGCGCCCAGAGCACCACCCGGCCGAGCGCGCGTTCGAACGCGCGGATCGTGCGCATCACCACCGCGAACACCATCTGCTGGTGGAATTGCGGCCGCCCCTCGGACGGATCGAGCCCGCCGTCGCGCAGCCAGGGATCGTTCAGGTCGACCGGCGCGTAGACCAGACCTGCCGCCGGATCCACGTCGATCACCTCGACATAATCATTGACCGGCCCCTTCTCGAGCGGCGCCTCCCAGCGCTGCTCCCAAGGCAGTTCGATGACATAGTCGTTGGCCATCGCCGTCGACAGCGTGACGGACGCCTGCGGATCGAAGGCATAGACCTTCAGTCGCCGGACGGCCGGCTTCGGATAGTTCGTACCCACACGCCTCTCCCCCTTGAGAGCAGTGTTTTGCGATCAGATCGTTACGATTTTTATGGTGCGACCGTCAGATAAAACTGGCCGTGCGAATGCCCGAAAGGACGCTTGCGGCCGGGACGTGATACGAGTCGATAGCTGCTTCCTAGCAGCTCAGCGTGACGATGCATAGGGTCTGGCGATCGGCCAGGATCAGCCGCGCAGGTCTTCCTGCACCATGTCCACTTCGCGCACCCCGCGCAGGCGACGGGCGTTGCTGACCAGTTCGCGCAGCTTCTCCCGCCGCTCGCGCGCATATTCGACGTCGCGGATCACCAGCGGGCCACCGCGCGTCGTCTCGTCCGACGAGGTGATGGTGAGGGTGCCGATGCCCGAAATCTGGTTGACGATCGAATAGTCGAGCCGCACGTCCTTGACGCGGTACAGCTCGATCTCGTCGATCGATTTGCGGACGATGCCGCGATAGAGGACGATGCGGTCCTCGGTCACTTCGTACAGCGTTGCCTTGTTGCCGATCCAGCGCAGCGCCAGGATCACGAAGCCGACGCCGATCAGGCACGAAGCGAGCGTCGCCCAGCCCGCGAACGAGCCCTTCAGCCAGCCCGCGGTGGAGGATTGGAAGCGATCGATCAACTGCGCCATGCGCGCATCATAGCCGGGGCGTTGCCCGCTGCAACGGCGAAGTCATCCCGCTTTCGGGGTCAGGAAGCGAACGAGTTCCTCGCGGCTCACCTTCGCGTCCCGGTTCGCGTCGGCCGAGGCGAAGCTGCCGTCGATCCAGCCGCGTCCCTCGGGGCTGTCCGCCTTGAAATCCGATTCCTTGGCGGTGCGCAGTGCGGTCAGCCAGCTGCCATATTCCGCCTTGTCGAACATCCCGTCGCCATTGGCGTCGTAACGGGCGAACTGGGCTTCCACCGGCAGCTTCGCCGGATCCGGGCGGGGACTGGGCTGCGCCGCCTCCGCCGCGGGAAGCGGGCCGGCAGGTTGCGCGGGGGCCGATAGCGGGCGGTCGGCGGGCACCGGCTGGGTGCCTGGCATGGCCTGGGTGGCGGTGGGCGACTGGCCGGCCTGCACCGGCTGGGCGGGCAGGTCCTGCGCCGGCGCGGTGGCCTGAAGCGCGGCGGCGGATAACAGCGATATGAGCATCGGACCTCTCCTATGCTCCGGACAACGGCCGGACCGCGCGTTCGGTTGCCGCTCTGCCCGGTTCTTGCTAGGCGCAGCGGCGACCCGCCCGGGGCTGCCGGGCACCCCCTTTTCCGCACACGAAGGAACGCCATGGTCCCCCGTTATGCCCGCGCCGCGATGACCGATATCTGGTCGCCCGAGACGCGCTTCGCCATCTGGTTCGAGATCGAGGCGCACGCGACGCAAGCACTCGCCGACCTCGGCGTGGTGCCGCAGAGCGCCGCCAAGGCGCTGTGGGACTGGTGGGCGACCAAGCCGGCGATCGACGTCGCCGCGATCGACGCGATCGAGGCGGTGACCAAGCATGACGTGATCGCCTTCCTCACCTGGGTGGCCGAGCAGGTGGGCGAGGAAGCCCGCTTCATGCACCAGGGCATGACCAGCTCCGACGTGCTCGACACCTGCCTGGCGGTGCAGCTCGCCCGCGCCAGCGACCTGCTGCTGGCCGATATCGACGCGCTGCTCGACGTGCTGGAGCGCCGCGCCCGCGAGCACAAGATGACGCCGACGATCGGCCGCAGCCACGGCATCCATGCCGAGCCGGTCACCTTCGGCCTCAAGCTGGCCGAGGCGCATGCCGAGTTCCAGCGCAACAAGGCGCGCCTGCTCGCCGCCCGCGCGGACATCGCCACCTGCGCGATCTCGGGTGCGGTCGGCACCTTCGCCAATATCGATCCGCGGGTGGAGGAACATGTCGCGGCCAAGCTGGGGCTGTCGGTCGAGCCGGTTTCGACCCAGGTGATCCCGCGCGACCGCCATGCGATGTTCTTCGCCACGCTGGGCGTGATCGCCTCGTCGATCGAGCGCCTCGCGGTCGAAATCCGCCACCTGCAGCGCACCGAGGTGCTGGAGGCCGAGGAATATTTCTCGCCGGGCCAGAAGGGCTCGTCCGCCATGCCGCACAAGCGCAACCCGGTGCTGACCGAGAACCTGACCGGCCTCGCCCGCATGGTGCGCGGCTATGTCACCCCGGCGCTGGAGAATGTCGCGCTGTGGCACGAGCGGGACATCAGCCACTCCTCGGTCGAGCGCTATATCGGCCCGGACGCGACGATCACGCTGGACTTCGCGCTCGCCCGCCTCACCGGCGTGGTCGACAAGCTGCTCGTCTATCCGGCGCGGATGCAGAAGAATCTCGATCGCATGGGCGGGCTGGTCCACTCGCAGCGGGTGCTGCTGGCGCTGACCCAGGCCGGGGTGAGCCGCGAGGACGCCTATCGCCTCGTCCAGCGCAACGCGATGAAAGTGTGGGAGTCCGACGGCGAACTGTCGCTGATGGAACTGCTCAAGGCCGATCCGGAAGTAACCGCGGCGCTGAGCCCGGACGTGATCGAGGAGAAGTTCGACCTCGGTTATCATTACCGTCATGTCGACACGATCTTCGCGCGTGTTTTTGGCACGGCATGATTTAAGGCCATTCCGGCCATAATGGAACGGATCTGCGGCGAGCGATTTGTGCTTGCCGTGGATCGCCGCCTCATGAAAAATCTGTCCGCATGAATGCCGCTCATCGCCGATTGCGGGAGTCCACGGGCGCCGCGCATGCGCGGGTCGACGCGCTGTTCAGCCGCTTCGATCTCGCCCGCCGCGACGATTATGCGGGGTTGCTCGCTGCCCATGCCGAGGCGTTGTTGCCGGTCGAGGCGCTGCTCGACCAGGGCGGCGGCGAAGCGATCACCGAAGACTGGCCGCAGCGTCGCCGCACGGGCGTGATCAAAGTCGATCTGGACGCCCTCGGCATCCACGTTGTCGCCCCCGAAATCCAGGATTCCGTTACGTCCGATGCCGCGATGGCGGGCATGCTGTATGTGCTGGAAGGCTCGCGGCTGGGCGGCCGTTTCCTTGCGCGCAGCGTGCCGGACAGCTGGCCGCGCGCCTATCTGGGCAGCCATCAGCCGCCACATATGTGGCCGGAATTGTTGGAAAAACTGGATGCGCTTCTATATGGGGCGGAATCCTTGGAACTTGCCGTAAGCGCCGCCAACCAGACCTTCGGGCGGTTCGAGGCCGCCGGCACGAAGTGGCTGGCGAAGGTTGGTTAAGTGGACGATGGCGTTTTTCAGGTCGATCTGACCAACTGTGATCGCGAGCCGATCCACCAGCTCGGTGCGATCCAGCCGTTCGGCTTCCTCATCGCGTTTTCCAGCGACTGGCTGATCAAGCGGGCCTCCGCCAATGTCGATGCGCATTTCGACGTCGCCGCCGAGGACATGCTGGGCACGCATGCCAGCGACTATCTGGAGGACGAGGCGATCCATGCGCTGCGCAACCGGCTGACGCTGCTGCGCGGCGACGATGCGCTGGAGCGGATCTTCGGGATCAAGGCGCTGCGCACGCGGGGCGGCGCCTATGATCTGGCGCTGCACATGATCGGCGACACGATCGTCGTCGAGGGAGAGCCGTGCACCGCCGATTCCGCCGGCGATGCCGCCAGCACGCTGCGCGCGATGATGGGGCGGCTGGACGAGAAAGAAACGCTCGCCGACTTCTTCCGCGAAGGCGCGCGGCAGGTGCGGGCGCTGACCGGCTTCGATCGCGTGATGGTCTATCGCTTCGAGCGGGACGGTTCGGGTGTGGTGGTGGCGGAGGCCGCGCGCAGCGGCATCGGCAGCTTCATGGATCTCCGCTATCCGGCCAGCGACATCCCCCAGCAGGCGCGCCAGCTCTATCTGCGAACGCCGTTCCGGATCATCGCGGACGTGCATGCCACGACGGTGCCGATCGTGCCGCCGCGCGACGAATTCGGCGCGCCGCTCGACCTTTCGCTGTCGGTGCTGCGGTCGGTCTCGCCGATCCATATCGAATATCTGAAGAACATGGGGGTGAAGGCCTCGCTGTCGATCTCGATCATCGTCGAGGGCAAGCTGTGGGGCCTGTTCGCCTGCCATCATTATGGCGGCCCGCGTTGCCCGGGCTTCGAGCGCCGATCGATGGCCGAGCTGTTCGGCCAGATGTTCGCGCTCAAGCTGGAGAGCCGCGAACGCAAGGAACTCTCCATCTACGAAGCCGCCGCGCGCGCGACCAGCGACCGGCTGCTGGCGGCGGTGGCGAGCGATGGCGGGCTGCTCGACGATCCCGAATGGCTGGGCAGCCGGCTGCGCGAAGTGGTGCCGTGCGACGGCATCGCGATCTGGATCGGCGGCAAGGTGGCGTTCAGCGGTATCACGCCGCCGCCCTCGTCCTTCGCCGCGATCACCCGCCGCCTGAACGCGATGGCGGCAGGGCGCGTCTTCGCGACCGACCATCTGGCCGAGGTGCTGCCGCAGGCAGCGGACTATGCCGATGTGGGTGCCGGCCTGCTGGCAATTCCGATCAGCCGGAGCCCGCGCGATTATGTGCTGCTGTTCCGGCAGGAACTGGTGCGCACCGTCAACTGGGCGGGCGATCCGCACAAGCCGGTCGAGCTCGGGCCGCACGGCGCCCGCCTGACGCCGCGGCAGAGCTTCGAATTGTGGAGCCAGGAAGTTCGCGGCCGCTCGCTGCCGTTCAGCGAGGTGGAACTGCGCGTCGCCGAGGTGCTGCGCGCCTCGCTGATCGAAGTGGTGCTGCGCCTGTCCGACGACGCCCAGGAAGAGCGTCAGCGCGCGTCCGAGCGGCAGGAATTGCTGATCGCCGAGCTCAACCACCGCGTGCGCAACATCCTTGGCCTGATCCGCGGGCTGGTGCGCCAGTCGCGGGCGCCGGGGATGGATGCGGCCGCCTATATCCGCCTGCTGGAAGGGCGGATCGAGGCGCTTGCCCGCGCGCACGACCAGATCACCGAGGACAATTGGGCACCCGCGCCGCTCGGCCGGCTGCTGCGCACCGAGGCCGCAGCCTATCTGGGCGACCGCTCGGGTCGGCTGGAGCAGGACGGTCCGATGGTGCTGCTGCGCCCCTCCGCCTTCTCGACGATGGCGCTGGTGTTCCACGAACTGATGACGAACTCCGCCAAATATGGTGCGCTATCCGACAGCGGCACCGTATCGGTGCGGTGGTGCCTCGATCCCGAAGGCGATTGCCGGGTCGAGTGGCGCGAACGCGGCGGGCCGGTGGTCCAGCCGCCGACGCGCCAGGGGTTCGGCACCACGATCATCCAGCGTTCGGTACCCTATGACCTCGGCGGCAAGGCGACGGTGCGCTATCCGCTGACCGGGCTGGAGGCGGAGTTCTGCATCCCCGCGCGGCATGTGGTGCTCGACGGCGCGGCGGCGGAGAAGCATGCCCGCGATGTCGAGGAGCCGGTGTCGCTCCCGGTGAGCGGAGAATTGCGGCCGGTGCTGCGCGGGCCCGTGCTGCTCGTCGAGGACAGTCTGATCATCGCGATGGACGCCGAGGACATTCTGCTGCGTCTCGGCGCTGCGCGGGTCGCCACCGCAGCGTCGATCGGCAGCGCGATCGAGGAAATCGGCGCGGAGCAGTTCGATGTCGCGATCCTCGACGTCAATCTCGGCGCGGAGACCAGTCTCCGATCGCCGATCGCCTCCGCGCGGAAGGCGTGCCCTATGCCTTCGCGACCGGCTATGGCGAGCAGCTCCAGCTGGGCGACGAGCATGCCGGCGTGCCGGTGCTCCAGAAGCCCTATACCGCCGTCAACATGGCGCGAATGCTGGAAGGGCTGCTCGGGCGCTAGGCCGATCGGCTCAGCTGCCCTTGGGTAGCTTGATCCCGAGCAGCACCAGCCTTTCCCCGTTGATGCCGAACCAGTGCGGCACCCCGGCGGGCACCAGAATCACGTCCCCCGGCGCCAGCGCGCGGGTGGTGCCGCCGTCGATCCGGCTGCCTTCCACCAGCGTGGCGTTGCGCACTTCCCGGTCGGGCATCGTGCCGCCGGAGATGAGCGTTCCGGCACCTTCCAGCACGATCGCATATTCGGCCTGATCGGGATGGACGGCGGGCTTGCCCGGCTTCTTCCAGATTTCGATCGCCGCGATGTTGATGCCGTCGCGTACCAGCGGCTTCCAGGCGAAGCCCTGTTCCGGCTTCATCTCCGCCAGCATCGCGCGCAGCTGCGCCTGCACCGCCGGACCGGCGGCGACGGCGGTGGGGTCGGTCGCGGTCTGCGCCAGCGCCGGTACGGCGGCGATCAGGCAGACCGGTGCAAGCGCGAGGAGGGGGGCGGGTATCTTCACGGCATCATTCTCCCTGTGGCGAGCGCGATCATGGCAGAGCTGCGGCACCACCGGAAGCGCGCGGGAGTCGTAGGTCGCTTAACCGCGCCAGCGCAGCCGCTCGACCAGCAGGGCGAAGGCGGGGGTGGGCTGGCGGCGGCTCGGATAATAGAGATGGTAGCCGGCAAAGGGCGGCGAGAAATCGCTCAGCACCGCCTCCAGCGCGCCGCTGTCGAGGTGCGGCTGCACCGCCGCGTCGGGCAGGCAGGCGATGCCGAAGCCTTCCAGCGCCGCCTGCAGCACCGGGAAAACCGAGGAAAAGGTGAGCGGCCCCTCCACCCGGACCCGGCGCTCGCGCCCCTCCTCTTCGAACTCCCAGGCGTAGAGTCCGCCATAGGTGGGCAGGCGCAGGTTGATGCAGGCATGGTCGGTCAGGTCCTCGATCGCGGCCGGGCGCCCGCAGCGATCGAGATATTCCGGGGCGGCGACCGCCAGCATGCGGGCATCGGGGCCGATCGGCACCGCCACCATGTCCTTTGCGACGATGTCGCCGAAGCGGACGCCCGCGTCGAACCGTTCGGCGACGATATCGGTCAGGCGATAATCGGTATCGACCTCCACGCGGATGTCCGGAAATTCGCGCAGGATGGGAGCCAGTTTCGGCCAGAGCGTGGTCTTCAGCGACAGCTCGTCGGCGCTGATCCGCACCAGCCCGGCGGGTTTCTCGCGCAGCGCGCTCAGCGCCGCCACTTCGGCCGCGATCTCGTCCAGCCGGGGGGCGAGGGTGGCGAACAGCCGCTCGCCGGCTTCGGTCAGGTTCACGCTGCGGGTGGTGCGGTGGAGCAGCCGCAGCCCCAGCCGCTCCTCCAGCCCGCGCATCGCGTGGCTGAGCGCGGAAGGCGTGACGCCGCTCTGCGCAGCGGCGCGCGTGAAGCTGCGCTGGCGGGCGACCGCCAGAAAGGCGGCGAGTTCGGAAAGCTGCTGACGATTCATTGCTGAATTCTATTCATCACCGCATGCAGCTTCCAGTGTCTAATCGTCGCTGCCGCGCCGCACCATCTTTGGTGATGAGGGGCCGTCCGGCCTCGCCTCCGCAACCACCACCCAGGGGAAATCCGCATGGCCACCAAAGCCTTTGGCGCCTACGCCGCCGACAAGCCGCTCGAAGCGATGGAGATCGAGCGTCGCGCACCCGGCGCGCACGACGTGCAGATCGACATCGCCTATTGCGGCGTCTGCCACTCGGACCTCCACCAGGTCCGCTCCGAATGGGACGGCACGCTCTACCCGTGCGTGCCCGGGCACGAGATCGTCGGCCGCGTCAGCGCGGTGGGCGAGCATGTCGCCAAGTTCGCGGTCGGCGACCTGGTCGGCGTCGGCTGCATGGTCGACAGCTGCCAGCATTGCGCCTCGTGCGACGAGGGGCTGGAGCAATATTGCGAGAACGGCTTCGTCGGCACCTATAACGGCCCGACGCCGGACGCGCCTGGCCATACGCTTGGCGGCTATTCGCAGCGGATCGTCGTCAGCGACAAGTTCGTGCTGAAGGTCGGCCATGGCGAGGAACAGCTCGCCGCCGTTGCGCCCCTGCTCTGCGCGGGCATCACCACCTGGTCGCCGCTGCGCCAGTGGAAGGTTGGTCCGGGGCAGAAGGTCGGCATCGTCGGCATCGGCGGGCTCGGCCATATGGGCGTGAAGCTGGCGCATGCGCTGGGCGCGCATGTCGTCGCCTTCACCACCTCGGAGAGCAAGCGCGCCGATGCGCTGGCGCTGGGCGCGGACGAAGTCGTCGTGTCGCGCGATGCCGACGCGATGGCGGCGCACGCCAACAGCTTCGACTTCATCCTCGACACGGTCGCGGCAAGCCACAATCTCGACGCCTTCACCACCCTGCTGAAGCGCGACGGCACGTTGACGCTGGTCGGCGTGCCCGAGCATGCGCATCCCTCGCCCAACGTCGCGGCGCTGATCTTCAAGCGCCGCTCAATCGCCGGCTCGCTGATCGGCGGCATCGCCGAAACCCAGGAAATGCTCGATTTCTGCGCCGAGCACGGCATCGTCTCGGACATCGAGATGATCCGCGCCGACGAAATCAACACGGCCTATGAGCGCATGCTGAAGAGCGACGTGAAGTACCGCTTCGTCATCGACATCGCGTCGATGGGCTGAGCCCGTTGCGGGGGCGGCGTTCCCGTCGCCCCCCGCATTTCCCTTTCCGCCGCCCAGCCCCTACATCGCAGCGATGCACCTTCGCGCCGAAGCCATCCTGCTCAGCGTTCGCACGCATGGCGAGCATGGCGCGATCGTGCGGGCGCTCACCGAAGGCGAGGGGGTGCAGCCCGGCTATGTGCGCGGCGGGCGCTCGCGCGCGTTGCGGCCGGTGCTGCAACCGGCCAACCTGATCCTCGGCGAATGGCGCGCGCGGACGGAGGAGCAGCTGGCGGGTCTCACCGTCGAGCTGCTCCACAGCAGGGCGCCGATGTTCGGCGAGCCGCTGCCCGCCGCCGCGCTCGCCTGGGTGACGGCGCTCACCGCCGCCACCTTGCCGGAAGGACTGCCTTATCCCCGCCTTCACGCCGCGCTGGGCGGCGTGCTCGACGCGATCGAGGCCGCGCCGGCGGCGCGCGGCTGGGCAGTGGCGCTGGTGCGCTACGAGCTGCTGCTGCTCGCCGAGCTGGGCTTCGGGCTCGATCTGGAACGCTGCGCGGCGACCGGCGGCAGCGAGGAGCTCGCCTATGTCAGCCCCAAAAGCGGCATCGCGGTCAGCCGGGCGGGGGCGCTGGGGTATGAGCACCGCCTGCTTGCCTTGCCTCCCTTCCTCACCGAAGGCGGTGCGGCGGACTGGGAGGACATCCTCGCCGGCCTGCGCCTCACCGGCCATTTCCTGGCGCGCGACCTGCTGATCGGGCGGGGTGCGGAACTGATGGCGGCGCGGGAACGGCTGGTGGACCGCTTGTTGCGAGCGGTTGCATAAACCGCCCCGAGGCGGCTAAGCGGCCGGATACCAGCTGCTGCTTGCGTGGGGATCGGAATGCCGTTGATTGCTGTTCTGCCGGGCGACGGGATCGGCCCCGAGGTGACCCGCGAGGCGCGCCGGGTGCTCGAGGCGATGAACCTTGGCCTCAGCTTCGAGGAAGCGCCGGTCGGCGGCGCCGGCTATCTCGCCGCCGGCCATCCGCTGCCCGATGCTACGCTGGCGCTCGCCAAGCGCGCCGACGCGGTGCTGTTCGGCGCGATCGGCGACCCCCGCTTCGAGAAGCTGGAGCGCCATCTGCGCCCGGAAGCGGCGCTGCTCGGCATCCGCCAGGCGCTCGGCCTGTTCGCCAATCTCCGCCCGGCGACGCTGTTCCCGGCGCTGGGCGATGCCTCGCCGCTCAAGCCCGAGGTGGTGAACGGCCTCGACATCGTCATCGTCCGCGAGCTTATCGGCGATGTCTATTTCGGCGAGAAGGGCCATCGCACCACGCCCGAGGGCCTGCGCCAGGGCTATGACGTGATGAGCTATAACGAGCAGGAAGTGGCGCGGATCGCCCGCGTCGGCTTCGAGATGGCCAAGCGCCGCCGCAAGAAGCTCTGTTCGGTCGACAAGGCGAACGTGCTCGAGACCTCGCAGCTGTGGCGCGACGTCGTCACCGCGATGGGCACCGAATATCCCGAGGTCGAGCTGACCCATATGTATGTCGACAACGCCGCGATGCAGTTGGTGCGCGCGCCGGCCAGCTTCGACGTGATCGTCACCGGCAATCTGTTCGGCGACATCCTCTCGGATCAGGCCAGCATGTGCGCCGGATCCATCGGCATGCTGCCCTCGGCCTCGCTCGCCGACTGGTCGGGCGCGAACGGCATGTACGAGCCGATCCACGGCAGCGCGCCGGACATTGCCGGCCAGGGCAAGGCGAACCCTTGCGCCGCCATCCTTTCCGCGGCCATGCTGCTGCGGCACTCGCTGGCCGACGAAGCGTCGGCGCAGCGCATAGAAAAAGCGGTCGCCGCAGCACTCGCCAAGGGCGCGCGGACGGCCGATCTCGGGGGCAATCTTTCAACGTCCGCGATGGGGGACGCGGTGCTGCTGGAGCTTCAGTGAGCGAAACCCTGCTCGAACTCGCGATCGTTATTCCCACGTTCAACGAACGCGCCAATGTGCCCCTCTTGATCGCCAAGCTGGACGCGGCCCTTGCCGGGCGCGCCTGGGAAGCGATCTTCGTGGATGACGACAGCCCGGACGGAACGTCCGACGCCGCGCGCGACATCGCCCGCCGCGATCCGCGCGTGCGCGTGATTCAGCGGATCGGGCGACGCGGCCTGTCCTCGGCCTGCATCGAGGGGATGTGCGCGACGGCGGCCCCATGCGTCGCGGTGATCGACGGCGATCTGCAGCATGACGAGACGCTGCTGCCCAAGATGCTCGACGCGCTGCAGGCCGATGCCGCGCTCGACGTGGTGATCGGCTCACGTTTCTGCGACGGCGGCGGGACCGGCGAATGGGACCGCGAGCGCGTCGCCAAATCGGCCTTCGCGACCAGGCTCTCGCGCCAGGTGCTCAAGGCCGACCTGACCGATCCGATGAGCGGCTTCTTCATGATCCGCAGCGAGATCGCGCGCGGGCTGGTGCCGGTGCTCTCCGGTATCGGCTTCAAGATCCTGCTCGACATCATGACCGCGAGCCCCCGGCCGCTGAGCTTCCGCGAGCTGCCCTATACCTTCCGCGTCCGCACGGAGGGCGAGAGCAAGCTCGATTACGTCGTCGCGATGGAATATCTGATCGCGCTGTACGACCGGATGTTCGGCAAGGTCGTGCCCGTCCGCTTTGCGATGTTCTCGGCGATCGGCGCGATGGGCGCGGCGGTGCACCTCAGCGTGCTGTTCCTGCTGTTCCGGGTAGCGGGGCTGCCGTTCGTGACCGGCACGATTGTCGCGACGATCGTGGCGATGACGTTCAACTATCTGCTCAACAACGCCCTGACCTATCGTGAGCGGCGCCTGAAGGGGGCGGCGCTGATCGGCGGCTGGGTGAGCTTCTGCCTGGTATGCGCGGTGGGGGCGGCGGCCAATGTCGGGCTCGCGGCGTTCCTCCACAATGTCCAGCATGGCGACTGGCGGCTCTCCGCGCTGGCGGGGATCGCGGTGGCGGCGGTGTGGAATTTCGCGCTGTCGTCGCGGTTCGTGTGGGGGCGGTACTAGTCAGAAACTAGCCCCTCCCCTTCAGGGGAGGGGTTGGGGTGGGGCAGTGTCTCACCGAGACCAAGCCGCGTTCTGGAATCCCTCCACCCCAACCCCTCCCCTGAAGGGGAGGGGCTTAGCAGGCGTCCCTACACCAGCTCCGCCAGCGCCGCCGGGCTGAAGCCCTTGAGTTCCTGCCCCGCACCGGCCTGCACCTTCTGCACCCAGTCCGGATTGCTGATCAGTGCGCGGCCGACCGCGATCAGGTCGAACTCGTCGCGCTCCATCCGCTCGACCAGCCGGTCGAGGTCGCTGTGCTGCGAGGTCTCGCCGCCGAACGCCGCGATGAACTCGCCCGACAGGCCGACCGAGCCGACGCTGATCGTCGCGGCACCGGTGAGCTTCTTTGCCCAGCCGGCGAAGTTGAGGCCGTTCTCCCCGTCGATCTCCGGAAATTCCGGCTCCCAGAAGCGGCGCTGCGAGCAGTGCAGCACGTCCGCCCCGGCATCGACCAGCGGTTGCAGCCAGGATGCCATCTCGTCCGGGGTAGTGGCCAGGCGTGCGGCATAATCCTGCTGCTTCCACTGGCTGAGGCGCAGGATCACGGGCATGTCCGGGCCCACCGCCGCGCGCACGGCCTTGACCACCTCGACCGCGAAGCGGGAGCGCTCGGCGATCGTCGCACCGCCATAGCCGTCCTCGCGGGTGTTGGTGCCCGCCCAGAAGAACTGGTCGATCAGATAGCCGTGCGCGCCGTGGATCTCGACGGTGTCGAAGCCCAGCCGCTTGGCATCCGCCGCGGCCTTGGCGAAGGCGGCGATCGTCGCCGCGATGTCCTGCTCGGTCATCGCCACGCCGCGCGGCTTGCCGGGCGCCACCACGCCGGACGGGCTTTCCACCGGCGCTTCGGGCTGCCAGCTGCGGTCCGGCCCCACCGTGGAGCCGGTGTGCCAGATCTGCGGCGCCATCTTGCCGCCCGCGGCATGCACCTCGTCGATCACCTGCTGCCAGCCGGCCAGCGCCGCATCGCCATGGAAGAACGGGATGTTCGGATGATTGCGCGAGGCGGGGCGGTCGATCACCGTGCCTTCGGACAGGATCAGGCCCACCCCGCCTTCGGCGCGGCGGCGGTAATAGGCGGCATTGGCCGCGCCGGGGATGCCCTGGGGCGCGAAGGTCCGCGTCATCGGCGCCATCACGATCCGGTTGGGCAGATCGAGCGATTTGATGCGGAAGGGACGGAAGAGAGTGTCGGCCGACGCGGTCATGGGGACTCCGTTGCGGTTTGAAACCGATACGAAGCTAGCGACGCGCGTGGGCGGTTCAAGATGGTCGCCGGTGCCGCAACGAAATTTAGCGCCAGCTCGGGAACCACATCCAGTGGGTGTAGCTCTGCGCGTCGTTCAGCGGTCCGGCGGAGAGGATCGGGTAAAAATAGCCGAAGCAGACCAGCGCCAGCCCGACATACCATTCCTCCCATCCTTTCGCGCGCAGCCGGTCGAACTGGTGGAAGGTCACCGGCAGCAACATGCACAGGAACAGCGCCGAGAGGTGGTAGTAATAGTAGAAGCCGAGCGACTTGGGGATGATCGCATAGATCCCGACCGAGAAGGTCCACAGCAGCGCCAGCACCAGCGGGCGCCACGCCTTCGTCCGGAACCACAGCACATAGCTGGCCAGCACCGCGACCAGCCCGCCCCACATGATCACCGGATTGCCGATCAGCAGCACGCCGCGCTGCGCGCCATGGTCCCATTCGTAGAAGAACCAGATCGGCCGCAGCATGATCGGCCAGCTCCACCATTCGGATTGATAGTTGTGATGGGGCAGTACCTGGGTCTGCGCCGCATACATTTCGCGCTGGAGATGCAGCAGGCCGCGCAGTCCGTCCGTCGCGCCGGTGAGATAGAAGAAGGTCGGCGCAAAGGTGGCGAAATAGACGGGGATGCTGATCGCGCCCAGCAGCGCGAGCCCGGCAAATGTCGACATTCCCGGCCAGTGCGGCTGATCGCCCGACAGGAACGCCGTTGCCAGCGGGCGGCGGGCGCGTCGTGCGTCGATCAGCCGCACCAGGATCAGCGCCAGCCCGATCGCGGCGATATAGGGCGCGGCGGCCCATTTCACCGCGGTCGCCAGGCCGAGCAGCGCCGCACCCACGCACCAGCGCCATCGCACCTGGCTTCGCGCGCCGCGCATCGCCCAGAGCAGGAACACCAGGCCCCAGAGCAGGAAGGCGCCGAGGAACACGTCGAGCATCGCCGTCCGCGCCTGAACGAACAGGCTCTGGTCCAGCATTGCCAGCGCCGCCCCGGTCACCGCCACCCGCATCCGCCCGCGCATCAGGATCCACAGAAAGGCGAACACGGCCAGCACGGTCGCGGTGCCCGCGATGGTCGGCATCAATCGCCAGCCGAACGGATTGTCACCCAGTAGATCCATGCCCGCGCCGATCAGCTCCTTGCCGAGCAGCGGGTGTTCGGTGTTGCGCGGGCCGGACAGCTCGATCAGCGCTTTGGCCGCAGGCACATAATGCACCTCGTCGAACATGATCCCGCCCGGCTGGTCGAGGTGCAGCGTGAACAGCAGCTGCGCGGCGATGCCGATCAGCAGTGCGACGAGCCAGGGGCGGGCGGCAAGGGCGGAAGGGCGAAGGCGCATGGCACTGGCGTAGCCGAGGCCGCAGGGGAGCGGAATAGGGCAGATCCGAAGCCATTGCCGCCGCCTGTCGACGGCGCTGGCGCACGCCTGTCGACGGCAGCGCTTCCGCGGCTCAGCTGTGGCTGGTCAGCTTCAGGAGGACGAGACCGGCGACGATCAGCGTCACCGCGCCGATGCGGACCAGGGTTGCGGGTTCACCCAGCACGACGATGCCGACCAGAAAGGCACCCACCGCGCCGATCCCCGTCCAGATGCCATAGGCGGTGCCCAGCGGCAGCGTCCGCATCGACCATGCGAGCAAGGCGAAGCTGGCGATCACGGTGACGACGGTGATCGCCGTCGGGATCGGGCGCGTGAAGCCTTCGGATTGCTTCATGGAGAAGGCCCAGACGACCTCCAGAATGCCGGCGATACCCAATAAAATCCAAGCCATGGGGCTCTCCTGAAGAAGAGCCGGGCCGTCCCGGACTTGATGCCCGCCCGGCGCGCTGGCCGGTGGCGGGGCGGGAACGTGGTCGCCGCATGCGGGACATAGCCATCCTCAGGAGGATTTCAACCATGCCCGCCCCCGTACGCCCTAGCGGCTGTGCACCCCGGAGACACGGACCTTGCGCCAAGAGGTTGACGCCGCGCCCCCAAGCGCCGCAAAGCAGCGCCATGAAGCGTCGTACCGGACAGGATCCCAGCGTCACCCGCAACTGGAAGCCCGCGACTCAGGCGGTGCGCGGCGGCACCGCGCGCTCGGAGTTCGGCGAGACCAGCGAGGCGCTGTTCCTCACCTCGGGCTATGCCTATGATTGCGCGGGGGATGCCGCCGCGCGCTTTGCCGGCGAACAGGCGGGCATGACCTATTCGCGCCTCCAGAACCCGACGGTGGAGATGCTCGAGCAGCGCATCGCCCTGCTCGAAGGCGCCGAGGCGTGCCGCACCATGGCGACCGGCATGGCGGCGATGACCGCCGCGCTCCTCTGCCAGGTGAGCCAGGGCGACCATATCGTCCAGGGCCGCGCGGCCTTCGGTTCGTGCCGATGGCTGACGGACAGCCTGTTGCCGCGCTTCGGCGTTACCACCACCACGATCGACGCGCGCGACCCGCAGCAGTTCGAGGACGCGATCCGCCCGAACACCAAGATCTTCTTCTTCGAGACGCCCGCCAACCCGACGATGGACGTGGTGGACCTGGAAGCAGTGTGCGCGATCGCCCGGAAGCACGGCATCACCACGGTGGTCGACAACGCCTTCGCCACGCCGGCCCTGCAGCGCCCGATGGCGTTCGGTGCGGACGTGGTCGCCTATTCCGCCACCAAGATGATGGACGGGCAGGGCCGGGTGCTGGCGGGCGCCGTGTGCGGATCCGAGGACTTCATCACCAACACGCTGCTGCCCTTCATTCGCAACACCGGGCCGACGCTCAGTGCGTTCAACGCCTGGGTGGTGCTGAAAGGCATCGAAACGCTCGACCTGCGCATCCGCCGCCAGAGCGAGAATGCCGTGAAGGTCGGCACCTTCCTGGAAGGACGGGTGCCGCGGGTGAACTTCCCCGCGCTGCCCAGCCATCCGCAGCATGCCCTCTTCATGCGCCAGATGGCCGCCGCGGGGCCGATCTTCAGCTTCGAGGTGGATGGCGGCCGCGCGCAGGCGCACGCGCTGCTCGACGGGCTGGAACTGATCGACATCTCGAACAACATCGGCGATTCGCGCTCGCTGATGACCCATCCTTCCTCGACCACCCATTCCAGCCTGGCCGAGGAGAAGCGGCTGGAGATGGGCGTTACCGAAGGGATGATCCGCATCAATGTCGGTCTGGAGGACGCGGACGACCTGATCGCCGATCTCGATCAGGCGCTGCGCGGCGCAGGCCTGTGAAGGCGCTCTTCACCGACGAGGCGACGACGCGCGGCGTGGTCGTCCGCGTCTCGGTGTCCTATCTGCCCGAACAGTCGGAACCACGTCGCGGCCGCTGGTTCTGGGCCTATCATATCCGGATCGAGAACGAAGGCGCCATGGCGGTGCAACTACTTACCCGCCATTGGATCATCACCGACGGGCGCGGGCTGCGCCATACGGTGGAAGGCGAAGGCGTGGTCGGCGAACAGCCGATGATCGCCCCGGGGGCCAGCTTCGACTATGTCTCGGGCTGCCCGCTATCGACGCCGACCGGGGCGATGCAGGGAAGCTATCACGTGATCGCCGAGGACGGCTCGGCGTTCGACGTGACGATCCCGCGATTCGCCCTGATCGCGCCGGCGGTGGCGGGCGAGCAGTGAGAGGAGCGTTCCGGCAATTCTCCCCTGCAAGGACGGGTGTCGCGCAGCGCCGGAGGGGGCTCCCCGCCGGAAGTGCGGCCCGACGCTGCGGCCGGGGACACCCCTGCGTCAGCCCTGCGGGCTGCCACCTTCCCTTGCAGGGGAGGCTCTGACCCATGAAGCGTACCCACCTCCCCTTGAACGGCATGCGGGTGCTCGACGCCGCCGCGCGCCATCTTTCCTTCACCCGCGCGGCGGACGAGCTGGCGGTGACGCCGGCGGCCGTGGGCCAGCAGATCCGCGCGCTGGAGGATACGCTGGGCGTGGTGCTGTTCCGCCGCACCACCAAGGGCTTGGAACTGACCCCCGAGGCGGAAAGCGGCCTCGCGGCGCTGCGAAGCGGCTTCCTCCAGTTCGAGGAAGCGGTGCGGGCGATGCAGGCGGGGCAGTCCTCCAAGTCGCTGACCATCGCGGCGCCGCGTGATCTCACCGCCAAATGGCTGATGCCGCGCCTGTCGGACATCGCCCGTGCCGATCCCGATCTCCGCTTCGTGCTGGTACCGGCCGACGACGCGCTCGACTTTACCGAGGCCAATCTCGATCTGGCGATCCGCTGGGGCGAGGGGCCGGGCGAACATGAGGGTGAGGCGCTGGAAAGCGACGGCATGGTCACCGTCGAGCGGCCCGGCGGAGGCATCGACGTGCGCATCTCCTGGCCCGGCTGCATGGCTGAGGATGCCGGCTCGCTGGTTCGGGTCGCCGATGCCGGCCTCGCGATCGACGCGGCGGCGCAGGGATTGGGCCGGGCGACCGTACCCGAACTGCTGGCGCGCGCCGACATCGAGGGCGGGCGCGTCGCCGTGATCGGCGAGCCCAAGGCGTCGCGGCTCGGCTATTGGCTGGTCGCGCCGCTGCCGCAATGGCGGCAGAAAAAGGTGCAGACTCTGGTCGAGTCGCTCGGCGGCTAAACGCTTTTCGTGCGGCCGATCGGCACCGGCAGCAGACGCCCCTGATCGTCGCCGATCACCATCACTTCCACCCCGAACGCCTCGCGCAGCGGCTGATGCGCGAGCGCGGCCTCGGCGGGGCCGAACGCGACGACGCGCCCCTCCCGCAGCAGCAGCACGTCGTCGGCGGCGCGGGCGGCCTGCAGCAGGTCGTGCAGCACGATCACCACCCCCATCCCGCCGGCGGCAAGCGTGCGGAGCCGATCGAGCAGATCGAGCTGGTGGACGGGGTCGAGGCTCGCCAGCGGTTCGTCCGCGAGCAGCCAGTCCGGTGCCCCGGCCAGGACGCGCCCCAGCAGCACACGCGCACGCTCGCCGCCGGAAAGCTGGGTGACGCGGCGCTCGACCAGCGGGCGGACGGCGGTGGCCTCGATTGCGGCGTCGATCGCGGCTTGATCGGTGCCGGAAAGCCCGGCAAACGGCGCACGGTGGGGCGCCCGGCCCAACGCGATCAGCTCCGCCACGCGGAGGTCCCAATGCACGGTGGCTTCCTGCGGCAGATAGCCGATGCGGCGTGCGCGCTCCCGCGGTTGCAGCCGGGCGAGCAGCTTGCCGCCCAGCTTCACCTGCCCGGCATCGGGGTCCAGCAGGCCGGCCAGGGTGCGCACCAGCGTCGACTTGCCCGATCCGTTGGGGCCGAGGATGGCGGTGACGCGACCGG
Source organism: Sphingomonas sp. S2M10 (assembly GCF_012650175.1). Classification (GTDB taxonomy): domain Bacteria; phylum Pseudomonadota; class Alphaproteobacteria; order Sphingomonadales; family Sphingomonadaceae; genus Sphingomonas. Next base: position 64,364 of record NZ_JAAILI010000026.1, read on the forward strand.
GCCGGAGCATCGCATCGACGCCGTGCAGCACGCGCCGCGTCCCGAGACTAACCGCGAGATCGGATACGCTCAGTTCCATGTCGACCGCCGGAGCTTGAGGAGCAGGACGAAGAAGAAGGGGGTGCCGAGCAGCGCCATCGCGACACCCAGGCGCACTTCGCTGGGGCCCGGGGACAGCCGCACCAGACTGTCCGCCGCCAGCAGCAGGGCGGCGCCGCCCAGCGCGCTGGGCAGCAGCAGGGCGGAGGGCCGCGCGCCGGTAAGCGGGCGCAGCAGATGCGGCACGATCAGCCCGACAAAGCCGACGATGCCGGTCACCGCCACGCTGGCGCCGACCGCAAGGCCGGTGCCGAGCACGACGAGCAGTTGCGTCCGCTCCAGCCGCAGCCCCATCGAGCGCGCCGCGGCCTCGCCCAGCGTCAGCGCGTCGAGCGCGCGGCCGGTGCACAGCAGCAGCGCGCAGCCGACCGCGATGAAGGGCAGGGCAAGCTGGACCTCGGCATAGCTGCGGTCGGTGAGTGCTCCCATGATCCAGTCGAGGATTTCGGCGGTGGCATAGGGGTTGGGCGCGATCGAGATGAGGAAGCTGGTGAGCGCCGCCCCCAGGCTGGCGAGCACGGTGCCCGCGAGGATGAAGGCGACGGCGCTTTCCGCTCGCCAGGCGAGGCCGGCGAGCAGCAGCATCGATCCGCAGGCCGCCGCCATCGCGCAGCCGAACAGGACGAGCGGTGCGCTGCTCCCCAGCAGGACGATCGACGCGACGGCCCCCAGCGCCGCGCTGGAGGATACGCCCACCACTGCGGGATCGGCGAGCGGATTGCGGAGAAACCCCTGCAGCGCCGCGCCTGACAGTCCCAGGGCCGCACCGATCGCGAGCCCCAGAATGGCGCGCGGCAGACGCAGCTCGGCGATGATCCACCAGCGCGGATCGGCGCTGAACCAGGCATCGGGAGGTACCCAGAATTTGCCGGCCATCAGCGAACCGACGAACAGCAGGGCGACGAGCAGCGCGAGGCCGAGGGTAAGGGCAAGCCGGTGCATGTGCCGCGCCATAGCATTCCGGCGGCATTCGCCTACCGAAACATTGCGCGTCCGCCGGAACGGTGGAGCCGCTCGGTCGCCCTCGGCTACCCAAACCTTGGTTTAGTCCCGTCACATCAAAGCCGTGCCGCACGGTCCGGAGGTTCGATTCCGTCGCGTCGGCGCCTGCGCGACACTCCTCGCGGCAAGACAGGATGGAACCATGTACCACCAGGCGTTGATCGATGTAGCTGCGGGTGCCCAGGCGAGCGGACCGCCCGACCTGTCGGCACTGCTCGCCGGGGCGATGCGATCGCTGGACGAGGATCCGCCGCTCGCGCGACGCTATCTGGAGCGGCTGTCGTGCCTGCTGGTCACGCCCGGCAATGCCGTCCCACCCGACCTCCTGGTCGAAGGGCCGCTCCTGGCCGAAGGACCGGCGAAGGGCGGGCTGGCGGGCTGGCAGCTCCGCCGCGTCGCCGAGCATGTCGATGCCTATCTCCAGGCGCCGATCTTCACCTCAACGCTGGCCGAGGTCGCCCAGCTGAGCACCGGGCATTTCTGTCGCGCCTTCAAGGCGAGCACCGGCGAGACACCCCACGCCTATATCGTCCGCCAGCGCATCTGCCGCGCGCAGCTGCTGATGCGGGAGACGCGCGATACACTGTCGCAAATCGCCTATGCCTGCGGGCTGAGCGACCAGGCGCACCTTACCCGGCTGTTCCGCCGTCTTCTCGGCACGACGCCCAACGCCTGGCGGCGGACTTGGCAGCGGGCGGGCTGATCGCAGCAAGACGCTGCAAGCCAGGTCGACTCCCTTCACGACGCTCCCGCATCGGCGGGGCAGCATGGCGTGCCATTGGCGCAGGGTAGGGGGCAGGGAGCTGGGCGCGGGAATGAACGATAGGGCTTCGCTGCCGATCGGCAGCTGGCGCGGCATTTCCTTCGCCGTCGCCGAAATCGATGTGGTCCGCGCGGAGGACGACCTGCTCGTCATGGGCATGCTGGAGAAGGATGTCGCCGGTGCGCACCGCGGCGGCGCCGATGCCATGGATCACGCCCTGCACGGCACGCTTTCCCGATTGCGCGCGGGCGGCATCTTCACCGGCGCTTTCGGCGAGACGCTGCTGCTCACCCGGCCGCCCGCGCCGATCCGCGCGTCCACCTTGATGCTGATCGGCATGGGAGCGTCGCTGGCCGGCAATCCGGAGGCGGCGGGGGTCCTTGCCGAGGTCGCGATGCGCACGGCGCTGCGGATCGGCGCGACGTCGGTGGGGTGCTTGCTCGGCTGGTCCGAACTCGATCTGCCGCCCGCGTTGGTGGCGCCCAGCGCCGGCGCGATGATGCGCGGGGCCCTTGCCGCCGTCGATGCGCAAGGGCAGGCCGCAGCGAGGATGGCGTGGACCTTCGACATCCGGAACGGTGCCGCGGCGCACACCACTGCGGCGCTGCGCGACGCGCTCGCCGCCTGGCCCTGAGCCATCGGAGCGTGGCGGCGCCGGAGCGGCCATGCTAGAGTGGCGGTGTCAGGGAGTTATACGCTTGCGATGTTGACCAGGGCTTCCAGCGGGCGCGTGCCGGCACGCGGCACGGCGCCGATCCGCATCCTGCTGGTCGATGATCACATGCTGCTGCGCGAAGGCGTGCGCGCGGTCGTCTCCACCCAGGACGACATGGAGATCGCCGGCGAGGCGAGCGGCGGCGGCGAGGCGATCGAGGCCTATGCCAGGATCCAGCCCGATCTGGTGCTGATGGATCTGCAGATGGCGGACATGTCGGGCCTCGATGCAATCACGGCGATCCGCGCCGCCTCTCCGCACGCGCGCATCATCGTGCTGACCACCTATTCGGGCGACGGCCGCGCGATCAAGGCGCTGCGCGCGGGGGCGATGGGCTATCTGCTCAAGGCCAGCCTGCGCAATCAGCTGCTCGAGGCGATCCGCTCCGTCCACCACGGCGGCAAGCATCTCGATGCGAGCGTGGCGACCGCCATCGCGCTGCACGTGCTCGACGAGGACCTGACCGAGCGCGAAGTCTCCGTGCTGACGCTCGCTGCCTGGGGCAACTCCAACAAGCAGATCGCCGCCCGGCTCGAACTCTCCGAGGAGACGGTGAAGGGCCATATGAAGGCGCTGTTCGCCAAGCTCGGTGCCAGCGATCGCACGCATGCCGTGACGATTGCCGCCAAGCGCGGGCTGATCGAGCTCTGATCGCATCGGGCGCACGCCGCCGCCCGATCGCATCAAACCTGTCCAATACCTGTTCGACCGCGCCGCTCTAGAGGTTGCGGCGGCGGTCTCTTGCCGTGCGTGCTCGACGTGCGCTGGCAAGCGGCTGGCCCAACTGTTCGAAAGAATGGAACGGTACGCGTAAATTTATCCGAGTTTTCGGAAAATTTGCGCCGGCTATTCTGACTGCATCAACGCCGGACCCCGGCAGAACCTGGAGCCGCCTCATGACTCTCACCGCTACCGCAACGCCGGGCAAGTCACTGATTTCGAAGAGTGATCACGCTCTGGTGATGATCGACTTCCAATCCCAGATGGCATTCGCGACCAAGTCGATCGACGCGACGATCCTGCGCAACAATGCCGGGCTGGTCGCCCGCGCCGCCAAGTCCTTCGGCGTGCCGACGATCCTCACCACGGTCGCCGAGAAGAGCTTCTCCGGCCCGATGTTCAGCGAAGTGACCGATGCGTTCCCCGGCCAGACGCTGCTCGACCGGACTTCGATGAACACCTGGGAAGACGCGGCCGTGATCGAGGAGATCAACCGCATCGCCAAGCCGCGCATCGTCTTCGCGGGGCTGTGGACCAGCGTCTGCATCGTCGGACCCGTCGCCTCGGCGATCGACCAGGGCTTCGAGGCCTATTTCATCGCCGATGCCTGCGGCGACATCTCGACCGAAGCGCATGAGCGGGCGGTGCAGCGGATGATCCAGCTGGGCGCCGTGCCGATGACGTCGCTCCAGTATCTGCTCGAGCTGCAGCGCGACTGGGCGCGCGCCGAGACCTACGACTCGACCACCGGCATCGCGAAGCAGTGGGGCGGGGCGTACGGCCTCGGCGTCACCTACGCCAAGACGATGTTCGGCGCCTCCGAAGGCCATTGAGTTGCCCCCGGGCCCGGCGGCGAACGCCCTCTCCACCGCCGCCGGGCCCACCCCATTTTCTGCCTCCAAGACAAGGAATGTTCCCATGACTTCCACCGTGACCACCAAGGACGGCGTTTCGATCTTCTTCAAGGACTGGGGCCCCAAGGATGCCCAGCCGATCATGTTCCACCATGGCTGGCCGCTCTCGTCGGACGATTGGGACGCGCAGCTGATGTTCTTCCTGGCGAACGGCTTCCGTGTCGTCGCGCATGACCGCCGCGGCCACGGCCGTTCGGAGCAGGTGAGCGACGGCCACGACATGGACCATTATGCCGCCGACGCCGCTGCCGTCGTCGAGCATCTGGACCTGCGCAATGCCGTGCATATCGGCCACTCGACCGGCGGCGGTGAAGTCGCCCGCTACGTCGCCCAGCACGGCATCCCGCAGGGCCGCGTCGCCAAGGCGGTGCTCGTGGCCGCGGTCCCGCCGATCATGGCGAAGACCGAGGCCTATCCGAACGGCCTGCCGCTCGAAGTGTTCGACGGCTTCCGCAAGGGCACCGCGGAGAACCGCGCGCAGTTCTTCCGCGATGTCGCCGCAGGGCCGTTCTACGGCTTCAACCGCGAGGGTGCGACGGTCTATCCGGGCGTGATCGACAATTGGTGGCGTCAGGGCATGATGGGCAGCGTGAAGGCCCATGTTGAAGGCATCAAGGCGTTCTCCGAAACCGACCAGACCGCCGATCTGAAGGCGATGACGGTGCCGACGCTGGTGCTCGCCGGCGATGACGACCAGGTCGTGCCGTACAAGCAGGGCGCCGAACTGCAGGGTAAGCTGCTGCCGAACGCCACGATGAAGATCTATCCGGGCCTGCCCCACGGCCTGCTCACCACCCATGCCGACGTGCTGAACGCCGACATTCTCGCCTTCGTGCGCGGCTGATCGACCGGCGCCGGGGAGGATCTGCAGATGAAGCCCTATCTGATCTCGCTTGCCGCCGGCCTGCTGGTCGGCGTCGTCTACAGCCTCCTCGGCGTCAAATCCCCGGCGCCGCCCACGATCGCACTGATCGGCCTGCTCGGCATCCTCGTCGGCGAGCAGGTGGTGCCGGTGGCGAAGCGGCTCTTCGCCGGCCACGACGTCGTCGCGTACCTCCACACCGATTGCGCCGAGCAGATCCTCGGCGTGCCGGCCAAGCAGCCCGACGACCAGGCATGAGCCTTACCCGCCGCCAGACCCTCGCAGCCGCCGGCGCCACCGCCGCCGGTGCGCTGCTGCCTGCCCCGCTCTTCGCAAGGAATGCCCGCATGCCCGCCACCGACCTGATCCTCGTCAACGCGCAGGTGACGACGCTCGACCGGGAGAATCCGGTGGCCGAGGCGATCGCGATCCGCGACGGCACGTTCCTCGCGGTGGGCAGCGAAGCCGAGGTCCGCGCCGCCGCCGCGCCGGGCGCGCAGGTGATCGACGCGCATCGCCGCCGGGTGATCCCGGGGCTGATCGACAGCCACATGCACATCATCCGCGGCGGCCTGAACTACAACATGGAGCTGCGCTGGGACGGTGTGCCGAGCCTCGCCGACGCGATGGCGATGCTCAAGCGCCAGGTCGACAACACGCCCGCGCCGCAATGGGTGCGCGTGGTCGGCGGCTTCACCGAGCACCAGTTCGCCGAGAAAAGGCTGCCGACGATCGATGAGCTCAACGCCGTCGCCCCCGATACGCCCGTCTTCATCCTCCACCTCTATGACCGCGCGCTGCTCAACGCCGCCGCACTTCGGGTGGTGGGCTATACCAAGGACACGCCCAACCCGCCGGGCGGCGAGATCGTCCGCGATGCCGCGGGCAACCCCACCGGCCTGCTGCTCGCGCATCCCAACGCGACGATCCTCTATTCGACGCTCGCCAAGGGCCCCAAGCTGCCGGAGGAGTATCAGCGCAATTCCACCCGGCACTTAATGCGCGAAGTGAACGGCCTGGGCGTCACCGGCGTGATCGATGCGGGCGGCGGCTTCCAGAACTATCCCGATGATTATGCGATCATCGAGAAGCTGCATGCCGACGGCCAGCTGACCGTGCGGATCAGCTACAACCTGTTCACCCAGAAGCCTAGGCAAGAGCTGGCCGATTTCGCCGGCTGGGTGAAGCAGGTGACGCCGGGGCAGGGCGACGACAGCTATCGCCACAATGGCGCGGGCGAGATGCTGGTCTATTCGGCCGCCGACTTCGAGGATTTCCGCGTCGCCCGCCCGGACATGCCGCCGACCATGGAAGGCGATCTCGAGCCGGTGATCCGCCTGCTCGCCGAGCATCGCTGGCCGTGGCGGCTCCATGCGACCTATGACGAGACGATCGGCCGCGCACTCGACGTGTACGAGAAGGTCCACCGCGACATTCCGTTGACCGGCATAAACTGGTTCTTCGACCATGCCGAGACGATCAGCGACCGCAATATCGATCGCATCGCGGCCCTTGGCGGCGGCATCGCCGTGCAGCACCGCATGGCCTATCAGGGCGAATATTTCGTCGAGCGCTACGGCGCCAAGGCGGCCGAGCGCACCCCGCCGATCGCCAAGATGCTCGCCGCCGGCCTGCCGGTGGGCGCGGGCACCGATGCGACGCGGGTGGCGAGCTATAACCCCTGGGTGTCGCTCAGCTGGCTGGTCACCGGCCGCACCGTCGGCGGGCTCAAGCTCTATCCCGGCGCCAACCGCGTCAGCCGCGAAAAGGCGCTGGCGATGTGGACGCACGAGAACACCTGGTTCTCGAACGAGGTCGGCAAAAAAGGGCAGATCAAGGACGGCCAGCTCGCCGATCTCGCGGTGCTTTCGGCCGACTATTTCTCGGTCGCCGAGGACCAGATCGTCCATATCCGCTCGGTGCTGACGCTGCTCGGCGGGCAGGTGGTGCATGGCGACGGCGACTATGCCCCGCTCGCGCCCGCGCTGCCCCGACCGATGCCCGATTGGTCCCCGGTCGCGACCTTCGGCGGCTACCACCAGTCGCCCGAGACCCGCGCCCAGCTGGCTTCGGCCTGCGCCTGCCACAGCAGCTGTTCGGTCCATGGCCATGACCATGCCGCCGCGCTGGGTGCGCAGGTGCCCGCCGCCGACGTCCAGAGCTTCTGGGGCGCGCTCGGCTGCGGCTGCTGGGCGGTGTGATGGGTTCGCCCCGCAAATCCTCCCCCGGAGGGGGAGGGGGAGGGGGACCGCGCCGCGCAGCGGCGTGGTGGAGGGGTGTCCCGGCCGGTGACGGCGGACAGCCCCGCCAGCGGCGACACCCCTCCGTCAGGCCTGCGGCCTGCCACCTCCCCTTGCAGGGGAGGATCTATTTTCCTTCGCCCTTCAGGAGTTCGCCCATGCGCCTCTTCCTCCTCGCCTCCGCCTTGGTCGTCGCCACCCCGGCGCTCGCCCAGCAGACCGCCGATTATGCGGTCGGGCCGCAATACGACACCACCCATGTCTATGTGCCGGAAGACCAGTTCGACGGCTTCGTCACCAGCTTCCAGGCGACCTTCGGCGGCACGACCAGCAAGCAGGGCGTGTTCCAGGTGACGCCCACCACCAGCCTCACCAAGTCGCAGCTGGTGCTGACGCCCGCCGGCACCGTTTCGGTGTTCGGGTTCAAGACGCCGATCCCGTTCCCCTTCGGCGACGAGCGCACCGGCTATCTGGTGACCGACATCGACGCAGCGGTGAAGGCTGCGGTCCAGCACGGCGCGGTCCGCCGGCTGGTGACCTTCCCCGATCCGATCGGCCGCGATTCGCTGATCCAGTGGCCGGGCGGGGTGAACATGCAACTCTACTGGCACACCACCAAGCCCAGCTACACGCCGCTGGAAACCGTGCCCGAGAACCGCATCTATCTGACCGAGGATGTCGCCGATCGCTTCGTGAAGAGTTGGGTCGGCTATGCGAAGGCCAAGGTGACCGCGGATGACCGCGCCGCGCCCGGCGCCGAGGTGGGCGAGCCCGGCAAGACGATCCGCCGCATCTCGATCACCAGCGGCTATGGCAAGATGGTGGTGTTCGTCACCGATGGCCTGCTGCCCTGGCCCTATGGCCGCGACATGACCGGCTATGCCGTGCCCGATCTCGACGCGACGCTCGCCAAGGCCAAGGCCGCCGGTGTCGAGACGCTGGTGCAGCCTTATGCCGCGGCCGGCGGCCGCGCGGTGATCGTGCGCTTCCCCGGCGGCTATATCGCCGAGATCCACAGCCCCGCGGGCAAGTGACCATGGCGACGCCCGACCCGCGCTTCGTCGACGCCATTATCGACTGGCGGCCGACCTGGTTCCTCGCCCGGCTGCTGCTGGTCGGCGCCTATCTGCTCGGCGGGCTGGTCAAGCTCGCCGACTGGACGGGCGCGGTGGCGGAGCAGGCGCATTTCGGCATGCACCCGCCCGCGCTCTGGGCGGGGCTGACCATCGTCGTGGAGCTGGTCGGGCCTCTGCTGATCCTCACCGGGCGCTGGATCTGGCTGGGGGCGGGGATGCTGGGGGTGTTCACCCTGCTGGCCGCCTTCACCGCCAATGCCTTCTGGACGATGCCGCCCGGCCCTGAGCGGTTCGGCGCGACCAACGCCTTCTTCGAGCATCTCGGCCTGATCGGCGGCTTCGTCCTTGCGGCGCTGGTGGCGGAGCAGGCGAAGCGGCGTGGCTAGCCTCGCCGCGGCGGTTGTGGCGCTCGCGATACAGACTGACCCCGCCACACCACCCACCGTCATCCCCGCGAAGGCGGGGATCCATTCGCCAGTGCGTTCGAAGCAGAAGCCGATCCGGCGGCCCCAATGGATCCCCGCCTTCGCGGGGATGACGGCTATCGGCGAGGGGCAGGCGGCACCCACCCCAAGCCCCGCCCCCGAAGCCTGGCAGGCGCCGACGCTCAGCATCACCCGCTATGACGAGGACTGGTCCGACCTCGCCGACGCCAAGAAGCGCGCGCACCACTGGACCGGCCCGTTCAAACACATCCCCCTCGGCGGCGATGCGTGGCTCTCCACCGGCATCGAAGTCCGGCTGCGCAGCGAATCCTTCGCCAACAATACGCTTGGTAACGCAGCCTCGCCCGACGACACGTATCTCTGGACCCGCGTGCTGCCCTATGCCGATCTCCATGTCGGCCACGTCCGCGCCGTTGCCCAGCCGATCCTCGCCTATGCTGCCGGTGTCCGCCCCGCCGCCGGCCCGGTCGACCAGACCCGCACCGACCTGCTCCAGGGCTTTGCCGAGCTCGATCTCGGCGCGGTCACGCTGCGCGGCGGGCGGCAGATGCTGTCGCTGGGCACCGAGCGGCTGATCGGCACCCGCTACGGCCCCAATGTGCCGCTCGCCTTTGACGGCGTGCGCGGGATCGTGGCGGTGGGCCGGGCCAGGATCAGCCTGCTTGCCGTCGCGCCGGTGGCACCTCGGCTCGGCACCTTTGACGATCGCACCTCGCCGACAAAAAGGCTCTGGGGCGCTTATGCCGTGCTGCCGAGCATCGATCTCTATTACCTCGGCTATCGCAACCGCACCGCGCAGTTCGGCGACCGTACCGGGCGCGAGCTGCGCCACAGCTTCGGCGCGCGTGTCTATGGCGCGCGCGACAACTGGCACTGGAATATCGAGGGCGTCGCCCAGTTCGGCCGCTTCGCCGATGGACCGATCGCCGCCTGGACGCTGGGCACCGAACTTGGCCGCAAGCTGCCCAACCTGCCCTTCGCGCCGGACGCGGTGCTGCGCTTCAACGTGATCAGCGGCGACGGCCATGCCGGCGATCGCCGGCTCGGCACGTTCAACGCGCTGTTCCCCAAGGGCAAATATTTCGGCGAGCTGTCGCCGGTCGGGCCGTACAACCTGATCAACCTCAACCCGCGCATCGCCGGCACGCTGGGCGGCGGCGTCTCCGCCAGCATCGCCGGCAGCGCCTACTGGCGCTACGCCACCGCAGACGGCGTGTACGACATCCCCGGCAACCTGCTCCGTGCGCCCAGCACCAGCCGCGCCCGCTTCATCGGCAAGCAGATCGAAGGCGCGATCGCCTGGCAGGCGACCGCCGAGCTCGAGCTTTCCGCCTCGCTTTCCTTCTTCCAGGCCGGCCGCTTCCTGCGCGAAACCGGCGCGCCCCGCCCGATCCGGATGATCGGCCTGGAAAGCAACTTTCGATTCTGAGGACCCTCGCCATGGCCGACCCCAAGACCGCCGCTTCCCCGCTTCCGCCGTTGCTCTTGCTGCTCTCCGTCACCACGGGCCTCGTCGACGCGGTGAGTGTGCTCGGGCTCGGCAAGGTGTTCACCGCGAACATGACCGGGAACATCGTGTTCCTCGGCTTCGCATTGGCGGGGACGCCCGGCTTCACCATCGCGCCGTACCTCGTGGCGCTCGGCGCTTTCCTTGGCGGCGCCCTTGTCGCAGGGAGGGTCGGGACGCGGTTCGCCGGACAGCCGCTGCGGCACTGGCTGGTGCTCGCCGCCGCAATCGAGGCGGTTCTGCTCGGCGTGGCGGCGGGGGTGGCCGCCTGGGCCGGCGCGATGGGCATCCTGCCCGAAACCTGCGTCTTCGCGATCATCGCTCTCACCGCGATCGCGATGGGCTTCCGCAACGCCACCATCCGCCAGCTCAAGGTGCCGGACCTCACCACCACGGTGTTGACGCTGACACTCACCGGCATCGCTGCCGATTCGCACCTGGCCGGCGGGCGCAACCCGAACATCGGACGGCGGCTTGCGGCAGTGGCGGCAATCCTGCTCGGCGCATTCCTCGGCGCTATCCTTGTCAACCGCTACGGCCTGGCGATCCCGCTGCTCGTGGCGGGGCTTACCGTGCTGGTCGGCACGCTCGCCTGCGTGCGCCATCCCATCGCTGCCGAGCCGCTGCGCCCCTGATCGCCCGCACCCCTTTGACAGCCCGGCGATCGCTCCCTATCGGCCAGCCATGACGCTCCAGCACACCGACTCCATCCTGATCGTCGATTTCGGCAGCCAGGTGACCCAGCTGATCGCCCGCCGCGTTCGCGAAGCCGGGGTCTATTCCGAGATCGCGCCTTTCACCACCGCCGCCGAGGCCTTTGCCCGGATGCAGCCCAAGGGCATCATCCTCTCCGGCTCGCCCGCCTCGGTGCTCGACGAGGGCAGCCCCCGCGTGCCGCAGGAGATCTTCGACAGCGGCCTGCCGGTGCTGGGCATCTGCTATGGCGAGCAGGTGATGATGCATCAGCTGGGCGGCCAGGTGGTGCAGGGCGACAGCGGCGAGTTCGGCCGCGCCTTCATCGAGATCGCCGATGGCTGCGCGCTGTTCGACGGCCTGTGGCAGACCGGCGAAAGCCACCAGGTGTGGATGAGCCATGGCGACAAGGTTGCGGCACTCGCCCCCGGCTTCCGTCCGGTCGCGGCGAGCCCCGGCGCGCCCTATGCGGTGATCGCGAACGACGAGCGCCGCTATTACGCGATGCAGTTCCACCCCGAAGTCGTCCACACCCCCGACGGCGCCAAGCTGCTGGCGAACTTCGTGCGCCATGTCTGCGGCCTGTCGGGCGACTGGACCATGGCCGAGTTCCGCGCCGCCAAGATCGCCGAGATTCGTGCGCAGGTGGGCGACGGCAAGGTGATCTGCGGCCTGTCGGGCGGCGTCGACTCCGCCGTTGCCGCGGTGCTGATCCACGAGGCGATCGGCGACCAGCTGACCTGCGTGTTCGTCGACCACGGCCTGATGCGCGCCGGCGAAGCGGACCAGGTCGTCACCATGTTCCGCGAGCATTACCACATCCCGCTCGTCCATGTGGATGCGGAGGAGCTGTTCCTCGGCGGCCTCGCCGGCGTCACCGACCCCGAGGCGAAGCGCAAGTTCATCGGCAAGACTTTCATCGACGTGTTCGAGGCCGAGGCGAAGAAGATCGGCGGCGCTGATTTCCTGGCGCAGGGCACGCTGTATCCGGACGTGATCGAGAGCGTCAGCTTCACCGGCGGCCCCTCGGTGACGATCAAGAGCCACCACAATGTCGGCGGCCTGCCCGCGCGGATGAACATGCAGCTGGTCGAGCCGCTGCGTGAGCTGTTCAAGGACGAGGTCCGCGCACTCGGCCGCGAACTGGGGCTGCCCGACGTGTTCGTCGGCCGCCACCCCTTCCCGGGGCCGGGCCTCGCGATCCGCATTCCCGGCGAAGTCACCAAGGAGCGCTGTGACATCCTGCGCAAGGCCGATGCGATCTATCTCGAGGAGATCCGCAATGCCGGGCTCTACGACACGATCTGGCAGGCCTTCGCGGTGCTGACCCCGGTGCGCAGCGTCGGCGTGATGGGGGACGGCCGCACCTATGACAGCGTGCTGGCGCTGCGCGCGGTGACCTCGATCGACGGCATGACCGCCGAGGCCTTCGAATTCCCCGCCGGCTTCCTGCCGCGTGTCTCGACCCGTATCGTCAACGAGGTCCGCGGCGTGAACCGGGTGACCTACGACTATACGAGCAAGCCGCCCGGCACGATCGAGTGGGAATGATTTTTGCCCCTCCGGCAGTATCCGATTGTACGCCAGGGTACGGCATAAGTATCTGAATAACAAAGATAAAACTGTCATCGTCTATCGCCATCTATCGAGGGACAGTGCTCCGGTTTGACGGTATAGTGGACGGTATGGGGGAACTTGTTCGGTTAGAGATTTCGCTATACCGTCATGGCCAAGAGAGCTGCTGACGGTATAGTTTTTGGCCTTAAGGCATTGAAAGAGCGAATGAAATTCACTTTCAGTGACCCCAGTTTTGGGCTGACGGTATAATCGGTGCCTCTCTGCTGTTTTTGGACAGATTTGGAGGTCTCCATGCTCACGGACACAGCGATTAAGGCGCTGAAAGCACAGAAGAAATTGTACAAGGTGAGTGACCGTGACGGTATGTATGTCGTGGTCCAGCCGTCCGGGGCGATCGTGTTTCGGTACGACTATCGACTCAACGGACGGCGCGAGACGCTGACGCTCGGCCGATATGGCCCTGACGGCCTCTCACTTGCCAGGGCTCGCGAGAAGCTGATCGATGCGAAGCGGGCCATTTCAGAGGGGCGGTCGCCTGCTCAAGAGAAGCAGCATGACAAGCGGCGACTGAAGGAGGCGAAGCGATTCGGCGAGTTCGGCGAAAAGTGGTTCCAGGAGTCGCGCATGGCGGACAGCACGCGGGCTATGCGGCGCTCCATCTACGAGCGCGACATTCTGCCGACATTCCGAAACAGGCTCCTAACGGAGATCACGCCGGACGATCTCCGTATGATGTGTGGGAAAGTGAAGGATCGCGGCGCTCCAGCCACGGCCGTCCATGTGCGCGATATCGTGAAGCTGATCTTTGCATTCGCCATCCTGCATGGCGAGAAGGTCGCCAACCCAGCGGATGAGGTTGGGCCTGCGTCCATCGCGACCTTCGTGCCGAAGGATCGGTCCCTATCGCCCGCGGAGATCCGCGTCATGCTCGGTCAGCTTGAGCATGTGCCGACACTGCCGACCATACGGTTGGGAATGAAGCTTTTCCTCCTGACGATGGTCAGGAAGAGCGAGCTCCAGGATGCCACCTGGGATGAGGTCGATTTTGAGAACGCCGTCTGGTCGATACCCAAGGAAAGAATGAAGCGGTCGAAGGCACACAACGTCTACCTGTCTCAGCAGGCCATCGACATCTTCATCGCGTTGAAAACCTGCGCCGGCAATTCGCGCTATGTCCTTCCGTCGCGATATGACGCTGACGCGCCAATGTCGCGGGCGACGTTCAACCGGATCACGACCGCCGTGGTCGCTAGAGCGAAAAAGGAGGGGCTGCCACTTGAGCCCTTCACTGTTCACGATCTTCGACGCACCGGGTCCACTTTGTTGAACGAACTCGGCTTCAACAGCGACTGGATCGAGAAGTGCTTGGCGCATGAGGACGGACGGTCCTCGCGTGGCGTCTACAACAAGGCGGAGTATGAGCACCAGCGCCGGCATATGATGCAGGAGTGGTCCAACCTGGTGGACGCTTGGGTCGCGGGTCGGAAGTATGTGCCGACCCTGCTCCCGGCCACGATGGAGCTGCTTGAGCTCGAGCCTAGTGTTTGACAGGCCGAGAGCGGCGCAATCTCACGTCGGGGCTTGGAGCGCGTTCGATAGCATTGGCCCGAGAGGCACGGCGTCGAGCGTCAAGCCAAGCTTCGACTTCTGCCAGATCCCAGACGACGCAACGCGAGGTGAGATAGAAGCGCTGCGGGAATTCTCCTCGCTGCTCCATGTCGTAGATTGTGCTGTCGGCAAGCGGCACGATCTCTCGTAGCTGATGCCGGCGAATTGTCCTGCGGGCGACATGCGGCGCAACGCTCATACCGTATCTCCACTTCTTTACTCTTGTGGAGATAGAAGGCGATAGATCTTCCGATTTGAAGCCGCCGCGTGAAGGGATGCGGTAATATCGGGCTATAGCGTGCACATCGGACGGGCCGTCTCAACGGGCAAGTGCCATCTAGGGGTCGGTACACAGAACGGACCCAGATATACGCTCTCATGACTGCCATCCGAGATGCTGACCGAGTTTAGTCCTTCGCTGGCCGCGAGACCAGCGGTCGCATTGACCTTGGCGGGTGTGCCGCGGGCGCCTGATCGACGACGATTGATCACGCTCTCA
>NZ_JAAILI010000027.1 GCF_012650175.1 Sphingomonas sp. S2M10
GAGCGTGATCAATCGTCGTCGATCAGGCGCCCGCGGCACACCCGCCAAGGTCAATGCGACCGCTGGTCTCGCGGCCAGCGAAGGACTAAACTCGGTCAGCATCTCGGATGGCAGTCATGAGAGCGTACGACGAAGCGTATGCGTTAGCGGCTATGGTAAAAGTCGTAGACCTGCTGCGCGACACCGGCGGAGACGCCCGGCGCCTTCTGCAAATCTTCCAGGCTGGCGTTGCGCACCGCCCGCGCGGTGCCGAAATGCATCAGCAGCGCCTTTTTCCGCGCCGGGCCGATGCCGGGCACTTCGTCGAGCGGGCTGGCGCCGATCGCCTTGGCGCGCTTGTCGCGGTGCGCGCCGATGACGAAGCGGTGGACCTCGTCGCGCAGCCGCTGGAGGTAGAAGAGCAAGGGCGCGTTGACCGGCAGCATCCGCTCGCTGCCGTCCATCAGGTGGAACACCTCGCGGCCGTCGCGGCCATGGTGCGGCCCCTTGGCGACGCCGACCATGCAGACATCCTCGATGCCCATTTCCTCCAGCACCGCCTTGGCGGCGTTGAGCTGGCCCTTGCCGCCGTCGAGCAGCACCAGGTCCGGCCAGTCGCCCTGGCTGCGATCGGGGTCCTCGTCCTGCGCGCGGGCGAAGCGGCGGCTGAGCACCTCGCGCATCATCCCGTAGTCGTCGCCGGCGATCGTCTCGGGGCGCTTGATGTTGAACTTGCGATACTGGCTCTTGCGGAAGCCCTCGGGCCCCGCGACGATCATCGCGCCCACCGCATTGGTGCCCTGGATATGGCTGTTGTCGTAGACCTCGATGCGGTTCGGCGGCTCGGGCAGGTCGAACAGATCGGCCATTTCGCGGAGCAGCTTCGCCTGGGTCGTGCTCTCGGCGAGGCGGCGGTCGAGCGCCTCCTCGGCGTTGCGCTTGGCCTGGTCGAGCAGCCGACGGCGGGTGCCGCGCTGGGGGACCGACAGCGCCACCTTGTGCCCGGCGCGCTCGCTCATCGCTTCCGAAAGCAGCTCGGCCTCGGGGAGTTCGCGATCGACGAACACGTTCCGCGCCGGCGGTACCTCCTCGTAGAACTGCATCAGGAAGGCGGCGAGCACCTCGTCCTCGGGCACGTCCTGGGTGTGGCTGGGGAAGAAGCTGCGATGGCCCCAATTCTGGCCGCCGCGGATGAAGAAGGCCTCGATACCGATCACGCCCGACTTGCACGCCTGGGCGAAGATGTCGGCATCGCCCACCCCTTCTGCGTTGATCGCCTGGCTGCCCTGGATGAAGGTGAGCGCCTTCAGCCGGTCGCGCAGGATCGCGGCCAGCTCGAAATCGAGACTCTCGGCAGCCACCTGCATCTGCTCGCCCAGCTTTGCCTGCACCTTGGTCGATCGGCCCTGCAGGAAGTCGCGCGCGTCGTTGACCAGCTCGGCATAGCCCGCCTGGTCGATCCGGCCGACGCAAGGCGCCGAACAGCGACGGATCTGGTAGAGCAGGCACGGCCGGTCACGATTGGCGAAGAAGCTGTCAGTGCAGCTGCGCAGGAGGAACAGCTTCTGCAGCGCGTTGAGCGTCTTGCGCACCTGGCCGGCGCCGGCGAACGGCCCGAAATAATCGCCCTTGGCGCGCCGCGCGCCGCGATGCAGCTGGACGCGGGCGAAGTCGTGGTCCTGGCGGAGCAGGATGAACGGGAACGACTTATCGTCGCGCAGCAGGACGTTGTAGGGCGGCCGGTAGCGCTTGATCAGCTGCGCCTCGAGCAGCAGCGCCTCGGCCTCGTTGTTGGTGGTGACGATCGTCATCGAGCGGGTCTGCGCGACCATGCGCTGGAGCCGCTTCGAGAGGCGGGCGACCTGGGTGTAGTTGGTCACCCGGTTCTTCAGCGCGCGCGCCTTGCCGACGTACAGCACATCGCCGCGGGCATCCTGCATGCGGTACACGCCGGGACGGATCGGCAGCGTCTGCAGCACGTTGCGGATCGCGGCGACGCCGGCCTCGAGGTCGGGCGTCTCGGCGCCGCGCACCGCGAAGGTGGCCTTTTCCTCGTTGAATCGCTCGGGGGAATTGGGGTCGTTCATTGCCGCCGATGTAGGGGTGTGGCGGCGGGGATGCCACTTAATCTCGGAGAATCCGCCACATCGAGAGAGCCGTATCCTCCCCCGCCAGGGGGAGGTGGCCCGCGCAAGCGGGTCGGAGGGGGAGGATGCCAGAACCTCGCCGCCGGCGTGCTTCCTCCCCCTCCGTCGCCTTCGGCGCCACCTCCCCCTGGCGGGGGAGGAAACGCTACTTCTCAATAACTACTTCGCCCCGGCCTCGTTCTCCAGCTGGTCCACCTGCGCCTCGATCCGGCGCATCGTTTCGTCCGCACGCGCCTTCACATCGGTTGCGTGCGTGTGATCATTCGCCGCGTGGCGCACCGCCACCACCGCCACAAACGCAGCGAGCGCCAGTGCCACCAGGGCACCGGCGCTCAGCCAGCGATAGGATTTTTGTTCCGCCATCACCGCCCCATAGCATGGGCGGCGCGGCAGGCCAGCTCAGTTGAGCCGGCCCAGCCCGGCGATCGTCTTGTCGACCAGCGCCTTGTCGGCCTCGGCGCCGTGCTTTTCCGCGATCACCGCGGCAGCGGCGGTCGTGGCGGCATCGGCGGCGCGGGCGCGGATCGCCTGGATCGCGCTGCGCTCGGCAGCGGCGATCTTGTCCTCGGCCATGCGGGTGCGGCGGGCGATCAGCTCGGCCGCATCGGCCTCCGCCTTGGCCTGCATCGCTGCCGCCTCGGCCTGGGCATTGGCGACCACCGCCTTGGCATCCGCATCGGCGGACGCGGTGCGGGTCTTGGCCTCGGCGAGCATCGCCTCGGCTTCCGCACGCAGCTTCGACGCCTCGTCGAGCTGGGTGCGGATCTTGGAAATCTGCTTGTCGAGCATGGTGCCGATCATGCTCGGCACCTTCATGAGCAGGATGATCGCCACCACCGCGAGCATCGACAGCGCCACGAAGCCCGGGGCGGTGATGCCGAACACGGACGGCTCATGATGAAGTTCCACGGTGCCGACCTCCGCGTTCAGGGAATGAGCTTGTTCAGCCATGGGCAAGCGCCGCCTTCACCTTCTGTTCGACGCTCAGACGGTCCACCGCGACGCCCGACACGCGGGCCACGATCGCCTCGACCGCCTCGACGGTCGCCACTTCGATCTCGCCGATCGCCGCCTGCTCACGCTCGGCGATCGAGCGGGTCGCGTCGGCAAGCCGCGCTTCATCGGCTGCATGCGCGGCCTTGAGCTTGGCTTCGGCGGCAGTCGCCGCCTGCGCCTTGGCGCCGGCGGTCACCCGCAGCGCCTCGGCACGGGCAGCGTCCAGCCCCGCCTGATAGGCCTCGTCCGCAGCCTTGGCGGCGTCGCGCGCCGCCTCGGCTGCCGCGAGGTCGCCGCTGATGCGGGCGGAGCGATCTTCCATCGTCCGCTCGATCTTCGGGACCATCGCCTTGCCGATCCCGAAGTAGATCAGGGCAAATACGATCGCGAGCCAGAAGACCTGCGAGGCGTAGATCTCCGATATCTGATCTAACTGCGGCATCGGCCGAGGCCTCCGTTCTGCTTACTTGACGACGAAGAGGATCAGGATCGCGACGACGAACGCGATCAGGCCCAGCAGTTCCGACGCGGCGAAACCGATGAACAGGCGGCCCTGCTGGCCGTCAGCGGCACCCGGATTGCGCAGCGCGCCTTCGAGGAACGAACCGAACACGTTGCCCACGCCGAGCGCGGCGAGGCCGATACCGATCGCAGCCAGGCCGGCACCGATGTACATTGCACCCAGATCAGTCATTTCTAGCTCCCTAGATAATCTTAAAAATTCAGTACGAAACGGATCGACTTAGTGCAGGTGCACCGCGTCGTGGAGATACAGCGAGGTCAGCAGCGCGAACACATAGGCCTGGATCGCGCAGACCAGCAGCTCGAGCGCGCTGACGCCGACGATCATGCCGAAGCTGAGCACGCCGACCAGACCGCCGAGCGGCGTGCCGCTGGCGAAGCCCTGGACGACGAAGCTGCCGAACACTTCGAGCAGGATGTGCCCCGCGGTCATCGCGACGAACAGTCGCAGACCGAGCGAGAACGGGCGCACCAGGAACGAGACCAGCTCGACCGGGATGATCACCGGCATCAGCCAGGCCGGCGCGCCGTGCGGCACGAACAGCGAGAAGAACTTGAAGCCGTGCTTGATCAGGCCGACCGCGAGGACGATGCCGAACGAGAAGAAGGCCAGCACCGCGGTGACGGTGATGTGGCTGGTCACCGCGAAGGTGTGCAGCCCCGGCAGGATCGCCAGCGGCAGCACGCCGACCAGGTTGGCGAACAGGATGAAGAAGAACAGCGAGAAGATGTACGGCGCGAACTTCTTGCCGCCCTTGCCGATGTTCACGGCGACCATCGAGTCGATGAACCCGACCGCGCCTTCCACCATCAGCTGCCACTTGCCCGGGATCAGCTTGCGCTGCAGGCCGCCCACCATGAAGATGAACAGCAGCGCGGCGACCACGAACATGAACAGCGCCGAGTTGGTGAAGGAGATGTCATAGCCGAACAGGTCGAGATGCCGGCCCAGCACGGGCTCGACCTTGAACTGCTCCATCGGATCGATTTTGCCGGCGCTCACTCTGCGCGCTCCTTCGAAATCTTGTAGATGTTGCGAAACGCCACGATCACGCTGAGCACCAGCAGGATCAAGAGCCCCCAGGGGCTCGTTCCCAGCCAGCGATCCAGCGCGAAACCGATCACCCCGCCGCCCAGCGGTGCGCCGATCAGTTCGGCGAGCACCCGCGAGCCCTGCTTGTAGCCCTTTTCGGGCTTGCGCACCGGCGCCTGGCCCTCGCGCACCGCCGCCTTCGCATCGGCGATGCGACGGTCGAGGTCGGAACGGATAGGGTCGTCAGACAAAGCGAGCACGGCGATCCAGATATGAAAAAGCCGCCGCGCATCGGGCGGGCGACATACAGCATCGCAAGCCGATGGCCGCGACGTGATGGCGCTTTAGGAAGACCAATCGGCCGAGTCAACCGTTGCAACATGCTGCGCTTCATTGCCGATTCATGCACGGCTATACCGTTCGCTTCCGCAGAAAACCGCCATTTGTCTCCGTTGCGGTGCAACAGAAGGCGGTTTCCCGCCCGCACGCCGACAGCGGATTGCAGCGTCGCCGCCGCACCTGCATAGTCGCGCGGATGCCCCTCGACGCACCAGACAATAGCGGTCACCGCGCGCGGCTGCGCCAGCGCCTGTTCGAGGGCGGGCCGGAGGCGCTGCTCGATCACGAACTGGTCGAATATCTGCTGGCGCTGACCATCCCGCGCAAGGACACCAAACCGCTCGCCAAAACGCTGCTCAAGGAATTTGGCGGCCTCCCCGGCCTGCTCGCCGCCGATGCCGAGGCGATGCTGCGGATTGAGGGGATGAAGGACACCCAGATCGCCGCGCTCAAGGCGGTGCACGCCGCCGCGCTGCGGCTGCTCCAGGCCAAGGTCCGCGAACAGCCGGTGCTGGCCAACTGGCAGGCATTGCTCGACTATCTGCGCGCCGACATGGCCCCGCACGCGATCGAGCGGGTGCGCGTGCTCCACCTCAACACCCGCAACATGCTGATCCGCGACGAGCTGATGAACGAAGGCTCGATCGACGAGGCGCCGCTCTATGTCCGCCAGGTAATCGCCCGCGCGCTGCATCTGGGCTCGGCGGCGCTGATCCTGGTCCACAATCATCCTACTGCCCATTTTCGCGCACTCTGATGCACGCTCATGCACGTTGAAATCACTTTCATTTTCTCCTTTTTTTGCCGTTGCGTAGTGGGGGCGGTCATGGCAAACTGGGTGCGGTTTTAGGGGTAGAAAACGGCTTCCCGCTCCCTGTAAGCGCCCCCCGTTTCTCCTTGACCGATCCCAGTTACGGACAAGGAGCAAATGCCATGCCAGCCCTGACCGATACCGCGATCCGACACGCGCTGAAGCGGGTCGAGCAGTCGAAGAAACAGGAGAACCTCGCCGATGGCGAAGGACGCGGCACCGGCCGTCTCGTCCTCGTTCTCAAGCCCATGCCGAAGCGTGTCACTGCCGACTGGATGGCGCAGCAATGGCGCGACGGCAAACGGACCAAGAAGAAGATCGGCGCCTACCCCTCGATGTCGCTCGCCCAGGCCCGCGAAATCTACAAGCGCGACTTTTCCAACGTCATCCAGAAGGGGCGCAGCATCAAGATCGCCACCGACACCCGCCCCGGCTCGGTCGAAGATCTGTTCGCGGGCTATGTCGCCGCACTCAAGGAAGCGGGCAAATCCTCCTGGAAGGAGACGGAAAAGGGCCTCAACAAGATCGCCGACACGCTCGGTCGCAACCGGGACGCCCGCGAGATCGAGGCCGAGGAAATCATTGAGCTGATCCGCCCAATCTACGAGCGCGGCGCCAAGTCGATGGCCGACCATGTGCGCTCCTATATCCATGCCGCCTTTAGCTGGGGCATGAAGTCCGATAACGACTATCGTCAGCAGTCCGCCCGCCGGTTCCGCATCCCCTTTAATCCGGCGACGGGCATTCCGACCGAACCCAAGGTACAGGGCACGCGCTGGCTCGATGAAGACGAGTTCGTCCAACTCTATCGCTGGCTCGAATGCCCCGACACGCCAGTCCATCCGCCCTACACCCGCGCCGTCCGGCTCATCATGCTGACCGGCCAGCGGGTCGAGGAGATCGCCAGCCTCCATATCGACCAATGGGACGCCAAGGAGAAGATCATCGACTGGTCCAAGACCAAGAACAATCAGCCCCATGCCGTCCCGGTGCCGTCTCTCGCCGCAGAGTTGCTTTCTTCCATCAACGTCAATGAATACGGCTGGTTCTTCCCGTCTGCCAAAGACCCGTCGAAGCCCGTCAGCCATGGCACGCTCTATGCGTTCATGTGGCGGCAGCGGGACCGCGGCGTGATTCCCTACGTCACGAATCGCGACTTGCGCCGGACCTTCAAAACGCTGGCCGGCAAGGCGGGCGTGTCGAAGGAAATCCGCGACCGGCTGCAAAACCACGCCTTGCAGGACGTCAGCTCGAAGCACTATGACCGCTGGCACTATATGGTCGAAAAGCGCGCCGGAATGGCTAAATGGGATAAGTTCGTCCGCGCCATGCTGGCGAAAAAGCACCTGAAGGCGGCCGCATGATCTCTGGCCCTCCAACCTTGGTGGTCAGCCGTTAGCAACCCTCTGCTTGGTTAGTCGGCGTAAGTTGCTATCGAGCTGGCGCTGCACCAAGTCGATAGGCTCAGACCAGATCTTTGACAGCGCTTCTACCGCCTGATCTACATCCCACGGCCATGCCGCTCGCCCGTCAACCTGTGCGAAAGGACCATCCGTCTCGGTAAGGACTCGGTCTCGTGGCATCTTAGCCGCCAGTGTCCGCCCCTTTTCGCCGGCCAACATGGCCGGGCCAACGCTGAACCAGCAATTCAGATCGACCGCACGCGCAAGCTCCCTCTGCGTTCCCGAAAACCAGTGAAGGATCGCTATGCCCGCACCGGGCTCCATCGCCAGCGCATCAAGAACTTGGGTAGACGCGCGACGACTATGAACGGTCATGACGCGCCCCCCGGCGCGAGCACAAAGACTGAGCACGCGGGTGAAGACATGCTCCTGGTCCGGCCAATATCGCCGGTATTCTGGACCGCCATCCAGACCGATTTCGCCAACATACCGAACCTGCGGTAACAGGCGCTCAAACAGCGGAAGCTCACTTTTACGCTCATGCGCAATTTGGGGATGCAGTCCGAGCGCGGTTCTAATACGCGGCGCATCCTTTGTCAGCGCCGCCGTTCCGGACCAGGCAGATGGCGTTGTCGTGACAGAAAGTACGTAGAGATCGCGAGCGGCGCACTCGCCCGCGACGGCGTGCGGATCGGGATAAAGGTCCAGATGCGCGTGGAAATCGATCATTTAACGCCGTAAGCCTGATGAAGTGCGCGAAGCTCTTCAAGACCGCGCTCAAGCATACCGACAAGAGCCGGTCGATCTGCGATGAACGGGGACGCCAACGCATGACCGAGCCACGCCTCAATGCCGTCTGCCTTGATGGCCGCAAGCGCGATTGCAACTGAGCGCACGTCGTCGAACCCCGAGTGATCTGCATCATCCTTTCCGATCGGTTCGTAGACGTAATCTGTCGTATCCTGGGTGGCGTCCCACGCGAGGAACGCCGCCCGGCGGACTTGGCACGGAACGCATCGGCCGCATTGTCGATAGTTGAACCGTTGGAACCGGCCACAACTCGTCGAACGCGCAGCCTCAGCGCCAAGCAACTTCTGGTCTGCGCACCCTTTGAGCATTTCGCCCTTGGTTTTCGTGGCATAAGGGTTGGTGATCCTGACACGGAGACCTGCCGCATCCAGCACCTTTTGCAGTCGAGCCAGGAACTCCGGGTGCGCGGTGCGAGTGCTGAGGCTTCCGAGCCGTCCGCCGGTCAGAGGCGGGTTAATGGCGATGAAGCCGTTCTCGCACACGAAGAGCGGCACCTCCGCGACTTCCCGATAGGCTTTAAGGGCCGTGGCAGCGATCACGCCAAAGGTGATGAAAACAAGCGATCTCGCCCGTTGCGAGGCTTCTTGCACGCCTGGCGTATGTGCATTGTGATTTAGTTGCAGGTGTCCGAGACCGCCCCCGATCTTTGCGGCAAAGTCGACCTGCTTGTCCGCGTCGCCTCGAACTGTCTGGCTGATTGCGAATGGCTTATGGCCAGCTGCGGTCAGATCAATTGCTCCGATCAGACTGTCCAGCCCGCCGGACAGAAGGACCACACAACTCTCGGGCGGCCGGACGGGTTCGCGAGGCGGCGTGGGCAGCATCCCACCCTCGTAAAATCGCAAGGTCCAGCGGTCGGTCGTGAGGAATGCCAGCGCTTCGGCCAAAGCCCGGGCCTGCCCGTTCCAGAACGGCGCGTCCGCTACGGCAATGTCGAGTTCGATCTCCCGTGTCCACCCGTCCGGGCTCTTGTCGCGCAAGACCGCGAAATCTGCCGTCACGACGCTCAGCGCGATCGACAACAAGTCCCAAGCCCGCGGAGCCGGGTCAAGTCGTCGGCGCTGGATCTCGGATTTCGCCGCATCGCCAGCACTTCCCTCCCCCTCGGCCCGCGGCTGGCCGTAAAGAACCACGCGCATGATACCGTCACCACCGGGCAGCTCGGCGCCGTCTGGACCGCAGGCCAGCCTCATTCCGCGTATCCTTCAAACACTTCGAATGTCTCCCTCAGAGCATCCCTAACAACCTGACTGATGCGACCGCTGGTGAGGCTGCGTCCGGCATCGCGCAGCTTGCGGAATGCCGCCGCCACGCTCTGCTTTACGTAGTCCCGGACTTCCTTGAGTCGAGACAGAGCTGTCACCGCACTCGGCGCCTTCTCAACGATGGTCTTGCCGACATCGAGTTCAAAGCGACGGAAGACGTCGATTGCCGTGAAACGCTCGATGGCGAAGGCGCGCTGCTCAGGGTCGAGATTTAGCAGATCCGCGTCTGGAAACCGGGTAAGAAGCTCGGTCAAGGCATCCCGAATTGCCGCGCGCTCAGCTTCAGCGTCCTGCGTCCCGTCAACCGGCCGAACCGCCTCCACAACGGCGTTCATGACGTCCTGCACATTGCGCCCCGCGAGGAGCGCCGGATCAAGCGGGCTGCCAGGTTCGGCCGGCTGTCCCGCTGCAACCCGCGCCAGCGCTCCACCAAGCGCGCCGGCGGTCGTCGCCGTACCTCCGAAGCGCCGAGTCGCCGTTGCCGATCCACCATAGCCGGTCCGGACGTAGTGACCCATGCTGCGCCGCATGTCCCCACTATCACCTGATTTTGCGAACTCGCCTAGCGCACGACGCGCACCAAGAAAGCGGGCTGGAGGGGCGAGCGGTGCGGGCGCCGGCGGCGGAACCTGGGGGGCCGCAGCACCGTCATCGGCTGGAGCGTCCCCGCCCTCCGCCCCATTTCCAGACGCCTCGCCCGCGGGCGGGTCTGGGGTCCAGGGTGGCACCATCGAGACGCCGCTGCCCGGGCCTCCACTAGATTGTGACGTTCCCATTTTCCCTCTGCCTCTTGATCGCCGCCTTAACCGGCCTTGACACCTGCCCCCGATCCCAGATGTCGAAGACCCCCTTCGACCAGGGCTGGTCCCCGATCTTCGGCACGATATTCGCCTGAATCTGCGCGGTGGGACGCTCACCGAGGAAGGCGGCAAGCCTCGCCCCCTGCGGCGGGTCGGCCTCGGCCACGACGAGACAGGCTTCCAGAACGGCTGGCACGCCCCACTCCTGCTCCTGCCGCGCACGATCCAAAAGCCGGTCCATGATCACCGTGGTTTCCGTCCGAGGCACCCGCAAAAGTCGGTCTTTCAGGTTCGACGCCATCTCCGGATGCTGCAGGAGCGCCGTCAAAAGCTCAGCCGCCTCCGATGAAAGGCGGTCCTCGGGCGTGATCAGCGGCGCATGTTCACGGCTTACATAGAGGGCTCCGCGCAGATCGGTGTCGGCAAGCGCTGGCGGGAGCGTAAGCCACTCAGCGAAAAAGGGTTCGTCAAAAGGTGCCGGCAGAACCTGTTCCTGCCCCGCGATCGCCTTCTCTTCCCATTCGGCGAGGAAGGCAGGCTTGCCGGTGTCGCTGGCGCTCACCTGTGCCATCAATTCAGCAAATGCCTTGGCGTTGCCGAGCCGCTCGAACAACAGCAGCTTGGCCAGGACCGCCTCATCGACGCCGACGCCCTGCGCGTTGGAGATCGTCATGCGAATAGCGAGCGCATTGAGGAAGCGCTTGATCAGGCGTGGGTTGCCAAGGATGCCCGACGCCGTCGTCATGAGCGGGGCCAAACGGTCCGCGGTGTCGAAGCGGCCGATCAACTCGGCGGGCAAAGCATCGTGCAGCGACTGCACAAACGCGCGGTCGACGCGCTTGCCGGCCCAAGTCTGTCGCAATTGGGCGACGACCCCACTACGGATCTTCTCCTTTACATCATCCGCGAGGTCGCTGTTCTCAACGAACAAGAGCATCATATAGGCGCGCACTTCCTGAGTGCCCAAGGGCGGCACACGGATTGGCACCTGAATAAGCTTGTCGAAGTAGTTGGTGACGAGGAGATCATCGGGGACACCCTCAAAGTGCCGTCGAACGGCATGTTTGATCATGTCGTTGTCGGCGGCGATCACGAAGGCGGTGTTCTTCAGAAACAGGAACAGCCGGATCGCCTCAAGCGTCGAGATCGTCGTCTCGGGCAAGCAGCGATCGAGATCGTCGATCAGCACTACCAGCGTGACGCCGAGATCCTCAAGAGTTTCCTCGAAGTTGTCCCGGAGCGCCTGAATCTCCTTGGGCGGCGATGTTTCCTCCTTCGGGTTGAGCAATCCACTCGCCGTCTCGGCAACCTCACCTGCCTTGCCCTTCGCCTCTTCGATCAGCGTGGCGTCGACCCCGCCCGATAAGAAGCGCTGGCCCAACCCCCACACCTCGCCGATCAATCCGGTAGGCGGCAGACCGAGCGACATGGCCACCGTCGAGCCCGCAACCAGCTTGGCCGCCCGTAGCCAGTTCACGCGCTTGACCAGGGCCTTGGCCTTGTCGATCGCTTTCTCGCGAGCCTTGGCTTCCTTCTCCAGCTTCGTTGCGATCACATCCATGAGCGCAGCGCGCGCATCGTCGTAGCCCTGATAAAGCCAGGCATTGAATTCGACGAACACAAATTCTCGCTCGCCTTCCTTGCGGGGTCGCGCGGCCAGCGACGCCTGAGTGAGCTTGATCAGCGAGGATTTGCCGATGCCCCAGGCGCCGGACACACCAATAGAGATCGGTCGTCCTCGCGCCTGAACGATGATCTCCGCCACCGTGTCTGCAACGCCTGAGAAATTCAGGAAGTCCCGTTCAGTCTCATTGTCGGGCCACATCGGTTCGGATTAATCCTCTGCTCGCGCCGAATCGCGCAAATACTTTATCTATTTACTTAAAGTTAGACAGGAATTGCTTCCAAGGCGAGCGTTGCTGACGTGGCCCCCAGGTTTTCTCCAATGCCTGCTACACTCGCTCAGAGAACCGTTCATAGGCCGTGATCCGCGAAGGTTTCAGGTCAACGTCGCGCTGATAGATTTCCTTCTTCAGAAAGGCCAGTTCTGCTTCTCTCTGTTCATCGGTGACATCGATATACCAGGCACGGGGACGGCCGTTCTCCTCACCGTTCCAACGATACCCCCGCGACTTAAGGTGATCCTTGAACTCAAAGGGCGAGCCTTCGGCCCAGATGCGCCATGTCGGCAGGCGCGCACGCGCGAGCAGGTGGCCAAGAGCGTTGACGCCGGACTTCGGAAGCGAGCGTGACAGCACCTCCACCGCCGCCAAACAGTCATTCGCCGCACGATGCCGATCATAGAAGAAGCCACATCCCACCGCGAGATATGCGAGTTTGGTCCCCTCGAATCCCTCCGCAGCCCAGTCGATCTCCGACATCGAGCAGGCCCAGGGCTTGAGCGAAAATGACGGGCAGAAACGCTCAAGAAACTTGCGATCAAAAGCAGCGTTGTGGGCAATGACGACAGCAGCAGAAAGCGCGAATTGCGTAACCTCGTCCGGATCGATCCTTTGGCCGGCCACCATCGCATCGGATATGCCTGTCAACGCGGTTATCGAGGCAGGTATAGGCGCCGACGGCTCTCGGAGCCGATCAAACGCCTCTCCGACGTCAACGATGATGCCGTCGAGCGAATACCGGAATGGCACCATGGCAAGCTCGATGATCTCATCCTTCGACGGATCGAGACCTGTCGTTTCCACGTCCACGAACAGCCCGAGGCGGGTATCCTGTTCCGGTATCCCCATCACCGGCGCCCTCGGCTGCAGGCGGCGGAGAACCCGGTAGTCCTGGCTTGCCTCCAGTAGAGCTGCCGCGGCCTCCAGCGCTGCATCCGGCTGGCCCATCATGCTGTGGCCGTATCAGGGGGAAGGGCTGGAGCGGAGGGCGCAATCTTGACCAGAGCTGCCCGCCCCTCCTCATGGAACCAGAGTTCCCCGATCTTCGCGTCATCGCTTTTCGGAAGCGGTTTTGCCTCCCGCACCTTGAAGGTGGTCGGAAGGTTCACCGATGTTCCGAAGACGAGCGCGTGCTGCTTCGGCAAGGAAGGCAAACGCTTCAGAACCGCTTCAGAAATGAATGGCGTCATCTGCCGGATCTGCGAAAGATCGTCAGGATTCTGTATGCGATGGATAACGAAGTTCGAGCATTGCGAGAGCACGGTTTTCGATAGTTCGCTCGGTCGTTGCGACGCAACCAACAGGAAAAGCCCGTATTTTCGTCCCTCCTTGGCAATGCGCTCGTAGATCTTGCTGGCGTCGATTGCATATCGAGAGGTAGCTTCGGAAATATATCTGTGCGCTTCTTCGAGAAGCAGATGCACCGGAAAGCGATTCCGCGGATCGGCTTGCCGCAACAATCTGAACGCCATCCGTGCGAGCACGGATGCCACCAGCTCGACGACTTCATCCTCCACCGCATTCATATCGACGATGATGATCTGATCCCGCTTGAGCCAGTTCGCTCCATTGCGCTCCAGACCCAGGAGTCTCTCCAGAAACTTGTCGCGAGACAGTTCCGCCGGTCCGCCCGCCGCGTTGTGACGAAGAAATTCGTATTCGGGGCGCTCCTCAAGGGATTTGAAGCGGGTCAGCATCTGCGAGCAATAGTCTCGAATCTGCCTGTTCCCGTGCGCCTCCTCGTAAAGTATCGCGAGGTCCAGCGCCTCCCCCAACGCCGCGAAGTCGAACGGCAGATTGGAATAGGCCGGGAGCTTGAGCCCATCGATGATGAACCCACCGCCATTTGCGTCGCCGAGCAGATATTTTGTCAGGCCATCCGGATCAGCCATCTGGCCAAAGCTGATCTTTATATATGGCTTGATCTTTGCCGTGCCGATCTCGGCGGTGTTGAATCGCTGTAGCAGGCCGACCATCCGATCATGCTTCGAAGGGCTGCCGGTATCATCGCGGAGGATCTGGCTCAGGCACGTAGCGAGGATGTGGTTCTTTATGCCCTTCAGCTCAGCGCTTGCTCCCGCGGAAAACAGTGTAGCGAGGCCGAGCGCCATGCGCAGTATCGGAAGCTGGGTTCGCTCGCTGGCCTGAAGCAGCAGCTCCCATTCGGATTGTTCCAGGAACCAATGCGGGAGGCGGAACTTTCCGTCGGCTGCGGTCCCATCCAACACGACATGGGCGACGCCAATGCCGTTCTCTTTGGTGAGCGGCATCAGCGCATTGGCGTATTCGCCGTTCACGTCGAACACCACGAACGTCGCCCCTCGGGCATGGAACTCGTCCGCCTTGTCGAACAACGACTGGAGCACAGACGCAACGGTGCAGGACTTCCCGCTCCCGGTATTCCCAAGCACAGCGGTATGGCCGCCGAAAAAGTCGTCGATCCGGACTTTGACGTCGTAGCCCTCGAACACCACAGAGCGACCGATCGACAGGGCGCGAAAGCGCGTCGCATCCTCGGGCACCGGCGGGGCGCCATTGAGACCCGGAGCAGGTTCGCTCGGCTTGTCGGTCTCGAAAACGCGATCAAGCTCCGCATCGAGAGCATAGAGAGCATCCGCATAGAGCGACGGAAATACGGAGACGCCGAAGCGGAACTTTGCGCTGCGGTCCTGTGGCAGCATCCCGACCGGCACGACGTCGAGATATTTCGCTGACGCCGCCTTGTCCAACTCCCCTTCGCCTCGCCCGGCGCTGGCGATGTCCCGCTCCCGCAGGCCGACGACCTCGACCACGACATATTCTGTCTGGACCGGAATCATCAGGAACGAGCCGAGACGAGCGACATAGTGGACGTCATCGAATCCGACGACGGTGAAATTGTCCGTGCCGGCGTGCATCTCGACGACGAAGCGGTCGGCCGCGACGGAGACCACCTTGCCGATGGCGCGTTTGCGGTCGTCGCGGCTCATTCGCTCTCTCCATCGGTGGACGGAGCCTCAGCCTTCTTCGGGGACATCGCCTCCAGCACTTTCCGGATTGCATCGTCGATGCGCTCGCTCGGGCGCTGGGGCATGAACTCTTCGATGATCGTATCGAAATAATGCGCCTTGCGGTCGGCTTCCGGACCGCTGCCACCGATGATCCAGATGCGGGGATCGTTCAGGGCGCGGAGCTTGGCCACCTCTCCCTCCATTGTCGGATCGACGAAGATTACCAGGCGGAACGTCGGTATGGTGAGCGCCTGGTAGATGATATTGTTGATGTGTTCGTCGCCGAAGGCATATCCCATGGTGAAGAGAACGCTTTGCTCCCTCACGATCCGCGACTGGAACTCGCGGAACAGGTCGGCATAGGGCGATCCGAGGCTGGAGTTTTGCTTCGCGGGGGTGGGATAGATCATCACCTTCCCCGGTTCCTGCCCTTTCGAGACAGCCGTTTCGCGGATCGGAAACAGGCCGTGATCGTCTTCGGTCCAGCTAATCGACCCATGTATCTTGCAGAGATAGACGAAGCCATCCACAGCCGACCATTTCCTGTTGGTCAGATCGAGCTGCTCGGCAAGCGCGTAACGGAAGGTCGCCGGATTGAAGCGACGCTCGACCACGCCGGAGAAACCGTTGGCGTAAGGCAAGCCGAGCCGGTCCATCGCCGTCTCGTTGAAAAGGTCATAGTTGGTGGTGAAAATCCACGGACGCGGCAGCGAGCGGTCACGCAGGACCAGCTTTCTGTAGAATGTTTCGTAGAGCGTCCCAACGGTGCTGTCGCCATTGGCAAACGCTCCGTTCGTGCATTTGCCCCAGAGGAAAGCCTGCACCTTCTGGATGATCGAATTGACGACCTTCAGGTTTTCCTTTGCCTTGGGAAGCGTGCTTCGTGAGAGCGTGAACCGGAGGCTGAACAGCAGTTCCATCAACCGTTCAAGGTTGCGGGCATATTCCTTGTCCGCAATATCGATCCCGAACTCGTCGGTGAGAGCTTTCCGCTCGGCTGCCGTCGGGAACCCCGCCTCGTCGGCGGCCCGCGCCTTCGTAAACTCCTTGGCGAGAGGTGCCATTGTCGGGATGCCAACCTCCCGCCAGTCATCACCTAGCAGATCGTCAGCTTCCTTGACGTAATACGACGAGCATCCTGCCCCGAGCAGGAACGCCACGTTCTTTGCGTTCAGCGATTCCGACAGCGCTTTCCTGACGACATCGGCGCCGGCCGGCCATTCAAGCTCGCCGGCATCAGCCTCGACGCCCCGCAGAAATTTGAATGTCAACTTCTCAGGTTCTTCTCCATCGGAATCCGCCACGAACACCCCCTCATTTGAACAATGCTTCAATATCCGCCATCGGCCGGAACAACTTCATCGGCTGATCAGGAAACGGCAAAAAACTCTCGCGCTCATAGAAGCGCTTCGCGCCTTCGTCCTTGGCGTCCACGATCACCGCAAAGGATGCGATCTCGCTGCGCACGGCCCGGTAGAGCGCGTCCGCGAGAAGAAACCGGCCATATCCTCTTCCCTGGTAGCGCTGATCGACAGCGAGGCGACCCAGCAAGGTCGCCGGGATCAGAGGATAGCGCGGCAGCTTGCGGACGACGGCCTCCGGCAGTTCCGGAAGCCGCACCGCCGTCGAAGAGAGCGTGTAGTATCCGGCAATACTGCCGTCCTTCAGCACGAGGACGAACGGCGCCGCCATCTTCTTTCTCGCGTCCTGTCCGGCCTGTGTCTGGAAATACCGGTCGAGCGGCGCTACACCGCTTTCGAACCCTGATCGGTCATGGTGCGGGCCGAGAATCTCGACCCGCAGGATGTCGTCCGCTCCCCCCACCCGTCAGATGCCTGTTCTCTCGCGATAGCGGCGAACGGTGTCTTGCAGTCGTTCGGTGACCGGCCGCGGCTCGACCAGAGCCTGGACGAACGCCTGGCTATCCCGCACCGAAAGTTCCAGATGCTGATGTTCCTCGATGGCGCGCCGCGCCGCATCCTGCAAGCTCGTCAGGACAAAATCCGTCACGGAGCGGCCCTGCAAGGCAGCGGCATGTTCGATCAGACGCTTCTGATCAGCGGTCACGCGCGTCTCGAGGCGTTCCCCCCGGACGCGGCCAGCCGTTGACCTCTTTGCTGCTTCAGCCATTTTTCGATCTCCAATCTATCGGAGATATGTACGGCCAGTGGCCGGAAAAATCAAGATACAGGCCAGCCAGCGAACACGACGGTGCCGCCCGGAGGGGCCGAAGCAAAGAGGCAGATTTCATTCGACGGTCGGTCGGGAGCCTGATGGCGACGACCCGACCCGGAAATTGTGCAGCAGGTTGTTGCACAATTTCCGTGGAGCCACGATGCTGCATTGCCGCTGCCGGAAAAGCACAGAGAATCTGCGGTCTTTCGCTGATTTCGCGGTCGGGCGACCTATCAAGATCAAACGCGCTTTGCGCTCACCGCGCCGGCCGAGACCGGAAAGCGAGGCCGAATGTTCCGCATCCTTGCCGCCTGGATCGAGAAACGCAGACAGATCCGCCTTCGATGGCAGCAGGATGCGTGGGTGATGATCGAGCGGCACGGACGCCATGCCTATTACGAGGCGCAGCGTCTGGCCGCACGCAGCCGGGCCATGCAGGACAGGTCCGGTTTCTGGCATTGGGCCAAGGTGGCGTCCGAGGTGGCGCGACTGTCGCCCGTTGCGGAAATGGACCTGAAGGTGGTTCAGGCCATCGCCGACGAGGAAATGCGGAAATATCGGCGCCCGTGAGGGACATTGGTGGGGGAAAGCCTTCCCCCTGGCCGACACTTCGTTGTCGGCGCACCCCCATCGAGCGGGGAGACCCCGCAACGCCCCCTTAGAGTGAGAGTGCGGATGGGGTTTACCGTGACGGGTTGAGGGCTGGAGAAGAGGTCTCCGGCGCCCGTCGCGGAGAACCGCGATGTCCAGACAGGATCGCAGCGCGCGCCCCGGCTCCGGCAGGGCGAGCCTTTACGACGACATCACAAACAAGATCATCGGCGAACTGGAGGCCGGCCGTCTGCCTTGGGTCCAGCCCTGGGGCGCGGCGGCCGTCAAGGCGCCGCTCGCCATGCCGCAGAACGCGGCCACCGGCCGGCGCTACTCGGGGATCAATGTGCTGATCCTCTGGGGCGCGGTGATCGAGCATGGCTTTCCCGGCCAGAGCTGG
The DNA here is from genome assembly GCF_012650175.1 of Sphingomonas sp. S2M10. GTDB lineage: Bacteria > Pseudomonadota > Alphaproteobacteria > Sphingomonadales > Sphingomonadaceae > Sphingomonas. Next base: position 18,163 of record NZ_JAAILI010000027.1, read on the forward strand.
CTCACCTTCCGCCAGGCGCTGTCGCTCGGCGGCAATGTCCGCAAGGGCGAACGCGGAACCACCGTCGTCTATGCCGACCGCTTCACCCCGGAGGACGAGAAGCGCCGCGCCCGCGAGACCGGCGAAGAGCCGGGCCGCATCCCGTTCCTCAAGCGGTTCACCGTCTTCAACGCCGCCCAATGCGACGGCTTGCCCGAGGAGATCGCCGTCGCCGCGCCGCCGCCTGCGCCGGGCATGATCGAGCCGCGTGCCGAGGCCCTGATCCGGGCCACCGGCATCGACTTCCGCATTGGCGGCAATCGAGCCTTCTATGTCCCCTCGCAGGACTTCGTGCAGGTGCCGCCTCCGCAGGCGTATTTCGAGCCGATCAACTGGCATCGGACGGCGCTGCACGAACTCGGCCACGCCACCGGGCATCCCTCGCGCCTCGGCCGCGATTTCTCCGGCTCCTTCGGCACGAAGAAATATGCCTTCGAGGAGCTGGTCGCCGAGATCAACGCCGCCTTCTGCTGCGCCTCGCTCGGCATCGTGCCGACCGTCCGCCATGCCGATTACATCGGTTCCTGGCTCACGGTGCTGCGCGAGGACAACCGCGCCATCGTCCGCGCCGCCTCGCAGGCCAGCAAGGCCGCCGACTGGATTCTGTCCTTCCTGCCGGATGCGGACAGGATCGACGCGGCCGATGACGAAACCTCGATCGACAGGAGGGTGGCATGATTCTCCTCACCGACGATCTGCGCGACCAGCTTCTCGCCAATGGCCGCCGCCGTGGTTTCGATCATGTGCCGGTGGTCAAATTCTTCAACCCGCTCGGCGAAGGCGTCTGGCTCGCCACCGAACTGGATGCGGACGGCGACATCATGTTCGGCCTGGCCGACATCGGCTATCCCGAACTCGGAAGCTGGAGTCTGCCCGAAATGCAGGCAATCCGCCTGCCGTTCGGCATGGGGATCGAGCGCGACCTTCTGTTCACCACCAGCCTGCCGGTCTCGGCCTGGGCAGAGGCGGCCCGTGAGGCAGGCAGTATCCGCGCCGCGCAACGCATCGTCCATGCGCTCGCGCTTACCGGACGAGAACACGGGACATGACCGGCGGCCGGTGCTCACCCGCCATATCCGCGTAATGCCGGAAATGCGGATTTCCGTATTTCCGGCTTTGCGCTTCTCAGGTTCTGCGGCGCTGCCCTCCTAGAGTGAGAGGGCGGCGCTTCGCTTCGTGACGGGTTGGAGGCCGAGAGAGAGGCTCCCGGCCGCCCGTCGCGGAGACTACCACGATGGCTACCGCCACCCAGAAAATCGTCCTGTCGCCCTCGCGCGACATCCCATTCAACAAGCTCGTCTTGAGCCAGTCGAACGTCCGGCGCGTCAAGGCCGGCATCTCGGTCGAGGAACTGGCCGAGGACATTGCCCGCCGCGGCACGCTCCTCCAGAGCCTCAATGTCCGGCCGGTCCTCGATGCCGAGGGCGCTGAGACCGGCATGTATGAGGTTCCGGCCGGCGGTCGCCGCTATCAGGCCCTCGCCATCCTTGTGAAGCAGAAGCGCCTCGCCAAGACCGCGCCGGTTCCCTGCGTCGTGCGCGATCCCTCGACGCCGATTCTCGCCGAGGACGACAGCCTGGCGGAAAACACCCAGCGGGTACCGCTGCATACCCTCGATCAGTTTCGCGCCTTCTTCGACATGCGCCGCAAGGGCATGAGCGAGGAGGAAATCGCGAGCGCCTTCTTCACCACCGTTCAGGTCGTCAAGCAGCGCCTGCGCCTGGCTTCGGTCTCGCCCGTCCTCCTCGATGTCTATGCCGAGGACGGCATGAAGCTCGAAGAGCTGATGGCCTTCACCGTCAACCCCGACCATGCCCGTCAGGAACAAGTCTGGGAGGCGATTCAGCAATCCTACAACCGCCAGCCCTGGCATATCCGCCAGTTGCTCACCGAAACCACGGTCCCGGCGGAGGACAAGCGCGCCCTGTTCGTCGGCATCGAGGCTTATGAACAGGCGGGCGGCCTCGTTCTGCGCGACCTGTTCCAGCAGGACGGCGGCGGCTGGCTGCAAGATCCCGCGCTTCTCGACCGGCTGGTCTCAGAGAAGCTCAAGGCCATCGCCGACGAAATCGCCGCCGAGGGCTGGAAGTGGATCATCGTCGATACCGATCTGCCCTATGGCTATGATCGCGGTCTGCGCGTCCTCGACGTTACTTATGCCGACCTGACCGATGAGGAACGGGCCGCGCGTGAGGCGTTGCGCGCGGAATACGACCGGATCGAAGCCGAATATGAGGGCACGGACGAGCTTCCCGACGAGATCGACCAGCGCCTTGGCGAGATCGAGACGGCGCTGGAAGCCTTCGAGACGCGCCCGGTCATCTACGATCCCGCCGAGATCGGCCGCGCCGGCGTCTTCATCAGCATCGACCGCGCCGGCGAAGCTGTCGTCGATCGCGGTTATGTCCGGACCGAGGACGAGGCCCCCGTCGAGACTGATGGCAAAGACGGAGCTGCCGCAGCCGATCCCGACGCCATCGTCACCTTGAACGGGGCCACGGGCGCTGTCATCACCATCGGCGGACAGCCGTACGAACCGGATGACGAGGAGGAAGAAGACGTCATCAAGCCGCTGCCCGAACGGCTGGTGATCGAGCTGACCGCCCATCGCTCGCTGGCGTTGCGCGAAGCGGTCGGCGCCAATCCGCATGTGGCGCTTACGGCCCTGCTGCACCGGCTGGTGCGCGACACGTTCCGGCAGGCGTCCACCTCCGGCTCCACCGTGCAAGCCTGGATCAATCGGGTCCATTTCCGCGAGCAGAGCAAGGATCTCGCCGATACGCCCTATGCGAAATCGGTCGACCAGCGGCATGAGGACTGGAAGGCGGACCTGCCCGCCGACGAGGATGCGCTATGGGACTGGCTCGTCACCCTTGACGAAACCAGCCGTCTGGCGCTGCTCGCCCATTGCGTCGCCTTCGGGATCAACGCGCTCTACGAGCGGCCCAATCCGATGAGCGCCTCCGGCATCTCGCAGGCGGGTCTCGACCGGCGCATGGCGGAAGCCGACCGGCTGGCCCGCGCCACCGGCCTCGACATGGTGGACGCCGGGTTCCGGCCGACCGCCGAAAATTACCTCAGCCGCGTGCCGAAGACCCGCATCCTCGAAGCCGTGCGCGAAGGCGCCGGCGAAGGCGCAGCCCAGCTCATCGACCATCTGAAGAAAGCCGATATGGCGCGGGAAGCCGAGCGCCTGCTGGCCGACACCGGCTGGCTGCCCGAACCGCTGCGCATGGCCGATCCGGACGAGCCGGTCGCGGTCGACGCGCCGGAGAGCGAGGATGACGCGGCGCTTCCGGCCTTCCTCGCCGGCGAGGACGAGACCGCCGCGGAACCTGAAGCCGAGGAACCGGCGATGGTCGCCGCGGAATGACCCGAACCCCGGGAGGGCGGCCCGGGCCGCCCTGCCGCCTCTCACCTTCCACCGCAAGGCCCAGCACCTCGCCGGGCCATTTTCGCTTCAGGAGGCCAGATGACCATGCCGTCCGACATCAACCCCGCGATCGGCCAGCACATTGCGCGATCCGTCCATGTTGCCACCTATGAGCACCCGTATGGCACCGATATTCGCGTCTTCCTCGACCAGGACCAGGCCCTGATCTGGCGCACACGCATCGCCCGGGAATGGTGGAGCCATGCCTTCGACCAGGAGCCGCCGCCCGACGACGAGATCGGCGAGGAATATTTCGAACGAATGCTCGAACGCGACGAGTTCTTCTCTACGATGGAGTGTGACATCGAGCCAGACCATGCCGATCCCGCCGACCTGATGACCGCCCATGGCGGCATCTGGGGGGAATACCCCGATCATCCCGTCGCGTCATGGATCGCAGACGTCGCCAATGGCGACACGCGATCCGGCTACTGGTGCTGGGTCGTCGGCCGACTGCCCGGCATCGGGGCCGCCGATCCGACGCCGCCCTACGATCTCTAGCGACGTCCCCTTCCCGTTCCCTCAACCTCGCCCGGCCTCGTTCCGGGCCTTCTCGTTTCAGGAGCCTGACATGGCCGACTATTTCACCCATTTCTCCTGCCTGCTCGATGTCGGCACGCCCGAAAACGCCGCCCGTGCGCTCGATCTCTACAACGCGCTGTCCGGAGAGAACGCCGCCGAAGACCCTCCTTCGGACGGATTCCTGCTGTCGATCCAGCCCGAACATGGCGGGACGCAGCTCTGGATGCGCGATGACGTCACCGGCGATCCCGAGTATGTGATCCAGTTCGTCAAACGCTGCGCCGCCGCGTTTGGCCTGACCGGACTTTGGGGCTTCCAATACGCCAACACCTGCTCCCGACCCAGGTTGGACAGCTTCGGTGGCGGCGCGCATGTCCTCGATCTCTCCACCGGCGAGACGGTCGCATGGACCTATACCGATGGCTGGCTCGCCCAGGTTCTCGATGGAGGTGATCCCGATGAGTAAGGTCATCGAAACCACCGTCTATCGGCTGGACGAACTTTCGGACGCCGCGAAGGAAAAGGCCCGCGCCTGGTATCGCGAAGGCGGCTTCGACTACGACTGGTATGATGCCGTCTATGAGGATTTCCAGCGGATCGCGGAAATCCTCGGCCTGCGGCTCAAGACCCGTGCCGTCCGCCTTATGGGCGGTAGCACACGGCAGGAGCCTTGCATCTGGTTTCGCGGTTTCTGGAGCCAGGGCGACGGCGCCTGCTTCGACACCTGGTATTCCTATCGGAAGGAGGCCCCGCAGCGGATCAGGGAATACGCACCGCAGGATACGACCCTGCACGGCATCGCCGATGCGCTTCAGTCGGTCCAGCGACGGAATTTCTACCAGCTCTGGGCCGAGGCCAACCATCGCGGCCACTACTATCACGAATACTGCATGGCGATCACCGTCGAGCGCGACAGTCCGACCTGGCAGGGCATGACGAAGGATGCCGAGGAAGTCGTGACCGAGGCGCTGCGCGATCTCGCCCGCTGGCTCTACCGGCAGCTTGAGCGGGAATACGACTATCTGTCCTCCGACGAGGCGGTGGACGAGACCATCGCGGCCAACGAATACACCTTCACCGAGGCTGGCCGCCGCTTCGGCTGATCCCGACAAGCGCCCCTGCGGGGGCGCTTTTGTCATGCCGGCCACACCCGCCACTTGAGAGGCAGAGGGAGGCCGGGACGGGTTTGAGCTGGTGCGGTCGAGAGAGAGCGCCGCGCGGCTCGATCCTGTCCCGCTCTCCCGAGGCCTTCCCCATGAACATGATTTCCGCATCCGCGGCGGCGCAGTCCGCCGCGTCGCTTCCGCTTGCCCCCGACGGCGATACCGCTGCCTCCATCTTCGCGGCGGCAGGGGTGCTGCTGCCCCATCTCGAACGCGGCCAGCGCATCGACGCCGCCACGCTGCGCGGCGCGATGGAAGCGGCCTTCGGCGCGTCCGACGCCACCGGCGCCTGGGACTGGAAGACCGCCTATGATGCCTGCGAGGCCGCGACCGTCCTGTTTCTGCGCAAGTACGGAAAGGCGCTTTTCCGTAAATCCGGCTCTGCGGCCGAGAGCCTGCCGATGCTGGCAAAGATCGCCGGGCTTCTGCCGACGCATACGCGCCGGTCGGAGGAAACGCAGACCTTCCAGCAGTTCTCGACGCCGATCCCCCTTGGCCTGATCGCTACCACGGCCGCCGCCATCACGCCCTCTGACCGGGTGCTGGAACCCTCGGCCGGGACCGGGTTGCTCGCCATCCTCGCCGAGATCTCCGGTGGTGCGCTGGTTTTGAACGAGCTGGCCGAGACGCGCGCGGCGCTGCTTTCCTCCCTCTTTCCGGCCCTTTCCATCACCCGTTTCGACGCGGCCCAGATCGACGATCATCTCGATCCCGGCCAGGTCCCCAGCGTCGTGATGATGAACCCGCCGTTCTCGGTGCTGGCCAATGTCGAGGGCCGTGTGGCCGATGCCGCCTACCGCCATGTCGCCTCGGCGCTGGCGCGTCTCGCGCCCGGCGGGAGGCTGGTGACGATCACCGGCGCCAGCTTCGCCCCTGACAATGCCATCTGGCGAGATGCCTTCACCCGGTTGCAGGAGCGCGGCCGCGTCGTCTTTTCCACCGCCATCGACGGTTCGGTCTATGCCAAGCATGGCACGACAATTCCGACGCGGCTGACCGTCATCGACAAGCTGCCCGCCGAAGATCCTTCCGTCTTTCCAGCCGCTCCCGGCGTCGCGCCGGACGCCGCCACGCTGATGTCCTGGCTTGCCGGGCTTCCGGCTCGTCTGCCGGTCGAGATGCCCGCCGCCGCCGCTGTCGTCCCGGCGGCGCCCGCGCTCCGCACCGTGCGCGGCTATGTCAACCGCGCCGCGAAATCCGCCCGGCCCGCGCCGCTGTCCGAGCCGGAGGCCGTGCCGCTCGACTACGAGGCCGTCGACTGGCAGCCAACTGAGCGCGGCAATATCTCCGACGCCATCTACGAGGAATACGGGCTTCAGGTCATCCGCATTCCTGGCGCACAGACCCATCCGACCCAACTCGTCCAGTCTGCGGCGATGGCAAGCGTCGCGCCTCCGAAGCCCAGCTACCGTCCGCATCTGCCGAAGACGATCCTCGGCCTGCTGTCCGATGCGCAGCTTGAGACGGTGATCTATGCCGGGCAGGCCCATGCCGATCATCTCGCCGGGGCATGGACCGTGGACGATACCTTCGATGTCGTCAGCGCTGCGGCCCAGGACGCGAAGAACGCCGTCCGCTTCCGGCAGGGCTTCTTCATCGGCGACGGCACCGGCGTCGGCAAAGGCCGGGAATCCGCCGCCATCATCATGGACAACTGGATGCAGGGCCGCCGCAAGGCGGTATGGATTTCCAAGAGCGACAAGCTCCTGGAGGACGCACAGCGGGACTGGAGCGCCTTGGGCATGGAGCGGCTGCTTGTCTCGCCGCTGTCGCGCTTCCCGCAGGGCAAGCCGGTCACGCTGCCGGAAGGTATCCTTTTTACGACCTACGCCACGCTGCGCTCCGACGACCGGGGCGATAGGGTTTCGCGGGTCAAGCAGATCGTCGAATGGTTGGGCTCCGACTTCGATGGGGTGATCATTTTCGACGAGGCGCATTCGATGCAAAATGCTGCGGGCAGCAAGGGAGAACGCGGGGACGTCGCCGCCTCGCAGCAGGGCCGCGCCGGGCTTCGCCTCCAGCACGCCCTGCCGGATGCCCGCATCGTCTATGTCTCGGCGACCGGCGCCACCACGGTCCACAATCTCGCCTATGCGCAGCGGCTCGGCCTCTGGGGAGGCGAGGATTTCCCCTTCGCCACGCGGGCCGAGTTCGTCGAGGCCATCGAGGGCGGCGGGGTCGCAGCGATGGAAGTCCTGGCCCGTGACCTTCGGGCGCTTGGCCTCTACACCGCCCGATCGCTGTCGTTCAAAGGCGTCGAATACGAGTTGGTCGAGCATGAGCTGACCCCGGAGCAGACCCGGATCTACGACAGCTATGCCGGGGCCTTCGCGCTCTTATGCGCAGCTGCGCATAAGATCGATTATCGCGAGGTCGCGGTAATGCGCAGGAACGCGGCGTAGCCACCGAATTCCCGTGATAGTGGGCGCGGTTGCTGCGCATTATATTGGT
>NZ_JAAILI010000028.1 GCF_012650175.1 Sphingomonas sp. S2M10
CATCTAAACCAACAATGTCAAAGAGCGACAAAAATCGACGCTGCGCCTTTCCCCTTTTTCCAGGGGCGGCCGCTGCGCCTCAATTTCGGTGACCGCCGCTGCCTCAGTGAAGAGCACCGCGTCGGTGGAGTGGCTTCTATGCCCGACATCCAAACCCGTCAACACCGTTTTGCATTTTTGTGGCGCTTCGTCCGCCGAAGCTCCCAAAAGTGGCAGAAAACCTTGGTTTGTCCAGGGGCGCAGCAGCGCCTCGCATGACCATTTGATGACCTGTGCGCCCCGAATCACCCCGAATCAGCGTCGAATCGCGATCCTGAATCGAAGAATCGGGCGCAGCCGCCCCGGCCGCTCGCCGCCGCGCGCGTCCGCTTTCCGCGCGAAGGGCGATGTCGCAGGGGGCCGCCATGCCCATGCGTCTTCTTCATGCATCGAATCGTCGCAGGTCGAAGGGGGCAAGGTCGATCGTCGCAGGGCGGCCCTCTGCCAGCGCGACCAGGCGTTCTGCGGTCGCCGCGGCGAGCGTGAGCCCGAGATGCTGGTGGCCAAAGGCGTAGAGCAGATTGCCGGCCCGCACGCTTCTTCCGATCGCCGGCAGATAGTCGGGCAGCGTCGGTCGCGCCGCCATCCAGCGCGTGAACGGGGGACGCAGCGGCAGGCCGAGCGCGGCAACATGTGCCTCGAGGCGCGCCCATTTCGCCGGGTCGGGCGGCGTGTCGATGCCGGCGAACTCGGCGAAGCTCGCCGCCTGCACGCAGCCGACAAAGCGGGTGAGGATCATCGAGCGATCCTCAAAGACAAGCGGCGGCAGATCGGCAGGCCAGTCGTGATCGGTCGCGCGGAGATGATAGCCGCGCTCGGCGATGATCGGGACACGGTGGCCAAGGGGCGCGAGCAGCCGCCCCGAACTGACCCCCGCCGCGAGCAGCAGCTGGTCGACCTCCGGTACCGCCGCACCGTCAATGGCCAGTCGCGCCTCCCCATCGACGAGCGCCAGCGTCGCGCGGCCCGGCAGGATCCTGCCGCCCGAAGCCAGCAGCGCGGCGCGCAGCGCATGACCCAGTGCGCCGAGATCCGCGATCTGCCCGCTATTGGTGCAGCGGATGGCGCCGGCCAGCGCCCTTCCCGGCAGCTGGAGGAGTTCGGCGGGAGTCGCGTCGCGCAACGCCGCCGTGCCGATGTCGGCCCTTGCCCATGCACGTCGTCCCGCCTCGGCTGCCGCGACACTCTCCCACGCCACGACATGGCCCCCCTCCCGCAATAGATGCGGCGCATCGAGGCTGGCGATCAGCCGCCGCCACGCCGGCATCGCCTCCTCCAGCAGGCCGGATAGCGCGGTTCGTCCGCGCACGAATCTGTCCGGGCGCGCGGCAGCGAACGCGCGCAGGCCGAATGGCAGCCAGTGGCGCCATGCCGCCGCCGGCAAAGATATCGCCCCGCCCGCCCCGAACCGCCGCGTCGGCAGGCTCCGCAGCATCGCCCTGGAAGCGAACGGCTCCACCTGCTCGATCGCGATATGGCCGGCATTGCCCCATGAGGCCGCGCGCCGCTGCGGATCGTCATCGACCAGTCGGACGAACCATCCCGCGCGCGCCAGCGCCAGTGCGCTTGCTAGCCCGATCACCCCTCCCCCGATCACCACCATGCTGCGCCGCATCAACTCCGCCTTGTCCGGATCTTGCTGCTGGTATACTGTATCTTGAGTCGATTGCGCCATTTGTCGCTTGCACCAGGCGCGCAAACCAGCCTGCATATTCGCACCTACCAAGGAAAGCTTCGCCGCATGAGCATCGTCGTTCGCACGCTGTCGGAACAGATCTTCACGATCGTCCGCGAGCAGATCGTCTCCGGCAAGCTGCCGGTCGATCAGGCGATTCGGCAGGACGCGCTCGCCAACCAGCTGGGCGTGAGCAAGATCCCGCTCCGCGAGGCGCTGGCGCGGCTCGAGCAGGAAGGACTTCTCGTCGGCCAGGCGAACCGTGGCTATTTCGTGCGCGCGATGTCCGCAGGCGAGGCGGAGGAGATCTTCGCGCTGCGGCTGGCGATCGAGCCCGATGCGGTGGCGACGGCGGCGGTCGCGGCGAACGATTCCGACCGCGCAGCTGCGCGCGAGGCGGTGGCCGCGCTGGACATGGCGGCGAGCGAGCATCTCGACGACGTCGCCGCGCGCAATCGCGAGTTCCACATGGCGCTGGTCCGCCCCGGCGGGCGACTGCTCACCACCCAGCTGGTGGAGCGGCTGCAGATCCTGTCCGAGCGCTATGTGCAAAAGCATCTCGAGCCCGCCGGGCGCGAACACCGCGCCCATCTGGAACATGCCGACCTGATCGAGGCGTGGCAGCAGGGCGACGGCGCCCGTGCCCGCGAGCTGGCCCGGGCACATATCGAAGGCACCCTGGCCGATCTGCGTCGTCAGCTGAACGGCTGATCCCAGGGCGCCTCGTTGCGGTGCCCGTCACCGCAAACCGCGCGGCTCCGGAAGCCGCAAGGATCAGATGACCGAGAAACCGGCCCAGAACGGGTCCTCGCGATCGATCCAGATCGTGTTGAACCCTGTCGCCGTTGCCGAGCCTTCGATCGAAGGGATGATGCCGGGCCGATCACCGACCATCACGGCTTCCTCGATACGGCCGATGAAGCGGCTGCCGATATAGCTCTCGTGGACGAAGCGATCGCCGACGTTGAGACGCCCTTGCTGCTCCAGATGCGCGAGCCGCGCCGAGGTGCCGGTGCCGCACGGGCTGCGATCGATGGCGCGCTCGCCGTAGAACACGGCGTTGCGGCCATCGGCCCCCGCCCCCTTGGGCTGGTCGGCCCAGAGGACATGGCTGACGCCGCGAATGCGATCGTCGAGGGGGTGCACCGGCTCCACCTTGCTTCGCACAAGCTCGCGGATCGCTCGGCTGAGCTCGACGATGCGCGCGGCGCCGAGCGCGTCGAGGCCGATATAGGGGCCCTGCGGTTCGATGATGGCGTAATAGTTGCCGCCATAGGCGACGTCGACCAGCAGCGCGCCGAAGCCCGGCACCTCGATCCCGATGCCGACGGCTGCAACATAGGCGGGCACGTTGCGGATGCGTACCCAGCGCACCCGATCGCCCTCCATGCCATAGGCGATGTCGATCATGCCCGCCGGCACTTCGATGCGCAGCTGCCCCGGCGTGCGCGGCGTGATCAGGCCGTTTTCCAGACCGAACGTGACCATGCCGATGGTGCCATGGCCGCACATCGGCAGGCAGCCCGAAGTCTCGATGAACAGGATGCCGCAATCGGCATCCTCGCGCGTGGGCGGGTAGAGGAACCCGCCCGACATCATGTCATGCCCGCGCGGCTCGAGGCACAGGCCTGTGCGGATCCAGTCGAAGCGCTCGAGAAAGTCCGCGCGGCGCGCCAGCATGTCGCCGCCCCGCAGCAGCGGCGTCCCGCCCGCCACCAATCGCACCGGATTGCCCGCGGTATGGCCGTCGATGCAGAAAAACAGGTGGCGCATGGGTTCAGGCTGCCTTGCTGCTGGTCCGCCGGCTCGGGCGGCTTGCCGCGGCCTCCTCGACCCAGCGGATCACCTGCGCGCGGCGCTCGCCCGAAAGCGGCAGGCGCGGCAGGCGGACCCGCTCGCAGCCGCGGCCCATGATCTGCTCGGCGAGCTTGATGGATTGTACCAGATCATGCTCGGCATCCAGGTGAAGCAGGGGCATGAACCAGCGATAGATGGCGCGCGCCTCGTCGTACCGGCCTTCCTCGAAGGCGGCGACCAGCCGCACCGATTCTGCAGGAAAGGCGCTGGTCAGACCCGAGACCCAGCCCGCGGCGCCGAGGAACAGCCCTTCCAGCGCCACATCGTCGAGGCCGGCCATCAGCGTGTAGCGATCACCATAGCGGTTGAGGAGATCGGTGAAGCGGCGCGGATCCGGCGCGCTTTCCTTCACGGCGATGATGTTCTTCACCTCGGTCAGCCGGTCCAGCGTCTCGGTATCGATCGACACGCGATAGGCAGGCGGATTGTTGTACAGCATGATCGGCAGCGACGTCGCCGCCGCCACCGCGCGGAAATGCGCTTCCAGCTCCGCAGGCGTCGGCACATATACCATGGCCGGAAGCAGCATCAGCGCGTCGACACCGATCTTCTCCGCGTCACGGGCATATTCGATCGCGCGCGCGGTGGTGCATTCCGATACCCCCGCGACCAGCGGCACGCGGCGGCCGACCGCCTCCACGCCGGCACGAAGCACCAGCCGCTTCTCGTCTGCCTCAAGCGAATTGTTCTCGCCACAGGTGCCGAGCAGGACCAGCCCATCGACGCCTTCGTCGATCAGGGCGGTCTGGGTCCGCTGCGTGGCGCCGAGATCGACCGAAAAATCCTCGGCGAACTGGGTGGTCACCGCGGGGTAGACACCGGTCCATAGCGTCTTGGCTGCGGCCATAGGAACACGATCCTCCTGGATGTCGCATGGTTTCGTATACGGTAGCCGCGCGGCTTTCAACGTTTCAGCGAAACAGTATATGCGTCCTGCCGCGGTGGAAGCGGTGCCGCGCACGGGCTGCCGACGAGCACTACCGGAACGGGGGCGCAAGCCGCTCGTTAGCGGTAGCTCGTTCTTTCCAAAGGCCTTGCTGCATGACGTCCCCCTGCGATCCGGTTGCGCGCGCGATCGCGCCGAGCGAGGCGCCTGATCCTCTCGCAGCGGGAGAAACCGCCGCGCTTCTTGCCGAGGCGCTCGCGGCGCAGGATGTCCTCTACGCGGCGACGGACGAGCCGCGTGCCGTCGCCGTCGCCCATGCGCTCGCAGCGCTGGTGCCGGAAGCGATCGTCGTCCTTTGCCCGGGGAGCGACGCGCTTCCCGGCGATTCCGCCCCTGCCTCGCCTGCCAATGTCGGCGCGCGCGTTGCCGCGCTGCGGCGCCTGTACCTTGCACAGGGCACCGAGGCGCGGCAGCGCCTGGCCTGCATTACCACCGGCGAGGCGCTGGCCCGCCGCTACCCGCCGCCCTCGGCGTTCGACGCCGCCCCGCCGCGGGTGGCGATGGGGGATCCGGTGGACCTGTCGGCCCTGTTCGACGCGTTGATCGAGGCCGGCTATGTCGAGGACGAGCGGGTCGACGAGCCCGGCGAGGTGGCACTGCGCGGGCAGGTGCTCGACGTCTACCCCGCCGATGCGGAAGAGCCCCGGCGGATCGAAGTCGCCGATGGGCTAGTGCACGCGCTGCGCAGCTACGATCCCGCCTCCCAGCGCACCACCGGCGAATGCGACGCGCAGGAACTCGGCCGCGTCGCCGAACCCGTACTCGGCAAGGACGGCGTGCCGCTGCTCGCGCATCTGCCCGGCGCGCTGCTGGCGATCGAGCCCGCCGCCGAAGATCGGCGCCGGCGATTTCTCGTGCTTGCCGCTGATGCCGCGCGTCGACGTCCGGGCCGGGCGCTGCGCGACGTGATCGAAACCGCCGACTGGCAGGCTGCTGTCGCGCAGCACCCGGCGCTGGCGCTGGAAACCGGCGGCGATGCCCCGCCCCGCTTCATCGAAGGCCGTTCGCCGCTGCGCGCCTTTGGGCGAGTCGCCCGCGCCGCACTCGACGCGGGGAACCGGCTGGTGCTGCTGGGCAGCGCGCGCGACCTGCGCTTCCTGCGAGGCCGCATCGCCGGTACGCTGAAGACAGACCTGGTACCGGTAGAAGGCTGGAGCGCGCTCCGCGATCTCCCCCCGGGTACGGCCGCGCTGCTGGAGGCGCCGGTGGACCGCGGATTTCGGCGCGACGGCCTGCTCGCCGTCGCCGCTGCGGACCTGCTCGGCAGCCGTGCCGAACGCGACGCAGGACTGACAGCCGCCGCCGACATCGCAGTGTTCGGCCAGACCGAAATTCGCCTGGGCGATCTGGTGGTGCACGAGGACCATGGCATCGCCGTGGTGGCGGGGCTTGCACCACTGCCGGGCGAGGAAGCGGCCGGCGGCGACGCGATCATGCTGCGCTATGCCGATGGCGGCACGCGGCTGGTGCCGGTTGCCGAGGCGGATCGGCTGTGGCGCTATGGCGGCGATGCCGATGCGGTAGCGCTCGACAAGCTCGATGGTTCGAGCTGGCAGAAGCGGCGCGGTGCCATCGACCTCGCCATCGCCGAGACGGCGCGCGGCATGATCGCGATGGCCGAGGAAAGGATGGCGCGCACGGCCCCCGTGCTCTCGCCCGACACTGCCGCCTATGAGCGGTTCGTCGCAGGCTTCCCCTATCATGAGACACGCGACCAGGCGCGCGCGATCGACGCGGTGCGCACCGATCTCGCCAGCGGGACGCCGATGGACCGGCTGGTGATCGGCGATGTCGGCTTCGGCAAGACCGAAGTCGCGCTGCGGGCCGCCGCACTGGCCGCGCTGGCCGGCCATCAGGTGGCGATCGCCGCTCCCACGACGGTGCTTGCTCGCCAGCATCTTGAAACCTTCGGCGAGCGCTTCGAAGGCACCGGCATCGCCGTGGCGGGTCTGTCGCGCCTGTCTAGCACGGCGGAGAAGAAGCGGGTGAAGGCCGGGCTCGCCGATGGATCGATCCAGGTGGTGGTCGGCACCGGCGCGATCGCCGGCAAGGGCGTCGCGTACGACAAGCTCGCGCTGGTCATCATCGACGAGGAACAGCGCTTCGGCGCGGCGGACAAGGCCAAGCTGCGCATGCTCGGCGCGGGCCATGTCCTGACGCTGAGCGCCACGCCGATCCCGCGCACATTGCAGGCGGCGCTGGTCGGCATTCAACATCTCTCGGTGATCGCCACGCCCCCCGCCCGGCGCCAGCCGATCCGCACCGCCGTCGGCAAGTTCGACGACGCGGTGGTGCGCGCGGCGCTGCTGCGCGAGCGCAGCCGGGGCGGGCAGAGCTTCGTCGTCGTGCCGCGGATCGAGGACATGGCCCCCCTCGCCGCAAGGATCGCGCGGCTGGTGCCCGAGCTCACCCTGCTCCAGGCGCACGGCAAGATGCCCGCCGCGGAGATCGACGAGGCGATGGTGCGTTTCGGCCGCGGCGACGGCGACGTGCTGCTGGCAACCAACATCATCGAGGCGGGGCTCGACGTGCCGCGCGCCAATACCATGGTGCTGTACCGCGCCGACCGCTTCGGGCTGAGCCAGCTCCACCAGTTGCGCGGCCGGGTCGGGCGCGGCAGCCGGCGTGGTCAGGTGCTGCTGCTCACCGAGCCCGACAAGCCGATCAGCCCGCGCACGCTCAAGCGGCTCCGCACGCTCGAGGCGTTCGACCGGCTGGGCGCAGGCTTCGCAATCAGCGCGCAGGATCTCGACATGCGCGGTGCCGGCGACCTGCTCGGCGAGGCACAGGCCGGGCACATGAAGCTGATCGGCGTGGATCTCTACCAGCACCTGCTCGAGGCGGCGCTGCGCACCGCGCGCGGCGAGACGGTGGAGCGCTGGGCACCCGAACTCCATCTCGGCGTGCAGGGATGCCTACCCGAAAGCTGGATCCCGGACGAGGAACTGCGTGTGGGCTTCTATGTCCGCCTCGCCCGCGTGCAGGACGGCGGCGCGATCGACTCGCTCCAAGCGGAGCTGGAAGACCGTTTCGGCGCGCTGCCCGATGCGGCGGCGACGTTGCTCGCCGTTGCGCGCGTCCGTGCCCAGGCGCTGGCGCTCGGAATCGCGCGGATCGACGCCGGACCGGCGGCGATCGCCTTCACCCCCCGCGGCGATTTCGCCGGCGATCCGGCTCGGGCCGGCCTCACGCCGAAAGGCGATCGCCTGCTGCTCAGCGAGCGGATCGAGGCCCCCGAAGATCGACTGACCCGGATCGAAACGGCGTTGGAGGTCATGGGGAGCGATTGACGGCGTTGTGCAGCGTGCAGATCCGGCATAGGCTCCTCCCCAGAAAACATAATTGAGAGGAATGGCGCGATGATTCTGCCGATCCTGCTGCTGATGCTCCAGACGACCCCGGCGTTCAATGCCGAGGAGGAGATCATCGTCGTTTCCCGCCAGCTGCGGATGATCAAGGTCGATCTCAAGACCGACAAAAGCAGCGACGGCATGGCCCTGCGCAATTGCCGGATCCTGCGCAGTTCGGGCCAGACCGATCTCGACGCGATCCCGTGCGGCGTCGCACAGCAGTGTGTCGAAGCCGGGGTGCCGACGCGGCGCGAGCTGAAGGCTTGTGTGGAGGATCGCTCGACCGACCGGATCAACGCCGTTCTCGCCGCGCGCCGCGCCGCACGCGACGGCTGACCGCCGTCCCCGACGACAACGGGCACGGCCAGCACTTCACCGGCGCGGCTGGGCGCTGAGCCGCGACATCAGGATGGCTGCGCGCTTGGCCTGGCGGCGGATGCTCGCGAGATCAACCGTCTCGCCCGGCGCATGGTCGCCTGTGCTGTACGGCCCCAACCCGGCCAAGCTGTCGACATCGGCCGCGACGAACGAGACGTCCCCCGCCCCGCGCTTCAGCGGATCAAGCGCCGGCATCTCGGGCAGCCCGAGGTCGCGATTCACCCCGTTGAGGGCGGCGAGCAACGCACGGTTCCCCTCGGTCGGCGCCATTGCGGGATAGCCCTCGCCGAAGGTGATCTTTGCATCGGTTTCCAACGCGTGCGCGGCGACGATCGCTTCCATCCTGGCCCGTACCCGCGCCGTCTGTTCCGGGCTCAGCGTGCGGAAGTCGCCGATCGCGATCGCCGTCTGCGGGATGATGTTGGTCTTGCCCGCCGCGGTCGCGTCGCCGCTCTCGGTGAGCGTGGCCTGGGCGCCGCCGGCGATGACGCCGGTGTTGAAGGTGAGGTTGGGCTCGGGCAGCTCCTTGCGGAAGGCGGCGAGGATCCGCGCCAGCTCGTTGATCGCGCCGTCGCCCATGCCGGGTGCGAAGATGCCCGAGCTGTGCCCGGTCTTGCCGGTGGCGGTGATCCGCCAGTCGATCGCCGAGCGCCGCGCGATCGAGCCCATGTCGCGCCGCCATCGATCACCAGCCCCTCGAAATCGAGCGCGACATCGGCGCGCTTGCCCGCCGCGATCAGGTCGGCACGCGCGATGCTGTGCGGGCTGCCGGACTTTTCCTCGTCGCCGGTCAGGACGATCTCGATATTGGCGTTCTTGAGCGTGCCCGCGGCCTGCATCGCTCGGAGCGCGGCGAGCATCACGACCATGCCGCCCTTGTCGTCCCCCGCCCCCGGCCCTTCCGCCAGTTCGCCCTTGCGGACGAAGGTCTGGAAGGGCGAATTGGTCTCGAACACCGTGTCGAGATGACCGATCAACAGCAGCCGTCTGGTCCCCGGCCGCCCCTTGTGGACGGCGATCAGATGGCCGGCGCGCTGCACCGCGTCCATCGGCATCCAGGTGACGGCGAAGCCTAGCGGCTCCAGTTCGGCGCGCATCATCGCGCCGACCTTCGTGACGCCGGCGAGGTTCAAGGTCCCGCTGTTCTGATTGACCAGCCGCTCCAGCAGCGCCACCGAGCGATCATATTCCGCATCGACGGTGCGCGTCATCGCCGCCTCGCGCGTGGACAGGCGCTGCGCCGCCGCAGGCACCGCGAACAGCAGGGCTGCCAGCAGCAGCGCGGCGGTGCGGCCAAGGCGAAACGGTTCGATCATCGGAGCCCCCGGTGCGGAATGGATCATGCTGATTGACCACAGCCGCGCAGACCCGGCAAGCCGCACTACCGTGTCAGGAGAGCTGTCGCGCGAGATCCGCAAGGAGGATCCGGGCGACCGGCTGGTCGCGCTCGTCCTCAATGTCGAGGCTGCCGCGCAGGGGCGACCGGCCGTCGCGGTGGCGCAGCAGCGATCGTGCCAGGCCGTGGCCCGCGATCAGCGCCGCGCGCAGATCCGGCAGGTCGCGCCGCTCCGTGCCATGGGGATGGTGGTCCGGCGTGCACAAGCGAAAGCGGTAAGCGGGCATGCAAGCATAATGCCCACTGCATCAAGTAGTTGCCGAGACCTGATGTAGTTTATTGTTGCTGCGGCACGGGCCTTGCCACCTCCACCGCGTAGAGGTGCGCGGCGCCTTCGAAATTTCCGCGGAACAGGATCCATTTGCCGTCCGGCGTGAAGATCATGTTCGGTTCGAGCCGGTAATCCTGCCGACGCATATCGACCAGCTTCTCCGCCGATAGCGTGCCGGGGGCGATCAGCGCGGCGGCATTGTCGGCATGGATGCCCGCAACATCGGCGATGCTGTCGGGTGTGAAGAGGTAGAGATATTTCCCGTCCGGCGCGTGCGCGACCATCTCCGCGTCGCCGCCGTCCCCGGAGAAGCGGGTGCCGTCGGGCGCGATATTGTAGTGCACCGACCAGAGGTTGCGCTCGACATGGAGCCAGCGACGCTTGCCGGTCGCCAGCTCCACCCCGGCGAGCCAGAAGACCTGCCCGCGTGGCGTCTGCAGATCGTACCAGACCCATTTGCCGTCCGGCGAGAAGAACTCGTGGCCGGCAATCTCCATGTTCATCGTGCGGGTGTGGAGCCGGTGCTTCCCCGTACCGTCGGCGCGGATCGCCCAGAGCCGATCGACCCGGTGCCACGGCCCCTCGTGGCAATAAAGGATCTGCTGCGGATCGGTAGGCGAGAACTGGACGTGGTTGAGCCAATCGGTCGACGCGGTGACCACCCGCCTCGCGCCGGTGCGCAGGTCGATGGTGAAGATCTCCATCGGCACCTGCGCATCGAGGCGGCGGTTCATGTGCACCTCCTTCGCCTCGGCATAGGGCAGCGGTTTGCCGTCCGGCCCGTTGGCGCGATAGTCGTTCACGCCGGGCGTGTTCACTTCGCCCTCGGCGCGCGCGAGCGTTCCATCAGGCCGCAGGGGCACGACGGGCTTGGCGACCTGCCCCAGCAGCAGCGTCTCGTCGGCGTTGATCGATCCGATCCAGCCGCCCGGTACGGTCGCCACGCGCCGAACCGCGCCGCTATCGGCATGGACCGCGAAGACGGCGAACGGCCCACCGGCATCGTCGCGTCCGCGCTCGGCGAAATAGACGTTGCGGCTCCTGCGCCCGGTGAACAGCAGCACCGCGCCGGGCCGGGTGACCAGCGGCCGTATCTCCCAGCGCTGCAGATCGACCAGCGCAATGCCCCGGGGCGTCGTCACCGCCATCTTGTCGCCCTGCGGCAGGAAGCCGTTCTGGGTGAAATAGAGGCTCACCGTGCCCGGTTCACGGCTTATCCGGAGGACGCGATGCCCGGTCGTCGCATCGATCCAGCTGGCCGCGGGATCGGCAGTGGCTGTGCCAGTTAGCGAGAGCGCCGCAAATGCCGCTCCCAGCATTCGCATCCAGCTGCCCAGCCGTGCCATGATCGCTCTCCCAAGCCGCTTGATGTTGTTTCACATAGTATGATAGCAGTTCATATTATGGAGTAAAGTAGCCGGTGCCGTCGAAGCGGACTCCGGAGTCCAGGAGAGAGCATGGCCCGCAGCGCGCCCACCCCCCGTCCCGTACGATGGTATAACTACGCGGCATATGGCTCGAACGACGTGCTGGGCGCGGGTTCGATGGCGGTGATCTCGGGCTGGGTGCTGATCTTCTACACGCAGTTCTGCGGACTGGAGGCATGGCAGGCGGCGTTGATCTTCACCGTGGCTCGCGTGCTGGACGCGATCGCCTCGCCAGTCATCGGGCACCTGTCCGACGCGATGGGCGAAACCCCGCTCGGCCGCCGCTTCGGACGGCGTCGCTTCTTCATCCTGGCGGCCATCCCCCTCCTCCCCTCCTTCGCGATCATGTGGGTCGCGGGGCAGGGTTTCTGGTATTATCTGGCTACCTACGTCCTGTTCGAGCTCGTCTATGCGATGGAGATCATCCCGTACGAGACGCTCGCGGCGGAAATGGCCCGCGACTATCGGACCAAGGCCAAGTTTGCCGGCGTCCGCATCCTCTTCGCCCAAGCCAGCGCGATCCTGGCGGGATTCCTGCCCGGCATGCTGATCCAGGCGCTGGGCAAGGACAGCCCGCAGACCTTCCTCTACATGGGCATCCTGTTCTCCGCGCTGTTCATGGTGACGGCGGGGCTGCTCTACCGCTTCAGCTGGGAGCGGCCTGCGGCGGAAGTGGCGGCGCTGCGCCCCGCAGGCGCGCCGCGGCCCAGCGTGGGGGCGGCGATCCGCGGGCTCTACACCAACCTGTTCTCCACCTTCCGCATCCGCGCCTTTCGGCTGCACCTCGGCATGTATCTGGGCGGCTATATCAGCCAGGACGTGTTCAACGCCGCCTTCACCTTCTTCGTCGTCTTCGCGCTGATGGGCTCGATCGAGGCGGCGTCAACGCTGCTCGGCACGATGTACATCGTCCAGTTCGTCGCGGTGATGCTGGCGATCAACCTGGCGCTGCGCAGTTCCCCTGCCCGCGCCTATCAGCTGGCGGCGCTGAGCTTTGCGGCGGGCGTGCTGGTACTGCTGGCTCAGTGGGGCGCGGGCGTCCGCGTGGGCAATGCCTGGCTGTGGCTGCCGATCGCGCTGGCCGGGCTGGGCCGCGGCGCGCTCAACTATATCCCCTGGGCGACCTACAACTACATGGCCGATGTCGACGAGATCGTCACCGGCCGCCGCCGCGAGGGTGCGTTCGCCGGCGTGATGACCTTCGTGCGCAAGCTCACCCAGGCGGCGGCGGTGGCCGGCGTCGGCGCGATCATGAGCGCAGGCGGCTTCGCCAAGGGCGCCGCAGTGCAGAGCCCGCAGGCCATCCACACCATCGCGCTGGTGCTCGGGATCGGCACGGTGGGCGTGCTGATCGCGGGCATGTTCGTCTCCACCCGCTTCCGGCTGAACGCAGCGCGCCATGACGTGCTGATGGCGGAGATCGACCGCTTCAAGCGCGGCGAGACGGCACCTGGATCGGAAGAAGCGCGCCTCGTGGTGGAGGATCTTTCGGGCTGGCGCTACGACCAGCTCTGGGGGCGCAACCCGGTGGCCGGGGTGCGAGCGTAGCTCGCGACCATAGGACACGGGAGACCATGGAGCGGGCAGCGGACCAGGCCCGCTGCCAGACATCGTGTCGCCTATGCAAGGCTCGGATATCATTCGCCCTTTGTTGGCGAACGCGTCTGGCCCCGATCCAGCGCCTCCGGAATCAGCGCGAGGTTCTGGATCGCCGCCAGCCCCCATTGCGACGCCGCATTGGTAGAGATGCCCGGCCATTCCACCCCGCCTCCCGGCAGCGGCCGCCGAGGATCGCCGCGATGGAGCCCCAGTCCCGCATCGCCCGACAGGAACTCCTCCGCCGCGCGCGCGGCCAACGCAGCGTCGCCAGTGGCATGCGCCGCATAGGCCGTCAGCCGCGAATGCGATTCGCGCAGATTGCGCGGGCCGAAGGGCGCTCCCCATTTCGCCAGCCATTCGGCCTTGGGGGCATTGTACCAGCGGCAATAGTCGAGCCACGCCGTGCGATAGCGCGGCACGTCCAGCAGACGCAGCAGCTCGGCATTGATTTCCACCGCGCCGAATACGGCGTTGAGGTGCGACAGGCGGATCTTTGCCCCGCGATCAAGGAAGCGCCCGCTCGCCAGGTCATAGGGCGCGCTGCCGGTCAGCCAGCCGTGCGGCAGCCTGCCGATGCTGTCCATGCCGGCGACGATCCGATCGCGCCATTGCCGGTCGCCGGTCCGCTCCCATTCGGCGAGCCATGCCCCCGCCAGCACTGCCCAGCTGGTGCCGAAGGCCATTTCGATCACGCCCGGCGGCAGCGGCTCCCGCGCCCCGCCCGGCACCTTGCGCCCGATCTCGACCGTGCGCAGCGCCTCGTGCGACGCGACCAGATCGCGCATCAGGTCGCCGGTGCGTTCGTCGGCGGTCAGATAATGGAAGATGCGGCGATAATTGGCATTGCTGACGCGTGGCTGCTTCGAACTGTCACTCCAGTGCTGCACCCCATGCCGCGTGCCGAGCCCCGCGAAACGGCCAAGATGATAAACATCAACCTCGCTGGTATGCCGCGTCATCGCCTCGGCCAGGCGAAACGCCTTGGGATCGCGGCTGCGCAGCGCGGCGGTCCATAGCCAGAGGTCCGGCGACAATTCGCTGTTCGCCCAGGCGAACCCGCCGATATCGTAGCGCCACTGGTGCCGATCGGCATCATAGCTGTGCATCACGTCGCCGTGGTTCCAGAAGCCGTACCAGCTGCGCCGATCGACCTCGCCGGCGTAGAAGTCGACCAGCCGCTCCAGCTGATCCTCGACGGCGGTGCGCATCGGCGTCGAGCGATCGGGCAAGCCCCAGTCGCCGAACACGCCCGCCGCATGGAGCTGGGCCGGATCCGCCATCAGGCGCGGGGGTTCGGCCGTCGTGCGGGCAAGCGCCTGGAGCCGCTCGGTCGGCGGCGTGGCGGGGAAAGCCCACAGCATTACCTCGCTGGTACGCGCGATCCCCACGGGCGAATCCCAGCCCGGCTCGTAATCCTCATAGGTGATGTCGAGCCCCTGGTTCTGCGCCGCATATCCCTCCATGCCCATCACGCCGCGATACCGGCGCAGGTCCATCGGCTGGGCGCGCGGCGACCATAGCCAGGCGCAGAGCCGCGCCTTGTCGCCAGCAGCGCCTTCGATCTCCAATTCGGTCGGATGCCGCTGCCAGAACCAGCGCGCCGCGATCGCCGCCCCTCCCCAGGGTGAGCCGACATAGGCGAGACCGGGTGCGCGCCGCCCATCCCCCGCATCGATCCAGGCCATGTCGGGCCCGTTCCGCTTGGTGAGGGTGAAGCCGTTGGCCGACGCCTGGAGCAGGCGGAACGCGTCCCAAGCCGGAATGCGTTCGAGAAGGGCGCCCACGGGTGCGCGCATCTCCGCCACGGGCGGCACCGGCTGTCCGGCAACCTGCGCGGCACGGAACGCTGTCCCCGGATCCCTCCGCAGCCCGGTGAGCGGGCGCACCGCCTCCGCGAACATCGTGTCAGCGGCGGTGGCGAGGCGGATATGACGATCGTGAAGCGCGCCGCGCATCGGCACGCTTGCGGCGATTCCCAGACCCGAGACGAGATGCTTTTCGGGATCGACGTCGTTGATGACGCTATGGACGAGCCGGAGGCCCTCGGCGCCCGCATAGCATTCGATCCGTACCGTGAAGGGCAGGAACGCCTGTTCGCCCGCGCGGTGATGCCCCTGCACGCGGACGACCGCGCGCACCGGCCCGCTCTGCTCGACATCGGCCCGGTCGATGATGCCGATCAGGGGCATGCGTTGGCCCTCCGGCGTGCCGAGACGTAGTTCGCCGACAAGCTCGACGGCTTCCATCAGCGTGGTGCCGTCGGTTCCCTGCGCTTGAAGGACGGTGGAGCCGCTGCGGGCGATGCGCCAGGCGAGGCTTCCGGTGCGCAACGTGATGGCGTCCGGCGTCGTCTCGACCCGTACCGGGGCATCCGGGAGGCGGGGCTTGCCGGGCAACACCCGTACGGCAGATGGCGGCGACGCAAGGGCCGGCAAGGCGTGTCCGGTCCATTTGCAGGAGCCGTCCGGCCAATAGGCAAGCGGCCAGCTCTGCAGCGGGAGGGGCGCACCGGTGGAGTCCGTTGCGGTGAGCGCGGTGTTGCGGCGCAGACGGCCGATGGGCCAGACCTGGCCCCAACAAGTTCCGTCAACGCGGAGGGCGGGAGCAGGGTCGTCGATCCAGGCGGCGTTGGCGATGCCGGGCGCGGTCGCTAGGGCGGGCTTGGCGAGCAGGGCGGGCAGCGCCACGCCGGCCTGAAGAACACGACGTCGATCGATCGAATGGCGCATTTGCCTCTCCCATCCAGCGCACGCGTCCATGTTCCGATATGTGGGACGTGCTGTCATATCATGGCGGGTTGTGCGCAGATAGGCAATTGGCTGCGGACGATCGGCAAGCAGAAGGTTGTGGGACGAGGATCGCCGGAAAGGGCTTCTTCTCTCGTCTATCTTCAAAAAAGAGAGAACTCTCAGCGTTAGAGGGTTTGATGAATCTTTAAGGAGTTAGGCCGCGCCGGCCGGGCATGCGAATCGCGGGTTTCGCACGATTCGTGCATGGAGCGCCGTTCCCTTTGTGTCGAGGCAGCGTTCCCGAAGGATCGGCACGAGCGTTCCCGAAGGATCGAGAGCGTGTTCCGCAAGGATCGAAAATGGTTCCTCAAGTGTCGAAGGTCAGTAGCAAAGCGCTCCTTTTCGGCATGCCCACTGGCAAGCTGGCCGGGTATTGAATCACTTGGCCGTGAAACGGGCGGGAACAGCTTCAAAGAAATGGTGCCGGAATGCGAATGGGGTGCGTGATCTTCCTGCCGCCCGACACTTCGGGAACGCGGATCGTGGGCGTGAGACAGCGTCGACGCGCGATCAACGATAGGTGGGGAACAGCCGCAGGTCATCGCAGCTGGTGCTTGTTACGGGCGTGCCACTGGCGGACGAAGCCGAGAAAGGCGTTTTGATAATTCGCCGGCGTCCGTGCGGGATCGGCCTCCACCCAGTCGCGAAACTGACGATGTAGTTCCTGGTAATCCCAGCCAGGACATTCCTGGCGGAGCTGCACCAGCGTGGCGTCGGTGACCATCCCGCTCGTCCCGCGGGTGGCGAGGCTGGTCAGCGAACGGCGAATGCGCGAACGTGCCTCGGGGCCGAGGGGCGTCTCCGTATGCGCCGGCAGGTCGGCAGCCGGATCGGCGATCAGATCAGTCGGCGGTTGCGGCAGGGCGGCCTGAGCTGCCTTTGTCGGCACGGCTCGGCGCGCGCGCGGGCCCTCCCCTTCCGCCCTGCGGCGCATGCGAAGGCTTGGTTCGCGCTTGCCGGGAGGCGTCTCCAGGGAGAGAGTATAGCCCGGAAGTTCGTCGCGCTCGACGATCTTGGCGATCTCGAACTTGAACCGGCGATACTGACCTTCGGCGCCGGATTTCTCGAACAGGGTCGGCATGGAGATCGCGAACCCGGCCTCCCCTGCCCCGCCGGCATGCTTGCGCGCGACCTTGTACAACCAGCGTTCGCGCCCGCCGGTGAGGTCGAAATAGGCGCGGTCGATGGACAGCACGCCCCCTGTCATCAGCACGCCCTCATAGAACCAGCTGGACAGTTCGATGGTCATGCCGCGCGACCGCTCGGTCCGCTCGTCGACCAGCTGGGTCCAGCCGTCCAGCCAGCTGAAGGTTGCCTCGCGCCGGTTCTCCGCGCGGATATTGGTCTTGATCGTCGTGGCGACCAGCCGGTCCAGCGACTGGCCCAGCAGCTCATAGGCGCGGCCGGTGGTCGGGCGGCCGATCGCGCGCAGCAGGTCGTAAGGCATCAGGTGCAGCTTGCGCGGAATGTCGTTGCGGCCGCGTCGCGCCATGTCGGCCAGCACGCTGGCGCAGTAGATCAGGATGTCGGCATCCCAGATCGTCGCCATCCCATAATCGGGATTGGCCGAAACGTGGACCCACAGTTTTCCATCCGGACTGCGATAATCGATCGGCTTGATCCGTTTGGTCTTGGCGAGGCTGAAGAACGGGCGCTCCATCATCTCGCGCTGGTCGCGGAGCGGCATGTCGGCAAGATAGGGTAGGAACAGGTCGAACTGTTCCGGGATCGACTGGCGATCGGCCTGGGTCATGGAACCTCGAACGGGGGAAGGGGGCGGGGGAGTTTCCCCGGGGAAACGGGAATGGGCAGGGCGCCGGTGGTGTGCAACAGCTGCAAGCCGATGCGGCAACGGTGCGTTTCCCCGGGGAAACCGGCGGGCCGAGTGGCACCGTTGTTTTCCCGGGGAAACAACATCAGCGTTGCAACCCGCGGCCCTCGCGCTCGAGCTGATCGAGCGCCTCGCGGAACGCGGTGACAAGGTGGTCGTGATCCGCGCCGGCACCGGCATGCAGCCGCAGCGTCACCCCCTGGCGGTTGGCCGACAGCACGCTGAGCGCCGTGCGGCCGCCGGGCATTGCCCAGGAGAACAGCGTTTCCGGTACCTGCGGGCCGGCGGGCGCGGCCAGCAGCCTGCGCAGCACATCGCCGGAGCCGATCGAAGCCGCGCCGCGCGCACGGCGCTCGCCCTGCTCCCGTGCGATCTGGCGGGCTTCGGCAAGGATCGCCTTTGCTGCCGCCTTGTCGTCGAGCGCCTGGGCCAGCGGATAGGCCGGCTTGAGCTGCACGTCCGCGGTCGAAGCGAAGGCGGCGATCACCGCATCCGGAATGCCGGCCACCTTGATCACCTTGGACAGCCAACCCTTCGACAGCTTCAGCCGCTCGGCCATCCGGGTGAGGTGGTTGCCGTAGTGCGTGCGAAGCGCCTCGGCATAGTTGCGCGCGCGCTCCAGGTCCGACACGTCCTTGCGGGCGCGGTTTTCCAGGTCTGCAAGGCGGAAGGCGGCCTCGTCGTCGAGCTGGGCGACCTGCGCCACGAAATGCATGTCGGGATAGCTGTGCGCGCGCAGCCAAGAGACGGCAAAGTGCCGGCGTGTGCCCGCGATGACCTCGAAGTCATGGTCGGGATCGCCTTCGATCCGGCGCACCACGGCGGGCACCTTCTGGCCATTCTCCGCGACGATGGAGTCGATCAGCTCGCGGGCATTCTCTTCGGTCAGGTCGGCATATACGCGCGCATTGCCCGGCCAGATGCGTACCCGCGCCGGATCGAGGAGCAGCTGGGTGACCTGACGGACTTCGCCCGAGGCGACGCGGGCGAGCGCCGATTCCCGGCCGAGCAGGGTGGTGCCGCGGGTCCGCGCCAGCCGCGCCGGGGGCTCCGGGTCCACCGCCGGAGCAGCGGTCGGCGCGTGAGGAGCGGCTGCCTCGTTCGCCGCTTCCGCCGCAGCTTCTTCCGCCAGCAAGTCGGCGAGATAGTCTTTCTGGGTACGTGCCACGGTTCAGCCCTTCTGCCCGGGTGCGGCGTGATCAGGCCGCTTCATTGACGACATCCTCTTCGCTCGCCGGCGCCACCCGACCCCAGTTGCGGCGCACCAGCGCCTCAACCTGTCCTAGCGCCTCGTCGAGATTGGCCTTGCAGCGCTTGTGGGTGCGGGCGGTCCCGATCGGGCGATCCAGTTCGTAGATCGTCATCATCCGCATCGCGGCATGGCTGATCTCGGCCGATTCGAGGATCGGCACCGGCAGCAGGGCAGGACCAAATGCCTGCTCCATGATCTGGCGAACCATGGCGTGGCTGGGATCATTGCCATCGAACTTCGAGCAGATCAGCCGGACGAAATCGTAGCGCACCTCGATGCCCGCCTCGGTGAGCTGGTGGAGCACCTGGTCCATCATCGAGAGGAACTGGACGGTGGAGCAGAAGTCCGGCGTGGTCGCGGCCAGCGGCACCAGCAGCGCATTTGCGGCCTGCATCACCGCTAGGCTGATCGTGCCCAGCGCCGGCGGGGGATCGAGGATCACCACATCATAATCGCGGGCGAGATCGCTCAGCCCGGCCTTGAGTTTGCGAAAACGCGTCGCGAGAATGGAACCGCCATCGGCGCCCGCCGCTGCCAGTTCATATTCTACATCGAACAGCTCGAGGTTGGACGGGATCAGGTCGACATTGGGCCAAGGCGTCTTCTTGACCGCATAGAGGAGATCCGCCTGGGTCGGATCGATCGAGAGATACGGATAGAGCGTCTCTTCCCGGGTGATGTTGAAGTGCGGATTGAAGCCGAACAGCGTCGTGGTCGTCGCCTGGCTGTCGCAATCCACCACCAGTACGCGATAGCCCTGCACCGCGAAATAATGGGCGAGATGGGTGGTGACGGTCGACTTGCCGACGCCGCCCTTGAAGTTCTGGACCGCGATGATCGCAGGTACGTCGAGCGGGGCGCGGGCAGGGGAGGCGCCCAACACCTGCCGCATGTTGAGCAGTTCCTCGACGGTATAGCCTGGCCGGCGGCCGTTCTCGCTCGGCGGGGGCGGCGGCAGCCGGCCATCGTCCTCTGCCATGCGGATGCGGTTGGTCGAGCAGCCGAGCAACTGTGCGGCCTCGGCAATGCCGAACCGGACGTGGAGGCCTTTCCGGCTTTCAGGTAGAAACGCCTTGCGGCGCAGTCGTTCGATCATGCGTTCGCCTGCGTCAGCAAGCTCGCCGATCCGCTCAATGTCTGAATGCATTCTTGCCTCGCCCCGCGCGATTGAATGAGAGTTCGATATCCTATGCACGAATTCGTTCAAATCAACAAGCTGCTGTGATGATGACGCGGTATGGTTATGGACGATTGCTTACATGCCGTGGCAGGACTATATTCGGACCATTATCGGTCTGAGGGCATCATGCGCTATACGGAACAGGTCAAGCCCGTCAGCTATCTGAAGGCGAATGCGGCGGATGTGCTGCGCGGGCTCGCCGAAGGCGCGCCGCCCCTGGTGATCACCCAGAACGGCGAGGCGCGGGCCGTGCTGCAGGACGTGGCAAGCTACCAGGCAACGCAGGAGACGCTGGCGCTGCTCAAGCTTCTCGCGCTTGGCACCCGCGATGTGGAGGCCGGGCGCACTACCCCCGCTCGCGACGCGATCGCGCGGCTGCGGAAGGGGCGGGACATACCGGCGGCATGACCAGCCGCTATGTCGTCCATTTCACGGCCGGCGCGGAAACCGACCTGGCCGACATCCATGGGTGGATCGCCAACAACCGTTCGCCGGAGCAGGCCGATGCTTTTCTCGATGCCATGCTGGCCAGGGTGGAAAGCCTGGAGACGTTTCCCGAACGCGGCAGTGTGCCGGGTGAACTGGACGCAATCGGTGTCCGCGAGTTTCGACAACTGGTCGCGCCGCCCTATCGGCTGATCTACCGGGTGATCGTCGACCATGTCTTCGTGCTGCTGATCGCGGACGGGCGCCGCGATTTCCAGGCACTGCTGGAGCGGCGTTTGCTGTCCGCCTGAGCGCCGCGATCAGCCGTGCGACCAGCCAAATTGGCCGGCGGCAATCGCGGCCTGGGTGCGGTTGCGGACGTTCAGCTTGCGCATCACCGCGGTCATGTGGACCTTTACCGTCGCCTCGGCCATGCCGAGCTCATACGCGATCTGCTTGTTGAGCAGACCCGAATGCACGCAGCGCAGCACCTGCATCTGCGTCGGTGTCAGCCGGGGCGGCGTGGTCGTCTCCACGCCGATGCGGTCAATCTGCTGTGCTTGAGTCGCGGCCTGCATGCCATCCTCCCTGACGATCCGCTTTGCGAGGCACTGCCTCCAGATTCGTTAACGTTAACTACGCCAACTTGTCGGACAGGTTCAAGCGAAAACTCGTAGGCAGCACCAGTTCCGATCGTTTCGACTGGCCGATGTCCCACTGGACGTGTAAATCTGTCCGATAAGTTGCCGCAACCATCGCGGCGAGAACGCAGGGGAGGGGCATGGCGGCTGCAATATTGCGGAGGCGGGGTCGGTGAATCAGCCCCGGCTTTCCGATCACGCCTATGCCGCGATCGTCGAACTCATCAAAGCCGAGTCGCTGGAAGTCGGCGCGCGGCTTCCCTCGGAAGCGCGGCTGGCCGAGATGTGCGGCGTGTCGCGCGCCATCGTCCGGGAGGCACTGGTGCGCCTTGGCTCCGACGGGATCACCGAAGTCCGCCGTGGGGCCGGATCGTTCGTGAAGGGGCGCCCATCGGAACGGCTCGCCGCCTTCATGCCGCTGGCGGAGCTGCCGGCGACCCTCGGCAGCTACGAGGTTCGCTTCGTGCTCGAAACCGAGGCGGCGCGGCTGGCGGCGGTGCGCCGCACCCCGGACCAGATGGACGCGCTGGAAGCGGCGCTGGGGGCACTGCGGACGGCCTTGCTTTCCAGCGCGCCGGCGCATGACGAGGATCGGGAGCTCCACCGCGCGATCGCAGATGCCACCGGCAACCTGGCGTTCCAGCAGGCCTTCGACGCACTTTGGCCGGATGTGGAGAAGGTGATGCAGGCGGGCGTGGACATCTCCCGCTCGCGATCGGCGGAAGTGGTCGCGGTCATGCTCCACGAGCATGAGGTGATCGTCGATTCGATTCGGGCGCAGGATCCGGAGCGTGCCGCGCTGGCGATGCGCTGGCATCTCGGCGAGGGGCGGCGCCGACTCATGCCCTGAGCGCGGACGGCGCCAGATGGGCGAGGACGCGGTCGCGCAGAACCTCCGGCGGCTGCCCGGCGGAGAGCGTGAGCGCGCCTTCGACGGGGAGGGGGCGTTCCAGCGTCGCCAACTGGCTGTCGAGCAGGCTGGCCGGCATGAAATGCCCCTTGCGCGACGACATGCGCGCGACCAGCTGGCTGCGATCCGCCTCCAGAAGCACGAACTGCACCCATCCCGGTATGCCCGCGCGCAGCCGATCGCGATACGTCAGCCGCAGCGCCGAACAGGCTGCGACGGCGATGCCGCAGCTATCGATCGAGGCAGCGGCAGCCGCGGCGACTCGATCGAGCCAAGGCCAGCGATCCGCATCGGTGAGTGGCGTCCCGTCCCGCATCTTCGTCACCGCATCGGCCGAGTGGAAGGCGTCGCCTTCGAGGAACACGCAGCCCAGCGCCTCGGCGAGCAGCGCGCCAAGCGTCGACTTGCCGCAGCCGCTGACCCCCATCACGATCACGGCCTTGGGCACGGGCGATCGTTCGGCAGGGCTGGGCATGGCAACGAGCTCCGATGGCAAGGATTTGGTCGCTTCTGAAAGGCTGGAACGGTGCTGGGAACTACGACCTTCGTCGCAGATGCTCGCATTGCCTCAGCGGGTTAGCTCCTTCAATCAAGAAAGAAGCTCAACATGGGGATGGATATGCGCTGGACCTTGGCCGCTCTGCTCGCCGCGAGCTCGCTCGCTACCCCCGCCTGCGCGCAGCAGGCGTCGATCTTCCCCATGGCGCCAGACGAGCCGCGCGCGGTGACGGTGAAGGCCAAGGGAGACGGCAGGGCGGACGACAGCGCCGCGCTGCAAAAGGCGCTCGACGATGCTCGCGACGCGACGCGGCACGGCATCGTCTTCCTGCCTTCCGGCCGCTACCGCATCAGCCGCACCCTGGTGGTGCCTGCAGGAGTGCGCGTGTACGGCGTGGGGCCGACGCGGCCGGTGATCCTGCTCGGGGCGAATACACCGGGGTTCCAGCAGGGCGTCTCCACGATGATCGTGTTCGGCGGGGACGATCAATATGCGGTAGGCAAGGTGCCGGTGCCCGTGCCGACGGTGGTGCCGCGCGACAAGATCGTCCGCGATGCCAATTCGGGTACCTTCTATTCGTCGATGAGCAATGTCGACATCGAGATCGGGGGCGGCAATCCGGCGGCGGCCGGCGTGCGCTTCCGCATGGCCCAGCACGCCTTCCTCAGCCATATGGAGTTCCGCATCGGTTCGGGTTTTGCCGGCGTCTATCAGGCCGGCAACGTCATGGAGAAGGTGGCGTTCAAGGGCGGGCGCTACGGCATCGTCACCGAGAAGACCTCGCCCGCCTGGCAGTTCACGCTGATCGATTCCACCTTCGACGGGCAGCGCGAGGCGGCGATCCGCGAGCATGAGGTGGACTTGACCCTGGTCAACGTCGCGATCCGCGACACGCCGGTGGGGATCGAGATCGACCGTGGTTATTCGGACTCGCTGTACGGCAAGGACGTGCGGTTCGAGCGCGTGTCCAAGGCGGGGGTGGTGATCTCCAACGAGGACAACGTCTTCACGCAGGTCGGCTTCGACAATGCGGTCGCGATCGACAGCCCCGTCTTCGCGCGCTTTCGCGACAGCGGCAAGACGGTGGCGGGGAAGGGGAGGGCGTACCGCGTCGGCGCCTTCTCCTACGGCTTGAAGGTGCCGAAGCTCGGCGAGATGGGGAAATACGATCTTCAGGCCGAGGTGCAGCCGCTCGCCGCTCTGCCGGCAGCGCGCGATCCGGCGGTGCGCGCGCTGCCGCCGATGTCGGAATGGGCGAACGTGCGCACGCTGGGCGTGAAGGGGGACGGCACGAGCGACGATACCGCCGCGCTCCAGAAGGCGATCGACGGCCATCGCGTGCTGTATTTGCCGGCCGGCTTCTACAAGGTGACCGACCGGCTGACGCTGCGTCCGGACAGCGTGCTGATCGGCCTGCACCCGGCGACCACGCAGCTCTATATCCCCGATGACAATCCCGCCCATGCCGGGCTGGGCAGCGTGCTGCCGATTCTGGAGACGCCGCAGGGCGGGGACAATATCCTGTCGGGCCTGGGGCTCTTCACCGGTCGGGTGAACCCGCGCGCCGCGGCGGTGCTGTGGCGCTCCGGCGCGAACAGCCTGATGCACGACGTGAAGATCATGGGCGGCGGCGGCACGCCGACGGCGGACGGCAAGCCGCTCGGCACCCAGCAGGCGCGCAGCGGCGATCCCGTGGCGGACGGCCGATGGGATGCCCAATATCCAAGCATCTGGGTGACCGACAACGGCGGCGGCACCTTCACCGACGTCTGGAGCCCCAACACCTTCGCCCAGGCAGGATTTTATGTCACCAACACCCGCACGCCGGGTCATGTCTACGAGATGTCGGTGGAGCACCACGTCCGCAACGAGATCGTGCTCGATAATGTGCAGAACTGGGAGTTCCTGGCACCGCAGACCGAGCAGGAAGTGGGCGACGGGCCCGACGCGGTGTCGTTGGAGATCCGCAACTCGCGCAACCTGCTGTTCGCCAATTATCATGGCTATCGGGTCACGCGCAGCTACCATCCCGCGCTGAGCGCGGTGCGGCTGTTCGGCGCCTCGGACATCCGCTTCCGCAACGTGCATGTGAATGCCGAAAGCGGCTATGCGGCGTGCGACGACGAGGGGTGCGGCACCTTTTTGCGGGTCAGCAAATATCCGTTCGACAACGCCATTCAGGACGTGACCGGCAAGCGGCTGGTGCGCGAACGCGAATTCGCATCGCTCGACATCGGCGCGGCCACCCGCCCGGACGCGGTGGTGCGCGCCGGCGGCACGCCTGTCACCAAGCTGGAAGACGGCTTCTACTCGATCTCCGGTGCTGCCGTGGACGCCAAGGGCCGGCTCTACTTCATCGATCGACGCTTCCAGCGGATCCAGCGCTGGACAGCGGACAAGGGCCTCGAGATCATCCGTGATCACGCGCTCGATCCGGTGAACCTCGCGGTCGATGCGTCGGGCCATCTGCTGGTGCTGTCGTCACTGGGGCCGAAGGCGGCGGTCTATTCGATCGATCCCGATGGCCCGCGCGACCAGATCACCCGGATCGAGCCCAGCGCGATTCGCGTCGACGCGAGCACGAGAACCCTGTTGCCGGTCAATTGGTGGGCGAACGGCGAGTTCCGAGACCAGCTCGACCAGCAACGCTATCAGTTCACCACCATGGGCGAGCTGTTCGCCAGGGAGGCCGGCGAGCCGAAGGCCCAGGCCTATGTCTCGCCCGATGGCAGCATCGCGCTGCCTGCCTTCCGGGTGTGGCAGCAGGGGCCGGCAAATCATGTCGGCTGGCGCTGGTCGCACGCGCTCAACGCCAACGGCCTGATCGACGGCAAGCAAGGGGAGCGGCTGTTCGTCACCAACGGCTCGGAGAACCTCACCTATACCGGCACGGTCGGTCCGGGCGGCACGCTCACCAACCTCAAGCCCTTCGCGAATCGCGGCGGCGAAAGCGTTGCGGTGGCGCCGGACGGCCGCGTCTATGTCGCGAACGGACAGGTGTTCGTCTATGATGCCGCGGGCAAGGAAACGGGCCGGATCGACGTGCCCGAACGTCCGCTCCAGATCCTGTTTGGCGGCACCGACAGGCGCACTCTGTTCATCCTCACCCACCATGCGCTGTACGCCGCCCGCCCCTGAGGCGAGGCGTCTACCACCTATGTCGTAGGTGTCCGCCGCCGCCTGCGGGACTAGCCTTCGGCATTATCGCCACGGGTCGGATAACGGCCGGAAAATATTGGAGGGGTTGGACGCATGAAGGGGGTTTTCACATCGCAGCTGCGCCTGTGCGGCGCTAGCCTGATCGCGCTGGCGGCCATGGGCGCCAGCGCGGCCCGGGCCCAGACGACGGCCGATCCGGCGCCCGCCGCGGTGCCGCAGGCCGAGCCGGCCGCGCAGTCGGATCAGGTGGAGCAGAACGACCAGATCGTCGTCACCGGCTCGCGCATCGTCGCCAGCGGCTTCACCGCACCCACGCCCACGACGGTGATCGGCGCCGAGCAGATCGCCGCCAACGCGCAGCCGAATCTGTTCAACACCATCGCCCAGCTGCCCTCGCTCCAGGGCTCGACCGGCTCGTCGACCGGCACGTTCAGCACCTCGAGCGGGACTCAAGGGCTCAGTTCCTTCTCGCTGCGCGGCCTCCAGCCGATCCGCACGCTGACCCTGCTCGACGGCCAGCGTGTCGCCGCAGCCAATGTCAGCGGCGTGCCCGATATCAGCCTGTTCCCGCAATTGCTGGTCAAGCGGGTCGATGTCGTGAACGGGGGCGCCTCCGCCACCTATGGCTCGGACGCGGTCGGCGGCGTGGTGAACTTCATCACCGACACCCGCTTCACCGGCTTCAAGGCCAATGTGATGGGCGGCATCACCACCTATGGCGACAACAAGCAGATCCTGGCGCAGGGCGCCTGGGGCGGATCGTTCGCCGGCGACCGGCTGCACCTGATCGTCAGCGGCGAATATGCCCATGACGGCGGCGTCGGCCCCGGCGATTTCGGCACCGATCTCGCCCGCGATCGCGACTGGTACAAGGCGACAACGCTGCTCAACACCGGCGTGACCACCGGCGGCGCGCCGCAGTTCGTCTACAGCGATTTCGCCCAGCCCTATCAATATGCGCGCTACGGCCTGATCAACAACGGCCCGCTCCAGGGCATCGCCTTCGACGTCAATGGCGCGCCCTATAATTTCAACTATGGCTCGAACGGTCAGCCGCTCGGCAACGGCCGGGTGAGCAACTGCTATCCCGGCAACAGCTTCTGCGTCGGCGGCGACCTGAGCGGTGCCCCGGGCTCTGGCGCATCGCTGGTCTCGAAGCTGCAGCGCGTCGTCGGCTACACGCGGATCGGCTATGATTTCGCGCCGGGCAATGAATTTTACGGCACGCTCAGCATCGGGCAGGTCAAGACCAACAACCAGCCGAGCCCCGGCTACAACCGACCCAACCTGACCGTGCAATGCGCCAATCCGTATCTGCCGCAGCTGGTACGGGACCGCTGCGCGTCGGCCGGGATCACCTCGTTCAACTTCGGCACCAGCAACGGCGCCTTCCCCGATCCGCAGGTCTACACCGATCGGCGCCAGTATCGCGGCGTACTTGGCGCCAAGGGCAAGTTCTCGGCGGCCGGCGGCGAGTGGAATTATGACGCATATTACGAGCATGGCGAGACCATCGCGGATATCGATGTCCAGGATATCGTGCTGCAGAACCGCTATGTCGCCGCGACCAACGCGATCACGCTGAACGGTGCGATCGTCTGCGCCGATCCGGTCGCGCGCGCGGCGGGCTGTCAGCCGATCAACGTCTTTGGCGGCTTCGCGCCCTCCTCCGCGGCCTTGGCCTATGTCACGCCGGTCAACGGCCCGTTCCAGCACACCAAGCTGACCCAGGACGTGGTAAGCGCGAACCTGTCGGGCAATCTGGTCGACCTGTGGGCCGGCCCGCTCAGCCTGGCGATCGGTGGCGAATATCGCCGCGAATTCTACCGGGTGAACGCCGATCCGTACGGCGCCGGCGCAACCAGCCCCAACAGCGCCGCCTATCCTGCCGATCCGCTGCTCAACCAGGCGCAGGGCAGCAACTGGGCGGCGGGCAACTACAAGAATGGCGGCGGCAAGTACAATGTCTACGAGTTCTCGGCGGAAACGAACCTGCCGCTGCTGGACAGCGAGAGCGTCGGCCGGGCCAACCTGAACGCGGCCGCGCGCTACACGCATTACAGCACGTCGGGCTCGGTATGGGCGTGGAAGATCGGCGGCAGCTGGGCGACGCCGATCGACGGCATCCGCCTGCGCGCGGTCACCTCGCGCGACGTCCGCGCGCCGAACCTCTCCGAACTGTTCGCCGCGCCCACGGTCACCACGCTGCCGAACTTCAACGATCCGTTCCGCAACGTCGCGGTGCAGGCGTTCCAGAACACGGTGGGCAACCCCAATCTCAAGCCGGAAATCGCTCGCAACACCGAAGTGGGCATCACCCTCGCCAATCCGAGCTGGCTGCCGGGGCTGAGCCTGTCGGTCGACTATTACACGATCAAGCTGAGCGGCGTCGTCTCGACGTTGTCGCCGGACCAGATCGTCCGCTTCTGCTTCGAAGGCAACCAGGCCTTCTGCGGAGGCTTCGTGCTCAACAGCCCGACCCAGGGCGGCAATTTCATCAACGTCCAGCCGTTCAACCTGGCGAGCTGGAAGACCAGCGGCTTTGACATCGAGGCGAGCTATCGCTGGCAGCGGCCGCTGGGCCTGCCGGGCAATTTCACCGTCCGCGCACTGGGCACGCATGTGCAGGAATTCCTCGTCCGCGCCGGCATCGCCGGAGTGGCGACGGTGGACAATGCCGGCGCGAACACCGGCGCGACGCCGAACTGGAAGTGGCTGGCGATCCAGACCTACGATACCGAGAAGTTCAGCCTGCTGGTGCAGGAGCGCTGGTTCTCCGACGGCGTGTTCGGCAATCAATATGTCGAATGCCAGAGCAGTTGCCCGGTTTCGACCGGCAACAACCCGACGATCAGCCGCAATTTCATGCCCGGCGCGTTCTACGTGGACGTCGGCGGCTCCTATAAGGTGACGCGCGGTCTGGAGGGCTATTTCAAGGTCGACAACCTGTTCAACGTCGACCCCGCGCCGTCTCCGCAGACCAACACGGGTCTGGACGTGAACCCGGCGCTCTACGACACGATCGGCCGCACCTATCGCATCGGTGTCCGCCTCAACTTCTGACCCGCTCGTCCCCCGACGAATACCTGGTCCCGGTCGCAAGGCCGGGACCCTTGTTTTCCTGGGGAAACCCGAACGGCCGCAGGCGTTGAGGGCGGGTGCGCGACTGCCGCGCCCCGACCAACGGAGACGAGCATGACCGAAGCCACCCAGCAAGCGACCAAGACCGTATCGAACGGCAAGACTGCCCTCACCGACGATATCCGCGCCCATTTCTCGGGCGACGCCCCGATCACCGAGAAGGCCAAGAGCTTCGCCAAGGCGCGGCCCTGGACCAGCGCCGCCTTTATCGGCATCGCCGCGCTCGCGGTGCTGAACGGCGTTCGCGGCGTCCGTCCGTGAAGCCACGCCGGTGGACGCGCAGGTCGCTTCCACCGGCACCCAGCCGCGGGCATACGCGTACTGGCATTCCTGCGCCGCCGGGGTTATATACCGCTCGTTATGAAAACCGCTGCCTGTACCGTAGCCAAGGGGCGCCCCCGTGAGTTCGACGTCGAAGAGGCGTTGACGGCGGCACTCCGCATCTTCTGGACCAAGGGATATGAGGGGGCCTCGCTGACCGACCTCACCGAGGCGATGGGCATCACCCGACCCAGCCTCTATGCCGCTTTCGGCAACAAGGAATCCTTGTTCTGCAAGGCGCTGGAGCTCTACGAGCGCGAGAAGCTCTGCTATATTGGCCGTGCGCTGGAAGCGCCCACCGCGCGCGGCGTGGCGGAGGCCCTGTTGCGCGGCGCGCTGGAGCGCCAGCGCGACACCGCCGACCCCAAGGGCTGCATGGGTGTGATCAATTCGGTCGCCTGCGGCGTCGAAGCCGAGTCGATCCGGGAGGAAGTGCTCAAGCGCGGCGAGTCGGCCAAGCGCGCGATCGTCGCGCGGTTCGAGCGGGCGAAGGTTGAAGGCGATCTGCCCGCCGATGCGGACCCGGAAGGCCTGACCGGTTATCTGATCGCGCTGCTCCAGGGAATCGCGCTGCAAGGCGGGGCGGGAGCAACTTGCGCCGATCTCGAGCGCCTCGTCCAGACCAGCCTGTCGATGTGGCCGGCCCGATAAGGCGGCGTATACCAACGTCGCTGAAGAAAACGTTTCGCCCCTGAAAAACAAGCTTGCGAGGAAAAATACCGGCCGGTATAAAAAGCATGTTGACGCACCGCAGCGAGACTTATATACCGAGTGGTATAGAAAGTGATCCGCCGCCCTCAGGGGCCGCGGGGCAGACGGAGACGCGGACATGCGCCAGCTTGCACGCAAGAAACGGGGTGAGCCCTAGGCTCTAGCCTTCCATAGCAATCCAGTCACGGCGTTCGCGGTTCTGCGGGGGCTGCGACGAACAACGCGCGCCTCGCACGGGGCGGTTCAGCGCGGCGGGGCCACTCGCAGCGGGGAGCTTCGCGCATTCACGACACACCATGCCGGCGCCCGCGAACAAAGGGGTTTTGCGGGGAGGGCGGAGCCTTGCTCGCGGCCGGTCAACCGAGGGAGAAGCATCATGGCATATCTCGATCTCACCGACATGGCCGGCAACGCCGCCGCACTTCCGGCCTTCCTGGCCACCCCGCGCGAGGAAACCAAGCTCAGCGCGCTCGAATGGCAGGTCGTCGCGATCGCCCAGCGCGATCGGCTCTCGTCGCTGGAGACGCCGAGCCGGCTTTCGATCGCGCTGGGCGTGATTTTCGGCGGCGAGCGCGGCAACCCGCGCCTGGCCGATCCCAAGCTCGAGGCGCTGCGCCGCATCGCCGTGCTTTCCTGGCATCGCGGCTTCCGCGTGCCCCAGTCCGAAATCCAGCGCTTCCATGCGGCCGGCTACACGCCCGGCCAGCTGGAGACGCTGCTCACCAGCATCAGCCGTGGTCGCGCGGCGATGAATCAGGGGAATCACCATGAATATGCACGCGCCCATTGAGGGCGAGGCGGCGGCAGCAGGCCGCCCCAAGCGACTGCGCACCTGGCAGAAGGCGGCCCTGGTCGTCGTGCCGGTGGGCGTGGTCGCCGCCGGCTTCGCGATGAGCGGGCGCAACGCGCCGGCCGTCGCGGCGCCGGCCGCACCCGTTGTCACCGTCGCCACACCGCTCGCGCGCGAAGTCAACGAGTGGGACGAATATGTCGGCCGCTTCGAGGCGAGCCGCACCGTCGAGGTGCGGCCGCGCGTCTCGGGGGCGGTCACCGCGATCCACTTCACCGATGGCGCGGTGGTGAAGCAGGGCCAGCTCCTGTTCACCATCGATCCGCGCCCGTTCACCGCCGCGCTGGCCGAGGCCAAGGCGGGCGTCGCCAGTGCCCAGAGCGATCTGGCGCTTGCCCGCTCCGATCTCGACCGCGCCCAGCGGCTGGTGAGCGTCGAAGCGGTTTCGAAGAGCGATGTCGAGCGTCTCCAGGCCCGCGTCCGTGCGGCCACTGCCGCTGTCGCCGCGGCACAGGCCCGGGTCCGCGCCCGCGCGCTCGACGTCGAGTTCACCCAGGTGCGCGCGCCTATTTCGGGCCGCATCTCCGATCGCAAGGTCGATCCCGGCAATCTGGTCGCCGCCGGGGAAGGGCAGGGGGGTACGCTCCTCACCACGATCAACGCGCTCGATCCGATCTACTTCACCTTCGACGGCTCGGAAGCCCTGTTCCTTAAGGCCAAGCGCGCCGCGGGATCGTCGGCCAGCCCGGTCGAGATCCGGTTGCAGGACGAAGGCGACTATCGCTGGAAGGGCCGGATCGACTTCACCGACAACGGGCTCGACCCGCGCTCGGGCACGATCCGCGGCCGTGCGGTGCTGTCGAACCCCGACATGTTCCTGACGCCGGGCATGTTCGGCAACATGCGGCTCGCCGCCGGCGGCACCGCGCAGGCGCTGCTGGTGCCCGACGCCGCGATCCAGACCGATCAGGCGCGCAAGCTGGTGCTCACCGTCGGCGCCGACGGCACCGTGGTGCCCAAGCCGGTGGTGCTGGGTCCGGTGGTCGACGGCCTCCGCATCGTCCGTTCGGGTCTCGCGCCCAAGGACAAGGTGGTGATCGCCGGCACCCAGATGGCGCAGCCCGGCGGCAAGGTGCAGCCCAAGGCCGGCACCATCACGCCGAACGCCGCGCAGGAAGCGCCCGTCGTTCCCGCTCCGGTCACGGGCCAGGCGACCTTCGCCCGCTGAGGCTCCCACGTAAGCCCCTCCTCCTGGGAGGAGGGGTTGGGGGTGGAGGGATGCCAGAACCTCTGTTGGTCTCGGTGAGACACTGCCCCACCCCAACCCCTCCCCTGAAGGGGAGGGGCTCGATTTGTTGCGCCCAACTCGCTCGCAAAAGGAGAAGGCCATGCGCCTCTCACGCTTCTTCATCACCCGCCCGATCTTCGCGGCGGTGATCGCGATCATCATCACGATCATGGGCGGCATCGCCTATTTCGCTCTGCCCATCTCGCAATATCCCGACATCGTGCCGCCGACGGTCACGGTGACGGCCAGCTACCCCGGCGCCTCGGCCGAAACCGTGGCGGAAACCGTCGCCGCGCCGATCGAGCAGGAAATCAACGGCGTCGACGACATGCTCTACCAGTCGTCGCAGTCGACCGGCGACGGCAATGTGACGATCACCGTCACCTTCAAGACCGGCACCAACCTCGATGCCGCGCAGGTGCTGGTGCAGAACCGCGTCGCGGTAGCGATCCCGCGCCTGCCGGAGGAAGTGCAGCGCCTCGGCGTCGTCACGCGCAAGACCAGCCCCGACTTCCTGATGGTCGTCAACCTGATCTCGCCGGACAATTCGATCGATCGCAGCTATATCTCCAACTACGCCCTGACCCAGGTCAAGGACCGCCTGGCGCGCCTCGAAGGCGTGGGCGACGTGCGCATGTTCGGTGCGCGCGACTATGCGATGCGGGTGTGGATCGATCCCGGCCGTGCCGCCGCGCTGAACCTCACCGCGGGCGACATCGTCCACGCGCTGCGCGGGCAGAACATCCAGGTGGCGGCGGGCTCGCTCGGCCAGCCGGGCTCCCAGCCCAGCGGCAGCGCCTTCCAGCTCAATGTCGAGACGCAGGGCCGCCTCAAGACTCCGGCCGAGTTCGGCCGCGTCGTCATCCGTACCGATAGCGAGGGCCGCCAGGTCCGCGTGAGCGACGTCGCGCGCGTCGAGCTCGGCGCCGCCGATTATTCCTCCAACACCTATCTCTCGAACCAGCCGACCGTGATCCTGGCCGCCTTCCAGCGCCCGGGCTCCAACGCGCTTGCCGCCGCCGAGCGGATCAAGGCGGAGATGGACGAGATCGCGAAGACCTTCCCCAAGGGCCTCGAATATCGCGTGATCTACAACCCCACCGAGTTCATCGCCCAGTCGATCGACGCGGTGTATCATACGCTGGGCGAGGCGGTGATCCTCGTCGTCATCGTCGTGATCGTGTTCCTCCAGAAATGGCGGGCGGCGATCATCCCGGTGGTGGCGATCCCCGTCTCGCTGATCGGCACCATGGCGGTGCTGCTGCCGATGGGCTATTCGCTCAACAACCTGTCGCTGTTCGGGCTGGTGCTCGCGATCGGCATCGTCGTCGACGACGCGATCGTCGTGGTCGAGAATGTCGAGCGCAACCTTGCGCAGGGCATGACTCCGCTCCAGGCGGCGCGCACCTCGATGGACGAGGTGTCGGGCGCGCTGGTCGCGATCGTGCTGGTGCTGTTCGCGGTGTTCCTGCCGACCCTGTTCCTGAACGGGCTGTCGGGCGCCTTCTACAAGCAGTTCGCGGTTACGATCTCCGTCGCCACCGCCATCTCGCTGCTCGTCTCGCTCACGCTCTCCCCGGCGCTCGCCGCGGTGCTGCTCAAGCATCACGAGGGCGAGGCGAAGGGCAGGATCGGCCGGGTCTTCAACCGCGCGGCCGATGCGTTCAACCGCGGCTTTGAGCGGATGAGCAACGGCTATGCCCGGCTCACCCACAAGCTGGTGCTGCGGCCGGTGCGGATGATGATCGTCTATGCGGGGCTCATCGCCGCCACCGTCGCGACCTTCTGGGTAACGCCGGTGGGCTTCATCCCCGCGCAGGACCAGGGCTATTTCCTCACCGTCATCCAGCTGCCGCCGGGCTCGTCGCTGGAGCGTACCGATGAGGTGATGCGCAAGGTCGTCGCGCGGATCCTGCCGATCCCGGGCGTGAAGGGATCGGTGATGCTCGCGGGCTTTGACGGCCCGTCGCAGACGCTCGCCCCGAACAGCGCCGCGGCGTATGTGCCGCTGCAGAGCTTCGAGGAGCGGCAGAAGCTGGGCGTCAACCTCGCGGGCATCATGGCCGAGGCGCGCAAGCGCACCGCCGACATCAACGAGGCGATGCTGCTCGTGGTCCCGCCGCCGCTCATCCAGGGCATCGGCTCGGCCGGCGGCTACCGCCTCATGGTCGAGGACCGCGCCGAACACGGCTATCAGGCGCTGGGCAACACCGCCTTCGGCCTGATCGGCCAGGCCAACAAGACGCCGGGGCTCGCCCAGGTCTATACCTTCTTCAACACCGCGACGCCGCGCGTCTTCGCCGATATCGACCGCCGCAAGGCCGAGATGCTGGGCGTGCCGCCGGAGCGGGTGTTCGAAGCGCTGGGCGTCTATCTCGGCTCGGCCTTCGTCAACGACTTCAACATGCTCGGCCGCACCTACCGGGTGACCGCGCAGGCCGACGCGCCCTTCCGGGCGACCGAGGCCGACATCGCCAACTTGAAGACGCGCTCGGACGCCGGCGGCATGGTGCCGATCGGATCGGTCGCGACCTTCGAGAACAAGACGGGCCCGTATCGCGTCACGCGCTACAACCTGTTCCCGGCGGTGGAAGTCGACGGCGATACCGCGCCGGGCTACAGCTCGGGCGCCTCGCTCGACGCGATGGAGAAGATCGCCGCCGAACTGCCCGCCGGCTATGCGGGCGAGTGGACCGGCATCGCCTACCAGCAGAAGATGGCGGGAAGCACGGCGGGGCTGGTGTTCGCGCTGGCGGTGCTGTTCGTCTTCCTGGTGCTGGCGGCGCAGTATGAAAGCCTGACGCTGCCGCTGGCGATCATCCTGATCGTGCCGATGTGTCTGCTGGCGGCGATGGCGGGCGTGAACCTGCGCGGCATGGACAACAACGTGCTGACGCAGATCGGGCTGGTCGTGCTGATCGCGCTCGCCGCCAAGAACGCGATCCTCGTGGTCGAGTTCGCGCACCAGGCGGAAGTCCGCGACGGCCT
This sequence comes from Sphingomonas sp. S2M10, assembly GCF_012650175.1. Classification (GTDB taxonomy): domain Bacteria; phylum Pseudomonadota; class Alphaproteobacteria; order Sphingomonadales; family Sphingomonadaceae; genus Sphingomonas. The sequence goes on from NZ_JAAILI010000028.1 coordinate 34,865, forward strand.
GTCGCCGGTGGAAGCCGCGGTGCGGGCGGCGCAGGACCGGTTGCGGCCGATCCTGATGACCAGCTTCGCCTTCATCCTCGGCGCGGTGCCGCTGCTGATCGCGAGCGGGGCGGGCGCCGAGCTCCGCCAGGCGCTGGGTACCGCCGTGTTCTTCGGGATGATGGGCGTCACCGGCTTCGGCCTCTTGTTCACGCCGACCTTCTACGTGGTGTGCCGCGCACTGGGTGCGCGGCTCGCCCGCCGGCGCGGGCAGGGTGGCGAGCATCAGCTCCAACCGGCCGAGTAAAAATGGGGCCCGCTCTCGACTCTAGTCCCCCTCACCCTTCCGCCGCTTCGCGGCTCCCTCCCTCTCCCACAAGGGGAGAGGGAGCAGGTTGCCGAAACGCCCTCTCCCCTTGTGGGAGAGGGAAGGGGCCCGCCGCCGAAGGCGGTGGGAAGGGTGAGGGGGACCAGGAGCGAGGCGAAGATCCCCACCCAAACAGACCAAACCGGTGGTATCAGCAAGCCCGCCGCAGGAGATTTCGCATGCAACGCATGGCTTCGATCATGGCCGCAGTCTCGGCGCTGGCGCTTTCCGCCTGCGCCGCCGGCCCGAACTACAAGGCTCCCGCCCGGCCGCAGAGCGCCGCGGGCGCGTTCCTGTCCACCAGCCCGGCGGTCTCGACCGCGCCGGTGCAGGAGGGCTGGTGGCGGCTCTACAACGATCCGGTGCTCGACCGGCTGGTGACGGAAGCGCTCGCCGCCAATACCGATGTCCGCCAGGCGGTCGCCCGGATCGAGCGCGCGCGCGCGACGTTGCGCGGCGCAACTGCCAACCGGCTGCCCCAGGCGCAGGCGCAGGCCGGCGCCAACTATGCCCGGTTCCCGCAGATCCAGCGCCCGATCGGCGTGGGCGGCGAGACCTGGCAGATCGATGCCGGGCTGAGCATCAACTATGAGGTCGATCTGTTCGGCCGCATCTCCCGCAATGTCGAAGCCGCCCGCGGCGATGTCGCGGCGGCGCAGGCCGATGCGGAGGCGGTGCGGGTGATCGTCGCGGCGGACACCGCGCGCGCCTATGCCGACGCCGTCTCCTCGGCCGAGCGGCTGGCGGTGGCGGAGCGGATCGTGGCGCTGCTCGACCAGTCGATCGACCTGACCCAGCGGCGCCGCACTGTCGGCCTCGCGACCCGGCTCGACGTGGCGCGCATCGCCGCGCTGCGCAACCAGCGCCAGGCCGATGTGCCGGCACTCGCCGCGCAGCGCGACGCGGCGCTGTTCCGCCTCGCCACGCTGATCGGCAAGACCCCGGCCGACCTGCCGGTGGAGGCGCGGGAACGTCGCACCACGCTGCGGCTCGACCAGCCGATCCCGGTTGGCGACGGCGCCGCGCTGCTCGCCCGGCGGCCGGACGTGCGCGCCGCCGAACGCCGGCTCGCCGCCGCGACCGCGCGGATCGGGGTGGCGACCGCGGACCTCTATCCCCGCATTTCGCTGGGCGCCTCGGGCGGGTCGACGGGAACCGATGTCGACAGCATCTTCGGCGCCGGGCCGCTGCGCTGGCTGCTGGGCGGGATGATCAACTGGGCGATCAACCCCGCCCCGGCCCGCGCCCGCATCGCCGCTGCGGAAGCGGATAGCCGCGCCGCGCTCGCCAGCTTCGACGGCACGGTGCTGACCGCGCTGCAGGAAACCGAGACGGCGCTTTCCAACTATGGCCGCGCGCTGGAACGGCGCACCGCCTTGCAGGCCGCGCTGGGCGAAGCCGAGGCGGCGGTGCGGATCGCCCGCGCGCGCCAGACCGAGGGGGATATCAACTCGCTCGACCTGCTCGATGCCGAGCGCACCTTCGCCGATGCCCAGGCGGCGCTGGCAACGGCCGATGCCGCGATCGCCGAGGCCCAGGTCAACCTGTTCCGCGCGCTCGGCGGCGGCTGGCAGGCGACTGCCTGAGTACTCAGCCCCGCGCGCGTTCGATCGCCTCCAGCGATTTGCCTTCGTTGCGCGGGGCCCAGATCAGCCCGATCACGCCCGAGGCGACGAGGAAGCCGGTGAGGATCCAGGCGAGCGTCGTGAAGTCGCGAGCGGCCAGAGTCGGCACCGCCAGGCTCCAGATCCCAAGCCCGATCCGCACGATCGCGAAGGTGAGCCCTTGCGCGGTGGAACGGATCGCGGTGGGGAAGAGCTCGGCGGACCAGAGCTGGAAGAAGCTTTGCGCACCGAAGCCAGCCGCAACGCCCATGATGACAATGTGGAGGATGACGACCTCCAGCCGGAAGCCGAAGATCGCCAGCAGCGCCATGCCGGCGACGTGGAGCGCGGCCGAGATGCCAAACAGCAGCCGCTGGTTCACCCGGTCCGACAGCGTCATGAAGATGCCGAGAATCGAGACCATGCCGATCAGGAAATAGCTCGCCGGCAAAATCGTCGCGGTCCATGCGGGCAGATGGTTCTGCGCGATCAGATAGGGCGTGAAGAAGCCGTTATAGCCCGCCCACAGGTTCCAAAAGCCGTACATGCCGGCCAGAAAAGCGATCGCGCCGAGATGGCGGGGGGTGAACAGCGCCCGCCAGTCAAGGCTCGGCGCCCCGGAACGGCGAGCGGCCTGCACTTCCTCCCAGCGCTCCGATTCCCGCATGCGCGAGCGTAGAAAGGTTAGGGCGAGTGCTAGGACGGCGAGATGGGCGAACAGCCAGCGTAGGCCGGTAATGCCAAACGGCCGCAGCCAATAGGCGACCATCAGCACCGCGACGGGCCCCAGATACCAGAGAAGCTGCGCGACACCCGAATGCGCGCCGCGCCGGGTGTCGGGCGCCTGCTCGGCGATCAGCGACCAGGAGGCCGGGATGTCTGCCCCGACAGCCAGGCCGACCAGCACGAAGCCCAGCACGATCATCCAGGGGGCGCTGGCGAATACCAGCCATGCCATGCCGAACGCATAGAACAGCATGTCGAACTGGTAGATCTTCTTGCGGCCGAAGCGATCGCACAGCACGCCACCCAGCAACGCGCCGACGCCGGCCGAAATCGCGTTGGCGCTGAACGCTCCGATCAGGCCGATGAACCCGTCGGACAGCCCGAACTCCGTCTTCCACAGCGCCAATGCGACCGACCCCGACACGATTGAGCCGGCGTCGATATAATTGGCCAGCCCGGCGAGGATCGAGTCGCGCCACGAACCCCGGCCTGCCCCTGACGCCATCGTATTCCCCTTTGCTGCCCCTTCCGCCCGGCCGCTCGGGAACGATCAGATATAGGTGCGCAGCAACTCGCCAAGCGCGCAGATCGCCAGGCTCTGGCCATAAGGCATCGAGGTGAGGCGGATGTCCTTGTAGAATTGCAGCGTGTCGCCCATCGCTGTGCCGAAGCTCACCTGCTGCAGTTCGCCGTTCGCGTCGACATTGTCGAGCACGCCGCGCACCGCCTTCAGACCCACCGTTTCATAGCTGCGCGGCAGATAGCCCTTCCGCACCGCCTTGAGGATGCCATAGGCGAAGCCCGCGGTGGCCGATGCCTCGAGATAGCTTGTCGGGTCCATCACGAGCGTATGCCAGAGGCCGCTTGCGTCCTGCGTCTCCGCCAGTGTCTTCACCTGGGCAGCGAGCGTGTCGATCAGAAAGCTGCGGAAGGCGTCGCCCTCGGGAAGATCGAGGATCTCGATGATCTCGGGAATCGCGATCGTCACCCAGCAATTGCCGCGCGCCCACAGCGCCTCGGCGAAATTGTGCCGGCCGTTGAAATCCCATCCGTGGAACCAGAGGCCGGTCTTCTTGTCGAACAGATATTTGATGTGGACGAGGAACTGGCGCTTGGCCTCCTCCACATAGCGCGGGCGGTTCAGCAGCAGGCCGATCTTGGCGAGCGGCAGCACGCTCATCATCAGCGTGTCGTCCCACATCTCGCCGGGGTTTTCATCGTTATAGACGATATGCTGGAAGCCGCCCTCCTCGGTCTTGGGCAGACCGTCGGGCGTCATCAGCCACTCGGCCCAGGTGTCGAGATAGGGCAGGTAGCTGGGATCGGGTTCGTGCTCGTACAGCCAGGCAAGCGTGAGGAACGGCGCCATGGTGTTGATGTTCTTGGTCGGCGTGCCCTCGGCGAAGCGCTCGGCGAACCATTGCTTGATGATGGCCAGCGCCTTCAGGTCGCCCGTCTGCTCGAAATAGCGCCACATGCCGAACAGGCCGACGCCATGGGTCCATTCCCAACCGGCCCAGCCTTTGGTGTCGATGATGCGCCCGTCTTCGAGGTGGAGCAGGAACTCGCCGGTCTCGTCCTTTATGTGGACGAGATTGTCCATCAGCAGGTCGATCTTCTGCGTGACGAGGCTGCGGGGGATGTCGTGCGAGGCGGCCAAGGTTCGTGTCTCCGTGGAATAAAGTGTCAGAGGCCGTGGCGCCGCGCGAACCGCGCGAACAGGCCGGGCCAGGGATGGGGGGTGCCGTCCGGCTCCTCGAGCGGCAGGCCATGCCCGCCCTTCTCGAAGAGCATCAGCTCGGATGGGATCTTCGCCGCCTGCAGCGCGGCGAACAGGATCAGGCTGTTGGCAGGCTGCACCGCCGGATCGTCGGCGGCGTGCGCGACGAGGGTGGGGGGCATGTCCGCCGGCAGGTCGCGCTCGGCGGAGTAGCGGCGGATCTGATCCTCGCTCGGCTGCATGCCGAGAAGCTCCTTGCGGGAGCCGCCATGCGCCTCGGGCGTACGCAGCGTGATGACCGGGAAGAAGAGCCCGAGCGCTACCGGACGCGCCGAGAGCCGATCGGCGGTATCGACCGGCGTATAGGTGGCGAGCCCGGCCCGGCTGCCCAGACGTGCGGCGAGGTGGCCGCCGGCGGAAAAGCCCATCGCGCCGACCCGCGCCGGATCGATCTTCCAGCGCGCGGCGCCCGCGCGGATCAGCCGCATCGCGCGCTGTGCATCCTGGAGCGGCGCATCCGGCCCGGCGGCCCAGCCGTCATGCGGCAGGCGGTAGAGCAGCTCGAATACCGTCGTGCCGCGCGCGGCGAAGTGGCGGGCGATTGCCGATCCGTTGCGGCCGAGCGCGACCCGGGCATAGCCGCCGCCGGGGATCATCAACAGCGCCGATCCGTCGGGCCGATCGGCCGGCACGACGTTGAGCATCGGCGTGGCGACGTGCGGCCAGGCGATGTCGTCGGCATCGCCGGTGGGCGAACGCTTCACCCATGCGTCCTGCACGGCAACACCCTCGCCGCCCGGCGGACGGCCCGGCCAGAGCGGCAGTCGCTCGATCGGGGCTGCGCGCGCGGAGAGGGTGGTGGCGGCCGTCGCGGCGGCCGAGGCTGCAAGCAGCATGCGGCGCGTGATCATTGCAACGCCTCCGGTCGCTGCGGCGCGGGCACCATTGCGACGGGCAGGCCGCCGCGGACGTTGCGCAGCGTCACCAGCTTCACCGGTTCCAGCGCGTTGCCGGCCGCGCCGTCCGAGGTGACGGCCAGCGCGATGCTGTTGACCCCGCGATGGTTGAGGATGCCTTCCGGCACCGGGAAGATGCGCTGCGGTCCGACATGGGCGATGAACTGCCCCATGTTCCAGCCATTGACGAACAGCAGCACGCGGTAGCGGGCGCCGGGCGAGCGCGGCCTGGCCGTGTCGCCGAACGCGACGCCGATCGTGGCGTCCTGGCTTTTGGGCACGTGGAGCGTGAAGCGACTGCGGTACCAGGTCGTGCCCGGGGCCGCCGGCGTCTCCGTCTTCCAGCCGCGATCGTCGAATCCGGGGAGATGCCAGCCCATCCGCTCGCCATATTGGCCGCCCGTGTTGGCAACGCCGCGTGCGGGATCGGGCAAACCCTCGCCGCCCTTGCGCCCCTGGATCTTCCAGGCCACCGGCACGGCGAAGCTCGGTCCCCCGGCCGGTTCGACCGAGGCGAAGACGATTCCCCGTGCCTCCTTGTGAAAGTCGTCGGCGTCGAGATCCCAGTTGTGACCGTTGTTGCGGACCATCACCGACAGCACATGGGTACCGGGTGCGCGCGCGGCTTCCGGTAGCGTGAACTCGGCGACGCCGGTGGTGATCGGGCGGGGCAGGCCGGCGGGGATCTCGTCGCTGCCGACCAGCTTGCCATCGAGGAACAGCTGCAGCATCCCCGCGCCGCCCGCGCCGTAATGGATGCGGATGCGCTTGGCGGCGGTGCTGCCCTCGAAGCGGCCGCGGTACCAGACATCGCCCTCGTGGAAGCCATAGGCGTCCATCAGCATGTTGGGCACGCCATCGGGCCGCGCGGTGATGCTGGCATAGGCGCGGTTGTCGATCGCCTGCCAACCGCTGTCGTCGAACTCGGGCGCTGCCTCGGGCGTGCCGGGGGCGGAGACCCAGGTCAGCGCCGGCAGCGTGATCGGCGCGGGTCCGGGCAGGGGCAGGGTGGCGATGAGACTGCCGGAGGCGGTGCGGGTCGTCGCGACCAGCGCGCCGTTCCAGCGCAGGCTGCGCGTTGCGGCCGGGACCCAGACTTCGAGGGGCGTCGGCGCCTCGGTGTCGCCGGTGAGGGTGAGCGCGCTGCCTTCCGGCGTCGCGCTGCGGACCAGGGCGGGGCCGCGCACCAGCAGGTCGCCCATCCGCCAGAAGCGGGCGCCCTCGGCCTCGTCGCCGATCAGCAGGATGCTTTCCGGCCGACCGCCGCCGGTGATCCGCAGCCGGGTAAGGCCTTGGTGGGCATAAGCGAGCTTCAGATCACCGCGCCCGGCATCGAAGCTGGAGGTCGCGGCGCCCGCCAGCACCTCGACCTTGGGCGCAGAAGCAAAGCGCAGCACGGTCTCCCCCGGTTCGCCGGCGCGGCCATAGAGCAGCAACAGGTCCCGCCCGTCCTGACGCAGCGCCGCCTGCAGCTCTGAGCTTGAATAGACCAGCCGCTGGCCGCCCAGCGTCACGCCCGCCACCAGCCATTTGGCGTCGAAGCCGTTCAGCGCCATCGGCCAGCTATAGCGTCCGTCGGGCAAATCGGCGGTGACGGTGAAGCGGTCGTCCGTCTGGCCGTTGGACGGCTTGTGGGTGACGAGCAGGAACCGCGCGTCTCTCTCCGGGCTGCGGTTGTGATAGATCTGAATGCGTTCGGACGAAACTGCCACCGGTCCGGCGGGCACCATGCCGGCGAGGTCGGGCACGCTCTGGATCAGTCCGGCGAGCTGCTTCAGCTCCTCGGCCTTGGGGCGCAACGCGCGCGTTTCGGCGATCGCGGAGCCATAGTCGTAGCTGGTGAACACCACCGGCGCCGGCAGCCAGCCCCAGCTGGTGCCGCCGAACCCCATGTAGAAGCTCTGGATGCCGATGCCGTTGGCGAGGTTGGTGCCGTAGAACACCCGCTGGAACCGCTTGCCCCGCTGGATCGCGTTGCATTCGTATCCGCCGTTCGATCCCCAATAGTCGAACCAGCCGCCGCCGAATTCCGCTAGGAACCCCGGGGTGTTGGGCGAGGCCGAGGCGCCGCCTCGGGCTCCGCCGGGCCCATAGAAGCCCCAGTCTGGCGCCGCCGAGCCGCGCGTCGGTTTGCCCGCCACGGTACAGGTGCCGCCAGGGTAGCCGTCGAACGCGTAGAGGTCGTTCGGCCCTTCTACCGTCTTCTCCACCCCGCCGCCTGCCGGCACCCAATAGCCGTTGCGGCCCTGGTCGTTGTGGAACAGCGGCACGGTGATGCCGTCGGCGCGCGCCTTGGCGGCGAGATGGTCCATATAGCGGCGCTGCGAAGGCGTTGTCAGCGCCAGCTCATTCTCGATCTGGTGGAGGATCACATTACCCGAATGACCCTTGCCGTCGCCGTTGATCTGGTGCCGGGCGATGATCGCGTGGACCCGGGTCAGCCACTCATCAGCGGCGGCCATATAGTCGGGATCGTCGGTGCGGGCGCGGGCGCGCTGGTTGACCAGCCAGCCGGGGAAGCCGCCGCGGGTCAGCTCGGCATTCACATAGGGGCCGGCCCGGGTGATGACGTAGAGGCCCTCCTCCTCCGCCATGGTCAGCAGCCGGTCGATGTCGCGGATGCCGGAAAAGTCGTAGACCCCGCGCTTCGGGCTGTGGAAGCCCCAGTCGAAATAGAAGGCGACGGTGTTGAACCCGCTTGCCTTCATCTTCTGCAGCACGTCGCGCCACAGGTCGGGGGAGGGCAGGCGGAAGGCATGCATCTCGCTCGACCAGATGACGATGCGCTTGCCGTCGATCTTCAGCGAGCGCGCGTCGAACGACACGCGGCCGAAGGTCTTACCCGGCGCGGCGAGATTGGCGGTGGGCTTCGCTTCCTGCGCGGCGGCAGGCACTACGGCGATCAGGGTCGCGGCCAGGAGCGCGGTGCGGATCATGGCAGATGGAACACCGGACGGAGCGGCCATTCGAGCGGCTGATTGTCGGGCGCGACTTCCATCAGCGCAGCCATGTGATCCCACCAGCGGCGCATCACCGGGTGGGACGGCAACTGGTCCATGGTAGCGTCCTCGGTCAGCTTCAGCATCGCGAACAGCGCGCCGGTCGCCTCGTCGAGGAAGATCGAATAGTCACGGATACCGGCCTCATGCAGCAGCGCGGCAAGCTCCGGCCAGATCGCGTCGTGGCGCGCCTTATAGTCCTCGGCCATGCCGGGCTTGAGCTGCATCCGGAACGCATGAACCCGCATTACCCCTCCGCGCCACTATGTGGAATTATTATGCAGGATATGGTAGCGATGCGGCGCGTCCACGTCAAATCCGATCCTCGTGTCCGCCGCATCGTCGAGCAGGATGGGCGGGCGCGGATCGGTGCCAGTGCGGCGCAGCGACAGGCGGGTCGCGGCCAGGCGACGCACATGTCGCGCCCAGAGGCCCCAGGCCGGGGTCGGGCCGAACATGCTCGGCTCGGGATAGGCGTCGGCCAGTTCGGGCGGCGTGGACGGCGGAGCACCGTCCAGCGCGCCGGCGAAGCGCAGGTCGATGTCAGATAGGCGCAGGTCTTCGATGGGGTGTCCGGGAAGGCCCGCGAAAATCGCGGCGAAGCGCGGATCAATGCCCGAGGCGCTGACCCCGTGGATGCCGATATTCTGCAGTCCGCCGGGGCGCGTTCCCGCCGGACCGCGCAATCGGGCGCCGAGACGGAGGAAGATCGGCGCGGTGGTCACCTCGTCCATCACGAGATTCTCGGCCAGCACATCCTCGATCATCCCGCCGTCGACGCTTTCGATCGCGAGGCCGCGGCTGCGCTCGAAGCGGCAATTGCGGATGCGGATGCGGCGGAAATCGCCATTGCTCTCCGTGCCCAGCTTGATCCGACCGGTTACCCGGTCGCGATCGGGGGAAAGCTGCTGGGTGCGCGCCTTGGTGCCGTCGAGCAGCGTGCCGAGGTCGTAGCCGGAAACGGTACAGTCCTCGATGGTTACGTCCTCGCAGGCGGTGCGGCCGAGCGCGAGGCTGGTCTTGAGCACGATCGCGTCGTCATTGGGCGTGTTGACCCGGCACCGCGAAACCTGCGCGCGGCGGACGCCGTCCAGGTCGATGCCGTCGCGGTTGCTGTCGATGGTGAGGCCGGTGCAGCTGAGGTCCTCCACCTCGCTCGCAAGGATCGCGAAATGGCCGCCGCGGAAGATCGTGACGTCCGCGATCGTCACGCGGCGACAGCGGGCGAGGGCGATTGCCTTGTTGCCCTGGCCCCGCATCGCGGCGGCATCCTGCTCCAACCGCGCGACATCTGCGGCGGTCATCGTCGCCATGGAGAGCGGGCGCTCGCCGCGCTGGGCGCTCCACGGGGTACCGGGGCCGTTGCGCGTGAGGCCGGCGCCGTCGATCGTCCCGGCACCGAGGATCGCGATGTCTTCGGCATTTTCGGCCCAGATCAGGCTGTTGTGCCAGTGGCTGTGGCCGAAATCCTGGTAGAGCTGCGGTCCCCGCGCCTCGGGGAGATCATAGGCGCCGTCCGCGCCCGGCATGGCGGCGAGCAGCGTGGCGCCGGCTTCGATGGCAAGCGTGACGCGGGAGGGCAGGCGCAGCGAGAAGCTGCGGTAGGTGCCGGGCGGGAGCAGCACGATGCCGCCGCCCGCCTGGTGTGCGGCGGCAAGGGCCGCGGCGATGGCTTGGCCGTCGAGCGCGGTCCCGTCGCCGCGCGCACCATGGTCGCGGACGTCGAGGACGAGGCCGGTGCGCATCAGATCCTCCCCGATACGGGGAGGGGGACCGCGCCGAAGGCGTGGTGGAGGGGAACCTCCACCAGGGGCTCGCGCGTGGAGGGCTCCCTCCACCATGCTGCACATGGTCCCCCTCCCCGTGCCGGGGAGGATCTAAGGAAGGTGCCCATCAACTTCCCGCCGGGCGTTCGCTGCTGGCGGCCAAGCTCGGGGCGAGCGCAAGACTGTCGATAGCGGGCGGGTGGGC
>NZ_JAAILI010000029.1 GCF_012650175.1 Sphingomonas sp. S2M10
CTCTTCGGCCCTATCGGGCACATCCCGCCCGCTGAGGCCGAAGACAATTACTATGCAGCCCTCGAGAACCTCGATATGGCTGCATAGCCAAATGAAAACTGCCTCCTGAAAACCCGGGGCGCTTCAAAGCAGTACGATCACGCGCGTTCGAGAAAGCGAGCGGCCACGGTCCGACATAAGGCCGCCAACCACCATAGCCCATCGGCCTTGTATCGACCGAGAGGCCAATCGAAAAACGGCGTGGCTGTAAAGGCGCGCTTGTGTCTTCATGCCCAAGAGGCGATTGGCTGTCGTCCACCAACGCAGACTTGTTTGCATGTCCGGATGGTGAACTCAAATCGACATGGTCATCGATGTCGTCGAACCCCGCACCAGCCTCAATGTCGTCATCACCCCGTGGAGAGGCAGCGCGCATCTCCCGTGCCTGCGATCCTGTCGTCGAGAAACCGTCAACGGGCTTCGACCAGACGCTGCCGGAAAACTGCTCGAGCCAATCCCTGGAAACCGATGATGCGGAAAGCTCCGATAGCGCTGGCGCGTCAATTCTGTCGGTAAGGTCATCGACCACGAAGGAATAGAAGGTCGGCGCCTCTCCGAGCGGTTCGATGACAGCCGCATAGGCACCGGGAACCGCGCCCTGGATCAGCACCTCGCGATTCGAGGGGGTGGTCATGCTCTCAGAGCCGACGCCGCGCCTTTCGAGTTGCATCTCACCCTCCGGACCCAGAATCCGAATACGGGCAGCGGCAGCGTCGGGTGGCGCCAGAAAGGACACGGTTTTCAAGCGCTGCCTCCACTCATCGGACATTGACCAGATGATGATAGAGCGACCGATTGGGGCAGAACACCTGCTCGACATCGCGATAGCCGCTACCGTTTGTGAACGACGCGCTGACGAAATGCGGATAGATGCTCGCGCGCATCGGCTGAAGCCAACTGTCCGCGCCCGTCCCGGGACAAGTGTGCAACGTTGCGCCTTGCGGGTCCCGGATACTCACGGTCCCGATCGCAAGCGCCTGTGTCGGGTCGAGCACCACATTGACCGTCACGTGCGGTGGTTCAGGATAGGTCACAATCGCCGCAGTCGTGGTCGGTAGCATCGGCGACACAGGCTCGAAAGGTTGCCGCTGCCAACGTTGCTCAAGTGAATAGAGGCTCTTCAAATCCTCATGAATCGCGATGGGATAGGCTCCCCATTGCGCGGTTCCGGACGGGTTGCGCGCGGATTTTCCACGAAGTGCGCTCAACAAGGTTTGCGTAAAACGACCTCCCGTTGCCGGGCTGTCTTCATAAGTGAAATAGCTGCTCGCGGCCGCCGCCATCAGCGTGACCTTTTCAGTGCCCCCGACAAATGGATTGGAACGAATGAACTTCGCACCGACGCCAGGGTTTTGGACATTCAAGTCCGTTACCATCTCACCGCAGGCATCGACGAAAAGATACGCAGCGGACACATTGGGTGCCTGCTTGAGGCCGACCCCTAGGTCGTACATGTTGATGAATGCTCCCCACGGATTGATCGGATTCTGATTCAGATCAGCCAGGAGCACGAAGGGTTGCGAGGTCACGGCGACGCCGTGCCCGCAGATGAAGACGATCCCGACATTTCCAGCTACGGCATTCAGCCGCGCGAGCCATTGGGTGCCGGCAGCAGTGACATTGGCTGTGTTCGGCACGCCAACCGCAGGATTGCCGCGCGGGTCTCCGGGCGCATTGTCGTTTACTTGCGCTGGCGGGACACGGCCAAGCCAGTCATAGTGACCATGGGCCGGCGCCGGGCCGTTGGACAGCATCTCGATGGAAGCAAGTGGCTGCTCAAGCGCGGCCTCGCCAATCAGCCAGTCGCAGAATGCGGCAGCGCCCGCGGCGGCGCTAGGAAGGTCGCGCACGTCCTTGAGCAATTCGGGCGTGGTGCCGGGCACGAACTTGTCCATCTTGGCGTCTGGATAGGCGCCGACTCCGATGATCAAGGCATGCGTCGCCGGACCATTGACCTGCCGTTGGTAGATAAGCGTCATGCAAGCGCCTGCAGTCGCGACCGCAGACGCTCGAAGAAGCGAGGACGCATGAAATAGCTGGTATGGGCATCGATCACGCCGGTCATCGAACTGAACATGAAATCTTCGACGCCATCGAAGATACCCTGGCAACGGAAGCTAAGGACATCGACAGGGTCATAGACATTCCACCAACGAGCCACCGCTGCCGGCTTTGCTGCCAGCGGACGGCCAGGCGACGGAATCGACTTGTCGCTTGCCGCAAACAGCTTGAGTTCCTCAAAGAAACCGGGTTGCGATCCCACAGTCAGCAGCACGTCGATGGCGAAGCCTTCTGGTAGTCCGGCACCGGCTGGATCTGTCAGGAGATCGTACAGGATGACCCCGCCCAGGCTATGACCGACAACCACCAGCGGCTCGTCCTTTGCGGTTGCATCGGCCCGTGCGGCGAGTAATTCCGCCACCACCCGATGGCGAATATCGGCTCGAACAGCCCCGCCACGTAGATAGACGAACACGTCGCCGATGAACCTGGCTGCCATCGGGTTGAGCTTGTCGCGGGTAAGCCCAAGAACGCCCGATGAAACAAGGTTCCTGCCGCGATCCAGGACAGTGCCGGCCGCCGCCTTCAGGCGATCGAGCAGACCATAGGCCGCAGGAGGCTCGCGCTGAAGGCGCTCTCGCAAGGCGTCGATAAAAGCCGCGTCGGTCATGTCGGGCTTGACCCAAGTCGGGGCAGTATGGACCTCGGCATAGGCGGCGGCCGCCTGCATTTCCGAAAACTCTTCGGGATCGAGTTGGCGGTTTTGCGTCGCTGCGGTTTCAATCAGCACTGCGTAGAGCGTGTCCACCGCAGCTGGAAAATCCACGGCCGCAATCTCTGCGATCGATACACCACCGGTTGCGCCAAGTATCTCGCCGCCTCCCCCGAGACTGAACGGCGTCGGCACGTCGCCACTGCGCGGCAGGCATTGCTCCCCAAATGCGAAGGACGCGCCTAGGTCTCCCCAGAAGGGGTTGCGAATGCCCGCCTCTTTTCCGAGAGCAAGCTTGCGGAACCGATCATCACGGAGCTGGACTTCTGCTGCATATGCCGGAGTTTGCCGCGTAGCGACGCCATGCACGAACACCAATTGGGTCATTTTCTAGCTATCCCGCCTCTTGCTTGGTCAGGCGATCAGTTCACCTTCGCCGAGTTCTGCCGGATCGACCGTCTTGAGTTCTGGAAGCGCACCTTCAAAATCAGCGAACACGACACCTTGCCCCGCGCCGACACCAAAGCTGACCGTACCGGCCTTCACCGGGCGGAAAACGAGATCAAACTCACCATCGTCACCACGATCACCGGCGGAAAGCTCGATCGCCACGAAACCGAAGGCGAGATTCTTATCGCCTTCGTATGTGACGGTCGTGGTCGTCTCCGTCTCCTTGCCAACCGATAGCGAGCCACCGACCAATTCCTTGATCACGGGCACTTCCAGTTTGATGCTGCTATTATCGTGGTTGTAAGCTGTGACCCCCAGCTTCTTTGACGTCACAATCTCAGTGAGTATGTAAAGACGCCCCTTACCGAACAGATATTTCTTCAGGATCGGATGATCCCACCGCACCTTGGACGCCTCCAGATAATCGCCGATCTCGATCGTATTAGCGCGGTGGCGTGTCACCCCAGCGTAACTGAACTCGACTTTGCTGGCGCGCTCATAGGCTGCTTTCACGCCAAGATTTCCGCCCATGGCACCGATGATGTTGCCGAGTATATCGAGTCCAAGCTCAATGGGCAGCTTGCTGCTCTTCTGCCCGTTGATGTTGGCGGCTTCGCCCGATGTGATCTTCGGGAGGTTGCCATCCTGTTCTTCGGTAAGCTGACTCAGCGTACCAATGATTCCGCGAGCACCTTTATATTCTCCAAGCAGGGCCAGAGGCTCCAAATCTTCGAGAGGATGCAATACCACATTGAGATTCAATGATTTCAGATAATTAACCGAACGGTCTGAACAAATACCCATCGAAGCCCCCTACGGTTCATGCCACCGGCCGATCGACTGTCCTGGAAATGCCCCTCAGAATCGATATGGAATCATTCTGGACGTCTATTCTGCCCTATTATTGGGGACACTTCTGCAGAGAAAATTGGCAAAGAATTTTTTCGCGAATGAAGTGATGAGATCGAGGTGCGCCAATGTGGCGCTTTGCCATCACATTCTCAGGATGCGAATTTCCTCGATTCGGACCACCTCTCGCCGGCAGCCCAACTTTCCTTCACTTCCGCTGATCCAGTCCGAACGCCGGATGATGGATAAGTTCTCCGTGAGGCTCGACGCTGTCGAATGGTAAGGCTTGGACCACCTCTGGGGGACAGCCAGCCACGCCCAGACCGGGAAAAGCCCGGAAGCCGAACCGGCTGTAGTAGACGGGATCGCCCACCAGCGCCGCGCCCCTGCTCGACGCCCGAAGTTGGCTAAGGGCTTCCGCCATCAGGGCCGACCCGATACCTTGACGTTGCCTTGAGGGCAGAACCGCAAGCGGACCAATCAGACCCCAGCCGTCCTGCTTCCCCGCCCGTGCTTTTGAGGCGGCCAGAAAGCCGATTATCTCGCCTTCATCCTCCGCGACAAGCGAGAGGACGAGCGCGTCATCGTCCCGCAGTCTCTCGACGATGGCCGCTTCGGCTCCTGTGGATTGGGCAAGCATCTTGAAAGCGTCGGTGACAACGCGACGGATAGCCGGATCGTCACCTATCTTGTCGTTGCGAATCAACATTTGGCTTTTCCTTAGCGATTGTCGAGTTGAGCGCGACGTTCATGCTGCCCGCAGGCATCCGTGTTCATCGCCTCGGTTGGGGGACATGCGAAGCCCATGGTGTGAAAAAAAGAGCATCGACTCCATCAGTTCAAAATTGCCACTGGTAGAAGGGCTGCAGGACTTCGAATTGCCATTTTACCGGGCCCCTTTTTGGGCCCCATTTAGGGCAATGAGGGGGATGCGAGGGGAATCTCGCTATTGCAAAATCAATTACTTAGATCCCCTTCGGTCCCCTCAAATACCTTGCGTCCCGGGTTCGATTCCCGTAGGGGTCACCACGGCTTGACGGCTCGCCGAGCCGCAGCGCGGGTGCTTCACCGAAATCTCCGGATCATCGCGCGGGCGCTGTGTACAGCGCGCGCCGCCTGCGCGATTCCATCGTCGCCGCGGCCATCGCAACCGCTTGATCCCCCCTGCCCTTGCCCCTAGACGCTGCCGGGAACCAACCTGTCTCAGGAAAGCGAGCTTATGGCGAAGATCAAGGTAGCAACGCCCGTCGTGGAGATCGACGGCGACGAAATGACGCGGATCATCTGGGAATGGATCCGCGAGCGCCTGATCCTTCCGTACCTCGACATCGATCTGAAATATTACGACCTCTCGGTGCAGAAGCGCGACGAGACCAACGACCAGATCACCATTGATTCGGCCAATGCGATCAAGCAGTACGGCGTCGGCGTGAAGTGCGCGACGATCACCCCGGACGAGCAGCGCGTCGAGGAATTCAGCCTCAAGAAGATGTGGAAGTCGCCCAACGGCACGATCCGCAACATCCTGGGCGGCGTGATCTTCCGCGAGCCGATCGTGATCTCGAACGTGCCGCGCCTGATCCCGGGCTGGACCAAGCCGATCGTCGTCGGCCGTCACGCCTTCGGCGACCAGTACAAGGCGACCGACTTCAAGGTGCCCGGCAAGGGCAAGCTGACCATGAAGTGGGAAGGCGAAAACGGCGAGACGATCGAGCACGAGGTCTTCGATTTCCCGCAGGCCGGCGTCGCCATGGGCATGTACAATCTCGACGAGTCGATCCGCGATTTCGCGCGCGCCTCGATGAACTATGCGCTCGGCCGCAACTGGCCGCTGTACCTGTCGACCAAGAACACGATCCTCAAGGCCTATGACGGCCGCTTCAAGGACATCTTCGCCGAGGTGTTCGAGACCGAGTTCAAGGACCAGTTCCAGAGCGCCGGCATCGTCTACGAGCACCGCCTGATCGACGACATGGTCGCCTCGGCGCTCAAGTGGCACGGCGAATTCGTCTGGGCCTGCAAGAACTATGACGGCGACGTCCAGTCGGACCAGGTCGCGCAGGGCTTCGGCTCGCTGGGCCTGATGACCTCGGTGCTGATGACCCCGGACGGCAAGACGATCGAGGCGGAAGCGGCGCACGGCACCGTCACCCGCCACTATCGCCAGCACCAGCAGGGCAAGGCGACCTCGACCAACCCGATCGCGTCGATCTTCGCCTGGACCGGCGGCCTCAAATATCGCGGCAAGTTCGACAACACCCCCGAGGTGACCCGCTTCGCCGAGACGCTGGAGAAGGTCTGCATCGAGACCGTCGAGAGCGGCAAGATGACCAAGGATCTGGCGCTGCTGATCGGCCCGGACCAAGCCTGGATGACCACCGAGCAGTTCTTCGAGGCGATCCGCGTCAACCTCGAAACCGCGATGGGCAGCTGGCAGTAAGCCGCTTCCCTCTACGTAAAGCTACGGAAAAGCCCGCCTCTGGCGGGCTTTTCTACTTGCAATGCCGGTCCCTGCATCGTCTCTAGGGGCCATGACCGAGCGAGCTAAACCCGCCACCGGCCATCGGCCTTTCTGTTCCTCCCGCCCTTGCCCCGCGCCGCTTCGCCCCCTGGGTGCAGCATGCTGAACCTTTCCAACCATGGCTTCAGCGACACGCTGGTGATCCTCGGTGCGGCCGGGCTCGTCATCCCCGCCTTTGCGCGCTTCCGCATCAGCCCGGTGATCGGGTTCATTCTCGCCGGGCTGGTGGTCGGGCCGTTCGGGCTCGGCAGCCTCGTCGATCGGGCGCCATGGCTCTATTACCTGACCATCTCCGACGCCCACTCGATCGAGCCCTTTGCCGAGTTCGGCATCATCCTGCTGCTGTTCTCGATCGGGCTGGAGCTCTCGTTCAAGCGGCTCTGGGCGATGCGTTCGCTGGTGTTCGGCACCGGCGCGGCCGAGCTGTTCGGGTCGGGGCTGATCCTCGCCGCCTTGCTCTATCTCACCGGGCTCAGCACCGGCGGGGCGATCGGGCTGGGCCTGGCGCTGGCGCTCTCGTCCACCGCGCTGGTCATCCCGATCGCGGGCACCACCAGTCCGGTCGGCCGCGCCGCCTTTGCGATGCTGCTGTTCGAGGATCTCGCGCTGGTGCCGATCATCTTCGGGCTCGGCGCGCTGGCGCCGACACCGGATGGCGCGGGCGTCACCAAATTGCTGACGACCCTCGGCATCGGCGCGGCGACCGTGGCGGCGCTGTTCGTCGGCGGCCGCATCGTGCTGCCCCGAATGTTCGCGCAGGCCGCGCGCACCAAGAGCCCCGAGCTGTTCCTCGCCGCCAGCCTGCTGGTGGTGATCGTCGCCAGCCTCGCCACAACCGCCGCCGGCCTCTCGCCGATCGTCGGTGCGCTTATCGCGGGCCTGCTGATCGCCGAGACCGAATATCACGGCGAGGTCGAGGCGATCACCGCACCGTTCAAGGGCCTGGCGCTCGGCGTGTTCCTGCTCACCGTCGGCATGCGGCTCGATCTCGGCTTCGTCTGGGAAAATTGGGCGGCGCTGCTCGGTGCGAGCCTGCTGGTGATGGTGGTCAAGGTGGCGGTGACGACGACGCTGCTGCGGCTCTCGGGCGCGCGCATGGGCACTGCAGCGGAAACCGGCGTGCTGATGGCCAGCCCGTCCGAAACCACGCTGATCGTGCTCGGCGTCGCCGGCGCGGCGGGGCTGATCGCGCCGGGTACCGCCGCCTTCTGGAGCGCGGTCACCGCGATCGGCCTCACCGCCACCCCGCTGCTCGCCCAGGCCGGCCGCCGGGTTGCGCGCAAGATCGAGGGCAAGGACGGCGCGCTGATCGCCGACGAGGATCTCGCGGCGGTGGAGGGCGGCACCGTCGTCATCGGGTTTGGCCGCGTCGGCCGCACCGTGGCGGAGATGCTGCGCCGGCACGACAAGCCCTATGTCGCCGTAGACGCCGACATCGACAGCGTCGTGCGCGGCCGCCGCGCAGGCTTCCATGTGCTGTTCGGCGACGTCACCCGCGCCGAACTGGTCGATCAACTCCAGCTCGGGCGCGCCAAGGCGCTGGTGCTGACGATGGACGATCCGGTGCTGACCGTGCGGCTGACCAAGCGGGTGCGCGGCTGGGTGCCGACGCTGCCGATCATCGCCCGCGCGCGCGATGCGGCCCATGCGGCCGAGCTCTATCGCGCCGGCGCCACCGATGCCGTGCCGGAGGCGCTGGAAAGCTCGCTCCAGCTATCCGAGGCGTTGCTGGTCGATCTCGGCCTCGGCGTTGGCCCGGTGATTGCATCGATCCACGAAAAGCGCGACGAGATGCGCCGCTCGATCAAGGAGGCCGCCGGGCTGCAGCGCGAACCGCGTCTCACCCGCTCCCGCCTGAACGCGAGCACCGACCCAACCGAGGCCCTATCCTGATGCTGCTCTCCCTCGTTATTGCCCTGCTCGCCCCCGTCCAGGCCGATGCCGCTACCGATCCGCTGACACCCGCCAGGGCGGGTCGGATCCGGTGCATCGATCCCGATCGTGCCGCGCGGACCTGCGGCACGATCGTCCACTACACGCTTCGGGGCGACGGCGCCTTCGACGCGCAGGTGACCGGCGTGGTCAATCGCGAGCCGTTGATCATCTTGGAGTATTCGACCTTCGGCCAGGTGCGCGACGGCGCGGTGTGCAGCCGCATCCGCCCCGCCGACTTCAACGCCGGCAAGCTGACCAGCAACGGCACCGCACTGAGCCCCGCGCTGGAGACCAACACCCGCCTGAAGCTGATGGACGCGCTCCAGCCGCTCGCCGGGCATGAGCGCTGCTACCGCGACGCCGGCGCGGGCGAGCTGACCGTCAACGTCACCATCGACGGCCTTCTGCGCCCGGAGATGAGTCAGTCGGCGATCTGGGTGCTGCCCGAGGACGGCTACGCCCCCGGGCGCTGACCCTTGCGATCAGGCGGCGACGGCAGCCTCTGCCAGCGCCGCCTTCACCGCCGCGAGCGCCTCGGCACCCTTGGCCCCGTCCGGACCGCCGCCCTGCGCCATGTCCGGACGGCCGCCGCCGCCCTGACCGCCGAGCACCGCCACGGCGACCTTCACCAGGTCCACCGCGCTCACGCCGATCCCGTCGGACACGCCGACCGCGACCGACGCGCGCCCCTCGTTCACCGCAACCAGCGCGACCACGCCGCTGCCGATCCGCGCCTTGGCTTCGTCGACCGCGCCGCGCAGCGCCTTGGCCTCCAGCCCGTCGAGCACCTGGCCGACGAAGTTGATGCCGTTCACATGCTCCGGACCCGCCGGTGCCGCACCGGCACCGCCGCCAAGCGCCAGCGCCTTCTTGGCCTCAGCCAGCTCGCGCTCGAGCTTGCGGCGCTCCTCGACCAGCGCCGCGACGCGCGCCGGCACGTCGTCGGGCGCCGTCTTGAGCACCGCCGCCGCCTCGCGCAACCGCTCGTCACGGGCGTTGAGCCAGAGCCGCGCGCCCTCGCCGGTCAGCGCCTCGATCCGGCGCACACCCGAGGAGACGGCGCTTTCGGAGACGATCTTGAAGATCGCGATGTCGCCCGTCGCGTTGACGTGCGTGCCGCCGCACAGCTCGACCGAGTAGGACACATCCTCGCCCAGCCCCATCGAGAGCACGCGGACCTCGTCGCCATATTTCTCGCCGAACAGCGCCATCGCACCGGCGGCGATCGCGTCGTCGGGGGTCATCAGGCGCGTCTCGACCGTGCCGTTGTGGCGGATCTGCGCGTTCACGTCCGCCTCGACCTGCGCGATCTGCTCGGGCGTAAGCGCCGAGGGATGCGAGAAGTCGAAGCGCAGCCGCTCGGGCGCCACGAGGCTGCCCTTCTGGCTAACATGGGTGCCCAGCCGCTTGCGCAGCGCCGCGTGCAGCAGGTGCGTCGCCGAATGGTTGGCGCGGACCTGGTCGCGATGCTCGACATCGACCGACAGGTGGACGGCGTCGCCCACGGCAACTTCGCCGCTTTCGATCTTGGCATGGTGCGCGTGCAGGCGCCCGAGCGGCTTCGACGTATCGTCGACGAGCGCGCGCAGCTTGTCGCTGGAGATCACGCCCACATCGCCCATCTGCCCGCCGCTCTCGCCATAGAAGGGCGTCTGGTTAGTCAGGATGGTCACCGTGTCGCCGGCGACTGCCTTCTCCACCCGCGCGCCATCCTTGACCAGCGCGACCACCTGGCCCTCGCCCTCGGTGCTGACATAGCCGGTGAATTCGGTGCCGCCGAGCTCGTCGGCAAGATCGTACCACAGCTCTTCCGAAGCCTTTTCGCCCGAACCCTTCCAGGCCGCACGCGCGGCGCGCTTCTGCTCGGCCATCGCCGCATCGAAGCCGGCGCGATCGACGCCGATCTCGTTGGCGCGCAGCGCGTCCTCGGTCAGATCATAGGGGAAGCCGAAGGTGTCGTAGAGCTTGAACGCGGTCGCGCCCGGCAGCGTGTCGCCGGCCTTCAGGCCCACCGTCGCCTCGTCGAGCAGCCGCAGGCCATTGGCGAGCGTCTGGCGGAAACGGGTCTCCTCCTGGAGCAGCGTCGCCTCGATCAGCGGCTGCGCGCGGACGAGTTCGGGGAAGGCGGCGCCCATCTCGGCGACCAGCGACGGAACCAGCCGGTGCATCAGCGGATCCTTGGCGCCGAGCAGGTGCGCATGGCGCATCGCACGGCGCATGATGCGGCGGAGCACATAGCCGCGGCCCTCGTTGGCCGGCAGCACGCCGTCCGCGACGAGGAAGCCCGACGAGCGCAGGTGATCGGCGATCACGCGGTGGCTTGCGACCTGCTCGCCGCTCGCCGAGGTGCCGGTCAGCGCCGCCGACTGGTCGATCAGCGCCTTGAACGTGTCGATGTCGTAATTGTTGTGGACGCCCTGGAGCACGGCCGCGATGCGCTCCAGCCCCATGCCGGTATCGATGCTCGGCCGCGGCAGGTCGCCGATGATCTCGTCATTTTCCTGCACGAACTGCATGAAGACGAGGTTCCAGATCTCGACGAAACGGTCGCCATCCTCCTCGGGCGAGCCCGGGGGGCCGCCATAGATGTGCTCGCCGTGATCGTAGAAGATTTCCGAGCAGGGGCCGCACGGACCGTCCGAGCCCATCGCCCAGAAATTGTCCTTGGTCGGGATGCGGATGATCCGGTGGTCGGGGAGCCCTGCGATCTTCTTCCACAGGTCGAATGCCTGGTCGTCGGTGTGGTACACCGTGACGGTCAGCTTCTCGGCGGGCAGGCCCCATTCCCGGGTGAGGAGCGTCCAGGCATGGGTGATCGCCTGCTCCTTGAAATAGTCGCCGAACGAGAAATTGCCGAGCATCTCGAAGAAGGTGTGGTGCCGGGCGGTATAGCCGACATTGTCGAGATCATTATGCTTGCCGCCTGCGCGCACGCACTTCTGGCTGCTGGTCGCGGTGCTGTAGGGGCGCGATTCCAGGCCGGTGAACACGTTCTTGAACGGCACCATGCCCGCATTCACGAACATCAGCGTGGGATCGTTGTGCGGCACCAGCGGCGCGCTGGGGACGCGGGCATGGCCCTGGCCCTCGAAATAGTCGAGAAACGAGCGGCGGATATCATTGGTCGACGTCATTACGCCGACTTAGGGGCGGAGCGGCGTTCGCTCAAGCGAAACACGTCGATCATGCGGATCGTTCCGCGATCCGGGATCAGCCCATCGGCCGGTCTAGCGCGGTCGGCGGGGTGGAAAACCAGCTCGGCCCCGTTTCGGTCATGTGGAAACAATCCTCCAGCCGCACGCCGAAGCTGCCCGGGATGTAGATGCCGGGCTCGTTCGAGAAGCACATGCCCGGCGCCAGCTTCGTCTTCTCGCCGCGCACCAGGTTGACCGGCTCGTGCCCGTCCAGCCCGATGCCATGGCCCGTGCGGTGCGACAGGCCGGGCAGCTGGTAGTCCGGCCCATAGCCGAGCGACGCGTAATAGCCGCGCACCGCATCGTCGACGTTCCCCGCCGGCGCGCCGAGCTTCGCCGCGGCGAACGCCACCTGCTGCCCTTTTGCGACCGCGTCCCACACCTTGCGCTGCTCTGCGCTTGGCGTGCCATGGACGAAGGTGCGCGACACGTCGGATTGATAGCCCATCACATTGCAGCCGCAGTCCATCAGCACGATCGCACCGTCGCTCACCGGCGAAGGCGTCTTGGTGCCGTGCGGATAGGCCGCGCCCTCACCGACCAGCACCATGCTGAACTCCGGGTCGCCGCCCAGTTTGCGCGTCGCCGCATCCATCAGCGCGGAGACGTCACGCTGGCGCATGCCCGTCTCGACGCGGGCATGGACGAACCGATAGGCGGCGATCGTGACATCGGTGGCGAGCTGCATCAGGGCCAGTTCGGCCGGGCTCTTGATCATCCGGCAGCCGCGGACGACGGGGTTGGCGGAGGTTACGCGCAATCCGTTCTTCTGCAGCCCGTCCACCGCGAAGAAGCGCACCGTCTCCTCGATGCCGACCGGCAGGCCCGCCAGCTTGCGATCCTTGAGGAAGCCCGCCACGATCTTCAGCGGATCCTCGTCCTCCTGCCACACGCGGATCTCGGCGGGGATCGCCAGCGTCTCGCGGGTGCGCGGCTCCTCGAAGAAGGGGGTGACGATGCAGGGCTCGCCCTCGGCGGGCAGGATCGCGGCGGTGAGCCGCTCGCTGCGGCCCCAGCGGATGCCGGTGAAATAGACCAGGCTCGCGCCGGGCTCGATCAGCACCGCGCCGATTCCGTTCGCCTTCATCAGCGACTGTGCCTTGATGAGCCGCGCGCGCCGCTCCTCGGCGCTGATCGGGCGGGCATTGCCGGTCATGTCCTGCAGTTGCGCGAGGTCCGGCTCGGCCGCGCGGACGACCGCGGGAAGGCCCAGCAGCGGCAATGCCGCCATGCCGCCGATCAGATTTCGCCGCGTCGTCGCCCAAGCCATTGTCATGCGCCCCTCGTCTATCGTTCGCCCGACGGGTAGGACGAAGCGGATCGCGGCGGCAAGCGCCATGCGGCGGAAACGGCCGATCCCGGAGCTCCGAACCGCCTCCGCCACGCCCCCGGGCTTGACCCGGGCGCAACAATCCCCTTCCCTCCCGCGACGATTCTTCGGGGAGCATGTGTGGGTAAACGACTAACCTGGTTCATCCTGGCGGCGCTGCTGCTGGGCGGGCTGATCGGCTGGGGGCTGAACCTCGGCTATGGGGGTACCGCGGCGGGCAAGGCGACGCTGGAGTCGATCGCCTATGGCCTGGACATCCCCACCCAGATGTTCCTCCATCTGATCAAGATGATCATCGCGCCGCTGGTGGTCTCCACCCTCGTCGTCGGCATCGCGCACATGGGCGGCGGCGGCGCGATCGGGCGCGTGGGGCTGAAGGCGTTCTTCTGGTTCGTCTGTGCGAGCCTCGTGTCGCTCACCCTGGGGCTGCTGCTGGTCAACCTGCTCCAGCCGGGCACGGGGCTGCACCTGCCGCTGCCGCCCGCCAATGCGTCGAGCGGGGTCGATCGCTCGTCCTTCGATGCCGCCAAGTTCTTCACCCATATCGTGCCGACCAGCGCGATCGAGGCGATGGCGAGCAACGACATCCTCCAGCTGGTAATCTTCTCGCTGTTCTTCGGCGTCGGCATGGCGGCGGTGGGCGACAAGGCCAAGCCGCTGCTGCGCGGGCTGGAGGCGCTCGTCTCGGTGATGCTGACGGTCACCGGCTATGTGATGCTGTTCGCGCCGGTCGCGGTGTTCTGCGCGGTCGCGCGGACGCTGGCGACCAAGGGGCTGGGCGTGGTCGGCGATCTCGCCTTCTTCATGGGCAGCTTCTATATCGGCCTGGCCGCGCTCTGGGCGGTACTGCTCGGTGCCTGCTTCCTGGTGATCGGGCCGCGCACCGGCCTGCTGTTCCGCTACCTCCGCGATCCGATCCTGCTCGGCTTCTCGACCGCCTCGTCCGAGGCCGCCTATCCGCGCACGCTCGACGCGCTGGATCGCTTCGGGGTGCCGCCGCGCATCGCCAGCTTCGTGCTGCCGCTCGGCTATTCGTTCAATCTGGACGGATCGATGATGTACATGACCTTCGCGTCGATCTTCATCGCCCAGGCCTACGGCATCCCGCTCGACTGGGCGACGATGATCCAGATGCTGCTGATCCTGATGGTCACCAGCAAGGGCATCGCCGGCGTACCGCGCGCCAGCCTGGTGGTGATCACCGGCACGCTCGCGCATTTCAACATTCCCGAGGCTGGCGTGCTGCTGATCCTGGCGGTCGACCATTTCCTCGACATGGGCCGCACCGCCACCAACGTGGTCGGGAATGCCGTGGCGGCGGCGGTCGTGGCGCGCTGGGAAGGCAAGCTCGACGCACCCGACGAGGCCGAGCCGAAGGTGCGGCCGCTCCCTGCCGGAGGGCCGCACGATGCCGAGAGGTTCGAGGATTATGCCGGGCGCTGAACGCTCCCGGCCGCATCACGCATAGGCATAAGGCCCGCCCGCCTTCAGCGCGCGCTGATAAGCCGGGCGGGCATGAATCTTGTCCAGGAAGGCCGCGATATGCGGGCGGCCTTCGAGGATGCCCGCGCGCTTGACGGCAGCCTCGATGGGAAAGCTCATCATCACATCCGCGGCGGTGAAGCTATCGCCGGCAAACCAGGGACGGCTGGCCAGCTCGCCCTCGACATAGTCGAAATGCACCTCCGCCATCGGGCGGAACTTCTTGAGGCCGAGCTTGCCGAACAACGGCACTCGGGCAAGCACCAGCATCACCAGCAGCGGCGGCATCAGCGAGCCCTCGGCGTAATGCAGGAAGTGCCGGTAGCGTAGCGCGTCCTCGCGGTTGGCCGGTGCGCCGAGCTTCCCCTCGGCCTTGTCGACCAGATATTGCAGGATTGCGCCCGTTTCGGCGACCACCGTGCCGCCATCCTCGATCACGGGCGACTTGCCCAGCGGATGGACCTGCTTGAGCTCGGAGGGGGCGAGCATCGTCGCCTTGTTCCGCTCGTAGCGCTTCACTTCATACGGAAGCCCGAGCTCCTCGAGCAGCCAGAGCACGCGCTGCGAACGCGAATTTTCGAGATGGTGGACGATCATCGTCAAGTCGGCCCCTCCGGTCGGCGCGGCGTCTGACGCCGCTTGCTGCACAGGCCTGCAGCTTGCGCGACGGCGGGGCGCCGCGCAAGCTGCAGTGGTGCCCGTCAGGCGAGCGTGCGCACCTTGGGTTCGCGGTCCCAGTAACGCTGCTTCGCCGCCTCGACGAAAGCGCCGAGATCGGTGACGCCCTCATCGGGCTCCACACCCGCCTTGTCGAGCAGCGGCTGGGCGGCGGCATTGGCGCCGATCGCCTTGAGATGACCGAACGCGTCCATCACCCACTGGACGGCGGCGCCTTCCTTGACGAGCTTGGCGGCCGCTTCCTCGGACAGGATCACCGCGCAGGCGTCGACCGTCACCGAGGGCTGGCCGAACAGCTGCGCATCGGCGGCAATCTTCGAGCCGTCGGAGAGCGGCACCGCGCCGACCTTGGGCGCTATCGTCATCGTATTGCCGCCGGCAGCTTCGATCGCATCCTTGAGCGTCGCCAGGTCGTCCGCATCGGTGCCGTCCGCGATGAGGATGCCGACGGTGCGGCCTTCCAGCGTGTGCACCTCACGCGGCCCCCGGATGATGCGGAGCGCCGGCGAGGGGTCCATGTCGAGCACCGGTGCCGCAGTCTTCGACGCGTTAGGCAGGTCCATGGCGAGCCCATCGGCGACACGCTGCGCCAGCGTCTCGTCGACGTTGCGCAGATTGGCCATGACCTGCACGCGGATATGCTCGAGGCTGACCTTGGACAGCTCGAACACCAGCGCCGAGGCGATATGCGCCTGCTCGGCCGGATCCATCGAGCGGAAGAACAGCCGCGCCTGGCTATAATGGTCGGCGAAGCTTTCGGGGCGGATGCGGAGCTTCTGGCCCTGCTCCTCGGACGGGAAGGTCTTGTAGCCCTTCTCCGGATCCTCGCGTGCGCCGCCTTCCTCGCCGGCCTTGGCGAGGCTGTTGGGCTCGTAATTGGCGCGGCCCTTGGGCACCGCCATCTGCATATGGCCGTCGCGCTGCTGGTTCAGGAACGGGCAGCCCGCCGCCTCGGCGCGCCCCTTGGCGGCATTGATCGGCAACTGATGGAAATTGACCGAACCCAAACGCGAGAGCTGCGTGTCGGTATAGCTGAACAGCCGGCCCTGAAGCAGCGGATCGTTGCTGAAGCCGATGCCGGGGACGACATGGCTCGGCACGAACGCCGCCTGCTCGGTCTCGGCGAAGAAATTGTCGGGATAACGATCGAGCACCATGCGACCGACGATGCGCACCGGCAGCACTTCCTCGGGGATCAGCTTGGTCGCATCGAGCACGTCATAGGGCTGTGCGTTGGCGAATTCCTCGTCGAACAGCTGCACGCCGAGTTCCCATTCCGGATAGTCGCCGCGGTCGATGCGCTCAAACAGGTCGCGGCGCTGGAAATCGGGGTCGGCGCCGGCGATCTTCACCGTCTCGTCCCATATCGTCGAGGCGAGCCCGGCCTTGGGCTTCCAGTGGAACTTGACGAAGGTGCTTTTCCCCTCGGCATTGATGAAGCGGAAGGTGTGCACGCCGAAACCCTCCATCGTCGCGAAGCTGCGCGGCAGCGTCCGGTCGGACATCGCCCACATGATCATGTGGGTCGATTCGGGCATCAGGCTGATGAAGTCCCAGAAGGTATCGTGCGCGGTCGCCGCCTGCGGATAACCGCGATCGGCTTCCATCTTGGCGGCGTGGATCAGGTCGGGGAACTTGATCGCGTCCTGGATGAAGAACACGGGAATGTTGTTGCCGACCAGATCCCAATTGCCTTCGCGGGTGTAGAACTTGACCGCGAAGCCGCGCACGTCGCGCGGCGTGTCGACCGATCCGGCACCGCCTGCGACAGTCGAGAAGCGGACGAACACCTCGGTGCGCTGGCCCTTCTTCTGGAAGAGATCGGCGACGGTGACGTCTGCGAGACTGTCGGTCACCTCGAAATAGCCGTGCGCGGCCGATCCGCGAGCATGGACGATGCGCTCGGGGATGCGCTCGTGATCGAAATGGTTCATCTTCTCGCGGAAGACTTCATCCTCGATCAGCACGGGGCCGCGCGCGCCCGCCTTCAGCTGGTTCTGGTTGTCGCTGATCGGCGTGCCATGGTTGGTGGTGAGCACCGGATGCTCGGCGTCGGTCACCTGATGGGTTTCGCCACCGGCTGGGGCGTTGCGGTCGTTCTGATCGGTCATGGGATATCCTCGCGAGAGTGCGAGGGACCAACGACCCATGGATCAGGCAGTTGCGCCAGGTTGATAATCTATGTCGTTTTCCATCGCGGACGGGAGGCTTGCTGTCGCCGCCTCAATCAACGCGAGGAGCGCGGGAAACTCCTCTCTGGCCAGCGCACCGAGGCAGACATAGCGGCCGCGCCGCCCCTCGCCCCGCAACAGTCCTGCCGGATCGTACAATATGGCGCCCGCGGCAATGTGAAGCAGCAGGTTGGGCGGATCTGCGACCAGCCGCAGCACCGCCGCGCCCCCATCCGGCGGCGCGTAGAGAAAGATCCGCCCCGCCCCGCGCGCCGTCTCCCGCTCTATCGCCTCGGGCCATGCCGATCGCAGCATGGCCCGGGCAGCAGCGAGCCGGTCGGCGAGATCCGTCGAGCACGTAGCACTGCACGCCCCGAACGCCCCCGCCGGCGCAGCGATCGCCCGATCAGATATCGTCGTCGGGCTCCGGACCGGCCATCAGGCCCTCGGCGACCTGCTCGGTACGACCGCGGATCGCGGCTTCGAGCCGATTGCAGACCTCCGGGTTCTCGCGCAGGAAGTTCTTCGAATTCTCGCGCCCCTGGCCGATGCGGATGCTGTCATAGCTGAACCAGGCACCCGATTTCTCGACCAGCCCTGCCTTGACGCCGAGATCGAGGATCTCGCCGATCTTCGAGATGCCCTCGCCGTACATGATGTCGAATTCGACCTGCTTGAACGGCGGTGCCACCTTGTTCTTCACCACCTTGACGCGGGTGGCGTTGCCGATGATCTCGTCGCGATCCTTGATCTGGCCGGTGCGGCGGATGTCGAGGCGGACCGAGGCGTAGAACTTGAGCGCGTTGCCGCCCGTGGTCGTCTCCGGGTTGCCGTACATCACGCCGATCTTCATGCGCAGCTGGTTGATGAAGATCACCATGCAGCGCGAGCGGCTGATCGAGCCGGTCAGCTTCCGCAGGCTCTGCGACATAAGCCTTGCCTGCAGGCCGACATGGCTGTCGCCCATCTCGCCCTCGATTTCGGCGCGCGGCACGAGTGCTGCGACCGAGTCGACCACCAGCACGTCGATCGCGTTCGAGCGGACCAGCGTGTCGGTGATTTCCAGCGCCTGCTCGCCGGTATCGGGCTGCGAGACGATCAACTCGTCGATGTTGACGCCCAGCTTCTTGGCATAGACCGGATCGAGCGCGTGCTCGGCGTCGACAAAGGCCGCCACGCCGCCATTCTTCTGCGCCTCGGCGATCACGTGCAGCGCCAGCGTGGTCTTGCCCGAGCTTTCCGGACCATAGACTTCGATCACGCGGCCGCGCGGCAGGCCGCCGACACCGAGCGCGATGTCGAGCCCCAGCGACCCGGTGGAAATCGCCTCGACCTGCATCGTCTCCTTCGAGCCCAGCCGCATGGCCGAGCCCTTGCCGAAAGCACGATCGATCTGCGCGAGGGCGGCGTCGAGCGCCTTCTGCTTGTCCGTGGGATTGGCCATATTGCCGTCGATCACCTTGAGAGATGCTGCCATTGGGAAGCCCCGTCGCTAGAGAGTTTGCACGCCGCGTTCAACACTGTTGGGAGTCATGTATCACCTTTGTTCTCATGGAACAAGAGTGGAACGCCCCGGAAAATTTGCAGCGATGCCCCGGGCTGGCTAGCGATGTGCGATGACCATGATCGTCGGCCATGTTTCTGCACTTGCCCGCTTCCCCGTAAAGTCCATGGCGGGCGAGACCCTGTCGGTGGCGGAAATGGACTGGCAGGGCATCGAGGGCGACCGCCAGTACGCCTTTGTCCGCGCGCAGAATGGCACTCGATTTCCGTGGCTTACCGCGCGCGAAGTGCCGGGCATGGTGCTCCACCGCGCCCGCTTCGCCGATCCGGCCGCGCCCAAGACCAGCGCGATCACGGTGGAGGCACCCGATGGCGGCGTTCGCGTGCTGCACGACCCCGGCCTGCACGCGCACCTGGCGGAGGCCGCGCGCGAGCCGGTGTCGCTGCTCCAGGTGGCGCGCGGCGTGTACGACTCCATGCCGGTCTCGCTTCAGACCAGCGCCGGGCATCGCGCCTTGGAGACCGCGCATGGCGACCGGATCGACCCGCGTCGCTTCCGCATCAACGTGACGATCGAAAGCGAACTGGTGCCCGAACAATGGCAGGGACTGCGCCTCGCTTTCGGCGACCCGGGCGAGGACGGCGCGATCGTCCAGTGCGCCGATCCGATCCAGCGCTGCGTGCTGGTCACGATCGATCCGGATACCGGCGCCAAGGACCCGCAGATCCTGCGCACCGTCGCCCAGCGCTTCGCCGCTTGTTACGGGCTCTATTCGGCACCGGCGCGGCCTGGGCTGATCCGGGTGGGCGATCCGGTGCGGGTGCTCGGGTAAGCTGCGGGACCGTCATCCCGGCGGAAGCCGGAATGACGGGAAAAGGAGGGGCCGGAACCCCTCCCTATCGCCTACTTCGCCGCCTTGCCCGTCCACTGGTCCATCCAGCCGAGCACCTCGCCATACCATTGCAGCGAGTTCTTCGGCTTGAGCACCCAGTGGTTCTCGTCCGGGAAGACGAGCAGCTTGGACGGGATCTCGCGGCGCTGGAGCGCGGTGAAGGCGGCGACCCCCTGGGTATAGGGGATGCGGAAGTCCTTCTCGCTGGTGATCACCAACTGCGGGGTCTTCCAGGCGCTGACGTAATTGACCGGGTTCCAGCGCTCGAACGCGGCGGGATCCTCGAAATAGGCCTTGCCGCCATGTTCCCACTCGTCGAACCACAGCTCTTCGGTCTCGTAGGCCATGGCGCGCGCGTCGAACACGCCGTCATGCTGGACGATGCACTTGAAGCGATCGGGCCACTGGCCCTCGATCCAGTTCATCATATAGCCGCCATAGGAGGCGCCGAGCGCGCAGGCCTTGTCGCCGTCGAGAAAGGCGAAGCGATCGGTCGCGGCGCGCAGACCCTTCTTCAGGTCTTCGAGCGGAGCGCCGCCCCAATTGTTGCGGATCGCATCGGTGAAGGCCTGGCCATAACCGGTCGAGCCGTGGAAATCGACCGCGACCACCGCATAGCCCGCGCCCGCGAACACCGCCGGGTTCCAGCGATAGGACCAGCTATTGCCCATGCTGCCCTGCGGCCCGCCATGGACGATGAACGCGATCGGTGCCTTGGCCCCCGTCGCCAGCCCCGCCGGCTTGGCGACATAGCCCCAGACGGTGTCGCCATTGGCGCCGTTGAAGCTGTAGCGGGTCACCTCGGGCATCGCGATGCCGGCCAGCTTCTCGGCGTTGACCGCGGTGAGCCGCGTGCTCTTCTTGCCCTTGAGCCAGAAGAAATCGTCCGGCGCGGTGAGGCTGTTCATCGCATAGACGAGCCCGCCCCTGGTCGGCACCACCGCCGAGACGCTGCCTCTCTCGGTCAGCCGCTCGACCTTGCCCGCCAGCGACACGGCGAAGACCGGCTCTTCCTGCACGTCCTGCGCGGTGACGTAGATCGTCTTGGAATCCGCACCCCAGGCGATCGACGCAACCGAGCGATCCCAGTCCGCGGTCAGCGCGCGAACATCGCCGGTGGCGAGGTTGCGGAGCATCAGCACCTGGCGATCGGCCTCATAGCCCGGCCGCGCCATCGCAAACCAGGCCAGCCACTTCCCGTCAGGCGACGGCGTCGGCAGATTGTCCATGCCGCCATTGCCCTGGGTGAGGTTGACCGGCGCCGACGAACCGTCCGCAGGCGCGGCGAAGATGTCGAGATTGGTCGAGAGCGGTTCGATCCGCCCCGCCTCGCGCAGCGCGAAGTAGATGGTCTTGCCGTCGGCGCTCCAGGCGACTTCCTCGCCGCCGCCCGAGGGCTTGGAGGGCGTGTCACCGACCAGCCCGCCTTCGATCGCGACGCCGTCCCCGGTCGCGCCCTGCGGCCCGAAGGGCAGGACGAAGAGCTGCGAGCGGGTGCCGTCGGCCCAGCTGTCCCAGTGGCGCACGAACAGCTGCTGATAGACGCGGCCCGAGCCGGCGTTCGAATCCTTCTTCTCCATCGCCGGGGCGACCGTGGGCGCGCCCGGCTTGCGATCCGCCCAGACGAGCAGCTTCGACCCATCGGGCGAGACCTTGAAGCCGCTGAAGCCGCCCTGGATATGGGTCAGCTGGGTGGGCGTGCCGCCGGTGATCGCGACGCCCCAAACCGCGTCCTCGCCACCCTTGTCCGACTGGAACCAGACGGTCTTGCCGTCGGCGGAGAATTGCGGCGCGGTCTCGTTGACCAGCGGCTCGGCGGCCAGCTTCTCGGGCTTGGCACCCTTTACGGTCAGGTCGAGCCGCCAGAGGTCATAGCGGCCCTTGTTGGCGGCGAGATCGGTCTCGCGCTGCTGCCAGACGAGCCAGTGGCCGTCGGGCGACACCGCAGGCGCCCCTACGCGCGAAAGGCCGATGACGTCCTGGATGGTGAGGTCTCGCGCCGATGCCGGCGCTGCGATGGCGGCGAGCGCGACGCTCGCGACGAGGAACTGCTTCATGCGCCCGACGATAGCCGGAACGTATCGCCCGATACAATCGGGCGATTATCGGCCGCCGGTGATGCGTGCAATCTCGCGCGCGACAATCTGCTCGACCAGTTGGGGAAGGTTCTGGTCCAGCCAGTCGCGCAGCATCGGCTTCAGCATTTCGCGCACCAGCCCTTCAAGCGTATCCGATCCAGACACCTGCGGCTTCACCACCAGCCGCGACAGCGCCTCCAGCTTCTCGCGGCTTGCCTCGGCTACGCGATCCGAAAGGATCGGGTCGACCGGCCCCGCCTTGGCAGTCGTCACGGGTGCCGGCGCTTCCGCGATCGGCTCGCGCAGTTCGAGCACGTCCTCCGCCGGCGATGCTGCCGCGAGTTCATCCTCCGGCTCCGGCTCGGGCACCGCGCGCAACGGACGCCCGCGAGCGAAGGCGCCGGGCTCGTCATCGGCGATGATCCGTTTGATCGATGCGAGGATCTCCTCCATCGACGGCTCGCTGCTGGCAGTCCCCATCGCGTCCATCCTGGCGTTCGAGCGGTACGAGCGCCCTCAATCAGGGATTGGGACGGTCGCTGTCAACCGAACGCTGCAGCGTCGGGTCCAGCGGCGCGCCGATTACCTCGGCGCCCTGGGCTGGCGTACCACGAGTGCTGCTCGCCACCGGCGCGGGCGTCTTGTCGTCGCGCCAGTCGTTGATGCGGTTGCGCACACGCGTGTAGTTTACCGCCGGATCGTAGAGCAGGCGGCTGTCGAAGCTGAGATCCTTGGCCTGGGCGCGCCCCATCGCGGCGAGCAGGCTGAACCCGGCGACATAGGCATCGCGCTCCGCCGTGACATATTGGACCTGCGAGTTGAGCAGTTCCTGCTCGGCGTTCAGGATGTCGAGGATGGTGCGTGTACCGACGCTGTTCTCCGCGCGCACACCTTCGAGGCTCAGCTGGTTGGCCTGCACCGCGGTGCGCGACGATTCGATCACGCGCAGCGCCGCCTGGTAGCTGGCATACGCCGAGCGTGCCTGCGCGATCACGCCGCGCTCGGTGAGGGTAACCTGCTCGATCGCGGCGCCCTCGCGCGCCTGCGCCTGGCGGACCTGCGCGGCCGGCCGGCCGGCCTGGAACAGCGGCAGCGTCACCTGCACGCCGACGGTGGCGTTCGTGCCGTTCGGATTCAGACCCGCGCGCTGACCAACCTCCCCGACCGAACCGAGATAATTGTAATAGTTGCCGCCGAGGCCCAGGCTCACCTGCGGCAGCCGACCCGCCCGCGCCACCCGCGTGTCAAAGCGGGTCGCGTCCCGCGCGAGCTGCGCGGCCTCGAGAAACGGATTGTTGGCAAGGGCGACCTGCTCGGCGGTCTGCACGTCCTGCGGCAGATTCGGCAGCGGCGGCGGCGGGGCGAGGACGCCGGGCGGCGTGCCCACGACGCGAATATAGGTCTCGCGGCTTCCGATCAGCTGCGCCTCGGCGCTGCGGAGCTGCGACTGGGCGAGTGCCAGACGGGCTTCGGACTGGGCGACGTCGGTCCGGGTCAGATCGCCGACCTGGAAGCGGTCGCGCGTGGCCTGGAGGTTCACCTCCAGGACGTGGACATTTTCCTGGTTGAGCCGGACAATCGATTCGTCGCGAATGACGTTGAGATAGGCCGTTACCGTCTGGGTGAAGATGTCCGCCTCGGTGCCGCGCAGATTGGCACGGCCCGCGTTCACCCGAACCTCGGCGGCACGCACCGAGTTGCGGATACGACCACCATTGTAGATCGGCTGTGAGAGGTTGAGCCCCAGCTGCGCCTGGCGCGACGGCGTCAGCGCCGTCGCGTCGGTATTGTACAGGCTGTCATTGGCGCTGCCGGTGGCGTTCAGCCCTGGCAGCCCCTGCGAACGGGCGATCGGAACATTCTCGTCATTGGCGCGCTGGTTTGCGCGTTCCGATTGAAGATCGGGATTGGTTGCATAGGCTTGGGCCAGCGCATCCTGCAGCGTCGTGGTCGGCGCCGCCGTCTTGGCGCCGGGGGATGGCACGTCCTGGCGACCGCTGGGCGCGGTCTGGGCGAATGCCGGCGCCCCGAGGGAAACGAGGCTCACACCAATGAGCAGAATGTTCAGTCGCATGAGCCCCGCTTTTAAGGTTAAAAGGTAAATTTTCTCGGTTTTTCAAAGCCCGGCAGCGTCGCTACTTCGATGTCGAGGAAGTCGACAAGACCGAAGCCCCCCTCGGTCCGGCGGCCGAGCGCAAGCCGGGTAACGCCGCGGTCAATCACGCCGGTGACGATGCGACCGCCAATCTTCACCTGATCGATGATGGGCTGCGGCAGTTCCTCGACGGCACCGTCGATGATCACGAGATCGTACGGCCCGCGTGCGGCCCAGCCGGCGTTGAGCTGCCCCTGTACCAGTTCGACATTCGCGGAGCCGGCGAGCCCGCCGCGCGCGATCGCGAGCAGCGCAGGCTCCTCCTCCAGCGCGACAACCGACGCGACGAGACCGGAGAGCAACGCCGCAGCATAGCCGCCTGCGGCACCGATCAGCAGGACGTGATCGCTCGGCTGCAGTTCCGCCTCGGTCAACAGCCGGCCGGTGGCCAGCGGCGAATCGTGACGGCGGCCATTGCCCAGCGGCAGCAGCGCGTCGCGATAGGCGAGCGCGCGCTGTTCGGTGGGCAGGAACACTTCGCGTGGGACTTGCGACATCGCCGTCACCACGCGAGGATCGTTCACCGCGTTGGTACGCAGCTGGCTCGCCACCATGGCGTGGCGCATCGCTTCGAAACGGGGCGCTTCGAGGGGCGCAGGGTCGACCATAAGGGCCATCATCACTCCGCTTGTCGCACAACCGTATTAGTTGCGCAATACACTTGTTGCTATCCCGAGGCTTCTATCGCGCCCTTCGGGACTCGCCAAGCGAGCGCGGCGTTATTTTGAAACTGTGTTGACAGGGACCCACCCCCGGGGGCATTGGCCGCGCCTCACCTCCGGTTGGCCCGATGGCGGAATGGTGACGCAGCGGACTGCAAATCCGTATATGCCGGTTCGATTCCGGCTCGGGCCTCCACCTTCCCGAACGACATCCGGATGGCGCGCGTTCTGCCCGCCGTTCGCATCCGCCCCGCGATTCGCGCCGTGCAGTAGGTTGTGGCAGAATCGTTCGGCCAGCGGCTGGCGCCGCGGACACGGAGGGACTTTGCCGATGACCAGCAACGTCGACGACGCAATCACGGAATCGGTGACGCAAGCCAATGTCAAAAAGGGTAGCGAAGCGCCGGCCATGGCGATCGACCCGCATCAAGGCGCGGGTCCGGCGATGGATGCGGAAGCCCTGAGGCAGATGATGGAACAGCGACGCCGGGATGCAGGGCCGCGTGGCTGACCAGATAGGCGCGGTAGGCGCACGTCGCTCGCTTCTCGGATGCACCGCCTATGCGAAGGGCGCCCGCTGCCCCGTGCAGCGGACGCCCTCTCTCTTGCGCGGCCGTGCTTAGCGGCGGCCGCGGCAATCGCCACCGTCGATCGCTCGACCGGCTAGTGCGCCGGCACCCGCGCCGATGATCGTCCCGGTGCCACTGCGGCGATAGGAACTGCCCCGGCCGATCTCGCCGCCGAGCAGGCCACCCGCGATCGCACCCAGAATCGTGCCCGTGGTGCCGTCGCTGCAACGCTGGCGATAATAGCGGTCACGATAAGCGTAGCGCGGACGATCGCCCCGATAGTCGCGGTACTCGCGATAATCCCGATAGTCGCCGCGATAGCCGCGGTCGTAATGGCTGTAGCCGTCGCGATAGCCCCAGTCCTGAGCGGCCGCCGGCGTCGCGGCGATCGAACCGGTCATCAGCGTGGCTGCCATGGTGGCGCCGATCAGAAACTTCTTCATGTCTTCATCTCCTCGCGGTGGCAGCTCGTGCCGCCGTCTGAGGACTGATTCGCACAAATCGACTGTTCCCACCCTGAATGCACCCGTTAGCTCATGTTCAGCTAACCGACCGACCCGGATCGGGACGCGCAGCCGCCATGTCCGCACGGAACCATGACACTTGGGAAACGTTCTTTTGGCCTATTGGAGGGAACCTTCCGCATGTATGATTTCGGCATCCGCCGCGCGCTGACCGGCTATCGCCCGGACTATCGCCCGCACGAGACCAATCCCTGCCCCGGCTGCGGCCAGTCGCACTGGATGGTGGGTCGGATGACGGCAGAATGCGCGTTTTGCGGGACGGCCTTGCCGCTCCACCACGGCGCCGTCGGCGGCAGCGCGCTCCATGCCCGCCCCGCCCATCCGCCACTGGCTGCCTGAACCATGCCGAGCATCGCCTCCACCTCGCCGATCGAGCGAATCGCCCGAGTCATCGCCGCCGAGATGCTCAGCCCCAATGCCGAAGGCGCGGGAGAACTTAGCCGGCCGGTGAGCGAGATTGTCGACACGATCTGGTCGCGCGAAACCGACCGCGCCCTTGCGGTGCTGCGGACGCTGCGCGAGCCGACCCGCACGATGATCGAGGCTGGACGCGCCGCCGGGGACGACCCCGCGCGCATCTGGAGCGCGATGGTCAACGCCGCCATCGCCGAGATGCCCGCGCTAACGGACTGAGCCCGCGCCGGCGTTGCCGGGTTTGTCGCGGGCATTTTGTTCGCTATGCGCGGACCATGCACGACGCACCGCTGACGCTCTACAATTCGCTTTCCCGTTCGCTCGAGCCGTTCCAGCCGCTCGACCCTGCCAGGGGCGTGCGCGTCTATTCCTGCGGACCGACGGTCTACAACTACGCCCATCTCGGGAACCTCCGCGCCTATGTGTTCACCGACACGCTGAGCCGGGTGCTGCGCTGGAAGGGCTATTCGCTCACCCACATCATCAACATCACCGATGTCGGCCACCTCACCTCGGACGCGGATGCCGGCGACGACAAGATGGAAGCTGCCGCGCGCGCCCAGGCAACGAGCATCTGGGACATCGCCGCCCATTACACCGCCGCCTTCAAGCAGAATATTCGCGATCTCAACATCACCGAGCCGAGCAAATGGTCGGTGGCGACCGACCACATCCAGCAGATGATCGCCTTTGCCGAGAAGATCGCGCCCGCGCATTGCTATGAGCTTGAGTCGGGCCTCTACTTCGACATCTCGACCGTGCCCGACTATGGTCGCCTCGCCGGCGCCGCTGATGATGCAGCGGAAGGCCGGATCATGCCGGTCGACGGCAAGCGGCACCCCCAGGACTTCGCCATCTGGCGCAAGTCACCGCC
Organism: Sphingomonas sp. S2M10; assembly: GCF_012650175.1. Classification (GTDB taxonomy): domain Bacteria; phylum Pseudomonadota; class Alphaproteobacteria; order Sphingomonadales; family Sphingomonadaceae; genus Sphingomonas. The sequence continues at coordinate 27,035 of NZ_JAAILI010000029.1, forward strand.
GGGCGAGCAGCGGCAGATGGAATGGGATTCGCCCTGGGGCAAGGGTGCACCGGGCTGGCATCTCGAATGCTCGGTGATGAGCATCCAGTATCTGGGGGCGCCGTTCGACATCCACACCGGCGGCATCGACCATCGCGAGATCCACCACCCCAACGAGATCGCGCAGAATCAGGCGTTCTGCGGCTGCGGCGACACCGGCGCCAAGTTCTGGATGCACAACAACTTCCTGGTCGACCGCCAGGGCAAGATGTCCAAATCCAAGGGCGGGTTCACCACGCTGCAGTCGCTGATCGATGCGGGCGTGCACCCCCTCGCCTATCGCCTGCTCTGCCTACAGGCCCAGTATCGCAGCGAGCTGGAGTTCTCGGCCGAGAATCTCGCGGCGGCGCTCACCCGCCTGAAGCGGCTGGTGATGACGGTGACTGCGCTGCGCGCGCGCGCCGAGGGCGAAGGCACCGCACCGGCGGCATGGCTGGAGAAGCTCGACGCGGCGGTGTCGGACGATCTCAACACGCCCAAGGCACTGCCGGTGCTGGACGAGCTGCTGGCCGACAAGCGTACCTCGCCGGCCGACCGGCTGGCCGCGCTGGCGGAGTTCGACAAGGTGCTGGGACTGCGGCTCTCCGAGCTCAGCCGCGAGGAACTGCGGATGCAGCCCAAGGGCGCGACGATCACGGCCGACGCAATTTCGGACCTGCTGGTCGAGCGCAAGGAAGCCCGTGTCGTGAAGGATTTCCAGCGCTCCGACCGCATCCGCGAGGCGCTTGCTGCGGCGGGCGTCGAGGTGATGGACGGCGATCCGCTCGGCTGGGACTGGAAGCCCGTGCTGTAAGGGCGCCGGGCGCGCGAAATCCGCTTGCGTTACGGCGGCAACCTCCGCCACAAAACGCGACGAATTTGCGGGGGAAGCGATGCGCGGGCAAGTGTTGGGCGTTGATCGGTCGAGCGGGGAAGGCCAGATTTCGGGCGAGGACGGCAGCCGCTATGTCTTCACCCAGGAAGACTGGAGCGACAGCCGCCACCCGGCAGCCGGCGTCAAGGTCGATTTCGATGTCGACGGCAAGCGCGCCCGGCGCATTTTCCGCCTGCTCGACGGCGCGGAAGCTCCCGTGCCGGCGGGCGAGCCGCGCAACAAGGTCGTCGCTGCCGTGCTGGCGTTTTTCCTCGGCACGCTCGGCATCCATCGATTCTATCTCGGCCGCACCGGATCGGGCGTGGTGATGCTGCTGCTCACCTGCACGATCATCGGCGCGCTGGTCACGGGAATCTGGGCGTTCGTCGATGCCGTCCGCTATCTGCTGATGAGCGACGCCGAGTTCGCCCAGCGCTACCCGCGCCGCTGATTATCGGCCGAGAAACGCGGGCACCAAGTCCCAGACCTTGGCAAGCTGGTCCTGCGTGATGCTGTACGGCGGCATCACATAGACCGTGTTGCCAAGCGGGCGCAGGAGCACCCCGTTCTCCCGCGCGAAGGCCATCAGGCGGGGAGCGACGGCAGAGAGATAGCCGCTTTCCGGCTGCTCGATTTCCAGCGCTGCGATCGTTCCCATCCGGCGATGGCCGATGAGGCCGGGCACGCCGGCGAGGCCGTCCATTGCCGCTTGCTGCCAATCGCCCAGCCGGGCAATGCGCTCCAGCACCGGCTCGTCGCGCCAGATGGCGAGGTTCGCGACGGCGGCAGCGCAGGCGATCGGATTTGCGGTGTAGCTTGAAGAGTGAAAGAACATCCTCCCCCGGTCATCAGACCAGTGCGCCTGGAAGATGGGCGCCGTCGCCAGCGTCACTGCAAGCGGGATCGCACCACCGGTGATGCCCTTCGACAAGCACAAGATGTCAGGCACCACGCCCGCCTGTTCGCAGGCGGTGAGCGTACCGGTACGGCCCCAGCCGGTCATCACCTCGTCGGCGAGGAACAGCACCGCGTGCCGCGCGCAGATCGCCCGCATCTCGGCGAGCAGCGCAGGCGGGTAGAACAGCATGCCGCCGGCGCCGAGCACCAGCGGCTCGACGATGAACGCGGCGGCACCGGCGCGGCATTCGGCCTCCAGCGCGTCGAGCGTGGCCTGCTCGGCGCCGGCCGCCGGGTACGGGATGGTGCCGACATCGAACAGCAGTGGCTGATAGGGCCGGTTGAACACCCCGCGCGCGCCGACCGACATGCCGCCGATCGTATCGCCATGATAGCTGTGCTCGAGCGCCAGGATGCGGCTGCGGTCCTCGCCGCGATGATGCCAATAGCCGAGCGCCATCTTGAGCGCGACTTCCACCGCCGTAGAGCCGCTGTCGCTGAAGAAGACGTGTTCCAGCGCGTCCGGCAGGATCGCCCGCAGCCCGGCGGCGACCGCCTCGGCAGGTTCGTGTGTCCAGCCTGCGAAGATGATCTGGTCGAGCTTGCCCGCCTGCTCGGCGATCGCCGCCATGATGCGCGGGTTGCAATGGCCGTGCGTCGTCACCCACCAGGAGGAGATCGCGTCGATGAAGCTGCGCCCGTCGGCGGTGTGGATCAGCGCGTCCTTGGCGTGGCGGACCAGCGGGATCGGCTCGCCCAGCCCGTGCTGGGTGAAGGGGTGCCAGACCGACGACATCAGGCGAAATCCGCCAGGTCGAAGGCGTCGGCGAAGGCTTGCGCCAGCGCCTCTGGGGTGAGGTCCGCCAGCATCGGGAGACGCCCGAGTCGCTTGACCTTGCCGATCGCGGCGATGGTCGCCTCGCTGTCCTCGACGGAATCGCCGACAAAGGCGATGCCGTGGATCGGCACCTCCCGCGCACGCAGCGCCTCGATCGAGAGCAGGCTGTGGTTGATCGTACCCAGGGACGTGCGTGCAACCAGCACCACCGGCTTGCCCCAACGGGCGAACATGTCGGCGTAGAGGATCTCGCGCGTGACCGGCACCAGCGCGCCGCCCGCGCCCTCCACCACCAGCGGGCCATCGACCGCCGGCAGGGCGAGGCGATCGGGATCGATCGTCAGGCCGTCGATTTCGGCTGCCAGATGCGGTGAGCAAGGCGTGATCAGACGATAGGCCTCGGGGAGGATGTGATCGGCCGGCAGCCCGGAGAGAGCCGCCGTACGCTCGCTGTCGCTGCCGTCGTCGAGGCCGCTCTGGATCGCCTTCCAGTACCGAGCGCCGAGCGCGCCGGCGAGGGCTGCGGCAAAAACGGTCTTGCCGATGCCGGTATCGGTTCCGGTGACGATAAAGGTCTGGGTCATGCTGCAACGACTTCGGTTGGGGGGAGAAGGGAGGCCAGCCGCTCCGCCAACGCGGCGATCTGGCTCGGCGACACGTTGTTGGTGATCGAGATGCGCAGCCGCGAGGTGCCCGCGGGAACCGTGGGTGGCCGAATGCCGCGCACGTCGAAGCCGGCCTCCTGCAGCGCGCCCGCAACCGCCATGGTACGCACATCATCCCCGAGGATCAGCGGCAGGATCTGCGTGTCGCCGGCAGGAACGCCGAGCGGCGCCAGCGCGGTCCGGGCGGCCATGATCCGCTCGACCAGCGCGGTCCGCAGCGAAGTTCCCTCGGCGACCATTCGCAGCGATGCCCGCACGGCTGCCGCCATCAAGGGCGAAGGCGCGGTCGAGAAGATGAACGCGCGGCCGCGATTGACAAGAAACTCGCGCACGATTGCGGGCCCGGTCACCAGCGCGCCCTCGCAGCCCAGCGCCTTGCCGCAGGTGTGCAGCGTGACCAGATTGGCGGTCGGGAGCCCATGGGCCAGCCCCTGCCCCTGCGGCCCATAGACGCCGGTTGCATGCGCCTCGTCGACGATCAGCGCCGCGCCCTCCGCCGCGGCCAGGGCCGAGAGCGCGGCGAGCGGCGCGACGTCGCCGTCCATGCTGTACAGGCTCTCCACCGCAATCCACACCCGGCCGCTGCCGCCCGCGCGTCGCCAGTCGGTGATCGCCTCGGCAAAGGCGGCAACGTCGTTGTGCGCCGCCTGCCGCACCTCGGCACGCCCCAGCCGCATGCCCTCGTGTGCGCTGGCGTGGACGAGTTCGTCGAACAGCACGAGGTCGCCGCGCTGCGGCAGCGTGCCGAGCAGCGCCGCATTGGCGGCATAGCCGCTGGAAAAATAGAGCGCCGACTCGCGCCCGAAAAACGCCGCCGCCTCGGCCTCCAGCGCTTCATGCTCGGGATGATTGCCGCGCAGCAGCCGCGAGCCGCCTGAACCGATCGGCACGCCGCGCGCCAGCGCCGTCGCCACCGCCTCGCGCAGCAGCGGCGAGTCCGCAAGGCCCAGATAATCGTTGGAGGCGAAGTCGGCGCCTGCGCGCGCGACCAGGCGACGCCCCCGCCCGCGCGCCGTGAGATCGGCAAGGTCGCGCGCCTGTGCTTCGAATGCATGCATCGCGGGGCGGCTACACCCACCCGCGCCGCTTCGCAATTCTGCATGGAATCGATTACCCTGACCGGGTAAATTTACGCTTGCGTCGCGTTACCCCGTCCGGGTAAGGCCGTCGAATGACGACGTTAGCCGGTTCCAAGATCCGCCAGTATCGCGAAGAACGCACCCTCACCCGCGCAGCCTTTGGCGCCTGGTTCGACACGCCGGGCTCGACCGTGCAAGGCTGGGAAACGGACGGCAAGCGCGCCAATACCAAGGTGATGAACCAGATTGCGGCGATGGGAATCGCCGAGCATGCGGACTGGCACGTCGCCGTCCGCGACGTGGAGAGTGCAATGGCAAGCTGGACCCCCGATAGCTGGACGCGCGCCGAAGCGCGCCAGATGCCGCAATATTCGGACCAGGGGGCGCTCGACGCCGCCACCCGCCAGCTGAGCAGCTATCCGCCGCTGGTCTTCGCCGGCGAGGCGCGCGAACTCACCACCGAACTTGGCAAGGTCGCGCGCGGCGAGGCCTTCCTGCTCCAGGGCGGCGACTGCGCGGAAAGCTTCGCCGAGTTCCACCCGAACAACATCCGCGACACCTTCCGCGTGATCCTGCAGATGGCGGTGGTGCTCACCTTCGCCTCCAAGCTGCCGACGGTGAAGCTCGGCCGCATGGCGGGCCAGTTCGCCAAGCCGCGCTCGGCCGATACCGAGGTGATCGACGGGGTCGAGCTGCCCAGCTACCGCGGCGACAATGTCAACGACATCGCCTTCACGCCCGAGGCGCGGATCCCCGATCCGCAGCGGATGGTGCAGGGCTACAGCCAGTCGGCGGCGACGCTCAACCTGCTGCGCGCCTTTGCAAATGGCGGCTATGCCAATTTGCATCAGGTGCATAAGTGGACGCTCGACTTCATGGGCAAGAGCCCCTGGTCGGCCAAGTTCGCCGATGTCGCCGACCGGATCGGCGAGGCGCTCGATTTCATGGAGGCATGCGGGATCAACCCCGATACCGTGCCGCAGCTCAAGGGCACCGATTTCTACACCAGCCACGAGGCGCTGCTGCTCCCCTATGAGCAGGCGCTGACCCGGCAGGACAGCCTGACCGGCGACTGGTACGATACCTCGGCGCATTTCCTGTGGATCGGCGACCGCACCCGCTTCGAGGGCTCGGCGCATGTCGAGTTCCTGCGCGGCATCGGCAACCCGATCGGGATGAAGTGCGGGCCGAGCCTGGAGCCCGACGCGCTGCTGCGGCTGCTCGACACGCTCAACCCGGGCCGGGTGGCGGGGCGGATGACGCTGATCACCCGCTATGGCCATGACAAGATCGAGGCGGGCCTGCCCAAGCTGGTTCGCGCGGTGAAGCGCGAGGGCCATCCGGTGGTGTGGAGCTGCGACCCGATGCACGGCAATGTCGTCAAGGCGGCGAACGGCTACAAGACGCGGCCGTTCGACCGGATCCTCGCCGAGGTGCGCGGCTTCTTCGCCGTCCACCGCGCCGAGGGCACCTTCGCCGGCGGCATCCATGCCGAGATGACCGGACAGAATGTAACGGAGTGCACCGGTGGCGCGATCGCGATCACCGAACAGGGTCTGGCCGATCGCTATCACACGCATTGCGACCCGCGGCTGAATGCGGGTCAGAGCCTGGAACTGGCGTTCCTGCTCGCCGAAATGCTCAACGACGAAATGGCCGAGCGCCGCAAGGCCGCCGCCTGACGCCCGGAGGGCGCGGTGCTCAGCCGAGCAGCGCGCCCGCCAGCGCCCACAGGCCATAGCCGAGCGCAAACACCAGCATCCAGGCGAGCACCGCGCTGCCGACGATGATCGCAAGTCGGGTACGGACCGAGAATTTCTGCTCCTGCGCGGTCCCTTGCCAACCCTCTACCACCGGCGCGGTAGCCTGCGGCGTCGGCAACGGCGTCTTGGGAAAGGCGATTGGGGTCGCGGCGGGGCCGGACACCGCATTGCGCAGGTCCGCATCGCTGAGCGGCGCGAGGAACTCGCAGCCATAGATGCCGGCGGTGCCCCACACGACCCTGGCCTCGCGCGTGCCGATCCCGGCGATGCCGAGCGCGATCGCGTCACCGACCTTGAGCTCGGCACCCGCGACGACGCGAAAGCCCCCATGCGACAGATCCTCGATCGTCACATCGACCGGCGCCCAGTCCGAATCGCGCAACGTGGCTTCCAGCTCCACGGCGTGCCGTTCGGCCCAGCGCCCGTCCTGATACAGTCGTGCCGCGATACCCATAAGCGCTCCACTGGCGTGCATTGGCCCCCGCTTTGCACCGGCAGGCGTTGCGAGGGAGTAAACGCGGCAAAAATAATCTTAAGATTTCATGGTTAATGAAGGCTTGCAGATCCCGGGTGCCACAATTTTTCCATGCACTCGCAACGAAGCGACACGCGGTTGCAACATGGCGGCGGCAGAGGGAGCGGGTCGGCGCGTTTCGTTCCCCCTCGCGTCGACTCTCCCCGAACTAGCGGGGCAGTCCCACGGGACTGCCCCGGCCTTTTTCGGGACGCTCAGGCGTAAAGGTCGATCACCTCCGCACCTTCTCCCTCTGCTTCCAGCAGCAGCGTGCGGTGGCAATGGCACGGATCGCGTTCGTAGCAGAGCAGTGCGCTCGGCTTTTCCGCCGCCAGCACCCGCATCTGTGCGACCTGCGCCTGCGCCTCCGGCAACCCCAGCTGGATATCATAGACTTCGCGTAGCGTAGCCACGTCGCCCTTCTTGGCCGCGTCGCGCCCGCGCTTGGGGGTGCCGAGCTGCTTGAGATGGACATAGTCGATCCCCGCCTCGCGCAGGCTTGCGGCCAGGCTCGATTTGGAGAAGCCCGGACGGCGCGACAGCGGCAAGGCGCGAACGTCGATGACGCGCTGCACACCGGCGCTCGTGAGCGCGGCGAGGAACTCGGCCATGGTCGTGGCTTCATAGCCAATGGTGTAAATTCGCATCCGCGTTCCTTTGTCATCTTGCCGTCATGCCGCTATGGGCGCGGTCGTGACTCACGACATCCATATCATCGGCGGCGGCCTCGCCGGATCGGAAGCCGCATGGCAGCTCGCCCAGGCGGGATATAAGGTCCAAATCTCCGAAATGCGCGGCTCGGGTGAGATGACCCCGGCGCACCAGAGCGATCGGCTGGCGGAACTGGTCTGCTCGAACAGCTTCCGCTCGGACGATGCCGACAGCAACGCGGTCGGGCTGCTCCACCAGGAGATGCGCGCGCTCGGCTCGTTGATCCTCACCCAGGGCGATATCCACAAGGTCCCCGCCGGATCGGCGCTGGCGGTGGACCGCGACGGCTTTGCCGACGGGGTGACCGCCGCGCTGGAGGCCCACCCCAACATCACCATCGTCCGCGAGCGGGTCGACACGCTGCCCGCCGACGGCCGCACGATCGTCGCCACCGGGCCACTGACCGCGCCGATGCTGGCGGAAAGCATCGGCCGCGCCACCGGCAAGGACAGCCTCGCCTTTTTCGATGCGATCGCCCCGATCGTCCACCGCGAGTCGATCGACATGGAGACCGCGTGGTTCCAGAGCCGCTGGAACAAGGGATCGGGCAAGGATTACATCAACTGCCCGATGTCCAAGGAGCAGTATCTGGAATTCCACGCCGCGCTGATGGCGGGCGAGAAGACCGAGTTCCGCGAGTGGGAGAATGTCCCCTATTTCGAAGGCTGCATGCCGGTGGAAGTGATGGCCGAGCGCGGGGTGGACACGCTGCGCTACGGGCCGATGAAGGGCGTCGGGCTCGACGATCCGCGCACCGGGCGCTGGCCCTATGCGGTGGTGCAGCTGCGGCAGGACAATGCCAGCGGGACCTTGTGGAACATGGTCGGCTTCCAGACCAAGCTCAAATATGCCGAGCAGGTGCGGCTGTTCCGCACCATTCCCGGGCTGGAGAATGCCGAGTTCGCCCGGCTAGGGGGCTTGCACCGCAACACCTTCCTGCGCTCGCCCGAGCTGCTCGACGGCACGCTGCGGCTGAAGAGCGCGCCCCATATCCGCTTCGCCGGGCAGATCACCGGCTGCGAGGGCTATGTGGAGAGCGCCGCGATCGGGATGCTGGCGGGGCGCTTCGCCGCGGCGGAGATTGCGGGCACCGACCTGCCCGCGCCGCCGCGCGAGACCGCGCTGGGTGCGCTGCTGTCGCACATCACCGGCGAGGCGGAGATCGAGACCTACCAGCCGATGAACGTCAATTTCGGGCTGTTCCCGCCGATCGAGGGGCGCACCAAGAAGGCCGATCGCAAACGGATGTATACCGATCGGGCGCGGGCGGCGCTGAAGGACTGGCTAGCGGCCTGACGTTCGGGTCGGCGACCACCCTCACCCTTCCGCCGCTTTGCGGCTCCCTCCCTCTCCCACAGGGAGAGGGGATAAGCGCCCTCTCCCTTTGGGAGAGGAGCATCGGGTGAACAGCGCCCCGCGCTGTTCAGGCCCTGCCGGGGGCAGGGCCGGCCCGATGCTGACCCGCCGCCGCAGGCGGTGGGGAGGGTGAGGGTGCGTGTGCCCCTACCCCCTCAAGTCTCCAGCACCGGCTCCTTCCCCAGCGCCACCGCCAGCGCCCGGTGGCGCTTCTCCACGGCCTCGCCGTAGAGCGGCTCGTCGCCATCGGCGAGGCTGAGCACCAGCGCATTCCCCTCCAGCCGCAGCCGCGAGCGCTGGAGCGGCCGCGCCACCCCGCCGCTCAGCCGCTGGCCGAGCCGCATCGCCAGGCCCCAGCGCTTGGCCTCGGCCAAGGCTTCCGGCGACGCCAGCCGTTCGAGCGGCGCGGGGCTGTCGGTCGCCCCGCCCAGCGAGGTATAAAGCGCCTGCGCGACGATCGCGCGGCCCGCCGCATCGATGCCCACCCAATTGCCGTGCAGCCCGATCTCCATGCCCCGTTCGGCGCGAAACTCCGGGTTCGCGCGCCAGCCCACATCCGCCAGCAGGCAGGCGGCATGGCGCAGCCGTGCCCAGTCCGGCCCGTCGCGGAACAGCGGGGCGAGCCAGGCATCGAGCAGGTCGCCATGTTCGGGGAAGCGCCCCGAGCGTTGCCCCTCCTCACGCGCGGCGACGATCAGCGGGTCCTGCAGCCGCTCTTCCGGCGACAGGCGCTGGAACAGCAGCCCCTCGCGCAGGCCGTAGGCGGAGACGATCGTCCCGCTGCTGCCCAGCTGCTTGGTCACCGCCACCAGCAGCGCCGCGGCATCCCCCAGCGAGGGGATGCGCGCGCTCGACAGGTCGGGCACGGTCTTGAGATCGGCCTTGGTGGCGCCCTCGACCCGGCGGCCGAGCTCCTCCACCCGGTCGATCGCGAGCGGGTATTGATGGACGATCGGCAGCGGATAATCGGTCAGGTGCATGTCGAGCTTGGCGAGCGAGCGCCACGAGCCGCCGACCATGTAGAAGGGCAGGCCCTTCCCCCGGCCCTTCCAGCCCGCCGCGTCGATCATGCGGGTGACCTCGCGCTCCAGCACGCCCCTGCCCCGCGCGCGGATCGCGCCTAGGCGGAGCACGCCGAGCGGGAATGACACCCGATCGGTCACCGTGCCGGCCACCACGCGCACCAGCTCCAGGCTCCCGCCGCCGAGATCGCCGACCACGCCGTCCGCTTCGGGAATGCCGGAAAGCACGCCGAAGCCGGAAGCCGTCGCCTCCTCGACGCCGGAGAGCAGCTCCACCGCCAGCCCGAAGCCCTCGGCCATCGCCAGCAGCTCGCCGCCGTTCGAGGCGTCGCGCACCGCGGCGGTGGCGACGGTGCGCAATTCGCTGACCCGCATCTCGCGGGCGAGCAGCGCGAAGCGGCCTAGCGCGGCGCGCGCGCTGGCGAGGCCGCCGGCATGGATCGCGCCGGTCTCCGCCAGGCCCTTGCCGAGCCCGGCCATCACCTTCTCGTTGAACAGGATCGCGGGCAGCCGCGCCGGGCCCTCATAGACGACGAGGCGGATCGAGTTGGAACCGATGTCGATGATCGCGGTACGCGGCCGGGCGCTTTTGGAAACGGCGCCCGGCGTAGGAAGCAGGATGGTTGCCACGCGATCAGGCGCCCTTTGCGGCGAGTCGCTGCTTGCGCGGCGACAGCTTGGGCACCGGCTTGCGCGATCCCATCGCGGCGCCGCGCCCCGAGAGCGACGGATTGGTCATGAAATAGCGGTGCAGATTGAATTCCCCGTCTTCGCCCGGCACGATCCGGTCGTAATGGCCGTCGGGCGCGAGCAGCCAGCTCTGTTCGTTGTCGAGCAGGTTGGCGACCATCACTTGGTCCAGCACCTGATCGTGCACGGTCTTGTTGAGCAGCGGCAGCATGAACTCGACGCGGCGATCGAAGTTGCGCTGCATCCAGTCGGCCGAGGAAATATACAGCTTGGCGCCGTCGTTCGGCAGCGTCTTGCCGTTGCCGAATACCCAGATGCGGCTGTGCTCCAGGAAGCGGCCGACGATCGATTTCACCCGGATATTCTCGCTCATCCCCGCGACGCCGGGCCGCAGGCAGCAGATGCCGCGCACCACCAGCTCGATCTGCACGCCGGCGCTGCTCGCCTGGTAGAGCTTCTCGATGATCGCGGGATCAACCAGCGAGTTCATCTTCGCCCAGATCGTGCCGGGGCGCCCGGCGCGGACATGGGCGATTTCCTCCTCGATCAGGTCGCTCAGCCGATGGCGAAGGTCGCGCGGCGAGATGCCGAGCAGTTCCAGATGCTGCGGTTCGACATAGCCGGTCACATAGTTGAAGATCTGCGCCGCATCGCGGCCGATCCGTGGATCGGCAGTGAAGAAGCTGAGATCGGTGTAGATGCGCGCGGTGATCGGGTGATAATTGCCCGTGCCGAAATGGCAGTAGGTGCGATAGCGATCGCCCTCGCGCCGCACGACCATCGAGACCTTGGCGTGCGTCTTCCAGTCGATGAAGCCATAGACGACCTGCACGCCGGCCCGCTCCAGCGCGGTCGCCCAGTAGAGATTCTGTTCCTCGTCGAACCGCGCCTTGAGCTCGACGACGGCGGTGACCGACTTGCCGGCCTCGGCCGCGGCGATCAGCGCGTTGATCACCGCCGACTGCTTGCCCGCGCGATACAGCGTCTGCTTGATCGCCACCACATCGGGGTCGGCGGCGGCCTGCTGGAGGAAGCTGAGCACGACGTCGAAGGTCTCGTACGGGTGGTGGACGACGATGTCCTTGGCGCGGATCGCCGCGAAGCAGTCGCCGCCATATTCGCGGATCCGCTCGGGGAAGCGCGCCGAGAAGGGGGTGAACTTGAGGTCGGGCCGATCCTCGTCGACCAGCATCGACAGGTCGCCGACTCCGAGAAAGCCGCCGGTTTCGGTGAGCAGCGCGTCGCTGCCGCCCAGCTCTTCCTTCAGCACCGCTTCGAGATCGGGGGCGATGCCCTCCTCCATTTCGAGACGGATGACGCGGCCGCGACGCCGCCGCTTGATCGCCGAGCGGAAGGTGAGGACGAGGTCCTCGGCCTCTTCCTCGATCTCGATATCGCTGTCGCGCAGCACCCGGAAGGTGGCGGCGGCGAGCATTTCATAGCCCGGGAAGAGCAGCCCCCAGAAATGCTTGATCAGCGTCTCGATCGCGACATAGCGGGCCGGGGCACCGGGCAGCCGGACGAAGCGCTTGAGCGTCGTCGGCAGCATCACCAGTTCCTGCACCGGCTCGCGATCCGAGGTGCGCAGCAGGTTGAAGATCACGCTCGATCCCTGGTTGGGGATGAACGGGAAGGGATGCGCGGGATCGAGCGCCTGCGGGGTCAGGATCGGGAAGATCTGCTCGCGGAAATGGTTGGCGAGCCATTCCTCGGTCTCACCCTCGATCGCATCGGCTTCGAGCACGAAGATGTTCGCGAGCGCCAGTTCGGCGCGGATGTCCACCCACACCGCCTGCTGCTCGTCGGCGAGCGTCGCCGCTTCGGCGGAGATCGCCTCCAGCTGCTGCGCAGGGGTGAGGCCGTCGGCCGAGCGCGTGTCGATATTCTGCAGCTGCTGGCCCATCAGGCCGGCCACGCGAACCATGAAGAATTCGTCGAAATTGCTGCCGGAAATCGACAGGAAGCGGAGGCGTTCCAGCAGCGGATGGGCGGGGTTGCACGCCTCCTCCATCACGCGGCGGTTGAAGGCCAGCCAGGAAAGCTCGCGGTTGAAATAGCGCGGCGCGTTGGGATCGGCGGGGGCGATGGTCGCAGGGGCGGCGGATTCGGTCATTCGCTCTCGCTATCGTCGTTATGCGTCAAAAGGCTTGCAGCCTGGAGTGTAGTCTTCACCACCGGGATCGACAAACGGCCGTCGGTCTCCATTTCCAGCACATCGGCAACGCGCAGGATCGCGACATGGCTGCGCTCGATCCGCCTGGCGATCCAGGCGATCACGGCGGGCGTGGCATGCAGCAGGTGGCGGGTGAAGACCCGCTCCAGCAAGAGCGGGACCAACGCGTCGTCGGGCGGGCCGATCTCGAGCAGCGGCGAGGCGGCGAGGCGCGATCGCAGATCGGGCAGCGTCACTTCCCAGCGCGGCGGTGCGGCATCGGCGACGATCAGCAGCGGGCGGCGCTCACCCTGGGCGCGATTCCAGGCGTGGAAGATATCCGCTTCGTCGACGCGCTCGGCATCGTCGATGATCGCGGCTCCAGTCTTTGCCGCGAAGATCCGCGCGAGCAGGCTGCGACCGGACTTTCGTGGCCCCACCAGCAGCGCCGCCATCACCGGCCAGGTCGCCCAATGTTCGAGCTGATGGACGGCGCGCGCGTTCGAGGCGCTGACCAGAAAGTCCGTCTCGCTCGCCTCGGGCAGGCCCAGCGGCAGGCGGAGCTGGCTCATTGCGCCTTGGGCGTCGGCGAAGCCTGGGGCGCGGCGCCCCGACGGATGCGGAGCACGCCCGGCCCTTCCTGCACGCTCCAGCCGCGCGATTCGAGCGCGGCGCGCAAGGCGGCCTGCGATCCGTCGTAGCTGACGCGCAGCACCGAGATGCCGCCGAGCGCCAGGCTGGTGGTGGTGGCGCTGCGCACGCCGGGCACCCCGCGAACCGCACTTTCCGAGGCGGTGACGGCGGCGGCGTTGGGCGTTTCGACCTGCACCGAAAGCGCGGTCGTTGCCGCACCGCTCGCCTCGATGCTGGGCAAGGGGGTCGGCAGCGGGGTTTCCTCGGGCGCGGGCGCTTCCGGCTGCGCGACCGGCGGGCGGGCGGCGAGCACGGCATCGGTATGGAGCCGGCCCTCGCTCAGCGCCTTCTGATAGGCCTTGTCGATACGCGCCACGGCGGTGTCCAGCAGCGCGTCGATCGCGTCGCCATTGTCGATGCGCAGCGCGAAGCTGGTGATCGGCAGCTTGTCCGGCCCGTGCGTCGCCGAGAAGATGCCGACGATCGGCCCGCCCGGATAGTCGCGGCGCAGCTGCACTTCCGGCACCAGCATGTCGACCGCGCCATATTGGTCGAGGATCGTCCGCCACCAGTTGCGGCCATGGCGCAGCGTCTGGCCGGTATTGACCAGCAGCCGGTCCGCCCCGGTGCCGCGCAGGCGGACATAGTCGATCGTGCTGCCCGCGGCGCGCAGCCGGTTCCAGGCGCGCGCCCAGGCGGTGTCGCGCTCGAACACCTGGCCGACGCCGCCCGAATATTGCAGCGGCACCAGCAGCATCGGCGGCGAATGGGTGACCGCGATCGAGACGCCGAGGATCGACCCCGCCTTGGCGCGATCGAACTGCACGCCCAGGCTGGCGATATAGCGGCTGGGCCCGATCTGCTCGCGCTCGACGACGATGCCGGTGACGATCGCGTCGAGGGCCGAATCGGAGAGCGAGCCCGGCTTGCCGGTGAGCTGCTGCGACAGCATTGACCAGCCCTTGCGCTGGGCGATCCTCCAGCCGCCCTGGCGGGCGATCTCGGCGCTCTTGCCCGACACGTCGACCTTCACGCCGCTCACTTCGAAGCTGTTTGCGACACCTGCGGGTGCGGCGGGAGCGCCGCCCTGCCCCCGCGCCGTCAGGGTGCCCGCACCGGCGAGCGCGAGCGCGGCGACGGCGCCAATTACGGTTTTGGGACGGCGAAACTGCATGCGGGCGCCCTTTTGGCGAACCGGGCGTGGAAATCCAAGCGCGTTGTGGCTAGGGCCATCGCCCATGAGCGAGACCAAGGCGGGCGACGGCCCTTACACCTATGCCCAGGCGGGCGTTTCGATTGCGGCGGGCAATGCGCTGGTGCGCGCGATCGGCCCGCTTGCCCGTTCCACCCGGCGCGCCGGCGCGGACGCCGATCTGGGCGGCTTCGGCGGCATCTTCGACCTGAAGGCCGCGGGCTTCACCGATCCGCTGCTGGTTGCGGCGAACGACGGCGTCGGCACCAAGCTGAAGCTGGCGATCGAGCATGACCGGCACGACGGCGTCGGCATCGACCTCGTCGCGATGTGCGCCAACGATCTGATCGTCCAGGGCGCCGAACCGCTGTTTTTCCTCGACTATTATGCGAGCGGCAAGCTCGACAACGCGGTTGCCGAGCGGGTGATCGCCGGAATCGCGGAGGGCTGCCGCCAGGCGGGCTGCGCGCTGATCGGCGGCGAGACCGCCGAGATGCCGGGCATGTATGCCGATGGCGATTACGACCTTGCCGGCTTCTGCGTCGGCGCGGTGGAGCGCGACCGGCTGCTCGACGGCAAGAAGATCGCCCCCGGCGACGTACTGCTCGGCCTCGCCTCGAACGGCGTCCACTCGAACGGCTTCTCGCTGGTGCGGCGACTCGCGGCGGACAAGGGCTGGAAGCTCGATCGCCCGGCGCTGTTCGACCAGGAGCGGCTGCTGATCGACACGCTGATGGCGCCGACGCGCATCTATGTCGCCAGCCTTCTGCCCGAACTGCGCAAGGGCACGATCCACGGCCTCGCCCATATCACGGGCGGCGGCCTGCTCGAGAACGTCCCTCGCGTTCTCCCCGAGGGCAGCCATGCCCGGATCGACGCCGATGCCTGGCCGCTGCCCCGGCTGATGGCGTTCCTGCAGGCGCAGGGCAATATCGAGCCCGAAGAGATGGCGCGCACCTTCAACTGCGGCATCGGCATGGTCGCGGTGGTCGCGGCGGAGCAGGCGGAAGCCGTCTCGGCAGCGCTGACCGAAGCGGGCGAGACGGTGTTCGCCATCGGCACGGTCGAAGCCGGCGAGCGCGGCTGCACCGTGGTCGGCGGCGACGAGACCTGGAGCGCGCGTGCGCCGTGGAGCGCCACGCACTATGGCTGATTGCGGGGCGCTATCCACCGGCGCTCCCCTCCCACCTGCGGGAGGGGTCCGGAACGGGGCTGAGCGGTACCGCCATCCTGCCCTCTGCATGTCAGCCCCTCCCCGAGCCCTTTCCGCAGGCGGGAGGGCGATTTGAAGAAGCGACTCGGCATTCTGATTTCGGGCCGCGGCTCCAACATGGCTGCGCTGATCGAGGCCGCGGCGGCGCCGGACTGCCCCTATACGGTCGCGCTCGTCGCCAGCGACAAGCCCGAAGCGGCCGGACTCGCCTGGGCGGCCGAGCGCGGCGTGGCGACCTTCGCGCAAAGCCCGAAAGGCATGCCCAAGGCCGAATATGAGGCAAAGATCGATGCGGCGCTGCGAAATGCAGGCGTCGAGGCGATCGCGCTCGCGGGCTATATGCGGCTGCTCTCTGACGATTTCGTCGCGCGCTGGCGGGGGAGGATCGTCAACATCCACCCCTCGCTGCTGCCCAAGTACAAGGGTCTCGATACCCATGCGCGGGCGATCGCGGCCGGCGATGTCGAGGCGGGCGCCTCGGTGCATATCGTTACCGAGGAACTGGATGGCGGCGAGGTGCTGGGCCAGGCACGGGTGGCCATCCTGCCCGGCGACACTGCCGATACGCTTTCGGCGCGCGTGCTGGCCGAGGAGCACAAACTCTACCCAAAAACCATCGCAGCATGGCTTTGCGGCTGAAATCTGCGGATATTTGGTTCCGATGCCGCGTTCTCCCCCGTCAATACTCCAGAACGGGAAGCCACGGACATGGCCAAGGACTCGGCGCTGACGCCGGAGGAAGAAGGCGGAATTGCCACCGCTGAACTCGGCCTCGTGCTGCTCGACGGCCCGAACGGGGTAGCGGTGGCGATGACGCCCGAAGCGGCGGAGGCTACGGGCCGCAGCCTGCTCGCGGCTGCCGAGGCGGCGATCGGGCAGCGCGAACGTGGCGAAACGGGTTATTGAGACTTGTGCTGCCAGGGTGCCCGCGTCGATAAGGTGCGCGGATGATCAAGGTCGCCAGCTACAACATGCGCAAGTCGATCGGCACCGATCGACGACGCCGACCGGAGAGGACGCTCGAGGTACTGCTCGAGGTCGGTGCCGATGTGATCGCCTTGCAGGAGGCGGATCGCCGCTTCGGCGCGCGCGAGGCGGTCCTCGCGCACCATCTGCTCGCCGAGCATAGTCCCTGGAAAGCGGTGCAGTTCGGGATGCGCGCGCGATCGATGGGATGGCACGGCAACGCGCTGCTGGTGCGCAAGGAGGCCGAAATCCTGAGTTGCGCGGCGCTCCATCTGCCCACGCTGGAGCCCCGCGGCGCGGTGATGGCGGAGCTTCGCATGCATGGGCGGCCCTTGCGCGTGCTGGGCATGCACCTTGATCTGTCCGGCCTGTGGCGGCGGCGGCAGGCGCACGCGATCCTCACCCAGCTTGCGAACCTGCCGGCCATGCCAACGGTCATGATGGGCGACCTCAACGAATGGAGCGCCGAGCGCGGCTGCCTGCGCGATTTCGCCCAGCATTTCGCCTTCGCGCCCACCGGCAAGAGCTTCCACGCCCGCCGCCCGATGGCGCGGCTGGACCGGATCATGGCGTCGCCCGATCTCGCGATTGGCGACGCCGGGGTGCATTGCAGCCTCGCGGCGCGCACCGCCTCCGATCATCTGCCTGTCTGGGCGGAGGTGCGGCACCGCTGATGCAGGAGGGGCAGGAAAAGGAGCTGCGGCTGGCGCTGGTCTGCTATGGCGGGATCAGCCTCGCCGTATACATGCACGGCATCACCAAAGAAGTGTGGCACCTCGCCCGCGCCAGCTGCGCCGAGCGCGAGGGCACGCCGCTTCACAGCGTCTACCGCGATCTGATCGAGGATATTCGTGATCGCAGCGGGCTCAACCTGCGCGTGCTGGTCGATATTCTCTCCGGCGCCAGCGCGGGCGGGATCAACGCGGTGTTCTTGGCGCAGGCGATCGCCAGCGGCCAGTCGCTCGATCCGCTCACCGCCATGTGGCTGGACTATGCCGATGTCGAGGCGCTGCTCGCCCCCAGCCAGGGCCCATCGCACCGCTTCGCCAAGATCTGGGCGAAGCCGATCGCCTGGATGCTCTCCAACCGCTCGCATGCGATCGACGAAACGGTGGAAGCGGGCACCCGCGCGGAGGTGCGCGAGAAGCTCGAGCGGTTCGTCCGGTCGCGCTGGTTCGAGCCGCCCTTCGGGGGCGAGCAGCTGCTCAAGACGCTGCTCAATGCCTTCGATGCGATGGCGTCCGGCCCCGCCGAGCGGCGACTGCTGCCCGACGGCCAGCCGCTCGACCTGTTCGTCACTGCCACCGATTTTGGCGGCCATGCCGAGACGCTGCGGCTCAACAGCCCCGCCGAAGTGGTGGAGACCGAACATCGTCTGGTGTTCAGCTTCACCGATCATGGTCGCGGCGCCGGCATCGCCCATCCCGCCGCGCTGGGCTTCGCTGCCCGCGCGACGTCGAGCTTCCCGGGCGCTTTCCCACCGCTGATGGTGGAGGAACTTGACAAGGTGCTGGCGGAACGCGGCACGCCCTGGGCCGGCCGCGATGCATTTCTCCAGCGCGTGCTCCCCGAGCAATGGGCCGAAAACCGCGCCGAAAAAGCCGTGCTGATCGACGGCTCGGTGTTGGCCAACGCGCCTTTCGAGCCCGTGATGGCAGCGCTGCGCGAGCGTCCCGCCCGGCGGCAGGTCGACCGGCGCTTCGTGTTCCTGGATCCCACGCCGGACATGCGGTTCGATTTCTACGGCCCACGCCGCGAACGGCCGGGCTTTTTTTCGACGCTGATCGGCGCGCTTTCCGAACTGCCGCGCAAACAGCCGATTCGCGACAATCTCGACGCGATCGCCGCCCGTTCGGACCGGATCGAGCGGATGCTCGCTATCGTTTCCGAGATTCGCGCCGAGGTGGAGGCACAGGTCGAATCGCTGTTCGGCTACACGTTGTGGCTGGACTATCCCACGCCCAAACGCCTCGCTGCATGGCGAAAGCGGGCGCAGGTCGCCGCCGCCGCCAAGGCAGGCTATGGCCACACGGCCTATGCGCTGCTCAAGGTCGATGGCGCTGTCGACCGCACGGCGCAACTGCTCCAAGCGCTTGTCGGCCAGCAGGACGGTCGTCGGCTGCGGTCGCTGGGTCGCCGGCTGCGCGAGACGGTGCGGACGCGCGGTGCCGACCGATTCGGCGCCTCGCTGCCCGGCGGCGCCTCGCCCGAGGCGCTCGATTTCCTGCGGGGGCACGATCTCGGCTTCCGCATCCGCCGCCTGCGCCTGCTCGCGCGGCGGCTTGCCGAACTGGAGCAATCCGCCCCGCGCGGCGCGATGCGGCCGATGCGCGATGCGATCTACAGCGCGCTGGCGGCCTATCTGGAGCTCAAGCGCTCCGACACCTTCGCCGATCTGCCTGCGCGGCTTGGCGACGATCCCGGCGCAATGCTCGACATGCTGGCCGAGCGCATGCAACTGCGCGCGCTCGACCGGCAGACGGACGAGGTGCTGTCCGCCGGTTTCAGTGCATTGTCGAAGGAATTGCGGCGGCCGATGCTGCTCGCCTATCTGGGCTTCCCCTTCTTCGACATCGCCACGCTGCCGCTGCTCCAGGGCGAAGGAATGGACGAGTTCGATCCGATCCGCGTCGACCGCATCTCGCCCGAGGATGCCAAGGCGATCCGCGCCGGCGGCGTCGCGGCGATGCTCAAGGGCAATCAGTTCAACAATTTCGGCGCGTTCTTCAGCCGCGCCTATCGCGAGAACGATTATCTCTGGGGCCGCCTCAACGGCGCCGACCGGCTGATCGACATCGTGCTGTCCACGATCGACAGAGCGGCCCAGCCGGACGCGGCGCATGTCGCCGCGCTCAAGCGGCGCGCCTTTCACGCGATCCTGGACGAGGAGGCCCCTGCCCTTACCGCGATCCCGGGACTGATCGCCGAGTTGCGAACCGAAATCGGCTGAGCCTTGGCAAGCGGGGCCGCTCGGGCCTAGAAGGCGCTCAGGGTTTGCCAGGAAGGGAGCGGAATGCGGTTTCTGAAGGTGCTGTTGTGGCTCCTGCTCGGCGGCGTGATCGCCGGGTTCGTGATCTACAATGGCGAGCAGCGCGTGAGCATCCAGCTCTGGGGCGGTCTCGTCGCCGATATCAGCCTGCCGCTGTTGCTGATCGTCGTGTTCCTCGCCGGATTCCTGCCGATGCTGGTCGCCTATCAGACGCTGCGGTGGCGGATGCGGCAGCGCTTCACGGGGCTTGAACGGGCGCTCGCCGATCTGCGCGCGATCCCGGCGACCCCGGCACCGCGCTTCGAGCCGGTCACGGAAACGCCGGCGATCGAGGAGCCGCGCGCATGAGCAGCCGGATCTATGTCGCGCTCGACACGCCCGATCTGGAAAAGGCCAAGGTGCTGGCCCAGAAGGTCCACCACCATGTCGGCGGCATCAAGCTGGGCCTGGAGTTCTTCATGGCCAATGGCCGCCACGGCGTGCACGAGATGGCCGAAATCGGCGTGCCGATCTTCCTCGACCTCAAGTTCCACGACATCCCCAATACGGTCGCCAAGGCGGTCCAGGCGCTGCGTCCGCTGAACCCCGCGATCCTCACCGTCCATGCCGCCGGCGGCCGGGCGATGCTGGAGGATGCCAAGGCCGCCGCGCCAGAGGGCACCAAGGTGGTCGCGGTGACGATGCTCACCAGCCTCGACGGCGACGACATGACCGCGATCGGGCTCAAGCCCGATCCGCATGAGCAGGTGATGCGCCTCGCCGAGCTGGCCCGCTCCGCCGGGGTGGACGGCATCGTCTGCTCGGGTGAGGAAGTGAAGGCGGCGCATGCAGCCTGGAAGGACGGCTTCTTCGTCGTCCCCGGCGTGCGGCCGGCCGATGCGCAGGTCGGCGACCAGAAGCGGGTGGTGACGCCGCGCAGTGCGGTGGATGCGGGTGCGTCGATCCTGGTGATCGGGCGACCGATCACCCAGGCCGAGGATCCCGACGCGGCCGCGCGGGCGATCGCGGCGACGTTGTAATCAGGCCACCAGCCACCCTCACCCTCCCCACTGCCTCCGGCACGGGTCCCCTCCCTCTCCCAAAGGGAAAGGGCGAAAGAATCCCTCTCCCCTTGGGAGAGGGAGGGAGCCGCGAAGCGGCGGAAGGGTGAGGGTGATCGCGTAGGAACAGCCATGCCCATCACCATCCGCCCCGCCACCACCGCCGACCTGCCGGCGATCCACCCCGTGATCGAGCGCGCCTATCGCGGTGAAACCGCGCGCCAGGGCTGGACGCATGAGGCGGACCTGATCGAGGGGCCGCGTACGGATCTCCCGACGCTCACCGCCATCGTCGAAGACCCGGCGCAGGTGCTGCTCAGCGCCTGGGAAGACGGCACCGCGATCGGCTGCGTCAACGTCGCGAACCGGGGCCATGGCACGGCCTATCTCGGCCTGCTCTGCATCGATCCGCTCCGCCAGGCGGGCGGGCTCGGCCGCCAGCTGATCGCCGCCGCCGAAGCGCATGCCCGCGACGTGTTCGGCTGCAGCCGCATGGAAATGACGGTGATCGAGCAGCGCCGCAAGCTCATCGAATATTATCTCCGCCGCGGCTATGCCGAAACCGGCGCGCGCCGCGACTTCCCGATCCCGCTCGACCCGCCGCTGTTCATGACGGTGCTGGCCAAGACGCTGGTCTAACGCCTACAGGGCAGACCATGCCCGCAACCGCGAAAATCTGTGGCCTGTCCACGCCCGATACGCTCGACGCCGCAATTGCCGGCGGAGCGAGCCATATCGGCTTTGTCTTCTTCCCACCCAGCCCGCGCCACCTGAGTTTCGACAAGGCGCTGGGACTCGCCGCCCGCGTTCCGGGCCAGGTCGGCCGGGTCGGCGTGTTCGTCGATCCCGACGACGCGCTGCTCGATGCCGCCATCGCCGCCGGGCGGCTGGACGTGATCCAGCTCCACAAGGTCACCCCCGCGCGCGCCGCCGCCGTGAAGACACGGACCGGCCGCGAGACCTGGGCCGCGCTCGCGGTCAAGATCCGCGCCGACCTCGCCCCGGCCGCGGCGTTCCGGGGCGCCGCCGACCGGCTGCTCTACGACGCCAAGGCCCCGGAGGGCGCCAAGGTGCCCGGCGGCACCGGGCTGCGCTTCGACTGGACCCTGCTGGACGGCTTCGACAACCCGCTGCCCTGGATCCTCTCCGGCGGGCTCGATGCCGGCAATGTCGGCGAGGCGATCCGGGTAACCGGGGCAAGCCTGGTCGATGTCTCTTCGGGCATCGAGACGGCGCCAGGCATCAAGGATGTGGACAAGATCGCCGCTTTCCTTAAAGCCGTGGCCCGATCATGACCGCACCAAATTCCTTCCGCGCCCAGCCCGACGACCGCGGGCATTTCGGCCAGTTCGGCGGACGCTTCGTCGCCGAGACGCTGATGCCGCTGGTTCTCGACCTGGAGCGCGAATACACCGCCGCCAAGGCCGATCCCGCCTTCCAGGCCGAGTTCGACGACCTGCTCGAACATTATGTCGGCCGCCCGAGCCCGCTCTATTATGCCGAGCGGCTGACCGACGCGCTGCGCGAGAACGCGCCCGAAGGCATGGGCGCCGAGATCTGGTTCAAGCGCGACGAGCTCAACCACACCGGCGCGCACAAGATCAACAATTGCATCGGCCAGATCCTGCTCGCCCGCCGCATGGGCAAGACGCGGATCATCGCCGAGACCGGTGCCGGCCAGCACGGCGTGGCCACCGCCACCGTCTGCGCACGCTTCGGCCTGCCCTGCGTGATCTATATGGGCGCGACCGACGTCGCGCGGCAGCAGCCCAACGTGTTCCGCATGAAGCTGCTCGGCGCCGAAGTGGTGCCGGTCACCAGTGGTGCTGCGACACTCAAGGACGCGATGAACGAGGGCCTGCGCGACTGGGTCGCGAACGTCGAGGACACCTTCTACATCATCGGCACCGCCGCCGGCCCGCACCCCTATCCGGAGCTGGTCCGCGACTTCCAGTCGGTGATCGGCCGCGAGGCGCGCGCGCAGATGCTCCAGCGCACCGGCAAGCTGCCCGACCTGCTGGTCGCCGCGATCGGCGGCGGATCGAACGCGATCGGCCTGTTCCACCCGTTCCTTGACGATGCCGACGTGAAGATGCTCGGCGTCGAGGCAGCGGGCGAAGGGCTGGAGAAGCGCCACGCCGCCAGCCTCGCCGGCGGCGCGCCGGGCATTCTCCACGGCAACCGCACCTATCTGCTGCAGGACGAGGACGGCCAGATCACCGAGGCGCACTCGATCTCGGCGGGTCTCGACTATCCGGGTATCGGCCCCGAGCATGCCTGGCTGCGCGACATCGGCCGCGTGGAATATACCGCGGTGACCGACACCGAGGCGCTCGACGCGTTCCAGCTGCTCTGCCGCACCGAGGGCATCATCCCCGCGCTCGAGCCGAGCCACGCCATCGCCGCGGTGGCCAAGGTCGCCCGCACGATGCCGCGCGACAAGGTGATCCTCGCCAACCTTTGTGGTCGCGGCGACAAGGACATCTTCACCGTCGCCGAGGCGCTGGGAGTGCAGATGTGACCCGGCTCGCCAACGCCTTTGCCCGCGCCTCCGAGCAGGGCCGTGCCGCGCTGGTGACCTTCGTCACCGCCGGCGATCCTGCGCCCGGCGCCACGGCTGCTATCCTCGACGCGCTCGTCGCGGGCGGTGCCGACGTGATCGAGCTCGGCATGCCGTTCACCGATCCGATGGCCGATGGCCCGGCGATCCAGGCGGCGAACCTGCGCAGCCTCGCCGCCGGCACCACCACCGCCGACGTGCTCGCCATCGCCACCGCGTTCCGCGCGCGCCATCCGGACGTGCCGCTGGTCCTGATGGGCTATGCCAATCCGATGACCCGGCGCGGACCCGAATGGTTCGCGAACGCCGCACGCGCGGCCGGCGTCGACGGCGCGATCTGCGTCGACATTCCCGCCGAGGAAGACGACAGCCTGGGCGAAGCGCTCCGCGCCGCCGGGCTGGGCAATGTCCGCCTCGCCACACCCACCACCGATGCCGCCCGGTTGCCGGCGGTGCTGGCGGGCGCGTCCGGGTTCCTCTATTATGTCTCGGTCGCCGGGATCACCGGGCTACAACAGGCTGCCACCGCCTCGATCGAGGCCGCGGTTGCCCGCCTCAAGGCCGCGACCGACCTGCCGATCGCGGTCGGCTTCGGCGTCCGCACCCCCGAACAGGCCGCCGCCATCGGTCGCGTCGCCGACGGCGTGGTCGTCGGCAGCGCGATCGTCGAGCTGGTCGGCCGCCACGGCACGGATGCGGCGGAGCCCGTCCGCGCCTATATCGCTACGCTGAAGACGGCGCTGGTCGCCGCACGCAAGGAAGTCGCATGAGCTGGATTACGCGCGTTCGCAACGCGCTCGCCTATGTCACCACCCGTGGCGAGGAGAGCCCCGACAATCTCTGGCACAAGTGCAAGGGATGCGGACAGATGGTCTTCATGAAGGAGTTCGAGGAAAACCAGAATGTCTGCCCGCATTGCGATTTCCACGATCGCATCGGCGCGACGAAGCGCTTCGAGCAGCTGTTCGATGACGGCGCCTACAAGCTGCTGCCGAACCCCAAGGTCACCGAGGACCCGCTGAAGTTCCGCGATTCCAAGCCCTATGCGGCGCGGATCAAGGCGGCGCGGGCGACGACCGGCGAGCAGGACGCGTTCCAGAACGCCAGCGGCACGATCCACGGCCACAAGGCGGTGATCGGCGTGCAGGACTTCGCTTTCATGGGCGGATCGATGGGCCAGGCGGTCGGCGAGGCGTTCATCGCCGGCGTCGAGACCGCGATCGCCGCGCGCTCGCCCTATATCGTCTTCACCGCCTCGGGCGGCGCGCGCATGCAGGAAGGCATTCTCAGCCTGATGCAGATGCCGCGCACCACCGTCGCGATCGAGATGCTGCATGACGCCGGGCTGCCCTATATCGTCGTGCTGACCGATCCGACCTCGGGCGGCGTGATGGCGGCCTATGCGATGCTGGGCGACGTCCAGATCGCCGAGCCGGGCGCCACGCTTGCCTTCACCGGCCGCCGCGTGATCGAGAACACGATCCGCGAGAAGCTGCCTGACGACTTCCAGACCAGCGAATATTATCGCGACCACGGCCTCGTCGACATGGTGACGCACCGCCGCGACCTGCGCGACACGCTGGGCCAGCTGATCGGCCTGCTCTGCGAGGCGCGCGCGGCGGCGTAATGCTTCACTTTAGCCCCTCCCCTTCAGGCGCATCAGGCCGGCGCTGCCCCCGGCAGCGCCTGAACAGCGCGGGGCGCTGTTCACCTGATGCGGGGTTGGGGTGGGGCAGAGTCTCACCGAGACCAAAAGACGTTCTGGAATCCCTCCACCTCCAACCCCTCCTCCAAGGAGGAGGGGCTCAAATAAGCGCGACATGCCCGACTTCGCTCGGTCCACCGACCCCGCCGTGCAAGCCCAGCTCGACCGGCTGACCCTGCTCTCCCCCGGCGCCGACATCCTCGGTCTGGAGCGCATCACCTGCCTTCTGGAGCGCGTCGGCAACCCGCACCTCCGCCTGCCGCCGGTGCTGCACGTCGCCGGCACCAACGGCAAGGGATCGACCTGCGCGTTCCTGCGCGCCGCGCTCGAAGCCGCCGGCCTCAGCGTCCATGTCTATTCCAGCCCTCACCTCGTCCGCTTCAACGAGCGCATCCGCCTCGCCGGTACGCTGATCGACGACGCCACCCTCGCGCCCCTGCTCGCCGAGGTGCTCGATGCCGGCGGCGATATCGGCGCGAGCTTCTTCGAGGTGACCACCGCTGCCGCCTTCCTCGCCTTCGCCCGCACGCCGGCGGACGCGTGCGTGATCGAAGTCGGTCTGGGCGGGCGGCTCGACGCGACCAACGTCATCGCCGCGCCGATCGCGACCGCCATCGCCCAGCTCGGCATCGACCATCAGGCCTTCCTCGGCGACACGCTGCCGCAGATCGCGCGCGAAAAGGCAGGCATCGCCAAGCCCGGCGTGCCGCTGGTGACGATGCGCTACGATGCAGAGATCGCCGCCGTGGTCGCGGCCGCCGGCGCCCCCGTCCTCGCGCAAGGGGCCGCCTGGGACTATGCGGTGGAAGGCGACCGCCTCGTCTATCGCGACGCCAATGGCGTGATCGCGACGCCGCTGCCGGTGCTTTCCGGCCCGCACCAGCCGGGCAATCTCGCGCTCGCCATCGCGATGCTGCGCCACCAGACCGTGCTGGCGATCCCCGATGCCGCGCTCGCCGCCGCCGCGACCCGCGCCCGCTGGCCCGCGCGGATGCAGCGGCTCGGCCAGGGGCCGCTCACCGCATGGTTGCCGGAAGGCACCCCGGTCTGGCTCGATGGCGGGCACAATGCCGCAGCCGGCGCCGCCATCGCCGGCACCGTTGCCGAAGTCGCTGCCGGTCGGCCCTGCCATCTCGTGCTCGGTATGCTGGCCAACAAGGATCCCGAGGGACTGCTCGCCCCCCTCGCCGCACGGCTGGCAAGCGTCACCACCGTGCCGATCCCCGGCCATGCCCATCACGCACCCGACGCGCTGGCGGCGCTGGTCCAGGCGCTTGGCGTACCCGTTGCCACGACCGCCGACGATGTGGCGGGCGCCCTGCGCGCAATAGCCGGCCGCGGTACCGGCCAGTCGCCGGCCACCGTGCTGATCCTCGGTTCGCTGTATCTCGCCGGCGTCGTTCTCGCCGCGAACGGAGAATTGCCCGACTGATCGCAACCCGCGCTTATTGCGATTGACTATTAATAACAGAACGGCATGATTGCTCCGACGCCCATCGGAGAATCACATGCAGCCGTCCGTCCAGACCCTCGTCACCGCCCTGCCCCAGCTCCAGCCCGAGGATCCGGGCGTGCGGCTGCTGCTGTTCGGCGTTCGCCAGACCGGCGGCAACGGTCTGCACGATGCCAGCACCGCGCACGCCTTCCTCGTCGCGTTCGGCAAGGGGTTCCGCCGCCCGCTGATGCTGCTGCGCGCGCTGATGCACGAAATGTCCGCCATGGCGACCGGTCCGGTGCAGATCGCGCCCTGGTGCTGTCCGCGCATGACCGCGTCCGAAGCGGCGCTGGTCGTCGCGCTGGGCAAGGTCCGCACCAATCCGGAAGTGGCGGCGCTGCTCCTCGCCGACCTGATCGGCGTCCGCGACGCGACCGGCCTGCTGCCGACCGCGCACGCGCTGGCGCAGAGCTTCGCCGATCTCGCCCTGCCGCTGGAACCCTGAGGCGTCAGCGCTCCTGCCCGGCGCTGCCGATCGAGCGATCGACCAGCCCGCTGCGCATCATCCACCAATAGAGCGCGACACCGGGCAGCGCGATGACGGTGGTGAACAGGTAAAAGTCGACATAGCCCATCGCCTCGATCAGGCTGCCCGCCGTCGTGCCGGTGATGAACCGGCCGACGATGCTCGCCCCCGCCGAGATCAGCGCATATTGCGCGGCGGTGAAACGCAGGTCGGTCAGCGCCGAGAAATAGGCGATCACCACCACCCCGCCGATGCCGCTGGCGATGTTCTCGAAGCCGATCGCGCCGGCCATGCCGAGGTTCGAGTGCCCCGCTGCCGCCAGCGCGGCGAAGCTGAGGTTGGAAACCGCCATCAGGATCAGGCTGACCATCACCGATCGCTTCATCCCCATCCGCGCGTACATCATGCCGCCGAGGAAGATGCCCAGCATGTACGCCAGAAAGCCGAGCGACACGTCGTAAAAGGCGATCTCGTCGTTCGAGAAGCCGAGATCGTTGAACAGCAGCCGGAAGGTGAGGTTGGCCAGCGTATCGCCGATCTTGTGGACCAGGATGAACAGCAGAACGATCAGCGCGCCTTCGCGGGCGAAGAACTGGAGAAACGGCCCCCAGATCCCGGCCGCCACCGTCGCGATGCTGCGGCGCTCGGCGGGCGCGCGGTGCCGCTCGGGCTCGCCGACGATCAGCCCGGTGAGGATCGCGGGCAGCGCGAAGACGGCGCAGGCGGCATAGCCCGCGGTCCACCCCGCCTGCCCCGCCACGACCAGCGCGATCGCACCGGCTGCGACCGAGCCGATCCGCCAGCCATATTGCGACATGCCCGAGCCATAGCCGAGCTCGTGCGGTTGCAGCACTTCGATCCGATAGCCGTCGATGACGATGTCATAGGTCGCGCCCGCCGCGCCCATCAGCACCGCGGCGGTGACCGTCGGCCAGATGTTCGCCGGATCGGGGACGACCAGCGCCAGGTTCACCGTCGCCGCGACGACCAGCAGGCCGGCCACGATCAGCCACGACACCCGCTGGCCCAGCCGCCCCAGGATCGGGATCGGCACGCTGTCGACGATCCACGCCCAGAGAAACTTGAAATTATAGACCAGGATCGCGAGCGTGAAGGCGGTGACGGTCGACTTGTCGATGCCCGTCTGCGCCAGCCGGGTCGTGAGCGTCGCGCCGATCATCGCGAACGGGAAGCCCGAGGACACGCCGAGCGCGAAGGACGCCAGCGGCCCCTTCGCGAAATAGGGCCGCACGCCTTCGGGAAGCTCCGCGCGCCAATCTGCCGGAGCAGCCGCGCGGCCGAGCACGAACGCGCCGAGAAAGGCGATCAGCGCCGCGGCACCGCCCCAGTCGAGCGCCAGCGGCGCCCCGGCCAGCGATTTGGGCGGGGAGAACAGCGTGAACAGCACCGCCAGCGCGAGCAACGCCGCGCCGACCACACTCCCTGCCACGATCAGGCTCGCGCCGCCGCGACGCCGCCAGGCGATGCTCAGCACCAGCGTCGCCCCGATCGCGAGCAGGCCGAGCAGGAATGTCATCGAGGGCGCGAGCCGGGCGGTCCCGTCGCTCCAGCCCGCCGCGAAGCAATAGCCCGGCACCGGCGCGCCGCCGACGCGGGCCCATGGCACCGCCAGCAGGGCAAGGCCGGCCGCGAGGGCCAGTTGGGCGAGGACATAGGGGGTGGTGGCGCGGCCGCGCGCCGCGATGGGGGCTTGTTCGTTGGGCATGGAAGGCGGAAACTAGCCGAAAATTCGGGAGAGGATAGCCATGAACGCACCGACGCAAGGCCAGCGCGCGCTCGCGACGATGCTGGCGCGGGGCAGCGACGCGGGCACGGGCCCGATCACCCATGTCGATGCGAGCGTCTATACCAGCCCGGAGCGTTTCTCCGCCGAGCGCGAGCGCATCTTCCATCGCGCACCGCTGGTGCTCGCGCCTTCCGCCTTGCTGCCCGAACCCGGCATGGCGATCCCGCATGACGGCTTCGGCAAGCCGCTGCTGATCACGCGCGACAAGCAGGGCGAGGCGCATGTCTTCCTCAACGTCTGCCGGCATCGCGGCACGCGGCTGGTGGAGGGGTGCGACGCCGTGACCGCCCCGCGCCTCGTCTGCCCCTATCATGCCTGGAGCTACACGCTCGACGGCAGGCTGGCGGGGATCCCGCGCGCCGAGGCGTTCCCCGGCCTCGACAAGGCCGCCTTCGCGCTGCGCCGTATGCCCACGCACGAAGCCGGCGGGCTGATCTGGTTCGCCTTCGATGACGCCGCGGACTTCGGCCATGCCGACACGCTCGCGCAGGATTTCGCCGCCTTCGACCTTGCCGGCCAGCATTGTTTCCGCAGGCGTACCCACCGGGTACCGGCCAACTGGAAGCTGGTGATGGACGCCTTTCTGGAGAGCTATCACATCCAGCGGCTCCACGCGGAGAGCATTGCGCCCTTCTTCCAGGACGGCATCTCCGCCGCCGACCGGATCGGTCCGCACCAGCGCTCCG
The DNA here is from genome assembly GCF_012650175.1 of Sphingomonas sp. S2M10. Lineage (GTDB taxonomy): Bacteria > Pseudomonadota > Alphaproteobacteria > Sphingomonadales > Sphingomonadaceae > Sphingomonas. The sequence continues at coordinate 56,366 of NZ_JAAILI010000029.1, forward strand.
CGGTCGGCCGCGCCGCCAGCATCGCCGAGCTCGAGTCGGACGACTGGCCCACTCTGCGCGGGGCGATCACCTATACCTATCAGATGTTCCCCGGCGCGGTGCTCGCGGTCAGCCCCGATTACATCAACCTGATGGTGCTGATGCCGCGGGCGGTGGACGAGGTCTGGGTCGAGGATTTCATGCTGATCCCCGAGGCGCCCGCGACCGAAAAGGCGCTGGCCCATTGGGAACGCAGCTGGCAGCTGCTCGACGAAGGGGTGTTCGCGGCGGAGGATTTCCGCGCCTGCGCGCTGGCGCAGCAGGGGCTGGCAGCGGGCGCGATCGAGCAGGTAACGCTCGGCACGCTCGAACAGGGGGTCCGCGTTTTCCACGATGCGGTCGATGCGTGGGTTTCGTGCGACGATGCGCCTGCAACCGGTGCGACTCGGCCCGCTGGGCAGGCTTCTGTTCAGGAAGGGGTGGTATAACACCGGCGTCGTACAAAGGAGTTCACCATGTCCAGCACCCGCACACGCGCCGCCCCAGCCCCCAAGCAGGCCTCGCCGTCGGAAACGGTCGCGCATCTGGCGGTCTTGGCCTCGGTGTTCGCCTGGGCGGGTGTGGTCGTCTCGCTGTTCGTGCGCTAAGCGGCGTCAGCCGCCCAGGAACAGGTTGAAGCTGCCCGGCAGGCGGCGCGGCACCTTGCCGCCTTCCAGCACCGCCTCGATGGCATCGATCGCCAGCAGCAGATCGCGCTGGGCATAGGGTTTGGAGAGGCACCCTGCCGCCAGCGCGCGTGCGTCCGCCGGGCACGCGCCCGTCACGAACAGCACCGGCACCCCGCGCGCGAAAGCGGTCCGCGCCACTTCCACCCCGCTGCCGTCGGCGAGGTTGATATCCGCCAAGACCAGGTCAAGCGGTTCCTCGGTGTCCACGATCCGGGTCGCATCCGCGACCGAATCGACCGTCGCCACGATGGTGAAACCCGACTCGCGAAGGAAATGCTCGGTGTCGAACGCCACCAGCGGCTCATCCTCCACCACGAGAAGATGTTCGATTCGCCGCTTCTTCCTTCCGAACAACATGCCCTTTGTGCCCCGAATCAACCGCCTGGCGAAGTCCGTAACGCGCCAGTCACGAACTGGCACCGCATAAATTTTTGCCAGCCCCGCTGAAATCGCTATAGCGCTGCGGTGTCTGACTCCAAGCCTATGAAAACCACCGGTACGCCGCAGCGTATCGCCAAGCTCCTCGCCCGTGCCGGCATCGCCTCGCGGCGCGAGATCGAGCGGATGATTGCCGAGGGCCGCATCGCCCTCAACGGCGCCACGCTCGATACCCCCGCGACCATCCTCACCTCGCTGCACGGCGTCACCGTCGACGGCAAGCCCGTGGCGGCGGCAGCGCCCGCGCGGCTGTTCCGCTACCACAAGGCCGCCGGCCTGCTCACCGCCGAGCGCGATTTCACCGGTCGGCCGACCATCTATGACCGCATGCCGGAAGGGCTGCCCCGGGTGATGCCGGTCGGACGACTCGATCTCAACACCGAGGGGCTGCTGCTGCTCACCACCGATGGCGAGCTCAAGCGCGAGATGGAGCTGCCGGCGAGCGGCGTCGAGCGCACCTACCGCGCCCGCGCCTATGGCCAGGTGAGCCAGGAGCAGCTCGAGGACCTGATGCTCGGCATCGAGATCGAGGGCGTCCGCTACGGCCCGATCAACGCCAATATCGAGCGGCGGACCGGCGCCAATCTCTGGATCGAGATGACGCTGACCGAAGGCAAGAACCGCGAAGTCCGCAACGTCCTCGAGTTCCTCGGGCTTCAGGTGAGCCGCCTGATCCGCACCCGCTACGGCCCCTTCTACCTGTACGACCTGCCCGCCGGCGACGTCGACGAGATCCGCCAGGCCGATCTGATCACCTTCCGCACCGTGCTGGGCAAGGCCGGCGGCGGCAAGGCGGCGTCCAACCTCCAGTTCGCCACCCGCCAGCGTGCGATCGAACCGGTCGAGAAACCGGCCAAGGTCGAGCCCGAGGGGCGTCGCCGGATCGCCAAGCCCGCACCGGTGGCCAAGGGCCCGGTGTTCACCGCGCGCGCCACCCCCAAGGCCAAGCCCAAGGACGGCGAGGACCGGCCGCGAACCGGCGGCCGGCTCGGCGTGCGCGAGGGCAGCGAGGGCGCTGTCGGCAAGCCTGCCCGCGCCGCCCGTGCAAAGTCCTTCCGCGACACCCGCGAGCCGCGCGCCGGCGATCTGGTCGATCGCCCGCGTGGCCGCCGCGATGCGCGCGGCGATCAGGGTGCCGAGCGCCCGCGCACCCCGCGCGGCGGCGAGAGCGGCCGTCCCGCCGGCCCGTCGCGCTTCGGCGGTGCCGACGGGGATCGCCCGCGCGGACCGCGAACGGCGCGGGCAAGCGGAGACTCGGCTGAGCGCAACAGCGGACCACGGCCCTCTCGCTTCGGCGGTCAGGATGGCGAACGTCCGCGCGGGCCACGCAGCACGGAGCAGCGCGGCGACGGCGCCGAGCGCAATCGCACGCCGCGCCCGTCGCGGTTCGGCGGCGACGAGGGCGAACGTCCGCGCGGTCCCCGCACGCAGCGTCTCGGCGGTACCACCACGTCCGAACGTCCGCGCACGCCCCGGCCCGGTGGCAGCGGCGGCGGCAATCGTCCGCAGCGGCCCGGCGGCCCCGGCCGTCCGCCGCGGGAGCGCGGCTGATGCGGATCATCGCCGGAGACTGGCGCGGCCGACCGCTCGCCGCCCCCAAGGGCGACACTACCCGTCCCACCGCCGATCGCACCCGCGAGGCGCTGTTCTCGATGCTTGCCTCCAGGCTCGGCAGTTTCGAGGGCCTCGCCGTCGGTGACTTTTTCGCGGGTTCGGGCGCGCTCGGGCTGGAAGCCCTGTCGCGCGGCGCCGCCTCGTGCCTGTTCGTCGAGCAGGACCGGGCGGCGCTGGACGCGCTCAAGGCCAATATCGCCAAGCTCGGCGCCAAGGGCACCGATGTCCGCCCAGGATCGGTGATGGCGCTGGGCCCAGCCCGCGCGCCGCTCGACCTGATCCTGATGGACCCGCCCTATGGCACCGGCGCCGGCGTCGTCGCGCTCGACAAGCTGGCCCGGCTCGGCTGGACCGGCCCCGGCAGCTGGATCAGCATCGAGACCGGCAAGACCGAGGATGTCGAACTTGCCGGCTTCGTGATCGATGCAGACCGGGTGTACGGCAAGGCGAAGCTGACGCTGCTCCGCCCCGCCTGAAGGATCAGCGCCGCCGGGTGAGCAGCAGGCCGATCAGGCTGAGCCCGGCGGCCCCCGCCAGATACCAACCGACCATGCCGATCCCGCCGCGCTCGACCAGCGTCTGCGCGATCAGCGGGGTGAGCCCGCCGCCGAGGATGCCGCCGAGGTTGAAGGTCACCGAAACGCCGGTGTAGCGGACCTGCGCCGGAAACAGGCTCGGCAGCCAGCCGCCGAGCGGCCCATAGACGAAGCCCATCACGAACAGTCCGGCGGCAAGCCAGACGAACACCGCGAGCAGCGACCCCGGCACCAGCAGCACGGGCATCGCCAGCCCCAGCGGCACCATCGCGATGCAGCCGAGCGCGAGCACCAGGGTCGCGCCGCGCTTGTCGGCCAGCCAGCCGGCGACGCCGATGCCCAGCGCCATGAACAGGATCGCGGCCAGCTCGGCACCGAGAAAGGCTTCGCGCGGATAGCCGAGCGTCTTGGTGCCGAAGCCGATCGCGAACAGCGTGGCGACGTAGAACAGCGCGAAACAGGCGACGGTGCCCAACGTCCCCGCCAGCGTCGCGCCGAGATGCTCGCGCAGCAGCACGCCCAGCGGCACCTGCGGCGGCGGGGCATGTTCGGCCGCCTCGACAAAGGCCGGAGTCTCGGCAATGCGCAGGCGCACCCACAGGCCGAGCCCTACCAGCGCCGCGCTCGCCAGGAACGGCAGGCGCCAGCCCCAGTCGCGAAAGGCCTCGTCGGTGAGGAACGCGCCGAGCAGCAGGAAAAGCCCGTTGGCCGCGATGAACCCTACCGGCGCGCCGAGCGGCGGGAAGCTGCCATAGCGGTATGCCCAGCCCTTGGGCGCATATTCCACCGCGAGCAGGCTCGCCCCGCCCCATTCGCCGCCCAGCCCCAGCCCCTGGCCGAAGCGGAGCAGGCAGAGCAGCAAGGGCGCCACCCAGCCGATCATCGCGTGCCCGGGCAGGCAGCCGATCAGCACGGTGGAGGCGCCCATCAGCATCAGCGAGGCGACCAGCGTCGACTTGCGCCCGAGCCGGTCGCCGAAATGGCCGAACACCAGCCCGCCCAGCGGCCGCGCGAAAAAGGCGACGCTGAAGCTGGCATAGGCCGCGACCTGCTGCAGCCACGGCTCCTGCGCGGGGAAGAACAGCGGGCCGAACACCAGCGCCGTCGCGGTTGCGTAGATGTAGAAATCGTAGAACTCGACCGACGTCCCCACCAGGCTCGCGAACAGGATGCGGCGGTGGGAGACGGGCGTGGCGGCATGGGCCATGTGCGATCCTCCGGCCGCCTCCCTCGGACCAGTCGTCGCGCGGGTCAAGCCGCGTTCAGCGGAGCGACAGTTTCGGCACGGTATCGACGGTCGCACTCGCTGCACCGGAATTAGGGAGTCGGGATATGCGCGAATCGCCGATCAAGCGGATGGTCTATGCGGCCTTTTTCAGCCTGCTGGCGGGCGGGCTGGTCGCAGCCTACAACCCCGTGGAGCATGTGAAGGCAGACCTTCGCGCCGACACCAGCGGCGTGCGGGCGGGCTTGCATCTCGCCGTTCACGACCTGCTGCACGGCTGACACGAAAAGGGCGGGACCCGCGTCCCGCCCTCCAAACGCCCGGTGGTGCCGGCCCTTACAGGCCGAAGATCCGCACCGCGTTCAGCATCAGCCAGTAGAGGCCGCCCGACAGCAGCATCGCGGCGGGCAGCGTCATCAGCCAGGCAAGCGCCATGTTGCGGATGGTCCGGAACTGCAGCCCGGCACCGCTGCCGACCGAGGCGCCGGCTACGCCCGAGGACAGGATGTGCGTGGTTGAGACCGGTACGCCGAGATGGTCGGCGCCCATGATCGTCGCGGCAGCGACGATCTCGGCTGCGGCGCCCATTCCATAGGTCATGTGCTGCTTGCCGATCTTTTCGCCCACCGTCACCACGATGCGCTTCCACCCGATCATCGTGCCCAGGCCCAGCGCGATCGCGACGACGATCTTGACCCAGAGCGGGATGAAGCGCGTGCCGCCTTCGAGATCCTTCTGATAGGCCTTCAGCGTCTCCCGCTCGGCCGGGTTGAAGCCATCTGGCTTCTTCGTGGCCAGCCGGGTGGTGTCGAGCACCAGATACATGTCGTTGCGAACGTTCGAACTCGCCCGCGCCGGCACCTTGCTGAGCGAGCCGTAGCTCGAAACCTGTTCGGTCAGGCTGGCGGACAGTGAATCCAGCGCGGCATAGACCTTGGGGCCTTCCGCCTTGCGGTGCTGAAGTGCCTCGGTCAGCGTCGCCCGCGCGTCGACCGGGGTCAGCGCCACGCCGCCGCTGCGCGCACGGAAAACCGCATTGGCGGCATAGGAGGTCTGGACGAACGCCGCCGTCGCGCTCGCAGGCAGCGTGCGGTTCAACGCATAGGCGGTGGGCGCGCAGCCGATCAGGATCAGCATGATCAGGCCCATGCCCTTCTGGCCGTCGTTCGATCCGTGGAAGAACGAGACCGCGGTGCAGGTGCCGATCAGCAGCGCGCGGATGCCCCGCGGCGGCGGCGTATTGCCAGACGGCGCCTGGAACAGCTGCGGGCTCTTCATGAAGACCACCCGCATCGCCAGCAGCAACAGCAGCGCGCCGGCAAAGCCCAACAACGGGCTCCACAACAGGGCCGAGAATACCTTGCCCGCCTGGCTCCAGTCGACACCCGCCGTGCCCCCGCGCGAACCGCCGAGAATCAGCTGGTTGGCGAAGCCGACGCCCAGCACCGATCCGATCAGCGCATGGCTGGAGGAGTTGGGCAGGCCGACATACCAGGTGGCCAGGTTCCAGAGCACCGCGGCGAACAGCAGCGCGAAGATCATCGAGAAGCCGGCCGCCGAGCCGACGTTGAGGATCAGGTCTACCGGCAGCAGGGTGATGATCGCATAGGCAACTGCGCCGCTCGACAGCATCACGCCCAGGAAGTTGAAGAAGCCGGACCACACCACCGCCAGCTGCGCCGGCATCGAATTGGTGTAGATCACCGTCGCGACGGCGTTGGCCGTGTCGTGAAACCCGTTCACGAACTCGAAGGCAAGTGCGATGATCAGCGCGAGCCCGAGAAACGCGAAGACGCCGAGCGCCATCTGTTCACCGGCCGCACGGGTATCCAGCAGGATGCTCCAGCCGGCAAAGCCAAGGCCGCCGATCAGCACGACGGCGAACAGCAGCTTCGCTACAGGATGGGTTTTTTCGTTAAATCGAGGACTTCGCGGCAAGTCTGCCGTCGCGGCCTGTTCCATTGCGAGCGTCGCCATGATGTTAGCGCCTTTGGGTTTGGCTTATGACAGGATAATGACAAGTGGTCGGGAACATGCGTTCAACGCAGGCATTCAGTATGCGTGATCCGCACGAGCTTGCCGCCAGCATCGCGTTCCTCGTGTCGCCCCGCCGTACATGCGGTCTCGGACAACGGCGCCGAACGCCACGCGACAACGGCCGCGATGATCGCGAGCGTCAGCACGACTGCAAGGCGCACCTTCAGTCGGCGGGAGGCGTTGGGACTTGTCACGGGTTGATCTCGCGGCACCCCATAGTCGTCCGAGGGATGGGAGGCAATGCGAACATCCCCGGTTTTGCGGTAATATGCTCTTGATGCGTTCGAAACCTGTCGGTGCCGGGCCCGGGCGGCGTTGCGTAAAGCTTGCGGGCCGCGGCCACGTTCCCTAGTTGTTCACGCATGTCGCTTGCCCCCTCTTCCCAGGACGCCCCCTATCTTCAGGGTCTGAACGATCCTCAGCGCCAGGCCGTGCTCACCACCGAGGGGCCGGTGCTGGTCCTCGCCGGGGCCGGGACGGGGAAAACCGCGGCGCTCACCGCGCGACTGGCGCATCTGCTGTGGACTCGGCGGGCCTATCCGTCCGAAATCCTGTCCGTCACCTTCACCAACAAGGCCGCGCGCGAAATGAAGGAGCGCGTCGGCCGGCTGGTCGGCGACGCGGTGGAGGGCATGCCGTGGCTCGGCACCTTCCACGCGATCGGCGCCAAGATGCTCCGCCGCCATGCCGAACTGGTCGGGCTGGAGAGCAACTTCACCATCCTCGATACCGACGACCAGCTGCGCCTGCTCAAGCAGCTGATCCTCGCCAACGACCTCGACGAGAAGCGCTGGCCCGCGCGTCAGCTCGCCGGGCTGATTGACGGCTGGAAGAACCGCGGCATGATCCCCGCCGACCTCGACGCTGGCGAATCGGAGAGCTATGCCAATGGCCGCGGCCAGTCGCTCTACGCCCAGTATCAGGAGCGGCTGCGGCTGCTGAACGCCTGCGATTTCGGCGACCTTCTGCTCCACATGCTCACGATTCTTAAGACCAATCGTGAGGTGCTGGAGCAATATCAGAAGCGCTTCCGCTACATCATGGTGGACGAGTATCAGGACACGAACTCGGTCCAGTATCTCTGGCTGCGGCTGCTCGCGCAGGAGCGCAAGAACATCTGCTGCGTCGGCGACGACGACCAGTCGATCTACAGCTGGCGCGGTGCGCAGGTGGAGAATATCCTGAAGTTCGAGAAGGACTTCCCCGGCGCCGTCGTGATCAAGCTGGAGCAGAATTACCGCTCCACCCCCCACATCCTCGGCGCCGCCTCGGGCGTGATCGCCAACAATGGCGGGCGGCTCGGCAAGACGCTGTGGACGGAGATGGACGTCGGCGAGAAGGTGAAGGTGCTCGGCGTGTGGGACGGGCCCGAGGAGGCGCGCCGCGTCGGCGAGGAGATCGAGGGGCTGCAGCGCGGCGGGCTCAGCCTCGACGCGACCGCGATCCTGGTCCGTGCGCAGCACCAGACCCGCGAGTTCGAAGACCGGTTCATCGCGATCGGCCTGCCCTATCGAATCATCGGCGGCTTCCGCTTTTACGAGCGCCAGGAAATCCGCGACGCGCTCGCCTATCTGCGCATCGTCGCCCAGCCGGCCGACGACCTCGCCTTCGAGCGCATCGTCAACGTCCCCAAGCGCGGGCTGGGCGACAAGGCGCTGGCCAAGGTGCACCAGTTCGCCCGCGCGCAGGGGCTGCCGCTCGCCACCGCCGCGGCGCGCATCCTCGATACCGACGAGCTGACCCCGCAGGCACGGCGATCGCTCGGCAACCTGATCGGCGACATGGCGCGCTGGCGGAGCATGGGGGACGACCTCCAGCACCCCGACCTTGCCCGCATCATCCTCGACGAGAGCGGCTATACCGCGATGTGGCAGGCCGATCGCACCGCCGAGGCGGCCGGACGACTCGAAAATCTGAACGAACTCGTCCGCGCGATGGAGGAATATGAGAGCCTCTCGGCCTTTCTCGAGCATGTCAGCCTGGTGATGGACAACGAGGCCTCGGCCGAGGAGCCCAAGGTCACCATCATGACCATCCACGCCGCCAAGGGGCTGGAGTTCGACACCGTGTTCCTCGCCGGCTGGGAGGAAGGCATCTTCCCCTCGCAGCGCGCGCTCGACGAGGGCGGGCTCGCCAGCCTGGAGGAGGAGCGCCGGCTCGCCTATGTCGCGATCACCCGGGCGCGGCGGCGCGCGATCATCCTCCATGCCGCCAATCGGCGAATCTATGGCCAATGGACGTCAAGCCTGCCGAGCCGCTTCGTCGGCGAACTGCCCCCCGAGCATGTCGAATCCGAAAGCTCGATGACCGGCGGCGAGAGCCTGTGGCGGGCGAACTGGAGCGAGCGGAGCGACCCCTTTGCCGATGTGGCGCGCGGCGCAGGTCGCGGTCCTGGCTGGCAGCGTGCGGCGGGGGTCGATCCGACCAACCCCGGCGGCGGCTTCACCCAGCGCACCTTCACCCGCGACCAGCCGCGCGTGCTGGAGAGCCGTGCCTCGGCCGTCAGCTTCGGCGCCAAGCCGCGCGGCGACCTTTCGCTAGGCATGCGCGTGTTCCATCAGAAGTTCGGCTATGGGCTGATCGCCGAGATCGAAGGCAACAAGCTCGAGATCGATTTCGAACAGGCCGGCCGCAAGCGGGTGATGGACAGCTTCGTCAGCGTGCCTGACTGAACCGCCGGGTCAGGCCGCCGGCTCGACCTGCATCAGCGTCACGCCGGCATATTTTTCGAGCTCGGGATCGAACAGATCGCTGATCTCGAACGCGCGGTCCAGCACCGCCACTTCCCGAAGGCCGTCGACCTTGAAGGTCGCCATTTTCGGCTCGCGCGGCAGCATGCCCTCGCGCGACACGATGAACGCGTCGGTATAGAGCGACTCGTTGCGCGTATAGAGGATGTGCGGCGCCACGATCATCCGCGTGCGATTATAGGTTACCTGCAGGCAGCGCAGGCGCACGATGCCCTCAAGGACGAACGGAGTGTTGTTGACGGGAGCTTCGGTCACGGCTGCGCTAACGTTCATGGGACAAATATGATACCAATGCTGCAGAGCAGCAAGAGCAAAGCGCATAGACCATGGAACAGCCCTCTCCCAGCCCTGTTTTGTCCCAGCTTCGTTCAGCCGCGCTTCACGCGCAAGACCGGATGACAGCGGCGTTCCCGGCGGCTGCGCCGGCGTGTTGATGAAGGAGACTCGCATGAAGCATGTTCTGGCCCTGGTCGCGCTGACGGCCGCTGGCCTTTCGGTCGCCGCGCCGGCGTCGGCCCAGCAATATGCCTCGCCCGATCAGGAGCGCGCCCGCTTCGAAGCAGCGCGGGACCGGTTTGATCGTGAGTACCGGCTGTTCCAGCAGGCATCGGAGCGCTACGCCAACTACAGCGACTGGCTGGCGCATGCACCGCCGCCGCCGCGCCTCGACATCCGCGACGAAGGCGATTACGAGCCCTCGCGCTATTATCGTCCGGGCGGCAGCGAACGGGTGCTCAGTGCAAACGACCGCGTCTACCGCGGCGATGACGGTCGTTATTATTGCAAGCGTCCCGATGGCACGACCGGCCTGATCGTCGGTGCGGCGGCGGGCGGCCTGTTCGGCAACGTGATCTCCGGCCGCCGCTCCAGCACGGTCGGGACGCTGCTTGGTGCGATCGCCGGCGGCGCGATCGGTAACTCGGTCGATCGCAACAACCAGATGAACAACCAGGACGTGCGCTGCCGCTGAGGCTTGCGGGGGCTTCGCACGGTTCGTCGCGAAGCCCCTTGCGCGCAACGATGACGTGCCTATGTTGATCGGGCGGGACCGGGCCCCTCTGGCGGCGGCTTCACCTGAAGCCCCGTGATGTCGGACCGCATCGAGCGTGCTCGGTGCAGGATCGACGGTGTTTCCACTTCCTCGCACCCCTGTTTCATCGGGCCGCTCGATCGATGCACTTCCATCGATGTGGAGCCATGACGATGACCATTGTAGAACGCCTGATCGCCACGCACCGGATGCTCGAGCGCGAGATCGGCCGCGAGCTTCGCCGCCGCATGCCGGATGCATTTCGGGTGGCACAGCTAAAGAAACACAAGCTTGCCGTGAAGGATCGGCTGCACCTGCATCTGCCCGCCCCGGCGGCACGGCTGGCGCTGGTCGCCCGTCGGCACTGATCCGACGGCAGTGGGGCCGCCGCGATCGCCGCGGCCCCGCCATCCTCAGTGCCAGAAGATCAGCAGGAGGATGATGATGGGAAGAGGAATTCCCAGCAACCACAACAAGATGCCCTTACCCATTTCGATCTCCTGACAGCGTCGTTTCGGTTGTTCACTAAACCCGGCGGCGGTCCTGGAGTTCCGGGCTGGGAACTGCGGGCGGCCTGGTGCACTAAGCCCGCGATGCAGACCGACGGCCTCCCCATGCCGCGCCGCCTTACCGCCATCGCCGCCGTTTCGTTCGGTACGGCGCTGGTGGTGATCGACGGCGCCATCGCCACCGTGGCGCTCCCCACCATCGCGCGCGATCTGCGCGTCGATTCTTCCGCCGCGGTTGCGGTGGTGACCGTCTACCAGCTGGTGCTGGTGATGCTTCTCCTGCCCTTTTCGGGGCTGGGCAATCGGATCGGGCTCAAGCGACTGTACCAATGGGGGCAGATCGTGTTCACCGTCGCCACGATCCTGTGCTTCTTCGCCAAGAGCCTGCCCTTCCTGCTGATCGTGCGCGCCGCGCAGGCCACGGGTGCGGCGGCGGCGCTCAGCGTCTCCTCGGCACTGGTACGGCAGATCTACCCGACAAAGCAGCTCGGGCGCGGGCTGGGCGTCAATTCGGTGGTGGTGTCGGTTTCCGCCGCGATCGCGCCGACGCTGGGCGGCCTGGTCCTGGCGGTGGGGCCGTGGCCCTGGGTGTTCGCCTCCGCCGTCCCGTTCGCGATCGCCAGCTTGCTGCTCGGCCGTTCGCTCCCCGACGTCGCCCGCTCCGAGGCTCCGTTCGACGTGCTCGGCGCGGTGCTGTGCGCGGCGATGTTCGGGCTGGTGATTGGCGGCGCCGAAAGCGGCGTGCATGGCGACAGCCCGGTGGTGTCCGCCGCCATCGTGTTCGCCGGCGTCGCGATCGGCGTGATCTTCGTGCGCCGTGAACGGGCCGAAGCCGAGCCGATCCTGCCGGTGGACCTGCTCGCGCGGCCCGTGCTGGCGCTTTCCACGATCGGCGCCTTCACGGCTTTCATCGCCACCATGACCCTGTTGCTCTCGCTGCCCTTCCGCCTCCAGCACGGCTATGGCTTCGCGCCCTCCGAAGTCGGCGCGGCGATCGCGCCCTGGCCGCTGACGACGATGTTCGTGGCCCCGCTCGCCGGCAGCCTGTCCGATCGCTATCCCGCCGGAGCGCTGGGCGGCATCGGCATGGCGATCGCCATTTCGGGGCTGCTCGCGCTTGCCTTCCTGCCGCACGATCCGAGCTATTTCGACATCGCCTGGCGGATGTCGCTGACCGGCGCGGGATTCGGCATGTTCCTGTCGCCCAATGCGCGGCTGATCATCGGCTCGGCGCCGGTGGAGCGCGCGGCGGCGGCGGGCGGGCTGATCTCGACGACCCGCATGGTCGGCCAGACGACGGGCGCGACGCTGGTCGCCGCGCTGCTGGCGGCGGGCGTGGGCGCCGGCATGACCCCCGCGCTGGTCGCCGCCGGTCTGGCGCTGGTCGCCGGCCTCTGCAGCCTCGCCCGCCTGCGGCCGTCGCTCCGCAATCCGGGCAAGGTGGAAGCGGACCAGGCCCAGCCGGCGCAGATGGGGTAAAGCTTTATCATCTGAAACCATCGAAGCATTGCGTGGCGCCCGGCCGCGCGCCAAGAGCGGCACCATGTCTCCCCATCCCTTCGCCATCGGCAATTTCCGCGCCTATTTCGTCGCTCGCCTTGCCGCCACTTTGGGGCAGATGGCGATGGTGATCGTGATCGGCTGGCAGGTCTATGACATCGCCCGCCGGACGATGAGCATCAAGGAAGCGGCCTTTCAGCTCGGCATGATCGGGGTCGCGCAGTTCCTGCCGCTCCTGTGCCTGTCGCTGTTCGCCGGCTGGGTGGCGGACCGGATCGACCGGCGCTGGATCGCGCGTGCCGCGGTGGCGCTGGAGGCGTTCTGCGCGCTGAGCCTCGCCTGGCTGACCTGGCAGCACACCATCACCCTCCCCGCCCTGTTCGGCATCGCAGCCCTGCTCGGCGTCGCGCGTGCCTTTGCCAGCCCGGCGCTGGGTGCGCTGGCGCCCAACCTCGTGCCCAAGGCGGTCCTGCCGACCGCGATCGCGCTGAGCTCGCTCGCGTGGCAGAGCGGCACCGTGATCGGCCCGGCGATGGGCGGCTATCTCTATGCCGCGGCCTCGTGGCTCGCCTATGCCGTGTCGGGCGGGCTGTTCCTGGTCTCGCTGCTGATGCTGTTCCTGATCGGCCCGGTGCCGGTCGCCAATCGCAAGTTCACCGGCAGCCCGTTGTCGCAGATGGTCGACGGCCTCCACTATGTCCGCCGCAACCGGCTGGTCCTCGGCGCGATCTCGCTCGACCTGTTCGCGGTGCTGCTCGGCGGCGCGACGGCGATGCTGCCGGTCTATGCCCGCGACATCCTCCAGGTCGGGTCCGAGGGCCTGGGGCACCTTCGCGCCGCGCCTGCGTTGGGTGCGGTGGTGACGGCCCTGTTCTTCTCGTGGCGCCCGCTCAAGACCAATGTGGGCGTGAAGATGCTGGTCGCGGTCGCCTTGTTCGGCCTGGCGACGGTGGTGTTCGGCGCGGCCGCGCCGCTGCTGGTGCCGGTGCTCGGCCCCAAGGCGGTCGGCACCGACCTGTCGCCCGCCGTGCTGATCTCGCTGGCGGCGCTGTTCGTGCTGGGCGCGGCCGATATGGTGTCCGTGTACGTCCGCCAGTCGCTAATCCAGCTCTACACGCCGGACGAGATGCGCGGCCGGGTCGGCGCGGTGTCCACTTTGTTCATTTCCGGCTCCAACGAGCTGGGCGAAGCCGAAAGCGGCTTCCTCGCCGCGCTGATCGGGCCGGTCGCCGCGGTGATCGGCGGCGGCATCGGCGCGATCCTTGTCACGCTGCTGTGGTCGAAGCTATTTCCTGAGCTCAAGCGGGCTCGAACCTTCGATCCTCCGGCCACCCTCGAAGTGCCTCCCAAGGAGATGACGACATGAAGGCCAACACGATCCTCGAGACGATCGGCAACACGCCGCACGTCCGCATCAACAACCTGTTCCCCGGCGCCGAGGTGTGGATCAAGTCCGAGCGGTCGAACCCGGGCGGCTCGATCAAGGACCGCATCGCGCTGGCGATGGTCGAGGCGGCCGAGAAGGACGGCAGCCTCCAGCCCGGCGGCACGATCGTCGAGCCGACCAGCGGCAATACCGGTGTCGGCCTGGCGATGGTCGCGGCGGTGAAGGGCTACAAGCTGATCCTGGTGATGCCGGAGAGCATGTCGCTCGAGCGCCGACGGCTGATGCTGGCCTATGGTGCGAGCTTCGATCTCACCCCGCGCGAAAAGGGCATGAAGGGCGCGATCGAGCGCGCGCTCGAAATCGTCGAGAGCACGCCGGGCGCCTGGATGCCGCAGCAGTTCGAAAACGCTGCGAACATCGACGTGCATGTGCGTACCACCGCGCAGGAAATCCTCAACGATTTCCGCGACACGCCGATCGACGTGATCATCACCGGCGTCGGTACCGGCGGCCATATCACCGGCGTCGCCGAGGCGCTCAAGAAAGAGTGGCCGAACCTCAAGGTGTTCGCGGTCGAGCCGGAACTGTCGCCGGTGATCTCGGGTGGCCAGCCGGGTCCGCACCCGATCCAGGGCATCGGCGCGGGCTTCGTGCCCAAGAACCTCCATACCGATGCGATCGACGGCGTGATCAAGGTCGATGCCGCCGTCGCCAAGGACATGGCGCGCCGCTCCGCCGCCGAAGAGGGCATGCTGGTCGGCATCTCCTCGGGGGGCACGCTGGCGGCGATCCTGCAGAAGCTGCCCGACCTGCCCGACGGCGTGCGCGTGCTCGGCTTCAACTACGACACCGGCGAGCGTTACCTGAGCGTGCCGGACTTCCTGCCCGAGAGCTGAGAAGCTTCCGGCGTTTCGGCCGTCCCGTTCTGCGGGGCGGCCGGGGCCGTCTCCGCCGGCACGGTCTGCGGCAGCGCGACCTGGACTTCGACCCGGCGGTTCTTCGCTCGCCCCTCCGGATCGTCGCTGCCGTCCGCCTTGGCATTCGGCACCAGCGCGCGGGTCTCGCCAAGCGCGACCACCGTCATCCGATCCGCCGCGACGCCCTTCGACAGCAGATAGTCGCGCACCGCCTCGGCCCGCTTGCGCGAGGCGATGAGATTGTCGCGGTCATTGCCGCGCGTATCGGTATGGCCGCTGATCGTGATCGTGCCGCCTGCGGCGGTCGTCGGGTTCGCCAGCACTTCGTCGAGCAGCGCGCGGCCGGCATCGTCGAGCTTGAGCCCCGACGTGCCGAAGGGCACGACAAGATCCACGGGCTTCAGCTCGGGCTTCTCCGGTTCGTCGGGCACCACTTCGGGGCGGAGGATCGACTTGGGTGCCTCGGCCGCGCTGTTGTTCGCGAGGCCGTCTTCCTCGGCGAGGATGCTCCGGTTCGCCGTCGCCGCATTGTCGCGCGCGGGCGCGCGGGCCTCGCACCCCGCCAGCAACCCCATGAGCGCCAGCATCGCCCATCTGCTCATGCAACCTCCTCCTCGAGCCGCCGCGCCGCCGCCACGGGCGGCACATAGGAAATGATCGTGTCGCCCGGCTGCGGCGTCGGCCGGCTGGCGTGCGAGAAGAAGCGGAGCATCCCGTTCTTGCGGACCAGCAGCAGCATGTCGGCGGCGTCGGGCAGGTCGGCTTTGGCGGCGTCGAAGTCGAACTGCTCGGTCAGCCGCGTCTTGCGGAAGCTCCAGCCGTCGCGCTCGCGCTCCACGATTTCGTCGACGCCGTGGCCACTGGTGAACAATGCGCGCCCCCGAAGGGCTTCGGGCAGCGCCCGCGCGTCTTCGTCATGCCCGCCGCTGCCGAGCTGGTAGACATTGTCCCGCCCCATTTCATGGGCGAATTCGTTGCAGACGAGCGCGTTATACGCCTCGTTGTCGCTCGTCGCGGCGAGCACCTGGAATTGCGACATGTCGAGCCGGTCCTCGGTCGCCTCGGCGAGGATCTCGCCATGATAGGTCGCGATGCCCGCCTGCCGCGCCGCGCGCAGCCGCTGCCAGCTGGTGTCGCAGATCGTCACCGGCACCTCTAGCTGGCGCAGCTGCTCGGCCAGCGCCTGGCTCCACGGCGTGCCGCCGACGATCAGCAGCCCGCGCTCGGTGGCGCCGGTCACCTTGAGCAGCTTGGCCACCGGCCCGATCGAGAAGCCGTGCGCGACGATCGTCGCCACCACCACCGCGAAGGACAGGGTCACCAGGATCGAGCCGTCGCTATAGCCCAGCTTGTCGAGCCGCAGCGCGAACAGCCCCGAAATCGCCACCGCGACGATGCCGCGCGGCGCGATCCAGGCGAGCAGCAGTCGCTCGTTCCACGGCACCTTGGTGAAGGCGAGGCTGAGCAGCACGGTCGCCGGCCGCACCAGGAACAGCAGCGCGGCGAGGAAGGCGAGGAAGCGCCACTCGAAGTGCCGCAGCACCTCGAAATCGAGCGAGGCGGAGAGCAGCACGAACACGCCCGAGATCAGCAGGACGGTGACATTCTCCTTGAACGGATGAATGTCACGCAGCGAGTCGAGTCGCATATTGGCGAGCGCCACGCCCATCACCGTCACGGTGATCAGTCCGGTCTCCTGCTGGATCAAGTTCGAGCCGACGAACACGCCGATCACCGCCACGAGCAGCACCGGCGCCTTCAGATATTCGGGCACATGGCCGCGCGGAAAGGCCCATCCGATCGCCTTGGCGGCGCCCCAGCCGATCAGCCCGGCGACGACGCTGGCGGCGAGCAGCGAGCCGAGCACGCTGACCAGCGTGCCGCCGTCGCCGACGCGGCGGAGATATTCATAGGTGACGAGGCCGCACAGCGCGCCGATCGGATCGTTGACGATCGCTTCCCATTTGAGGATCGCCCGCGGCCGCTGCGCGACGTTGCTCTGGCGGAGCAGCGGCAGCACGACGGTGGGGCCGGTGACGACCAGGATGCCGGCGAACAGCGTCGCCACCGGCCATACCAGCCCGGCGGCATAATAGAGCGCCAGCGTCCCCAATCCCCAGCCGATCGGCACGCCGAGCAGGACTAGGCGCGTCACCGCGCCGCCGGTGCGGCGCAGCTCGCGGAAATTGAGGCTCAGCCCGCCCTCGAACAGGATCAGCGCGACGGCGATCGAGACGATTGGCTCCAGCAGTTCGCCGAACACCGCATGCGGTTCGATCACCCCCGCCACCGGCCCGGCGAGCACGCCGGCCACCAGCATCAGCGCAATGGCGGGCCAGCCGGTCCGCCACGCGATCCATTGCGCCCCGATGCCGAGCGCCCCGATCAGCGCGATGACGAGCGCGGGTTGATGCATGCGGAGAAAACCACCTTCAATCGTTCGCTGAGTAAAATCTGGCTGCGACAATACGGTCGCGGCACCGTATCGGTTCCGTTTCAACTGCCGGCCGCGCGCCTGTTTCCTTGCGCGATGCTTTGAGATAAGGGCGACCACCCTCGATCGAGAACGCCACAACCGCCTGTGACGCCCAGCATTTCCAACCTCTCCGCCCCCACGCCCGCCTGGCTCCGCCTGGTCACCGGCACCGTCGCGCTCGCCGCGCTGGGGATTCCCACCCTGCTGGTGGTGAACGCGCCCAGCACGCCGCACCGAGCCCACCGGGTGCCGCCGGTGGTGCTGCCGAACCGCGTTGTTCCTAAGGAGGAACTGCCGCCGGTCGAGCCGATCGCCATCGCCGATCTCTCGCCGGACGACGCCCGCGCGTTCAACGAGTCTATCCCGTTTTCCAGCGACCCCAATCCGACGGCGCGGCCTTTCCACCTCATCGGCGCGGCGGACAGCCAGGAGCGCGCGGTGGACTGCCTAGCCGCCGCCGAGGTGTACGAGGCCGGCGACGACGCCCTGGGCGAGCGCGCGGTGGCGCAGGTGGTGCTCAACCGCGTCCGCCACCCCGCCTTCCCCAAGACGGTGTGCGGGGTGGTGTTCCAGGGATCGGAGCGCAGCACCGGCTGCCAGTTCACCTTCAGCTGCGACGGCGCGCTCGCCCGCTGGTCCCCCACGCCCGCCGCCTGGACACGCGCCCGCGAGATCGCGAAGATGGCGCTGCACGGCACGGTGTTCCGCCCGGTCGGTCATGCGACGCACTATCACACCGACTGGGTGGTGCCCTATTGGAGCGCGAGCCTCGACAAGATCGTCGCGCTCCATACCCATTTGTTCTTCCGCTGGGCAGGCTGGTGGGGGACGCCCCCCGCCTTCAACCGCGGTTATGTCGCCGACGAACCGAACATCCCGCAGCTCGCAAGGCTTTCGCCCGCACATATGGGCGGGGCAAGCGAGGCGCCGGGACCGGCCGGCGATCCCGGCGCTACCGGGCTGCTCTTCGACGTCAACAAGGCGGCTGGCGCAATCCCGGCGAGCGCGGTGCCGGCCGCCGTGGCCGGCGACCAGAACGTGTTCCTGGTGACGCTGCCCGACGACATGGTGCCGGATCTCTATCCCGCACTGGCGCTGCGCACTTGCGGCGATCGGCCCTATTGCAAGTTCATGGCGTGGCTCGATTCGTCGAAGAAGCCCGCCCGCCTGCCGCCGACCGGCGATCAGGCCGCCGCGATGTCGTTCAGCTATTTGCGCGACGAGAAGGTGCAATATGTGAAGGCACTGTGGAATTGCGAACAGTTCCGCCGCCCGAGCCTTGCCCAGTGCATGCGTCGTCAGCTGCCGCCCGCCCCGGCCGCCACGCCGACGCCGGCAGCAACGGCCGAGCCCGCCCCGCTGGACGGTGTTCGCCGTAAGCAGCCCGCGCAGAACAAGGCCGGCGCTGCGGCTCCCGCATCGCCGGCCTCGTCCGTGCCCAGCAGCGATTAGGCTGCCTTGAACATCTCCGGGTCGAGCGCCATCACCGCCTCGCTGCCCGCCTCGATCTTGCGGCGCAGGCCGCTGGCATCGGGGAGGAACCGCTCGGCATAGAAGCGCGCGGTGACCAGCTTGGCCTCGAGGAAGGCGACGTCCTCGGCGCCCTGCGCCAGCGCCTCGCTCGCCGCCTTGGCCATGCGCAGCCACATCAGGCCGAGCGCGACCAGCCCGGTCAGCTGCATGTAAGGATAGGCACCTGCGCCGACCTCGTTCGGGTTCTTGAACCCGTTCTGCGCCAGCCACATGGTCGCGCCCTGAAGATGGCCCAGCGCCTTTTCCAGCGCCTCGGCAAAGCCCGCGAGCTTCGCATCGCCCTTCGCCGCCGCGACTTCTTCGCTCACGACGCGGAAAAACGCCTGCACCGCGCGGCCGCCGTTCAGCGCCAGCTTGCGGCCGACCAGGTCCATCGCCTGCACGCCGTTGGTGCCTTCGTAGATCATCGCGATGCGGGCATCGCGGACATACTGCTCCATGCCCCATTCGGCGATATAGCCATGGCCGCCATAGACCTGCTGGCAATCGGTCGCGACCTTGTAGCCGATATCGGTGCCGACGCCCTTAATCACCGGGGTCAGCAGCCCGATCAGGTCGCCGGCAAGCTGGCGCTCTTCCTCGGTTGCGGCGGCATGCTCCATGTCGACCTGGAGCGCGCCCCACAGGCACAGCGCGCGCAGGGCCTCGATCTGCGCCTTGGCCTCCATCAGCATGCGGCGGACGTCGGGGTGGACGAACAGCGTGTCCGCCTTCTCCGCCGGCTCGGCCGGACCGGTCAACGCGCGCCCCTGGCGGCGGTCACCCGCGTACTGGACGGCGTTCTGCATCGCGACTTCGGCAATGCCGAGGCCCTGCAGGCCGACGCCGAGGCGCGCCGCGTTCATCATGATGAACATCGCGGCGAGGCCCTTCATCTCGTCGCCGACCAGCCAACCCTTGGCGCCGTCATAGTTCATCACGCAGGTCGAGTTGGCATGGATGCCCATCTTGTGCTCGATCGAGCCGCAGGTCACCGGGTTGCGGTCACCCAGCGACCCGTCGTCGTTGACCAGGAACTTGGGCACCACGAACAGCGAGATGCCCTTGGTGCTGTCCGGCGCGCCCGGCGTCTTGGCCAGCACCAGATGGATGATGTTGCTGGTCAGGTCATGCTCGCCCGACGAGATGAAGATCTTGGTGCCGGTGATGCTGTAGGAGCCGTCGGCATTGGGCTCGGCCTTGGTCTTGATGAGGCCGAGGTCGGTGCCGCACTGCGGCTCGGTCAGGTTCATCGTGCCGCCCCATTCGCCCGAGACCATCTTGGGGACATATTTGGCCTTCTGCTCGTCCGACCCCTTGACCAGCAGGGCCGCGATCGCGCCGTGGGTGAGGCCGGGATACATGGCGAAGGCCATGTTCGAGGCGATCATATATTCCTCGAATGCGGTCGCGACGACGTGCGGCATCGCCTGGCCACCGAACTCGGCCGGCGCGCTGAGCGTGCCCCAGCCGCTCTCGACGAACTGCTTGTACGCTTCCTTGAATCCC
Source organism: Sphingomonas sp. S2M10 (assembly GCF_012650175.1). Taxonomy (GTDB): domain Bacteria; phylum Pseudomonadota; class Alphaproteobacteria; order Sphingomonadales; family Sphingomonadaceae; genus Sphingomonas. The sequence goes on from NZ_JAAILI010000029.1 coordinate 76,513, forward strand.
TCGGGCGTCGTCACGCTGCCGTCGGAGTGGCGGGTGCAGCCCTGCTGGTCGCCGCTATGGTTGATCGGGAACAGGACTTCGGCGACGAACTTGCCGCCTTCCTCCAGCACCGCGTCGACCACGTCCGGGGTCGCCGCCTGGAAGTGCGGCAGGTTGGTGTAGCGATCGAGCCCGATGACCCGATCCAGAATGAAGCGCGTATCGCGCACGGGGGGCGTAAACTGCGGCATTTCAGGTTCCTCAGTGCTCGTTGTCTTTTGGGACTCGTCGGCTTTAGTGTTCGTGGTCTTTGCTTTTGATCAGATCGACAAATTGCGCCAGCTCCGCGATGTGCGCGTCGATGTCGCGTTTCTGCGCTTCCAAATGGCGGATGCGATCCATGCAGCGCTCCAGCGTCACCTGGCGCTGCACGCGCCGGCCATCGCCGAGATCGTAGAGATCGATCATCTCCTTGATCTCGCCCAGGCTGAAACCGACCCGCTTGCCACGCAGGATCCAGGCCAGCCGCGCGCGGTCGCGGTGCGTGTAGATGCGCTGGGTGCCGCGCCGCTCGGGGGCAATCAGACCCTCGTCCTCGTAGAAGCGTAGCGCACGAGGGGTCACGCCAAATTCGGCGCACAGGTCGGAAATAGAGAAGGCGTCGCGATCGGGACGCGGTTCGATCGGCGCCAGGGCCTCGATCGGAGCGGCAGCAGCGGTCATGCTGCTCTTGTAGTTTCCCTTTACGTGAACGTCAAGTGCGAACCTAGTTCTTCGGGGGTCTGGCGTCGCCATTGAAACGGACGCGAACGATGTCCTCATGGAGCAGCGTGTCGCGGACATCGAGCTCCGCTGCCTCGGCGGCGGACAGCCCATCGCTCGCAAGCCGGTTAGCGATGGCGCTGTTGACGGCATTCGCCCTTCGTAGCTGCCGCGCTTCTTTACGGGTGAGCTGACCGCTGCGTTCACCGGCCCGAATCTCGCTGCGCGCGGTACGGGGCTGCACGGGAAGATGGATACCGCGCCCGGCGAAGCTGCCGCCGGCGCTCGAGGGCACGGGGCCGCCCCAGATCTGGGCGGAGGCGGGAAATGCAGCCACAAGGCAGGCGGCGCTTGCAAGGAACAGAATACGCAACGGCGCTCTCCTCACAGGTCTGCCGGTCGGTCTCGGCAGTCATGGGAGATGCTATCACATGCAGCCGCCGCGTCTACGCTCCGCAAAGCGCTTGGCCATCGGCATCGCGCATCGCCTGCGCCTCGGGAAGCGACTCGCCCAAGCGCGCGAACTGCGCTCCGGCCAGCGCGGCGCGGCCGGTGCAGAGCCGCGCGCAGGCCTTCGGCAAGGCACCCGGCAACGCGAGGTGCTCCCCATCATAGCGCGCAGCAAAGCGGCAGCCGCCGTCGGATCCGAGGGTCAGGATGAGCCCCTCCCCGTCCCGGCGTACCGATCCGGTTGCGCGGCAGCCATTGCCCTCGCCATAGTCGATGACGATGCCGATCCGATGCGTGGCCGCCGCGGCCACGATGCACAGCCGGTCCGGCCCGCGTGCATAGGCGCCGGCGATGTTCGCGTCCTTCGGATCACGCACCAGGCCGCGCTCGATCGCAGCGGTTTCCAAATCGACGGCGACATCGGCAGAGGGCGCAGGCGCAGGCCCCCCGCACCCGGCGAGCCCCAGCAGCAGCACCGGTCCGGCCAGCTTCATGCGTCGCGCACCAGCGCTCCATTCTCGATCCGGCGGTAGAAGCAACTCGGCGCACCGGTGTGACAGGCGGGGCCGTGCGGCTCGACCCGCAGCCACAGCGCGTCCTGGTCGCAATCGATCCGCATCTCGACGACGTGGAGGAAGTGACCCGAGGTCTCGCCTTTCGTCCAAAGCCGCCCGCGGCTCCGCGACCAGAAGGTGGCCTTGCCGGTGTCCAGCGTCATCGCCAGCGCCTCGGCATTCATATGCGCCAGCATCAGCACCTCGCCGGTGCCGGCATGGGTGGCGACGGCGGTGATCAGGCCGTTGGCATCATATTTCGGGTCGAGCGTGGCGCCCGTTTCGCGGAAGTTGGTCACCCGGTCCCTCTAGCGGTATCGGTCGAGCGCGTCACGGTAGATGCGCAACCCGCCGTATGTCACCGGCCGTGGTGGATCAATGCTTCCGGATCGCCTCGATCAGCGTGTCCTTGTCCATCTTCGATCGTCCCTCGATGCCGATCTCCCGCGCCTCGTCGTAGAGGTCCGCCTTGGTCCGGTCCTCCAGCCGTCCGTCGCCCGAATCGAGGCTGCCGTTCGCCTGCGCGTTGGCGATCCGGGCCGCCTTTTCCTTTGAGGCGCCCTCGTCCCGTAGCTTCTCGTACAGATCGTCGTTCTTGATCTGCGCGCCGTGGTCCTTCGCCATGATCGCTCTCCTTTCTCAGGGGGTTAACCTGCAAAAAGCGTAAACGGTCCTTTTCCCTGTTACAGACCGGAGACAAAGCAGGATGAAGCGCCTATATGCCCGCCCATCGTCCCCGTTCCCCCCGAGGGCCAATGCTTACCACACACCCGTTCGATGACGACAAGCTGCGCGAAGAGTGCGGCGTATTCGGCGTTTTCAACAGCGAAGGCGCGGCCGCGATGGTCGCGCTCGGACTGCACGCACTCCAGCACCGCGGCCAGGAGGCAGCGGGCATAACCAGCTGGGACGGCCATCAGTTCCACACCCATCGCGCCATGGGCCATGTCGCCGGCAATTTCGACCGCGACGACGTGATCCGTTCGCTCCCCGGACTGTCGGCCTGCGGCCATGTGCGCTATGCCACCACCGGCGGCTCGGCGATCCGCAACGTCCAGCCGCTCTATGCCGAGCTGGCCAGCGGCGGCTTTGCGATCGCGCATAACGGCAACATCTCGAACGCGATGCGGCTGCGGCGCGACCTCGTCCGCCGCGGCGCGATCTTCCAGTCGACCTCGGATACCGAGGTGATCATCCACCTCGTCGCCACCTCGCAATATCGCACGCTGATCGACCGGTTCATCGATGCGCTCAAGCAGGTCGAGGGCGCCTATTCGCTGATCGTGATGACGCCCGAAGGCATGATCGCCTGCCGTGATCCGCTCGGCATCCGCCCGCTGGTGATGGGCAAACTCGGCGATTCGCTGATCTTTGCCTCGGAGACGGTCGCGCTAGACGTGGTCGGCGCGGAATATGTCCGCGATGTCGAGCCGGGCGAACTGGTGATCGTGAAGGGCAATGGCGAGCTGTCGAGCCACAAGCCGTTCGCGCCGCAGGCCGCGCGGCCGTGCATCTTCGAATATGTCTATTTCTCGCGCCCCGACTCGATCAGCGACAGCCGCTCGGTCTATTCGGTGCGCAAGGCGATCGGCGCGCAGCTGGCGATCGAATCGCCGGTCGAGGCCGATCTGGTCGTGCCGGTGCCCGACTCGGGCGTGCCGGCAGCGATCGGCTATGCCCAGCAATCGGGCATTCCTTTCGAGCTGGGCATCATCCGCTCGCACTATGTCGGCCGCACCTTCATCCAGCCGGGCGACAAGGTCCGCCACCTGGGCGTCAAGCTGAAGCACAACGCCAATCGCGAGCTGATCGCCGGCAAGCGCATCGTGCTGATCGACGACTCGATCGTGCGCGGCACCACCAGCCTCAAGATCGTGCAGATGATGCACGAGGCGGGCGCCAAGGAAGTGCATATGCGCATTGCCTCGCCGCCGACGCGGCACAGCTGCTTCTACGGCGTCGACACGCCCGAGCGCGCCAAGCTGCTCGCCGCCAAGCTGGACGTGGACGGGATGACCGACTTCATCCATGCCGACAGCCTCGCCTTCGTCTCGATCGACGGCCTGTACAAGGCGCTGGGCGAGGCGCGTCGCGCGGACATCCATCCGAAATATTGCGACGCTTGCTTTACCGGCGACTATCCGACGACGCTGACCGACCAGGACGAGTTGGCGCCGCCGCCGGACCAGCTGGCGCTGCTCGCCGAGAAGGTCGGCTGAGCCGGTGAGCGACGGATCGCTGGCGGGACAGACCGCCCTCGTAACCGGCGCCAGCCGCGGCATCGGCGCGGCGACCGCGATCGCGCTGGGCGCGGCCGGCGCGCACGTGATCCTTACCGCGCGCACCGCGGGGGGGCTGGAGGAGGTGGAGGACGCCATCTTCCAGGCCGGCGGCAGCGCAACGATCGCACCGCTCGACCTTGCCGAGCATGATGCGATCGCACGACTCGCCGGTGCGATCGGCGAGCGCTGGCCGGTGCTCGACATGCTGGTGCTCAATGCCGGCATGCTCGGCACGCTGAGCGCGATCAATGCGATCGACTTCGCCGAATTCGCCAAGGTGCTGACGCTCAACGTCGCCGCGCAGGGCGCGATGCTGGCCGCGTTCGATCCGATGCTCCGCAAGGCACCCGGCGCGCGGGTGCTGGGCATCACCTCCAGCGTCGGCCGCACCCCCCGTGCCTATTGGGGCGTCTATGGCGCGTCCAAGGCGGCGTTCGAGAATCTGCTGCTCAGCTATGGGCAGGAACTGGAGAATGTCAGCCAGGTTCGGGTGGGCATCGTCGATCCGGGTGCCACGCGCACCAAGATGCGCGCGCGCGCCTTTCCGGGCGAGGATCCGGCGACGGTGAAGGCGCCCGAAGTCGTGGCCGAGCGGATCGTCGCGCTGATGGCCGCCGGATTCGCGCGCGGCCATTTCGAGCGGGTCGGCTGACGGCCTAGTTTTCGTCCTCGCCGTCCCTGGCGGCGGGGCTTGGTGCCGGGGCGGGCCTGACGCAGGCGCAGCGGGCGCTCGCCGGTCGGCGCGGCGGCGCGGTCGTTGCGAACTCGGTGCGGGTAAGCGTACCCGATTTGTCACCATCGGCGCCGGTGAACTTCGCGACGGACTTGGCCGCCCATTCCTCGAAGCTCAGCCGACCGTCGCCATTGGCGTCGAGCTTGGCGAACGCCTTGCGGCGCGCAGCGAAATATTCGTCGCGGCTCACCGTGTCATCGCGATCCTTGTCATAGCGATCGAAGCGCTTCCGCTCGCGGGTCTTGGCGTCGGCCTCGGGAGCTTTGCCTGGCAAGGGCGTCACCGCGCCCGCCGCTTTCACCGGCGCCGGTGGCAACACCGCCGCGAGCGGCGTTGGCGCCGGCCCATGCCCGAACAGCAGAAATCCCCCGAACGCCAGCAACAGCGCCGCGCCGGCGCCCACCGCATATCGCCACATGCCAAGCTCCCCCCGGAACGTCGGCCTTTCCTACACCTTCAAGGGGATGCAGCCAAGCCTTACCGTCCGCTGAGGCGGTGCCACAGCAACCGGGCCACGCGGCGCGGGGCGCCGATCGGCAGCGGCGAATCGACCGGCTCGCGCAAATCCATCCGCGCCCGATGCGCAAGTGCGCCCAGCGCCCGCCCGTTTCGGCTCCATCGCACGGCCAGAGCCTGGGCGAGTCTCGGCGCAGCGGCGCTGCGCGCCGCGTCCGCTTCCGCGCCGTCACCGAGATGGCGGGCAAGATCGGCCAGCGCCCAGCCTTCGCCGCCCAGCGTCAGCGGATCGCCGGCCGCGCCCAGCGCGGCGCCGGCTGCGGCGAACAGGGCACCCCTCCCCGCCCCATAGCGGGCGAGCGCCAGCCCATCCAGCGCCTCTTCCTCGACCAGCACTTCCCAGCCATGGACGATCGGCACCAGCGACGCGCCGGTCACGCCACGCGGCAGCACGTCCGTCGCCAACCCGCGCAGCACCGGCTCGGCGGGCGGCGGCGCAGTGTCGAGCTTGGCCAGCGCTTCGCGCCACCAGGCGAGCCGCAGCTGGCCGACCGCAGGTTGGCTGGTGGTGCGCAGCAGCTGCGCCAGCGCCTCGTCGAGCGCCAGCAGCGCGGAAAGGGACGCGCGTCCGTCGGCCGGCGCGTAGGAGAGGATCAACGCCCGTTCAGGATCCTCGGGCAACGCCCGGTCGGGATCCTGGGACAGCGTGTTTAGCGAAGCGTTCACCCGTTCCCTCTATGGCCGGAGGATCGGCGAAGGAAGAGCCAGGACTTCCTCGCCCAAGGGTTTCGAACGATCGCCATGCGCAAAACGGTTCTAGAGCGGTTTCAGCGATGCTTTCCCGGTCCGCGCGACGGGGCGAGCCTGCTTGCCCGACTTCGCCGCAACCGGGCCGGCAACGTGCTGGCGATGATGGCGATCGCGCTGATCCCGCTGTTGTTCATCGCCGGTTCGGCGGTCGATACCGCCCGGCTTTACCTGGTGAAGAACCGGCTGCAGCAGGCCTGCGACGCGGGCGCGCTGGCCGGGCGGCGTTTCATGGTTTCGACGAGCGCGACGACGCTGGACGCAACGGCGACTACGCAGGCAAACGCCTTTTTCAGTAACAATTTCAAGCTTGGCTTGTTCGGCACCACTTCGGTCAGTTTCACCCCTTCCAAAACCAGCGAGAATCAGGTCGCCGGCATCGCCACCGCCAGGGTACCGATGACGCTCACCGGCATGATGGGCTTCGGCGATCAGGCGCTCACGGTGACCTGCGAGGCGCGGTACGACGTGGCGGACACGGACATCATGTTCGTGCTGGATACCACCGGATCCATGGCGTGCCTCAGTTCCGAGACCTCGGGCTGCAACCAGGGCGTCAACCCCTATGTTCGGCCCGACGTGGCCGGCGCGCCCGGCTATGGCGGCACCCCCGGCTACTACACCGTGGAGAAGACCGGCTCCAAGCTTTCCGGTCTGCGACAGGCGGTGCTCAGCTTCTACGACACGCTGGCCGCCGCAGTCGATCCGACGACGCACCTCCGCTACGGCTTCGTCACCTACACCTCCACCGTGAACGCGGGCTATGCCGTGACCGCGCTCAACCCCGGCTACCTCGTCGACAGCTGGACCTATAACAGCCGCAGGATCGTCGACACCAACAACGGCAAGGCGACGACGAACACCATCACCTCCACCGCCGAGGCGACGTGCAACGCCAAGGCGGGGCGTAGCCCGGCCGCCGGCTATGGCAGCGACGGTACCGCTACCGTTACGACCGTGACCTGGTCGTCGAACAGCAACGGCACCTGCACGGTCAAGAGCCAGCCGGTCAAACGGACGTGGAGCTACGAGCCCGTTCGCTATGACACCAGCCAGTTCAAGCTTGGCGTTGCGGTTTCCGATCCCTCGAAGATCGACGGATCGACCTCGAAGTGGCAGGGCTGCATCGAGGAACGCAAGACGGACGCCGTCAGCAGCTTCAACTATTCCAGCCTGCCCGCCGATCTGGACCCGGACCGGGTGCCGATCGACGACGACACGCGGTGGCGGCCGATGTGGCCGGACGTGGTCTATTATCGCGGTAACAAGAGCAGCGCGACCAACTGGGGCAACAGTGCCAACCCGCCGGGCGACAGCACCAGCACCAATGCGCTCACCCAATATACCGCGCTGGCCCTCGCCGACACCATGTCCAAGGGCTATGTCTCCTGCGGCAAGCCGGTGCAGCGCCTGGCGGTGATGACCAAGGCCGAGGTGAACAGCTACATCACCGCCAGCGACTTCGTGCCGCAGGGCGGCACCTATCACGATACCGGCATGATCTGGGGTACGCGGCTGCTCTCCCCCACCGGTCTGTTCGCGGGGGATACGGCGGCGTGGCCGGGCCGCAATCCGCCCAAGCGCTACATCGTGTTCATGACCGATGGCGACATGGCGCCCAACATGTGCCTGTACGGAATGTACGGCATCGAGAATTACGATCACCGCGTAACGAGTGCGAGCTATCAGTCCGATTGTTCGAACAGCTCCCAGCTCGACAACCACAATGCCCGCTTCCTGGCCGCCTGCGCCGCTGCCAAGGCGCGCAACATCTCGATCTTCGTGGTCGGTTTCGGGCAGACGCTCACCAGCCAGCTGACCCAGTGCGCCTCGCCCGGCCAGGCCTTCTACGCCGCCGACAACACGTCGCTGACCGCGGCCTTCCAGACCATCGCCAAGCGCGTGGCCCTGCTGCGGATAAGCCGATGAAGCGCACGTTGCTTTGCGACGAACGCGGCGCGACGCTTGTGGAGTTCGCCATTCTGCTGCCCGTGCTGCTGGCGCTGCTGATGGGGCTGATGGACCTTTGCTACCAAGCCTATGTCCAGGCCGTATTGGAGGGTGCGGTGCAGAAGGCGGCACGCGATGCAACCATCGAGGCAGCCGATACGACAACCATCGACACGCGCGTCACCAACACTATCCGACAGGTCGCCGGCAAGGCGACCGTCATCCCCAGCCGGCTGTTCTACGCCAGCTTCAGCCTGATCAAGCCCGAGGCATTCGAGGACAAGAACAGCAACGGCAAATATGATGCGGGTGAGTGTTTCTACGACGTCAACGACAACGATCAATGGGATCTCGACCCCGGCCGCGCCGGCCAGGGCGGCGCCAGCGATGTCACGATCTACCGCGTCTCGGTCCGCTACACGCGGCTCTTCCCGCTTGCGGGACTGCTCGGCTGGAGCAGCCAGGTCGTGCTGAACGCCTCCACCCGCTTTAAGAACCAGCCCTATGGCGCGCAATCGATCCCGGAGGTGCGCAAGCTGTGCAAATAAGCGCGCCCGCCCTGCTCCGCCGCCTGGGGGCCGCGCGCTCCGGCGCAGCGCTGCTGGAGTTCGCGCTCGGATTGCCGATCGTGCTGACCGCCGGTCTATGGGCGGTGGAACTGACCAACTTCGCGATCACCAACCAGCGGCTCAGCCAGATCGCACTCGCGCTGGCGGACAATGCCAGCCGTGTCGGCCTGTTCAGCGGTACCGGCGTCACCCAGCTGCGCGAGGTGGACATCAACGACGTGCTGCTCGCCGCCAAGCAGCAGGGCACGCCCTTCCATCTCACTACCAACGGGCGCATCACCCTCTCCAGCCTGGAGAACAGCGGCGGTACCCAGCGTATCCATTGGCAGCGATGCATGGGCGCCAAGGGGGGTGCCACCTATGACTCGCATTACGGCAAGACGGTGAAGGCCGACGGCGTCACCTATGACCCGACGGCTGGCGTGAACACGGCTTCCAGCGGCGACAACAGCGCGCAACATCCGGGCACTCTTGCACCCAACGGCATGGGCGAGAACGGCGCACAGGTGAACGCACCAGTCGACTCCGGCGTCATGTTCGTCGAGATCAACTATCTCTACACGCCGCTGGTGGGCAAAGGCTGGTTCACCGATACCAAGACGCTGCGCTATGTCGCGTCCTTCGTGGTACGCGACAACCGCGACTACACGCAGGTCTATAATCCCGAGACGACGACCAACCGCTCCACCTGCGACCAGTACGGCGCCTGACGAAAAAGGCCCGCCCGACGGGACGTCGGACGGGCCGGTTTTCCGCTGGCAAGCAGAAGATCAGCGATAGGTGACCTTCTTCACCACGGCGACCACCTTGTCGGCGTTCACCAAAGCGAGCTTCTCCAGGTTCGCGGCATAGGGCAGCGGCACGTCCTCGTTGGTCACGCGCAGTACCGGCGCGTCGAGGTCGTCAAAGCCCTCTTCCATCACGAACGCGGCGACTTCCGACGCGATCGAGCAGACCGGCCAGCCTTCCTCGACCACCACGATGCGGTTGGTCTTCTTCAGGCTCTCCAGCACCGTCTGCTTGTCGAGCGGGCGCAGCGTGCGCAGGTCGATCACCTCGGCGTCGATGCCCTCGCCCGCCAGCTTCTCGGCGGCTTCGAGCGCAACGCCCACGCCGATCGAGTAGCTGACCAGCGTCACGTCCTTGCCCTCGCGCATGATCCGGGCCTTGCCGATCGGCAGGACATAATCGTCGAGCTTCGGCACGTCGAAGCTGCGGCCGTACATCAGCTCGTTCTCGAGGAACACGACCGGGTCTTCCGAGCGGATCGCCGCCTTGAGCAGACCCTTGGCATCGGCCGAATCATACGGCGCGATCACGATCAGGCCGGGGACGCTGGCGTACCACGGGCCATAGTTCTGGCTGTGCTGCGCGCCGACGCGGCTGGCCGCGCCGTTCGGACCGCGGAACACGATCGGGCAGCGCATCTGGCCGCCGGACATGTAGTTGGTCTTGGCCGCCGAGTTGATGATGTGGTCGATCGCCTGCATGGCGAAGTTGAACGTCATGAACTCGATGATCGGCTTGAGGCCGCCCATCGCCGCACCGGTGCCGACGCCGGCAAAGCCGTATTCGGTGATCGGCGTGTCGATAACGCGCTTGGGGCCGAATTCGTCGAGCAGGCCCTGGGTCACCTTGTAGGCGCCCTGATACTCGGCGACTTCCTCGCCCATCACGAAGATGCGCGGATCGCTCCGCATCTCCTCGGCCATCGCGTCGCGCAGCGCTTCGCGGACCGTCGTCTTCACCATTTCGGTGCCGGCGGGCACGGCGGGGTCGGCCGGGCGGGTCTTCTCGACCGCGGCAGTCAGCTGCGCGGTGCCGGTTTCCGGGGCCTGGTCGGCCGGCGGCGGGGTCGGCTCGGTCTGCTGGCTGGCAGGCTGCGGAGCGGCCGGTGCGGCAGCGGAGGATGCATCCTCGCCCTCGCCCGCGATCATCGCGATCACGGTGCCGACCTTCACGTTATCCGTGCCCTCGGTTACCAGGATCTTGGCGATCGTGCCTTCGTCGACGGCCTCGAATTCCATCGTCGCCTTGTCGGTCTCGATCTCGGCGAGGATGTCGCCGGACTTCACGACATCGCCTTCCTTGACGAGCCACTTGGCGAGCGTGCCCTCTTCCATGGTCGGCGAGAGCGCCGGCATCTTGAGTTCGATCGCCATCTCAGTAGGTCTCCACCAGTACGTCGGTATAGAGTTCGGCCGGATCGGGCTCCGGCGTCTGTTCGGCGAAGTCCGCCGATTCGTTCACGATCTTGCGGATCTCGGCCTCGAGCGGCTTCAGCTGCTCTTCGGTCACGCCCATGATCTCGAGCTCGCGCTTCACCGCCTCGATCGGGTCCGACTTGTCGCGAACCGACTGGACTTCCTCGCGGCTGCGATATTTGGCCGGATCGGACATCGAGTGGCCGCGATAGCGATAGGTCTTCATCTCGAGGATGATCGGGCCCTTGCCGGCGCGCACCCAGGCGAGCGCTTCCTCGGCCGCACCGCGGCAGGCGAGCACGTCCATGCCGTCCACCTGGATGCCGGGGATGCGGAAGCTCTCGCCGCGCTTGTACAGCTGGTCCTCGGCCGAGGAGCGGTTGACGCTGGTGCCCATGGCATACTGGTTGTTCTCGATCACGTAGATGATCGGGAGCTTCCACAGCTCGGCCATGTTGAACGATTCGTACACCTGGCCCTGGTTCGCGGCGCCGTCGCCGAAATAGGCCATGGCGACGCCGCCATCCTCGTTATACTTGTGCGCGAAGGCGAGGCCCGTGCCGAGCGAGACCTGGGCGCCGACGATGCCGTGGCCACCGTAGAACTTCTTTTCGGTCGAGAACATGTGCATCGAGCCGCCCTTGCCGCGCGAGATACCCGCGCCGCGGCCGGTCAGCTCGGCCATGATCACCTTGGGGTCGATGCCATAGGCGAGCATGTGGCCATGGTCGCGATAGCCGGTAATCACCGAGTCCTTCTCGCCATCCAGCGCCGACTGCAGGCCGACCGCCACGGCTTCCTGGCCGATGTACAGGTGGCAGAAGCCGCCGATGAAGCCGAGGCCGTAGAGCTGGCCCGCCTTCTCTTCGAAGCGGCGGATCAGCAGCATCTGGCGGTAGAATTCGAGCAGCTGTTCCTTCGAGGCCTTGAACCGTTCCGGTTCGCTGGGCCGCTCGCGATTCGGTACGGCGGGTGGGGTCGGTGCGTTGCGTGCCGGTGCTTTGGCCACGATCAGATATTCCTCATCCGGGGAGGGGAAAGGCGGGTGCCTATACGCGCGTTTTCGCAAGGCTTGCAACCAACGCGCGGGTTCGGACCACGTTCATCCGCCCTAAGGCGCTCCGCCGTAGCTGGCAACTGCCCCTACGGCATCACTTCTTGTCGTCGAGCGGGATGATCACTTCGTCGGGGCGGACGACGTTGAGCTGCTTGCGGGCAAGCTCGTCGACCATGTCGGGATCGGCGCCGCGCTTCGGGTCGAGCAGGTCGACTCGATTCTTGAGCTCGGCACGCTTCTTCTCCAGCAGCGCATATTCGCGCTGCTTGGCGGCAAGCTCGTGCCGCACTTCCTTGGCGGCGACGATCCCGTTGGGCCCCAGAACCGCGTTATAGGCGAAGAAGCCGATGGCGATCAGCGCCGCGGCGGGAAGCCCCGCGCGGCGCAGCAGCGTGGACATGGGCGAAGCGCGCTTCATGCCCGTGTTTTTCGCTGATCGATCGGCGCTTAGCAAGATTGCGGTTCCTACTGAGGGTCAGGCGCGGCGCAGCACCGAACGGCCGGCATAGACCGCCGCGTCGCCCAGCTCTTCCTCGATGCGGATCAGCTGGTTGTACTTGGCGAGCCGGTCCGAGCGCGCGAGGCTGCCGGTCTTGATCTGGCCGCAGTTGGTGGCGACTGCGAGATCGGCGATCGTCGCGTCCTCGGTCTCGCCTGAACGATGCGACATGACCGCGGTGTAGGACGAGCGCTGGGCGAGGCTGACGGCCTCCAGCGTCTCGGTCAGCGTGCCGATCTGGTTGACCTTGACGAGCAGCGAGTTGGCATAGCCGCCCTCGATGCCGCGCTGCAGGCGCTGCGGGTTGGTGACGAACAGATCGTCGCCGACCAGCTGGACCTTGCCGCCCAGCAGGTCGGTCAGCGCCTTCCAGCCTTCCCAATCGTCCTCGGCCATGCCGTCCTCGATCGAGAAGATCGGATAGTCGGCGGCGAGCTTGGCCAGGAACTCGGCGTTCTCGATCGACGAGAGCGTCTTGCCCTCACCCACCATCTTGTAGGCGCCGTCCTTGAAATATTCGGTGGCGGCGCAGTCGAGCGCGAGCATCACGTCGTCGCCGGGCGTGTAGCCGGCGGCCTCGATGCTGCTCATGATGAAGTCGAGCGCTTCGGTGGTCGAGGCGATGTTCGGCGCGAAGCCGCCCTCGTCGCCCACGCCGGTCGCCAGGCCCTTCTCGTGCAGCTTCTTCTTCAGCGTGTGGAAGATTTCCGAACCGCAGCGCACCGCCTCGACGATGTTCTCGGCGCCGACCGGCACGATCATGAATTCCTGGAAGTCGATCGGATTGTCGGCATGCTCGCCGCCGTTGATGATGTTCATCATCGGCACCGGCAGGACGTGCGCGTTGACGCCGCCGACATAGCGATAGAGCGGCAGCCCGCGCGCATCGGCCGCGGCCTTGGCGGCGGCGAGGCTGACGCCGAGGATCGCGTTGGCGCCCAGGCGACCCTTGTTGGCGGTGCCGTCGAGCTCGATCATGGTGCGGTCGAGATCGGCCTGGTCTTCGGCGTCGAGGCCGAGAACTGCCTCGGCAATCTCACCGTTCACCGCATCGACGGCGCCTTCGACGCCCTTGCCGAGCCAGCGGGACTTGTCGCCATCGCGCTTTTCCACGGCCTCATGGGCACCGGTGGAGGCGCCCGAGGGCACGGCGGCGCGGCCGAAGCTGCCATCGTCCAGCAGGACATCCACTTCCACCGTGGGATTGCCACGGCTGTCGAGAATCTGGCGGGCGTGGACGTCGATGATTGCGGTCACGTCATGGTCTCCGTAACATGTCAGGGATGAGGCGCGCGGTGCCTCTAGCGGTTCATGAGGGAACTCGCAAACGGGGCCGTTGTTGTTTCGGCGAGCATGGAGGGTTTTTGATCATGGTAGACGAAACGACCAGCATTTCGGGCGATCCGCTCGCAGGCAATATGGGTGCGACCGGCGCGGCAAGCGGCGGCACCGAGGATGCGGGCACCAAGCGCACCGCGTCGGACACGATTCGCGAGGAAGCGTCGAAATATGCCGACCAGGCGCGGGAGCACATCCTGGGCTTCGCCGGCACCGGCAAGGAACGCGCGACCACGGCGCTCGACGAAGTCGCCGAGATGATGCGGACCGCCGCGGGCGATGTCGATGCCAAGCTCGGCGCGCAATATGGCCAGTATGCCCGCACCGCCGCCGACGGCATCGCCGGCTTCGCGGACTCGCTGCGCGGCAAGGAAGTGAACGAACTGCTCGACGAGGCGACCGAGTTTGTCAAAAAAAGCCCGGCAATCGCGGTCGGCACGGCGGCGGCGCTCGGCTTCGTGCTGGCGCGGGTGATCAAGTCGGGCATCGAGGCTTCGGGCACGACCACCACGAGCGACACCGTTTCCACCCCGACCGGCAATTCGCCGTCGACCGACGACCTGACGGTCGCGCCCGCCGGCTTCGGCGACGGGCCGTCCGTGTCCCCCGGCACCACCCAGAGCTAAGGACGGGCAGCCCAGGGCATGGACGCCCCCCGAACGGAAGACGCCGGTATCGGTGAGCTGATCGGCCAGCTCACCGAAGACGCCAAGGATTATGCCCGCGCCGAAGTCGACTATGTCAAGGCGGTCGCCCAGGCCAAGCTGGCCGAGGTCAAGGGCGCGGCGATCGCCGCCGTCCTTGCGCTCGCCCTCGCTTTGGCCGCGGCGATCGGGCTGGTCGTCGGCGCGATCCTGACGCTGGCGACGCTGGTCGGCCCCGGCTGGGCGACGCTGATCGTCGTGGGCGTCAGCCTAGTCGTAGCGGCGCTGCTCGGCTGGGCGGCGGCGCGTGGCATCCGCAAGGCCATGGGAGCGCAAGCATGACTTTACCCCGCGATCCCGACGCCGCCCGGGCGCGTGCCCGCGCGGCGCGCGACAAGCTAATGGCGACGGTCGGCACGGTTCAGGAACGGCTCAAGCCGCGCAATATCGCGCACGAGGCGATGGAGAATGCCAGGCAGAGCGTCACCACCATCGCGCGCGAAGGCACCGAAGCGGTCCGCGAACGTCCGTGGCTCGCCGCCGCGGTGACCAGCGGGATCGGGCTGGTGCTGGCGCGGGGCTGGATCGTCGACATTTTCCGCAAGGGCAAACACGAAACTGCCGAGCCTGCAAAGGGTTTGGACCACAAAGACAGCAATGCAGAAGGATGACGCCATGAGCACCGAAACCGAGACCGGATCGCGCCTCACCGAAAACCCCGCGCTGCTGCTCGCCGGCGGCGTCACGGTGGGCGTGGTGATCGGCATGCTGCTGCCGCGCTTCGAGCGTGAAAGGGCTGCACTGGAGCCGATCGGCCGCAAGCTTGCCGACGGCGCCGCTGCGGCGGTGCAGGCCGCCAAGGACAGCGGCCGCGAGCAGATCGAATCGCTGATCCCGAACAGCGATGCCACAAAGGAGCGCGTGTCGGCGTTGTTCGGCACGGTGATCGACGCCGCCAAGGACGCGACCGCCAAGCGCTGAGCGGCCTATAAGGGGGTTGAGTGCGATGCTGCAGTGCCGGTAAGGGCTGCGGCATCCCCCCACCCCCAGGAGGCGCAATGAGCAAGCTTCACCTGGTCTTCGGCGGCCGCGTTGCCGATCCGACGACCCTCGATTTCGTCGATCCGTCCAAGCTCGACGTGGTCGGCATCTTTCCCGATTATGCGAGCGCCGAAAAGGCGTGGCGCGCCGCCGCGCAGCGCACCGTCGACGATGCCGAGATGCGCTATGTGGTTGTGCACCTCCACCGCCTGCTCGATCCGGATGTCGAAGCCGGCAAGGCCTGACGTCGGCTTGCCGATCCTCTTTTGAAGGACGGCGATCGCATTGACGAAATGCTCGTCATCCCCGCGAAGGCGGGGATCCATTGGCGCCGGTGTCTCGGCTCTTGCTGCAACGCACAGGCGAATGGATCCCCGCCTTCGCGGGGATGACGGTGGTTTTCCTGATATTTACGTCCGCCCCTTACGGCAGCGGCGCCAGATCCGGCTCCACGAAGCCGCGCCGAGCCGCCACCGAGAACAGTCGCTCCCGGCTGTAGAAGCGCAGGGGCCAGTCGCGTCGGCCCATCGGCGACGCCAGCAAGCCGTTTACCCGCGCCAACAGATCTTCCTCCCGCGCGTCGGCCAGGAACAGACGCACGCCGACGACGTAGCTGCGCGTGATCGTCTCGTGATAGCCGCTGCTATCGTCGTTCACCCCACCGACGCTCTCGTTAAACCGGCGGATGAGCCCGCCGATCTCGGCATCCACATCCACATCGGGCCGCTCGGTCAGCAAATACAGGCACGCCGCAAGATGGGCCTCGTGCGTCCAGTCCGCGCGCTGCAAGGTGCAGGCGAGTAGCCCCTCCCCGATCCGAACGATGGCCGCGGCGCTGGCGAAGCACCGCGGCGGAAGGTCGGCCGGGTCGCTCAGGCGAGCGCCCGCGCTTTGGGCGCGGCAGCGCGCACGCCGGCTTCGACATGATCCTCGAACTGCGCGAAATTCTCGACGAACTGGTCGACCAGCCGCTCCGCCGTCGCGTCATAGTCGGCCTTGTCGGGCCAGGTCGCGCGTGGGTCGAGAGTCGCCGTGTCCACGCCCGGCACCGCCACCGGCACCTCGAAGCCGAAATACGGATCGACGCGAAACTCGGCCGCAGCGAGGCTGCCGTCGAGCGCGGCATTGAGCAGCGCGCGCGTCGCCTTGATCGGCATCCGGTGCCCGATGCCGTACTTGCCGCCGGTCCAGCCGGTATTGACCAGCCAGCAGGCGACATTGCCCTCGGCAATCCGCTTCTTGAGCAGATTGCCATAGACCGAGGGGTGCCGCGGCATGAACGGTGCGCCAAAGCAGGTCGAAAAGGTCGCCTCGGGCTCGGTCACCCCGATCTCGGTGCCCGCCACCCGTGCGGTATAGCCCGAGAGGAAGTGGTACATCGCCTGCTCGGGCGTCAGCCGCGCGATCGGCGGGAGCACGCCGTACGCATCGGCGGTGAGGAAGATCATGTTCTTCGGCACCGGGCCGAGATTGTCCGCCGAGGCGTTGGGGATGAAGTCGATCGGATAGGAGCCGCGGCTGTTCTCGGCGAGGCTCGCATCGTCGAGATCGAGCGCGCGCGTCTCCGGGTCCATCACCACATTCTCCAGCACCGTGCCGAAGCGCCGGGTTGTGGCGAAGATCTCGGGCTCCGCCTCGGGCGAGAGCCGGATCATCTTGGCGTAGCAGCCGCCCTCGAAGTTGAAGACGGCGGTGTCGGACCAGCCATGCTCGTCGTCGCCGATCAGCGTGCGGGCGGCATCGGCGGAAAGCGTCGTCTTGCCGGTGCCCGACAGGCCGAAGAAGATCGCGGTATCGCCCTTGGGCCCGATATTGGCCGAGCAGTGCATCGGCATGATGCCCTGCTCCGGCAGCAGATAGTTGAGCAGGCCGAACACGCTCTTCTTCATCTCGCCGGCATAGGCGGTGCCGCCGATCAGGATCAGCTTGTCGGTGAAGTTCACCGCGATCACCGTCTCGCCGCGGGTGCCGTGGCGCGCGGGATCGGCGCGAAAGCTCGGCAGGTCGATGATCGTGTATTCGGGGACGAAGTCGGCCAGCGCCTCGGCCTCGGGCCGCACCAGCATCGTGCGGATGAACAGATTGTGCCAGGCCAGCTCGTTGATCACCCGCACCCGCACTCGGTGCTCGGGCTGCGAGCCGCCATAGAGGTCCTGTACGAACAGTTCGTCGCGCTTGCCCAGTTCGGCAAGGAAATCGGCCTTGAGCGCGGCGAAATGCGCCGGCGTCATCGCCTGGTTGGTCTTGCCCCACCAGACATTGGTCTCGGTCTCGGCATCCCGGACGATGAACTTGTCCTTCGCCGAGCGTCCGGTATGCTTGCCGGTAGCAACCACCAGCGGGCCTTCTGCGGCCAGGCTGCCCTCACCCCGCCGGATCGCGTGCTCGACCAGCGGCGCGGTAATCAGGTTCCAGTGGAGCACTGCCGACGTGGCAATCCCCTGCTCGCCAAGACCATGGCGCGACTGACGCATGTTCAAACCACCCTCCTCAAACACTGTCGCGCTATTTATATGACAAAGCAGATGATTGCTTTGCAGCGCAACTTTATTTCGAGGTCCTCCCTGACATGGGCGCGGCGAGGGGGTCAATCCGGGTAAGCGTTGTCGGTCGGTTGAGGCGGAAGAAACTTTGGTCTAACGGGTGGAGATGCTGATTTTGCGCCAGCCCCGGGTTGCCGGATGACCGCCACGATCGCGCTGGTCGATGACGACCGCAACATTCTCACCTCGGTGTCGATCGCGCTCCAGACCGAGGGTTTCCTGACCCGCGTCTATTCGGACGGCGAAAGCGCGCTCAAGGCGCTGATCGAGAACCCGCCCGAGCTGGCGGTGCTCGACATCAAGATGCCCAAGATGGACGGGCTGGAGCTGCTCCGCCGCCTGCGCGAGAAGAGCCAGATCCCGGTGATCTTCCTCACCAGCAAGGACGACGAGCTGGACGAGGCGCTGGGCCTGGCCATGGGTGCGGACGACTATATCGCCAAGCCTTTCTCGCAGCGCCTGCTGATCGCCCGCATCCGCGCGATCCTGCGCCGCACCGAACCCGCCCAGCCGGCGGCCGAGGGCGCCGCGCCCGCCGAGCCCGCCGAAGCGCTAGAGCGCGGCCGCCTGAGCATGGACCCGGCGCGCCACAAGGTCACCTGGGGCGGCGTAAACGTCACGCTGACCGTCACCGAATTCCTGATCCTGGAAACGCTCGCCCAGCGCCCGGGCATCGTCAAGACGCGCAACCAGCTGATGGACGCGGCCTATCAGGACGACATCTATGTCGACGACCGCACGATCGACAGCCACATCAAGCGCGTCCGCCGCAAGTTCCGGCAGGTAGATCCGGCGTTCGATGCGATCGAGACGCTGTATGGCGCCGGATACCGCTTCTCGGATGAATGACGAGCGCGACCTGGCGCTGCGATGGTCGGGCCGGGTCAGCCTCACGCCGCGGATACTGGCGGTCAACATCTTCGCGCTGGCGCTGCTGTGCGGCGGCTTCTTCTATCTCGACAGCTATCGCAGCCGGATCGTCGACAGCCGCGTCGAGCAGACCAGCCGCGAGGTGCGGCTGATCGCCCAGGCGCTGGCCTCTGCCACCGACAAGCGGCGCGACCTGCTGGTGCTCAGCCTCGCCCGCGACATGGGCACGCGGATCCGCCTCTATGATCCCCAAGGCAAGCTGCTCAGCGACAGCCGCGAGCTCGGCCTGCGCAACCTGGTGCTGCGCGATCCGGACAAGGATCCGGTGGGCCAGACGATCGCGCGCTTCCTCGACGCGGTGATCGACAAGGTCGCGGGTGCCGACCGCGTGCCGCTCTACCGCGAGCATCCGCGCGATGCCGGGCTCGACTGGCCCGACGTCAAGACTGCGCTGGAGACCCACGCCGCGGCCGCGTCCGTGTGGCGTGCCCCCGATCGCACGCCCGTTATCACCGCCGCGGCGCCGATCACCGGGCTCGGGGTGGTGATGACCGCGTTCAACGCGCGCGACATCACCCAGACGGTGCGGCTCGAGCGGTACCGGCTGGGGGTGGTGCTAGGCATCGTTTCGCTGGTCTCGGTGCTGCTGTCCCTCTTCCTCGCGCGCACCATCGTGCGGCCCTTGCGGCGGCTGGCACTGGCGGCGATTCGGGTGCGGCTCGGCCGCGCGCGTGAGGTCGTGGTGCCCCGCCTGCCCGAACGCCGCGACGAGATCGGCATGCTCGCCCGCGCCCTCTCGGACATGAGCGGCGCCCTGCGCGCGCGGATCGACGCCACCGAAACCTTCGCCGCGGACGTTACGCACGAGCTCAAGAACCCCCTCGCCTCGCTCCGCTCCGCCGTGGAGGGGCTCTCGACCGTCAAGGACCCGGCCTTGCGCGACCAGCTGCTCGACATCGTCCGCGACGACGTCCACCGGCTCGACCGGCTGATCACCGATATCTCGGAAGCGTCGCGCATCGACGCCCAGCTCAGCCGCACCACCTTTGAGGCGTTCAACCTGGGCGACCTGATCGCCGCCCTCATCGGCCAGCGCGAGACGCGCGGCGTGCCCGAGGAGATCCGCCTCCGCTTCGATCGCCCGCGCGGCCAGTCGATGGAAGTGATGGGCGATCCGACCCGGCTCGAGCGCGTGTTCGAGAACCTGATCGAGAACGCCCTGTCCTTCTCGCCCCCCGGCGGGCTGATCGCGATCTCCGCGCAGGAAGAGGACGACACGCTCGCTATCTGGGTGGAGGACGAAGGCCCCGGCGTGCCGGAAGAAGCCCGCGAGGCGATCTTCCGCCGCTTCCACTCGGTCCGCCCCTCCGGCGAAGCGTTCGGCCAGCATTCGGGGCTCGGGCTTGCCATTGCCCGCACCATCGTCGAAGGCCATCAGGGAAGCATAACGGTGGAATCGCGGGAGGATCGATCGCAGGGCGCGCGCTTCGTGGTCCGGCTGCCGCTGGCGGCGCGCGCATGACCGCCCCCGCCGATTCTGCCGTCTATAACGAGAGCAGCATGCAACGGCGTCGCCCCAAACATATCCTGCTCGTCACCGGCATGTCCGGCGCCGGCAAGTCG
Organism: Sphingomonas sp. S2M10; assembly: GCF_012650175.1. Taxonomy (GTDB): domain Bacteria; phylum Pseudomonadota; class Alphaproteobacteria; order Sphingomonadales; family Sphingomonadaceae; genus Sphingomonas. Next base: position 96,874 of record NZ_JAAILI010000029.1, read on the forward strand.
ACCGTACTGCGCACGCTGGAGGATCTCGGCTGGGAGGTGGTGGACAATCTCCCCCTGCTCCTCCTCAACCGGCTGCTCGATACCGCGCCCGGCGCCGATGGCGGCGACGACGAGCGCCCGCTGGCCCTCGGCCTCGGCACCCAGACCCGCGGCTTCGATGCGGAGAGCATCGTCCAGCGCATCAAGAAGCTGCGCGAGGAGCAGGGCCTGGATGTCGGCACGCTGTTCCTCGAATGCACCGGCGCCGAGCTGATCCGCCGCTTCTCCGAGACCCGCCGCCGCCACCCGCTGGCGCAGGATCGCCCCGCCGAGGACGGAATCGCGCGCGAACGCGAGCTGCTCGGCCCCTTGCGTCGCTGGGCCAACCGGCTGATCGACACCAGCGACATGAAGGCCAACCAGCTGTCGCAGACGATCCGCGGGATCTTCTCCGAGGATGGCGGCAAGACCACCTTCAGCGTCACCTCGTTCGGCTTCTCCCGCGGGCTGCCGCGCGACGCCGACCTCGTCCTCGACATGCGCTTCCTGCGCAACCCGCACTGGGACCCGGTGCTTCGTCCCGGCACGGGACTCGACGCCGACGTCTCCGCCTATATCGCCGCCGATCCGGCCTATGACGCCGCCATGGCGCAGATCGAGTCGCTGCTGCTGCTCCTCCTCCCGCGCTACCAGGCGGAGGGGAAGGCCTATGTGACGATCGCGTTCGGCTGCACCGGCGGGCGGCACCGCTCGGTGCATGTCGCCGAGCGGATGGCCGCCCGGTTGCGCGACGAAGGATTTTCGCCCACGGTGACGCACAGAGATTTGCAGACCGCGCCACAGGACTCCCTGGAGGGGGCGCCGGTGTCCATGGCTAGGGGCGGAGAATAGAATGATCGGGTTGGTGCTCGTGACGCACGGACGACTCGCCGAGGAGTTCGTCGTCGCGATGGAACATGTGGTGGGGAAGCAGGAGCAGGTCGCCGCGATCTGCATCGGCCCCGAGGATGACATGGAGGGCCGCCGCGCCGACATCGCCAGCGCCATCGGCGCGGTCGATTCGGGCGAAGGCGTGATCGTGCTGAGCGACCTGTTCGGCGGCACCCCCTCCAATCTCGCCATCTCGCTGATGAAGGCGGGCAAGGTCGAGGTGATCGCCGGCATCAGCCTGCCGATGCTGATCCGCCTCGGCAGCGCCCGGAAGACCATGTCCGTCACCGACGCGGTGCTCGCCGCACGCGACGCCGGCCGCAAGTATGTGACGGTCGCGTCGGAAATGCTGGGGCCGCCGCAATGAGCCGCGTGTCGCGCGCGGTCCTGATCGAGAACCAGCGCGGCCTCCACGCCCGCGCGAGCATGGCGTTCGTCACGCTCGCCAGCACCCAGCCCTGCGAACTGACCGTCGAGAAGGACGGCAATAGCGCCGCCGGCACCTCGATCCTCGACCTGATGATGCTCGGCGCGGCCAAGGGCGACACGATCACGATCTGGGCCGAAGGCGACGGCGCCGAAGGCGCGGTGCAGGCGCTGGTGGCGCTGGTCGAAGCGCGGTTCAACGAGGAGTGATCCCAACTTAAGCCCCTCCCCTTCAGGGGAGGGGTTTGGGGTGGGGCAGTGTCTCACCGAGACCAACGTACGTTCTGGAATCCCTCCACCCCCAACCCCTCCCCTGAAGGGG
>NZ_JAAILI010000003.1 GCF_012650175.1 Sphingomonas sp. S2M10
CGCAGATGCGCTGGATCGGCGGCGGCAGCGGTACGACCGTCACCGTCTGCTGGTCTGTCTTCACCGCTTCGCCGCCGATCCAGCGCATCTGCGTGTACAGATACCAGCCCGCCGCGATCAGCAGCGCCAGCCCGACCAGATAGGGCAGCGCCGCACGGAGCGCAGAACGTTCCTCGAACGCATCGAAGCCGGCCGGCTGGGGGAGGACCATGGCGCTATCTCCGCTCAGCCAGCGCCGCCGGGCTTGCCGGTGACGAGGCCGACCTTGTTCAGGTCGAGCTGGCGGCACAGGTCGAGCACGGCGGTGACCTTGCCATATTGCGCCGCCTGGTCGCCCTTCAGCACGATGGGCACGTCCGGGTTGCTGGCCTTGGCGCTGCGCAGCCGGGATTCCAGTTCGGCGAGCGTTACGGGGAAGGCGTCCATGAAGATCTGGCCGTCATTGGTGACGGTGATCGCGATCGTCTTCGGCTGCACCAGGCTCTGCGCGGCGGTCGCCTTGGGCAGGTCGACCTTGATCCCCTGCACCGAGGCCGTGGCCATCAGGATGAAGATGACCAGCAGCACATAGGCGAGGTCGAGCATCGGCGTGATGTTGATGTCGTCATAGGCCTTGCGGCCGCGCTGAACCTGCATGATGCGTCTCCCCTCGTTCGGCTTATTCCGCTGCCATCGCCGTCACCGGCGCGGGGCCGTCGCTCTGCATTTCGGCGAGGCGGGCGATCAGCCGGTCGACGAAGACGCGCATCTCGTCCGAGAGCGCGCTGATTTGGGTGTTCAGGTAATTGTACCCGAACAGCGACGGGATCGCGCAGGCGAGGCCGGCGATCGTCGCCATCAGCGCCGCCGCGATGCCGGGCGCGATCGCGTTGACATTGACGTCGCCCGCCTGCGCCACGCCGGCAAAGGTGTTCATCACGCCGAGCACGGTGCCGAGCAGGCCAATGAACGGCCCGCCCGAGATCGCGATGGTGAGCAGCACCATCCAGCTGTCGAACTTCTGCTGCTCCTCGACGACCACGGCATCCACCGCCGCGCGCATCGCCTCGACGCTCTCCGCCGAGAAGCGCGCGCTGCCGCGCGCCTTGCGGCGCAGTTCCAGCTCCTCGATGCCGGTTTCATACAGATGGGCGAGCGGCGCACGGTCGATCACAGCCTGCTCGCGCGGGCCGATCCCTTCCACCGTCTTCATGCTGCGCAGTTGTTCGTGGAGTGCACGAAAGCGCTTGAGAAATGCGGCATTGCCGCGGCGGACCTGGCCGAGATAGCGCGCCTTGGCGACCATGACGCCGATCGCCAGCACGAGGATGAAGAGGCACAGCCCGATGATGAAGGCGTCGATCGCCTCCACCTTCCCGAGCACATAGAAGAAGGTGCTGCCGCCCGCGCTCTGCCGCTCGGCCGTATCGGCGACCAGCACCAGCTTGTTGCCGGGGCCCTCCGCCTGCGCCTCGACCGCGATCATCGCCGCCGGACGTGCAACCTTCGACAGTCGAACCTCGTCGATCTCGCCGGTGAAGGCACGCCCAGCCCCGCCGCCGAGCGTGATCGGGCCGTCGAGCGCCGGCAAGGCGCCGGCCGCCGCGCCCGCCTCGACGCCGTTGACGTAGAGCCGTGCACCGGAGGCGTCGGCGACGAAGGCGAGGTGCGCCCATTCGCCCTGCTTCAGCGGCGCGGCCGCCTGGATGCGCTGCCCGCCGATCAGGGCGAACGGCACGCCATTGGCCGCGCCGATCACCAGCGCGCCGCGGCTGAACACCGCCTGTTCGCCGGCGAGCTGGTCCAGCTTCACCCAGGTCTGCAGCGTGAACGGCGCGGCGGCGGGCATTGCCAGCGACGGCGTCGCCGGGATCACCAGCTCGCCGCTGCCGGGAAAGCGCGCGGCGCGCGCGATCACGCCGCTCTCGTCGATCGCCGGCGCCGCGTTCTGGGCGTTGTTGGCGTTGGCGGTCAGATCGGCTACCGGCTTCCCGGCGGCTTCGCTGAAGTGATAGGCGGCTACCGTGTCCGCATCATAGGTGCGGGCGATGTTGCCGCCAGCCGGCGCATTCTTGTTGCCGAAGTAGAGCCAGATCGTGCGCTTTTCACCGCCCGCGAGGCTAGGCACCGACACCCACAGCAGCGCCATGGTGTTCGTCGCGTCGTAGCGCTCGATATGGAATGGGAGCGGCGTCTTGCCATCGGCATCTATCACGCGCAGATCGGCCCCGTTTTCCAGCGCGTCCGAAAAGCTGAAATTGCCGTTGTGCAGTCGCACGAGCAGCACCGTGCGGCCGATCGCCCCGCTGACGTTCGCGCCGCCGGACGAGGTGTCGATGGTCACCGCCCGCCGATAGGGCCAGGCCTTGTCCCACCAGCCCGTGCTGGTCTGGGCGTGCGCCGGAGACGAGACCGCAAGCAGCGCGATCAACCATGCTAGAAGAAATCGGCCCACCTTGGCCCCCCATTTCCTGTCGGTTGTCAGAATTCGCCCTTGAGCGAGAACACGGTACGCGGGTCGCCGCGGTCGCTGATCGGGCCGCGCCGCAGCGGCACGCCCACCACCAGCTCGCCGGTGACCAATCGGAAGATCTGAAGCCGGATACCGCCGCCGGTACCGACCAGGCGGAACGAACGCTGCTGCCCCGCCGCCGGCTTGCGGACCCGGGCATAGCCGCCGTCAACAAAGCCGAAGAGCCGCACGCTATCGACGAAGCCGCCGATCGCAGGTCCCCAATCGGGTGTCCGCAGCTCGATCGAGCCGTTCACGCCGTCATCGCCCACGGCCTCGGAGAGATAATAGCCCCGAACGTTGGAGAGGCCGCCCAGCGAGAATTGCTCGTTGGTGACGAGGCTCGAATCCGCGAGTTGCCCGGAAAGGCGCAGCGCGACCTGCAGGTCCCGGACCAGGCTGCGGGTGTAGTTGAAGTCCAGATTGAGATGGACGAAGTTCTCGCTCGCATCGATCGCGCGGCCGGTGAACTGGTCGGCGACGATGCCGGTCCCATTGCCCAGCGGGCAGGTGAGCACGTCCGGGGGCGGTGCTCCGGTGAAGTTGCTCTCGAAGCAATCGTCGCGCTTGACCACGCGCAGACCGCCGGTCGCGCCGAGGGTCAGGCCAAAGTTCGAGCGTTCGCCCACGCCGCTGGCGGAATATTCGGCGACCAGCGGCACGTAGCGGATTCTTGTCGGCTGCAACGGCTGGCCCAGCAGCGATATGCTTTCCTTGAACGATTTGAAGTCGGGTCCGAAGCTCAGCTGCTGATAGAGTTTGTCTCCGGGCAGCTTGTAGGTCGCGCGCAAGCCGATCTGATAGCCGTTGCCGAGCACATTGGTGCCGCCCAGCGCCGCGACGTTGCTGTTCGAACGATAGCCGAAGACCAAAATCGACCAGGGCGTCCCGATCAGCGGCGCACTGTACGAACCGGACACCACGGCGCTCTGCTTCCGGTTTTGCGGCGCGAACGACCCCGTGACGGTGAGGGTGTGGCCCGCCCCCCACAGGTTGGTGTAGCGGGCGGTGCCGGTCAGCCGCAGCGGCCGCGTGTTCGGGCTGTTGTCGTTGTTGAGATCGATGCTGGCGTGGAAGGGGGTGCGATCCTCCACCTGAAGATCGACATCCACCGTGCCCGGCACCGCGCCCGGCTTGAACTTGGGGCTGATCTGCCGGTCCGGAAAGCGGTTGGCCTCGGCGACGTCGCGCTGGAGGGCCGCGATGTTGATGGGCTGCCCCGCCACCAGCGAAGGCACCTGCGCCCGCGCGGTTTCCGCTGCATGATGCCTTGCGTCGACCACCTCGACCTTGCCGAGCGGCGCCTCGTGCACCGCGAGCTGCACGATGCCCTGGCTGAACATGTCGTTCGGCTGGACCGGGATCTCGACGTCGACAGCCTCATAGCCTTTCGCGGCATAGGCCGCTTGCAACGCCTTTTGCGCGGCGATCACGTCCGTATTGGTGCGATCCGGCCCGAGAAAGGGATAGATCAGCGTTTCGATCTCCGCCGCGCTGAGCTTGGTCGCCCCGGAGACGTCGATTGCAGCGATAAGGAACGACGCTGGCGCGGCCTGTGGCGCCACCTCCTGCGCTGGCGCATCCGCGGAAGCGGGCGATGCCTGCTGGGCAACAGCGCACTGCGGAACAACGGCCACGCTCGCGAACAGCAGCACGCTGGCGCGCGCCGGGCGAACACCCAACCGGGCCGCAGCCCTGGGCAAACGCCTACGCTCACGCGAAAACGCGCCGCTACCGACCATGTGTCTCTTCCCCCACGTGAACGCACTTGCTGGAAGAGAGACAGGTTCGACCGACGATTTTGGCAAAAAAAATTTGTTACAAAATGATTTCAGCGATTGCGGGCATCGATACGATTTTCATGCGTCCGCTTATATACTTGCAAGCCACCCCCCGGTATTATGGGCTCCCGGACAAGATCTACGCCCTGTCCATTTTGCACATCGCTGCGCATAGCATCCAAATCGGAGCAGATAGCGGCCCCTCCCCTGCCCTGGACATGATGACCGCAGGAGGATCGCCATATCGGGCGCACCGATGCTCAAGGCCGTCGGGCGCGGACGGCGTGCGGCGGGACGGCGTCCGACCACAGCGCGCTCGCAAGTGCGAATGGTCCGCCTTATGCTGTCTTCCATGGTCGCTTCCTCTGTCTGGTCGCTTGCTCGGCTTACGATCCTGGCCGCTTCGGGCCTGGCCTGGAGCGAGCTCACGCCGGCAAAGGCACAGCGGGCCATGCCCGAGCAGCGCATGGATTTCGACATTCCCGCACAGCCGCTCGACATGGCGCTGACGCTGTATTTCCGCCGCACCGGCGTGCAGCTGCTCTACGACAGCAGCCTTACCAGCGGGCGTCACTCCAGCCGCCTCAAAGGGCGATACGCCCCTCGGGAAGCGCTGGCGCTGATGCTGCGCGGGACCGGTCTGATCGCAAGCTACAGCAGCGCCAGCGCCGCCGTGATCACGACGCCGGAACGCAGCGCCGTCAGCCCGGTGGTACCGCTCGGGCGCGTGGTCGTCCGTGAAAAGATTCGGGCGGTCCGGCTCAACGGTGTCGATCGCCTCGCCTATTACAGCATGCTGGAGCGCGCACTGCAATCCTGCCTTCGCGATGATCCCCGCACGGCACGCGTGCGGTTCGCGGTCACGCTCGCCCTGCGCTTGAGCGACGGCGGGCGTGTCACCGACGTCAAGATCCGGCACGGCAGCGGCCATGCCGGCCGCGACCGGTTGATTGTGGATACACTGCAGGGCCGCGCGGTACCGCCACCGCCGGAGGCATTGGCGCAGCCTCTGCTGATCGTCTTGCGCGGACAGGGCGGAGGCGTGTCAGGCGGCGATTCGCGCTAGGGCAGGTCCCCGGCCGACGAGGTGGGATCGGCGCAGGCAGAACACCGACGGCTTTCAGCCCGGAGCGCGCGCTACAGGCGTCGCCGATCAGAGCGTGGCCAGGCCGACCCCGAAGGCGAGAACCACGGCCCGCAACTTGGTCGGCGCGCCGAGCTTCTCGAGGGCGTTGCGCAGGTGAAACTCCACCGTTCGCCCCGAAATGCCGAGCGTGTGTCCGCTTTCATCGACGGTCTGGCCCAGCGCCGCCAGCTTGAGGCATTCGACTTCGCGGTTCGACAGTCTCGGGCCCGGATCGACCCAGGCTGCAACCGGCAGCAGCGTCTTGGCGAGCGCATGGAACTGGCCGGCAGCGAACGCCAGTTCGGGCGCCCGCCGTGCAATCAGCAACTGGACCGATTCGACGTCGCGGCCGAACAGACTCATATGGGCGGGGCACCCACCACTATCCTGCACCGGGATTGCCAAACCGGCGCAGACGCCACGTGCCCGCTCCTCCTCCAGCCACGCGTTTTGCCGGGCATTGAACCGCGGCTCTGCGCGCGTCGACCAGCAGAATGGCGCATAGGTGCCGCGAATCCGCGCCAGCGACGGGTCGCCCAGAATCCAGGCCTCGTCCTCCCGATCGGCATCGCCCGAGGTGGAGAGGTGACGGATCGGCCGGCCGGGTTCCTTGTCTCCCAGCCCCCATCCCGGCCGGCCGAACTGGGTGTAGCGGCCGCCGAAAAAACCTAGGCTGCGGGAGAACCGCAACAGCCAGCCATGTAGGTCCGCCCCCGATGCGCACCCGCTCAGCCTGGGGAAATCGACGATGTCGTCGACCTCCCCCGCCATACTGGCTTGCCGATCCACCTCCGCAATTTCGCCGTGCGCGGCATGGCTGCCAAGCATGCGCAATCCCCCAAATGCTCCCCAAAAGGACAGACAGCTGCAGGATCAATTTTGTGCAAAAAATTTTTGTTTCGAATCTATGACATAGGGCTGACGAGACCGCCAGCGGGGCAAAATTTCATCCCAGTATCACGACGTTGCCAGGCAATCGGGTTACCCGGACATCCAGCGCAAGGCGCGCCTGATTGAAGAAATCGTCCAGATCGTCGGTGCGGAAGGTTCCGCTCAGCCGGCGCGCGGCGAGCGCCGCGTCGGCGACAAATATCTTCCCGGGGCGATAGCGGTTGATCTCGTGGACCACGTCGCGCAGCGGCATGTTCCGGAAAATCAGCGTCCCTGCCTGCCAGGCCGTCCGCACCATGGCGTCGACCCCCGATATCACCGCGCCGATCGCATCGTTGTCGTAGCGCAGTTCCTGGGCGGGCCGCAGGATGCGCCCCTGCTCCCGCCAGGCGATCTCCACCATGCCGGCCAGGCAGGTGATGCACACCTGCTCGCCCTCTCGGCGTGCATTCAGGCGACCGCCCCGAACGACGCTGCTGCCGGGCCCAGCGACCAGCGCTGCACGCCCCCGTCCGCTGGTCAGCAGCGCTTCACCTGCGATCAGGTCTATGGCAGGCATCGCCATGCCGCTATGCAGGTCGATGCTGGTCCGCGTGTTGAGTTCCGCGACAGCGCCCCCGTCGAGCGCAATGGTGCGTCGCTCGCCGGGCCCAGTACGATAGGCCGCCATGGCTTCGCCCGGGCTTGGCACCCAATCCAGCAGCCGGCCGGTGACCAACGCACCGCCCGCGAGCGAGGCGGCAAGCGCACCGCCGATGAGCCCGCGGCGATTCAGCACGGGCGGACGGGTCCGGGGGGCAAAGGGTAGGATGACGGCGTCGGCACGCTCGATCGGATCGGCTGTCGGCCCCTCGCTCTGCGGCCGCGTCTCCACCTGTTGCACGAGGCTGCGCAAGCGCACGGCGGCGCGGAATGCCTCTTCATGCGCGCGACTTTCCGCCCGCCAGGCGATCAGCGCAGCGGCATCACGATCGGTCGCTTCGCCGGACAGAAGGCGATTCAGATGCTCCAGCGCCTCTAGCCGCAGGCGCGACGCATCCGTATCTGTCCAACCGCGCCCTTGCGTCATTTCCGGCAACCATCCGCTCGCTCTTGCATGAAGGCGCCGCGCCTTCATTGCTCGTTCGCCTCTACAGACGGGACAGGCTGGGACGCGCTTTTTTGCAAGCGATCAACGAAAATTTCATCTGTGACCTTGTGTAAATATCGGGTAGCCAACAGTATTTCGTTGCGAACGGTCCGTTCCGACACATTGAATTGCAACGCGATATCCCTGTATCCGGCATTTTCGACCCAGAACCCGCGAAACATCGCGCGGCGCCGTTCGGGCAGTCCTTCCAGTGCCTGTTCCACCAGCTTCAAATCGGCGCGCGCGCCGATGATCTGCTCGGGATCGGGCGAATCGTCCGGCAGTTCGACCAATTCGGCTACATCCGCAGCGGAGAGATGGCGCGCTTCCGAGCGGAACCGGTTGATGCCGATATTCATCGCCATGCGTAGCAGATAGGATCGGGGGTTGCGGACCTCGGCCAGTTCCTCGGCCCGGCGGAGGCGGACATAGGTATCCTGCAATGCCTCGTTCGCAGCGTCGGCCGATCCCAGCCGGGACGTGAGCCTTCGCCGCAACTCGCCATATTCCGCGACGAGCAGCGCAATCAACGCATCCCGCGCGGATACGCTCACGATTGCACGCCGATCGCGCCGAAAGCGGCCCCCACGATGCGAATGCGACCTCTCCTCAACCGAGGGTCTGGACTGCAGCTTGCTGCAGAGTGGAAAGGTCGAGTTCGATGACGAAGTCGATACGGGCCGGCAGGCTGGCGGGAATTGGCGGCAGCGGTCGCGCGCGCTCGAGTGCTTCCAGCGCGGCATTGTCCAGCAGGTCGGATCCCGAACTCTTGTGAATCCACGACTGGATGACGCCGCCCGCACGATCGACAGTGAAGGCAAGCGTGGTCACCCCGGCCAGATGCGCACGGCGTGCCTCGGCGGGATAGCGGCTGCCGCGCGAGATCGCTTCGTAGAGGCGGTGCTGATAGGTGCTGAGGTCGGACGTGCGGGCTCCGCTTTCGGCCGCCGACGGGGCGAAATCGACGGGCGACACGACCGCTCCCCCGTCGCGCGCCGGCATTGGCGCGATGCGCTCCGGCGGTGCGGACGCGGCCACGGGTGTGGCGCGTGCAGGCGTACCGGCGAGCGGCTTCAACGGCATGCGCTGCAGCTTGGGATGCGATCGCCCCGCCAGGCCCTCGTCCAGCGGAATGAGTTCCACGACAAGGGGCGGCCGACTGGCAGCGCGGGTCCCGAGGATGTGGTGGTGGAAGTCCAGCAAGCCGACAAGGATGCCACCCAACAGCACCGCTTGGCTCACACAAGAGCAAATCAGGCCGAGAACGTTGATCCTATTGGGACCAGGCATATCCACTCGCATCGACTCAGATTGTTGCGGGATTGTAAAGCACCCTTCAGGACGTTCTTGTGACATACGCAGCGCCGGCCGGGGCTGGACTAGGGAAACCCCGAGCCTGCACGACGGAAGCGTCAACGGCGAGCTTGCCGGCTACCGCCGCACAGGTTTGCCCTGAAGGTCGGCCGTCGCCCTTCGCCACTTGGGCGCCAGCGCTTGTTGCTGCTCCAAATGCGATCCCTCAACCCGCTCCGATCCGGACTTGCGGCGCTCGAGCTGAAGAATCTCTGACATCGGCCCCGGCGATGGTTCGCGGAACCGGACGATGCGCGGCAGGGCTCGACGCCCTCGGTCCGCAGATCGACGCGCTGCCAACGTCCGTGCCGACGCCCCGTGGCAGACGGCGGCAACAATAAATTACAAGATGCTCCCAGGCAATCGATGGACGTGCCGGGGACCCGTGGGTTAGGTCGCCGGCATGCAAGCCGGGACCAGCAGGCGAGGAAGGCTGGCGATCGTCCTTTGGGCGATGGCGATGGGAGGCTGCAACCGTCATCAATCGGTGTTCGCATCGTTCGGTGAGGAAGCAGCGGGCATCAACCATGTCACGCTGGTGATGGTGGCGGGCGGCCTGCTCGTCGCCGCCGGCGTCGCGGGCCTGATGGCTTGGGCCGTACGCGCCCGGCCGGGGGCATTGAGCCTGCGCGGCGGCGAGCGGCTGATCCTGATCGCCGGCGGACTGATCCCGGCGCTGGTGCTTGCCGCGCTGCTCGCCTTCAGCCTGCCTTATATGCGCCCGCGCGCCGTGGCCCCGGCGGACCTGCGCATCGATGTGGCCGGCGAGCAATTCTGGTGGCGCGTCGCCTATCGTCCGGCCGAGGGAACGGCGGTGGTGAGTGCCAACGAGATCCGCATCCCGGTGGGGCGCACGGTGCTGTTCCGGCTGTCGGGTAGCGACGTCGTCCACAGCTTCTGGATCCCCGGCCTGGCCGGCAAGATGGACATGATCCCCGGCCGCACCAACGAATTGCCTGTGCGCGCCACCCGACCAGGGCGCTTCCGGGGGCAATGCACCGAATTTTGCGGGCTGTCGCACGCGCTGATGGCGTTCGACGTCGTCGCGATGCCGGCCGCCGACTTCGACCGCTGGCTGGCGGCGCAGCGACGTCCGGCGCTGGCGCGCGCCGATGCAGGCGCGGCGCTGTTCCTCCGGCACGGATGTGGCGGCTGCCACGCGGTCCGCGGCACTGCTGCGACCGGCACGATCGGGCCGGACTTCACCCATCTCGCGGCGCGCGCCACGATCGGCGCGGGCACGCTTGCCAACACCGAAGCTGCGCGCCTGCGCTTCCTGCGCGCACCCGCTGCCGTGAAGCCGGGCGCACGGATGCCAGCCTATCCGCAGCTGGCCGAAACCGAAGCCCGCGCGATCGCGCGCTATCTGGGAAGCTTGCAATGAGCCTGCACGCGCAAGACGATCCCGAACTGCGCCGGGCACAGGAGGAACGGCTGCGCGCCGTCTGGGCGCCGCCCAAGGGCATTTTCCTGCGCTGGAGCGACACCAACAACGACTCGGTCGGCCCCTGGTATACGGTGACGGCCTTCGCCTTCATGCTCTTCGCGGGCGTGCTGGCGCTGATCATGCGCACCCAGCTGGCGGTGCCGGAGAACGACCTGGTCTCCGCCAACACCTTCAACCAGCTGTTCACGCTGCACGGCTCGGCGATGATGTTCCTGTTCGCGGTGCCGATGTTCGAGGCGGTCTCGATCATCCTGCTGCCCCAGCTGCTCGGCGCGCGCGACCTGCCCTTCCCGCGGCTTTCCGCCTTCGGCTATTGGAGCTTCCTGATCGGCGGGGTGTTCGTGCTCGGCTCGATCTTCTTCAACGCCGCCCCCGATGGCGGCTGGTTCATGTACCCGCCGCTCACCACCCGCACCGATCTCTCGGGCCTCGGCGCCGATATCTGGATGCTGGGGCTGTCGTTCATCGAAGTCTCGTCGGTCGCCGCGGCGGTGGAACTGATCGTCGGCGTGCTCAAGTGCCGCCCGCCCGGCATGCGGCTGAACCTGATGCCGCTCTATGCCTGGTACATCCTCGTCGTCGCAGTGATGATCCTGTTCGCCTTTCCCCCGCTGATCGCGGGCGACCTGCTGTTCGAGATGGAGCGGCTGCTCGGCTGGCCGTTCTTCGACGCCAGCCGGGGTGGGGACCCGCTGCTGTGGCAGCACCTGTTCTGGATCTTCGGGCACCCGGAAGTCTATGTGATCTTTCTGCCCTCGATCGCGCTGTTCGCGATGCTGATCCCCACTTTCGCCCAGCGGCATCTGCTCGGCTATCCCTATATCGTGCTGGCGGCGGTGGGCACTGCCTTCCTCAGCTTCGGGCTGTGGGTGCACCACATGTTCGCGACCGGGCTGCCCAAGATCAGCCTGGCCTTCTTCTCGGCGGCGAGCCAGGCGGTGGTGATCCCCACCGGCATCCAGATCTTCGCCTTCATCGCCACGCTGGCGGCGGGACGGGTGATCTTCTCGACGCCCTTGCTCTACGCGACCGGCAGCCTCGCCATCTTCGTGATCGGCGGGCTGACCGGCGTGATGGTGGCGGTCGTGCCGTTCGACTGGCAGGCACACGACACCTATTTCATCGTCGCGCACCTGCATTACGTGCTGATCGGCGGCACGCTGATGCCGCTGTTCGCCGGCCTCTATTATTACTGGCCGCTGGTGACGGGGAAGCGGCTGAGCGACCGGATCGGCCGCACCGCCTTCTGGATTCTGTTCGCCGGCGCCAACCTCACCTTCTTCCCCATGCATCTTTCCGGGCTCATGGGGATGCCGCGCCGCGTGTTCACCTATCCGGCCGAGCTGGGACTGGGCGGGCTCAACCTCGCCTCGACGATCGGCAGCTTCCTGTTTGCCTTCGGCGTGCTGCTGATCGTGATCGACCTGCTGCGCTCCCCCTGGCGACCGCTGGGCCCGCGCAACCCGTGGAACGCCGGCACGCTCGAATGGCTGGCGACGCCCAAGGGCGAGCATTGGGGCATCCGATCGATCCCGCTGATCGAGACGCGCTATCCGATCTGGGACCAGCCCGACTTCGTGAAGAAGGTGGACGAAGGCCGCTTCTTCCTGCCCGATGCCGAGGAAGGGCGGCGGGAATCGCTGATCACCTCGGTGCTCGATGCGCGGCCGATCGCGGTGATCCGGCTGGCGACACCCTCCTTCGTGCCGATGGCGACCGCGGCGGCGCTGGGCGCGGTGTTCATCCTCACCACCTATCATCTCTATTGGGCCGCGCTGGCGGCCGGCGTGGTCACGCTGGGGATGGTGCTGTTCTGGCTGTGGCACACCGCCGAAATCCCCGAAAAGCCGTGCAAGCCGATCGGCCATGGCATCGAACTGCCGCTCTATGTCTCCGGGCCGCTGGCGCCGGGCTGGTGGGCGATGTTCATCACCATGATGGCCGACGCCACCGCCTTTTCGGGACTCGTCTTCGGCTATTATTTCTTCTGGACCGTCCACCCGCAATTTCCGCCGCTGGGCATGGCAGGGCCGGGCCTGTTCTGGCCGATGGCAGCGCTGGCGCTGATGGTGCTGAGCTGGGCGGCGACGCTGGCGGCACGGGAAAGCAACACGCGGGGCGCGGTGCGCGCGGCGCGGCTGCTGCTCGGCGCCGGCGCGATCGCCGGGCTGGCGGCCATTCCCGCCGGGCTGGCCGGGCCCTGGCATTCCGGGCTCGACCCGACGCTGCACAGCTACCCCGCCATCGTCTGGACGCTCACCGGCTGGACCGTCGCCCATGCGGCGGTGGGCGTGATCGGCCAGCTCTATGCGCTGGCCCGCAGCCTGGCGGGACGGGCGACGCCGGTCTACGACGCCGATATCCGCAACGTCACGCTCTACCAGCATTTCCTGCTGTTCACCGCGCTCGTCACCTGGGCGACGCTGGGCCTGTTCCCGGAGGTGGCATGATCCGGCGGCTGCACCGGCGGTTCCGCGCGCTGCGCGTCACCTTGTGGACGCTGATCGTCCCGCCGACCGGCTGGGCCGTGCACTTCCTGTTTTCCTATCTGTGGGCGGCGGTGCGCTGCGCCAAGACGGGGCGCTATGCAGACTCACCGGCGATCTTCTGGGGCAGCACGGCGATCGCATTGCTGGTGATCCTCGCTTCGGGCTGGATCGCCTGGGTGCAGACGCGCACGCCGGGCGACCATCCGCCGCACGAGGCCGGCACCGACAGCGATCGGCTGCGCTTCCTCGCCTATGCAACCGTGCTGCTCGCCGCGCTGAGCCTGGTGGGCGTGGTGTTCACCGCGCTGCCGGTATTGTACCTGCGGGACTGCCGGTGAGGCGCGCGGTATTCGCGCTGGGGGTCGCGCTGCTCGCCGGCGGCTGGGCGGTGGCGGGGCTGGGCATGACCGGGCACATGGCCGCGCACATGCTGGCGGTGGCGGTGGCGGCCCCGTGCATCGCGGTCGGCATCGCCGGAACGCGAGCCGATCCGGCGCAGCGGCTGCCGCACATCGTGACGCCGCTGGCGATGAGCGTGGTGGAACTCGGCGTGGTGTGGAGCTGGCACCTGCCCGTGCTGCGGGCCGCCGCCGCGCATGCGCCGCTGCTGCTCGCGCTCGAACAGGCGAGTTTCCTCGCCGCCGGGGTGCTGTTGTGGAGCGCGGTGCTGGCGCCGGGCGCGCGGGCGATGGGCGTCGGCGCGCTGCTGCTGACCTCGATGCACATGACCCTGCTCGGCGCGCTGATCGGGCTGGCGCCGCGCCCTCTCTATCCGGCGATGATGCATCAGACGCCGTGGGGGCTCGCGCCGCTCGCCGACCAGCAATTGTCCGGCGTGGTGATGCTGCTGGTGGGCGGCGCGGCCTATTTTCTCGGCGGGCTGGGGCTGCTCGGCACGCTGCTGCGGCAGGAGGCGCGGGCATGACGATCCGGATTACCTGGAAGCGCGCGGCGCTGGCGCTCGCCGGCATCGTCGCACTGGCGCTGGCGGTCGGCTGGTCGGGTGCAATCAACGTCGCTGCCTCCAGCGGGCATTGGCCGATCACCAACTGGTTCCTGCACTGGGTGATGCGCAATTCGGTGGGCACGCGCAGCGCGCTGGAGAGTCCCCGGGCGGCGGCCGATCCGCAAGGGCTGGTGAGCGCCGCCGGTCATTTCGCCGCAAGTTGTGCCGCCTGCCATGGCGCGCCGGGAATGCGGCCGCGCGCGGTGTTCCAGGCGGCAACGCCGCCGGCACCGGACCTCGCCCGCACCGCGTCCGAATGGAGCGACCGCGAGCTCTACTGGATCATCGATCACGGCGTGAAGTTCAGCGGCATGCCGGCCTGGCCGGCGCGCGATCGCCCCGACGAGATCCGCCGCATGGTCGCCTTCGTCCGCCGCCTGCCGACGATGACGCCGGCCGACTATGCCCGGCTAACCGGCGGCGTAGCGGGCATTGCGGGGGCGCCGCGGTTCGAGGCCTGTGCCGGCTGCCACGGCGCCGATGGGCGCGGGCGTGGTCAGGGCGACATCCCGGTCCTGGGCGGACAGCACCCCGCCTATCTCGAGACGGCGCTGCGCGCCTATCGCGACGGGCGCCGGTCGAGCGGCGTGATGGCCAATGCCGCCGCGTTGCTCAACGACGCCGATGTGGCTGCGTTGGCTGCGCGGTTCGCCGCGTTGCCGGGACTCGAGGAAGCGCCGAATGGCCGCCACGACGCGGAAGCCGAGCGCATCGTTACGCGAGGCCTCCCCGATCGCCAGCTACCTGCCTGTTCGAGCTGCCATGCACCGGGCAAGCCCTATCCTGCCCTTGCTGGGCAGAAGCCCGCCTATCTGGCTGCACGGATTCGGCAGATGCGCGGCGACGGCAAGAAGGTGGATGCCCGCCAATCGCAGGCGACGATGCCGGTAATCGCGCGGCGTATACCCGAAGCGATGGTCGACCGGATAGCGAAGTATCTTGGACATACGTCCGGATAGCGGGCCATCCTCCAGAGTGTCCTCACCCAAGGTGCAGACACTCTGGATATTCGTAAGCGCATCGTCGATGCCGTCGGCCGTTCACATGTGATTTGCACATGCTCCAGCGGGAGCAACCCGGCGGCTGCGCGGGCCAACGCTTGGCTACAGTTCAAGTATCGTCGTTGAACCGCTAGAGCCTGCCCGCCGGGCGCACCGACGGCTCGCCCAGCGGGGCGAGATATTGCTCGTCGGTCACTTTCTCCAGCCAGGTGACAGGCGTGCCATCCACCGTTTCCTGAATGGCGATGTGCGTCATTGCGTGATCGGAAGTGGCGCCGTGCCAATGCTTGTGATCCGCGGGGCACCACAGGATGTCGCCCGCGTGGAACTCCAGCTTGGGTCCACCCTCGATTTGCGTCCAGCCGATACCGTCGGTGACGATCAGCGTCTGTCCCGCCGGGTGCGTGTGCCAGGCCGTTCGCGCACCGGGCTCGAAATGCACGATGGCACCGCTGACGCGCGATGGCTCGGGCCGCTGGAACTGGCCGGTGATCATTGCCTTGCCCGTGAAGTACTCCGCCGGTCCATCAAGGGTTTTCAGGTCTGATTTGCGATCGATTTCCATGCGAGGAGCTCCTTGTCGTGAAGAATGCTGCCGCGCCTGCGCGTCCACCGCCTCCGGCAGCCAAACGCATGCAAGGGTCGCGGTGACCAGAATGAATCCCATGTGCATGGGCTAGAGGGTCCGATCGAAGAAGCTGGCGATGCTGTCGAACGGGATTCTTTCCTTGCGGTCGTAAAGATCGACTTGGTTCGTGCCAGGAATGATCATCAGTTCCTTCGGCTCGGCGGCGGCGGCGAAGGCAGGGCTGCCCTGCTCGGCATCCCGCCAGCGCTGACGGCTCAACTGCTCGAGAGTCTTCGTCCGCTCCTCGAGCGTGACGGTGTCGTTATAGCCCTTGGACATCCCGCGGGTCATGTCATACATCGTGACCGCAACGACCGCTCGTACGCGCTTGTCGACGGCGACTGCGTTCAATGCCATGGCGCCCCAGCCGCAGATGCCGATCACGCCGATGCGCTCGCGATCCACAAAGGACTCCAGGCCGAGATAATCGACGGAGGCGCTGAGATCTTCGGTGTTGATGTCGGGCGAGGCCAGATTGCGCGGCTCGCCGCCGCTCTCGCCGGTGTAGGACGGATCGAATGCGATCGCGACGAAGCCGCGCTCGGCCATCGTTTGGGCGTAGAGCCCGGATGACTGCTCCTTCACCGCGCCGAACGGGCCGCAGATCGCCAGCGCGGTTGCGGCGACGGCCGCGCCACTCAGCTGAAGGAGGCCGCGTCGACTCAGCCGGCCCGTGCGCTCATCTTGAAATCGCATGATCATCTGGATTCTCCGGATCCGGTACATCATGAAAACGAAGGGCTCGCGCGACGGCGGCTGATTGCACCGAGCAGCGCGGAGCCGCAAAGCAGGACGGCGCTGGCCAGGAAGCTCGCCCGATGGCCCGCCGCATCGAACAACAGTCCGCCGCCGGCCGCGCCAACCGTGATCGCCAGTTGCACGGCCGCGACCATCAGGCCTCCGCCTGCCTCGGCGTCGTCGGGCAACGTCCGGCTCAGCCAGGTCCACCACGCTACGGGAACCGCTGTCCCAATCAGGCCCCACCCCGCCAGCAGCGCAGCCGTCGGCAGCGGCTTCGTACCCAGGGCGACCAGGCCAACGGCGATCGCCGCCATCAACAACGGCGCCACGATAAGCGTAGCGGCCAGGCTTTGCGAAATGGCACGACCGATCAGCCAGGTGCCGAGAAGGCCCGTGCCGCCCATGAGCAACAGGACCAGCGAGAGCAGCGAAACGCTGAGCTGCGTCACGCCTTCAAGGAACGGGCGAAGATAAGTGAAGAGAGCGAATTGGCCCATGAACAGCAACGCCACCGCACACATGCCAATGCGCGCTTCGGCCCGCCGCAAAAGGGCCAGCCCGTTGGCGGCACGAGCGTCCCGAGGCGACGGCATTCCCGGGAGGCTACGCCAAAGCCAAATGAAGGTAATGGCTGCCAGCGGAACCACAAGGAAGAACGCCCCGCGCCAGCCGATATACTGGCCGAGAAAGCTACCAAGCGGGGCCGCGATGGTGGTCGCCAGCGCATTGCCGCCGTTTAGCATCGCAAGGCCTTTAGGCACCTGATCTTCGGGAAGCAGGCGCATCACGGTCACTGCCGACATCGACCAGAAACCGCCGATGACGATGCCGAGCAGCGCGCGGCCCGCCATCAGGATCGCATAGGTCGGTGCGAGCGCCACCATTGCACCCGACACGAGCATCAGCGCTGCCAATGCCAGCAGAAGTATCCGTCGATCAAGGCCGCGCGTCAGCGGGGTGATCGCCAGGCTCGTCAGAACCGCAAGCAGGCCGGATACGGAAATCGCTTGGCCCGCCGCCCCCTCGGTCAGCCGCAGGTCGGCGGCAATCGGACTGAGGATACTAACCGGCAAAAATTCCGACGCGATAAGCGTTGCCACACACAGCGTCAGCGCCGCCACCGCGCCCCACCCGCCGCTTCTTGCGCGCGGCGGCGTCTGCGTCGGTACGTATTTTCGATTGACGCTAATCGCCATTGCAGTCTCGCCTTCACCAATGCTCCGGCATCTTCCGGATACGCTGATTATGAGGAGAGACGGCAACGGGAAGTAGACGGCGCCGGGTTCATGAACCGATGAGCACCGCTCAACGATCAATCACTGCCAATTGCCTCCGCGGAGATGGTCGATGAGAAGGCGGAGCGCTGTTGGGAGCTGCCGCCGCCCAGGATAATAAATGTGGAAGCCCGGGCCGCTTGACGACCAGTCCGCGAGTGCGATCTGCAGCTCGCCACGGTTCACATAGGGCAAAGCGAGCGGCTCAGGGACATAAGCAATGGCGGCGCCGCGCCGGGCCAGATCAAGCGCCAAAGCGCTGTTGTCGACGGTGATCGCGCCGGGCACATCGACCGCCAGGCTTTCGTCGTCCTGATCGAACTCCCATGCGTAGCGACTATTATCGCCCAGACGGAAGCGAAGGCAATTATGCGCCAGCAGATTATTCGGATGCAACGGTATCCCGAACCGCTCGAAATAGGACGGCGCACTCGTAGCGACCCAGCGCAGGTCCGGAGACAAACGCTGCGCGACCATGTCCTCGGGAACGGTACCGCCGTAGCGAATGCCGGCATCGGCACCTGCAGCCACTACATCTACCATGTCGTTGCTAACGACGATATCGACCTCGATGTCGGGAAAGCGTGCGATGAAACTTGGCAGGGCGGGCCCCAGCAACAGTGTCGCTGCATGTTCCAGAACATTCAGCCGGATACGGCCGGTCGGATCCTCGCGGTAGCGGTTCAGTACGTCCACTGCGCAAGCGATCGCCTCGAAATGGCTGCCGATCGCCGAGCGCAGCTCCTCGCCCGCGGCCGTCAGCGTAACGCTGCGGCTGGTTCGATTGAGCAAGCGAACGCCGAGCCGTGCCTCCAGGCCTTTGAGCGCATGGCTTAGCGCCGAAGCGCTGACGCCCAGTTCAAGCCCCGCGCGCCGAAAGCTGCGGTGGCGCGCGATCGCGAGGAAATAGCTGAAGTCCGCAAGGTCGGCCCGATTGATCGTCACATCGCCATATTGCCCGCGTTGAGAGGGTCCGGCAACAACGCCAAGATGCCGTCCACATTGCAGGAGGCCGTCAATGTGAACCGCTGAGGATCGTTGACGCCGTTCGAAGCGAGGCCGCCGTTGAAGCGATGCCCAGCGAAGTGGTCTTCAGGCACGCATGCTGTAGGGCCGGACGGCGATGGGTGGATGATGGGCTGTGACTGCGTGTTGGCGGAAACGACAACGCCGCCCGTGAGGGCGGCGTGTGGCGTTCTGTAGCGGTGGTTGCGGGGGCAGGATTTGAACCTGCGGCCTTCAGGTTATGAGCCTGACG
>NZ_JAAILI010000030.1 GCF_012650175.1 Sphingomonas sp. S2M10
AACTTCACTTTAGAGACCTGCGGGCCGATCATGACCGCCTTGATGAAGCCTGCGGGCGCTACGCGCCCTTGCCTTCATCAAGGCAGTGCGCCCCTTCGAGGGGCCGCTTCCCAATGTGCTACGGCACCGAGCTGACCAGCCTGGCGATCCTGAGATGGACGCAGGAGCGGCCTGTCGAGTGGCACTACATCGCGCCGGGCAAGGCTCTCCTGAGCTTGTCGAAGGGCCGCAGCAGAACGGCTCCGTCGAGAGCTTCAACGGCCGCCTACGCGACGAATGCCTCAACGAGACGCTGTTCGTCTCACTCGGCCATGCCCGCTCGGTGCTGCGGCTCTGGCGCGACGACTACAATCATGTGCGGCCGCATAGCGGAATAGGCGGGCTGACGCCCGCCGATGCTGCCGGGCGGGTTGTGCAACACCGCCCTGACGGGCACCATGACAACCCCGGACTCCAGTTATGACTGGTAGAGCTTTGGGGAGCACGTCACCATTCGGCCACCGTAGCTTAAATCTGAGCGAATGGCAGTTATCGGGAACCGAGATTTGCGTGGTAACGGCGACAAGGGGGCGCAAACCAGCAATAGCGTGGCGGCTGCTCGAACGGCAGCCAACCACCCACATTGCGACATCAGGGATCGTCTCGGCGTTCCCAATTCCTCACTAAACATGAGTTTCGGGAAGCCCACAGCGTTCTCGCTCCACCATCCCAATCGAGACTATCGCGAGTCTAATCTACGCTTCCGACCATAAGCTCAACGCTCCCTTCGCAAGCCAGTCGGCGACCATGCCGCCAGTCGGCCGGGTTGAGGAAGTAGCCGGCGTGGGCGCCGACGTGGCTGGCGATGGCGCGCTGATAGGCAGCCTCGTAGAGGCTGGTGCGTCTCGGATCGGCTTTCAGGAAGCTGGGCGTCGGGACGGCGAGACCGTTCTCGATCAGGGCCTCGCCAAGGTCCTCGCCGGCGATGTCGATCGTGGCGACCGGACGGCCGTAGCTCGCGGTGCCCACGATGCGGATCGTCACCTCGTGTCTCTTGAGCAGGCGTGATGTGAAATCCTGCGCGGCCTTTCCGCACGGCCAGCAGCCGTCGTTGCGCCGGCAGAGCTGGCGCTTCTCGAACGCGTCGGCGCCGAACAGCCGATAGTCGATCGCGACGGTATCGCCGTCGATCGCGTGGGCCTTTGCGGTTACCGGTTCGGTCGCCGAAGCCTCGGGGATGCCGTCGTGGCACGACGACAGGAGGAGAGCGAGCCAGATCAGGCGCATTCGAGCATCCTCGTCTCGGCCGCGTCGTTCACGGGCTCCACGACACGCCAGGGCTGGAGCGGGTCAAGGGTCGAGACGATCGCGACGTCGAGCCCACCGTCCGCCATCGCGGCGGCGAGGCGAGCAGCGTGATCGTAGCTGCAGAGGATCCGCCGAAGCGGGGAGAGGCGCTGGGGTTCGGTCATGGTAATACCCTTCATGCCGGAGGTGCGAAGACGGTGCGATGCACTTTCAGCTGGGGCACCACCTCGTAGGCGAGAGTGCGAAAATTGCGGATGCCGTACCGGCCGTGGCCCTCGACGGGGCGGAAGCTGAGCGAGGCGCCCTTCTTCACGACGATGAAGTCGGAGCCGACGAACCCATCGGTGAAGGTCAGCGGCGCCGCCAGCCGGATGCGCATGCCATCCTCGATCTTTCGGGAACGCAGCCGAAGACGCGCACGGCAGCGCTCGCGCCAGTCGAGCGCGTGCCGGTTGGTGGTCGGGGTAAGCCGGCGGAGGATGCGCTCCGGGCATTCCGCCTCGCAAGGCCCCATGGACTCCTCCATGTCCTTGTAGGCGAACAGGAATCCATCCTTGGCGTTGGGGGTCCAGCGCACGAGACACACCAGCGCGATGACATAGGGCTCCTGGCCGCTCCGCTCGACGCGGGTGGCGGCGTACCAGACCCGGTTGCCGACGCAGGCGCTCTCCAGCACGCGCATCGCATAGGTGCTGCCATCGTCATACTTGCGGTCGTAGGTGAATTGGGCGTCGAGGTACGCCTTGGGGGTCGCGTGGCCACCCATGTGGCCGCGTTGCATGCTGAGCCAACCCATGACAGGTCTCCCGGTTGGAGGGTCAGGCCGCCATCGAAATCGAGGTGGCGAAGGTGCGGAGGAAAGTGACGGCCTGCTCGGCCTTGGTGGCGGCGACGAAGATCGCCGACCTCTCCGCCTTCAGAATGCGGAGCCAGTGGTCGATGTAGCTGGCGTGGCTGTCGTGGACGGCCGTCGGCAGACCGAGCTCGCCGCAGATCATCGCGGCGCCGAGTTCGGCGACCAGCTCCTCCATAGCATAGGCCTGGTCGCCGAAGCGCTTGCCGAACGTGCGATCCAGCCGGGTGCGGTGACCGCTCCAGTGGATGGTCTCGTGGCCGCGGGTGGAGGCATAGGCGTCGGCCGAGCGGAAGGCGCCGGGGCGAGGCAGCTGGATATGGTCGCTGCCCGGGTTGAAGTAGGCCTGGTCACCACCATGACGCACGATCGCCGGAATCGCGGCGAAAAAGGCATCGATTGCGCTCTGACGCTGGGACAGGGCAAGCGGTGTCGGCGGCACGTCGCGAGCGTAATAGTAGGCCGGCAGGTCCTCGATCTCGTCGGCGTTGAACACGAGGTAGGAGCGCAGGAAGCGGATCAGCGCCGCAGCCGGCTCGCCGGAGAGCGTGGGCTGTCCCGCCTTGCGGAAGGTGGAGGCATAGACCGAGATGGAGGCGCGGGCGGTTCGGTTGACGCGACCGCCGAGCTCCTCGGCCTGGCGGCGCGTCATCCAGTAACGGCTGCGGTAGCCCCGCTCCTCGGCGGTCGCCCATAACCAGAGCGTGTTGATGCCGGTGTATGGCGTCCCCTCGTGGCGGAGCGGCCGGCCGCCCTCTCCGGTCAATGACCAACCCCGGCGCCACGGCAGCGTTCCGGCGTCTAGGCGGGCGATGATGGTGTCGGTGATGGTCGCCGCGATCTCGCGGCTGTTCGTGGGCAGGTGATCCATGGCAGGCGTCCCGGCGGGTGACGGAAGAAGGCCGCCGGCGGCTCCGGAGAAGCGCACCGGCGGCGAGGTGCCCAGCAGATCCGGGGCGAGCTACTCGGCCGCGAGCAGCTGATGCTCCTCCACATCGTCGCCGATGCCGGCGCCGTCACCCTCGTCGGGGCTCGGCCGATCCTCGCCGATCGGCGCATCGCCGTCGTCGGGACCGCCGGCGACCAGCGCGGCGAGTTCGTCCTCGTCCTCGCCGTCACCACCGATCAGGTCTTCGAGGTCACCGCCGTCCTCGTCCTCGTCGCTACTCGCGACGTCGTTGAAGCGCATCGCGGCCGGGACCCAGGCGAGCGCCGCGTCCTTGACCTCGGTCTCGACGATCGCGTTGCCCCCGAACAGCTTTTCGCACGAGGCCGAGATCTCGGGCTTCTTGCTGCTGGCATGTCGACCGGACAGCGCGGGACCGCCGACCTCGTCCAGGAGCGAGAGCAGCGTCCCCTTCGACACACGGTCGAAGAAGTTTTCCGACGTGGGCCGCCACCAGCTGGCGACGTCGACCTCGAGGATGGTCGCGAGCCGGTTCTGAAGCGGGTTCTGCCTGTGGCTGCCATAGAGCTCCTTGGCTTCCAACGACGTCGCCACGATCCAGGCGAGCCAGGCCGCCTTGGCCTCGTCGGAGAGCGCCCGGAACGCCTCGAACCGCTCGACTTTGCCACTCGGCACGCTCCACGAGGCATCCAGCTCGTCATGGACCTCGGCGAGGTAGTCGCGCGCACGCGAGCCGGGCACGTTGTTCGACATGACCGGATCGTGCGGCTTCGATGCCGAGATGGTCGTGCCGTCGCCCGAGCCGCCATTGCCGCGACCGTCGACCATTGCGAACAGCATATAGTCGAGCGCCAGCGATGGATTGGCGATCAGCGCCGCTCCCAGCACGTCGCGGCGCTGGACCGAGAGCTGGTCGAGCAGCACCTGGCTGAGCGCCTTGCCCCCCGGCGCTGCGGCGTCCGGATCGACGGGCGCGGTCGCACCACCCCGGGGCGGTACGCTGCCCTCCTCGATGTGGAATGTCGGCGCGGCGACCGGCGCGACAACTTCGCCCTCCCCGAGCTCGCCGCCAACGCCATCGACGTCCACCGGCTGCGGCTCGATCATGGTGATGGTCAGCGGCGTCTCGCTGTAGAAGGTGTCGTCGATGACCATCTGGCCGTCACGCGACAGCGTGATGAAGGTGCCGACCCGCGACGCCAGTTCGGGCGGCAGCACCTGCAGGCTCGCCTGCAGCTGGTCGAGTTGCGCCTCGATCGCCTCCGCTTCCGCCTCGAGCGCGGCGCCGGTCTCTTCGTCGATCTCGCCCGCTTCCATCTCGGTCTCGATCTCCCCGAGCCGCTCCTCGAGCCGCATCTCCGTCGCCTGCTCTTCCTCGGTAAGCGGACGGCTGGGCACGTCGACCTCGTGGAGGCCGCGGGCCGCATCGTAGCTGCTGGCGCTGGTGATCGGGCGGACCCAGGCGAGGCCGAGCTCGGTGCCGAGCCGGGCACGCCGCTTGTCGTCGATCTCGTTGAGCTGCAGCGCCGCCGCGGTCGGCGCCTGGGCGACCAGCAGCCCGTTGCCGGCGCTCGGTTCCAGCACGACGTCGTCGGCGCCGATCGCTGCGAGCAGGACGGCGATCGCCGCGATGTCCGCAGGCGTCGAGAATTGCTGCAGGTCGAGCTGTTCCTCACTCCGAACCGTCTGCGTCGGTAGGCGCTCGACCAGTGAAATGACGCCGGCGACATCGCTGAAGGTGACCAGCGGCGGGGAAGCCGATACCAAGTGGAGAGCAACCGCGTGTTCGAGCAGCTCGAAGCTGTCGCGCTGCGTCCAGGAACCATCTGCGTCTGTGCCGCCGCGGGCGGCGGTGAGCACGGCATTGAGATCCTTGCGGGCGACGGAGGCGCCCGAGGCGATCAACGCCGCGATCTTGCGGGCGGCGGGCAGCTCGTCGACGGTGGCGAGATCGAGCAGGTCGGACATGGTGGGCTCCTCGGGGCTTTGCCACCACTGCGGCGGCTCAACCGTCCGCTCCCCCTCCTCTCTCCTGCGCTTCGAGCACCTGGGCCCAATCCTTGTGCCGGTCGGGCACGTCGACCTCGATCGTCCGACCGGGACCGGCATAGGCTTCGAGCGCGCGCGCGACTGCCCGCCGGCCCGCGAGGTCGTTGTCGGCGGCGAGGATCAGGCGGGTGACGCCGGCCGGTATCGTGACCCGGTCCAGCCGGCGCGAGCCGAACGTCGCCCAACGGGGTCAGTACATAGAACGGACCCAGATATACGCTCTCATGACTGCCATCCGAGATGCTGACCGAGTTTAGTCCTTCGCTGGCCGCGAGACCAGCGGTCGCATTGACCTTGGCGGGTGTGCCGCGGGCGCCTGATCGACG
>NZ_JAAILI010000031.1 GCF_012650175.1 Sphingomonas sp. S2M10
CCCGCTGCTCCACCACCATACGAACCGCCCGCTCGCGGACTTCAGGTGAAAATTTGTTGGTTGTCTTGCTCATAACGGATGCTCCTTCTCACAAGTTGGAGCCTCCTGGAAACCCGGGGCGCTTCAGTTCGGGAATGGCATCGTACCGGTCGCACACGTCCTGTGGTGGATCGACGTCGCCATGTCGCTCGCCTGTGGCGTCCTGATCCCGTACATGATGTTCACCCGTCACGAGCACAGCCTGGACGGCATGACCGCGGTATGGCTGCTGCCGGTCGTCGCTGCCGAAGTGGCGGGCGCCAGCGGCGGGCTGCTCGCGCCGCATCTGACCGATCCTCACGCGCAGCTAGTCACGCTTGCGACCTCCTATGTGCTGTGGGCCTATTCGGTGCCGGTCGCGTTCGGCATCCTCGCCATCCTCATCCTGCGCATGGCGCTCCACAAGCTGCCGCATGAGAGCATGGCGGCGTCCTCCTGGCTGGCGCTGGGACCGATCGGCACGGGTGCTCTGGGCATGCTGGTGCTCGGGGCGGACGCGCCGGCGATCCTCGCGGCGCACGGGCTGGCCGGTGTCGGTACCGTCGCGGAAGGGATCGGCGTTGTGGCCGGACTCTGCCTGTGGGGCTTCGGCCTGTGGTGGCTGGCGCTCGCGACGCTTATCACCATCCGCTACTGGCGCGCCGGCGTCCCGTTCAACCTGGGCTGGTGGGGCTATACCTTTCCGCTCGGCGTCTACACCGTCGCCACCTTCCGCCTAGGCACGACGCTGAACCTCGGTTTCTTCGGTTTCGTCGGCACGGTGCTGACGGTTGCGCTTGCGGCGATGTGGCTGCTCGTCGGCGCCAAGACGCTGGCCGGCGCATGGCGCGGCAACCTGTTCGTCTCACCCTGCATCGCCACCCCGAACTGATCCGCCATGATGATCGGATCAGTCGGTCCGATCACTTGCGAAACGCCCCTTCGATCCGCCAGCGTGGCTGGCCACAGGAGAGCCTTGTCATGTACAATTTCGACGCCGGACTGGCGAGTGAGACCAGCCGTCGCCGCTTTCTCAGGCATGCCGCGCTCGGTACCGCCGGCCTTGCCGCCGCGCCGGCACTGGCGCAGCAGCTCGTCGACCTGAAGCTGCCTGGCGGCAATGCCGAACGGCCGATGACCAGCGCCTTTCCCGGCAAGGGCAGCATGATCCTCCAGCGTGTCCATCCGCCCTTGCTGGAAACGCCGATGGACGTGTTCGACAAGTCGGTGTTCACGCCCAACGACCAGTTCTTCGTCCGCTGGCACTGGGCCGACATCCCGACCTCGATCGATGTCGAGACTTTCCGCCTCAACGTCTTCGGCCACGTCAACCGACCGCTGTCGATCAGCCTCGCCCAGCTGCTGCGCCTGCCGCGGGTCGAGATGGCGGCGGTCAACCAATGCTCGGGAAACAGCCGTGGGCTGTTCCAGCCACGTGTTGCCGGCGCGCAATGGGGCAACGGCGCGATGGGCAATGCCAAATGGCTCGGTGTGCGCCTGCGCGACGTGCTCGACCTCGCCGGGGTCAAGACAGGCGCGGTGCAGGTGCGCTTCGGTGCGCTCGATCAACCGGTCGTGGCGGGCGCCCCTGACTTTGAGAAGGCGCTCGACATCGACCATGCCCGCGACGGCGAAGTGATGATCGCCTTCGGCATGAACGGCGAGCAGCTGCCGCTCCTCAATGGCTTTCCCTGCCGGCTGATCGTGCCGGGCTGGTACTCGACCTATTGGGTCAAGATGCTGAACTCGATCGAGGTACTGCCCGGCCCCGACGACCAGTATTGGATGGCCAAGGCCTACAAGATCCCCGCGACGCCGGGCGCGAATGTCGCGCCCGGCGCCAGAGACTTCCCGACTGTCCCCATCAACCGCATGATCCCGCGCAGCTGGATGACCAGCCTGCCCGATGGCCAGACGATAGCCTATGAGGCATCGATCCCGGTCGGCGGCATCGCGATGGGCGGCGACTGCGGCGTCGCCAAGGTCGATGTGTCGTCGGACGGAGGCCGCACCTGGTACAGGACGACGCTCGGAGCGGACGAGGGCAGGTACAGCTTCCGTCGGTGGGATGGTCGCGTGCCGCTGCGACGCGGTGCCAACCCGATCATGGTGCGCTGCTGGAACACCAACGGTGTCGCCCAGCCGATGAAGCCGATCTGGAACCCGGGCGGGTTCATGCGCGGCAATATCGAGACCACCACCATCATCGCGGCCTGAGGAGCGAGTAGCATGAAGACCCCGTCTCCCGGCATCATGGCTGCTGGCCTGATCGGCCTGACCGGCATTATCCTCGTCTCGATCGGGGCGCCGAGCAGCCGCAAGGCGCCTGCCCCGATCTCCGAGACATCCGAGCCGGCACCGCCCACCAGCGTCTCAGCCCGCGGCTTTTCGCTCGCCTCGACCAGCGTCGACCTGCCGGTCGATGACGCTACCTACCCCGATGGTCCGCACGCCGACGTCATCAACGCCAACTGCACTTCGTGCCACTCGGCCAGCATGGCGCTAACTCAGCCTGCGCTATCGGTGGATCAGTGGAAGGCGACCGTCACCAAGATGCGTGAGGTGTACAAGGCGCCGGTGGCCGAAAAGGACGTCGACGCGATCGTTGCTTATCTCATCGCTATGCCGAGCCAGAAAGCGGCACCCGCAACCGGCAAGGCACAGGATCCCGACCCCAAGGTGGCTCCTGATGTCTCAGGTGGAACCGGATAAGCAAACCTCTCGCATAACCTAAAAAGGCGATTTCGACAGACGATCGGCAGCCTTCAGTAGGACTTTTTCAACAGCCACGGACGGTTTTGACACCGACTTGCTGTTTACTGGCCTATAGGCTAGGGGGGTATCCTATGTCACATTTGTCTCAAACCAATGTCGATCTGGTCGCCCGCGTTCGTCGCATCGCCGGACAAGTCGGCGCGGTCGAGCGAGCACTTCAATCGGACTCGTCGTGTTCCGACGTGCTCCATCTGGTTGCCGCCGTGCGCGGGGCGGTGAATGGCCTCATGGACGAGATTATCGCCGAACACCTCGAAGCGCATGTGTCGCGGCCCGGCCTCGATGATGCCGAGCGGGCGGCAGGTGCCGAAGAACTGCTGGCGGTGATCCGCCGCTACGCCAAATAGGACGCTTTTCATGGCGGCTTTGCCCGAAATCGACGCCTTCACGCACGACCATGTATTCCTGGGCGCGGCGCACGACGACAATGCCCGCCGGACCCTGTGGGTCGTGGCGCTTACCGCCGGGATGATGGTGGTGGAGATCATCGCCGGTTATCTGACCGGCTCGATGGCGCTGCTCGCCGATGGCTTTCACATGGCGACACACGCGGGCGCGCTCGGGGTCGCCGCGGCCGCTTACGCCTATGCCAAGCGCCATGCCTCCAGCCGGGCCTATAGCTTCGGCACGGGCAAGGTCGGCGACCTGGCCGGGTTCGCGTCGGCGATGGTGCTGGGCCTGATCGCGCTCGGGATCGGTGTCGAGTCCATCCTTCGCCTGTTTCAGCCGATCACGGTCGCATTCGGGGAAGCGACGCTCATCGCGGTGGTCGGTCTGGGCGTGAACATCGCCTGCGCCTTCCTGCTCTCGGGCGGGCACCATCACGGGCACGACCATCATCACGGGCATGACCACCATCACGGGCACGGGCATGCGCACGGCGCGCATGGCGGTGACAACAACATGCGCTCCGCCTATGTCCATGTCCTGGCCGACGCGCTCACCTCGGTTCTCGCCATCGCCGCGCTGCTGGCGGGCCGCTATCTCGGCTGGGTGTGGATGGATCCGGTGATGGGCATCGTCGGTGCGATCGTCATCGCGCGCTGGTCATGGACGCTGATGCGCGACACGGCGTCCGTGTTGCTCGATGCGACCGATCATCATGTAGAGGAGGAAGTGCGCGAGTTGGTCGAGGCGCCAGGCGACGCGCGTATCACCGATCTTCATGTCTGGCGCGTCGGTCCGGAAGCCCACGCCGCGATCGTCAGCGTCGTAGGCGGGCAGGGCGTGACCGGCGACGATATCCGCGCCCGCCTCGCACCGGTTCATGAAATCGCGCACCTGACCGTCGAGTGCCGCTAGCCCTCGAAGGCGGTCAGGATCGGGCATGGTCCCTCCGCTCCTGACCCGCATTCATGTGCGAGCCGGCGAAGCGAGGCGCGCACCCGCTCAAGCTCCTCGATCTTCGCATCCAGTTCGGCAATGCGCTCGCCCGCGAGCTGGCGCGCGCGGGCGCGATCGTCGGTCGCATCCAGCGCCAGAAGCTCACCGATCTGCTCGAGCGTGAAACCGGCTGCCTGCGCCGAGCGGATGAAGCGAAGGCGGCGGGCGTCATCGGTGCCGTAGCGCCGGATGCCGCCTCCGGCGCCAGCCCCGGTCGGCCGGTCTGGCTCGTCCAGCAAACCGCGACGCTGATAGTAGCGCACCGTTTCGACGCCGACGCCGCCCTCGCGCGCGAGCGCCGCGATCGTCATGCCGGTCATGCCTTGACTCCGTACTATGGTACGGACCCTATATAGGCGGGGCGAGGATATTGGAGAAGCGGCATGGCGAGCGCCCCCGCCAAACAGGCGACGATCTACCGGATGGTGATGCCGGAACATACCTGCCCTTTCGGGCTGAAGGCGAAGGATCTTCTGCGCCGGGAAGGCTATGCGGTCGATGACCATTGGCTGATGACGCGGGAAGAAACCGACGCTTTCAAGGCGAAGCACGGCGTCAAGACGACCCCGCAGATCTTTATCGCCGGGGAGCGGGTCGGCGGCTATGACGATCTGCGCCGCTTCTTCGGCAAGATGGTCCGCGACCCCAAGGCCGTCACCTATCGCCCGGTGATTGCCGTGTTCGCGATGACGGCGCTGATGGCGCTCGCCGCCAGCTATGCGGTACTCGGCACGCCCTTCACGGTGCGGGCGGGTGAATGGTTCATCGCGTTCTCGATGTGCGCTCTGGCGATGCTCAAGCTCCAGAACGTCGAGAGCTTCTCGAGCATGTTCCTCAACTACGATCTGCTCGCGAAGCGCTGGGTGCCCTATTCCTATGTCTATCCCTACGCGGAAGGAGCGGCGGGCGTCCTGATGGCAGCCGGCGCGTTGACCTGGCTGTCGGTGCCCGTCGCGCTCGTTATCGGTACGATCGGCGCGGTGTCGGTGTTCAAGGCCGTCTACATCGACAAGCGTGAGCTGAAATGCGCGTGCGTGGGCGGGGACAGCAACGTGCCGCTCGGCTTCATCTCGCTCACCGAAAACCTGATGATGGTCGCGATGGCGCTGTGGATGATCGCTGCGCCGCCCGTGCTGGCGATGGCGCACTGACGCGAAGGTCGGCACGCGTCGTCAATGCGGGCTGATCGCCGTAACTTCTGCCGTCATACCCTTCGCCTTGGCGGTGAATGCGACCCGCTGCCCCGACCGCAGTCCCTTGAGCAGGGTCGGGGGGGATGCCCGGAAGGTCATCGTCATTGCGGGCCAGCCGATCGTCGGGATCGGGCCGTGCTTGATGGTTACGGTTCCACCTTTCGCGTCGACGGCAGTGATCGTCCCCGATCCGCTGCCGGATTTTACAGCCGATGCAGCCGGCCTGCTGCCTTGAGCAAGAGCGCTCGCTGCGATCGGCGTGACTAGTAGCATGAATGCGGCGCGCATGGAGAAAGTGGCTTTCATCAGATCTTCCTTTCGGGGCGGGTTGAAGCTCGCCGCCGCAAGAGCAAGTAGGCGGCTGGCAGGATGAACATGGAGAGGAAAGGGGCGGTCAGCATTCCACCGATCATCGGCGCGGCGATCCGGCTCATCACCTCCGATCCGGCGCCATGCCCGATCAGCACGGGGAACAGCCCGGCGACGATGACAGCGACGGTCATCGCCTTGGGACGTACCCGCAACAGCGCGCCCTCCCTGATCGCTTCCGATACTTGCTCGCCCGACGGTGACGGCCCGCGCTCGGCCAATGCGTGTTTCAGGTAGATCAGCATGACGACGCCGAACTCCGCCGACACGCCGGCGAGCGCGATGAACCCGACACCTGTGGCGACCGATTGCGCATAGCCGAGCAGCCATAATGTCCAGATGCCGCCGGTCAGCGCGAAGGGCAGTGTGCCCATGATAAGCGCCGCCTCGTCGAGGCGACCGAAGGTAAGGTAGAGGAGAAGGAAGATGATCGCGAGTGTCGCCGGCACGACGAGCATCAACCGAGCCTCGGCACGCTGCAGATACTCGAATTGTCCGGAATAGGCGATCGAGACGCCGGGGCTGAGCCGAACATCTTTGCCAACAGCACGGCGCAGATCGGCGACCGTGGAGGCCAGGTCGCGCCCGCGCACGTCGACATAGACCCATGTCGAGAGTCGACCATTTTCCGTCTTGAGCATCGGTGGACCTTCCGCGATCGACACGGATGCGACGGTGCCGAGTGTGATCTGCTGACCCGATGCGGTGACGATTGGGAGAGTTCGCAGTCCCTCCAGACTGTCACGCAGCTCGCGGGGGTAGCGGACGCTGATCGGGTAGCGGGCAAGGCCCTCCACCGTCTGGCCGATCGTCTCGCCGCCGATCGCGCCGGACACAATCTCCTGCACATCGGCGATGTTGAGACCGTAGCGCCCCGCGGTCACCCGATCGATATCGACATCGACATAGCGGCCTCCGGTCAACCGTTCTGCCAATGCCGAGCTGACGCCCGGCACGGTCCTGGCGACACGTTCGATGCTGCCGGCGATGCGGTCCAGCTCGGAGAGGTTGGACCCCGACACTTTCACCCCGATGGGACTCTTGATGCCGGTCGCGAGCATATCGATCCGATTGCGGATCGGAGGCACCCATACGTTCGTGAGGCCGGGCACGCGCACTGTGCGGTCCAGCTCCTCCACCAGCTTTGCCGGCGTCATCCCCGCGCGCCATTGATCGCGCGGCTTGAATTGGATGGTCGTCTCGAACATCTCGAGCGGTGCCGGGTCGGTCGCGGTCTCGGCGCGCCCGGCTTTGCCGAACACGGTTTTGACCTCGGGAACGGTTTTTATCAGCCGGTCTGTGCGCTGGAGCAGGGCCGAGGCGCTCGCGGCCGAAAGGCCGGGAAGCGCGGACGGCATGTAGAGCAGATCGCCCTCATCCATCGTCGGGATGAACTCGCCACCCAATCGGGTCAGCGGCCATGCCGTCGTCGCCAGTACCAGGGCGGCGATGCCGATCGCCGCCCAAGGCCGCGCCAACACGCGGTCGAGCGCCGGGCGATAGGCACGGGTGAGCACGCGGTTGATAATGTTGTCGTTCTCGGCCGGAATGCGTCCCCGGATCAGCCATCCCATCAGGACCGGCACGAGCGTTACCGACAGGATCGCCGCTGCCGCCATCGCATAGCTCTTGGTGAAGGCGAGCGGGGCGAACAGCCGTCCCTCCTGCGCTTCGAGCGTGAACACCGGCACGAACGACAGCGTGATGATGACGAGGCTGAAGAACAGCGCCGGCCCGACCTCGGCCGCGGCCTCGGTGATGACGCGCCAGCGTTCCTCGCCCGCCAGCGCCACGCCCGGATGGTCGTGTTCCCATCGCTCGATCCGCTTGTGCGCGTTCTCGATCATCACGATCGCGGCATCGACCATCGCGCCGATCGCGATGGCGATACCGCCCAAAGACATGATGTTGGCGTTCACCCCCTGCACACGCATGACGAGCAAGGCCGCGAGCACCCCCAGAGGCAAGGTGACGATCGCGACCAGCGCAGACCGGACATGCCACAGAAACAACCCGCAGATGATCGCGACGACGACGAACTCCTCGATCAGCTTGCCCGTCAAATTCTCCACCGCGCGGTCGATCAATTGCGAGCGGTCATAGGTGGTGACGATCTCGACGCCGGGGGGAAGGCTCGCTTTCAGTTCCGCGAGCTTGGCCTTGACGGCTTCGATCGTCTGCCGTGCATTCTTGCCCTGACGCAGGATGACGACTCCGCCCGCGACCTCGCCTTCGCCGTTCAGCTCGGCGATGCCGCGGCGCATCTCGGGGCCGATCTGGATCGACGCGACGTCGCCCAAGGTAACGGGGACGCCGGCACCGGCGACCTTGAGCGGGATCGCGCGGAAATCGTCGACGGTGCGCAAGTAACCTGACGCGCGCACCATATATTCGGCTTCGCCCAGCTCGAGGACGGACCCGCCGGCCTCCTGATTGGCGCGGCGAATGGCATCGACGGCCTGAGTGTGCGTGACACCGAATGCGGCGAGCCGCGTCGGGTCGAGCAGCACCTGATATTGCTTCACCATTCCGCCGATGCTCGCCACCTCCGCAACGCCGGGCAGCGTTTTCAGTTCATAACGTAGGAACCAGTCCTGCAAGGATCGGAGCTGCGACAGGTCACGGCGGCCGGTGCGGTCCAACAGCGTGTATTCATAGACCCAGCCGACCCCCGTCGCATCAGGACCCAGCGCGGCCTGCGCGCCTTGGGGAAGCCGTCCCTGCACCTGGCTCAGATACTCCAGCACGCGTGAGCGCGCCCAATAGAGGTCGGTCCCATCCTCGAAGAGGACATAGACGTAGCTGTCGCCGAAGAACGAATAGCCGCGCACGGTTTTCGCGCCAGGCACGGACAGCATCGTCGTGGTGAGCGGATACGTCACCTGGTTCTCGACGATCTGCGGGGCTTGGCCCGGCCAGCTCGTGCGGATGATGACCTGCGTGTCGGACAGGTCGGGGAGCGCATCGACGGGGGTGGCACGCATTGCGAACACCCCGGCCATGGCGAGCGCGATGGCCGCCAGGACGACGAGGAAGCGGTTCGCGACCGACCAGCGGATGATCGCGGCAATCATCGCCCAGCCTCGCGCGTCATGCGGCGCAGCGTTGGACCATCGGCGGGTTGATCAAAGCCGAACCGCACCCGCTCACCCTTGCGATACCCACGCACCAACGCGGGATCGGCGACGCGGAACGTCATTGTCATGGCCGGCCAGCCGATCGCCGGAACGGGCTGATGGGACAGGGTGACGGAACTGCGATCGATCGCCTCGATGCTGCCGACCGTCTCGTAGATCGACGCGGTGGGTTTCACGGCCGGCTTTGTTGCGGGTGACGCTTCGACACCAATCGGACGCGCATCGAGGCCAGCGAGGCTCGCTTCGGAGTCGATCAGGAACTGGCCCGACGCGACAACCTTCTCACCCTCGGTCAGGCCGGCGACTATCTCGGTTTTGCCGCCGCCTTCTGCGCCAGTGCGAACCTCGGCGGGTCGAAAGCGTCCACCCGGCCCTGCCAACATGACGAGTGTGCGCCGGCCGGTCCGGATCACGGCCTCACTCGGAACAAGGAGTGCATCGCGGCTCCCCTGGTCGAGCGCCACGCTGGCGAACATACCGGGGCGCAACCGGCCGGCACGGTTGGGGAGCTCGACGCGGATTGTGAGCGTGCGGCTCGCTGCCTCGGCCTGGGGCAGGATCGCAGCGATGCGGCCCCTGAAGCTTTCGCCCGGGAAAGCCGCCAGCGTGGCGATGACGGGCGTGCCGATCCGCAGGTTTCCTGCGAGGGCCTCAGGGACAGCCGCGTTCAGCCACACGGTGGCGAGGCCGTTCACCTCCGCCAGTGTCTGTCCTTGCGCGACCGTCATCCCCTGTCGGACGCCGAGCGTCTTGATGACGCCCCCCACGGGCGTGCTGATCGTCGTCACACCTTGCGGTCGGCCGCGCCACTCCGCCGATGCAATCGATCCGGCGGGCATCCCGAGAAGCAACAGGCGCTCTCGTGCCGCCCGCGTGAGCCCGGCATCCCCGGTGCGGCGCACGGCGAGATACTCCGCCTGCGCGCCCGCCCATTCGGGCACAAGGATATCGGCGAGCGGGGCGCCTGCCGGCACGACATCGCCTGGCGCGCGCGCATAGACGCGCTGAACGAAGCCGCCGCTGCGTGCCTGCACGACCGCAACGTTGCGGTCATTGAACTCGATGCTGCCGGTTGCCGAGGCCGAGTTTGACAACGATCCGCGTTCGACCGTGACGATCCGCGCGCCGAGCCGCTGGAGGCTGGCCGGATCGATCGCTACGCCCGGTGCGGCGCTACCGCCTGCGCCCTCGTCGGCATAGCGGGGGATCAGTTTCATCCCCATCGACGAGAGACCCGGGCCGTCGTGCCGCTCCCCCGGGATCATCGGATCATACCAGTAGAGGATCTTCTTCTGCGGGGCTGGGGATGCCGTTTGATCGGCAGCCGAGGACGTGCCAAGTTTCGCGAGCCCGAAGCCCACGCCCCCTGCGACCAGCACCAGCGCGCTTACCGCGGTGACAAGGCGGGCGCGGGTAATGGTAGTGTCGCTCATCGATCGGCGCTCCCGAAGGTAATGGTGAGGCGGACAGAGTCTGCGGCGACGAGCGCCTCACGGTCGAGCACGGTCAGCTCGGCGTCGGCGAGCGCGGTCTTGGCTTCGATGGCATCCGCAAGACTCGCGCGACCGGCAGAGTAGCTCGCTATCTCCAGATCGGCTCGCTTCCGAGCGAGCGGAAGGAGCACGTCGCGCGCGCGCTGCCATTGGCTGTGATGCATTTGGTGGTCCGCCAGCGCGGCCTCCAGATCGGCTGCCAATGTGCGCCGGGTTTCTTCGCGCGCGGCCTCGGCCTGCGCCTGTGCGGATTTGCGGGCTTCGATGCGCGGGTTCTGACGCGATCGAGCGAACAGCGGCAGGCTCATCGAAACTCCCGCCGACACCATGTCGCCATACCGGGGGTCACGGCGTTGATAAGCTACCTCTACCCCCCAATCGGGTCGCTTCTCCGCTCGCGCCGCATCCACGTCGGCCTGGGCGCGCTGAATACCGGCCTCGGCGAGAACCATGTCGGAGTGAAGGCTGAGCGCGTCCCGCAGCCGCGCCGGAGCCAGATCGATCGCGGGCATATCGCCGGCAATCTCGGGCGCCGATACGCCGGTCCAGCGAGCCAGCATCGCGCGGGCGCGCGCAACGGCGGCCATCAACTCGTCGCGGCGGTCGTCGAGTGCCGCGATCTCCTGATCGGTCGTCAGTGTCTGACCAGGGCGGACCGAACCGGTCGTCACGGCGGCCCGCGCAGCGGAAGGGAGAGATCGAAGGAATAGCAGAACGGTGTCGAGGGCAGCTAGTCGACGCTCGGCATAAGCAAGGTCGATCCATGCCTGCCCCGCTCCCAATCGCACCTCCCGGAGCTTGGTCGCTTGCGATGCTTCTGCCGTTGCGATCACGGCGCGTGCCTGCGCTTGCGCGGCATGACGCTTGGCAAGGTTGGGTAGGTCCTGTTGGAAACCGACACGCCCCATCGTCATGTCGTCTCTGGATAGGGAGAAGGCGGGTGGCCCAGAGACAGGATAATTCTCGATTCCGATCGACACACGGGGGTCCGGAAGGCTTCCCGCCGCACGTGCATCGGCTTGGGCGGCGCTGACCCCCGCGCGACCGGCAACCGCTCCCGGGGCGTTGGCAACCGCATCGCGCAGCGCTTGGTCATAGGTAAGTGTCTGCGCGTGCGCGGCGCTCGTCGTGAGCGCGGCGACCGCGAGCATCATGGATGCGCGCATCCCTCTAGTCCCTTCATGTCATAATGATGGCCGGGCTCCAAATGGTTGATCGGAGCCCGGCACCTGTTCAGGCTCGCCAGCTTAAGTTGACTGGCCGCCCTTCATTGACATGCAGGCGTCGCGACCGCGTTCCATCATCGGGCACACGCAGGCGCTCGACTGGGGAACGTCCGTAACCCATACGCGACGTGGGGCTTGAAGCGGCGCCCGCGGGCCCGGCTGGTAATTGGAACGCCACTCCCAATGACCATTGCTTTTATTTTCAGATGTGGCCGCCGTCGCTGCCGACGCGGCGAGGCTAGCGGCAAATACCGCCAAGATGAACGTTTTCATGTCACTTTCCAATTTGATCGAGATTTAAAATCGGCAGAGCCGCAACCGGCGAACGGCTGCAGCCTGACACGGCTTGACTCGATCAAACGGTAGGCGGTTCGGGCTCGGGAGCGACGTTGAGGCCGGCAAGTGCCCGGCTGGCAGGCCAGATAACGATTTGAGATGCGATCGAGCGCTTCAGCACTCTTGCCGGCTCCTCAAACGTCATGGGAACAACGCATCCCATTTGGGCGATACACGCCAGCGTCAGTCCTTTGCATGGGTGTTCCGATGACGGATCCGGGGTCGCCATACCCGCGCAATCCATGCGGGATGGGGTGACATGGCTCATCGCCATCTTGGGTGAGAGCGATGGGCCGGCCGCATACGCAATTCCTTGGCCCAAAAGGCCAAGCAACGCTCCAACAAGAAGCAAGAGAGAAAGACGAGCTTTCAACACCCGGATACTATCCCAATTGTCAACGCCGAGGTCAATACGGGTGGTTTGCCGGGTGCCGTAGTGCCGGCATGAAGCGCCGGGGAAGATTTGCCGCTCACAAGACAACCTGTCGTTTAGGCGCCGTGGCTAGCAAAGACACGCCGGCCAGCGGCACCGAACGCAATGACGTCATAGGGCTGGGTTCTCATGCCGGGAACCTCCATGCCCGGTGAGCCCATCGGCATTCCGGCCACGGCCAAGCCGCGCACGCCTTTAGGATGCTGGGCCAGCGCGCGCTTCATGTCTGCGATCGGGACATGTCCCTCAAACGCGATGCCGTCGATGATCGCGGTATGGCAGGACGCGAGGTCAGCGGGCAGGCCGATCTTACGCTGCAGCACCTCACGGCGATCATCGTCGATGATCTGGACCTTGCGGCCGAACTGCTGACGCACCTGCGCCGCCCATTTCTCGCAACAGCCGCAACCCGGATCGCGGTGCATGGCGATGTCGGCCGCGGCCGATGCGACCGCTGGGATGGTCATTAGCAAGGCGGCGACGGCGCCACGAACACCATTCTTCATCATCAGCTCCTAAAAGGAAATCCCCGCCCTGCCGGGGGGTAGGGGGATCGACAGGGCGGGGCAGCGCTCCCTTATTGCGGGCGCTTGCCGTGCTTGCTGAGCCACGCCTGCAGCTCGGCAATATCCTTTTCCTGTTTCGTGATCGTCATCTGCGCCATGCGCTTGGTCTCGGCGTCGCGCGCGTCACGCACCGCAACGCGCGACATGGCGATGGCGCCTCGGTGATGCTCGATCATCTTGCGCGTCCACATTTCGGCCGCGTCGCCCTGCTTGGCCGCCATCATCTTCTGATGCATGTCCATCTCGGCCTGGCCGTAGGGATTGCCGGCCATCATGCCCGCCATGTCGTCGTGGTTCATGCCGGCCATCTGACCGTGGTTCATGCCCTGCATTCCGCCGCTCTGCTGCGCGAGGGCGGGCGTGGCGAGCAGCGCCAAAGCTGCGAATGTTGGTGCGAAGCGCATTATTGATCTCCTTGGGTTCTAAGACTTCTACGCGTGCGAGGCGGCTATCCCTCACCCGGGGTGCTAGAACGCGCGAGGAATTGTCAGGAAACAGGACTTTATTTCCGAGGGCTACGCTCCTGAGCCGCGTATATTATGCCTCGATCACGATGTTGCGACGCCGCGTTTTGGGCCATCGCATGTAGAGAAGCACTGCCCCCCCTAACCAAAGCGCAAGCCCACCGATCGCGAAGGCGAGCAGCCAGGGCGTGTTGAAGTTCTCGTGATTCGTCCAATCCATGATGTGAAGGCCCCAGAAGAAGTCGTAGAGCCGCCAAGTGCCGGTTCGGACAGCCGAGATCCGACCGGTGTCGGCCGCGACAAAGACGCGGGTGGAATCGAGGTCGGCGAACGCGACGCGCCAGGCGGGGAGCGTGCCGCGATATTCGGGGCTGGCGCGCTCGATCCGCTCTACCTTCGCCGCTGGTCGAGCACCGCGACGCCATGCCAAACGCGCGATCTCCTCGGCCTCACGAGCCGTTGGTGCTGGCAGCGCTTGGCCCGTCGCGGCGTCGAACAGGCGCGTTCCCTTGGCTGTCGCGACCTCGGCGACCGGGCGGCCAAGCCACATGCGATAGGTGATGGCCTCGATGGGCGCATCTGCTGCGCCTACGATCGCCGATGGTGGGGCGAACGTGCTGCCGCGGGGAAGGGGCGCCGCGGCTTTGCGGTCAACGAGGTGATCGCCATGCACCCGATCGATCGGCAGGAAGCTCATCAGGGCGCCGCTTGCGAACCATAGCAGGAGCTGCGCGCCGATGATGATCGCGAGCCATTTGTGCGTGCGGCTCGCGAGTAGATGCAGCCTCAGTTTCGCGCTTTTCAGAACCACTCCTCCCTCAACCTCGTCGCCGGGGTCACTTCATACCCGGCATGTCCTTCATCATCTCGTCGTGATCGGCCGGGGCGCTCGCGACCAGTGCCTTATACTGTTCGGGCGTCATGCCGGGGAGCTTGCGGACGAACGCGACCATATTCCAAATTAGGGGGTCGGGATGCGTCTTGCCCCATGCCGGCATGGCGCTGAGCTTCACCCCGTGCTTGATGATCCAGAATTGCTGGGCGGGGGTGAGATCTTGAGCGCGCGCGAGTTCCGGCGCCTGTGGATAGAGGCCCTGGCTCATCTCGGATTTCTCGACGCCGGGGCCGAGATGGCAACCGGAACACATTTCTCCGTAAAGGCCCGCGCCGACTGACACGCGCTGCGCCGATGCCAGATCGGCCGGGGGTGTTATGCCGCGCGCGCGTGCCTCAATCGACCGATCGCGCAGGCGTTCGAGCATTGAATAGACCGCCGGCGTGTGCGGTTCGTCGGCCGCGATGTTATACACGCCAAGGTAGATAAACGCGGCTGCGCCCAGCGCCAGGACGATCGCCAGGGCGCCTACGAACGGCAGGCTCGGGAAGTGCTGCCTTATCGAGCGCCTGCCGTCTTGAGCCATCTGTTCCTCCATCGATCAGAACCAGACACGAACGCCGGCGACGATGCTCTTGGACGTTGCGCGATCCCCATCGGCGCGCGCGTAGCGGGCGGTGTCGCCGAAGCGGCGATCCCATGACACGCCGACATAGGGGGCGAACTCGCGCCGGATCTCATAACGCAGCCGCAATCCAAGCTCGGCGTTGGATAGGCCCGATCCGATCCGGTTTTCCGGCACGTCCTGCGCAGCGAAATTGAGCTCGGCGCGCGGTTGCAGGATCAGCCGCTGGGTGATGCGCTGGTCGTAATAGCCCTCAAGCCGCCCTAGCAGGTCGCCCTTGTTGGACAGGAATACCGCGCCCTCTAGCTCGAAGAAGCCCGGTGCCAGCCCCTCCAGCCCGACGGTCGCATAGGTGCGTTTCGGGGACGGCC
Source organism: Sphingomonas sp. S2M10 (assembly GCF_012650175.1). Taxonomy (GTDB): domain Bacteria; phylum Pseudomonadota; class Alphaproteobacteria; order Sphingomonadales; family Sphingomonadaceae; genus Sphingomonas. The sequence continues at coordinate 15,225 of NZ_JAAILI010000031.1, forward strand.
CCAAATCCTGGCGGACACCCGCTTGTAGATTGAAATAAGGGCCAATGGTCCGGCTATAGAGCGCCTGCACCTCGGCGCTCTCGATGCCCTCGCGGAAGGCTCCCTCGCCCTCAGACTTGATGAAGAGGCGGTTGATGTCACCCCCGAACCACGCCTCGCCATCCCAGCGATAGCCGTCACGACCGTTGCGGAATTGATACTCAGCGAGGTTCAATAGCACCTGGCTGAAGTTTTGACCGCCGTGATGCTGCTGAAGGTGATGGCGACCCATCGCCATCGCGTCCGCGCCGTAAACGCTGTCGGCCGCATGGTCGGTCGGCAGGGGCGGGGCGGGGGCGTTTCCTGCGGGAAGCGCGGTGCCAGTCTGCTGCACCCCATCGGCCGCCATGCCTGGCATTCCGGCCATTCCCGACATGCCCTGCATGTCGTGGCCGCTGTGCTGGTCGGCTGGCATGGTCATCCCCGGCATCGCCGAATGGTCCATGCCCTGCATCGGCTGCTGGGAGCCCTGAGGGACCGTTTGGCCGTTTCCGGGCATCTGCATCCCCGGCATGGCTTCCATGCCCTGCTGTGAGCCCTGCGGAGCCGCATGGTCCATGCCGGGCATAGACGAGTGATCCATGCCCGGCATGGTCCCGTGATCCATACCATTCATGCCGGCCGTTGGCGCGGCGCGGCGTTTCGTCGTCGAAGCTGATGGTCGCCTCGCAGGAGCTGACCTAGTCTTGGCCGGCTTGCCTTTGGCCGTGGGCTTCACCACCGGCTTCTTTTTCGCAGGCATCGGCATGGTCATGCCCGGCATTGCCGAATGATCCATGCCCTGCATCGACTGAGCGGCGACAGGACCGGCGATGCCGAGCATGGTGGTGGCGGCGAGCGCCGCGGTCAGCCGGTTCATGCCGCCTCTCCCGCGAACGGGCGAACGGTGACGACGCGCATCATGCCTGCGGTCATGTGGTAGAGATTGTGACAGTGGAACGCCCAATCGCCGGGTGCATCGGCGGTCAGATCAAAGGTCATCTTGCCTCCAGGCGGCACGTTGACGGTGTGCTTGCGCGGCGCATGATTGCCGTGCCCCGTCACCAGCTCGAAGAAATGGCCGTGGAGATGGATGGGGTGCGGCATCATCGTATCGTTGACCAACGTCACCCGCGCCCGCTCGCCTTTGCGGAACGGGATGGGGTCGGCGGGATCGCTCAGCTTCTGCCCGTCGAAGCCCCACATGTAGCGCTCCATGTTACCGGTCAGATGGATCTCGAACTGACGCGACGGCGCGCGCACGTCGGGGTTGGGCGCGAGCGAAACGAGGTCGCGATAGGTGAGGACGCGGTGATCCAGGCCCTCCAGACCCTGGGGCGGTTCACCGCTACGGTCCTTCGGCATCGGGGAGATGGTCTGCACGCCCGGCCCCATCTTCACGCCCGGCGCATTCTTCGGGTCGCGCATGTTCATGTTCATGCCGCCACCCGACCCGTGGTCCATCCCGGCCATGCCGCCAGCCTGGCCCGATCCGCCCGACATGGCACTATGGTCCATGCCGGCCATGCCAGCACCGCCCGCTGCCATTTGGCTATGGTCCATCCCGGGCATTACAGCGCCGCCCATCTGGCTGTGGTCCATGCCCGACATGCCGGACATGCCCGCCATCGCTGCGCCTGCCGCGACCGTCCCGTGATCGGTCGGCCCCTTCCAGCCCGTCAGCTTCCAAAGATTGCGCGAGGCGTTCTGCATCAAGGTGGGGTCCGGCCCGCGCGTGGCGACCGGGCTCTCGTCCTTCATGCCGGACATGCCCTGCATCCCGCCCATGCTCCCCATGTCCATGCCCATATCGGTCATGGTCAGCAGCGTGCGCGGACGAAGCGGCGGGACCGGGGCGACCATCCCCTCACGCGGGGCGAGCGTCGCCCGGCCCATGCCGGAGCGATCGATAGCCTCGGAGACGAAGCTGTAGGCCCGGTCCTCGGGCGTCACGATCACGTCGAACGTCTCGGCAACGCCGATCTGGAACTCGTCGATCTTCACCGGACGGACATTCTGCCCATCGGCCTGCACGACGGTCATCGGCAGGTCGGGGATGCGGACGTTGAAGTTGGTCTGCGCCGCGGCGTTGATGATCCGCAAGCGGACCCGCTCGCCCGGCTTGAACAGCCCCGTCCAGTTGTCATACGGCCCGTAGCCGTTGACCAGGAAGGTATAGGTCGAGCCGGTGACGTCGGCGATGTCGGCGGGGTCCATTCGCATCTTTCCCCACTCGATCCGGTCCTTGAGCGGCATTTCCCGACCCGCGAGCAAGCCCGCGAGGGTCGGCCGCTGATAGTTGAAATAGGCGCCGCCCATCTGCTTCAGCTTCCGGAAAATCTGCTCGCCGGTCATCTGGCTGTGGTCGGACAGCACGATCACATGCTCGCGGTCGAACGCGATCGGATCGGCACCGGCCGGGTCGATCACGATCGGCCCGTAAAGTCCGCCCTGCTCCTGCTCGCCGGAATGGCTGTGATACCAGTAGGTGCCCGACTGGATGATCGGGAACTCGTAGATGAAGGTCGAGCGCGCCTTGATGCCGGGGAAGCTGATGCCGGGCACGCCGTCCATCGCGAACGGCACGAGCAGCCCATGCCAGTGGATCGAACTGTCCTCGTCGAGATTGTTGGTGACGGAGAGGCGGACCTTTTGCCCCTCCTTCAAGCGAATGAGAGGGGCCGGCACCGTGCCGTTGACGCCGATTGCGGGCGTCGACTTGCCGTCGACGGGAAGTCTGAAACTGTCGATCGTCAGCGCGATGTCAGTGCCCGAGACGGTCGGCAGCGGTTTGACGATCCCGCCCGAGACAGGCTGCGCCCACGCGGGCATATAGGCGGTCAGCGCCATGCCACCGCCAGCAAGGGCGGCGCCGCGAAGCATCTGGCGGCGATCGATAGTGCGGCTCATACGGTCCTCAAGGCTCTCGAACGGGAGTGTCCCTCTAGCCTTGATACGCAGCTCAGGGCGCTATCCCTCAGCGCCCGCCCAATCGCTCCAGCAACTTCGATCGCGCGCGATAGAGGCGGGTTTCTACCGCCTTTTCGCTGATCGACAACACTGCCGCGGTTTCAGCCTGGCTCAACCCCTCGATCGTGCGCAGCACCAAGGATTCCTTCAATGCGGTCGGCAAGCCCGCAATGGCGCGCGTCACGCGGTCGAGTTCCTGTCGGTCGCCCGTCGCGTCGTCGATCGCCACCTGGTCGTCTGCAATGGCTTCGGCTTCCGGGCCGATCGGTGCGGCGAACGCCAGAAAGCGCCGCACGGTGCGCTTGCGCCCCCAATCGCGGCACTTGTTGATCGCGATCGTCGATAGCCACGCGCGCATCGATCGATCGCCGTCGTAGCGGGGCAGGGCCTGATGCGCCGCGACGAAGGTCTCCTGCAGAAGGTCCAGCGCCTCGTCGGCCTCGCCGACGCACGCGCGCACCATGCGGAAGATTGACTGCCGATGGCGGCGCATGATCTCGGCGAAGGCGGCTTCGCGCCCGGCGATGCTGAGGGTCGCCAGCTCGCCGTCCGTAAGCGTGGTCCAGTCGAGGCTCACGCGCCGAACCTCAACGTGCGTCGTCGGTGAGCGCCTTCACCACGGCCTGATCGAACTGGCCGGTCTGATTGGGCCGCAAGAGCTGGCGCATGGCGAAGATGTGCGCCAGCGTCGCTTTCTGGAGCTCGCCCATGACGGCGTGGCTCTGGTCGACCGCTGCGGCGACGCGCGGCCCGTTGCCATGCTCGGCCTCGATCGCTTCAGCGAGCCGGGCATTGTTCGCCCGCAATTCCAGCTCGAATGCGCGCCGCTGCACGGCGAAACGCTGCTCCAGCACTTCAAGTCGCGCTTCCTGGTTGGCGTCCAGCGCCAGCTTATGATGCAGCACGTCGTGCAGCTCCGAGCCGGGCTGGGCACGTGGCGGAAGTAGCGCCCGCCCCACGAACACACCGATGATCGCGGCGATGAAGCACGCGACAATGCCAAGCAGAAGGCGGATGCGGCCGCTCATTGCACGCCGACGAGCAGCGTGGAGGGCGCGAGCGGCGACACCGGCCCCAAGGGCGATAGCGAAGCCGCGCTGGCTTCCTTCGCGGGCACACCGGCACCGAAGATGCCCATGACGAGCGCCGCAGCGATCGTCATTGCCCCAACGCCTAAGCCGGCGCGCGCCGCTGGACGTGCGGCGACCCGCGCCAGCACGCGATCTTCCATGCCATCAAGGCTCGCGGGCACGGGTGCTTGCGCCAGCCTCATCAATACTGCGTCGAGGTCCATGTCGTTCACTCCACCCCTCTAGCATGGATTACGCAAGCGACGCGCCCATCCCTCAAATCCATCCGTGAGGGGTGGTCGATCGGGGCGCGTAATGAAGGACAGGAACCCTCCTGTCGAAAGGCCCCCTATGCGCCGCCTATCCGTTCTGACTGCTGCTGCCGCTCTCGTCATGTTCGCCGGAACGGCGAACGCCCATCCTAAGCTGGTGTCGGCATCGCCGGCCGCCAATGCGACGGTCGCGAAGCCCGCTCGTATCGAACTTCATTTCAGCGAGAAGCTGATGCCAGCCTTCTCCAAGGCCGATCTCACGATGGCAGCGATGCCCGGCATGGCAGCCATGAAGATGGCCAGCGCCTCCGCGCTCTCGTCCGATGGCCGGACCCTCGTCATCACCCCGAAATCGCCGCTCCCATCGGGTCGGTATAGCGTCGCGTGGAATGTCGTCTCGACCGACACCCACAAGGTCGCAGGAACCTACGTCTTCGCGGTGAAGTGAGGCGATGGGGGACTGGTCGCTTATCGGCGTCCGCTTCGCGCTCTACGTGACGCTGGCTGCGCTGTTCGGCCTTGCCGCATTCAGCCTTTATGGGCTGCGGGCGCGCGAGCGCGGCGACGCGCTCGCGCTGCGTCCCTGGTTCATCGCCAGCGCTGGCCTGAGCCTGTTGTTTTCAGGCGCCTGGGTCGTGCTGATGGCCTCCTCAATGGCCGGAACGCCGGCCTGGCCGATCGACCGTGAAGCAGTCGGCGCGCTGCTCACCGGCTCTGCGATCGGAGCAGCATGGAAGCTGCGAATGGTCATGGTGGCCCTCGCGGCGCTGGCAGCGCTGGTCGCGGGCGGGCGCGGCATCTGGCTGAGCATCGTCGCGCTCTGCTCGGCCGTGGCACTCGCAACGCTGGCGTGGACCGGACACGGCGCGATGGACGAAGCCGTGATGGGCTGGGTCCACCTCATCGTCGACATTCTCCATCTGATCGCCTCGGGCGCTTGGGTTGGCGCACTACTGGGGCTGCTCCTGCTCGTCTCCCGACCCGCGGCGCGCGTAGACGCGGCGCATCTGGGGCTGACGCACCGCGCGCTGCACGGGTTCGGCGCGATCGGGACGGTTGTGGTCGGCACGATCCTCGTCACCGGCCTGGTCAACGGCTGGATGCTGGTCGGGATCGGCAACCTCGCCACGCTTCCTGCGACGCTCTATGGTCAGCTCCTGATCGCAAAGCTGGCGCTGTTCGTCGCCATGCTAGGGCTCGCCTCGCTCAACCGCTTCCGGCTCACGCCGGCATTCGAGCGGTCGATCGCAGCGGACGATCACAAGGGCGCCCTCGGCGCGCTGCGGACAAGTCTGGCGATCGAAACCGCCTGTGTCATCGCGGTTCTCGGGCTGATCGCCTGGCTCGGGACGCTCGCGCCGCCTGCATCGGCGATGTGATGCGCGGCCGGGGAGCCCTCGCGGTCCCCGGCCGTTCACGGGGCCGCGCCTGATGGATCAGTCGATCCTGCTCGACGAGACGGGGAGGATGCTGGCCGTGGCCGGCCTGATCTGCGTGGTGCTGCTCGTGCCGATGATGATCGTCGGGCTGATAATCAGCATCATCCAGGCGGCGACGTCGATTAGCGAACAGACGCTGAGCTTCGTGCCTAAGCTGATCGCGCTAGGCGTATGTTTGGTGATTTTCGGGAGCGCAGCGACCGAGCTCCTGACCAAGTTCACGGCCGAGCTGTTCGCTGTGATCGCGAGCATGGGCCGTTGATATGCAGATAGCTGCGCGGGCGGGCGACCGCCCGCGCAAGCCCCGCTATGCCGCCATCCGATCGCAGGAATCGGCGCACTTCCGGCACGCTGCCACGCAATCCTCCATGCCGCCCAGGGCCTCGCAGCTCGCTGCGCAAGCCCGGCAGATCTCGGCACACTCGCGGCAGATATGCTGATGGTGGGCGGACTTGCGCGCCATGAAGTCGATCGCAACCGCGCAAATTTGCGCGCAGTCGGCCATGATCTTCATATGCTCGGGCGCGGCGTGCTGGCCGCCCATTTCGAGGCAATGGTTCATCGCCATGTGAAGACAGGTCACATGGCATTCGTGGCAGGCGTCCATGCACGCCTTCATGCCGGGGTCGATCTGGTGCATCGCATTATCTCCGTATGAGCCCCCGCCTGTTCCTAGATACGCGCGCCGCGCGATCACCCCTTGCCGCGATCTCCGTCGTTCGCGGCAAGTTACATGGCCCACCGACCGAACAGCGTCGCAACGATGATGCCCGCGCCAAGCATGATGAGCGTCAACACTGTCATCGCGGCGATCTGAGGTCCGGTCACGCGCGCGCCGGCCGCCATGCCGCTCATCCCTGCCATTGCGTCGTGTCCCATGTCCGGCATCGGCGTGGCCGATTGCCGGTCCGCGCCGACTTCGTGTCCGCCATGCCCCAGCGCGCGCACCGTGCCCATGCCGTGCTTCAAGCGCACGCCAACCAGCCAAAGGTTGATCGGATAGGCGACTGCGAACCCGACGAGTGTCGCCAGCGACATGACGCCCCAAAAGCGGAGCGAGCTGGCGTGCATCGCGGCCATGTCGCGGCTCATCAACACCACCATCGTCGGGATCATGCCGGCCATGACGGCATTCATCGACAGCCATTCGGGGATGAACGACATGCGAAGCGCGCCCCAATAGGAACCGCCCGCCATGTCGCGCATGAAAAGCGCCTGGAAAATCAGCAGTCCGAACGCGAAGCCGAACACATATTCCGCGATCACGTCCTGCCACATCGGCAGGCCGAGCGCCGTGGTGATCGCGGCTGCGGCGATGACGCCGGTTGCATCGCCCGCCATGCAATGGATGGCCGAGCCGAACGCCTGCTTCCAGAGCGGTCGAACGAAATCCTCGTGCCGCTCGTTCGCCGGCTCCTGGCAGGACAGGACATAGGCCGCGGCCATGATCGGGCCACCATAGAGCGTGACCAACAGCCACCCCCATTTCATCACGCGCAGCTCGGGGTTGCGGGTGAAGGCATCCCACGCGACGTAAGCGACCGAAAGGGCGGTCAGCACGAACCATCCGATCAGCACGGCGTCGAGCCAGGGGGCCGGGGATGGCATCGTCACGGCAGCACTCCTCTACATGCTAGAGGATACGCGGCTCTCCGGATCATCCCTTGCGCGGAGCGGGCTAGGCGAGCTTGCTGGAAACGGCCTTGATCGCTTTCAGTCCCGATCCGAACCGCGCGATGGCCTCCCGGTTCTTCTCCAGCTCGCCATAGGGCAGGTAGGATATGTCGAGGTCGGCTACGCGGCTGAACGCGGGCCGCTGCAACTGCGCGCGAACGTCCGTCTCGCGCGCGTCGGGCGCGACAAGGAACAGCCCCGCGGTCGCGTGAAGGTCGCCACCGCTCAAGGCCAGGTCGAGCATCCTGACGATGCCCGAATAGATCGAGGTCGAATGCTCCACCTCGAACGCCGCGGCGACATGATCGCCGGCCTTCTCAAGCCACAGCACGTCGATCAGCCGGATCGAGTCAGCGCCCTTCGACGTCGCGATCGTGTCGGGCAGGCGCTCAAGGCATCCTGCGCCCAAGGGTGATCCGTCGAAGGCGCGGCTGCGGTCGTTCGCGGCGATCCATACGTCATAGCCGAGCGCCAACCCTAGATCGCGAAGCCATGCCTGGATTTCGGTATGGGTGCGCTCGTTCTCGCCCTCGCGCTGAGCGGCCTTGCTGAGCGTGCGCGCTTCCTCACGCGCCGCCTCAAGCCGCTGCCCCCAGCTCGCCAGCGTCGCGCCGCTCACGTCGAGGGGCGGAGCCGGATAGCGATCGGAGCCGATGTCGAACAACAGACCGCCGATCGCGCCTAAATCATTCGATAGCAGCTCGCGGAAGCGGTCGTTGAGATCGAGGATGCCGGTCCGCATCGCCAGAAAATGCTCCCAGCTCCCGAGCTTCACATTCGCCCCCGTCAGCGCGTTGTAGCCCTTAACGATTGCGGTGTTGAAGGGCGGCACCAGCGTCGGGTGAAGGAAGTAGAGGAGGTTGGCGACCGCCGGACCCAGCCCCTTGATCTTCAAACGGTCGATCGCGTGGATATGGCTGATGATCTCCTCGGCCGTGTCGCAACAGGAACAGGCGTCGAGCAAGCGGCCGAACGCGCGCTGATTGTCGGGGCTCTCGTAAATGTCGGGGATGCGGAGCTTCGGCTTCCAGAGGAACGCATGGTCCGCGCCCTTGAAGATTTGCCGCTGCTCGGCGACGGAATGGACGACGGTTTCGAGCGACGATCCGCGGTAGGCGACGCCGAACGTGCCGCGCTCGATCTCGCCGACAACCTGGGTGATGCCGCGCCGGATTGATCGGAAGTTCTTCAACCGCTCGTCCCAAAGAAACCAGCTCCGATAGGTCGCGCCCTGATCGTCACGCCAGCGGGCAATTAAGCGGCGCACCAGGCCGTCATGGTCGGTGCCAGTAGAAAGACTGTCGATCTGCGCTGCCATATGTCCCCGATTGCCCCCGGCCCGCGTTTGGCGAGCTAGTAATAGACCTAAGCTGCGGCCCTTATGGCGTCGAGGGTGTAGAGCTGGCCCCCGCAATATGAGGGCAACGCCGCTCCCGCGCGTAGATTCAACATACACGCCAGCGGTGCCGACAGGGCCTTGACCCTAACACGGTGTCATACCCTACATGCTCTCGGGTCGAAGGAGTCTTGCCATGAACGACCCTCATTCCCATTCCCAAGCCGGGGGTTGCGGCTGTTCGAAGCCTGCGCCTGAATCGGTCTCCACGCCCTCATCCTGTTGCGGGGGCGGCTCGGCCGCTCCCGCAAAGATCGAGCACGAACATCATCACACCGAAGCGGGCGGCTGCTGCTCGGGCAGTAAGGACAACGATGCCGCAGCAGCAGTGATCGACGCGGTGTGCGGCATGACGGTCGATCCCGCAAAAACGACACACCATGCCGAGCACGCTGGTCATGCCTATCATTTCTGTAGCGCAGGGTGCCGGAGCAAGTTTGTCGCCAATCCTGACGCCTATCTGAGCGATAAGCCGAAACCGGAGCCGATGGCGACGCCGGGGGCGATGTGGACGTGCCCGATGCACCCGCAAATTCGCCAGGAAGGGCCGGGAACTTGCCCAATCTGCGGCATGGCGCTCGAACCCGAAGAACCGTCGCTCGACGATACTCCCAACCCTGAGCTGGTCGACTTCACGCGCCGACTGTGGGTGGCGGGCGCGCTCACGATCCCGCTGCTCGTCGTCTCGATGTTCGCGGAAATGTTAGGCCTGCATGTGGTTAGCCCTGCGGCCTCGCCTTGGGTCCAGCTCGCACTCACCGCGCCGATCGTGCTGTGGGCGGGCTGGCCGTTTTTCGAGCGGGGGTGGACATCGCTTCGTACCCGCCATCTCAATATGTTCACACTGATCGCGATCGGCGTAGGTGCCGCCTTCCTCTATAGCGTGGTCGCGACGCTCGCGCCGGGCATCTTCCCAGCGACCTTCCGCACGCATGGGAGCATGGTTCCCGTCTATTACGAGGCGGCTGGCGTCGTGGTGACACTGGTGCTGCTCGGGCAAGTGCTCGAACTGCGCGCTAGGGCGGCGACAGGGCGCGCGATCCGCGCTCTCATGGATCTCGCCCCCAAGACGGCGCGACGCTTGCAGCCTGACGGTTCTGAAGAAGAAGTCGGGCTTGCCGACGTGGCAACCGGTGACCGGCTGCGGGTCCGCCCCGGTGAAGCCATCCCGGTCGATGGCGTCGTGGTCGAGGGTCGTTCGTCGGTCGACGAAGCCATGCTCACCGGCGAACCCGCGCCGGTCCTCAAGGAAGTCGAGGCGATCGTTACCGGGGGCACCGTCAACGGGACGGGCAGCCTGGTGATGGAAGCCCGCGCGGTTGGTTCGGACACGATGCTCGCGCGTATCGTCCGCATGGTCGCGGAAGCGCAGCGAAGCCGCGCCCCGATACAGGCGGTCGCCGATCGGGTTTCAGGATGGTTCGTGCCGCTCGTCGTGCTGATCTCGATTGCGACCTTCATCACTTGGTCGCTGGTCGGCCCTGAGCCGCGCATGGGCCATGCCCTGCTTAACGCCATCGCAGTGCTGGTGATCGCCTGCCCGTGCGCGCTCGGGCTCGTCACGCCCATGTCGATCATGGTCGGCACGGGACGCGGCGCTCAGGCCGGCGTGCTGGTGAAGAACGCGGAAGCCTTACAGGGGCTGGAAAAGGTCGATACCCTTGTCATCGACAAGACGGGTACGCTCACGGAAGGCAAGCCCAAGCTGATCGCGGTCGAGACGGTCAGCGCGGTCGGAGAGAACGACATGCTCGCGCTTGCCGCGGCCGTCGAAGGCCAATCCGAACATCCGCTCGCGCACGCAATCGTCGTTGCCGCCAAAGAACGAGGATTGCAGCTCGGCACAGTCGCGGACTTTGCCTCGCAAACCGGGCTGGGTGTCAGCGCCACGGTGGGCGGCCGCTCGGTCGTGATTGGCAATGCGGTGCAAATGAGCCGGATCGGCGCTGATCTCAAGCCGGTCGACGCCGCGGCCGATCGTCACCGTGGCGAAGGCGCGGGCATCATCCTCGTCGCGATCGACGGGGCGCTCGCCGGTCTGCTCGCAGTCGCCGATCCGGTGCGCGCATCGGCGCGCGACGCTATTGCCGCGCTTCGCAAGGAGGGCCTGCGGGTCGTCATGCTCACCGGCGACAATCGTGGGACGGCCGATGCTGTCGCGCGCGCCGTGGGCGGTCTTGATGACGTGCTCGCCGATCTGCTGCCGGAAGACAAGGCGCGTATCATCGGCGAGCTGAAAGCGAGCGGCGCAAGGGTCGCAATGGCGGGCGATGGGATCAACGACGCCCCGGCGCTCGCCGCCGCGGATGTCGGCTTGGCGATGGGAACGGGAACAGACGTGGCGATCGAAAGCGCCGGCATGACGCTCACGCGCGGCGATCTCTCGGCGATCGTGCGCGCCCGCAAGCTCGCTCGCGCGACGATGCGAAATATCCGCCAAAACCTGTTCTTCTCGTTCTTGTTCAACGGAATCGGCGTGCCGGTTGCGGCCGGCGTGCTTTACCCGGTTGCCGGTATCCTGCTGTCGCCGATGCTGGCCGGTGCAGCGATGGCGCTCTCGTCCTTCACCGTGGTCCTGAACGCACTGCGGCTCAACGCGGTAAAGCTGTGAACATCGGAGCGGCGTCGGACGCCAGCGGCGTCTCCCAACGCATGATCCGCCACTATGAAAAGATTGGTTTGGTGCCCGCGCCGCCACGGCGCGGGAACTACCGGGACTACGCCGACGCTGACGTTCATCGGCTGCGATTTATCGCCAACGCGCGCGACCTGGGGTTCCCGATCGAGGAAATCCGCACGCTGCTGGGGCTGTGGTCGGATCGCGATCGGTCGAGCGCGGAAGTGAAGACGCTGGCGGAAGCCCGCGCTGCCGAACTGGGCCGCAAGGTCCGCGTCTTGGACGCCATGCGCCGCTCGCTTACCGGGCTCGCCCAAGCCTGTCATGGCGATGATCGGCCTGATTGTCCGATCATCGAACGCTTGGCTGAATAACTTGCGCGGCTAACTTTTACTCCACTTGAGCGTGATCGTGCGTCGCACCGTTTCACGCGTTTCGCGCTGCGGCTTTGCCGCACCCCTCGATCGCCGCGCGGTTGGCCGTCACGATCCTGTCGGCCCCGACGATGGCGCGGAACGCGGTGGGACTGGCGCTCTGGATCATATGCTGCCCGGCTTCCCAGCGGGGCAAGTCGAGCGTCCGCGCCGCCATGCGCTCGGGCCATTGCCAGCTCGCCGGTGCGATCTCGCGCGCGACCAGGCCCGGCACGATCGCCCATGCGAGGATGCCGGCCGCCACCCCACCCAGGGCAAACCATAGCTGCCGATTCTTCTGGTCGGCGCGTGTCCATGCGGACCCGGCGATGGCGCGAAGATCGGCCATGATGCGGGCCTTGTCCTCGCCCGCCTTGGCGAGCGCCGCCTGATCCTCGCGCCGGGCGGCGCTGCCCGCCGCGGCGATGCGCTGCGCCATCTGCTCCGGCGTCATCGCCAGCGCCGGGGCCGCTTTCAGGAATTGGCCGATGCGCGCGACGTTCTCGCCTGCCGTGTTCACGTTCTGCTGGAGCACGCCAAGCGTCTCGGTATGGTCGGGTATGTCGATCGCCGCGCTCGGCCGCCAAGCCCTCCACGGCGCAGCGCCAGCTCGCCGCGCATGGCCTCGAACGCCTCGGCCGCGCCTGCTCCGCCCTGATCGTCCTCGTTCGTCACCTGTCGTGAGCCTGCAACCCGTGATATTCCTCCGAGTTAATCAAAGGAGACCCAACAATCACCGGACCGGTCATGCCTAAGACACCACACACGAAAGGCCCGGACGAAACCCTTTCTCTCCTCGCCGATCCCTATCGGTTCATCTCCAGGCAGTGCCAGCGCCTAGGCGCAAACGCTTTTGAATCCCGTTTCCTGCTGAAAAAGACCAACTGCCTTAAGGGGGCCAAGGCCGCCGAAATCTTCTACGATACGACCCGCTTCGAGCGCGAAGGTGCCATGCCGGTCGCTATTCAGAAGACACTGCTGGGCCAAGGCGGCGTTCAGGGTCTGGACGGCGAGACCCATCGGCACCGCAAGCAGATGTTCATGGGCCTGATGACACCAGAGCGCGTGCGGGCGCTGGCGCAATTGTTCGAGGCCGAGTGGCGCAGGGCGGTGCCGGGCTGGACGCGCAAAGGAGAGATCGTCTTCTATGACGAGTTGCATGAGCCGCTGACGCGAGCGGTATGCGCTTGGGCGGGAGTTCCTCTTCCGGACGATGAAGCCGGCAACCGCGCGGGCGAGCTGCGGGCGCTGTTCGACGCCGCCGGCTCGGCGAGCCCAAGGCATCTTTGGTCACGGCTGGCCCGTCGTCGCGTCGACGCATGGGCGAAGCGGATCATTGAAGGCATTCGGGCCGGGAGCATCGGCTCGGGCTCGGGGACCGCGGCTTACGCGATAGCCTGGCATCGCGACCGGCACGACGATCTTCTTTCGCCGCACGTCGCAGCGGTCGAACTGGTAAATGTCCTTCGCCCGACCGTCGCGATCGCAGTGTACATCACCTTCGTCGCCCACGCGCTGCAAACCTGTTCAGGGATCAGGGCGGCCTTGGTTCAGCAGCCGGACTATGCCGAGCTCTTCGTCCAAGAGGTCCGCCGATTCTATCCCTTCTTTCCCGCTGTGGTGGCGCGCGCGAGCCAAGATTTCGAGTGGGAGGGGATGGCCTTTCCGGAAGGGCGTCAAGTGGTGCTAGACCTTTATGGGAGCAATCACGACGCAGCGACCTGGGCCGACCCCCAGGAGTTTCGCCCTGAGCGTTTCAGGGCTTGGGACGAAGACTCCTTCAACTTCATTCCGCAGGGCGGCGGCGATCACTATCTCGGCCATCGCTGTCCCGGCGAATGGATCGTCCTCGCGATCATGAAGGTGGCGGCACACCTCCTCGTCAACGCGATGCGCTATGACGTACCGGACCAAGACCTGAGCATCGATTTCGCCAGGCTGCCAGCGCTTCCGAAAAGCGGCTTCGTGATGCGCAACGTCCACATAGGTGGCTAGGGCCGCGTGCCGTGGTGATGGTGATCGGCTCCGTTATCGACCGTTTGCGCGAGTACGGGGTGCGATGCGACATCTACGCAGTCGAATGTTGGTTCAGCAAGTCGATCACGGCGCACCTCGCCGCCCCGTCGCCTTCGCAACGGTCGATGGTCGCAGCCAGCAGGCTTTCTAGTTGCGCCAGATCCTCCATCTTGCGATCTGGCTGTCGAAGAAGGTCGAGGAGAAGGACGGCCGCATCATCACGTGGCTGAAGAAGCGCTACGAACCCGGTCTCGACCGGGCCATGAAGCGCCCGACGCTGACGATCGGTGCGGGTGT
>NZ_JAAILI010000032.1 GCF_012650175.1 Sphingomonas sp. S2M10
TGAGAGCGTGATCAATCGTCGTCGATCAGGCGCCCGCGGCACACCCGCCAAGGTCAATGCGACCGCTGGTCTCGCGGCCAGCGAAGGACTAAACTCGGTCAGCATCTCGGATGGCAGTCATGAGAGCCGTACTGCTTGGCCCAGTCGCCGGCCGAGCCGACCTTGCGGAACGTGTCGTAATCATCCCAGCCGCCATTGGGCGGCGTGGGCCCGCCAGCCTTGTAGCCGGTGATGCCGGAGATCCAGCCGATATTGGGCAGGCGAAAGGCGCCATGGTGGAACCAGTCGTCGCCCATCCAGCCATCGATCATCGGGCTTTCCGGCGCGGCCACCTTGAGTGCCGGATGCGGGTTCAGCAGCGCCATCACCACCGTCCAGCCTTCGTAGGACGAGCCGAGCATGCCGACCTTGCCGTTCGATTCCGGCAGGTTCTTCACCAGCCAGTCGATCGTGTCGTAGGCGTCGGTGGTGTCGTCGATCTTGGTGGGATTGAGCGGCCCGACCGGCGGACGGGTAACGACGAAGTCGCCCTCGGAGCGATACTTGCCGCGGATGTCCTGAAACACGCGGATATAGCCCGCCTGGGTGAACACCTCGTCGCCCTGCGCGAGCACCGAGAGCATCTTGTTGCTGTCGGTACGGCGGACGCGATTATACGCGTCATAAGGCGTGCGGGTGAGCAGGATCGGCGCATTCTTCGCGCCCTTGGGGATCACGATGGTCGTGAACAGCTTGGTGCCGTCGCGCATCGGCACCATCACCTCGCGGCGGATATAGTCTTTGGATCCCTCCGGGAGGACGAACTTGGCGGGAATGTCGTTGAAGGGCTGGGCCTGCTGTGCGGTCGCGGCCGGGATCAGCGCGGTGGTCGCCAGCGCAGTGAACAGGAAGGTACGAAACTGCATAATGTCTCCCCAGAGAACCGAAGTCCGGGGTGATACTGTTACATTTGCAGTATTGGAAGAAGCTAGCGCGAAAAGGCCCGCGCTCCCATGAGGAACGCGGGCCTGTGAAAGCGGACGTGGATCAGGCGTGCGCGGGCGTGCCGAGCAATTCCGCCTCCAGATCGTCTACCAGGTGCGGACGGGTGGCCCCGATCGGCCCCACGCCTTCCGCCAAGGGCGCGGCGCGGCCGATGCGGAAAGCGGCACTGGTGCGGCCTTCACGACCATCCGGCAGGCGATAGCGCGCCTCCGCGACCACGACGGGGTTGAACGTGCGTCCCAGTTCGCCCTTGGGCATCGCGAGACGCGCGTCGACACGGGTGCCGTCCCCGGCATCGATCGTCACCGGCGGCACATCGGCGGCGGGACCATGGCGCGTCAGCAACTGCTCCATCTCGCTCGTCTCGGCATCGGCGAGCAGGAAAGTCGAGATGCGGACATCACGGGCAGCGGTATCGCCGGCATTACCGACGGTCAGCTCGATGTCGACCAGCGCCTCCTCCTCGCTCGTGCCGGCACGCACCGGGCGCAGACCCAGTTCCAGCCACGGCCGGTTTGCCACCGGAGCGGACGCGTCGACGACATGGTCGAGGACGGCCGCATCAGCCTCCGCCAGCCTCGCCTCGGCATGCGCCTGGGCAGCGGGTTCGACGCTCGGCCGCGCGGCGGCGGGGGCAGCCATCACCGGCGTCGCGGCAGCGGCGGCGCGGCCGATGTCGTGGCGCGGCGCCAGCGGCTGTGCCGCGGGCTGGTGCAAGACCGGCTCGCTGGTGACCGCGGTTTCGTGCACCAGCAGGTCGTCGTTGCTGCGACGACGGCGCAGCAGGACCATCGCCGCCGCCGCCGCGAGAAGCAAGACGAGGCCGCCTAGGATCCACGGGAGCAGCGGGGCCGAACGTGTTTCTTCGGCCGCGGTTTGTGTTGTCTGGGCAACCCGATCGGCGGGCGCCGCCGCCTGTGCAGCGGGTTCGGCCGGTTGCGATGCGGGGACTGCCGGATTTTGCTGCGCGGGCGCAGCGGCAGGCTGCGACGCGGGCGCAGGCGTGCGCGGCTGGGTGACAGCCGCGGCCGCAGCACGCGACGCGCTACGCTCGGCGCGCACCGTTCGGGCAGGTGCCGCATCAGAGGCCGAGGGCGCCTGATTGGCGCTGCCGGCCATCTGCTGCTCTACCGGCGGCACCGACTGCACGACGGGCGCAGCAGGAGCCATACGGACCTCCGGCGCGGGCGCGGCGGCCTGGGGCGCAGGCGCCTCCACCGCTGGCGGCGGTGTCACGGTCTGCTGGGGGGCGGCCTCCTGCGCGAAAGCAGGCGTGGCAAGGAACGCGGCACTGATTAACAGTGCGGCGCGGGGGCGAAGCGGGGTCTGACACTGTTTCATGACAGACACTCAACGGCCGACCGGCGAAATTCGACCGACGTGGCGCGGTCAGGCGTGACCCGCGCTCGACGAACCGAGCGGTTCACCCCATATTCAGGCACGGCTCTTGCGTCTTACACGCTGGAAATTCGGCAGCAACGCATTGAAAAGAAAGGGGCTTGCCGCGTAGTCGGCGGCAAGCCCCTTTTCATTGCTATTGCGTACCGATCAGAAGCGGCCGGTCAATTGCACCCCATAGAAGCGCGGCTCCGCCGGGATGTAGGTCGGGTTGCCGAAGCCGCCCCCGGTGTTGCCCGCGTCGAGCAGATAACGCTCGTTGGTCGCGTTGCGGACATAACCGGCGATCTCATAGCGGCCTTCGGCGAAGCTCATGCCCGCCTTCACATTAACCAGCGTTACCTTGTCCTGGGAGATCGCCTCCCGATTGGGGATCTCGAAGAAGATCTTGCTGCGATAGGTCACGCTCGGCGTGGCAAACACGCGCATCCCGTTCCCCACCGGCGCATCCACGGTGAAACCCGCAGCCCATTGCAGACGCGGCTGCAGGCGGAAGCGGTTGTTGGCGTAGATGCCGTTCGACCGCTTGTCGTCGATTCCACCGTCGATGAAGCCGGCGTTGCCGAACACCGTCAGCCAGCTGACGGGGCGCAACTGCCCTTCCGCCTCGAAGCCGAGGTTGCTGGCGCTGCCGGCGCTCTCGGTGATGCTCGAGCCGACCGGGCGGCCCGACGGATCGTTGGCGTCGGTGATCGTGCGGCTGATCTGGAAGTTGTCGTACTTCTGATAGTAGACGCCCAGCGAGCCGGAAAACATGCCCTGGGACAGCTTCACGCCGCCCTCATAGTTCCACACCGTTTCCTCGGGGATGACCGAGGTGGAGGTAGCCGCCTGGTTCACCGTCGGCGAGCGGCGGCCCTTCGAGATCGTCGCATACAGGTTGATGGCGTCGCTCACCCGATAGAGCGCGTTGAAGCGCGGCAGGAAGGCCTGGAAGCTGTCCTGGCTCCACAGCGTGCCGTTGGTCGTGGTCTGGCCCGGGATCAGCGGTGCGCCGCTGAGGCGCGACCTCGGCGCGACGGAGACATAGCCGGACTTGCGCTGCTCGATCAGTGCACGGATGCCGGCGGTCAGCTCCAGCGCATGGATCGGCGTCCAGGTCACTTCGCCGAACATCGAATATTGGTCGTTGATGCCCTTGTTGGTGAAGATCGAGCTGTAGGGAATCTGCGTGAACGCGCCCTTGGTGAGCGACGCCGTCGTCTGCGAGGCGACGACGACACCAGTCGACGAGACGCAGGGCAAACCGGTCGCGCACGCGATATAGATGCCCTCCTCGGTCGAGAACGGCACTTCCTGGCGATTATTCTCATGGAAGACGTTCCAGCCGAAGCTCGTCCGGACATGATCGCCGACATAAGCGAAGCGCGATTCATGGCTGAGCTGCGATCCATAGGCGCCCTCGGCGAATTCGAGCCACCAGGCTGCCGACCCGTCTGCATCGAAGATCTCGAGCGAGTCGAACGAGCGGTAGCCGTTGACCGTGGTGAAGCTCCAGCCATCGCCGAGGTCGTAATGCGCGGTGAGGTTCACGTCGTAGACGTCGCGGGTCAGGCCCAGCTTGTCGGCGCCGAGCACCTGCTTTGAGAAGGGCGAGCCGGAAAGGTTCGCCGCGCCGAACGGATCGGCCGGGCCCCGGGACGTCGCAAAGCGCCTCGAGATGAACGGCGTGCCGCTGTTGCGCTGGCGATCATAGGTGCCGATCAGGTCGACGGTCAGCGCCGCGGTGGGCGTGTAGCGCACCGAGGCGCGCAGGCCTAGCTGGTTCTGCGCGTACAGATCGTCCTGGGTCGGCGACAGATTCTCGACATAGCCGTCGCGCTTCTTGAACTCGCCGGCGACGCGCGCCGCGATCACGTCGTTGCCGATATTGAGGTGGCCGCCCACCAGATAGGCGTTGTAATTGCCATAGCCCGCGGTGAGTTCGCCCGACACGCCCGGCTTGGGCCGCGCCGAGACGATGCTGACCGCGCCGATCGTCGAGGCGGTGCCGAACAGCGTCGCCTGCGGGCCCTTCACCACCTCGATCCGATCGACGTCGTAGATTGCCTGATAGGCACCGCGCGAGCGCGAGATGTCGACGCCGTTATAGTAAAGCGTGACGCGCGCCGCCTGCTGCGCCGAGCCGCTGTCCGAGGTGATGCCGCGGATCACGATGCCGGGGTTGTTGGCGCTCTGCTCCTGGATGTTGAGGCCGGGCACGTAGTTGGAGAGCTCGTCGAGATCGTTGACGCCGATCCGCTTCATCTGCTCCTGCGTGACGGCGGTGATCGTGATCGGCACGTCGCGCAGCTTCTGCTCGAACTTCTGCGACGTGACGATGATGTCGCCGCCCATTACCTCGTCCTGCGCCGTTTCCTGCGCCTGCACCGCCGTCGCCGACACCGTGGCAAGCAGCGCGGCGATCAGACCCATTTTATTGTAATGCATTCTTTGCCTCCCTTGGTCGGAAGGGCGGTTGGCAACCGTTTGTTAAGGCTTCACGGCGCCAGTGCGTCAGAATTGTTGCGACTGCGTAAACCCCGCATGTCCGATGGTGCAGCGCGGAACCATTTCGCCGTCCCGCTGTACGCACCCTTTGACATCCCCTCCCCTGCGCCCTATATCCCCGCTCTGGCCCTCCGATCGGGAAATGACTCGCCGTCGCGCAGCGTGTCGTAGGAATGGATCGGAACGGCTTGTCAGACGCCCCTGAAGCTGCCGAATCCCGAGCATCGGGGGTCGCGCGGCCTTTCGGCGTCACTTTGCACGTCCTGGCTCCCGGACAGGGGCACCGAGTTTACGGCTGACGAGGCAACACACACCTATGGCTACCAAGGCAATCGAGGATGGCGCGCAGGCGCGCGCAGGCTCGGGCGGCACGCTGAAGCGCCGCATCCGCAAGGTGTTCGGCGACATCCACGAAGTGGTGCAGATGCCGAACCTGATCGAGGTTCAGCGCGAATCCTACGAACAGTTCCTGCGGTCGGACCCCTCGATCGGCTATGTCTCCGGCCTCGAGAAGACGCTCCGCAGCGTGTTCCCGATCCGCGACTTCGCCGGCACCGCCGAGCTCGACTTCGTGACCTACGAGCTCGAGGATCCGAAGTTCGACGTGGACGAGTGCCGCCAGCGCGGCATCACCTATGCGGCGCCGATGCGCGTGACGCTGCGCCTGATCGTGTTCGAGGTCGATCCCGATACGGAAGCCCGGTCGGTGCTCGATATCAAGGAGCAGGACGTGTACATGGGCGACATGCCGCTCATGACCGAGAACGGCACGTTCTTCATCAACGGCACCGAGCGCGTCATCGTCAGCCAGATGCACCGTTCGCCGGGCGTGCTGTTCGACCATGACCGCGGCAAGACCCATGCTTCGGGCAAGTATCTCTTCGCCGCGCGCGTGATCCCGTATCGCGGTTCGTGGCTGGACTTCGAGTTCGACGCCAAGGACATCGTCAACGTCCGTATCGACCGCAAGCGCAAGCTGCCGGTCACCAGCCTGCTCTACGCGCTGGGGCTGAGCTCGGAAGAGATCCTCAACTATTTCTACAACCGCGTCACCTTCCTGCGCGGTCCGAACGGCTGGCAGATCCCCTTCCAGGTGGAGAACTGGCGCGGTTCGAAGCCGATGTTCGACATCGTCGACGCCAAGTCGGGCGAGGTCGTGTTCCCGGCCGGCCAGAAGATCAGCCCCCGCGCAGCCAACAAGGCGGCCAAGGACGGTCTCGAGACGCTGCTGATCCCGACCGAGGAAATCTTCGGCCGCTACAGCGCCTATGACCTGATCAACGAGGCGACCGGCGAGATCTACATCGAAGCCGGCGACGAAGTCTCGGCCGAGAATCTCGAGAAGCTCGACAAGGCCGGCATCGACCGGATCGAGCTGCTCGACATCGATCACATCGCCACCGGCCCGTGGATCCGCAACACGCTCAAGGTCGACAAGGCCGAAGAGCGCCAGCAGGCGCTGTCAGACATCTACCGCGTCATGCGCCCCGGTGAGCCGCCGACGCTCGAGACCGCGGAATCGCTGTTCGCCGGCCTGTTCTTCGATCCGGAGCGCTACGACCTCTCGGCCGTGGGCCGCGTCAAGCTCAACATGCGCCTGGGCCTCGACACGCCCGACACGGTGACCACGCTGCGCACCGAGGACATTCTCGAGGTCGTCAAGACGCTCGTGAACCTCAAGGACGGCAAGGGCGAAGTCGACGACATCGACAATCTCGGCAACCGCCGCGTCCGTTCGGTGGGCGAGCTGCTCGAGAACCAGTACCGCGTCGGCCTGCTCCGCATGGAGCGCGCCGTGAAGGAGCGCATGTCGTCGGTCGACGTGTCGACGGTGATGCCGAACGACCTGATTAACGCCAAACCCGCGGTCGCCGCGGTGCGCGAGTTCTTCGGTTCGTCGCAGCTGTCGCAGTTTATGGACCAGACCAACCCGCTCTCCGAAGTGACGCACAAGCGTCGCGTCTCGGCGCTCGGGCCGGGCGGTCTCACCCGTGAGCGCGCAGGCTTCGAAGTCCGCGACGTTCACCCGACCCATTATGGCCGTATCTGCCCGATCGAAACGCCGGAAGGCCCGAACATCGGTCTGATCAACAGCCTCGCGACCTTCAGCCGCGTCAACAAGTACGGCTTCATCGAGACGCCGTACCGCAAGATCATCGACGGCAAGGTGACCAACGAGGTCGTCTATCTGTCGGCGATGGAAGAGCAGAAGCACACGATCGCGCAGGCATCGGCCGAGCTCGACGAAACCGGCGCGTTCGTCGACGAGCTCGTCTCTGCCCGCCAGGCCGGCGAATTCCTGATGGCGCTGCGCGATCAGGTCACGCTGATGGACGTGTCGCCGAAGCAGCTCGTCTCGGTCGCCGCCTCGCTGATCCCCTTCCTCGAGAAGGACGACGCGAACCGCGCGCTGATGGGCTCGAACATGCAGCGTCAGGCCGTGCCGCTGGTGAAGGCGGAAGCGCCCTTCGTCGGCACCGGCATGGAATCGACCGTGGCCCGGGATTCCGGCGCCGCGATCGCCGCCAAGCGTTCGGGCGTGGTCGACCAGGTCGACGCGACCCGCATCGTGGTCCGCGCAACGGGTGACGTCGATGCCAGCGAGAGCGGCGTCGACATCTACACGCTGATGAAGTTCCAGCGCTCGAACCAGTCGACCTGCATCAACCAGCGTCCGCTGGTGAAGGTGGGCGACATCGTGCAGGCCGGCGACGTGATCGCCGACGGCCCGTCGACCGAGTTCGGCGAGCTGGCGCTGGGCCGCAACGTGCTCGTCGCGTTCATGCCGTGGAACGGCTACAACTACGAGGACTCGATCCTGATCAACGAGCGCATCGTGAAGGACGACGTGTTCACGTCGATCCACATCGATGAGTTCGAAGTGATGGCGCGCGACACCAAGCTCGGGCCGGAAGACATCACCCGCGACATCCCGAACGTCGGCGAGGAAGCGCTCCGCAACCTCGACGAAGCGGGCATCGTGTATGTCGGCGCCGAAGTGGAGCCGGGCGACATCCTGGTCGGCAAGATCACCCCGAAGGGCGAAAGCCCGATGACGCCGGAAGAAAAGCTCCTCCGCGCCATCTTTGGTGAAAAGGCCAGCGACGTGCGCGACACCTCGCTGCGTCTGCCCCCGGGCGTGGCCGGCACGATCGTCGACGTGCGCGTGTTCAACCGTCACGGCATCGACAAGGACGAGCGTGCCCTGGCGATCGAGCGCGAGGAAATCGAGCGCCTGCGCAAGGACGCCGATGACGAACGCAACATCCTCAACCGCGCGACCTGGTCGCGTCTGCGCGAGATGCTGCTGGGTCAGGTCGCGACCGCTGCGCCGAAGGGCCTGAAGAAGGGCGTCACGATCGACGAGGACCTGCTCGACAGCGTCGACCGCCACGAGTGGTGGAAGTTCGCGGTGCAGGACGACGCGATGCAGGGCAACCTGGAAGCGGTGAAGGGCCAGTATGACGAGGCCGTGAAGCGCATCAAGGACAAGTTCGAGGACCGCCGCGAGAAGCTGGAGCGGGGCGACGAGCTGCCGCCGGGCGTGCTGAAGATGGTCAAGGTGTTCGTCGCGGTGAAGCGCAAGCTGCAGCCGGGCGACAAGATGGCCGGCCGCCACGGCAACAAGGGCATCATCAGCCGCATCCTGCCGCAGGAAGACATGCCGTTCCTCGAGGACGGTACCCCGGTCGACTTCGTGCTCAACCCGCTGGGCGTGCCTTCGCGCATGAACGTCGGGCAGATCTTCGAGACCCATCTGGGCTGGGCCGCGCGCGGCCTGGGCCGGAAGATCGGCGACGCGCTCGATGCCTGGCGTGCAGCCAACCCGAACCCGCAGGCCGGCGAAGCACCGGAAGCGGTGAAGGAGCTGCTCGGCACCGTCTATGGCGACACCTACAAGGCCGAGCTGGATCGCCGCTCGCCCGAGCAGCTGGTCGACCTGGCGCAGAACGTCCGCTCGGGCGTGCCGATGGCCACCCCGGTGTTCGACGGCGCGGTGGAAGCCGACGTCTCGGCGATGCTGCGGATGGCGGGCCTGGACGAATCCGGCCAGGTGACGCTGTTCGACGGCCGCACGGGCGAGGCGTTCGATCGCAAGGTGACGGTGGGGTACAAGTATGTGCTCAAGCTGCACCACCTGGTCGACGACAAGATCCACGCGCGTTCGATCGGGCCGTACAGCCTCGTCACCCAGCAGCCGCTGGGCGGTAAGGCGCAGTTCGGTGGCCAGCGCTTCGGTGAAATGGAAGTGTGGGCGCTCCAGGCGTACGGCGCGGCGTATACGCTCCAGGAAATGCTGACGGTGAAGTCGGACGACGTGGTCGGCCGCACCAAGGTCTACGAAGCGATCGTCAAGGGCGACGACACCTTCGAGGCCGGCATTCCGGAGAGCTTCAACGTGCTCGTCAAGGAAATGCGCTCGCTGGGCCTCAACGTCGAGCTGAAGAGCCAGGAAGAAGACGACGGTCTGGCCGAGGCGGCTGAATAAGAGAATGCACTCCCCCTCCCGCATGCGGGAGGGGGCCGGGGGGTGGGCTCCCGGCCTGTAGCGGAGTGATCGGTTGAAACCGGGTGCCCACCCCTTCCCAGGCCTGCGGCCTGGGCCCCTTCCCCTCCCGCGCGCGGGAGGGGAGTTGAAGGACCAGATACGATGAACGAACTTACGAACTTCGCGAACCCGCTCGCCAAGCCGGAAACCTTCGACCAGATCCAGATCGGGATCGCGTCGCCGGACCGTATCCGCAGCTGGTCGTTCGGCGAGATCAAGAAGCCCGAGACGATCAACTACCGCACGTTCAAGCCCGAGCGTGACGGCCTGTTCTGCGCGCGCATCTTCGGTCCGATCAAGGACTATGAATGCCTGTGCGGCAAGTACAAGCGCATGAAGTACAAGGGCATCGTCTGCGAAAAGTGCGGCGTGGAAGTGACCGTCTCGAAGGTCCGCCGCGAGCGCATGGGCCATATCGAACTGGCTGCCCCGGTCGCGCACATCTGGTTCCTGAAGTCGCTGCCGAGCCGCATCGGCCTGTTGCTCGACATGCAGCTCAAGCAGCTCGAGCGCGTGCTCTACTTCGAGAGCTACATCGTCACCGAGCCCGGCCTCACCCCGCTCGAAAAGTTCCAGCTCCTCACCGAGGACGAACTGCTCGACGCACAGGATGAGTATGGCGAAGATGCCTTCTCCGCCGGCATCGGCGCCGAAGCGGTCAAGATCATGCTCATGGATCTCGACCTCGAAGGCGAGCGCAAGGAACTTCTGGAAGAGCTGGCGACGACCAAGTCGGAGCTGAAGCCCAAGAAGATCATCAAGCGCCTCAAGGTGGTCGAGAGCTTCATCGAATCCGGCAACCGCCCGGAATGGATGATCCTCGACGTCGTGCCGGTGATCCCGCCCGAGCTGCGCCCGCTGGTGCCGCTCGACGGTGGCCGCTTCGCGACCTCGGATCTCAACGATCTGTACCGCCGCGTGATCAACCGTAACAACCGCCTCAAGCGCCTGATGGAGCTGCGCGCGCCGGACATCATCGTCCGCAACGAAAAGCGCATGCTGCAGGAAGCTGTCGACGCGCTGTTCGACAATGGCCGCCGCGGCCGCACCATCACCGGTGCGAACAAGCGTCCGCTCAAGTCGCTGTCCGACATGCTCAAGGGCAAGCAGGGCCGCTTCCGTCAGAACCTGCTCGGCAAGCGCGTCGACTATTCGGGCCGTTCGGTCATTGTGACCGGTCCGGAGCTCAAGCTGCACCAGTGCGGCCTGCCGAAGAAGATGGCGCTCGAGCTGTTCAAGCCGTTCATCTACGCCCGTCTCGATGCCAAGGGTCTGTCCATGACCCTGAAGCAGGCGAAGAAGTGGGTCGAGAAGGAGCGCAAGGAAGTCTGGGACATCCTGGACGAAGTGATCCGCGAGCACCCGGTGCTGCTGAACCGCGCGCCGACGCTGCACCGTCTGGGCATCCAGGCGTTCGAGCCGGTGCTGATCGAAGGCAAGGCGATCCAGCTCCACCCGCTGGTCTGCTCGGCGTTCAACGCCGACTTCGACGGTGACCAGATGGCCGTCCACGTTCCGCTGAGCCTCGAGGCCCAGCTGGAAGCGCGCGTCCTGATGATGTCGACCAACAACATCCTGTCCCCGGCCAACGGCAAGCCGATCATCGTGCCGTCGCAGGACATGGTGCTGGGTCTCTATTACATCACCATGGAGAAGGAAGGCGAGCCGGGCGAAGGCATGCTGCTGGCCGACATGGCGGAGGTCCACCAGGCCCTCAACGCCGGCGCGGTCACGCTGCACTCCAAGATCACCAGCCGCGTTCCGCAGACGGACGAGGACGGCAAGTCGTACCTCAAGCGCTACCAGACCACCCCGGGCCGCATGCTGCTCGGCGAGTGCCTGCCGAAGAGCCACAAGGTGCCGTTCGACGTCGTCAATCGCCTGCTCACCAAGAAGGACGTGGGCGACGTGATCGACGAGGTCTATCGTCACACCGGCCAGAAGGAGACCGTGCTGTTCGCCGACGCGATCATGAGCCTCGGCTTCCGCAACGCGTTCAAGGCGGGCATCTCGTTCGGCAAGGACGACATGATCATCCCGGAAGCCAAGGAAGCACTGGTCGAAGAGACCAAGGCCTTGGTGAAGGATTTCGAGCAGCAGTATCAGGACGGCCTGATCACGCAGCAGGAGAAGTACAACAAGGTGATCGACGCCTGGAGCCGTTGCGGTGACCAGGTGGCCGCGGCGATGATGGACGAGATCAAGGCGGTCAAGAAGGACCCCGAGACCGGCCGCCAGAAGCCCGACAACGCCATCTACATCATGGCGCACTCCGGTGCCCGTGGTTCGGCGGCGCAGATCAAGCAGCTGGCCGGCATGCGCGGCCTGATGGCCAAGCCGTCGGGCGAGATCATCGAAACGCCGATCATCTCGAACTTCAAGGAAGGTCTGACCGTCCTTGAATACTTCAACTCGACCCACGGCGCCCGTAAGGGCCTCGCGGACACCGCGTTGAAGACGGCGAACTCGGGTTACCTCACCCGTCGTCTGGTCGACGTGTCGCAGGACTGCGTCGTCCTCGAGGACGATTGCGGCACCGAGCGCGCGCTGGAGATGAAGGCGATCGTGCAGGGTGGTTCGGTGATCGCCTCGCTCGGCGAGCGCATCCTGGGCCGCACCACGGCCGAGGACATCGTCGATCCGAAGACCAGTCAGGTGGTGATCCCGATCGGCACCCTGCTGGACGAGCCGATGATCGCGCAGATCGAGGCACTCAGCACCCCGGCGGTGAAGATCCGTTCGCCGCTGGTCTGCGAAGCCAAGCTCGGCGTGTGCGCCAAGTGCTACGGGCGTGACCTTGCCCGCGGTACCCCGGTGAACATCGGCGAAGCGGTGGGCGTCATCGCGGCGCAGTCGATCGGCGAGCCGGGTACGCAGCTGACCATGCGTACCTTCCACATCGGCGGTGCGGCACAGCTCAACGAGCAGTCGAACCTCGAAGCCCCCGTGGACGGCAAGGCCGAGTTCCGCGACCTGCGCCTGATCGAGGATCAGCGCGGCCGTCGCGTGGTGCTCAGCCGCTCGGGCGAGATCGCGATCATGGACATGGATGGCCGCGAGCTGGCCGTGCACAAGATCCCGTACGGCGCCTATGTGATGTTCGACGACGGCCATCTGGTCAGCGCCGGCGATCGCATGGCCGAGTGGGATCCGTTCACCATGCCGGTGATCACGGAAACCGGCGGTACCGTGAAGTACCAGGACATCATCGAAGGCAAGACCATGACGGAACAGGTCGACGAAGCGACGGGCATCGCCCAGCGCGTCGTCACCGAGTTCCGCGGTGCGGGCAAGAAGGAGGACCTGCGTCCTCGCATGACCCTCACCGGCGAGAATGCCGCCGAAGCCGCCCGCTACATGCTGGCGCCGGGCGCGGTGATCTCGGTCGAGGATGGTGCCACGGTGCAGGGCGGTGACGTTCTCGCCCGTGTGGCGCGCGAGTCCGCCAAGACCCGCGACATCACCGGCGGTCTGCCGCGCGTCGCCGAGCTGTTCGAAGCGCGCAAGCCCAAGGAAAATGCCATCATCGCGAAGGTCTCTGGCCGCGTGGTGTTCGGCAAGGACTACAAGGCCAAGCGCAAGATCGGCATCCAGCCGGAGGACGGCGGCGAGGTCGTGGAGTATCTGGTCCCGAAGTCGAAGGTGATCGACGTTCAGGAAGGCGATTACGTCAAGCGTGGCGACAACCTGATCGGCGGTTCGCCGGATCCGCACGACATCCTGGAAGTGCTCGGCATCGAGCCGCTGGCCGAATATCTGGTCAGCGAAATTCAGGAAGTCTATCGACTGCAGGGCGTGAAGATCAACGACAAGCACATCGAGGTGATCGTTCGCCAGATGCTGCAGAAGGTCGAGATCACCGATGGCGGCGACACCACGCTGCTGGCGGGCGAACAGGTCGATCGCGACGAGATGGACGAGCATAACGAGAAGCTCCAGCCGGGCCAGCAGCCCGCGTTCGGCAAGCCGATCCTGCTCGGCATCACCAAGGCGTCGCTGCAGACCCGCAGCTTCATCTCGGCCGCGTCGTTCCAGGAGACCACCCGCGTGCTCACCGAAGCCGCGGTGCAGGGCAAGAAGGACACGCTGCTTGGCCTGAAGGAAAACGTGATCGTCGGCCGCCTGATCCCCGCCGGTACCGGTGCGGGCATGGGTCGCCTGCGGGTCGCTGCCACCTCGCGCGATGCGGCGCTGCGCGTCGCCCAGCGCAAGATGCAGGATGCCTCGCTCATCGCGCCGGCAAGCGCGGCGGAAGAGCATGCGGCCGAACTGGCCCGCAGCGCGCGCGACGCAGCCGGCACCGGGGACGATCCCCTGGCATCGGTCGCCCCCTCGGGCCACGGCACGGACGCGGATGCCGGCGAGTATCTGAACGAGGCGGAGTGATCCGCCCCGTTCGGGGGCTCCCAGCCTGACCGAGCGTGACACGAAAAGAGCCGCCGTCCGGGATACCGGCCGGCGGCTTTTTTCCGCGACCGTCAATGCTTGACGAGTAGCTCGGCCCGGAACGCCGCCTGCGCGGGGTCAGAATGCAATCGTCAACCGGAGCGTGCCGACCACCACGCCCCGCGCTTTTTCGACACCGCCGCGGTCGGTGACGAACTGCACGTCGGGCTGCACGGTCAGCCATTTCGTGAGCTGGTCCGAATAGGTCAGCTCGAACGTCGTCTCGGCACGGGACGGGCGGGCCCCCGCTTCCAGCACCATCGTCCGATAGCCCCGCGTCGTCACCCCCCGGCTCATGCCGAACGAGACCTGGGAATCGGGTCGCCCCGACACTGCCCGCTCCACCAGGAAGCCCGCCTGCCAGCCGCCCTGGAACGGCGTGGTCGAGCCGCCGGACATGCCGATGCGCCCGAACGCGGTCAGCGATCGCTTGTCCTCCCCGCCCAGCATCTGCCATTCGGCAAGCGCATATCCGCCTTCGTCGATCCGGCGAAGCGGCACTCCCTCGGCATCCACGGCGGTATAGTCGGGGTGCCGCTTGCTGTAGCGCCAATAGCCGGCAGCAAGCTTGAGGCCCGGGCGCTCCACCCCCGCCTCGCCGATCGCCAGAATGCCGTCGCGAAAGCTGAAATCGAGACCGGCCGGTTCACCGAGGCAGCCGGCGGCGGCATTGAGGATCGCCGCACGCGCAAAGCCCATCTCGCCGAACCGATGCTCCACCCGCACGGACAGCGCGGTGGAGGGGAAGATGGAGGGCCCGTTCGGGCCGGTGGCCGCCAGTTCCGATCCCGGGCCGAACGAGGGCGAGATCAGCAGCCCCGCCGCGTCGTTGACGTAGAATTCGCTGTTGAGGTCGTAGATGCCGGCACGCACCGTGGTCCGGGCATCGAGGCGTTGCTCCACCCAGGCTTCGAACAGGCGAACATGATGGCTGGCGACTTCGATGTTGTTGATGCCCTGAAGCGTGCCCGCCGCATTGTTGGGCCGTCCGCCCATCGTGCTGAGGACATGTACATGTGCGCGCGCGCCGCGCCACCCCGCGAGACGATCGAGATCGGCGTCGGCGGTGAGGTCGGTATCATCGAGCACATAGGTGCGATTGCGATCGCCGCCACGCGCGACGCTGGCGACGTCAATCGTTTCGACCAAGTGAATATCGACGACACTCTGGGAATATACGTAGCTTGGCGCCATACATCCCAGAATAAGGGCCAGCAAAAATCGCTTCATTACCGATCATCCCGTCGTCCCTCGATAATAGTTTTAGGATGACTCAACCCAAATCTGCAGAGTCTCATCTATAATTTTCGGGGGGAGAGAATGAGTCCCATCATGTATGGGTCGCGAGCGTGGAGCCAAGTTCGTGCAGTCTATCGCGCATTCAACCCGAAAGCTCACCACCGCCATCATCATGCTTTTCCTGTTGTGCGGCGGCACCGGCATCATCTCGTCCTGGCTGCTCAGCGCCGCGCTGGAGCGGCAGGCCCGCGCGTCCGCGCTGCTCCGCAACCACATGGAAGCGGACATGATGCATGATGCGATCCGCAGCGACGTGCTCGCCGCGCTCGCGTCGAGCGAACCCGGGATCGGCATCAAGCTTGGGGATGCACGCAAGGATCTGGAGGAGCACCTCGCGATCCTGCGCAAGCGCATCGCCGAAGATGCCGCGTTCAAGGGCGACAGCGCCATCGAAGCCGCCGCGGCAAAGGTAGGCGGCCCGATGAACACCTATGCCGACGCGGCCCAGAAGATCGCCGACGCGGTGGCAGCCGATCCAGCTGCGGCCAAGCAGCAACTGCCGGCCTTCTTCGAACAGTTTTCGGTGCTGGAGGAATCGATGGCCGCCGCATCCGATGCAATCGAGCACTATTCGGATTCCACGGCGCGAACCGGCGCGGTGATGGGCTCGATTACGATCGCCCTCCTGATCGCGGCGCTCACCGCCGCGATCGGCGG
Organism: Sphingomonas sp. S2M10; assembly: GCF_012650175.1. Classification (GTDB taxonomy): domain Bacteria; phylum Pseudomonadota; class Alphaproteobacteria; order Sphingomonadales; family Sphingomonadaceae; genus Sphingomonas. The sequence continues at coordinate 15,824 of NZ_JAAILI010000032.1, forward strand.
TGCGCTGTATGCGGCGCGGATGGCCTATCGTACGCTCATCCACCCGCTGATCGCGCTCGCCGACACGGTCCATCGGCTGACGACCGATGCCGGTACGACGCTGCCCGAGACCGATCGCCAGGATGAGCTGGGCACCCTTGCGCGCGCTATCGCCGCGTTCAGCGGGCAGGTGCAGACTGCCAATGCCGAGAAGCAGGCGATGACCGAACTGATCGTCGATACCGTGGGATCGGGCCTCCGCAACCTCGCCAGCGGAGACCTCACCGCGCATATCGAGGCGGACCTGTCCGGGCCGTTCGCGCGCCTGAAGCATGATTTCAACACCGCGGCCGACAGTCTGCGCGGCCTGATCGGCACCGTGCACAGCGGCGCTGGATCGCTGCGCCGGGCATCGACCGAGATCACCGCGGCTGCCGAGGATCTCGCACGCCGCACGGAGGCCAATGCTGCCAGCCTCGAGACGACCACCGCCGAGGTCAACCAGATCGACGAACGGCTCAAGACCTCCGTCCGCGCCGCGAGCGAAACAGTGGGACGTGCCGACCAGACGATCGAGGCGGTCAGCTCCGGTCGGTCGCGCGTCAGCAACGCGGTCACTGCGATGAGCCGCGTGTCGGACAGCGCCAAGGGCATCGATGCCGTGATCGAGGGGCTGGACAAGATCGCCTTCCAGACCCGCGTTCTCGCCATGAACGCCGCCGTCGAAGCCGGCCGGGCCGGCGAGGCGGGGCGCGGTTTCGCCGTCGTCGCCGACCTCGTCTCCGCCTTGGCGATGCGCGCGGAAGAGGAAGCGGGGCGCGCGCGCGATCAGCTGACCGTTACGCAGGTGGAGATCGGCACGGCGGTGGCGGCGGTCGAGGATGTCGACGGCGCGTTCACCTCTATCTCCGAAAATGCCCAGTCGGTGCACAAGCTGCTCGGCCAGGTGGCGGCCGACAACCGGGTACAGTCGGATTCCATCTCACGGCTCAGCGAGACGATCCGGGTGATGGACAGCTCCACCCAGCAGAATGCCGCGATGGTCGAGCAGACCTCGGCCGCGGCGCGCAATCTGATGGCGGAGATCAACCAGCTGGCCGACCAGGCCGGGCGTTTCCGCATCGACCAGGGCGGGACTGCTACCGCTGCGGCCGCGCCGACGCCGCGCAAATCCTATGCGCTGCCGATGCCGGAACAAGCGACCATGGACGAAGGGGAATGGGTCTAGTCGCCGAAGGGCACGATCCGATCGCCCAGCCGCTCCGCCTCGGCACGGTCGTGGGTGACGAGCAGGATCGGCAGGCCGATGCCGTCACGCAGCCGCTCGAGCAGCGCCAAAATCTCCTCGCGCCGGGCGCGATCGAGCGAGGCGAGCGGCTCGTCGAGCAGCAGAAAGGCCGGGTCCGCGAGCAAGGCGCGGCCGATCGCCACCCGCTTCGCCTCGCCGCCGGAAAGCGTGCGGGGCCAGCGATCCAGCAGGGGGGCGATGCCGAGCAGGCCGATCACCCCCTCCGCGTCCACCGCCGCGCCCTTGCGCCGGCCATAGCGCAGATTGGCGCGCACCCGCAGGTGCGGGAATAGCCGCGGCTCCTGGAACACATAGCCGGCCCGCCGCGCCTCCGGCTTGAGGTCGATGCCCGCATCGGCATCGAACAGCGTCCGCCCGCCCACCCGGATATGCCCGATATCGGGCCGCAACAGCCCGGCGACCATGTTGAGCACGCTCGACTTGCCCGCGCCCGAGGGGCCGGACAGCACGGTCACGCCCGCGCCAGGTTCGATGCAGCAGGCGATGGTCGTGTCGCCCAGCCGGCGGCGCACGTCGATGTCAAAGGACATGGGTGCCCCTGCCCGTCCGCCGCGCGACCAGTTCCGACGCCAGCAGCGCGGCGAAGGCGATCGCGATCGACACCCCCGCCAGCCGCAGCACGGTCCCCTCGCCTCCCGGCACCTGCAGCGCCGAATAGATGGCGAGCGGCAGCGTCTGGGTTTCGCCGGGCACGTTCGAGACGAACGAAATCGTGGCACCGAACTCCCCCAGCGCACGGGCGAAGCCGAGGACCAGACCGGCAAGCACGCCGGGCAAGGCGAGCGGCAGCGTGATGGTAACGAAGGTGCGCACCGGGCCGGCGCCCAGACTGCGCGCCGCCTGCTCCAGCCGCTGATCCACGGCTTCGAGGGAAAGCCGGATCGCGCGGACCATCAGCGGCAGCGCCATCACGCCGGCGGCGATCGCGGCGCCGGTCCAGCGGAACAGGACGGTGGTGCCGAATGTACGCTCAAGCAGGCCGCCGATCGGCCCGGCGGGCGCGAAGGCCAGAAGCAGCATCCAGCCGGTCACCACCGGCGGCACCACCAGCGGCAGGTGGACCAACGCGTCGAGCAGCAGCTTGCCGGGAAAGCGCGCGCGGGCGAGCAGCCAGGCCAGCGCGAACGCCACCGGCAGCACGGCCAGCACCGCCACTCCGCCCACCTTCAGCGAGAGCAGGACGATGCCCCATTCTTCGGCGCTCAGCACCAGGGCGTGCTCACAGCGGAGTGAAGCCGTAGCGGGCGAAGATCGCCTTGCCGCGCGCGCTGATCAGAAAGCGGCGAAACGGCTCCGCGTCGGGGCTGACGGCGGTCTTCAGCCGCGCCACCGGGTAGCGGATCGGCGGATGGCTAGCGGCCGGGAACATGCCGGCGATCCGCACCCGGGTGGAGGCGCGCGCGTCGGTCGCATAGACGATGCCGAACGGTGCCGCGCCGCGCTCGACCAGTGCCAGCGCGGCGCGGACATTCTCGGCGCGCACTACCTTGGGGGCCAGCCGGTCCCAGGCGCCAATCTTCTGGAGCGCGGCCTTGCCGTAGAGGCCGGCGGGCACCGCGTTCGGATCGGCCATCGCCAGCCGCCCCTGCCCGATCGCGGCGAGCAGCGGCCCGGCGCGATCCAGCGGCACGGTGCGCCGGTCGTTTGCCCTGGCTGCCAGCACCAGGCGGTTGCCGAGAAATGCGGTGCGCGTACCGGGTGCGAGTGCCCCCGCTTTCTGCACCGCATCCATCCACGGCTCGTCGGCGGAGACGAACAGATCGGCCGGCGCGCCCGACCGGATCTGGCGCGCCAAGGCGGAGGAGGCGGCGAAGGAAAGGACCGGCCGTTCATGCCCCAGCCCCGCCCAGGCGTCGGCGGCGGCGTTCATCGATTCCTGCAGACTGGCGGCGGCGAGCACCAGCGGCGGGCGGGCGGCGGCATGGACGGGCAGGGCAAATGCGGAGACAATTGCAGCAAGCAGCCACCGGCGGGTCGGGATCGGCGAAACGGGCATGGGCGCAGAACCTTCGGCGAAGCGATGCGATCCGGTTCGCGGCTCCCCAGCCGCCTGTCAAGCCGAGCCTTCGACCGGGTCGCTAGCGGCGCAACGCCCGGACCGCGCCGATCATCCCGCTCGCCAACAAGTCGGCCGGGTGCGCATCCGCCAGTGCCGCCGCGTCAGGCCTTGCGGCGATAGCATCGCGCAGCTTCAGCCGCCCCGAGCGTATCCCGGCACGGCACAGCCGCCACCACAGCCGCGAAATCTCACGATCCACTGCTGCCCGCGTCTCGGCATCGCAAGCGCCTTCCCCAAACCGTGCGCGCAGCACCGCAATGCCTTCGAACAGGCGGCGCAGCAGCGCGCGGTCGCCGATCGGTGCCCGGCCCATCACATAGCGCACCAACAGCCCGGCGATATCCGGTGCCCGATCCCCCAAGAGGGCGCGGTGCAGATTGCGCAGCAGGGTTTCGGCATGGGCGGTCATCGTGCCGCTGAACACCTGCGAGGCACCGCCGGCGTGCTGGCGATAGCGGGTGAGGACCGTATCAATCTGGTCGATACGCCCGAACGCACGCAGCCGGTGATACAGATCGAAATCCTCGACATAGCGGCATTCCGGCCGTTCGAACGGATCGAGCCGGCGCGCCGCGTCGGCGCGGAACAGCACCGACGACCAGACCAGCGGGTTCTGCACCAGCATCAGCCAGTCGATCAGCCCGGGGATCAGCGGGCGCGGCCATTGCCCTGGTACCACCCGGCCGTCCAGCAGGCACTCGGTGGCGGTGCTCACCAGCACGGTTCCGGGATTTGCGTCGAGCCAGGCGACCTGCCGGGCAAAGCGATCGGGCAGGCAGAGATCGTCCTGGTCCAGCCCGGCGACGTAGCGACCACGCGCGGCGGCGAAGGCGCGGTTGCGCGCCACCACCGGCCCGCCGTTTACCGCGCTTTCAATCACCCGGACGCGCGGGTCGCCCACGCCCCGCAGCACCGCCACGCTATCGTCGCGCGAGCCGTCGTCCACCGCCACCAGTTCCCAATCCGCGAAGGTCTGCGCCTGCAGGCTGGCCAGCGTCTCCGGCAGCAATGCGGCGCCGTTATACGTCGCCATGATCACCGAGACGGTGGGCGCCGCGCTCATGCCGCCACACGCGCGCGATCGGCCAGGATCTGGTCGACGATCATCCGCCCGATATCGTTCTGCCACAGCCACAGGCCGTTCGCCTTGCCGCTGAAGCTGGCCTCACCGCCCAGCGGTCCGTCGGGCACATGGCCGGAGGCGAGCCCGAGCCCATAGACGCCGGGCAGCGGCCGGCCTGCCGCGTCCAGCACCCGGCATTGCTGGTCGACCAGCCGGGGGCGGCCGGGATGGTCCGCCATCAGCGGGATGCGCGCGCCCTCCACATCGTAGAGCGGCAGCGCCCGGGGCCGGTAGCCGAGCGCGCCGATCACGACGTCGGCCTCGGTCAGCTCGGCCCGCATCGCCGCCTCGTTCGCATGGCTCAGCCGGCACAGCATCATGCGCGGGTCGGGTGCGCGGCCGCCGACGCCGAGCATCCGCAGCACCAGTTCGCGTGCCTCCAGCCGGAAGCCGGCGAGGCGATAGACGAAGCCGCTCAACGGGCAGATGTCGTCGACGCCGAAATCGGTGAAGCCATCGGCCCGTGCCTCCTCGGCCGAGCGGTAGAAGGGGCGTAGCGGCCGGCGATGATAGAGCCGCACGGCTGCAGCCCCAAGGGGCAGCGCCGGGCTGGCCTTGAGCAGCAGCACCGCCGCCGCCATGGCACTCGTCGATCCGCCGATGATGGCGATACGCGGCGCCTTGACCGACGCCAGCCGCGCGCGGAGCCGATCCAGCCCGCCAAGTCGCAGGAAGTCGTCGCCCTGCATCAGCCGCTCGCCGGCCAGGTCCCCGATCGGTGCGCCTGCGACGATCTCGGCCGCAACATGTGCCCGCTCCTGATAGCCGCCGGTCGCGATCACCAGATTGGCGGCGCGCATCACCCGCTCGTCGCCGGTCAGCAGATTGCGCACCCGCGCCGCCCAGTCGCCGTGCGGCGTGCGGCGGGCATCGACGACTTCGGACCGCGTCGCCACCACGCCGCCATGCTGCGCCACGACGGCGCCGAGCCGCGCGCCGGTCGCCTCCAGCAGCGGCGTCGAGCGCGCCAGCGGAACGCCCAGCCGTCCGGCATAGAGCGCCACTTCGCGCCCGGCATGATGCTCCGTCAGCGCGGCGATCTCGCCGTGGACATTGTCCCTCACCGCGGTGAGGAAGGTCTCGGCGGTGCTGTCGGAGGTAATAGCGTAGCTGCCGATCTGGCCGCGGCCCAGCACCGCATCGCGCTCTACGATCGCGAGCCCGCTCCGGGCCAGCGCTACCAGCTGGTCGCCCTTGGTCGCCGCCGTCAGCAGCGCGGTGCCGGCCGGCCCGCCGCCAACGATCAGCGCCGAGTGGACCGTGCGGCCGCGGCGCTCCTGCCGCAGCCCGTCCAGCCCCGCCGTGCGGCAGGCGTCGATCAGCGCGGTGCAGACCGTGTCGACGTCCGCCTCGGTCATGCCGTCGGTGACCGGCAGCGACAGAATCCGCCCGCTGATCTCGTCGGCCACCGGCAGCGCGCGATCGATCACGCAGCTGCTGCGGAACCAGGGCTGCTCGCCCAGATGCGGACTGAAATACTGGCCCGCGCCGATCCCCTGCGCAGCCAGGGTCGCGATGATCGCCGCGCGGTGGCCGGCAAAGGGCCGTGGCAGCAGCAGCGACTGGAACTGCAATGCCGGCCGCGCGCCACGCAGCGCCTGAAATTCGAAGCCGTGCGCCTCGGCGAAGCCGCCCAGCCGCGCTCGATAGGCGCAGTCCAGCGCCGCGCGGTGCGCGGCGACGCCCTCCAGCTGCTCCAGCCGGGCCATTGCGAGCGCGCCGAGCACTTCGGGCAGCTTGGCGTTAAGCCCCGGCCCCTCGGCGGAGCGCCCGCCGTCGAAGCCGAAATTGCTCATCCGCCGCAGTGCGTCGATCCGTTCGGCGTCCCCGCTATGGATCAGCCCTCCCTCCGCCGTCGCGAAGACCTTGGTGGCGTGCATCGAATAGACGATCGGGAAGGGCTCGCCCGCACCGAATGCCCGCCCCGCAGCGTCGATCGTTCCCAGCGAAGCAGCGGCATCCACCACCACGCCGATGCCCCGCGCATGATAGTCGCGGTAGCGCGCCAGATCGATCGCAGCGCCGAACGTGGCATAGGGCACCACCACCGCGATGGCATCGCCATGCCGGTCGAATGCCGCTGCCTCCGCGTCCGCACGCATCGTCCATTCTTCGGGGTCGATGTCGCACAGCACCGGCGTCAGGCCCGCCCATTGCACCGCCTGCGCCGTCGCTGCGAAGGTGAAGGCGGGAACCAGCGCCAGCGCACCGCTGCCCGCCCGCGGGCCCGCCGCATGCCGGATGGCGAGCATCAGTCCCAGAGTCGCGTTGTTGACCGCGAGGCATGCACCCTGCCCGCCGAACAGCCGCGCCGTCGCCGCGGATTCGAAGCCGCGCACGACGGGCCCGCCGTTCGAATAGGTGCCTCGCGCCTCGATGGCACGGAGCGCGTCGGTCATCATGCTCAGCCGCGGCGGCTGCGGCGCGATCAGCGGCAGGCGCTGCATGGTCATCTCTCCCACAGCTCCTTGCGGCAAGGAGCGAAGGCGGCGGACCATGGCAGAGCCGGCTTAGAAAACCGTAAAACGCACCGAAGCTCCGGTGCCCGACGAGTTACGCGCCCCGCCGGTCGGCGGTCTGTACGTGGAGCGCGGGGAACACATCCTCGATCGGCTTGCCGTCGGGGAGCACGTACACATAGCCGCCCTTGCCCTTGTACATCGGGCTGAGCGTCTTGGCGTAGAAGGTCGACGGCACGTTGATGCAGCCGAAGGTGATGCGGTTGTCGTCGGGCGTCGGCGAAGCGAGCCGCTCGCGCCGCTTTTCCTTGCGTGCCGCGGCACCGGCGGGCACCGGGTGCAGCGCCACCGACGTATAATAATCCACCCACAGCACGCGCTCCTTGCCGACCGCCAGGCCGAACCTGGCAAGGAAGCGACCGGCGGGGGTGGTCTTTTCGGCCGGGCCGATCTCGGAGAGCTGCTTGGCGCCGATCCCCGGCGTCGCATCGTCGCCGGGCGCGATTCCGATCAGCACCGGCACGGCGGCGAGTTGCTTGCCCCGCGCGTCGTAAAGGAACAGCGCGGCATTGGGCTTGTCCACGATCAGATAGGGCAGCCCGTGATTGTCCCCGGCCGCGGATACCCAGTCGTGCACGCGCAGCGTCTCCGCCGAGGGCCGGAGCTCGGGTGCCGCAGGCCTGGCGGCGGCTGCCTTGGGCTTGCCCTTGGCGGACGCGCGCTTGCCCTTTCCAGGCGCGACCTGCTTCGTCGCCGCGGCCTTGGGCTTGGCATCCTGCGACGGGTTGGCGGCGGCCGGGGAAACGATCAGCGCCAGCCCGGCCAGCGCGAATAAGCCTTGGATCATCGATGTCATCGCTCAGCAAGAAAGGCGCTCAAAGAAAAGGGTGGCCGCCCCGAAGCGCGGCCACCCGAAACCCGCGGCCCGAAGGCCGGTGCGGCAGGCGCCGCTTAGTTGCGGGCGCGCTTGCGCGGACGCGCGTTCTGCTGCTGCACCTGCTGCGAAAGCTGCTGGGTCTGCTGGTCCAGCGTGTCGACGCGGCCGTTCAGCTGATCGAGGCGCTGGCCGTTCTGCTGGGCCTGGCCGGCGGCGGCCTGGGCCTGCGACAGCGCCTGCTTGGCGGTGCCGTCGGTTTCCTGCAGGCGCGTTTCCAGCGCATCCACGCGCTGGCTGACCGGCGCGATCTGCTCGCGGACGAACGACTTGGTCGCGCAACCGCTCAGCGCAACGCCGCCAATCATCAGCGCCGCGAGGGGAGCAAACTTCATACCAGTACGCATATACACACCTTTCACTCGTTAACTAAACTAAGGCCCCGCCACCAAGCCGGAGCAACGGACCCGCAACAATCCCGATTCCGTTCGGCTGTGCCTGTTGTCCGCCGGACCGAGCCGGCGCTGGGGCAAGGCGATCCTGCATCAGCGCTTCTGCCGCCCCTTGGGACGCTCGGCGAAGGGATCACGGGGAATCCCGTCGTCACCGGCCGCAGCCTTGGCGGGGCCGTGCTGCGCATCGACACAACGCCGGAGTTCGACCACCGCCGCCCCGCTGCCGTCGAGCGGGAGCCGCGCGACCGGGGTGGTGCCGCGATCGATATGCAACGCCTTGGAGCCGGCGAAGGAGGTCGGAAACTTGGGATCGAATGCTGCGACAAAGCCCTGCTTGCCGTCCGCAACGATGCCGATCGCCTGGTGATTGGGATAGCCGCCCTGACTGAGGCGGAAGGTAAGTTTCAGCCGGTCCTGCGGCCGGATCGACCAATTCTCGTTGAGCACGGAGAAATGGTTGCTGCCGTCGCGGTCCAGCCCCAGCAGCAGCGTGGTGCCGCCGGGCTGATCGAACGCGCGGCTGATAAAGCAGCCCGACCCGTCCTTGCTGGCGGCGATCGTCCAGTCGCCCAGCTGCCGGGTAGCATAGGCCTGCCCGAAGGCCGGCGCGGCGAAGACCAGCGCCGCCGCTACTCCCGGCGCTGCCCAGCGGCGGGTTCGCGCTGGCAGGGATCGGGGGGCATGCGACACGGTGTTACTCACGCGGGAAACCATCTGATAAGGACGGCCGCATAACGTTCGTTTTCCGGAATGGTTCACATCGTCGCGCGGCCGCAACCCGGCGCGTGCTCCACAACGGGGTTCGAGCTAGAAGCAACCATGGTCGAGCCCCTTCTTACCCAGCCGCCCCGCGCCGCCCCCAGCGGCGCCCACGCAACCCTGCGCGTCGGTGACGCGATAGCGCTGGAGGCAAGGATCACGACCGGCGGCTTGCTCGCGGTGGCGGGGATCGTCTCGGCCGCACTGCTGGGGTCGGCAGTGATCGTGCGGGCCGCGCGGCGTGGCCGCGCCGTGAAGTAGGGTCTGATCGGGGAAGAAGCTCCGCGGAACGAGAGCAGCTCCCCTTCCCTGCTTATTCTTCTCCCATCCGAAGTGCGGCGATGAAGGCTTCCTGCGGGATCTGCACGCTGCCATATTCGCGCATCCGCTTCTTGCCTTCCTTCTGCTTGTCCAGCAGCTTGCGCTTGCGCGACGCGTCGCCGCCATAGCATTTCGCGGTCACGTCCTTGCGCATCGCGGCGATCGTCTCGCGCGCGATCACCTTGCCGCCGATCGCCGCCTGGATCGGGATCTTGAACAAATGCCGCGGGATCAGGTCCTTGAGCCGCTCGCACATGCCGCGGCCGCGGCTCTCGGCGGTGGAGCGGTGGACGATCATGCTCAGCGCGTCGACCGGCTCGTTGTTGACCAGGATGCCCATCTTGACGAGGTCGCCGGCGCGGTAGCCGATCTGCTCATAGTCGAAGCTGGCATAGCCGCGGCTGATCGACTTCAGGCGATCGTAGAAGTCGAACACCACTTCGTTGAGCGGCAGCTCATAGGTCAGCTGGGCACGGCCGCCGACATAGGTGAGGTTCTTCTGGATGCCGCGGCGATCCTGGCAGAGCTTGAGGATGGGCCCCAGATATTCGTCGGGCATGTAGATCACCGCCTGGATCCACGGCTCCTGGATCTCCTCGATCCGGTTGGGATCGGGCATGTCGGCGGGGTTGTGGAGCTCGATCTCCTTGCCCTCGGCCTCGCCGGCGGACTTGGTGAGCTGCATCTTGTAGACCACGCTCGGCGCGGTGGTGATGAGGTCGAGATCATACTCGCGCATCAGCCGTTCCTGGATGATCTCCAGGTGCAGCAGGCCGAGGAAGCCGCAGCGGAAGCCGAAGCCGAGCGCGGCCGAGGTTTCCATCTCGAAGCTGAACGATGCGTCGTTGAGGCGCAGCTTGGAGATGCTCTCGCGCAGCTTCTCGAAGTCCGCCGCGTCGACCGGGAACAGGCCGCAGAACACGACCGGCTGGACTTCCTTGAAGCCCGGCAGCGGCTCGGCGGCGGGCTTCTTGGCGTCGGTCAGCGTGTCGCCGACGCGGGCCTGGGCGACTTCCTTGATCTGCGCGGTGATGAAGCCGATCTCGCCGGGGCCGAGGTCGGGCAGCTGCTCGATCTTGGGGCGGAAGGCACCTACGCGGTCGACCAGGTGGGTCGTGCCGGTCTGCATGAACTTGACCTGCTGGCCCTTTCGGATCGAGCCGTCGATCACGCGGACGAGGATGACGACGCCGAGATAGGGATCATACCAGCTGTCGACCAGCATCGCCTTGAGCGGGGCGGCGGGGTCGCCCTTGGGGGAAGGGATGCGCTCGACGATCGCGTCGAGGATCTCGTCGATGCCGATGCCGCTCTTGGCGCTGGCGAGGACGGCGTTGGAGGCGTCGAGGCCGATCACGTCCTCGATCTCGGCGCGGACCTTTTCGGGCTCGGCCGAGGGCAGGTCGATCTTGTTGATCACGGGAATGATCTCGTGGTCATGCTCGATCGACTGGTAGACATTGGCGAGCGTCTGGGCTTCGACGCCTTGCGCCGCGTCGACGACGAGCAGCGCGCCCTCGCAGGCGGCGAGGCTGCGGCTCACTTCATAGGCGAAGTCGACGTGACCGGGCGTGTCCATCAGATTGAGGACATGGCCCTTCCATTCCAGGCGCACGGTCTGCGCCTTGATGGTGATCCCCCGCTCCTTCTCGATGTCCATGTTGTCAAGGACTTGCTCGGACATCTCGCGGTCGGCCAGGCCGCCGGTGCGCTGGATCAATCGATCGGCGAGCGTGGACTTGCCGTGATCGATATGCGCGATGATCGAAAAATTGCGGATCTTGGTGATGTCGGTTGCCATGATTCCGCGCGCGTTAGCAGCTTGGAGAGAAAAGCCAAAGTACCCGATTGCACGGTGTCGCTAGGCCGTGGCGATCCATTCTGTTACGGACACGGCCGGGGGGCGGTCTTTTCCCAAGTCGGACCGCCTGGTTGTACAGGGAGGTTTTAGGACGATGATGAAGCAGTTGCTCGGCGCGGCCGGGGCGATGGCATTGTGCGTGGGCGCCGTTCCCGCATTTGCCCAGAGCAAGCCGACCAAGACGCAGCGCACGCAGGAGCAGGCCGTGCAGGACGTGCCGCGCTGCGCACGCAAGCTTGGTACGCTCTCGATCGTCGACGGCGACGATCCCCGTGGCTGGACGCAATATTCGCTGGCGCCGCCGCAGAAGCTGCTGAAGGTGCTGGTGCAGCGTTCGGGCTGCTTCAACCTCGTCGATCGCGGCTCCGGCCTGCAGGCGGCGGAGCGCGAGCGCAACATCGGCGGCAATCTCGGGCTGCAGCGCGGCTCGAATGTCGGTCAGGGCCAGATCAAGGCGGCGGATTACGTCCTCGTCGCCGAGGTTCAGGCGTCGAACCGCAACGCGAGCGGCAGCGGCGTCGCCGGTGCGGCGGGCGGCATCATCGGTGGGCCGATCGGCGGGCTGCTGGGCGGCATCAAGTCGCGCAAGATGGAAGCGAACACGGTGCTGTCGCTCACCAACGTCCGTACCACCGAGACGATCGCGACGCAGGAAGGCTATGCCTCGAAGAACAGCGTCAGCTGGGGCGCGGGCGGCGGCGTCGGCTTCATCGGCGGCGGCCTGGGTGCCGTGGGCGGCGGCTATGACAACACCGATATCGGCCGGATCGTGACGCTGGCCTTCATCGACGCCTATTCGAAGATGGTCAACGAGCTCGGCCTGGTACGCCCGGGCGACGAAGGCACCGCGCAGGCGGCGCCGACCAAGACCTTCACCGCCCAGGCGCCGGTGGCGATGCGCACCACCCCCGCCGCCGCCGGCAAGGTGATCCGCACGCTGCCGGTGGGCGCCATCGTCTACCCGACCGGCAACAAGAACGGTCTGTGGTGGGAAGTCGCCGACGAGAACGACAATGTCGGTTGGGTGCTGAACACCAAGCTCGCCCCGTCGAACTGACCAGGCGCAGATCGAGAAAAAGGGCCGTCGCGGAGATCCCGCGGCGGCCCTTTTCTCTTGCCGGCCCCGGCCCCGACCCTGCGGCAGGGCGGCGCGGCCGGTCAGCTTACTTGAACTTGCCGCTCAGCGAGAGGCCGAACACCCGCGGCTCATTGAGCACGGCGGCGCGGTAATTCTCGATCACGCCCTTCAGATTCTTTTCGCCGGTGATGTTGCGGATGAACCCGGCGATTTCCCAGGCGTCGTTCTCGGCGGTGTAGCCGATCTTCAGGCCGCCTTCGAAGTTGCCGTTCGCGGTGAACTCCTTGGTCTCGTACAGCACGAAGTTGGTATAGCCCTGCACATTCCAGTCGGTCTGCAGGAACAGCTTGCCGCCGACGTCCATCGGGATGTCGTAGCGCGCATTGAGGTTGAGGTTATACTCGGGCGCGTTGGGCAGCGGATTGCCGTCGATCTTGGCGAGGAACGCCGGCGCTCCGAACAGCGTGATCTGCCGATAGGGGTCGAGCACCGTACAGGTAAGCCGGCCACCGAAGGCGCAGGTCTGCACCTCGACATTGTTGTCGTCGATCTCGCTGTGCAGCAGGCTCAGCCCGGCCTGGATCGACAGGTTGCGCACCGGCTTCCAGTCGAGATCTGCTTCCAGGCCATAGGCCTTGGCCTTGTTGGCGTTGAGCAGCACGCCATTGCCGTTGGCGTCGTTGCCGTTCAGCTGGATATCGTCGAGCGTATAGTAGAAGCCCGACAGATTGAAGCGCAGCGTACGGCCCAGCTGGGTCTTCATGCCGGCTTCCCAGGAGAGGATCTTCTCCGACTCCGCGGTGGTGAAATCCGAGTTGAAAACCGCCGAACGGCCTTGGATGGTCGGTCCGCGGAAGCCCTTGGCGACGCGCGCATAGACGCTGACGTCCGGGCTGACCTCGTAGCGCGCGCTCAGGTCCCAGCTCGGCTGCGTATCGGACAGGCGCACATGACGGCGGCCGGTGTAGGTCGTCGCGCCCGCGATCGTGTTCGCCGTCCTCAGCAGGTCGGTGGTCTTGGTATCCTCGGTGACGCGGCCGCCGGCGGTAATCGTCAGCTTCGGCGTGATCTCGTAGCTGGCCTGGCCGAACACCGCCCAGCTGGTGTTCACGTTGTGCAGCTGCACCCAGTTGTTCGGATTGTTCGCGGTGCCGGTGAGGAAATAGGCGCGCTGGTAGAATTCGGTGATGTCGCGCGCGTCGAAATACATCGCGCCGACCTGCCACTTGAGCGGGCCGGCGCCATTGCTGGCGACCCGGAATTCCTCGGTCCACTGGTCGAGACCGCGCACGCGGCCCATCGACTCGCCGAAGCCGGCATTGCCGAAATCGGCCGCCGCACCGCCATCGGTATCGCCGCGGCTATAGCCGGACAGCGTCTCGTAGCCGGTGATCGAGGTAAGCGTTACCGGGCCCAGATCCCAGTTGATGTGCACGGAGCCGCCCGCGGTCTTGTAGTTCTGCGGATTGTCGGCGCCCTCGTCCCAGCGCGCGCGGGTGAACTGCACGCCGTTGATCTGGTTGGAACCCAGGTTCAGCGCGCCGCGGCGGAACACGGTCGCGGTGCCGTCATACCAGCGGGCATGGCCGGAGGCGAGGATCGACAGGCTCTCGTTGGGCGTCGCGAGCAGCTGGAGGCGCACGTCACGCTCGTTGAAGCCGCCCGCGGCATCCTTGCGGCCCACGCGGGTACCGTCGGCGCTCGGCCCAGTATAGCTGTTGTCGATATAGTCGTCGCGGTGCTGGTACAGCCCCGAGATGCGGAAGGCGAGCTTGTCCTGGAGGATCGGACCGCCGACGCCGGCATCCACGTTGACGCTGTTATAGCTGCCATAGCTCGCGGTGGCCCGGCCTTCGAACTGCTGCGAGGGGCGGATCGAGTCGAACTTGACGATGCCGGCGGTGGTGTTGCGGCCGAACAGCGAGCCCTGGGGGCCGCGCAGCACTTCGATCTGGTTTACGTCGAACACCGGGTTCGACTTGAGCACGACATGCTCGAGAACGATGTCGTCCTGAATGATCGAGACGGGCTGCGAGGCGCCGAGATAGAAATCGGCGTTGCCCAGGCCGCGGATGTAGAAGCGCGGGAAGATGCGGCCGGTCGAGGATTCGACGTACAGGCCCGGCACCTTGCCCGAAAGCGCGAGCAGCGTGTCATCGCCACCGGCGGTATAGTCGCGTGCCTGCGCGGCAGGAAGCACGGCGACCGAGATCGGCACGTCCTGCTGGTTTTCGGGACGGCGCTCAGCGGTGACGACGATTTCGCTAAGGCCGTCATTACCCTGCGTGTCCTGTGCAAAGGCAAGATCGGCGGTGAACAGCGCGCCTAAGGCGGCGCCGATCAGCAGGCTGCGCTGGTCGCGCGCGAGTTTCAGCATTGGTTTTCCCCGAATGAATATCTTGATCTTGTGTAGGGACAGCGCACGGAGACGAAGGCCGGCATTTCGCCGACGTTTCTGTTCACTTGTTCTGGAGCATCCCCGCTGCCGTCGCGGGCGGCGCTAGGCTTGGATTGTGAACTTCCTGTGACGGAAAACCCGGCGGCTGCCGGTTCCTCAAACCTGTTGCTTGAAAGCCTCGATGGCGGTGAGCGCGGCGGCAGCGCGCGCATCCCCTTGCCCGCGGACCATCGTCCAGCGCACGCCGCGTCGCTCCAGCTCGGCGCGCGACAGGTCGAAGAAGCGCCGACGCGCCTCGGCGGTGCCGAACAGCCGCGTTCCATCGGCCACCCAGGGCAGATCGATGTCGAACAGCAGATAGACGTCCGCCATGCCCTGCCAGGCATCGAACCAGGGGTCGCGCGTGCCGAACAGCATGTCGGCCCATACTGCGGTCATCAGCGGATCGGTGTCGAGGATCAGCGGCAACGGCGCCGTCTCCAGCATCATCCTCGTACCGGCATCGTGCGTCTTGGCGATCTCCACCAGATCCCGCATCGTGAAGTCGGTGCCCCGCGCTTCGGCATATTCGCGGCCATATTCGTCGAGCACGGTCCCGCCCAGCGCTTCGGCGAGCCGTGCAGCGACGGTGGTCTTGCCCGTGCTTTCCGGGCCGTGAAGGCAGATGGTGCGGGGAATCATGCGCGGGCCCGGGTCCAGTCGATCGCTCCCCACACCGAAAGCGCGAGGAAAAGGCAATAGAGCGCTGCGGTGAGCCAGAGCCCCTTCACCAGAAACAGCGGAATGGCCAGCAGATCCACCGCGATCCATAGCGGCCAGCATTCCCACGCCCGGCGCGACTGCAATATCTGGGCGACGATGCTGAGCACGGCGATGGTACCGTCCCACCAGGGGAAGGCCGCATCGGTCATCCGGTGCATCAGCGCGCCCCAGCCGAGCGCAGCGAGCGCCGCACCGATTCCCCAGCCGACCCGCGCGCGGGCGGGCAGCATCACCACCGGCACCTCGCCCGCATCGGCCCTGGCGCGGCGCCAGTTCCACCAGCCATAGCCGTTGACGACGAAATAGAAGCCCTGGAGCAGCGCATCGCTGTACAGCCGCTCGCGCAGGAAGATCACCGCATAGAGCGAGACCATCGCCAGCGCGAAGGGATAGTTCCACAGGCTCCGGCGGACGACCAGCGTAACATTGGCGAGCCCGAGCAGGGTGGCGACGGCTTCGATCGGCGACATGGGGTGCGAGGCTTATCGGGCGGCCGGTTGGCGGTCGAGGGCAGTGATGGGCGCGGCACGGAAAAAATGCAGGCCTCTGTCTTTTTGCTGCAACGAACCGCTTGACGGCTGCGCCAACCCGCCCTTATAGGCGCGCCTCCAAGCTCAAGCCGGTCTGCTCCCGAAAGCATTGTAGACCGGACTCCGTCGGGGAGTAGCTCAGCCTGGTAGAGCACTGTCTTCGGGAGGCAGGGGCCGGAGGTTCGAATCCTCTCTCCCCGACCATTACTTGCATTTGGGATAAAGCGGGTGACCTTCGGGTCGCCCGCTGCCCCTTTCCTCTCCACGATCCGATAAGGTCGGCGGGCGTTGCCGCCCGCACGCAACCTCAGCCGGCGCTGCGCGGCAGGGGCCACAGGATCAGCGTGATCCGGTCGTGCCCGGCCGCTATGTTCAGCACCTCTCCCGCCACGACGTCGATCGGCTCGGGAAAACTGTGCAGCACCTGCAGCCACCCGCCATCGTGATAGTCATCGGGATGGTTGTCGAACGTCACGCCGTCCCAGAGATCGATATGCATCCACTGGACGATGCCGATCGCGCGGCCGCTCGCGGTCACCGGGATGGAAAGCCGCGCCAGCGTCGCATCCTGCTTCTTCCGCGCCAGGTTCAGCCGCACCAGTTCGACGTCGTCGGACAGCCGCTGCCACCCCGTCATCGTCCCGTGGATCGGCAGGCGCTGCGGTGCAAAGGCGCCGAACGCCGAAAGGTCGAAACCCGACACGTCGCCGACAAAGCTATAGCCTGCGAGGGTCTCGCTGGCGACGAGGCAGCCGATCGCGCTGGCTGCGCGCGGAATGACGATCGCATCGGGCGCCAGCAGGCGGCGATGCGCGTCCTCGAACGTATCGAGCACCTTTTCGGTGAGCAGGTCGCTCGACAGGATTTCCGAGACCAGGATGTCCGCCGGATCGTCAAGTTCCTTGCCGATCGCGAGTTCGGTGGAGGCCTTTGCGTGGACGGTGATCCGGTCGGCATAGCCGTTCTCCGCAACGATCCCCTGCGCCATCTCGGCGATCATCGGCTCCATCTCGCAGGCAACTACCCTGCGCGCGCCGGCCCGCGCCGCCATCAGCGAGAGCAGCCCGCTGCCCGCGCCGATATCGAGCACCCGCGCATCCGGCCCGGCCACCGCGACCGCCGCCTTGATCGCCGCCTCGAACGCATCGTTGCGGGGCACGTCGTTCATCATCGGAATATGCCAGAAGGGCACCACGCCCGAGCCGAGCCGCCGAACCTGATGCCGCAGGTGCAGATTGTCCGGCTGGAGTGCCAGTGCGCGGCGGAAGGTGCGGAGCGCGTCCAGCGTGCGGTGCGCGTCGGCCAGCACCACGCCGAGATTGCCGAGCGCGGTGGGATTGTCCGGATCGAGCGCGCAGACGCGTTCCAGCGCGGCGATCGCCTCATCGGTGCGGTTCAGCCAGTGGAGCGTCAGACCCTTTTCGTGGAGCGCGACGGCATGATCCGGCTCGATCGCGAGCAGCTGATCCCAGGCGCGCAGCGCATCCTCCGGGCGCGACAGCCGGCCGAGCAACCCCGCGAGCAACGGCAGGATTTCTGTGGGGCGATAGTCCTGCGCCAACGCCGCGCGGTAGCGCAGCTCCGCAGCCGCGAGATCACCCTGCTCGTGCAGCGCCATCGCCTCGGCAAGGGCGGCACGCGCCTCGGTCAGACGGTCAGCAGACTCGAGGTCGGTCACGGGAACATCCTTAAAAATGGGTGTCGATGCGGGTCGCTCCGGATAGGTGGTCGTGCGGTCTGGCGATAGCCCCGCGTTTGCCACTTTGAAGCCCCTCCCTCTTGACGGAGGGGCTTAGAAGACGAGACGCCGCCGGCCTTCGGGCCGACGGCGTCGCTGTTTCTACCTTGCTCCTCAGAACTGAACGCGACCGCCCACCGAGAACACGAACGCCCGCGCGTTGCGAAGCTGGCCCTGCGTCAGGATCGTCGACCCCGCCGCGATCGTCGCCCGATCAATTGGCGCGTTGGCGAAATCGACGTAATTGGCCGCCGCGTCGAGCACGATGTTCTGCGTCACCGCATAGGAGCCGCCGGCACCGAAATTCCAGCGATTGGCATCGGGCACGCGGGCGTCTCGCTCGCCATTCTGGGTCGGCGTGGTCGCGTGTTGCACGCCGGCGCGCAGCGTAAGTGCCTGCGAGACCATATAGTCGACGCCGCCTGCATAGCTCCAGCTCTCGCGATAGTTTTCAGGCAGCGCGGTGTTGAGCGGCGCGCCCAGGCGGATCGCGTCGAACTTGTCCCAGTTATAATGCACGACCTGGCCGTTGAGCGTCAGCCGGTCGGTCGCCTTCCAACGAATGCCGGCGATCTGCTGTGCGGGCGTGTAGAAATCCGCCTGGACGTCGGACAGCGAGAGATTGTTCGGCGCCAGTGGACCGACCAGCCCGCTCACCGTCAGATCGCCCTTCAGCTTGTGGCGGATGGCGGACTTGTAGCTGAACCCGGCGGTCACCCGGTCGCTGTGCATCTGGAATCCTGCGCTCCAGCCCACATCCCAGCCATCGCCCTTCAGTTCCTGCCGGCCGTCGGGCAGGCTGGCCAGCACGTTGGGCAGCGCGTTGCTGAGGCTGGCGTCAGTATACTCGACATTCACGCCGGCGCCGACGCGCAACCAGTCGGTCACCGCAACCGCGATCGAGGGCTGGATGTCGATGGTCCGCAGCCGCGTCTTGTCGGCGCTGTACCGCGCCCAGCTGGTCGAA
This sequence comes from Sphingomonas sp. S2M10, assembly GCF_012650175.1. GTDB lineage: Bacteria > Pseudomonadota > Alphaproteobacteria > Sphingomonadales > Sphingomonadaceae > Sphingomonas. Next base: position 34,496 of record NZ_JAAILI010000032.1, read on the forward strand.
GAATAATCGGTGGTGAAGCTGTAGGGCGAGGTCACCGCCAGGCCCAGCGCGACACGGTGGCCGAGCGGCACCGCGATCGCACCCGAGGGCAGCACGCCGTTGTTGATCGGATTGCGGCTGGTCGTCTCGCCGCCGATCGCGGTGGCGGGCTGGCCGCCGGGGCGGCGGATCAGCGTGCCGGTATCGACCACCTGGCCGCGCGGCAGGATCGCCGCGGCGTTGAGGTTGACTTCGATCCGCTCGGCATCGGCGATCGCCGCCGGGTTCCACCAGAGCGAGGCAGCGCCGGTATCGGCGACTTCGCCCGAAAAGGCACGCCCGGCGCCGCGGGCGGACTGTTCCTGGAGGTAGAAGGCCTGGGCATGGGCAGCACCCGCAAAGCCGGCGCTGGCCGCCAGCATGGTGCCGGCGGCGAGGAGGAGCTTCGTTTTTTTCATGTTGATTCTCACGCTACTGGGGTTCGGAACGGTCGCGGCAGCGACCGGTCAGCGAACCCGGGTCCAGGTCTGGGTACGGCAGAAGGGCTTGAACACGCAGCCACGCAGCTTCAGCTGGTCGGCGCCGGCCAGGGTAATGTCGGCGCTGTAGGTCTTGCCGTCCTCGGCATTGTAGATCTTGCCGCCGCTCCAGTTGCCGCCGTCGGCGGTGAAGCCGCTCAGAATCTGCATCCCCTTCAAGGGACGATTGCGCAGCTGGGCGTTCGAATTCCTGGTATCGCGCAGATCGGGATTGGTGCGCAGCGCGTCGGACGTCAGGATCCGCCCGCAGATCGATGGACCGCAACGCTGGATCTCGACGATCGCATTGCGCGTTTGGGTCTTCCAGCGGCCTTCCACACCCTCTCCGGCTTGCGGTGCCGATACGAGCATCGCGACAAGCAAACTCATCCACATACTTGTTTTTCCATTGTCCTGTGTTCCCGCTGCGGATTAACCACAACGAGGACAGACAAGGCGCATATTTACGCCCCAGCCTCTCCTGGGCCGGAACCATACCCATTCCTCAAAGTTCCGCAATGGCGGGTGTGTTTCCGAAAATTTCAGACGGTACGGCGCCGCTGCGCGATGCGGCGCGCGGTTTCGATCGGGGCGGCAAAGGAGGTGCCGGTGCCGGTCACCGCCCGCCCGTCGGCCAGGCTTGTCGGCACGTCGACGCCGCGCTGCCATACATAGAGATAGCCCTGCATCTCGGGTTCGGGACGGTTGGTGCCGGTCCAGGGCTTGCCCGCCGCATCGAGCGCGCCGACCAGCACCGCATTGGGAAAGCCCTGCCGCGCCATCGCCAGATTGCCGGGGTGCGACAGCCCGTTGTTGCCGGCGGCGAGCACCACCACGATTCCCGCGACGGCGGCGTCGCGCACTGCGGCGGTGATCGCGGGATCGTCGGCCAGCGCCAGCGAGATGTTGATCGCGTCCACCTTGAGGTCGATCGCCTTGCGGATCGCGGCGACGATCGGCGCCGCACGCGGCTGGCAGGGCGGGTTCGCGCCCGGCCGGCACCCCGCCGGATCGTCGATCCGCAAGGAAATGATGGCGACCGCCCCCGCCGCCGCGCGGCTGAGGATGGTGGCAACCATCGTGCCGTGGTCGTAGCGCGGCCGGAACGCCGGGCGATCGGTGCCGGCAAGGTCATATTCCGCGATCAGCTTGCCGTGCAGTTCGGGCGTTTCCGCCACGCCGCTGTCGATGACGGCGACACGCGGTGCCGCCGCCGGCGAGCTTGCCGCCACCGCTGCGAACAGCGCCATTCCCAGCAGGGGCATGTCCCACTCCGGCTTTTATCCAACCTCGCCGGAGGCTAGGCGCCAACCGTTAACAAGGGCTTCATCATCCCCTAGGGCTTGCACCTAGGTCGGGCCCATGGCACCGCGACGGGCTGCTGGGGAGCACGAACATGTCGAAGGCGACGCGCGCCACTCGGATGCTGGAAGCGGCGGGAATCGCCTTCACCGTGCACGGCTACGACTATGATCCCGATGCCGATGCGATCGGCCTGCAGGCAGCCGAAGCGCTGGACGAGCCGCCCGCGCGCGTGCTGAAAACGCTGATGGCGAAGGTCGATGGCAAGCCGGTGCTCGCCATCCTGCCATCAGACCGGCAGGTGGCGATGAAGAAGCTGGCCGCGACGCTGGGCGGCAAATCGGCGGAGATGATGAAGCCCGCCGATGCCGAGCGAATGTCCGGCTACAAGGTCGGCGGAATCAGTCCCTTCGGCCAGATGAAGACGCTGCCCGCCGTGATCGAGGAAGCTGCGCTTGCGGAGCCCTATGTCTATATCAATGGCGGCCAGCGCGGGCTGCAGGTGCGGCTCGACCCGCAAGACGCGGCGCGCGTGCTGGCTGCCAAGGTGACCGCGATCGTCGCATGACCGTCAGAGCGGCTGGGCGTGGCGTGCGGCGTCGCGCAGCAGCGCGATCACATGCTCCAGCAGCGCCGGCCGCCCCTTGGGGCCCTGCACCACCGTGGCATAGACATAGGCATGGACCTTGGCGCGCAGCCGAGCCTCGGCGCGCAGCCGCATCCAGTCGCCGGGCACGCCGCCGCGCCCGAGGCCGCCGGCGATCGGCAGCCCGGTGGCAGCCCCCCGGAACAGCCCGGTGAGCGCTGCCCCGCCGGCCGCCGCCCAGTCGCCCAGTTCCTCCATCATGTCGCGCATCAGATTGGCGTCGACGGGCAGCGGCTGCCACTGGAGATGGTGCCACGCGATCGGCTGGAGCGCCGTGGCAGCCTCCTCGATCACGCGCCGTGCCAGCGGATCGGCCACCTGGCGCACCACCGGCGCGATGCGGGCGCCGACGAAGCGGGTCTGCTCGATCAACCCGTCGCGCCAGTCGGCCTGGGAAAGATCGGCGTCGAAACTCTCGACCAGATCGGCGGCCGCCTGCTGGAGCACCGCGCGCGCCATCGCGACATGGGCGTCGCGCCAGCGGCGGATCTCGCCGCGACCGAACAGACGCATCAGGACCAAGGCAGCGGCTCCGGAATCATCGGCGAACCAGACCAGAAACGGCGGGCAAGCTCAACCGTTCACCGCGTGCCGAAGGCGGGCACGCCCGGCGGCACCGCGGCATTGCGCCAGCGCTCGACCGGCACCGTCTCGACCTTGCCGTCTGGGGTCCGCCGCCGCTGGATCAGCGTCGCCTCCTGCTGCGACGTGCCGCCGATTGTCGCGCGGGTACGCACCCAGAAGGTGGTCGAGCGGAACGAGCAGCCCCAGGGCAGCGTGACGTGCTGGTCGTCCAGATCCTTGAGCGTCAGATAGCCCTGTCGCGCCCGCACCTGCACCAGCCGACCGGCGACCAGCGGATCCTTGAACAGCATCTGCATCAGTTCCGGCTCGGCCGCGTTGAGGTTGATCGAGGTGATGCCGGGCAGCGCCGTCACCACCCGCTCCAGCCGATCCGCCACCTTGGGCTCGAGCCCGGCGAGCCGCAGCGGGCGCAGATCGGTGACCGGCCCCTGCAAGCGCACATATTGGATCGCCGCCACCACCTGCTCGGGCGGCATGTCGATCGCGTTGGCGATTTCCTGGAGCAGCACCACCGCTCCCGCCTCGCCGCTACGCACCGAATTTATGTTGAACCGCCCCTCGGCATCGCCGATCGCGAGATCGAAGGTGCCGCCCTGGATCGGCGCGCCCGTGGCCGCGATCTTTGCCCAGGCCTCGCCGCGATGATCCACATCGCCCGCCGTCTCGCCATCGCGTCGCAGCGCGACCAGCGCGGAAAGCTCGCCGCCGCGGACAATCGCCTGCGCCCGCGCCGCCTCGCGCATCCGCAGGCCCCGATCCAGCGCCAGTTCCTCGCGGTCGATCATCAGCAGCACCAGGCCGCTGGCGATCGCAACGAACATCAGCACGTTGACGAGGATCATGCCGCGCTCGTCGTCGCATGGCCCGCGGCGGTCGCTCATTGGGGCGGCGCTTCCTGCGCACGAGCGGGCAAGGTCACGACCCGGCGCAACGTCACCGGCGCGCCGCCGGGGCCCGCCGTCTGCACGTCCAGCGCGATCGCGCGCGGCCAGCGCTTCCTGCCCTCGTCGCTGTCCTCCGCCGGCCAGCGATCGACCCAGGCGCCGTCCCAGAAGCGCCAGCGGGCGGTGACGACCCCCGGCAGGAGCACCTGCGGCGCCGGCGCGGCGCGCAGCAACGTGCCGCCGGCGGTCGCATAGCGGATCTGCGTCGCCAGTCCGCCCGTCCCCGGCGCGCTCCGCACGAAGGACAGCCGGTCGCCGCGCCCTTCGATGGATCCGCTGGCCACCTGGTCCAGATCGCTGGTCAGCACGAACATCGTACGCTGGAGCGCGGCCAGCCGATCCAGGCGCGCCTCGGTGCGGCCGTTGACCCGCAGGATGCCGTCGACCAGCGCCAGCCCGGCCACCGCGATCAGCGCGAACAGCCCCAGCGAGATCATCAGTTCGATCAGCGTGAAGCCGGACTCGCCGGCTTCGGTGCGATGGGTCACGAGCCGGAACTCACCGCGACGCTGGCATAGCCGTCGCGCGAGGCGACCACGATCGCGAAGTCGCGCGCCACCGACCCATCGGTGCGGAATCGCACCGGCCCGGTAACGCCGTGAAAGCCCTTGGCATCGACCAGCCCGTCCATGTTCAGCGCATTGGCCTCGCGCAGCTTGTTGGCGACACCGGCAGCGTCATAGGCCAGCGCGGTGATCGTACCCGGATCGCCGCCGTTCCGGGCTGCAAAGGCCTGGGCAAAGGACGCGAAGGCGCCCGGATCCGGGCAGGCGAGCCAGGCGCCGTCCAGCGCATCGAGCGCCTCGGGCCGGCTGTCGAGCCCCTGCAGCGTGCCGAGCAGCTGCACGCCGCTGCCCTTCAACGCCCGCGCCGCCGCGAGCACGCCCTCGCCGCTGCCCGGCAGCAGCACCGCATCAGGCGCGTCTCCGGCCTGGGGCAGCGGCTGGCCGGGCGTCACCTGCAGCACGCGAAGGCGCAGGCCGATCTCGCTCTCCATCCGCCCCGCGGCCAGGCTGGCGGCTGCGCACCAGGGCGAACCGTCGTCGATCATCACCACCGATCGCACGCCGCGGGTGCGGGCATAGCGCAGCACCGCGCTGGTCACCTGCGCGGCGGTGATGCCGAAGATCCACACCCCCGGCTGGCGCAGCACCGAATCGTTGCTGAACGCGATCACCGGCACACGGGCGGCCACCGTGCTGCCCACCGCCGGCACCTCGGCGGCGGTAAGCGGCCCGAGAATCAGCGCCGGGTGCTGGCGGAGCGCCTCGGCAGCGGCGCGCGCCGCGCCCTCCGGCGTCCCGCCCGTATCGAAGGCGAGCACGAAATTCGCGTTTTCCGCGAGCAACGCGGCCTGTCGCATGCTACGGCCCAGCCCCGCTCGCGGTCCGTCGAGCGGGAGCAACAGGGCGATGGGGCGCTTGTCCTTCTTTTCGCCCGCCCATGCGTTGGAGGAAAGCGATGCCGCGGATAGGACGAGGCCCGAGGGCAACAGCCGCAGCAGGGACCGACGGTCCATTGCAAACTCCGGATTCAGCAAGTGAGGCACGGCGGCGTCTTATCGTCTTCGCCGGGCTGGGCATAGGGGCCTATGCACTTGCGATGCTGGCCATCGCGCCGGCGAGCCTGCTCGTCCGAAACGTGCCCTGGCGCAGCGGCGTGGCCGGGACGATCTGGAACGGCGAAGTCGGCGTGGCGGGCGGGAGCAAGCTGGAATGGCATCTGGCGCCGCTGCGTTCGCTGACCAGCCTCGGCCTCGCCGCGGACTGGAAGGCGACCGGACCGGATACCGATCTCGGCGGCCGCGCGCTGGTGCATCTCGGCGGGCGGACGGTGCTCGATCATGTGAGCGGCGCGGCGGATGCCAGCCTGCTCCAGGCGATTCAGCCCGATCTTCCGTTCACCTGCCAGCTGGTGATGCAGGTGGAGATGGCGCGGATCGCGGTGCGCGGCGGCGCGCAGATGCTGGACGGCAAGGTGACGACCGATCCCGGCAGCTGCCGCCCCAAGACCGGCGGGGGTTCGACCGCAGTGCCGGCACTGCTGCTGACCGCCGAGCATATCGGCCCGCGCACGACGATCCGTCTGACGCCGGCGACGCAGCGGCGGCAGCTACTGCTCGACGCGATCCTGGGCGAGGACGGAACGCTGGACCTGGGCGTCAGCAAGGACGGCGCGGCTGCGCTGCCGTTCGTTGGCCTGCCCGGCGGGGCACGAATTCAGGGAAAGATGTGAACTAAAAGCCCGCTCCCGCCCGCGGGAGAGGGCTTTTACACCCCCACCAGGTTGTTGAGGTTGATGATCGGCAGCAGGATCGCCAACACCATCAGCAGCACCAGCCCACCCATGACCAGCAGCACCAGCGGCTCGACCAGCGCGACCAATGTCGAGACCAGCGCATCCAGCTCACGCTCCAGCTCACCCGAGGCGCGGCCGAGCGCGGGGGCGAGCTTGCCAGAGCTTTCGCCCGACGCCACGATCGCGACCAGCATCGAGGGGAAGATGTCCGCTTCGTGCATCGCCGCGCGCAGACTGATGCCTTCCCGCACGCGCATCGCCACGCCTAGCGCCTTTTCGCGGACGAAATGGTTGGGCGTCACCGCGGCGGCGGCATGCAGCGCCTCCACCAGCGGCACCGCGCTGCCCACCAGCGTGGCGAGGCTCCCGGCGAAACGTGCGGCGTTCATCTGGCGGCTGAAGCGGCGGAACGGACGGCGCTCGGCGAAGAAGCGGTGCACGCGCAGACGGTTGGCCGGCACCCGCAGCCAGCGCCCGAAGGCGACGATGCCGATGCCGATCGCGATCAGCAGGTACAGCCCGAAGCCCTGCAGGAACGCGCTGATCGCGATCAGCGCGCGGGTGAGCAGGGGCAAATCGGCGCCGCGCGAGACGAACACCTTCACGATGTCGGGCACGACATAGACCATCAGCAGCACCATCATGCCAAACGATACCAGCGCCAGCAGCGCCGGATAGAGCAGTGCGAGCTGCAGCTTCTGGCCATTGGCCTGACGATTCTCGACGAACTCGGCGAGGTGATTGAGCACATCGGGCAGACGCCCCGAGGCCTCGCCCGCCGATACCGAGGCGCGGTAGAATTCGGGGAATGCCTTGGGATGCTGGGCCAGCGCGGCGGCGAAGCTGCGGCCGTCGAGGATCGCGCCGCGCACGTCGAGCAGCAGCGAGCTGACCGCGGGCTGCTCGGACTGGGTGGCGACGAGGCGGAGCGCCTCCTCGATCGCAATGTCCGAGCCGACCAGCGTGGAAATCTGCCGCGTGACGGTGGCGAGCGCGCGGGCGCTTACCCCGCTGCGGCCGAAGCGCGGCAGGGTGATCGATCCGATCGAGCGGCCGCGCTCGGCAGCAGGCTCGACGGAGAGCGGCAGCAGCGCCTGCTCGCGCAGCAGCGCGCGGGCGGCGGTGGGGCTCGAGGCCTCGATCACGCCGCGCTTGGCGGCGCCGCTGCGATCGGCCGCGCGATAAGCGAAGGCGGGCATCTAAAATCCTCCCCGGCACGGGGAAGGGGACCGCGCGGCGCAGCCGCGGGGTGGAGGGGGGCCTCCACGCGCGAGTCCGGTGGGGATGCCCCCCTCCACCATGCTACGCATGGTCCCCCTCCCCGTGCCGGGGAGGATCTGGGGGCCGCTCACGCCTCGTCCCTCACGACGCGGGCGACTTCCTCAACCGTGGTCACGCCGGCCTGCAGCTTGGCCACGCCATCGTCGAGCAAGCTCGGATTCTCGCGCCGCGCATGGCGATCGATCTCGGCCTCGCTGGCGCCGTCGTGGATCAGCTTCTGGAACGCGTCGTCCACCGCGACCACCTCGTACAGGCCGGCGCGCCCGCGATAGCCCTCGTCATGGCACTGGTCGCAGCCGACCGCACGCCACACCGGCGCCCCCACCGGCAGCGCGCCGCCGAGCAGCAGCGAGTCCGCCTCGCTTGCGACATCCTCTCGGCGACACGTCGGACATAGCCGTCGCACCAGCCGCTGTGCGCACAATCCGACCACCATCGGCGCGAGCAGATAGCGCTCCACGCCCATATCGATCAGCCGCGTCACCGATCCGACGGCGCTGTTGGTATGCAGCGTCGACAGCACGAAATGGCCGGTCATCGCCGAGCGCACCGCCACCTGTGCCGTTTCCTGGTCGCGGATCTCGCCGACCATGATCACGTCGGGATCCTGGCGGAGGATCGCCCGAAGGCCGCGCGCGAAGGTCATGTCCGTGCGCGGGTTGACCTGGGTCTGCGCGACGCCCGGCAGCTCGTATTCGATCGGGTCCTCGACCGTCATCACGTTGCGCTTGCGGTCGTTGAGCCGGGTGAGCGCGGTGTAGAGCGTGGTCGTCTTGCCCGAACCCGTCGGTCCGGTGACGAGCAGGATGCCGTGCGGGCGTTCGAGCAGCCGGCCGAACACCGCCTGGTCGCGCTCGCTCATGCCCAGGCCGGACAGGTCCAGTTTCAGCGAGCCCTTCTCGAGCAGACGCAGCACCACCCGCTCGCCATGCTGGGTCGGGATGGTCGAGACGCGCGCGTCGACATCGTGCCCGCCGATACGCAGCGTCACGCGGCCGTCCTGCGGTACGCGCCGCTCGGCGATGTCGAGCTTGGCCATCACCTTGATGCGGCTGACGAGCAGCGGCGCCAGCGCGCGCGGCGGCTCGATCATGTCGCGCAGCACGCCGTCGATGCGGAAGCGGACGACGAGGCGCTTTTCCTGCGTCTCGACATGCACGTCCGACGCGCCTTCCTTGACCGCCTCCAGCAGCAGCGCGTTGATCAGGCGGATCACCGGCGCGTCGTCGCGCGTGTCGAGCAGGTCGTCGACGCTGGCGGCGCTGTCCGCCAAGGCGGCCAGATCCATGTCGCCCAGGTCGATATCGGCGGCGGCGCCACCCGCCCCGCCATAAGCCTGGCCCAGCGCGGTATCGAAGGCGGCGCCTTCCAGCCGCACGAACTGGGCACCAGGCGCCAGCCGCTGGACCTCCAACAGTCCGTCGAGCGGGGCGTCGGCGCGGTGGACGCACTCGATCCCCTGCGGCGTCTCCCGCAGCAGCACGCCGTGGCGGCGGGCGAAGCTGTAGGGCAAGCTAGGCGCGTCGAGGATCATTGGCCGAGTTCCACGGTACCGGAGACATGGCCCGGCGCGGCCAGTCGCTGCAAGGTGACACGCCGGACACGCAAGTCACTGGTCGTCGTCACGTCGGCGAGCCAGTGGACGAGCGAGTCGTAGCTCGCATCCGCCACGCTCGCCCGCACGCCGCCCGCGATCGGGGCGGTGGTCAGCGCCACGCCGAAGGCGCCGGCGGACTGGTTGGCGATCGTCTCGGGCGCGCCGGTGCGACGCTGCGGCTTCACCGAACTGAGCGAACCCGCCGCGCGGATGCGGGCGTTGAGCGTCTCGTAGGTGCGGATATCGGCCAGCGCCGCGGCGCGCGCGCCCTGAATCGGCTTTACCACGCCGAAGACCAGCACCACTGCCGCGAGGAACACGGCCATCGCGGCGAGCATCGTCCGCTCGCGCGGGCTGCGCGCCTGCCACCAAGTGCCGGTGCGGGAAAGGCCGGCGTCGAGCGTCGGCAGCTGGGTGCGGAGGAAATTGCTCATGCTGCGCGCGCCGTAATGCGGATGGAGCCGTCTGGCGAGGCCGTCGCCTGCCCCTGGACGCGGCCGGCCTTCAATGCCTCGGCGATCCGCGCGGCGAGATCGGGAGCGCCGGGGGCGCAGTCCAGCGTCAGCACGCTGCTCTCGTAACGCACCGCCCGCACCGAGATGCTGCCGGAAAGCGGGGTAAGCGCCGACGACACGCGCGCCAGCAGCGGCACGAAGCGATCGGGCGCCTGCCCGCCGCCGGTCGGCAGCAGATCGGTGACCGTGGCCTTGAGGTCGCCGGTGAGGTCCGTCCCCGGCGCTGCCAACGCGACCAGCGCGCGGGTATCCGCGGCGCGGCGATCGGCGATAGCCCGCAGCATCAGCGCATCGGCACCGGCGATCACGATGTGCGCCGCCGCGCCGATCGCCAGAATCCAGCCGAGCCGCCGCCAGCCGCTCGACAGGCCTTCCCGTTTCGCGGCGAACATGCCCTGGCGAAGATCGAGCTCGGCCGTCGCGACATCGATTCGCGCCGCGGGGTCTCGCAGATCCGGCGTCGCCCCATGCCCCTGGAGAGCGCCCTCGAGCGGTTCGCCCAGATTGTGGATGCGCGGCCGACCCGCGGTTTCCCACGCTGCGCCGAGCAGCGCGGCAGGCATGGCGAAGCCGGTTCCGTCCGCCGCCAGCACCAGCGCGCGGCCGTCGCGGACCTCGACCGCCCATCCTTCCGCCGGCCGGGGCAGCAGCAGCACGTCCGGCACCATCGGTGCGCCGGCCAGACCCTGCGCCTCCGCAAGCGCGACCCACGCGCCCATGACGTCCGCCCGCACGATCCCGACGAGATAGCGATTCGGCGATTCGGCCGGATCGAGCCGCGCACCGAGTGCCAGGTGGAGCGAGTCGATCGGCTCCGCCACCTGGTCCTCGATCGCGAAAGGCAGCGCCGCCAGCCGGCGGGCGCGATTCGGCAACGGCAGGTCGACCGCGAGCAACCGCACCCGTTCGGTGGGAACGAGGATGGTTGCGGGTCCCTCGGCGGAGACTATGATCAGGCGGTCGCCCGCCAGCGTCCACACACCTCCGGCGTGCGGCGGCGGCAGGTCCGGCGTTCGGGCACCGTGTGTCACAGAAGCTTCATGGGTAGGACGCATGAGGCAGGGATGCGCATAAGTTTGAAACCATTTTGTGACATCGCATCGCAGCGCGCCCCGCGCAAGCTCCGCCAGGTCGGCGAGCATGAAGCCGGGCTGACGCTGATCGAGATGCTCATCGTTCTCGTGATCATCGCCGTGGTCGCGGGCCTCATCACCGCCAACGTGATCAACCGGCCCGACGAGGCGCGGGTGACCACCACCAAGGGCAATATCTCCAGCATCGAAGGCGCGCTGAAGATGTATCGCCTCGACAATGGCGATTACCCCACGACCGATCAGGGCCTGAAGGCGCTGGTGGAAAAGCCGACGATTCCGCCGGTGCCGTCGAACTGGGCACAGGGCGGCTATCTCTCCGCCGCGCCGCTCGATGCCTGGGGCAAGCCGTACGAATACAAGTCCGAAGGCGGCGGCTTCACGATTCGCTCGTTTGGCAAGGACGGCAAGCCGGGCGGCGAAGGCGTCGACGCAGATATCCAAGGCAAGGGCTGATGCCGCTCGGGGGGGCGGTTCCGCACCTGACGTCCCTCCCCTCCCGCCCTCGGGAGGGGCGCCGCCCGATCGCGCCTGCCCAAACCGGCATGACGCTGATCGAGATGCTGATCGTGCTGGTCATCATCGGCGTCGCCGCCGGGGCGGTAACCCTGGGAATCGGCGCGGCCACGCGCAAGCCGAGCGTGGAGAGCGAAGCCCGCCGCCTTGCCTCGCGGCTGCAGGCCGCCGCGGACGACGCGATGCTCGGCGATCGCCTGGTCGCCTTCACTGCCGAGCCGCATGGCTATGGCTTCGCCACGATCAGCGCGGGCGGCGGGATGGCCGCGCGCACCGATGGCGCGCTGGCGCCGCACACGCTGCCCGCCGGGATCACCCTGACGCTCGACTCGCGCCCCCCGGTCGTGCTGGGGGTCGACGGATCCGGCAGGCCGATGGCGGCAACGGTGGACAATGGCAGCCAGCGCTGGATCGTCCGCTATGACGGTCTGACCGCAACGGCCCTCCCTGCCCCGGCCGCGCGATGACCGACGAGCGCGGCTTCTCGCTGATCGAGGCGCTGGTGGCGCTGGCAGTGCTGGCCATCGCCACGGTGGGGCTGATGCGCACCGTGCAGAGCCATATCGATTCGACGCGCGGAGTGGAACGGCGCGCCGCCGCGATGTGGGTGGCGGAAAATCGTCTCGCCGAGTTGGAGGCCGGCATTGCCGGCGAGGCGCAGGTGGAGATGCTCGGCGAACGCTGGCGCATCGCGGTGGACAAGCGGAGCACCGACGATCCCGAAATCACCCGCATCCGGATCAACGTGTTTCCCGCTGCCGAGAAGACGCCGCTTGCATCGCTCGACGGCTTCGTGGACGGACGAAACGGATGACCCGCCTTGCCCTCACTCCGCGCCAGACGCGCACCGCGCTCGACCTGTTGACCGGCGCGATGGTCGTCTCGGTCGCCTTTGCCTTGGCAGGGCTCACCTGGCGGATCGCTGGCCATGCCGGCACCGGCGCGATCACCGTGCCCTCGGGCCGCTCGGGTCCCGCAGTCGCGCCCGACATGGCTCCCGCCATCGCGCTGGCGCCGTTCGGCACGCCGGTGATCGTCGATGCGCCGCAACCGAGCACGCTCCCGCTGGAGTTGAAGGGAATCGTCGCGGCGGTGCCCGCCGAGCTTTCCACCGCCTTCATCGCGGTGAGCGGTGCGCCTGCCACCGCGTTCCGCGTCGGTCAGGCGGTGAACGGCGCCACCATCGCCGCCATCCAGCGCGATCGCGTGCTGTTCGACAATGGCGGCCGCCGCGAGTTCCTCGCCTTTCCCGATCCCACCCTGTCACCCGAGCAGCGCCAAGCCGCGGCCGCGGCCCCGCCGGCCGGCGCGCCCCC
>NZ_JAAILI010000033.1 GCF_012650175.1 Sphingomonas sp. S2M10
GAGCGATCCCGTTGACGGTGGAAGCCATCTGGCTCAGAATGCATGCCTCGCCGCTCAATGCCGGCGCATAGAGATCTGTTGACCAAATCTCGCTTTCCTTCGTGACCCAGGACGTTGTCGCTGACGATCATCAGCGGCGGCACGCCTCTGACCGCGATGATGGCGTCGAGCTCACGGGCGACCCGCGCGCCTGACAGCGAGGTGTCGACCACCAGCGCGAGGCACTCGCGCGTGAAGTCGTCGACCACCGCCAGGACGCGGATGCGCCGGCCGCTGATCAGCGTGTCGCTGACGAAGTCGAGGCTCCAGCGCTGGTTCGGTCCCTGGGGCAGCGTCATGGGCGCCCGCGTGCCCATCGCTCGCTTGCGGCCACGTCGGCGCCTGACGCGCAGGTTTTCCTCGCGGTACAGCCGCAGCAGCTTCTTGTGGTTCATGACCAGCCCCTCGCGAGCCAGCATGATCCCCAGCCGCCGGTACCCGAAGCGGCGACGCTCGGCCGCGATCTCCCGCAGCCGCGACCGCAGGTCGCCATCATCAGATCGCCGATGCGCATAGCGCATCGACGTCCCATCCACGCCGAAGATGGTACAGGCCCGACGCTCGCTGATGCCGAACAGCTGCCGAGCATGCTCGACAGCCTTCCGCTGAACGGCAGGCCCTACCAGTTTTTTGCTGCCGCCTCCTTGAGCACGACGTTGTCGAGCATCGCGTCCGCCAGCAGCCGCTTCAGCCGGGCGTTCTCTTCCTCCAACACCTTCAGCTTGCGCGCCTGCGACACGTCCAGGCCGCCGTACTTTGCCTTCCACGCGTAGAGCGTCGCGCTGCTGATACCGTGCTTCCGGCACACGTCGGCGGTCTTCATCCCGCCCTCCTGCTCACGCAGCACCGCGATGATCTGCTCCTCGCTGAACCTGGTCTTCTTCACGTCCGTCTCCTCACGAAGGCGGACTCTAGCTCAGACTGGCGGAGTTTCAGGGGAGCACGTCACGAGCCAGGCGTGCTCACGCGCATGATGGAGGGGCCGGCTGTGGGCGATGCAGAGCCGAAGGCCGTCATGATAGACGCGACGTACGTGGAGGCGCACCGCACGGCATCGAGCCTCCGGGTTAAAGAGGGGATCGCGACCGCCTGATCGGGCGCAACAAGGTCGGCATGAACGCCAAGCTCCATGCCATCACCGGAGCAAACGACGCATCCTTCTAAATCATGCGAGCGGGCCGACATTCAAGAATATCATTAGATGATCGACGTCCACTACGCCATCATCGAATCGATTATCAACTGAACATGAAAAGGGAGCCAACCGATTGGTTGGCCCCAGGTGATTAGGAGAGGGTGCCTGAAAGGCATGATCCTTTTGCAGCGCAGCAAATTATTGTGCAAGTGCAAAATCGACAATCGACCACAAGATTTTGCTTCATATTGCTCATAGAATTGCAGATTGCCTCGTTGATCGTACGGATGTGCTCTATCGCCGCATTGCTCGTTTTTAGAGGGTGAATCGTCGGCTTATTTACCCCCTACTTCGATTAAATTAACGTTGTGCTGCATGCACACTTGGCGCAGCGACATATCGGCAATAGCGTCCATCACCAGATAATTTATCTGGCTGACATGTCCGATACGCACGGGAGCTGCCCGGCCGATTTTCGAAGAGTCCGAAACCAGTATCACCTTGCGGGCATGATCAAGAATAGTTCTCGCGACCTGGACCTCATCGATCGAAAAGTCGTACAGGCTTCCATCTGGGTCGATTGCAGATGCTCCTATAAGGGCGTAGTCGACCTTGAAGGACTGGATAAACTGCATAGCAAGCGCGCCTACCACAGCGCGATCGCTCGCTCTTACTTGACCGCCAGCAACGATTACCTCAGCGCTTGGGTGATCGCTCAGGATATCGATGACATTCAGGTTGTTCGAAACGATCATGAGGTCGCTGTGACCCTTGAGCTGCGCAGCCACCGCCTCGGTTGTAGTCCCGATATTGATGAACATAGACGCGCCGTCCGGTATAAGTGCCGCCGCTGCGGCACCGATCGCTGCCTTTTCAGGGGCAGCGACAGTCCGCCGCGTACCGTAGTCCAGGTTGTCGACGCCCGAAGTAACGATAGCGCCCCCATGCACTCGCGAGAGGATCGATTTGCCAGCCAGAACCTTCAAATCCTTGCGAATGGTTTGCGGCGTCACCCCGAGGCGATCAGCGAGATCTTCGACCTGTACCTTGCCCGCACCGCGGGCCAATTCGACGATGTGACGGTGCCGCTCAGCGATGGCGCCACGTTCGGCCGTCTCGCCCCCCTCGTTGACCACTCCGTCCTACCTTCCACCGCCATTGCGACCTAGCTAGTCTCTACCTCCAACCGGTTGGCTAGGTAAGCCGCCACTTTTGGCGCGGCATCGGGTGGAACGTGCAACCCGAGCTTCGTGCGTCGGAACAGCACATCCTCGGCTTCTCGGGCCCACTCTCGCTCGAATAGATAGTCGACCTCACGAGCGAATAGCCCGCCACCGAAATCTTCGCCCAGGTCAGCCGGGCCTCGGGCGTTGCCAAGCAGCCCGGTGGCACAGGTACCGTATGCACGCGCCAGCCGGCGAAGAAGCGAGGCGGGCATCCCGGGATAGCGCTTCCTTAATGCGGCGACGAACCGATCAAAATCTGCATCGGGCATGTCGCCGCCCGGCAGAACCGCCCCGGCCGTCCACGAGCCACTCGCAGTTGGGAAAAAGGGCGCCAGTTTCTCCAGCGCATGTTCGGCCAGCTTGCGATAGGTTGTTATCTTGCCGCCGAAAACGCTGAGCATCGGCGGCCGTCCGTCGCCGCCGTCCAGATCGAGCACATAGTCGCGCGTGACTGCAGAGGCGTTGGCGGCGTGATCGTCGTAGAGCGGGCGTATTCCCGAATAGGTCCAGACGATGTCCGCCTGCCCGACCGGTCGCTCGAAATATTGTCCGATCGTAGCCAGCAGGTAATCGACCTCGGTCTGGTCGATTGTCGCGCGGCCGGGCGCACCCTGCCATGCCTCATCTGTCGTGCCGACGAGCGTGAATCGACCCTCATAGGGGATGGCGAAGACGATCCGCTTATCTGCATTCTGCAGCATGAAGGCATGTTCACCCTCGTACAGCCGCGGCACGACGATGTGGCTGCCCTTGATGAGCCGAACGCCGCGATCACGGCGAGCATCTGGAACTTCGCCCAACACGTCGGCCACCCAAGGACCTGCCGCATTGACGATGGCACGAGCCCTCACTTGGCGCTCCCCGGCCGCATCAGCAATGGTCCCCAGCCAGTGATCACCGTTGCGCCGCGCCGCGACGAGGCGGGTTCGCGTCATCACCACGGCTCCGCGATCAGCGGCATCGCGCGCGTTGAGCGCAACAAGTCGGCTGTCTTCCACCCAGCAGTCAGAATAGACGAAAGCGCGTGGATCGCCGGGCCTCAGGCCTTTGCCGAAGCGATGGCGATCAAGCGAGATGGTGTCGGTCGCGGGCAGTTTCTTTCGACCGCCTAGGTGATCGTATAGGAAGAGACCGAGGCGAACCACCCAGGCGGGGCGTGGCGAATGTGCCTGCGGAAGCACGAAGCGCAAGGGCCATATGATATGGGGAGCCATCGCCCACAGGCGCTCGCGCTCGATCAGCGCCTCGCGAACTAAACGGAATTCGTAATACTCGAGGTAGCGTAGGCCGCCGTGGATCAGCTTGGTCGACGCCGACGACGTGTGACTGGCAAGATCGTCCTTTTCGACGAGTCCGACCGTCAGCCCTCGCCCCACAGCGTCACGCGCGATGCCAACGCCATTGATCCCACCGCCGACGACCAGCACGTCGAATTCTGATGACGGGTGCCGCGTCCCCGTGGCTGCTGACTGCTTTTTCACCGGTCCCTCTCCACCGAATTCCGCGCTTTCGCGAGCTCGAGCCTTTCAATGGCTTTACGAAAGCGAACTTTCAAGTGAAACCGTTGACGTTCGACCGAAAGTTGATCCATACAGCACGTACGGCGCCGACTCGGACGTGGATGGCGTAAATCTGCTCCGTAGGGGTGGGATTGCGTAGGCCTTACAAGTTCACCCCCGAGTTCGGACGAACCGATAACGAACATCGAGCCGCGACAGCGGCCGAAGAGAAACGCGACAAGGAGGGGTGATGTTGAGGAATGAAAGGTTCAGGCGGAGCATGGCGGCATTATGGTGCTCGACGCTCCTCGCCGCCGCTCCTGCTGCGGCGCAAACCGCAAGTGGAAATGCGGAGCGGCAGCCCAAGGATGATGCCGTAGCGCTCCTGATCGGCAGTCTGCATGACAAGGGGATCTTGTCTGACGCCGAATATCGGACGATGCTCACCCGCCTATCGCCGCATTCGGCAACCTCCGCTTCGAGCGGCGTCACTTCCACTACTCACGCACCTGCCGCTGTCGTTACAGCGCAAGAAGCTGGTAGCCCTGCCGACGGGGTCGAGCCTGCTCAGCCGCAGGCCACAGTTGCGAAGGGCGGAGGACGGGTGGCGGCCGCGACACCTGCTGACGGCCTACGGCTAGATGCCGGCCCCGTCACGGCGATCATCCACGCGTCCGTCAACGGATTCTACGCGCACGTGTCCGGTTCGCCAGACACGCCCCAGCATCGCGTCGATGGTGGCTTCGCAACCGTCGGGCAGAGCAGCAGCGCCATCCGCTCTGGCTTCGTTCCGGGCTACCTGAAGATCGAACTTGCCACCCAGCAGCGCGGCTGGGACGTGGGTGCGCACTTCGGCTTTTACCCTGGCATCAATAGCGTTGCGGGTCAGCCGAACCTCGTCGGCGTGCCGCAAGCATTCAACGTCGGCGGTCTGGACGTTCGGCAGGTATATTTGACCCTCTCGCGCCCAGGCTTCGGTGAGATCAAGGTCGGGCGCGACATCGGCCTGTTCGGTCAGGACGCGGGCGGCAACGACTTCTCGCAGCTCGGTATGGGCACCCCACCCGCCAATCCAGCGCCGACCAACTCGACGCTCGGTCGTATCGGCGTGGGGTATATCTACGCCGACTTCATGCCGCAGATCACCTATTCGACGCCGAACCTTGGCGGATTAAAGGCGTCGGTCGGGGTGTTCCAGCCGCTCGTCACCGTGGGCCAGCAGGAGGTTAACGGCACACCCGGTTTTCAGGGCCGAGTGGCGTACGGGATCACTACGGGGCGCTTCTCGGCGACGCTGTGGTCGTCGGGCATCATCCAGCACCATGATGCAACGCTCCGCTCCGGCGGGCGCTCATATACTGGGCGGGGCATCGATGCCGGTGCGAAGCTTGGTTACGACGGTTTCGCGCTGACCGGCTACTACTATACCGGGACGGCACTCGGCATCGCAGGCCTGTTCAATGCGCCGCTCGGTTCCAACCTGCGTAGCCGCGATAGCCACGGCTTCTACGTGCAGCCGACCTACCGCGTCGGTCGCGTGCTACTCGGCGCAAGCTACGGCGGCAGCTGGCTTGATCGCGCAGAAGGCGAACCGGTGTCTGCCACCGTTCACTCGAACACCAGCTGGTACGGAGGCGCCCGATATAGCCTGACCGATTGGGTCACCTTGTCTGGCGAGTATGTCGAAACCCGCTCGACCGCGCAGAATGGCAATCGCGCGGTATCTGATGCGGTGATCGCGGGAGCGATCCTCGCCTTTTAACCAACATACCAACAATCAAGAGCCGCGAGGCTCCACCCTGGGAGGGGATAAACGTCATGGTGAAAGGTACGCTCAAGGGCGAATTGATCTCAGAACTGCTCGCTGTCGCGATCATCATCACACTTGGTGATTCTGCCGCGGCAATGCTGATCCTGTACGACCCCAGTCCCTATGCCACCGCTTATTGGGGCATCTGCATCGCTTGGGGCCTCGCCGTCACTATCGCGATCTATGTCACCGGTGCGGTTTCCGGAACGCACGCCAACCCGGCTGTCACACTGGCGCTGACGTTGTTCAGAGACTTTCCTGCCCACAAGGCAGTTCCTTACATCGTCGCGCAGATCGCTGGCGCGATGATCGGCGCCGCGCTGGTTCACCAGATGTTCGGCCCCGTCATCGATGCGTTCAACGCTGCGCATGCGCTCACCCGTGGTACCGGCGGCGCAGCCGGCGTCTTCTTCACCGCGCCAGGGCTCCACATTTCGCCTCTCCACGCATTCTGGGACGAGGTGATCCTGACTGGCATCCTGTTGCTCGGCATCTTCGCGATCACGGACGAATTCAACACCTCGGCACCCATGGCCAATGCCAGCGCGCTGATCATTGGCCTGCTTGTCGCCTGTATCGGTGCCGCCGCGGGCAACCTCGAAGGGTGGCCGCTCAATCCCGCGCGCGATTTCGGACCGCGGCTCTACTGTTGGATCATGGGATGGGGGCAGTCGGCCCTGCCTGGTCCGGACAATTACTGGTGGGTTCCGATCGCCGGCCCGCTGGTCGGCGGAATCGCCGGCGCGGCAGTCTACCAATACCTCGTGAAGCCTTACCTACCGCCCCGCTCCGCCTAAGGCCAGGCTGAACCTACATATCGAAGGAGAGACGCATGTCAGCACCCCGGCACATCCTGGCGATCGATCAGGGCACCACCTCGACCCGTTCCATCGTGTTCGATGCGGAAACGCGCCCTGTCGCGACTGCACAGCGAGAATTTCCCCAACATTACCCGCAACCCGGCTGGGTCGAACATGATCCCGAGGACATATGGCAGGACGTGCTGACCACCGCCCGGGACGCCATCGCACAGAGCGGCGTTGGCGCGGTCGGAATCGCCGGTATCGGCATCACCAATCAGCGCGAAACCGTGGTAGTCTGGGATCGGGCCACTGGCGAAGCCGTCCACCGGGCGATCGTCTGGCAGGACCGCCGCACGGCCGACCTGTGCATGGTGCTGAAGCGCGATGGACATGAGGAGATGGTGCGCCAGCGTACCGGCCTGCTGCTCGATCCGTATTTCTCGGCGACCAAATTGACCTGGATCCTCGACCATGTCGAAGGCGTCAGGGCTCGCGCCGAGCGCGGCGAACTTGCGTTCGGCACGATCGACAGCTTCCTGTTGTGGCGGCTCACCGCCGGTCAGGTGCACGCGACCGACGTCACCAACGCCAGCCGTACGATGCTCTACGACATCCATGCGCAGTGTTGGGACAAGGAATTGTGCGCGCTGTTTGACGTGCCGATGTCGCTGCTCCCGGAGGTGCACGACAACAGCTACATCTTCGGGCACACGGCCGATGGCCTGTTCGACGCGAACATTCCTATCGCCGGCATCGCTGGCGATCAACAGGCCGCCCTGTTCGGGCAAGCATGCTTCGCACCGGGCATGATCAAATCCACTTATGGCACGGGCTGCTTCATGCTGCTCAACACCGGCGATAAGGCCCTCTCGTCCAACCATCGCCTGCTGACCACGCCGGCCTATCGTCTCGACGGTAAGATGACCTACGCGCTGGAAGGATCCATTTTCATCGCCGGGGCGGCGGTGAAGTGGCTTCGCGACGGTATTGGCGTCATCACCCACGCCAGCGAAACCAACGACATGGCGACACAGGTGCCCGACAGTCACGGCGTCTATATGGTGCCGGGCTTCGTCGGGCTTGGTGCGCCGCACTGGGATCCCGATGCGCGCGGGGCGATCTTTGGGCTGACCCTTGGGTCGACCCAGGCGCATCTTGCGCGCGCGGCGCTCGAGGCGGTGGGCTACCAGACGATGGACCTCGCCGACGCGATGATCGCCGACGGTGGTGCCCCACCTGCGACGATCCGCGTGGACGGTGGCATGGCGGCCAATGATTGGCTGTGCCAGTTCCTTGCCGACATGCTGGAGGTGCCGGTCGAGCGACCAACGCACCTGGAAACGACGGCCCTGGGGGCCGCCTTCCACGCCGGGCTGGCGACCGGCGTTTGGCCCAGCTTGGAAGCGCTGGCATCGACCTGGGCGCGCAGTCGCTGCTTCGAGCCTCGTATGGCGGCAGACGCTCGCGAACGGCTCGCTAGCGGCTGGCATAGTGCGCTCATGAAAACATTGTCGGATCCAGCGGCATGACCTCGCTTCCGATCGTCGTCGCGAACTGGAAGATGAACGGCAGCAAAGCGTTGATCGACAGCCTCCCTTCCTTCGCTGCAGTTGCTGCGGATCAGGTGGAGGTGGTCATCTGCCCGCCGTACACGCTCATCGCGGCGGCTAAGGCCACCCAGTCTGGGATCAAGATTGGCGGGCAGGATTGTCATACAGAACGTAGCGGTGCTTACACCGGAGCGGTGTCTGCAACGCTGCTGGCCGAGGCAGGCGCAGGCTTGGTGATCCTCGGACACTCCGAGCGGCGTGCGCTAGGCGAAACCAACGCAGAGATCGCTCGCAAGGCAGCTGCCGCGGCAGAAGCGGGGCTTCGTCCGCTGATTTGCGTGGGTGAAATGGACGATACCGCAAATGCCGCCAAGCTGGTCTCCGACCAGCTGCGCGCGTCCTTGCCGGACGCCACGCACGCCGCACAGCTTATCGTCGCCTATGAGCCTGTTTGGGCGATCGGGACCGGCCGAGTACCGCCGACCTCTCACGTTGCGCAGGTTCACGCGAAGCTTCGCGGCGTCCTTAAGCAGGCCTATGGCATCGCAGCAGGATCCGGCGTCCCCATATTGTACGGCGGGTCGGTGACGCCGGCAAATGTTGGCGAACTCGTTGCGATGCCAGAGATTGACGGCGTCCTTGTCGGCGGCGCCAGCCTGAAGCCCGACCTGTTCTCGATATTGGTCAAAAATGTAAGGCAAGTTTCTCGACCATCAAAAATTCGAGAGTCGCAATCGGTGCGCCAATGAGAGCATCTACTGAGTTTGCGGAATGCTGTTCGAATCTTAAGGTTCGGCAAGAATATATCAAATCTGGCGAGCACCTGTGACCAACTTCCGACTGTGGTCGTTTGCCTAGGAAATGGCATCGCAAAAATCGCTAAACTTTCATAACCTGGTCATTTAATAGGTTGGATTGCATGATGACGAACAATAACATTGCCTCCAGCCAAACGCTCGATCGGGTGCTCGTTTTGGAGATGGTGCGCGTCACCGAGCGAGCCGCCATCGCTGCCTCCAAGCTCACCGGCCGCGGGCAGGAAAAGGCCGCCGACGCCGCCGCGGTGGACGCGATGCGCAACGCGTTCAACGCCTTGGACTTCGACGGCACAGTGGTGATCGGCGAAGGCGAACGCGACGAGGCGCCCATGCTGTATATCGGCGAGAAGGTCGGCAAGGGCATCGGGCCCAGCATCGACATCGCGCTCGATCCGCTCGAGGGTACGACCATTTGTGCCACCGCCGGACCGAACAGCCTCGCCGTGCTCGCAATCGCAGAGTCGGGCGGCCTGCTCAACGCGCCCGACGTCTATATGGACAAGCTGGCGATCGGGCCGGGCTATGCCGAGGGGCTGGTCTCGCTGGGGCGAAGCCCCGCCGAGAATGTCCGCGCGCTTGCCGAGGCCAAGGGTGTCGATCCCACCGAGGTACGGGTGCTGGTGCTCGACCGGCCGCGCCACGATGCGCTGATTGCCGAGCTGCGCGCGATCGGCTGCGCGGTGCATCTGATCCCCGACGGCGACGTGGCGGGCGTGATCTCGGTCACCAATCCCGATAGCACAGTGGACATGTATATGGGCCAGGGCGGCGCCCCCGAGGGCGTGCTCGCCGCGGCGGCGCTCGCCTGCGTGGGCGGGCAGTTCCAGGGGCGGCTGGTGTTCCGCACTGATGCCGAGCGCGAGCGTGCGGCGAAATGGGGCGTTACCGATCTGGACCGCATCTACACGCTCAACGATCTGGTAAAGGGGGACGCCGTGTTCGCGGCAACTGGCGTCACCGATGGCTCGCTGCTTCAAGGAGTCCGCCGCCGCGGCGGTGTGCTCACTACCGAGAGCGTGGTGATGCGCGCAAGCTCGGGCACGATCCGCTGGGTCAAGGGCGAGCATCGACGCTAAAGACACGCACAAAGGAGGGCGACATCAGTGTGGACGCGGTTACCGCTATCGGTCGCCTGCTAGTTACGTCCCGGAGCGCCCGGTGATGTCGTTGGAATTCAGTATCATCGGTACCGCCTGATGATGGTGATCGTTTTGGTCAACCGGTATGTGGTGAGGTTACGCGGCTGCTAGCGCTATTCGCGCGCCCGCGGCACGAAGCCTTGTAAAAATACTGCGTGGATGCGGATACAACTTCCGAGCGTGCTTATTGATTCATGTCACCGGAATGGATGCTCACTCAAAAAAGGTAATTACCGAGGATGTCCGCCACGAGTACGCCACGGCCTGTTGGTCACCTTCCGAGCGATGCCTATTGCCGGGCGGCTTGGGACGCGGTGTGCCGATCGCAGGCGGTAATCGAGTTCGATATCGATGGCATCATCAGATGGGCTAACGATCCGTTCCTCGCGCTTATGGGTTACGACCTTGACGAATTGCTTGGCCGCCACCACCGGGTTCTTTGTGACCCGGATTACGCCGCCTCCGGGGAATATGCGCTCTTCTGGGACATTCTGCGTCAAGGCGAATTCGAGCAGGGTGAATTCGCACGGCGGCGTGCAGACGGCTCAAAAATATGGCTACAGGCCAGCTATAATCCGATCTTCGATGAACACGGAAAGATCCGGCGATTCTTGAAGGTCGCGACGGACGTTAATCGGCAGGTCGAAATGGAGCGAGCGCTGCAAGCCAATCAAGGTGCCATGCAGGCAACCATGGATGAGCTCAGTGGGATAGTTTCGGCTATTACCGGCATCGCCGGCCAAACTCAGTTGCTCTCGCTGAATGCGACGATCGAGGCAGCACGGGCCGGCGACGCCGGACGAGGGTTCGCTGTAGTCGCGTCCGAGGTCAAGAAGCTGTCCGATGATACACGCAAGGCGACGCAGCGTGCCACCGACATGCTTGCCCGACACAAAGTCGTCGAATGAGAGCTTGGTGTGAGCGCAACGCGCGTCTCGCGTGGAGCAAATACGCCGCGCGGACAGCA
The DNA here is from genome assembly GCF_012650175.1 of Sphingomonas sp. S2M10. Taxonomy (GTDB): domain Bacteria; phylum Pseudomonadota; class Alphaproteobacteria; order Sphingomonadales; family Sphingomonadaceae; genus Sphingomonas. Next base: position 10,987 of record NZ_JAAILI010000033.1, read on the forward strand.
GGCGCGATGACCATCAAATCGGCCATATGTTAGAGAACGGACCCGATCCGAGTCCAAGGGCCTGCCTTCCCAGTTTCCCGCACTTCGACCCAGCCGTTTATCAGCGCGTGGCGCTGCTGAGTGAGCGGCAGAAATGCTACCTGCGCATGGCGCTTCAGAACCGGACTTCGAAGGAGATCGCTGCCGCGACCGGAGATAGTCATCGTTCGATCGACAAACATCTGCTGAAGCGCCCGAGCGAACGATCGCGACCTTCCCTCACATGCCGCTGGCAACTTCTTTCCGGATTTAGGCAACATCTTTCCAGGCGTGCCCGGTGCTGCGGAGGAGAGGGGGAGTGGGCGAGCGAGCGCGCCGATGCGCTTGCCAGGACCGGGAGCTCCCGATGAACTTCGACACCGTCCATCGCCACCAGCAGGCGCTTGATCCGAGCGCGCTCACCACGATCCGCACCACGCTTCACGCGATCGAGCAGGGGATCAGCGACTGCCGGAATGCGGGCGTCGATCCCGACACCGATCCGGCCGTGGTCCTCCTCGCCCGCCATCTTGCCGTCGTTTCCAGCAACCAGGCGAGCCAGCCAACGCTGCAGGCGGCGTGTCGGCGCCGACTGGCCGACATCGAGCGCTTCCCGGCGCTGCTGGCTCTTGCGATCGGCGGGGTGGCTTATGACGCGGCCGCGAAAGACCGCTTCCACAAGGACGGCCGACGGACACTGCGCCGGCTTGCCGCCGCGCTGCAGCTCGGCCGCGACGAACACTTGATCACTTCCTGGGAAGGCGATCGCTCGCAATCGGGCGCCATCACCTTGGTCACCGCCACGCTGTCGGTGACGGTGCGGGTCGGGGGCATCCATGAGGGCCGGGAAGTCGCCTATCGCGCGATCCGAAGCGGGATCGAACAACCGCCCCGTTACGCCGGCATACGCGCCCTCCTGGACGCGGACCGCTTCGCCAACCGACTTCAGGCCGAGGCCGCGACGTCCCGCCGGGCGCCGCGGCCCCAGCTCTGCCTGCTACCCGCGTGACGCCGGACCCTGTCGCATGCGACTCCCTTCCATGCTGGTCACAGGCGGCCTGGTCGATCATCCTTCCACCGACCCTCCGGAGACAAAGATGAGCCGACATGTTTTCCCGGGCCGCGACGGCGCCACATCCGTCGCGCTCGGTTGGGACCGCCCCTTGAACAGCTTCTTCGCTCAGGCCTTCCGCCCCGACCCGGAAGAGGAGGGCGAGGAGATGAGCTTCATTTGGCGAGGCACGTCGCCCGGCGAACTGGCGACGCCTGCCGCGGCGATCGATCTGGTGCGCGCCTACGCCGACCTTCCCGAGGACCTCGCGCGAACCCTCGAACTCGATCGGCTGAAGGCAAGCGGCACTGCCGACGGCATCGCCCAGGCGAGGGCCAAGCGATGGATCGAGGGCAACCGGGACTAGGAGCGGAGTGGGCGAAGGGAATCGATCCATTCCGGATCGATGGAGATCCTCATGCCCACCATCCTCGATCTTGGCGGTGCGCCCGCTGAAGCCGAATGCGCTCAGCTCGGCCAGACGAGCGATTTCGCCGCAGTGAACCGTTTCGAGGTCGAGGCCTATCGCCTCGCCATCATCGCCCGCTTCGGCGCGCCGCCCGCCGGCTGCCGGTTGGCCGAACTGGCGAACGAACACGACTTCGGCACCTATCGCACGCTCGCGCTCCACGTCGCGGACGATGCCGGTCCCGACGCCCAGGCCTATGCCGATCAAGTCGAACCCGGGCTCGGCACCTGGCTGGAAGCGGGCTTCACGCCACCGGTGACTTATGCCGGCACGTCGACGATCATCCCGCGTACCGACCCTGTCGAACTGGTGATCGGCGCGCTGCAGACGTGTCGCCCCGGACCCGACGGCCGGTTCCCGCTCCCCGACTTCGAGCTGATTCACGGCAACCTCAGCCGCGCCTTTCCGGAAGTCGCTGAGATCGCGCGTGCCCGCATCGCCGAAATCGGCGCCTGATTTCCGTCCAACTGCAGAGCAGCTGGCGCCCGCCGCTCCCCGCCCACTCCTGGGATGGTCGATGCCATGTCCAACACCTATACCAAATCCGCCTTCACCCAGCACGGGGAGCCAGCTCCATTTGCGCCGGGTGATCCAGCCACCTGGATCGCCCGAGGCCGCAAACGCGACCACGCCGAGGCTTTGGCGCAGGCGTGGCGCGACTTCCCCGACCTGCCACCCGACCACCCGCTCGAAGCGCGCATGACCCGGACGCGCGAGCGCGTCGTCGCAATGCGTCCCGTCCACGACGCCATTTCGGCCGACGGCGAGGCGCAGCGCCAAGCCCGCAACTTCGCCTTCACCGAAACTCAGGCGAACGCCGGCACGATCAGCGACCGCGACCTTGCGATCCTCCAGGGCCGCGATCGACACGGCTATGGCTGGGACGACGCGGTCCGCTATGCTGGCGGTTGGTACGCCGCTCATGCCGGTTGGAGCTACAATCCCCGTCCGCACTGCGTTTCGCGCCATGGCGTCGAGTTGGGCAAGGAGGCCTATGATCGTGGCTTTGCCGACGGTGGCGGTGATCGCGGCGATCTATTCGACGTAGCGCGCCGTCAGCTGCTCGCCAGCACCCGCGCGAGCAACCAGGCGACAGCATCCCCCGCTACCGCGACCTCCCGCCCTCTCCCGAGCAGCTGGCCGCTGCCGACCGATGAGGCACGCCCTTGCCGGTGGTCCCGCCGACTGTTGATCCTGAGCGAGGCGGAAGCGCAGGGATGGGCCACTCGCGCTCGCCACCGCTCGCCATCGCCCATGGAGATGCTCGCGGCCGACCCCGAAACGGCTGACATGACCGTCGTCATGGTCACATCGGACCGGGGCTTCGTCGACGGTCGAGCCTATGCGGCCGTTCCGGCGCTGGCGCGGGAGCCAGGCTGGGCTGACCGCATGATCGCGAGCCCGACGCTGGCGATGTCGCTTTCGGAGTGGATCGAAGGGCGTGAGTTCGACGACATCCTGGTCACCGCGCAGGGCGACTACCTCCGGATGGTCGACGCGATTGCGACCGCGCTGCCGCTCTGCCGGACCATGGAGCGGACGCGCAACACGCCGCTGCAGCAACGCACTCACTTCCGCACCTGGCTAAATCGGGGCCGGGGCACCGGCGACAACCGCGGCGCTGGTCACATCCGCTGGAGCAAGCTCGCCAAGGGGCTTTCCGGGAAGCTCGGAGAGTTCACTGCCCGGGTCGGCACGCCAAACGGTGGCAGCGGCCACCGCATCGTCATCGAGGTCGCAGACGGCGTGTCCGCCACAGGGTTCGTGACCGCCGATGGCCGCCCGCTCGAGCCCGAGATCGTGATCGGCAACAAGACCAAGATGCGCCAGCACATGGCACTTGCCCTTCGCAGCTTCACGGGCGCCACCCGATTGGTCGCCTAGCCCTCGTCGACCATGGGCGTTGGCGCGGGCGGGTCGTGCTTTCGCGCGGAAAACGGGAGGCGAGACGCGATCGCCAGCCCTGATCGCCGCGCCGCCGAAAAGCCGACAAGGTAGTCAAACCTTGCGAATTGTCGCGTCGCGCGTTAGCTCGAGTGACCGGCGGGAGCCAATGGCTTTGCTCATACCGCCGTCTTCAATATAAGACCGAATCCTAAAACGCCTTCCTAAGCGAGAGAGTAATAGTTCTTCCTAGTGGATCAGAGATCAGGCCATAGGTTTTCCGATTAGCACCCTCCACGACAGGTCTGGCGTTGAGAATATTGGTAATCGCGAGCCGTACCGTGAACGACTCGGGGTTACCAGGATCCACTGTATTCTGACTGATATTGTAGTAGGCATCTGCGCCAAGCAGCCATAGAGGTATTACGGAAGACGCTGCGAAACTGCCGGTCGACAGCCCCCCCTCTCGACTGCCACTCTTCCATGACGCGTTGAAATTCGCTCCAAATGTCCGCCCGTTTATCGATCCCTGGAACGTGACACGGTGCCTCGCCGGCGCGGAACTAGAGATGCTAAGCGGCGACAACAGAGTGTTTACGACCGGTTGATTGCCGCTGATCTCGATGTCATCGCTTAGCGTGAAGTCATGATTGATGCTCGCGAACCAGCTAATTCCATCCCTCAACCGCGACGGGTCGGATCTATCCTGCCGAGTCGGTATCAAGGTGCCGTTGATATTGAGATTCCATGAAAGGCGCCGCTGTGACTCTCTAACACCAATTATAGGTCGGCTGTCATACGACAGGAGGGTTCCGTCAGATGATCGCACGAATCGACCAGGAAGGATCGCCTCCACCAATGCGGTGGGATCCTGAAGATTAATGACCGGGTTATTAACTCTAATAACGTTATAGCTACCACTAAGCACAGCCTTGTGATAGGTCACATTGACTCGTAATGCGTCCCTCACCTCAAGTGACTTCCTGAGATTGGTGCCCCCCGTAATGAGGGTTATTGGGAGTGTCGTCTTATTTCTATCGTCATAGAATAGGACACCGGGGGTATATTGTACCGGCGCGAAGACGGAGTTTAGCGGTGGCAAGGCAGGTTGGTTATCCCGCGAGACAGTTATTGTTATCGCGCTTACTGGACGCCACTCCGCGCCGTAGTGATAGGAAAAGGCATTCCCGAATGGAGTTTGATGTGTCGTTTGCGTACCGACATTGAAAGATAATTCGCCCATTCGGCTCGTGCGCTTGGTCAATGGCAATCGAAGGTCTTCCGTGGAAATAATGCCATTCGATTGTCTCACGGACCTTTGTTCGGTTCCGCCATACAGGGTAGAGCGCAGGTTATTCGCAGTGAATTGAAGACTTGAGGATAAGATTGCCTCACCCGCGGGCAATTTGAATATACCACCCGTCAAGCCTGCCCGGAGGCTCTGGTTCACAGACAACTGCCAGATACTGCCAGTCCCGTCGACCGTCGCGCCGCTTGACGCGCGTAGCCAGTTCAGCCCCGTCCCCGCCGTGAACGACCAGAATTGCCTCCCTAAAGTGCCGTTGATCGTCATGGTAGCCCGAAGGCTACGCTGCGAGGTCGTACGCGTGAGAGATCGCCCGGACGGCGCCCCAAATGCCAATAGCGCGACATCAGATGCTCGTTGGTCGGACGCATCACCGCTCAACGACAGATCATAGTTGCTGGCCCCAAGAGGGCCGGCAAGCCCGATTGTCGTCGCGAGGCTCTGTGACTTCGGGACCAGCGTGGAGCTGGGTATCAGCAGGGGATCCTCGCTATCGTTGACCCCCCGCTCCGAGGCGCGGAGTGGAGAGGATCGTTGATAGGTCACGGCAGCGTTCATGCGACGGTCGCCGTTGATATCGGCGTAGCGCGACGTTGCGGCCTCGGAGTCTCCGCCGCCCTCTGTGGTGCCGCTGATGCGACCATCGCCTGTTATCGTATGGAATTTCGGCCTTAGCTGAAGGTTTAGCACCCTCTGGCCGCCCCGCAGCCCGAAGCGCCCGGCAGCCAGGGGTGGGAGAATGTCGATCTTCGCCAACGCCTCGGGAGGAAGTGAGGTCACCGCATCAAGCGAGCCTACCAGGCGACCATTCACGATGACGGAAAAGTCCGCCCCATACCGCTGACGGAGGCGCTCGATCACCTCGCCAATCGAATCGAGCCCAAGGCTCTTTATTGCAGTGTCCGAAACGGTATCGTCAGGCTTGATGTCGTCTACCGGCGACTTAGGCCGCCTGCCGATAACAACGATATCTTTGTTCTTTGGCTGGACCCGTTCCGCCTGCGCGGATGCAGCTTCGTGTGTCGAGCATATCATTGCTATAGAAAGTCCAGCAGATGCAATCGACCGCATATCATTTACCCCGGACTCGACAGAGTCATCGGGCGTGGTCGAGTGACGAAACGCTAAGTAGGAGACGGAGCCACTCGTTCATCGCATCTTTCAACCTAGGCTGCATCAACGCCAGATTTGATCGACCGTCATCAGGGTCATCGATCCGGCAGACGAAGCCCTTATCTTCCAGACTCTCGAAATATCTCAATGCTGTTGCCTGCGAACCATTCGCCTTGTTGAGTAGCTTCGACACCCGGAACTGCCTTCCGTCCGCAGCACCAACATAGAGTTCCAGCATCATGTCCCAGGCGGGATCATGAAAATGGACACCGGCAAAAAGACCGCTCCTCCTGCGGCGGCAGAGCAATAGCGCCTTGGCGAGCATGACCCGTGCGTCTTGATGGATGGCGGCGTCTCGATCCGCGACGCGGATCGACGCCTCGATGGTCGATCGGGGCAGGCGAACGACGACGTCGATCAGCTCATCCCCTGATGCGTTGCTTGCCATGTGCTGCGAAATCCGTCCTTGGTGACCGGATCGGCGTTCCGCGGGAGCCTATTGGTCCCGAGCGCTAAAGCGAAAAGCGCAAGGTAGGCGTAGAGAACCAATCCGGAATTATAGATGAAGAGGACAATCTTCGGCATCAGAATGCCTGCGGCGCTCAGAATCAAGTCCCCCAAGGCAAACCCGAACGCCCAGATCGGCCAGAATCGCGTCGTCCGAATGGCGAGCCAGAAGAACATCGCTGCTACCGAGGCGTCGATCATCAACATGACAACGTCGGTTGGCGAACTTGAAATCAACCGTGTTGCTTGCAACGTTCCGGTGAGCGCCGATGCCGCCAGATTGATTGTTGCTCCGATCCGTTCTGGTTTCCCGCCGCGGATCAGCGCGAAAACGCAGACCGCGGCGAGCACCACATTATAGATCGCGGCGTAAAGAAGCGTCATGCGCGGTCCACGTCCTGATCGAGATCATGCCTCACAGACCAGCTCAACCGAGGCCATCGCAGGCGACGGCTTTGGCGCACTCCCTCCCCAGCTCGATTCGTCCAGGCCAAGGCTGCGCGCCACACGCTCGATCGACTGATGGGCGCGCATCGCAAGCTGCGCCTGACTGTCCACCTGGGCAGCGAGCGACGCCACGGTCGCTTTGACGGTGCCGTGGGACATCGCTCCGGATAGCCCGTGAGCATCCGCCGCTTCGAGCGTCGATAGCAGGAACTGCGCGATGTCTCGGGTGGCGGTGTTGATCGACCGTTCTGCACGCCGGAGGTCATCGGCAACCGCAAGGCTGGTGGTCGGCAGATTGTGCACGGGCATGGTCTCCTTGGCGCTGAGCGCCACTACGTTGCTCTCATGCCGAGCAGCTGGGTGACCGTGATGATGGCCATGGCGGCGACTGTCACCGCGATCGGCAGGGCGATCGCGATGATGCCGCCCCAGGCAACGACCTGTTTCCAGATCAGCGCATTCATCGGGGCCTTGCTGGTCGGCAAGGGCAGCGGAAGCGGCCAAACGGCCTCAATGGAAGGTGCAAAAAGTTCACTGTGAACTTTTTGCACCCCCGCTTCGTGCATCGCGAGAAGCGTTGCGGCTTCGCGCCTGCTGCCGACGCCAAGGATTTTATTGGCCTCTGTCAGTTGGTTATTAACATGGCCAGGACTGAGGTTGAGCCGGTGGGCGATTTGTGCGGTCTTGAGGTGCTGGTAAACCAGCCGAAGTAACTCTCGGTGGCGATCGGTAAGATTCGCGAACGGCAGCGGATCCTTGGGTTGCATGACCATGCCCTATATGCCCTGCGCTACTATCGATTGCAGGATGGTCTACGACAAACCCCGTGACAGATGATATCATTTTGAGGGACAATTCACCCGATTCGAATATTCCAGCGGACTCACGGCCCTCACGCCGACTGGCGCCCAAATCGCCCAACAGGCGCGCGCGTAGCGCATCATTCTCCATCGGCCGACCAACCGCCGGATCGTTATAAGGCTGCGACGGGGCAGCGAAGATCGGCTTGCGGTAGGATTGCGCGACCGACCGTCGGCCCATGCCGCTAGGCTCGCTCACGGCTTGCGAGATCGCAGCGCCGTCGCCTCAAGAAGCTGCCACCGAGCGCCGCCAACCGAACGCTCTAGAACTTCTCGACTTCAATGAAGCCCGCGGATGGTGAAGGCTGACGGCCGATGGCAGCGCTCGCGCGCGATATCTAGTCGACGATGCGCGAACTCGATGCGCGCTGATCGAGCGCGCCATCCACCATTCAGTAGCTCGGATCTTTGAAGAATGCCTCGTTCCGAGCGTCGACCACGGAGGTGTTCTTTATCGCAAGGATAGCAGACTCGAATATTTTCGCGTTGGCAAAGTCATTGGTGCTTACCAACCGATTGTGATCGCGGCTCAATTCGCTGAGCACGTTCCGGGGCGTTGTCCAGTCAACAGGGCTTCCGAAAGACGTTCCACCGTCTGCCTTCTGCAAACTGACGCTCCACGTCGCAGAGAGCTGCTCCGACGTGTAACCGAGGTTTTGAACCATATTCGCCCTGACAACGGACAGCTGCCCGAGCGACATGTGCTCGTAGTCGTATTTCCCAGATGGGAGTCCTTGGGCTCTGCTGATTGCATCAGCTTGCTTGGCAACCGCCGCTTTCCTTTCACCCTCCGGCATTTGCATGAGACGCGTCCAGGAAGCCTCATCGACAACGGCGGTGGTGTCAGAGGACTGTTCCGACAGCGCGACGGCGGCTGAGGAAATCTCGGCCCGATCCCCCGACGGCGCCTTCACCGAGGAAGTCGCATCGGACAGCGCGCTCGCAAAAGCGGCTCCAGATGACGATGGCTTTAAAGGGCTTACCGCGGGAGCTTTGGGAAAGCCGTTGATCGAAATGTTCATAAGGTCAGCCCAATAGGTCAATCCGTCGTTCGGAGCAGAACTACTGAGCTACGGTTAACGGATTAAGAAGATAACGAACCACGAAGGATGCAGGCGACCGTAAGAGGTCGCCTGCGAAAGGGTTAGCGAATGACGATCTGAGCGCTACCGGTCGGGTACGGATAATAGGCGCTGGTGTCCTGAATGTAGAACGTGCGTCCGTTGCCAAGCTGGCCGAGGTTGACGTCATTGCGGAAGCCGGTGACAGTCTCGCCGGAGCGACAGACGTGGAAATCGCTGCCACAGAGATTCGTATTGGTCGAACTCAGGAAGACCTGTTGGCCGCCGAGCCGATAGATGCGGTTGCGCCCGCCTACGAAATACTCGTCATAGATGACATGGACGGGAGGGCTGGTGTAGGCATACGTCGTCGAGGTCTTTCCGTCCGTGTATTCTCCGGCCCCTGTGGCATCGTACACAGCGCGAATTGCGATTTGAGCCGACTGGGCTTGGGCCGACGACGCAGTCGCCGACGTGAAACCGGCCGCAGCCATGGCGAAGAGAAGCATTTTCTTCATGTGGGAATCCCCCGAGTGTGCGGGCGGGGTGATCCCAACGCCCGTGTGCCCGGAATAGTTGTATTAGTTCACATATCATACAGGAACAGCGCTCATTTCTACTTGAAGATGCTCTCAGTTTGAGGAAGATCTCAGGCGGAAGCTTTGCTCGGCTACTCGGAAGCGGCGGCCGCACGCGATAGCTTATTGGAGTTGGTCGAGGCGTTCATACAATTGTGCGGCCGTTTTCGCGCGTACAGCTTCACCGGTTTTCCGGCGGAGCGCTCGCTTTAGAGCTGACCCTTAACAGCACCCGATGCTGCTCGCCGTCAGCCCGGACCGCAAAGAGGGAGGGGGAGGGGAAAGGTGGCTGCGAGGGTTGGTCCTGCGCGGCACCAGGAAACCGCCATGCTCCCCGCCACTATCGAGACCGCCGTCGCGCCCGAGACCATCACCAAGGTCACGCGCCTGTTCAACGGGTCGGCCCACGACATCTTGAACGAGTTGCTCCAGAACGCGCGCCGAGCCGACGCCGGTGCCGTCTATGTGACGCTGATCGGGCAACCCGGCGATCGGCTCCTGACCGTCACCGATGACGGACACGGCATCGCCGACCCGACCACCATCGTCACGCTCGGCCGCTCCGGCTGGTCGGACGACACGCGCGAACGCGAGGATCCCGCCGGCATGGGCGTGTTCAGCCTCGCCGGGCGTGACGTGATCGTGCGGTCCTGGTCGCGCCCCGAGCATCAGGGCTGGTGCGCGCACATCCCGGCTGGCGCCTGGGCCACAAGCCGCCCGATCGCGATCGAGGCCGATCCCATCGATCGCGGCACGGCGATCTCGATGACCATGCCCGAGGCGTGGATGCCGACGCTGCGTGCCACCCTTGAGAAGGTCGCACTCTTCTACCCGCTGCCGGTCTACCTCGACGGCGAGGAACTGCCGCGGCGGTCTTGGCTCGCCGGCGCCGTCCATGTCGAGGACTGGCAGGGTTGCCGCATCGGCGTCTTCGACAGCCATGCCGCCGATTGGCCGCTGGCGAAGGAGGTCCGCATCAACTTCCACGGCGTGACGGTCGCGACCACCATGCCGACGGTCGGCGAGGTCGACCGAGGCCGCAAGTGGGGCGTCCGCGTCGACATCATCGATGCTCCCAAGATTCAGCTCGTGCTGCCGGCCCGCAAGGAGCCGGTCGAGAACGACGCGCTGGCCGCCCTGCGGACGGTGGCCAAGGCCGCAATCTTCCGCGCGATTGCCAGGGCCGGAGGTCACCGCCTCAGCTACAAGGAGTGGGGCGAAGCGCAGGCGCTCGGCATCGAGCTCGCCGAGGCGGAGCCCTACCTCAATCGCTGGACCGCGCCCTGCGCGGACTATCGCAACAGCTGGCAGGGCCAGGACCATGTTCGGGGCGATGCCATGATTCTTGTGCCCGACCAGGCGGCGATCGTCGCCCAGCCGATGCAGCGGGCGCTCGCCGGCGCACCGGCCTTCGCCGCTGCCCCGCTAGTCGAGGCCGAGCCGCGCTTCGCCGGTTACACCTGGTACGACGCGCTCGCATGCGTCACCGATGTCCGTTTTCGGATCGAAGCCGGTTCGGACAGCTTCGAGGTGACGGACATTGAAGACGCACCCGAGGGGATGACGAGCGGCCTGGTCGACGGCATCTCGCTCCTGATGAGCGTGACGCACGATGGTCAGGTCTCGCAGCTGGCCCTTCCTGCCGACATCGCCTTCGCGCCCGACCCGTCCTATTGCGACGACGTCGACGAGGTCGGCATCTTCATCCGCCGGGGCAGCAACACGACCTCGGCCGACCTTTCGAGCCTGCTCGAGCACGCGGTGTTCAATCCGAGCAGCGACAGTGGCGACGACAGCTACGAGACCCAGCTCGCCCGCTTCCGGGCCACGGCCCGGGAACGATCGGTCCGGCTGATCGAGGGCGGCGACGCGGCGATCGAGGCGCAGCTTCGCATGCTCCTGCAGAACCACGTCTGGATCGTCCCCGACGATCGCACGGTCGCCGTCACCCTCACGCGCGAGAAAGTCGCGATCGTCGTGACGCCGCGCGCCTCCGAGCCCGCCTGACCGCTTCCGCCGACTGGCGCCGCTCACGCCGCCAGCACGGCCTCTCCCGCGAGGATCATCGTCATGCCCGTCCGTTATGTGGCGCGCCATACGCGCCTCCACCCGCAGCTTTGGGGGCCGTACAAGATCACGGCTTACCCCCATGGTTTCCACGACTGGCCCGAAGGCTTGGCCGAACCGGTATGGGAGCCGAACGCGCTGATGATCCGCGGCGGTCGCGCCTGCTTCATCCGCCTGGGCGATCAGCCGACGCTCGACGACGCGCTCGACGCCTGCTGGCAACACCTCGCCAGCCTGCCGACTCTCGCCGAGGCCGCGTAGCATGCTGCCCCCGGCGCCCGTCGTCCTCGCCTACGGGGTCGGCGTCGACAGCACCGCGCTGCTGGTGGAGCTGGACGCCCGTGGCCAGCGGCCGGACCTTGTCCTGACTGCGGACACCGGCGTCGAGAAGCCCGCGACCTACGCCTATCTAGACGTCATCCGGCCGTGGATGGACGAACGCGGCATCGCGCACGAGTTGGTCCGCTACCAGCCCAAGCGGTTCAAACACTGGCCGCCCTATTACTCGCTGCTCGAGATGGCGCTGACGAACGCCACATTGCCGAGCAAGAGCATGGGCGGGTCGAGCTGCAGCCTGAAATACAAGAAGGCACCGCAGGACGCCTTCCTGCGCACCTGGGCGCCGGCGATTGCGGCCTGGGGCCGGGGCCAGAAGGTCACGCGCCTGATCGGCTTCGACGCCGGCGTTCGCGACACGTTGCGCGCGAACCACGCCGCGGCGATCGCCGATCCGCTCTACGATTACGACTACCCGCTGCGCCGCTGGGGGTGGGACCGCGACGCCTGCACCCGCCGGATCGAGGCTGCCGGTCTGCCTGTGCCGCCCAAGTCGAGCTGCTGGTTTTGTATCGGCATGACGCCAGGCGAGGTCCGCGAGCTGCCCGCTTGGTGCCTGCGATTGCCGTCGATCCCGCCTACGGCATCCACCGCTTCCTCGGACGCACCGGCGTCGTCTGGCGGCTGTGTCGCGGCTTCGAGGACCATTGCTATGTCTTCTTCGACCCCGTGGGCGGCGAGCGCACCGCCAAGATCGAGTTCGTCGAGCTGCGCGACCTGGAGCCGGTCCGATGAGCTGGCGCCAGCCCGACCTGTTCTGCGGCGAGAAACAGCCCGCCAAGACCCTCCGGCCCGATCGTGCCTATCGGCCCGTGGCTCGGTCGGCGCCCAAGCCGTTCGCCTGGGAGAGCATGGGTGCCTGGGTCCGCCTCATGCACCGCCTGTTCGCGATCGAGGAGCCGAGCAGCGACCATTACCGCCGATCGCGCGAGACCGCCCGCCAGCTCACGGCGCCGCGCGTCCGCGCGTGCCGGCACGACGACGACCTCGAACGCGTCGAGCAGATGCTGATCGAGGCGCGCGCAGGTTGGCTCTACGGCCTCGATCGCGCCTTCACGAAAGCAGAGAGGGGAGAGTTGTTGGTGGAGGTCAGGAACCGGCGCCGGCTGTTGGCGCTGGGTCGCACAGCCCCTCGGACGAAGGGCGCCCGCTTCGATCCGGCTCTCGTGCCTGATGCGGCGCTCGATCGACTGATCCAGAGCCATGCCGATCTCTGTGTCGTCAAGCGGCTCCGACAAGAACGAGCGCGACGAATGAACCATGTCGCTGGTAATCCGGACTGAGCGGCATTATACGGAATGTCAGGATTCCCATGTAGGTTTGGGCGGCCATCATAAAGGAGCCTCTAGGCTCGCCAGCCTCTTCACCGAGGCCGGAAGGGTTGAGCGCGACGGAAGGAGATGAGGGAACCATGACCCTAGCAATCGAGAAGGTGAGATCGACGGACGTCTCCAAGCGGTTCGGCTTCTATTACGACGAGGCAATGACCCATCCCATCGCGGTCGAGCGCAACGGCGCTGCTCGCGTCGTGATGATGCCGGCGTCGGAGTATGAGCGGCTTGCCCGCCTGGACCATGTCGCCCTCACTCCCATGGAGCTGAGCGATGAAGCCTACCACGCCCTCAAGACCGCCGAGGCCCCCGCTGAAGCCTACGAGCTCAACCACCTCATGGACGACGCCGCATAACACCGACGTCATCCTCTACGAGTACCTGTGGAGGGCAGAGCATGCCCGCGGTCTGGAAGCCGGCCGCAAGGTCCGGCCCTGCCTGGTCATGGCGACCTACGGGTATCGGGGGCGTCTCCGCGTCATCACCGCGCCCCTGACGACCCGCGACTATGACCCCAAGGCCGCAGTCGAGATCCCGCCGGGGGTCAAGGCGCACCTGAAGCTCGACGATCGCGCGCGCATCATCTGGAACGACCTTAACGAGTTCTCGTGGGTCGGCCCGGACGTCAGAACCGGCCATCACGGCACGCCTTACCTCGGACGGGTGCCGCAACGCCTCTGGGAGACGGTCCGCGCCAAAGCGGTGGCTGCTGGCATTCGTCCCGTCATGCGCTCAGAATAGACACAAGGGAGAGACGTTGTGACGGGTGCGTGCGATCAAGGACTGCCCCACCAGCTGACACAGCTTCTGCCCGCGAGAATGCCGACGCAAGGTGGATCCGATCGACCGTCGCTGATGGCGACGCGACCGCGATAAGTCGCACAGGAGGAATGTGATGCTCGGTTCCGGACCCATGGGTGAGTTCGTCGCGATCGATCAGATGGAGGTTGCTGCCGGCTCCCTCATCATGTTGGCATCGATTTATCTGCTCTGGACAATGCTGGATTCACTGCGAACCAAGCCGAACTTTCAAAGGGCAGGCCGCTTCATGATAGCCATGTCGCTCGCTGCGACGTGCATCTATGTCGTCGGCCTGGTCGGCGAGGCCGAGGGCTGGTTGATCCCGAGCCTGTCCCAGGACCGGTTCCGAGAGAACCTGCTCGGAAGCCTCCTTTTCGCCGGCCTTGGCGCTGCGGTAACCCAACTGCCGCGCTTTCTCCCCAAGACCGGGCAACCGGCGTGATCCATCAGCCTGACATACTGCTACGTTCCGAACCGCAGCGAACGCCTTGTGGGTCGTTACGGGTCCGGTCTGATAATATATCTTATGTAAACAGGACACGTCGTGCCTTGGCCGCCGCTTAGCGCATGCAAGGCTTGAGCGCACATACAACGCGACGGCAGCCGACACGTGTCGAACGGTCACTGCATCAGGATCGCATCCTCGGCTTGCGCATTGGCGCGGCGCTGGAACGCGTCCGCTCGCTTGCGGAAGCCCGCGGCGAGCACCGGGTTGCCGCAGGCAGCGGCGCGGGCGCGCTCTTCCTGGGCGCGGCGTTCAAAGAAGAATCGGGATGTCGGCATGGCGCATCTCCCAGGGCGCGCCGGGCGCCCCGCAGCAGGCGGAATCAGCGAGGTCAACCGATGCCGCCTGGCTTCGTTCCGCGCCGTCGGGTCAGTCCAGGGTCAGGTATAGCTCGGCCTCGAGCTGCCAAGTGGCGTCTATCTGGCGCCACTTGGCGGTGTAGTGCCCGCTTGCCTCCACCGTTGCGGCTTCGGCTGAAACGCCTTCCCACCGGCCATGTTCGAATGCGATCGGCGCGACCGGGGACACGATCACCGTCTCCGGGATGCGGCTGTAGATGTTGCGGGCTTTGGCCGCGAATTCGCGCTTCCATGCCAGCAACTGCGCCTTGCGACCGTGGATCACGGCGCTGTCGGTGCCGGCGACGAGCACGACGTCTGGGGCCAGCAAAGGACCGATGGCGGCGAGGTCGCCGGCCGCAAGGGCGCGGTTGAACGCGGCCCGCGCCATGCGGATTGCCAATTCGGGGGAAGGCTGCATCCATCGCGATCTAGCCCAACGCACCGAAGCGGCAAGTCCCGTCCGACGACGAGCCGCTGATTTTCTGCGGCGGATTGCCAGATGGCGCACGCCGTGTAGACTAGCGCTACCTCATGGCTAACTGCCTGAAATGGAGACTTTCCTTGGCGCTGAAGCACGTCCTCCTGGCCTCTACCCTGTCGATCGCGGCGCTTGCCGCGCCTGCGCTCAGCCGCAAGCCGCAACAATCCGCGCCCGCCGCGCCGAGCGCGGCGGCGACCCGCTATGGCAGCTGGGGC
Organism: Sphingomonas sp. S2M10; assembly: GCF_012650175.1. Classification (GTDB taxonomy): domain Bacteria; phylum Pseudomonadota; class Alphaproteobacteria; order Sphingomonadales; family Sphingomonadaceae; genus Sphingomonas. Next base: position 26,358 of record NZ_JAAILI010000033.1, read on the forward strand.
TTCGACATCGCCGGCATGGATCGCAGCGTGAAGCCGGGCGACGACTGGTACCGCTTCGTCAACGGTGCCTGGACAGATCGCACCAAGATCCCGGACGATCGTTCGTCGTTCGGCGCCTTCGCGGTGCTCCGCGACCTGTCCGAGATGCGGCTGCGCAGCCTGATCGAAGGCTATAGCCCGACCGACGCCGCCAATCCCGATCGCCGCAAGGCAGCGACGCTCTATCGCGGCTTCATGGACGAGGCGGCGATCGAGAAGCTCGATGCGCAGCCGCTGCTGCAGCGGCTCCAGCCGGTGAAGGCCGCGACCACCAAGGCGGCGCTGGCGCAGCAGATGGGCGCGTCGACGGGCGGGTTCGGCGCCAGCTTCTTCGGTGTCGGCGTGAGCGACGATGCCAAGCAGCCGGACACCTATGCGCTGTATCTGCGCCAGTCGGGTCTGGGCCTCGGCGATCGCGATCTGTATCTCGATCCCAAATTCGCGCCGCAGGTGGCGCGCTATCGCCAATATGTCGCGCAGATGCTCGGCATGGCGGGCTGGCCGGACGCAGCGGCCGCCGCGGACAAGGTGGTGGCGATGGAGACGCGCATCGCCGATGCCCACTGGACCCGCGCGCAGAGCCGGGACCGCGACAAGACCTACAATCCGGTGACGGTCGCCGAGCTGAAGGCGCAGGCGCCGGGCTTTGCCTGGGATCCGTTCTGGCAGGCCGCGGGCCTGAGCAAGGCAAGCCGCGTCATCGTCGCGCAAAACAGCGCGGTGCCGAAGATCGCGCAGGTCTTCGCCGATACCGACCTGGAGACGCTCAAGGCGTGGCAGGCCTTCCGCATCACCGACGACATCGCGCCGCTTCTCTCCAAGCGCTTCTCCGACGCGCAGTTCGATTTCCGCTCCCGCTTCCTGAACGGCCAGCCCAAGGAACGCGAGCGCTGGAAGCGTGCGGTCTCGTTCACCGAGCGCGCGATCGGCGAAGGTGTCGGCCGTGACTATGTCGCGCTTTATTTCCCGCCCGAAAGCAAGGCGAAGATGGACGTGCTGGTCGGTAACCTCCGCGTCGCACTCGCGGGCCGTATCCGGAACCTCGCCTGGATGAGCCCGGCGACGAAGGAGCAAGCGCTGGCCAAGCTCCAGGGCTTCACGGTCAAGGTCGGGTATCCGACCAAGTGGCGCGACTATTCGAAGCTGGAGGTGCGTCCCGGCGATCTCGTCGGCAATGCCGAGCGTGCCGGCAAGTTTGAATGGGACTATCGCCGCAACCGGCTGGGCGGCCCGGTCGACAAGGCCGAGTGGGGGATGACGCCCCAGACGGTGAATGCGTACTACAACTCGGTAAAGAACGAGATCGTGTTCCCGGCGGCGATCCTGCAGCCGCCCTTCTTCGATCCCAAGGCGGACGACGCGATCAATTACGGCGGCATCGGCGGCGTCATCGGGCACGAGATCAGTCACGGCTTCGACGACCAGGGCCGCAAGTCCGACGGCAACGGCGTGCTTCGCGACTGGTGGACCGCCGAGGACGCGACCAAGTTCGAAGCGCAGGCGGTGCGACTGGGCGCCCAGTATGAGGCCTACACCTTCGAGGGCCTGCCGGGCATGCATATCAAGGGGGTTGAGTAGCAACGGAACAGAAAACCTACATAAGGGGCGACCTCACGCGTCATCGATGCCCGTGGCGCCGGGATCGCGGAGCGGTCGAAGCTCGCCGCGCGCCACCATTTCGGGAATGGTGAAGGCATAGCGCCCGAGCATGTTGATGTGCCGGAAGCCGAGCGGCGAAAGGCGCGCTACGTCTTCGTCCAGTATCATGTGGCCTCCAGCGCGAAGCTGGTTGAGCGCGGCGTCGATGTAGATCGTATTCCAGAGCACGATCAGATTGACGACTAGCCCGAGCGCGCCAAGCTGGTCCTCTTGGCCAACGCGATAACGCTGGCGCAATTCGCCGCGCTTGCCGTGGAAGATCGTGCGGGCAAGCTGATGGCGGCTCTCGCCGCGGTTGAGCTGGACGAGAATGCGACGCCGGTAGGTTTCGTCGTCAATGAACCGTAGCATATAGAGCGACTTGATGAGACGGCCGAGTTCCTGAAGCGCACGTGCCAGCCTGGTCGGGCGATCGTTCGTCTGAAGGACACGGGTAAGGCCGGCTGCCCTCACGACGCCGAGCTTCAACGATCCGGCAAGGCGAAGGAGGTCGTCCCAGTGCTCGACGATCAGCTTGATGTTGATCCTATTTGCCGCAAGATCGTCCAGCACGCCATAATCCGCATTGCCATCAACACGCCAGAATCTTGCCCCGGCGATATCAGCGATACGCGGCGAGAACTGGAGCCCGAGCAGATGGAATATCCCGAATATCGTGTCGGTATAGCCGGCCGTGTCGGTCATGATCTCGGTCGGCCGCAATTCGGTTTCCTGATCGAGCACAACCGCCAGCAGATGAAGACTGTCGCGCAGTGTGCCGGGGACCGTCACGGCATTCAGCCCGGAAAAGCGGTCGGAGACCAGATTATACCAGGTGACGCCGCGCTCACGCCCGAAATACCGCGGGTTCGGGCCGGCGTGGATCGTGCGAACCGGCACGGTAAACCGCAGTCCATCGGCCGACGCTACTTCACCACCACCCCAGGCTCGGGTCAGGGGTATTCTGTTGTGCGCCTCGACCAGCAGCGCATTGGCGGCGGTCAGCGTCTCGGCGCGCATGAAGTTCTGCTTCACCCAGCTCAGCCGGGACCGGCGCAGCGCGGGCACCTCGGGGCGTAGAAGCGGCTCGAACCCGGTGTTGGTCGCCTCTGCGACGAGCACAGCGCAGATCGTGGTCGCGATGTCACCGGCGCGGGCGTTGCCTTCGCTGGCATGGGTAAACGCTGCCCCGAACCCGGTTCGCGCATGCATTTCCAGGATCAGTTCGGGGAGGTCCAGTTGCGGCAGCCGTGCATCGATCGCCGTGTGAAGATCGGTGAGGCTCAGGGGCTCGTCGATCTTGTCGAGCGGCTCGATCGACAGGTCTGCACCGCTCGCCGTACTGGTAATGGTCACGGCATCGTTATCCGGCACACGCGCGGCTGTCTGACGGTAGGCGAGATCGAGGCGCGCGGACAGTTTGGCGATTTCCTCGTCGCCGGCGACCGCCACACCGACCGTGCGGCACACGGACGGTCGTGCCGCCTCCCACGCGGCGCCGGCCAGCAGGCCCTTGCGGGGATCGGCATAGCGAAGCGAGCGGACGGGAAAGACATCGCGGCGACGGATGGCGCGGCGTAGCCGGTCGAGCGTGCAAAGCCGGTATCCGGTCAGATCGAACGTGCCGTCCTCGTTTTTCAACTGACGGCCCCAAGCTTTGGGGACGAACGCGGTTGGCACCGGTCCGCGGCGCTTTTCGCCACGGTGAACTCTTCGCAGGTGATCGACCGCGTCCAGCAACGATTGCCCCGCGGGCGCCGCTGCGAGATCCAGCCCTGCAAGCATTTTCGGCAGATAGCGCATTGTGCCCGTCTGCTGACGCAGCTCGACGAAGTAGCTTTCGTCGGTAGGCCGGGCGAGCAGGTTCACTTGGGCAACCGCGTCGGTCAGTGCGGCCCGGTCTACCAGCGCGAACACGGCCGCCCGCACCTCCGTGTCGCTGATACTATCATCGAGCAGCACGGCACCGACATCACGAAGCCGGAGTGATGCGGCGTCAAGATCGCGCAGTGATCGTATCCGCGCCTCTTTGGCGTTGATGCGTGCGTTGGAAAACATTCTGGTCGACACGGCATCGAACAGGTCGATGACGTCGTCGCTGGCCGACGCTTCGAGGGTGCGGATGAAGGCGACCAACGTGGCCGCGCGCCGATCGTCGGGAAGCCGGGCCACGGCCTGCGCTCTCGCGGCGCTGGCAAATCGTGCGAGGGCAGCCGCCTTACTGGGTGGCACGCGGTCAAGTTCGGGCAGGCCTATGGTGAACTCGCGGATCTCGGTCAGTCGGTCGACGGCTCGGCTGATCTCGGGGCCGCTTTGCAGGTATGGCCCGTCACGTAAGCGATCCAACGGACTTTGCCGTCCGTCGCCGGTAACCGCGACGAGCGTATCGAGTCGGGTGCGTTGCTCTGGCGTCAGCTTGGCGACCAGACGGCGATGGACGTGCGCGGCGACCCGCGTGCGGACCCGTGCGATATCGCGCTCGAGGACGGACAGACCCGGCAGCATCACCTTGGATTCAAGCAGCCATATCACTGCTGCGTCAAACAGCATCGAAGGGCGATCGGTGCCCGTCCAGCACAGGGCATATATGAAACGATGCAGTCGAAACGCGGCGCCGGGATCGGACAGGACCCGGTAGCCATAATGGTCGCGGATGCGCGGACCGTGCCGCCATCGCCCCTTGGTTGCGCAATATCGCGCCATCAGTTCGGCCGTTCCGTCGATCGCCAACTGGCTGCCGACGAATCGTGTGACCGATGCCGGTGTCAGTGCCGGATCTTCGAGAAAGGTGCCGAGCAACCGCAATGAGCCAAGCTGTACCGCCACGCCGAGCCGGTTGTGATCGCCGCGATGCGCGCCGATGAATGCTTGGTCCGCGTCGTCGAGATGGAAGTGACGCGCGAGCTGTTCCGATGTCGGCTCGCCGACGAAGCGACCATAGCGCAGGGCCTGGTCGTCCGAGAGAAAGCCGACCGGCATTGCTCAGGCTATGCCGCTACCTTGGACCGTGCCCCACGCTTGCCCAGCAGTTCGCTGGCGCGCTCCCGCGGCCGACCCTCTGCATCGACATAGGCGTAGAGCGTCGATACCGACATGCCGAGCTGGACAGCGACATCGCGCGCGGCGTTGTCGCGGTCTGCCATCATCGCCATTGCCGCCTTCAGCTTCTGCTTCGTCATGATCCGTGGCCGTCCGCCCGACCGCCCACGCGCCCTGGCCGCGGCGAGCCCGGCCATCGTGCGCTCATGGATCAGGTCGCGCTCGAACTCGGCAAGGGTCGCGAAGATGCCGAATACCAGCCTCCCCGTAACGGTCGTCGTATCGATATCGCCAGTCAGCACCTTCAGGCCGACGCCGCGCTTCTGCAAATCGCCGACCAACCCGACGACGTGGGGCAGTGACCGACCGATCCGATCAAGCTTCCAGACGACGAGGGTGTCGCCGTCACGCATGATATCGATGGCCTTCTCGAGCCCGGCCCGTTCGGTCGCCCGACCCGAACACACGTCGTCGAAGACGCGCTCGCATCCGGCACGATCCAGCGCATCGCGCTGAAGGTCGAGGTTCTGTTCGCCCGTCGACACTCGCATGTACCCGATCAGCATCGACATCCGTCTCCCTGTTCCATCAATCTATCGATGAAGAGGTTTATCGGCCACAGGTTTCTGGACGGGTAGATATGAAATTATGAGCCTTAAGCGGCTCGCTTGTAAACGCTCGCGCTAAATGGCGGCGTTCTGATCGCGCTATTTGTCAGTTGCCGGGTCCGATGACGAGGCAATCGCGCGCGGCCTGAACGATGTCAGCGGTGACCTCCTCGACGCGGTTGAGGGTC
>NZ_JAAILI010000034.1 GCF_012650175.1 Sphingomonas sp. S2M10
AGCGGGATGCGAGCCTGATGGAGTGGCTGGATACCCTGTGAAATAATGCGAAGGTCGTGGTGACAAGTGCCCTTGCTTTGCGGGCCTACACCGCGTTCCTTCGCATTATCGCTTCCTCGCGATAAGCGCTCTTATGCGCAGCTGCGCATAAGATCGCCCACGCGTCCGCATAGGTGTCGTAGATCTCGATCTGCGCGGCGGTCAGCTCATGGCGCATAATGTCATATTCGACACCTGCGAAGCTCAGTGCGCGGGCCATGTAGAGGCCGGTGGCCTTGAGATCGCGCGCGACCAGCTCCATCGCGGCGATCCCGCCTTTGCTGATGCTGCTGATGAACTGCTCCCGGTCGGGGAAGGCGGTCCCTGGGCCCCAGAGCCCCAGTCGGACCGCATAAGCGAGGTTGTTGACGACAGAGGCGCCGGTGGCTGAAGCATAGAGGACGCGGGCCGCGGGCAATTGGTTCTGGAGGAGCACGCCGCAGATTCCCTGCTGGGATCCATCCTTGGTGCCGAGAGCGCCCTCCCCACCCGCAACGCCGCCCATCTCGTGGGCCTCGTCGAAGGCGATGACACCGTCAAAATCGGCCCCGGCCCAGTCAACCAGCTGCTTCAGGCGACCGTAGTCACCACGCATCGAACGCAGCGTCGGATAGCTGACGAACAGCACGCCCTGGTCGAGGCTGATCGGCTCATCGATCTTCCAGTTGGAGATGGGCTGAATGTCGCCGTTAAGGCCGCCAAGGGCCGTCCAGTCGCGTCGCGCGTCTTCGAGGAGCGGCGCATTCTTCGAGACCCAGATGTTGCGGCGGCGGCCCTGGAGCCAGTTGTCGAGGATGCAGGCCGCGATTTGACGACCCTTCCCCGCCCCCGTGCCGTCGCCCAGGAAGAAGCCCTTACGATAGGAATGGCCGTCTTCGGCCAGCACGAGGCCGACACCTTCCTTGTCGGGTCTGAAAGTGCCTGGGATCCACTGGGTCCAGGCATGCCCCGCGTAGACGACCGTCTCGAGTTGGGAGGCGGAGAGCAGCCGCTCGGCGACGGTGCGCTCGGGCAGCGCCGGCACATACTCTGGGACCGGCGCCGGGATCGAGCCCATGGCGACAGATTCGACGAGCGGCGTTGGATGCTCGCCAGCGCTCGCGAAGCTGATACGGCTCGGTCGATATGGAAGATAGACGCCGCTCTGCTCGAGCAGCGGCGCCGGCGTCTCAAGTTTCGCATATTCGACGGGGAGCACGTGGTTGCGTGCCGGGGCATGGTAGGCGCGGGGCGCCGGACGGCTGCTTTTGACGGCCCGGAAGAGCGAAACTCCACCTGAGCGCTTCGGCGCCGACGCTCCGCGATCGGGCTTCGCCGACGATCGTTCGGGGATGATCAGGATATCGAGCAGCTCGGCAACGGACGAACGCTGGATGAGCGCGGGGGGCGACCGGCCGGGGACCTTGTCGATGACAAACAACCGCACGGCGATCGAAGTCCCATGCTTCAGGTAGCACTTCTCGAGACGGACGGCCGCCAGGACGCTCACGTCGCGCAGGATCGTCTCATATTGCTCACGCATGCGTGCGCTCGGGCCAAACCAATCGGGCATGATGGCAACGAGCCGGCCGCCCGGTTGAAGACGGCGCAGCGCCGCTTGCAGATGACGGACTGCGGCATAGTCGTCGGCGCCGCGGCCGACCGACCTCGAAAAGGGCGGGTTCATCAGGATGAGGGTTGGTCGATCGACGCTTGCGAGGGTGGAATTGATGGTCGCACCATCGTGCCCGGTGATCGATGCTGAGGGGAAAGCCGCCTTCAATCGGCCACGGCGGAGCGGATCGAGCTCGTTCAGATGGAGCGATTCGACGTGACGGAGCTGCGCGACCAATAGGCCGTTACCCGCGCTCGGCTCGAGCACGATGTCGTCGGGCTGGACGTTGGCGAGAAGCGTCATAACCGCAGCGATGTCGACAGGTGTCGAGAATTGCTGCCATTCGATCTGATCCTCGCTGCGAACCGTCTGAGTGGGCAGGCGATCGGACAAATCGATCAGCGCGCGGACGTCGCCGAACGCCGCAATTTTTTGGGCGCTCGACTGAAGATGGATGGCAAGGGCATGCTCGAGGAGTTCAAAGCTGGCGCGTTGTGTCCAGCGACCGTCGGCATCAGAACCGCCGAAGGCCTTGGTCATCGCGTCGTTGAGGTGACGACGCTGAATGGCCTCGTCGGAGCGCAGACGGGGTAGAAGGAGGCGCACGGCCTCGCGCTCAGCCTGGGCGGCCGCTTCGAAGAGATCGGACATGGGTGTGGTCTCCAGAGTGGGCTGCACCCTCGGCAGCGACACCCTTTCGATCCCCCTCCCCTCTCCTCCGGCGCTTCGCGCCTAGACGCGGCTCTGCTGCGCTCGGGCATCGAGCGCCTTTGCCCAATCCTTGTAGATTGGCGGCGGGGGCGCGCGTTCGATGATGAGGCCCGACCGGGCGTAATGCGCTTGGGCACTTTCGGCTGCCCTGTGCCCTTCGGAATCGTTGTCCTCGGCGACCAGGAGCGTTGTGACCGTGGGCGGAATGACGAGCTGGTTGAGCCGACGTGCGCCGAGTGAAGCCCAGCACGGGAGGTTGCTCAGGCGCGCGAAAGCGTCGGCCGTCTCAAAGCCCTCGGCGATGGCAAGGGTGTTGCCCCCTGCCCCGCCCCGCCAAGCGCCGTGCCCCGGGGCGCCAAGCATGACCTTGCGCGTGTAATGGGCGGTGTCGGGGTTCAGGAATATGCGTTGAATTGCGACCAGACGGTTTCCCTCGCGCACCGCTACCAGGAGAGCGGGTTCGAAGATCGTCTTCGGCTTGGGCAGGTAAGGGCAACGCGGATGGAAGCGAAGATCGCGTGGTGGTGGGAGGAGGTTCCGGCACTGGAGGTAGCGCTCGGCAAGGGTGCCCGGAACGTCGACCGCCTCATTCCAGATTCTTTCGACGTTCATCGGCCGCGGCGAGTCCGCCAAGGCGGGTGGCGGATAATGGCGACCCGGGCGAACAAGGCGCAGTTCACGCAGGACGTCTTCGCGCGAGCATCCTGCGAAACAGGTGACGAGAATGCCGCGATCCCCTTGCCGAATCGACAAGCTTGGATCGCGATCGCTGTGTGCGGGACAGCGGCACATCGCGACATTGCCGCTCCACGTGCCGCCCAGGGCCCCGACAATGTCGACTATCTCCTGCGATGGCCGTCTGGCTGTAAGCGGCATAATTCTACCTCCTGCTTACACGCTCGGCCCCTCCTTTCCTCTTTTCGGTCGGTCTGAGACTTGGAGACAGATTCAGCCTGCGCTCGCCTCAACGCGAACGGCTCGGAGATCATCGGTTAGTCGTCGCTTCGATTCGCGCGGCGTTCAGCATAGGCGACGACGAACTTCTCCCAGATCCGCAGCCACTCTGAATCGGTGCGCGGCCGGCTAAAATCGGGGCATCCCTTGCGGAATGCAGCCGCCATGTCATCCACTGACCACGGATGGCCCTTGGTCAGCGCGATCTGGCGGAAGACGGCCTCACGCGTGCCGTATGAGAGAGACCCGGCGGGGAACGGAAGAGTCGGCGCATCGTCCTTCGCGGGCGCGGACTTCGCTGCATGGGCCGGTTTGACCGATGATCTCGGTGCCGTTTTCGGAGCCTCGCCCCCGACGAGTCGAAGGTGCGGCCCCACGAGCTTGCGCTCCAGCGGTGCCGGTGACGGATGAAGAATGACCTTCCGCCCGGAGAGATCGACATTTGCGTTGGGATAGACCGCCGACACGATCTGCATGGTTTCGCGGACGGTCTGTCGGAAGCGCTTGCTGTCGGCCTCGTTGCCAAGGTGCTTGGCGAGCTGGTCCCATGAGATAACCTGGCCCTTGTCGGATCCAATCCGCGGGAGTCGGTAGGCAAGGTAAGTGTAGAGATCGAGCGCCGTTGGCGTACCCTTGAGCTCGCGGATGGCGATCTCATTGAGTGGCACGGCATGGTCGATGAGGTGCGAGTAGAACGCCTCGGACATACGGATTTCGCGCGCGAATGAGCCGTTCTTGTCGAGCGAACCGGCATATTCGTTGGAAATCTTGACGTCCCGGACAGCGAAGGCGTTGTCTTCCGTGTCGGTGCCGTCCCAGCGGATCTGCCACTCGCACGCCAGCAGCCGATCCACCTGCTCTCGCATCAGGTTGGCCGTCCCGCGTGGTCCATAAGACACGGTCTGGTAGCCAAGGCGGCGCATCCACTCGGTGAAATTGCGGCCAAGATAAACGTCCCGCGATTGCTTCATGACCGCCTGAGAGAGGAGGTAGATCAGGGCAACGCGTGGATAGGCGCCATAAGGCACACCAAGGCTTCGCATGACGGACTTGCCGTCGACATTCTGAAGCACTGGCCTGGGATTGATGGCCAGCGCATATTTGCCGTCCTCACGGACGATGGGCTGAGTGTCGTCCTTGGGCCGCTTGGTTGGCAGCGACATCGCACAAAGCGCGGAGTGGAGGAAGGCAGGAACCGGTTCTTCGTCCTGGACGCGCAGGAATGCGTCCAAGGTGAGCTGGGTGCCGGCGGTGGTGGCGAGCTTGCGGACGCTCTCCTCGCCGCCGTTGAGCATGGCTAGTGCGTACTGATGCCCCAGCGGCCTATGCTGATCCCCATTCATGGTCTGCCCTTCCCCCCGAATCGACCGGGGGCTGTGATGGGCATGTCTCAACAGGTTTGAGGCGTGAAATCAACCCCGTTGGCAGTTTGGGAGGGGAAAAGGCCGCGAGAGTTGCAGAAACACCGATGATGTCGGTGCCGTTCTGCGCCCTCCCCCTGCCCTCCTTCACCCAAAATCGAAAAATCAAAACGATTCGCGAATCGGTTTTTTATAGGGTGATTCTAGTAATAGGTATGGGCTCTGAGATCATCGGTCGGCTCGCACCGAGATCATCGCTGATACGCACCGAGATCATCGCAAAGTACCGAGATCATCGGTGGTTATCCACAGGTAGCCGTTTGTCGCCACAATCCCAGCGCCAGACTTTGCAGCAACACGCAAAGGCACGGAGATCATCGGTCGCAGCCGCCGCCGATTGGCCAGAAAGCGCGCACATGCGCAAGGGGCTCGGAGATCATCGGTCAACTTGTAAGTCTGGTGGCCATTTCCTTGCTCGAAACTGCCAACGTGGCTATCATGGCGCATCAAACCCACAGAAGCGGACTGAGATGGCTACCGACCCCTCCCTAGCACAGCCGGACGACCTCATCGAAGGTGGTCTGGACGTGCTCCACAGAAAGTCGTTGACGATCCTCAAGCGCATTCGTGACAGCGCGGTTGATCCCGAAACCGGTCAGAAGAAGGGTCCGACCTTCCCGATTTCGAAAGCTGCTGCACTGGTCGGGCGGACGGCATCTGCTGTCCGGGAAGCGGAGCGCGACGGCCGCCTCCCCGCTCGAGGGCGGACGGGCTCCGGGCATAGGCTGCAGTATACGCTCGAAGAGCTTGATCATATGCGCGAGGTGTTTGGAACGCGTCCCTGGCGCGAGCCAACCGATACCCCGGCGATCATCTCGGTCTGCAACTTCAAGGGGGGCGTCGGCAAGTCGACGATCGCGCTGCATCTCGCCCAGCATTTTGCCATCAAGGGCTACCGGGTCCTGTTCATCGACTGCGACAGCCAGGCGTCTTCAACCATGATGTTCGGCTATCGCCCCGACGTGGACCTCGACGAGGAAGACACGCTTTACGGGCATTTTCACAATCCGGAGCTGCTTGGCGTTCGCAAGATTATCCGCAAGACGCACTTTCACAACCTCCACCTGATCCCGTCGAACCTGCGACTTTATAATCTCGAGTATGAGATCGCCGGGCACATGGCGCGAAATCAGAACATGGAGATCATCGACCTGATCGCGCAGGCCATTGATGAGGTGGTCGATGACTATGACGTCGTGATCATGGACCCGCCGCCGGCATTGGGCATGGTGTCGATGGCTGTGCTCCAGGCCGCTAACTGCATGGTCATTCCGGTGCCGCCGAGCCTTGTCGACTTCGCCTCGACGGTATCTTTCATCGACATGACGCGAACGACGATGAAGCAGCTCGAGCAACTCGCGGGGCGGGGAAGGCCGGCCTACAACTTCATCCGGCTGGTCGGCAGCCGCGTGGACGAGAGCAAGTCGATGCACCGGGAGATACTGTCGATGATGCGGCAGGTCTTCGGTGGCTCAATGACGCAGTCGGTGATGGTCACCAGCGCCGAAATCGACAATGCCAGCTCCAGGATGAAAACCGTTTTCGAACTCGACAAGCCCGTCACGTCGCACGAGGTCTACAACCGCTGCATGAAGCATCTCAGCGACGTTTGCCAGGATATTGAGCAGGACGTTCTGCGCACCTGGGCGAGCAGGGCAGGGGGCCGAATTTAGGGAGAGTTGCCACGTGGCAACTCCGATATTTCTCACGTCGGCGAGCACGGGCAATCGGGGAGTGAGACGAAGCCGGATCACCGAGTTGCCACGTGACAACAAAGTGGAAGAACCCAATAGAAGCAATATGTTAGGTAGGAATACCATGTCAGATCGCACACGGCAGGAACGTCAGTGCAAGCGCCTGGGGGCGGCGCAGTTGCCACGTGGCAACTCTGGCCTGTTGGCACCCGTCGGCGAGGGCAAGAGAGAAGGAGAAACGGGCCGATGAGCAAGGGCAACAAGGGCTTCGGCTCGATGTTCACAGAGGGGCTCGACGACGAGGAGAACCTCGATAAGGCGACCCCTGCGGACGGCATCATGGCAAGTCGCAGCCAGACGCTCGCGCGCATCGCGACGGGGAAAACGGTCGCCGACCGGACGGAGTGGGTCGATCCGGAGCGGTGCCGCCCATGGCGGATGCACAATCGCGATCTGGATCATTTGAACGAAGATAGCTGCCGCGATCTCATCGACTCCTTCCTCTCCGCCAAGAAGCAACGGATCCCCGCTATCGTTCGGCGTCTGAAAGATGACCCGAACTTCGACTTCGAGATCATCGCCGGCGTCCGCCGTTGGTGGACGGTGAAATGGCTGCGAGCGCATCACCACCCGGAGTTCGAGTATCTGGTGACGATCCAGAGTGTCACGGACGAGGAGGCGTTCCGGGTTTCAGATGTCGAGAACCGCTCGCGTAAGGACATCTCGGATTGGGAGCGGGCCAAGGAATATACGGTGGCGCTCGCGGAGTTCTACGAGGGCTCGCAGTCGCAGATGGCCGAGCATTTAAACCTTTCCAAGTCGTGGCTGAGCCGGCTTCTCGACGTTGCGCGCTTGCCCGAACCAGTTGTCGCGGCGTTCTCCGATACGCACGACATCACGGTACGCGTCGCGCGTGACATCAAGCCGCTTACCGGAGATCCGAAGGCGCTGGCGAAGATGCGCGAAGAGGCTGAACGCATCGAGGAAGAGCGCAGCCAGAAAGGCTTGAAGCTGAGCGGGCCGGAAGTCGCGAAGCGGCTCGTGAAGGCGACTGTCGCGCCAGCCGTGAAGGCTGCCGCCGAGAAGGAGATCACCGGCAAGGGGGGCAAGGTCATCCTGCGCTATACGAAGGCGCGGGGAGGGGGGCTGACGATCAAGGTGCCGCCGAAGGCTGAGGCGTCGCCCGCCGAGCTTTTGAAGGCGATCGAGGGGCTGCTGTCGTAGGGTGATGGAGCGCGGCGTCTGGCGAGGTCGCCGCCTTATATGGCGTCCCGCTTATATTTGTCGGCGGTGCTCTGCGTCACGGAGTGGCGGCTTCGCAGGCCGAAGTTCGCGCGGATGAAGTCGCCGGCTTGACGCGTCCTCGCGCCTACGAACGCCTGGGCATGTCCCACGGTCGACCGGTTCTGCCGCGTGATCAGTTCTCGCTCGGGTAGGCTCACGATCCGATTTGCCAGCGTAGTGGACCCGGCAGCAACGAAGAGGGTCTCCGGTCCGATCGGAAGAGTGACATAGGACGAGGCACTACCAAGCCAGGCGAAGCTGACCGGCACGTCGAGCGGCCAATCGGAGACGAACAATTCCCGGCGATTGTTCGTCTTGATTATGCGCCAGTCCATGTTGATGAACGCTCGTCCGCGATCCGCGTCGTCGATGACCAAGCGCAGGACTTCCATCTGAAGCGCGCTCACGGCCTCGGGCGGCAGCGCCCCATCTTCGCCGCGCAGCACGGACTTCGCGGCCTCTGCGCTTGCGAGAGCGCCGACGGCGTCCTTCATGCCGCGCATATCCAGCGGTGTCCGGAACCACAGCGACATGACGAACCGGCCCCAATCCGAGCATTGCGCGTCGCTGAGCGAGTTGACCTTGCCGTCGAGGAGCAGCGCGTGAACCTTAGCCGCAGCGTCATCGATCACCTGCATGAACAGGGTTTCCATCTGCTGGGCATGCTCGGGCGGGAACCCGATCGTCTTGTACAGGTCCCGCTCGAAGCAGACGCTCTTGGGTGATGCAGGACTGCTCTCGATCTCCCCGATCCGATTGCGCCGATAGCGCAGCAGGGTGTCGCCATCCTTCCACTGGTCGAGGAGGAACTGCGGGATGAAGTGATGCCGGGACGGAGGGTTCTGTGGCTTGGATTGCACGGTGTCTGTGGTTCAAGAGGGATGAGCAAGTGAGGCGAGTAGCTTGCGCGCGCCTTGCGGGGTGACCTTCAACAGGCGCGCGACAGCGGCCGGCTGAAGGCCCGGATAGGCAAGCTGCAGGCGGGCAAGGAGAGGGGCCTTGCTCCGCTTCGTGACGGCCAGATCGGTCTGGATGCGCGACGCCGCACGCTCGATCGCGTCGAGGTCGCGCAAGCCAGCATGCGCCGTCCGACCGATCGCCTGGGCCAAGGTCTCTGCCAGATCGGCGGGGGAGGGGGGCAGAAACTTGGACATCAGGATGAACGAGGGGATCACGCGGGTCGTGAAGCCAGCGCGGCACAGCATCCGCGGTACGGCGGCGGCGATCAGCCAGTTTCGATCGCGTCCACGGGGAGGCAGCTCGAGAGCGCGACCATCGACGCTGACGACATCCCAGCTGCCTGGTGCCGCTGGTTCGGTCAGCGCGAACAGCTGGAAAATGCGGTTGGCGACAGAGAGGAGGTCACCGGAAGGGAAGGGGGCGTCCGCCACGGTTCGCAGCTGTCGCCACATCGGCCCGAAGTGCGCCAAGTCTTCGGCCGCATAAACCTTCGCCTCGGTGCGGTCATCGAGTACCGTACGGAGCACGTTGAGCGTGGCGCGGCCGAGCGAATCCTTGAGATCCTCGTCGCGGCTGAGCGCAAGGTGGAAGACGGCGGCAACCGAGATCGGATCGTTGAGGCCTTCGGAAGCGCGGGGAGGGGGTGTGCGGCCGGCGATCCAGTCCTGCAGGTCGCGCACCGCGATCGGCACGCCGGCGAGGCCGGCCAGGACGGTGGCGCCTTCCAGGCGCGAGCGCGCGAGAAAGATGTCGGCGCATGGACTACCGTGCAATCGGCCATCGAGGCGCCCGAGCAGGAGCAGGCTGTCGTCGGCGCGCAGGTTGTCTGTCCGCGTCATAGGATGGCGACAATGCCATGGCGGGAAACCAAAGTCAGCAGTTCGTTTCTACATCCGTGACCTCCCGAAAGTGGACATTCGATAATTGCAGTTATCACATAAGCGGATTTGACCGTTCTTTATAAGGTGGGCTACAAGCGCGGCTGAGGAGCGAGGCGCGTCGTGAGCACCGAAACCGCCCGGGAAGGGCCAGAAATCCCCGTAGCGCCGCCTGAGGCTGTCCTGCCGGCCGTCAGGGCGCCGGCCGACCTTGCGTGGACGATCGTGCAGATGCGCGCCGGCGAGCGCATCACCGTCAACGAGGGCCTGATCGCCGCCTATCAGGCCGCTTCATCGCCCCATAGCATCCGTGCGCTCAAGTCCGACGTCGAGGCGTTCGATGCGTGGTGTAGGCGCAACAACCGGATTGCACTGCCGGCGACGGCCGAGACGGTGGCCGACTATCTCGACTCGCGGGCAGGCAAGGGGAGCCGCCCAGCCTCGCTATCCCGCTACAAGGCGTCGATCGCCAAGATCCATCAGTTGCTCGAACTCAAGGACCCAACCCCCGCGCCGCTGGTGAAGCTGCGGCTGCAAGCGGTGCGCCGTGAGAAGGGCGCAGCGCAGAAGCAGGCAAGGCCGCTGCGGTTCAAGGGGCCGGTGCGCGACGTGGAACGCGACAAGGCGCGTGGTCTCAACGTCCGGGCGCTGCTCGAGAGCTGCGGAAACGATCTGCCGGGGCTGCGCGATCGCGCGCTGCTGTCTGCCGCCTATGACACCGGCCTGCGTGCGTCCGAGTTGGTAGCCGTGGCCATCGAGCATATCGAAGAGGCGATCGATCCCGAGGCGCGGCTGCTGCAGATCCTGCGCAGCAAGGGCGATCAAGACGGGGAGGGGGCAACCGCCTATCTCAGCCCGCGTACCGTGTCGGCGATCGCGGCCTGGACCGAAGCGGCCGGGATCACGGCGGGGCCGCTGTTCCGGCGGGTGCAGGTGCGGCGCTACAAGGCGCGCGCCGCCGTGCGCGGTCGGCCGATCGACAGCATCTCGGGGCGGGAGACCTGGGATCTGCGCAAGACGCTGCCCAGGCCTGCGGTGAAGGCGCGGGTCGAATATGACATCGGCACCGTCGCGCTGCACCCGGGTTCGATCGGGCCGATCTTCCGCTCGATCATCCAGCGCGCGTTCGATCGTGGCGCTCTGCCCGACCTCACAGCCGAGGATCTGGCGCGGCTGCTCAAGGGCATCAGCGCGCACTCGACGCGGATCGGGCTGAACCAGGATCTGTTTGCGAGCGGAGAGGATCTGGCTGGGATCATGGATGCATTGCGGTGGAAGTCACCGCGAATGCCACTCGCCTATAATCGCAACCTTGCTGCAGAGCAGGGCGCAGCGGGCAGGCTGATGGCGAAGATCGGCTGATGGGGTCGCTGGTCGACTCGATTGCAGGAGGGCGTCGCTCCCCAAGCAACCTCATCGGACCGGCATGAGCTTATGGAGCTGGCCGGTGGCCCTTGCCAGCAGCGGCACAATGGTCCGTGTTTCAGGGAAGGGGGCTTGAGATCGCCTTGATGGCCTTCAATCCCGTTCCAAAACGAGCGATCGCGTCCCTGTTTCTCTCCAGCTCGCCATAGGGCAGATAGGCGAAGTCGAGATCGGCAATACGGCTGAAAGCCGGGCGACGGAGTTGCGCGCGAACGTCCTGCTCGCGCGCATTCGGTGCGACCAGGAATAGCCCGGCGGCAGCGTGCAGATCGCTCCCCGACAGCGCCAGATCGAGCATGCGCACGATCCCCGAGTAGATCGAGGTCGAATGTTCAACCTCGAACGCGGCGGCGACGCCGTCGCCACCCTTCGCCAGCCACAACACGTCGATGAGGCGGATCGAGTCCGCTCCGGGAGAGGTCGCAATGGCGTCTGGAAGGCGCTCGAGGCATCCCTGTCCAAGCGGGCAGCCAGCGTGAAGTCGACCGCGGTCATTGGCGGCGATCCACACATCGTAACCGAGGGCATGGCCGAGGTCGCGCAGCCAGGCCTGGATTTCGGCGTGCGTGCGATCGGTTTCGCCCTGCGCGGCGGCTGTCTTGTCGAGCCGGCTTGCCTCCGCTCTGGCATGTTCCAATCTGCCGAGCCAGTCGTCGGCCGCCGTTGCGTCATCCTCCAGCGGTGGCGCGGGATAGCGGCCCGAGCCAATGTCGAACAACAGTCCGCCGATCGCGCCGAGATCGTTGGAGAGCAACTCGCGGTAACGGTCGTTGAGGTCGAGGATGCCGGCGCGCATGGCGAGAAAATGATCCCATGACCCGAGCTTCACCTTGGCGCCGGTGACGGCATTGTAGCCCTTGACGATCGCGGTATTGAAGGGCGGCACCAGCGTCGGGTGAAGGAAATAGAGCAGGTTGGCCGCCGCCGGCCCCAGCCCCTTGATCTTGAGCGCGTCTATGCTGCGGATGTGGCTGATGATCTCCTCGGCGGTATCGCAGCACGAGCAATTGTCGAGCAGGCGACCGAACGCCCGCTGGTTGTCCGGGCTTTCGTAGATGTCTGGAATGCGCAGCTTGGGCTTCCACAGCCAGGCATGGTCGGCGCCCTTGAAAATCTGCCGCTGTTCGGCGATCGAGTGGACAACCGTTTCCAGTGACGAGCCGCGATAGGCGACGCCGAACCGCCCACTTTCGATTTCTGCGACCACCTGCTGCAGCCCGCGACGGATGGAGCGGAAGTTTTTCAGCCGTTCGTCCCACAGAAACCAGGAGCGATAGGTGGCGCCGGGATCGTCTCGCCAACGACGGACAAGCTCGCTCACGAGATCATGATGTGTCGCGGGTAACAAGGTCATACTGGCTGGGTCATCTAAACTGGGCTCCTTGCCGTTCAGGCTATCGCGAGCAAGGGCGGCTTGCACGTTCAATGTGCGATCCGCGAAGCGTGCTCAAATTGTCGGTGATCGCGCAGGGAAACGCCGCTGGCATTGGGCGTTGCCGGTCGCAACCGTCGACCGGGCGCACAGCCAGGCAGACGGCCGGCACGGGCGTCGCCGCCCGGGAGCGGCGACGCAACCAGCTTTTTCCGGTCGAACTTAGCGGATCACTGCTTTGCGATCGCGGTGACCTCGCCATCGCTGCCCTTGAGCGAGAGGTCGAAATCGACCTTGTCGCCGACCTTGACCGCATCGGTGATCGACGGCGCGGCCTTGAACGCCATCGTCATCGCGGGCCACTTGGCCTCCGGGATCGGACCATGATCGAGCGTGATCGTGCCTGCCGCCTTGTCGATCGCGGTGACGGTGCCATGGCCCTTGGCCTTGATCGCGGCGTTCGCGTCAGGCGCCATCGACATGTTGCCCATGTCGCCGCTCATGGTCGCGGCGGGCGCCGCCTCGTTGGTCTCAGTCGCAACGGGGGCCTCCGCCTTCTTGCCGCACGCGGCAGTCAGGGCGGCGAGGCCGAGGGCAATGGTCAGTCGTGCATGGTTCATCGTCTTCTCCTTCATGATGAAACGGGTTGAGGGATGGGATCGGTCTTGGGCCGGCGCAACAGCAGGTAGGCGGCGGGCAGGACGAACATTGAGAGCAAGGGCGCGGTCAGCATGCCGCCGATCATCGGCGCGGCAATCCGGCTCATGACCTCCGAACCCGCGCCTGATCCCAGCAGGATCGGCAGCAGGCCGGCCAGGATCACCGCCACCGTCATCGCCTTGGGACGGACGCGCAGCAGCGCGCCTTCGCGCACGGCGGCCTCGACCTCGGCAGCGTCCGGATGTGCGCCGCGCTCGGCCAGCGCGTTCTTGAGATAGATCAGCATCACCACCCCGAACTCGGCGGAGACGCCGGCGAGCGCGATGAACCCGACCCCGGTGGCGATCGACTGGTTGAACCCCAGCAGATAAAGCGTCCAGATGCCGCCGGTCAGCGCAAACGGCAGCGTCCCCATGATCAGCGCCGCCTCGTCGAAGCGGCCGAAGATGAGGTAGAGCAGCACGAAGATGATCAGCAGCGTCGCGGGCACGACCAGCTTCAAGCGGTCGACCGCGCGCTCGAGATATTCGAACTGGCCAGAGTAAGCGATGCTGACCCCAGGCGAGAGCCTGACCTGTTTCGCCACCGCACGCTGCAGATCGCCGACCACCGAGGCAAGATCGCGCCCGCGCACATCGACGTAGACCCAGGTCGAAGGCCGGGCATTCTCGGTCTTGAGCATCGGCGGTCCCTCGGCGATCGAGACGTTTGCCACGGTGCCCAAGGTGATCTGCTGGCCCGCGGGCGTCAGGATCGGTAGCGCCCGCAGCCTTTCGAGGCTGTCGCGCAATTCGCGCGGATAGCGCACGCTGATCGGATAGCGGGCGAGGCCCTCGACCGTCTCGCCGATCGTCTCGCCGCCGATCGCGCCGGAGACGATGGCCTGGACGTCGGCGATGTTGAGCCCGAACCGCGCGGCGGCGGCGCGGTCTATGTCGACATCGACATAGCGTCCGCCGGTCAGCCGCTCGGCGAGCGCCGAGCTGACGCCGGGCACGCTCCTGGCCACGGTCTCGACATCATGCGCGATGCGGTCGAGCTCGGCGAGGTCACTGCCCGACACCTTGACCCCGATCGGGCTCTTGATGCCCGTCGCGAGCATGTCGATGCGGTTGCGGATCGGCGGCACCCAGATATTGGCGAGACCCGGAAGCTTCACCCGGCGATCGAGCTCGTCGACAAGGCGTTCGGGCGTCATGCCCGACCGCCACTGGTCGCGGGGCTTGAATTGGATCGTCGTCTCGAACATTTCGAGCGGCGCGGGATCGGTCGCGGTCTCGGCGCGGCCGGCCTTGCCGAACACGCTTTCGACTTCGGGCACGGTCTTGATCAGGCGGTCGGTCTGCTGGAGCAGCTCACTCGCCTTGGCGGCCGAGAGGCCCGGCAGCGCCGAGGGCATGTAGAGCAGGTCGCCCTCGTCGAGATTGGGCATGAACTCGCCGCCGAGCCGGCTGAGCGGCCAGGCCGTGGTGGCGAACACCAGAGCCGCGATCAGCAGCACTGCCTTGGGCCGCTTCATCGTCCAGTCGATCGCGGGCCGGTAGATATTGGTGAGCCAGCGATTGACCGGATTGGCCTGCTCGGCCGGAATGCGGCCCCGGATCAGCCAGCCCATCAGGATCGGCACCAGGGTCACCGACAGGATCGCGGCCGCGCCCATCGCATAGGTCTTGGTGAAGGCGAGCGGCGCGAACAGCCGGCCTTCCTGCGCCTCCAGGGTGAAGACCGGAATGAACGACAGCGTGATGATCAGCAGGCTGAAGAACAGCGCCGGCCCGACCTCGGCCGCCGCCTCGGTGACGACGATCCAGCGCATCTCGCCATCGAGATGTCTGTCCGGGTGATCCTGCTCCCAGCGTTCGATCCTCTTGTGGGCGTTCTCGATCATGACGACCGCCGCATCCACCATCGCGCCGATGGCGATGGCGATGCCGCCCAGCGACATGATGTTGGCGTTCACCCCCTGGAACCGCATTACGACGAACGCGGCCAGCACACCGAGCGGCAAGGTCAGGATCGCGACCAGCGCCGAGCGGACGTGCCAGAGGAACAGGGCGCAGACCAATGCGACGACGATGAACTCCTCGACCAGCTTGCGGGTGAGGTTCTCGACCGCGCGATCGATCAGCTGCGAGCGGTCATAGACCGTGACCACCTCGACGCCCGGCGGCAGGCTTTTCCTGAGATCGGCGAGCTTGTCCTTGACCGCCGCGATGGTCTCACGGGCGTTCTTGCCTGACCGAAGAATAACGACGCCGCCGGCGACCTCGCCTTCGCCGTTCAGTTCGGCGATGCCGCGCCGCATCTCGGGGCCGACCTGGATCGTGGCGACATCGCCGAGCCGGACGGGCACGCCGCCCGCCGCAGTCTTGAGCGGGATTGCCCGGAAATCGTCGAGCGTTTTCAGATAGCCCGAGGCGCGGACCATATATTCGGCCTCGGCCATTTCCAGCACCGAGCCGCCGGCTTCCTGATTGGCTTGGCTGATCGCCTGCACTGCCTGGGCGTGGGTTACGCCGTAGGCCGCGAGCTTCACCGGATCGAGCAGCACCTGGTACTGCTTGACCATGCCGCCGATGCTGGCGACTTCGGCCACGCCGGTCACGGTCTTCAGCTCGTAGCGCAGGAACCAGTCCTGCAACCCGCGAAGCTGCGAGAGATCGTGCCGGCCGGTGCGGTCGACCAGCGCATATTCATAGACCCAGCCGACCCCGGTCGCGTCCGGCCCGAGCGCGCTGCGGGCGCTGGCCGGCAACCGACCCTGGACCTGGTTGAGATATTCGAGCACGCGGCTGCGCGCCCAGTAGAGATCGGTGCCGTCCTCGAAGATCACATAGACGAAGCTGTCGCCGAAGAAGCTATAGCCGCGCACCGTCTTGGCGCCGGGCACCGACAGCATGGTGGTGGTGAGCGGATAGGTGATCTGGTTCTCGACGATCTGCGGCGCCTGACCCGGATAGGAAGTGCGGATCACGACCTGCACGTCGGAAAGATCGGGCAGCGCGTCGATCGGGGTCGAGCGCACCGCCCACAGGCCCGCGCCGACCAGCGCGAGCATGCCGAGCACGACGAAGAAGCGGTTCCTCACCGACCAGCGGATGAGATGGGCGATCACTGGCCCGCCACCTTCGCCATATGCCGCAGCGTCGGTCCCGCCGGGGGCCGGTCGAACCCGAACCGGACCCGGTCACCCGCCTTGAAGCCGCGCGCGATGCCCGGATTGGCGAGCGCGAAGGTCATCGTCATCGCCGGCCAGTCGAGCGCGGGAACGGGCTCGTGGCTGAGCGTCACCGAATTGGCCGTGATCCGCTCGATCTTGCCCGTCGTCTCGTACAGCGTGGCTTTCGACGCCGGCGCGGCGATGGTCGCCGATGCCGCACCGCCGCCGATCGGCCGCGCCTCGATTCCCGACAGGCTCGCCTCG
The DNA here is from genome assembly GCF_012650175.1 of Sphingomonas sp. S2M10. Taxonomy (GTDB): domain Bacteria; phylum Pseudomonadota; class Alphaproteobacteria; order Sphingomonadales; family Sphingomonadaceae; genus Sphingomonas. The sequence continues at coordinate 16,417 of NZ_JAAILI010000034.1, forward strand.
GAATCGATCAGGAACTGCCCCGAGACGACGACGTTCTCGCCGGGCGACAGGCCGGCAAGGATCTCGGTCTCGCCGCCTGCCTCGCGGCCGATGCGGACCTCGGCGGGATGATAGCGCCCGTCGCCTGCGGCCAGCATGACGAGCGTGCGCCTGCCCGTGCGGATCACCGCTTCGCTCGGCACCAGCAGCGCCGGCTTGGCATCGCCGCCAAGCGCGACGCTGGCGAACATGCCCGGCCGCAACCGGCCGTCCCGGTTGGGCAGCTCGATCCGCACGGTGAGCGTGCGGCTGTCGGCCTGCGTGGTCGGCAGGATCGCGATCACCCGGCCGGCGAAGCGCTCGCCGGGGAAGCCCGCCAGCGTGGTGCTGGCATTCTGGCCGACCCGGACATCGCCCGCGCGCGCTTCGGGCACCGCGGCATTGAGCCAGACGGTGCCGAGCCCGCTTACCTGGGCGAGCGTCTGGCCCATGGCGAGCGTCACGCCGGCACGGGCGTCGAGCGTCTGGATCGTGCCCGAGATCGGCGTCGTGATCGTCACCACGCCGTTCGGGCGTCCGCTCCGCTCGACGCTGGCGATGAGGCCGTCGGACATGCCCATCAGCCGCAGTCGCTGGCGCGCGGCCGCGGTGAGGTCGGGCTTGCCGAGCCGCCTGACGCTCAGATATTCGGTCTGCGCGCCGCCCCATTCGGGCAGGAGCAGGTCCGCGATCGGCGCGCCGGCGCGGACCACGTCCCCGGGCGCTCGCGCATAGACGCGGCTCACGAACCCGCCCGAACGCGCCTGGATGACGGCGACGTCGCGCTGGTTGAAGTCGATCGTGCCGGTGACCTCGAGGGCCGAGGCAAGGCTGCCCATCTTCGCCGCGACGACCCGCAATCCCAGGCTCTGCCGCGCGGCGGGATCGACGGCGACCGTGGGGGCCGCGCCGGCGCTTCCTCCGTCCGCGTATCGCGGCACGAGCTGCATATCCATGAAGGGCGACTTGCCGGGCTTGTCGAACTTCTGGTTGGGGAACATCGGATCGTACCAGTAAAGGACTTTGCCTGCCCCGGCGGGCGTGGTCGCCTCCGATTGCGGTGCCTGGCGATGGCCAGCCCAATAGCCTGTGCCGCCGGCCAGCAGCGCGACAGCCAGGATCGATGCGCCCCAGCGCAGCGCGGATTTATCGAGCGTCATGGCCGCTCCTCCCCATAGGTGATAGTGATGCGGACCGCGTCGCGCGCGACGTCGGCTTCGCGGTTAAGCGCCTCGACCTCGGCCTCCGCGAGCCCGAGCGTCGTGAGCAGCGCGGCGCCAAGGTCGAGCTTGCCGGCGCCATAGCTGTCGCGGTCGAGCTCGGCGCGGTGCCTGGCGAGTGGCACCAGCGTCTCGCGGGCATTGCGCAACCGGGAGAGATGCATGGCATGGTCTGCGAGATCGGCGTCGAGCTGCGCCACCAGCTCGCGGCGGATCGCCTCGCGGTCGAACCGACCCCCTTGCGCAAGGCTCTCGCTTGCAGCGATCCTGGGGTTCTGGCGCTTGCCGGCGAACAGCGGCAGGTCGATCGACACGCCGACCGAGGCCATGTCGCCGTACATGGGATCGCGCCGGCCATAGGTGACGCCGACCTTCCAGTCGGGGCGCTTGTCGGCGCGCGCGAGACGCACGTCCGCTTCGGCGACTGCGATCCGCGCGTCCTGCGCGCGCAGGGCGGGAAGCGCATCGATCCCGGCCCGCAGCCGGATCGGATCGACATCGAGCATCGGCGGGTCGCCCGTCGCCTGCGGGTCGGGGTCGCCGGTATAGCGCGCGAGCCGGGCCCGCGCCTGCGCCACCACCGCAGCCATCTCGGCGCGGCGATCGGCGAGGGCGGCGCGGAGCTGGTCGGGCTCGAGCGCCTGGCTCGGGCGCGCGCTGCCCGACGCCAGGCGTGCGGTCACGGTCTTCTGCAGGTCGTCGAGGCTGGCATCGAGCAGGTCGAGCTGCCGGAGCCGGCGTTCTCCATAATAGAGATCGACCCAGGCGAGGGCGGTCTCGAGCCGCACGTTGCGGCCTTCGACCAGCTCGCCCGCCTCGGCGATACCGATATCGGCCGCGGCGCGCGCGGCGCGTGCATGGCGCTTGGCGAGATTGGGGAAGGTCTGGCTGAACCCGATCGTCGCCATAGTGAAATCGTCGCGCGTGAAGCTGCCGGCATTGGGGCCGCTCACCGGGAAGTTCTGCAGGCCCAGGTCGAGCGTAGGATCGGGCAGGCGATCGGCCGCGACCGCCGAAGAGCGGGCGCCGGCTGTCGCCGCCGCGCGCGCCTTGAGGCTTGGCGCGTTGGCGGCAGCGAGCCTCACTGCCTGCTCGTAGGTGAGCGGGCCGGCCGACACCGGCACGGCCCAGGCGCTCGCAAGCGTCGCACCGAGAGAGAGCAACAGGCGTCGCACAGCGCGCCTCGGCATCATGATCATGGATATCATCCCCTCATGACAGAGGCGGCGCGCCAAGATGTGACGCGCCGCTCCGGAGCGGGTTTAGCCCTTGTCCGACCTGACTGCGCCGCGCATGCAGTCGGCGGCGCTTGCCTGCATCATCGCGCAATCGCAGCTGGCCATGTCCCGGCTGTCGGGCACCCATATGCGGACACGCGCAGGGCCAGTCGCCCGCGGACCATATTGCGGCGCCGACCGCCATTCCCAATGGCCTTGCGGCGTGCGGCTCGCGTCGGTTGCAAGCGCAGGCGCGGCGAGACTGAGGGCCGCCACAAGGGCGGCCGGAAGCAGTTTGATCATCACGAAAACCTTTGACTGAAAAGAAGGAAACCGGGCGCGCACGCATCGATCGATGCGCGCAGCCCGTGCTCGTTCAATCAGGCAAGGCTGGTGGGAGGATCCGGCTCGGGCGCAACCGCCTTGCCAGTCAATATCGTGTCGGTCGTCCAGAAGCTGGGCGCGTCGTAGAGACGCGCAGGCGCAACGCCGCCTGCCAGGTCCGCTGCGACCAGCGGGATCACGCACCCCATCGCGGCGATGCAATCGAGCGTCAGGCCCTTGCAGGGCTTTTCGCTGGGCGCAGGCTGCTGCTTGGCCATCATCGCCATGCAGTCCGCATCCATGCCCTTGGCCAGCGGCGCGCCTGCCGCCTGCGGCACGCTGTGCGCGGCCGCCATCTGGGCTCCGAAGAGACCGGACAGCGCTCCGATGACGAGCAGGAGGGCGAGCAGGCGTTTCACGGGCCTCGATATCTATCGGGTTTCGCGGGCGCAGCCAACCAAAGTCTCGCGCCGCGCGGATTTTGAAGTGCTGACGGCTGATTCCGTCAACTCCGCGTCAATAAAGATCCGGCCCGGGGAAGAAGATCGGCTGCGGCCTCTACGTATATCGAGGCTGGACCCGGGACCGTAGTCCCAAGCCTGAAGAGACGCTCTTCCCCTCGGCAAAGTCCGGGCGGTGGCTTACCATCCAAGGAGGTGAATATGGTCAGAAAAACTCTCATGGTCGCGCTTGCCGGCATTTCGATGCTTGCTGCCGTCCCCGCTATGGCCCAGGGCATCGGGCACAGCCTGTTCATGCGCGGCTCGATCGTCGACACGGGCAGCAACGGCACGGTCGTCTGCATCGGCAAGGCCGATGGCGCCGAGGTCGGCCAGAAGCTCGAGGTCTATCGCGTCGTGACCCATCCGGGTCCGTCCAAGGGCGTGGCGCCGACCTATCACCGCCAGCTCGTCGGCCATGTGACGATCGACCATATCTTTGACGATCACTTCGCGCACGTGTCCGTCGCCGACGGCACGCCTGCCAGGCACGACATCGTCGAGCTTCGCAAGAACTGACAAGCCGGTGGCCCGGCGGCACGGGCTGCCCTGCGACGCGTCGGGGCAGCGGGCCGCCGGCGACGAGGAGACCGTTCGGGGTCAAAGCGAAACCGCTTGACCCTGGACCATGGTCCAACCGGCATGATCGAGCGGATGACATGGGCAATTTCAAGATCGGCGAACTGGCCGCGGCCGCAGGCGTGGGGCGGGATACGATCCGCTATTATGAGCGGATGGGCCTGCTGCGCGAGCCCGCGCGCACGGCAGCGGGCTACAGGCTCTACGACGCGACCGACCTCGAGCGCGTCAATTTCATCCGCTCGGCGCAGGAGCTTGGTTTCACACTCGAACAGGCCCGGCAGCTGCTGGCGCTCAGGGCGTCGGACACCGCGCATGCCCAGGCCGTGCTCGATATCACGCTTGCCAAGATCGCGGACGCCGAAGCCCGGCTCGAGCGCCTGTCGGATATCCGCGACATGCTGCGGATGCTCGCCGACGAATGCCCGGGCGAAGTGCCGGTCTCCGATTGCCCGATCCTCGCCTTCCTGACGGCGCGGCGGAAAGACCAGCAGCATAACAAGAAACATCAGGCAGCGCAGGACGAACGATCACCACGAGCGAAAGGGGTTTTGTCATGAAGAAAATGCGTTTGATCGCCGTCCTCACGCCGGCGCTGCTTCTAGGCGCCTGTGTGACCACGCGGCCGACCTCGGCGCAGGTCGAGAGTTGCCGGGCGATGGAGGGCAATATGGGTCTCCAGACGCCGCATGATCATGGCGAGATGAAGGGGCAGGGGCGCAACCCGATGAACCTCTCGCACGACCGGTGTCTCCGGATTCTGCGCAGCGCGCAATGAGCCGGTCCGGACGCCCGGGATGGCGCCCGGACACAGTTTTCAAGCCAAGGAGCAAAGCCATGATCGACCATGCGAAGAAAGCCCTTCCACTTGTCGGCGGAAGCCTGTTGCTGGCGCTCGCGCTTTCGGGCTGCGACCGCCAGGCCGACCAGACGGTGCCGCCCGCGGCGAACAGCGTCGCCGCCACCCCGGTCCTGACCGACAGCGGCAACGCTGCAGACGCGGCGCCGATGGACGCGATGAGCAACCAGGCCGAGATGGAGCGGCATCACCGTCAGGCGATGGACCATGACGCGATGCGCGCCGGGGCCGGCAACCAGACCGCGCCGGCACCCGATCCCGCGCCGGGCAATGCGGCGATGCCGATGAAGGATATGTAGGCTCGCACACTAAGGGGATGAGGATGTCCAGGCGGATCAGCCTTCGACGCTTGAGCCTCGGCTGCGCAATCGCTCTCAGCCTGTCCGCGAGCGCGGGCGCGCAGGAGGGCGAGGATCATGCCGCGCATCATGGCGCAGGCATGCCGGCCGGCGGGGGCATGTCCGCACCGGCAGAGCCGGGGTCGTCGGACATGGCGAAGATGATGAACCCCATGATGGATCGCATGATCAATGGGGAAGGGGAGAATGAGCACGGCCACGAATCGCGCCGGACCGGCTTCATCTCGCAGCTGCTCGCCTTTCCCGCGCTTGACGAAGCGGCAAGGCAGCGGGTCGCTGCGCAGGCCGGCGAACGGGTAAGCACGGGTCTGGCGATGATCAACGCCGCCTCGGCCGACGGCGCGCGTGCGACCACGGTCTCGGCCCGGCTCGATGCGGCGCGGCGCCTGCGCGAGGGAACCGACCTGTTCCGCTCCGGCACCGCCGCGCAGGGCGCGATCGGGGGCTTGCAGCCGCCCCGGGAGGTCGGGCTTGCCTGGCTGCGCGATCAGCTCGACATCGACCAGGCCGCGCCCGGCCATGCCGATCACTGGTTCGGCATCTCGCCCTCGCACCTCCTTCTCATGCTGTTCCTGGGGCTGGTGAGCGCCACGCTTATCGCGCTGCAGATCTTCCGCCTACGGCGGATCGGGGCGATCGCCGGCGGTGTCGCCACCGCCAAGGTTCCAGCAAAGCCGGAGCCGAAGGCTGCCCCTCCCGCTACCAGGGTTGCGCCCGCGCCTGCACCCGTTGCCGACAGCGCCGGGCTCGCGCCGAGCAATGCGGCCGCACCCGCTGGGGCGTCGCTGCGCAAGCCCAAAAGCTGGGCGGGGCAGCTGCGCGTGGTCCAGATCGTGCGAGAGACGCCGAGCGTGCTGACCTTCCGGCTCGCGGACCCGACCGCCGACCGGCTGCCGTTCGACTTCCTGCCGGGCCAGTTCCTGCAGGTCGAGGTAGAGCCCGAAGCGGGCAAGACCGCGCGCCGTTCCTACACGATCGCCTCTTCGCCGACCCAGCGGGCCTATGTCGAACTGACGGTCAAGCGCGAGGAGCAGGGCGTGGTCTCGCGACACCTGCACGACAAGGTCGTCGCCGACGATCTGCTGAAGGTCAGCGGACCGTTCGGCGCCTTCACCTTCACGGGAACGGATGCGCAGAGCATCGTGCTGATCGCGGGCGGGGTCGGCATCACCCCGATGATGTCGGTGCTGCGCTATCTCACCGACACCGCGTGGAAGGGCGATATCTTCTTCTTCTACGGCGCTCGGTCGACCGAGGAATTCGTGTTCCGCGACGAGCTCGAGCGGCTCGAACGCCGTTTTCCCAACCTCCATGTCGTCGCCGCGATGCAGCGCGCGCCCGGCACCGTCTGGATGGGCCCCGAAGGGCCGATCACCCGCGAGATGATCCTGGCCGCGGTGCCGGAGATCGCGAGCCGGCGGATCCATATGTGCGGCCCGCCGGCGATGATGGGCGCGATGCGCGGCGTGCTGGCGGAACTTGGCGTCCCCGAAGCGCAGCTGCACACCGAGGCGTTCGGTCCGGCCTCGCTGCCGGCCGACCACGAGGATCTCGAGGTCAAACCCGCGCCCGCGCCAGCGGATAAGCCGGCCCCGAGCGCCGAGGTGGCGCCGAGCACGGTGACCTTCTCCGTGTCGGGGGTGTCGGCGGCCTTGCCCGCGGACGAGACCGTGCTCGAGGCGGCCGAGGGCGCGGGCGTCGAGATCTCCTATGCCTGCCGTGCGGGCACATGCGGCGCCTGCGTGGTCAAGCTGCTGCAGGGCGAGGTAACGATGGAGGTCGAGTCCGGCCTCGCGCCCGCCGACAAGGCGCAGGGCTATGTGCTCGCGTGCCAGGCGAAGGGCACGGGCACGCCGCTCGTGGTCGAAGCCTGATGCGCGAACGCAGCGACATCGCCGTCGGCCTGCTGGTCGCATTCCTGCTGCTGTTCCCGTTCGGCTACCTCGTGCATGTGTCACCGCGCTTTCCGGGCAGCCTCGCTGGCGGGATCATCGGGATCGCAGCGCTCGTGCTGATGCTGCTGACGCTTCCCTATGTCGCGGCCAAGCACATCGCCTGGGTCGACAAAGTGCTCTCCCGGCTCGTCAGCAAGCCTACCCTGCTCGCCATCCACATCTATGCCGGCGTGCTGGCGCCGATCCTGGGTCTGGTCCACGCCGCGCACAAGCTCGAAAGCCCGGTCGGACTGCTTCTGACCGTCCTCCTGCTGATGACGGTCATCACCGGCTTCATCGGCCGCTACCTGCTTGCCCAGCTTGGTCGGGCGCTGCGCGGACGCAGGTCGGAACTGGCCTCGCTTCGCGCCGCCTTCCTTGAGGAGCCGGCGGCGCCGGCGCAGGCCGATACCGCAGCCGCGCCGCTGTCGGGCTGGAGGCGCTATCTGTTCGTCGCCGGGGATGCGCCCGCGGGCCAGCACCCCCAGAACAGGGCGGGGATCGCCGCGGCGCTGGCCGATACCGAATTCGCGATCCGCGCCGAAGAGGCGACCAACACCCTGTTCGCGCGATGGCGGTTCCTGCACATCCTGCTGGGCTGTCTCATCTTCGCGCTGCTCGCGCTCCACGTCGGCGCGGCGATCTATTACGGGCTGCGCTGGCTATGAGCTGGCAGCGTCTTTCCTATGCCGTCTTCATCGCAGCCCTGCTGGTGATGGTCGCCGCGGTCGCGATCCGGATGCGATCGGACGCGCCGAGGGATGCCGGCTTGGTGGCGCAGCTCGTCTCGCCCGGCCCGCTCTCGAGCGCGCACCAGTCCTTCGCCGGCCAATGCACGGCCTGCCACACGCCGGGCAAGGGAGTCGAAACCCGAACCTGTCTCACCTGCCATGCAGGCACGGATTTCGGGACGAAGCAGTCGACGCAGTTCCACGCGAAAGCGACGCAGTGCACCTCCTGCCACGTCGAACATGAGGGAGAGCGCGGCATCATCCGCATGGATCACGCCGCGTTGCTCGACATGGCAAAGTGGCGGCAGCCTTTGGCGGGCATGTCGACAAACACTCGAAGCCTGACCCCCGAGACCGCGCTCAATTGCGCGAGCTGCCATGCGTTCCGCGATCCGCACCAGGGCCTGTTCGGCACCGACTGCGCGAGTTGTCACAAGACCGACAGCTGGAAGATCGCCAATTATCGCCATCCATCGGTCAATTCGACGCAGTGCGCCGAGTGCCACAAGGCGCCGCCGAGTCACTTCATGGAGCATTTCAGCATGGTCTCGCAGCGCGCAGCCGGATCGAAGGCGCGCGTCGATCAATGCTATGCCTGTCATGCCACCGACAGCTTCAACAATATCCGCAAGCGAGGCTGGTATGATCACCATTGAGGCCGACTGGCTGAGCGCCTTCTTCCGGCTCGCGGTGATCGGCCTGGAACTGGCGGGCACGCTGACCATCCTGGTCGGCGCGGGGCTCGCAACCTTTCTGTTTGCGCGGCGGGCGAGGGCGGGCGACCGAACCGAGGCCTATAGCGCGTTCCGCTCGGCGCTCGGCCGCAGCATCCTGCTCGGCCTGGAATTTCTGGTCGCCGGCGACATCGTCAAGTCGCTGGTGATCAACCCAACGCTCGACGATCTCATCGTTCTGGCCGGGCTGGTGCTGGTGCGGACCTTCCTGAGCATCTCGCTCGGGGTCGAGATCAACGGCCACTGGCCCTGGGAGGAAACCCGGATGGCGCGGGAGAAGGCGCGTGCGGCGTCGGATGGGTCGCCTGCGACGGCTGAGGCCGCCGGATGCGGCACAGCGCTCAAGGGATAGCAGATGGGAGGTGCATGATGATCGAGAGACGCGAATTGCTGATGGCCGGCGCCGGCCTTGCCGCCGCCGGAACGCTGGCTGTGCCGGCGGCGGCGCAGCAGCATCGAATGGAAGGGATGGCGATGTCGATGACGGACTGCATCGACGATTGCGTGGCTTCGCACCGCATGTGCCTGGAAACCGCCGCTTGGCTGACGAAGCAAGGCGGCGCGTCAGCTACGGCGTCGCTGATCGCCATGCTGAACGACTGTGCGGAACTGTGCCAGGCGACCGCCAACTCGATGCTGCGGGAATCTGCCCTGCACCGCATCGTCTGCCGCGCCTGCGCCGACGCTTGCGAGCGCTGCGCCGAGGAATGCGGACGCCATAGCGCGGACCAGCGGATCGCGCGTTGCTCGGCCACCTGCAAGAAATGCGCGGCGAGCTGCCGAACGATGGCGGACATGTCGAGCTGAGCGGCGCGCTTCGCACGTGCCCCACATAGTCACGTTCAGGCCAGAGCCCCCGGTCACAGCTTGTGTGTCCGACAACTACGCCAGGACAGCGATCATGGCACGTGGCACAAAGTCCGAGTATCCGGCAACGGCGGAAATCATCGCACCCGCCATCGCCGGAGCCTTCCGTGCCGCCACCCGATAGTCGGGTAATGCCGAGCACCATCTTTACGATTGCGTGAACGCTCCACGGTCGATCTGTATTGGAGAAGTCAGTGTCAACCGCCGAATTTGTCAACCGGCTACCCGAATTGCTCCGCCCCAATCCAGCAAGGGTAGTGATCAGACCCTATATGCCGTCGACGGAAACCTATAAATATGCGGTACCGGATCAGCCACGTGCGCAGCGCATCGCCGACCGCGTCCTGGCGCTCGACCCAGCATCGCTCCACGATGAGTTGCAACGCATTCTTGATGATTTCTCGGGAAGGCATCGTGAGGTTCCGTCCCTGTTTTTGCGGCGGTTCCACGAGGTTGATGGCATCATCGTCTGTGATTGCGAGGTCACCCATGAACAGGCGCTCTTGATCGGTGCCCATTTTTGCAACGAATATTCCTATGAGGCAGCAGCGCTTTTCAATCCGAGCATCGTCCTGCATCCTGACCAGTCTGCTGTACCTGAAAACTCTCTCCGATTCATTCTTTCCCTGCGAGGCGTGGGCGAGGGGCATATCTCCTCCGTCACCTTTCGCACCGGGTTTTGCGCCGCGGACGGAACCATAGCAATCAATCCTCCGAGCCCCATGCCGCTCGTGCTGGAGACTGAAAACATCTCCGGCGAGGACGGGCCGGACGCGGGCATTCGGATCAAGTGCGATGGCAGCCACGATCTCTCGGAGATCGTGATCTTTCCGACAACCCCCAGCCAGCGTGGTGGCATCGAAGACCTTCGCTTGGTCCGCTTCCTGGACGACGATGGCCGAGCCACCTATTTCGGTACATATACGGCATTTAGCGGCCAGTCCGTCCGGCAGGAGTTGTTGTCCACGCCGGACTTCCGGACATTCGAACTCAGACCGCTGCGTGGGGATGCCACCGGTAGCAAGGGCATGGCGCTTTTCCCCCGACGCATTGCCGGGCACTTTGCCATGCTTGGGCGCGAGGATAACGAAAATATCTGGTTCCTGACGTCCGCGGACATTCACGACTGGAGTGGCGGAGCGAAAGCCATCGAACCTCGCTGGCCTTGGGAGTTTGTCCAGATCGGTAATTGCGGATCGCCGATCGAGATCGACGAAGGCTGGCTGGTCGTAACTCATGGAGTCGGCGCCGTTCGGAACTATTGCATCGGGGCGTGCCTGCTGGACCGTGACGATCCCTCGAAGCTGCTGGCGCGGACGAAGCTACCGCTTTTGCGGTCGGACATGGATGAGCGCGAAGGTTATGTGCCAAACGTAGCCTACAGCTGCGGCGCGATGGTACATAATCGGGTGCTGGTACTGCCTTATGCCATTGCTGACAGCTTCACCACTTTTGCCACTATTCCTCTCGAGCGTCTGCTGGCCGCCATGGATTAGTCACTGTTGCCGACCTGTCCTGCTCTCGAGTCCGAACCATAGTTACACATCGGCACAACAACGATGCCAGTGCGATAATTTATGGCCATCTCAGAGACGGACTTCGCACATTACGTATACAGCAAGGCGGAAGGTGACACCATTTCACGGGCAAGCTCCGGAAGGGGCGACAATCGACCGGGCATATGCTCGATCGAACGGGAAACCCAGACTTGAAGGAATGGATACTTGCGCAAGAAGACGGCAATGATCGCTTCGCTCGCAGCTCTCGGCTTCCTCGCCGTCAGTGCCGGACCGGTGCAGGCGGACGGGATGCCGCCGGGCATGCCCGATCTTGAGGAGACCCTCAAGGCCAGGCCGGCGCCTGCCCAGCCCGATCCTGCCCACATGCAGGGCATGGCTCACGGTAAGGAGCAGATGCACGGCCAGATGATGCAGGGCCATCGAATGGCGATGCGGGATTCGCAGGACCAGGACGGCGCCTCCGGCATGTCACACAGGTCGGACGGTGGTTGCTGACCCTGCCATCATTCCATCAGACGACAAGGTTGACGGACAAGATCATGGCCGCTTTCAACCGAAGCCTTGGTCCGCCGTTCCCACGGCGGGCCAATCGCTTTTCTGGCCGGTCTCAGGACGAGAAAACCAGGCCGGGTCACATTTTTGATCGATCCCGGATCATCATTTTACGCGCCTGCTCCAGCAGGCACACGGCCGATCGGATTTCGATTCGTAACTTACGTATACAGACAGCGTCTCGCTAGCAGCATTGAAGCTTCGGAATTGCCGGGATCGGAACGTCGATCGGGCAACAGGAAGAACACTCGGAGACCCTCAATGCGACAGACGACATTTCTCGCGGCGCCCGTCAGCCTCTTCGCGACGCTAACCTTCGCCGCCGGCACCGCTCTCGCCCAGTCGACGCCCGCGCCCGCGCAGGCTGCGCCGGCCCATGCCCACCAGCAGGGCATGGATCATGGCGGGCAGCAGATGCACGATCAGATGATGAAGGATCATCAGGCCGGCGCGCAGAAGCAGCAGGGGCAACCGGCCCAGCAGGATCAACAGGGCATGTCGGGGATGGCCGGCATGTCCGGCGGCTCGCCTGCATCGAACGGCTCGGGCATGGCCGGTAAGGCGAAGAGTGGCTGCTGCAAGATGCCGATGAAGAAGGCCAAGCCGGCGGCGAAGAAGAAGACCGCCAAGCCCATGGCCGACAAGCCGATGAGCGACATGTGAGGTTTCCAGCCCCGAGAACAGACCCCAGGGGCTGAGGGCCCGCCGTTCCCCCGCGGCGGGCCAGTTCTTTGACGATGCCCAGCGTCGCCCCGTGCTCCCAGCTTTCAAAACCGGGTCCGAGCGTCTGACTTGACAGAGGAAACAGCGATGCGAAAACATCTTGGCGTCGGTGCTGCTGTTGGCTTTCTGCTCTTTGGCAGCACGCCGCTCCTCGCACAGGGTATCGGCCATAGCTTGTTCATGCGCGGCAAGATCGTCCGTATGGATGCGGGCGGCACAGTGGCCTGCCTGGGTAAGGCCGATGGCGCGCACATCGGGCAGATACTCGAAGTCTATCACGCAACGCCGCGCCACCGCCGTCTTGTCGGTCATGTCGAAGTCGACCAGATTTTCGACGACCATTATGCTCATTTCCGCGTGAGGGACGGGACGCTTCAGAAAGGCGATTGGGTGAGCCTAAAGCGCGTCCGGGCGTAACGCCAGAATTGGAATGCCAAGCGCCGCCCTCGCCAAAAGAAGACTCGGCCGAGTAACGCCTGTCTCGGCATAATTCCGATCAGGCGTGCGCGAATACGTTCAGGAGTCGATGAATAGTCATCGGCTCTGTTGGCGTGTCTGACCCTCAAGCCCGCGACCCCGATACCAGACTACCTTCTGCGGAACTTACTTATAGGCCACCCGGGCAAAGAGATTACTCCGTCAGGCCATCGATAGAGATGGAGTCAGGTTATGTTCGAGAAGGCGATCGGGACCATTAACGCGGCGGCCTCCTTCCGACACCGCTATGATAATTTCATCGGAGGCCGCTGGAGCGCTCCTGCGGGCGGCGAGTATTTCGCCGACACGAGCCCGATCAATGGCGCCCAGATCGCAGAGTTCGCGCTGTCGACGCCGGAAGATGTCGAGCGCGCGCTCGATGCGGCGCACGCCGCCAAGGATCAATGGGCAAGGATCGCGCCCGCCGAACGCGCCAGGATTCTCAATCGCGTCGCCGACCGGCTCGAAGACAATCTGGAGTTGCTGGCACTTGCCGAGACGATCGACAATGGCAAGCCGATCCGCGAGACGCGCGCTGCCGACGTGCCGCTCGCGATCGACCATTTCCGCTACTTCGCCGGCTGCATCCGGGCGGAGGAAGGCGGCATCTCGACGATCGATGCGGACACCATCGCCTATCATTTCCGCGAGCCGCTCGGCGTCGTCGGCCAGATCATCCCGTGGAACTTCCCGCTGCTGATGGCGGCGTGGAAGATCGCCCCGGCGCTGGCGGCGGGCAACTGCACCGTCATCAAACCCGCATCCCAGACGCCGCTCACCTTGCTGATGTTCGCCGAGCTCACCGCCGACATCCTGCCGCCCGGCGTGCTCAATGTCGTTACCGGCCCGGGACGGACCGTTGGCCAGGCGATCGCCGCCAATCCGCGCATCGCCAAGGTCTCGTTCACCGGCGAGACCGTCACCGGCAAGCAGATCATGCACGCCGCGGCGGACCATCTGATCCCCCAGACGATGGAGCTTGGCGGCAAGTCGCCCAACATCTTCATGGCGGACGTGCTCGACGAGGACGATGCCTTCTTCGACAAGGCGCTCGAAGGCTTTACTTTGTTCGCCTTCAACAAGGGCGAGGTCTGTACCTGCCCGTCGCGCGCCCTGATCCATGAGTCGATCTTCGACCGCTTCATCGAGCGTGCCGTGGCGCGCGTCGCCGCGATCCGCCAGGGCGATCCGCTCGACCCGTCGGTCCAGGTCGGCGCGCAGGCGTCGGAGGACCAGCTCCACAAGATCCTGGGCTATATCGATATCGGCAAGGCCGAGGGCGCGCAGTGTCTGGTCGGTGGCGCCAGGGCGCTGCCGGGCGGTGCGCTCGACCAGGGCTATTTCGTGCAGCCGACCGTGTTCGTGGGTCAGAACCACATGCGCATCTTCCAGGAGGAGATCTTCGGTCCCGTCCTGTCGGTCACCACGTTCAAGACGGTCGAGGAGGCGATCGCACTTGCCAATGACACCGCCTACGGTCTTGGCGCGGGCGTCTGGACCCGGAGCGGCAACACCGCCTACCGGCTCGGCCGCGCGATCGAGGCCGGGCGGGTCTGGACCAACTGCTATCATCAGTACCCCGCCCATGCCGCCTTCGGCGGATACAAGGCATCGGGCTTCGGGCGTGAAAACCACCGGATGATGCTCGATCATTATCAGCAGACCAAGAATCTGCTCGTCTCCTATGACGAGCACGCGCTCGGCCTGTTCTGACCCCTCGCTCAAAGGAGAAACGGACATGGCGAAAACCATGAAGGCGGCGGTCGTCCGCGAATTCGGCAAGCCCCTGGTCATCGAGGAGGCGCCGATCCCGGCGGTCGGCCCCGGGCAGATCCTGGTCAAGATTGCGGCAACCGGCGTGTGCCATACCGACCTGCACGCGGCAGAAGGAGACTGGCCGGTCAAGCCCAACCCGCCCTTCATTCCTGGCCATGAAGGCGTCGGGCATGTCGCCGCCGTCGGTGCAGGCGTCACCCATGTGAAGGAAGGCGACCGGGTCGGTGTGCCCTGGCTCTACACCGCCTGCGGGCACTGCGTGCATTGCCTGGGTGGCTGGGAGACGCTTTGCCACGAACAGCAGAACACCGGCTATTCGGTCAATGGCAGCTTTGCCGAATATGTCCTCGCCGATCCCAACTATGTTGGTCACCTTCCCGACAATGTCGACTTCCTCGACATTGCGCCGATCCTCTGCGCGGGCGTCACCGTCTACAAGGGATTGAAGGCCACCGAGGCCCGACCCGGCGAGTGGGTGGTCGTCTCCGGCATTGGCGGGCTCGGCCACATGGCGGTGCAATATGCCCGAGCCATGGGTCTCAATGTGGCCGCGGTCGACATCGACGATAGCAAGCTCGACCTCGCTACACGCCTTGGCGCCACACTGACGGTCAACGCGCGCAACGAGGACCCTTCGGCAGCGCTCAAGAAAGCCATTGGCGGCGCGCACGGGGCGCTGGTGACCGCCGTTTCGCCCAAGGCGTTCCAGCAGGCGCTCGGCATGGTCCGGCGCGGCGGCACGGTCGCGCTCAACGGCCTGCCGCCGGGCGACTTCCCGTTGTCGATCTTCGACACCGTGCTGAACGGCATTACCGTGCGCGGCTCGATCGTTGGCACGCGGCTCGATCTGCTCGAGGCACTGGCGTTCGCCGGCGAGGGCAAGGTCAAGGCCACGGTCCATGCGGACAGGCTCGAGAACATCAACGACGTCTTCTCCCGCATGCATCATGGCGACATCGAGGGCCGGATCGTCCTCGACCTCGCCTGAAGCCGACTTCGCGAAAGTACAGTTCATGTCTCCCTTACATATCCGGCCGATCGCGCGGCGCCGTTTCGTCCAGGGGCTGGCGATCGGCGGCGCGGTCGCCGGTTTCGCCCCGGCGCTTCTCGCGCGATCCGCACCAACCTTGCCCGCTGAGCTGAGCGGGACCGAGTTCGACCTCGAGATCGCCGAGCTGCCGGTCAACTTCACCGGCAAACGCCGTATCGCGACCGCCGTGAACGGCAGCGTGCCCGCGCCGGTCCTGCGCCTGCGCGAAGGCGACACGGTCACGCTGCGCGTACGCAACGGCCTCAAGGAGATGTCGAGCATCCATTGGCACGGCATCATCGTGCCGGCGGAGATGGACGGCGTGCCCGGCATCAGCTTTGCCGGCATCGCGCCGGGCGAGACCTTCACCTATCGCTTCGAGGTCCGCCAGAGCGGAACCTACTGGTATCACGCTCACACGCTCGCCGAGCAGACGGGACTCTATGGAGCGATCATCGTGGAGCCAAAACAGGTGCCGACGGCGCGGGCGCCCGATCGCGACTATTGCATCGTGCTCAGCGACTGGTCGGACGAGCCGCCGTTGCAGATCTTCCTCAATCTCAAGAAGCAGAGCAGCTACTATAATTTTGCGCAGCCGACCGCCGGCGATTTCCTCAAGGATGTCGGCACCATGGGCTTGGGCAAGGCGCTCGAGCGGCGGCGGATGTGGAACAGCTCGCGGATGAACCCGACCGACTACAGCGATGTCTCTGCCGCGACCTACACCTATCTGATGAACGGCGCGCCGCCCGCCGGCAACTGGACCGGTATCGCCGCGCCCGGCGAGCGCGTGCGCCTGCGCTTCGTCGGCGCGGGGACGGCGACGTTCTTCGACGTGCGGATCCCCGGGGTCGAGCTGACGGTCGTATCGACCGACGGGCAGCCGGTCGAGCCGGTCACGGTCGAGGAATTCCGGATCGGCCCGGGCGAGACCTACGACGTCGAGTTCACCATGCCCGAGGGCGGCGCCCGCACCATCTTCGCGCAGGCGATCGATCGGAGCGGCTATGCGCGTGGCACGATCGCACCGGCCCCGGGCATGGCGGCAGCCGTGCCGCCGCTCGATGCCCGGACCTGGCTCGAGCCGGTCGACATGATGGGCGCGATGGCGACGATGGGCGCAATGGGAGGCGACGCGCATGCCGGGCACGGCATGACCGAGATGCCGGCCAGGGCACGGCACGCCCGCACCGAATATGGCGCCAATACCGACATGCGCGTCGACTATCCGCGCACCAATCTCGACGATCCCGGCGCCGGGCTGCGCGGGCGCGGCTGGCGCGTGCTGACGCTGGCCGATCTGCGCACGCCGGGCGGCGATCCCGACCCGCGCGAGCCCGAGCGCGACATCGAGCTGCATCTGACGGGCAATATGGAACGGTTCATCTGGTCGCTCGACGGCATCAAGCTCAACGATTCCAGGCCGCTTCATTTCAAGCCAAACGAGCGGCTGCGCGTCACCTTCGTCAACGACACGATGATGGCGCATCCGATGCATCTGCACGGCATGTGGAGCGATGTCGAAGGCCCGGACGGCGCCTTCCAGGTCCGCAAGCATACGGTCGTGGTCCAGCCCGCCCAGCGGGTGAGCTTCCGCGTCACCGCCGACGCCATGGGCCGATGGGCCTTCCACTGCCATCTGCTCTATCACATGGCGGCCGGCATGTTCCGGGAGGTGGTGGTCGCATGATCCGGATTTTCCCCTCGCGCGGCATCGCTCTTGGCGCTGCCCTCTTCCTGGCGCCGGCGATCACGGCTCCCGCCCTCGCGCAGGATGCCTCGCCCCCGTCGCCCGCCGCCACCCCTGCCCAAACGGCCACTCCCGCTCAGCACACCCCTTCCGCGCAAGGCTCTCAGGACCATGCGGGCATGGACATGCCGGGCATGGATATGACCGACACGAAGGCGTCCGGTAACGGCGCCACGATGGACATGGGCTCGATGCAGGGTGGCAAGGCCCCGCCGGACGCGCGCAACTCGGACGATTATGCCGACGGCTATCGCAACTCGACGCTGCCGGGCTATGAGATGGCCGACAAGCTCTCGATCCCCAAGATACTTGTCGATGAGCTCGAATTCGCCAGCGGCAACGAGGGTCAGGGCGTGGGTTGGACCGTGCTCGTCACCAAGGGTCAGGACAATGACAAGCTCTGGCTGCGCAGCCAGGGCCTCAAGAACTCCCGCGACCAACGTCTCGATCCGGAGAGCAGCGTCGAGGCGCTGTGGTGGCACAGCAAGAACCCGTTCTGGGGCACGCTGCTCGGGGTCAGGCAGGATCTCGGCAAGGGCGCGACGACATGGCTGGCCGCCGGCGTCGAGGGACTGGCGCCTTATTGGTTCGACGTCCAGCTCACCGGCTATGTAGGGACCGATGGGCGTCTCGCGGCGCGCGCCAAGGCCTCCTATGAGGTCCTGTTCACCAATCGGTTGATCCTCACACCGCAGGTAGAGACCAATATCTATTCGAAGCGGTCGAGAGATCGGCAGCTTGGCAGCGGCTTCAGCAATGTCGAGCTGAGCGGACGGTTGCGCTACGAGGTGTCGCGCAAGTTCGCGCCCTATATCGGCTTCGTCTGGGAGCGTGCGTTCGATGGCACGGCGGGCTTCCGACGCCTGCGGGGCGAGGGGTCATCCGAACACCGGCTGGTGATCGGCTTGCGCGCTTGGTGGTGATACCGGCTCTCCGACGAACCGCTGACCCGCTTGTTCCCCAAGGCGAATCACACGATGGCAAGCGTGGTCAATCCTCCTTCATTGTGTTGCTGCTCGCGGCGGTGTCGGCCTCGGCAGGGCAGACGGCCATTCTCGCTTTCCTTCCGACCCTGGTCGACCCAAATCCCGGCGGGCTTTCCTCGGCGCATGATTTTCATGTCGCGAGCTTGACCGCCGTCCACCCGCTGGCAGCACTGGTGGCGGCACCGCTTTGGGGCTGGATTGCCGACCGGGTCGACTACCGCGTCATGTTGCGCACAGCGCTCATTATCCTCGCGATGGTGACTGCACCAGTTGGCCTCGTAGCTCTGCCGACTCTCTACGTTTTGCGCACGGTCGCGGGGATGGCGGCCGCCGCCATCATACCGCTTGCGCTGCTCAGTGCGAGTTTCGCCGCGGTCAGCCGTGGGGAGCAGGCGCGGCGTTTCACCTGGTTGACGGGGTCTGTATTTTTGGGAGACCTCGGCGGACCGCTTTTGGCGGAAGCCTCCGTTGCGATCATGCCCGGCGCGCCGCTCATGATCGTTGCTGCCAGCATCGGCACCGTCGCGGGGTCGCTTTGCCTTGTAAGCCTGCCAGGCCGCTGTGCGCACTGCCTCGACTCAGGAGATCCGCCGCCGCCGACAGTCTGCGCCACGGGAGTCCTATTACTCATCACGATCGCTGCGGGGGCCGGGCTTGCCGCTATGCACGTCAATCTCCTGATGACGCGCAGTGCGGTCTCGCTGAGCCGCGAGCAGATCGCCTGGATGCTCAGTCTTTGCGGATTCGGCATGCTGGCGGCGCAGATCTTTCATGCAAGGCTCGATTGGTTAGTGAAGGTTCCCGGGCGTCTTGCCGGATTGACGCTCGGTTTGCTGGCAGCGGCGCTCGTTGCCTTTCCACTCGCATCAAGCATAGCCGATATGAGCGTGTTCATCCTGGTCGCCGGTTGGAGCTCGGCGAGCCTGCGATTGGTCACAAGCTTCTGGATCAGCGGTTCTGCGGCGGCCTCAGGGGTGAGGCTTGGCCTCCAGCATTCGGCTGCCAGCATCGGGCAGGCACTGGCGCCCGTGGCGCTCGCTTTCGCCGCACCCGGCGCTCAGCCTCTCGTCCTCTGGAGCATTGCCGGCCTGTCGCTCCTGCTGCTTGTGGTCCTGCCACTAGCTTGGAAACGGCCCTCTTCAGGTGCTAATTCGTCAGGCGGATAAGGGGAGCGCGTAAATCGATATGAAGCGTACCGTCCACCACTATCCAAGATGTGTTGCTGTGACAAATGAGCCCAGCCGCGGGCAAGGCCCTTGGGCGCAGCTGGGTTGGTTTCCTCTGGAAAAACGACGTGCTCGTGTCCCCACCTGGCCTCTTTAGCGTTGGCGGTCGGACGCGGTCCATTTACTCATTCGACGAGAGGCGTCTGTGACGGCCGATTGCCTCGAGGAGTAGACGGCTCCTTAGTGGTTTAGTGATCATGTGATCAAAGCCCGCGTCGGCAGCGCGGCGGGCGAGAACCTCGTCATGGAAGCCCGAAATCATGATGGAGCATCCGGACCAGCCCAGCGATCGGAGTTGGCGCAGGATCGAAAAGCCATCAATGTCCGGCATGCGATAATCAACAATCAGGCAATTGGCTCGCTTGGCACGCGAATCGGCCAAAAGCGCGCTACCACTTGTATAGCTACAGACGCAGTAGCCACGGGATCTAAGGAGAAGCTGAAGGGCACGCCGAACACCCGGGTCGTCGTCGGAGACGAGGATGGTGTAGCGCCCATCACCTTGTGTGTCAGAAAACGAAGACATCTCGCGCGACATGAGGACCTGTTGCATCACGGCAATGGCTCGCACGATGCGGCATCCTCGTCGCTACGTAGAGGGCGCAGTTATCACGTCTTGCGACCGAACCCGGCAGCAAAGGCGATCCTCAACGCCTCAGAGAGATTGCGGACCTCGAGCTTGGCCATGAGGCTGGCGCGGTGAACCTCGACCGTCCGGGATGAGCAACCCAGATCATAGGCGATCGTCTTGTTGGGCAAGCCGTTCGCCAATCCTTCCAGCACTTCCTGCTCGCGGGGGGTCAAGGCAGCAACCCGCACCTCGGCTTCCGACGATTCCAGCGCGCGAAGGTCGACATCGTCGAGACGAGCGAAAGCGCGCCTCACGGCCTCGAGCAGGGCAGCCTTCTCGAAGGGCTTTTCGAGAAAGTCAATCGCGCCGCCTTTCATAGCCTGCACAGCTACCGACACATCGCCGTGGCCGGTCAGGACGATGACCGGCATGTTGATCCCACGCGCAGCCATAGTGGTCTGGACTTGGAGACCGTCCATTTCAGGCATCCGCACATCCAAGATAACGCAGCCTACTTCGGCGGACTTCGCTGTCCTGAGAAATTCCACTCCGGAGGTGTAGGCGATGACATCATAGCCCGCGGTTTTGAGCGCGAAGCTTGCCGCCTTGCGGATGCTCTCCTCGTCGTCGACCAGATGAATGATGCGTCTATCCCCCATGTTCCTCCTCCGCCCGCGCGTGGATCAGCGTGAAGTGAAAGCACGTGCCGCCTCGGTCGGAGCGCTCCATCCAGATGCGGCCGCCATGTGCTTCGATGATCGTCCGGCAGATCGAGAGGCCAAGGCCCATGCCGTCGGCCTTCGTCGATGTGAACGCCATGAACAGTTGTTCGCGAATTTCTTCCGCGATCCCGGGGCCGGTATCCTCCACCGTAACCTCGACAAGGCCGTCGGCACGCAAACTCGTCGCGACTTTGAGGTCGCGGATCGATGATTCTGCCATGGCCTCAACGGCGTTGCGCATCAGGTTTACGAGCACCTGCTGGATCTGCACCCTGTCGATGAGGACCGGCGTGGCTGCGGGGTCGATTGCGAAGAAGCTACGGATGCCCCGCTCGCGCGCGCCGACCAGTGCCAGTTGGCTTGCCTCGGTGATGACTTGCGGCAGGTCGTGCAAACTCTTGTCGACCTCACCGCGTGCGACGAAGTCGCGGAGGCGCCGGACGATGTGGCCAGCGCGCAGCGTCTCCTGAGCGGCATCGTCCATTACGGACCGAAGAGAGACGAATGGCTCATCATCCTGGACAGCGAGCATGTCCCGAATGGTTTCGAGATAGAGCGCCACTGCGGCGAGCGGCTGATTGAGTTCATGAGCAAGCGTGGAGGCCATCGTACCCATCGCGCTCAACCGCGAGACATGAACCAACTCCGCTTGCAGTTCCTTGAGCCTGAGCTCATCCTGCTCCTTGGCGGTGAGATCCCGGATGAACCCTGTGAAAAGCCGCTGGCCCTCTTCACCGGCCTCGCCGACCGACAACTGCATCGGGAAGGTCGAGCCGTCGCGGCGCTGACCCACAACGACGCGGCCCAGACCGATGATCCGGCGCTCGCCCGTCTGCAGATAATGCGCGATGTATTCGTCGTGCCGGTCGCGGTCGGGCTGAGGCATAAGACAGGAGACATTTTGCCCGACGAGCTCGGCTTCCGAATAGCCGAACATGCGCTGGGCAGCAGCGCTGAACGAGGTGATGACGCCGGCCTCGTCGATTATTATCATTGCATCAGGTACGGTCGCCAGGATCGATTGCAGATGCTGCTCGCGCGTTTCGTTTGAAGCCCGGACCGCCGCCTCGTCGGTGACATCCCGGCTGATGCAGGCAAAGCCTCGATGGGCGTCGTCTTCGAACAGCGCAGTGATGGTCAATCGCGCAAGGTATTCCGAGCCGTTCTCGCAGACTCGCCAGGCTTCACGCTCCAGAGTGCCTTCGCGCAGAGCGGCGTCCAAGTCGGCGCGGGGCCGTCCTGCCGTTATCTCGTCTGGCGGGTAGAACAGGTGGTGCGGCTGTGCCAGAACACGGTCGAGCGGCCAACATTCGGCACGCTCGCCCTCTTCGTTGTAGCTCAACACTATCCCGCCGGCATTCAGCAGAGTTAGGACATGCCCGCCAGCCTGTCGGAGGAAAAGCGGCGCGAGCCGCGCCACTTCCCTCTCCATATCTTCCGCCGTGCGCCCGGTGTCGACCATCGGTCCAACTCACATCATTGGCCGAGCGCACAAGGGCAGGCGAAGCCCGCGCTTTACGCTCAGCGGCGCGCGAGAATGGCCTTCATTTCGTCGATTTCTTGACGTTGCGACCGTTTGATTGAGTCGCAGAGCTGGATGACCTCCGGATCGCTCAGCTGTGCTTCCCGGCACATCAGGATCGCACCGGAATGATGCGGGATCATCGAGCGCAGGAATGCCGTATCGCCGATCGTGGTCTGGGTGCGGATGAGTGCAAAGCTGCCGAAGAAGGCGACCAGCGACGCGGCGATCAGCGCGATGTTGGCGGCCTTCGACGCGAACATGTGCCCCATGGCGAGGATCATCAGCACCACCATCGGCGCGACCATCATCAGCGTCATGTAGAGCATGTTGAGGTTGTTGTAGAAGCTGTCGAGCCCGTCGATCATGACGAACATCACCAGATACATGATGACGCCGCTGATGACGGTCTGAACGGCAAGGCTCCAATAGGCGCCCATCTTCCGGGTGTTCATGTGGGACGAATGGTCCATGGCGTATCTCCTTCGCTCGGCGCCGGCCGACCTGGGTATGAGTGTAACGCCCCGCTCTCTTGTTCGCCCCCGCCATCAGCCGTCCTGATGCTAAAACCAGAAGCGAACGCCGGCGACGAAGCTGGTGGCATGGACGTCCTCGCCCGCAAGCCTCGACAGCCGCGCCGTGTCTCCGGCTTTGCGCAGATAGGAAACGCCGATGTAAGGCGCGAACTGGCGGCTGAATTCGTAGCGCAGGCGCGCGCCGAGCTCTATGTTGACCAGCCCCGAACCGATGTCGTTCTCCGGAATATCCTGTGCGGCGAAATTGACCTCGGCGCGCGGCTGGAGGATCAGGCGCTGGGTGATGCGCTGGTCGTAATAGCCCTCGACCCGGCCCAGAACATCGCCCTTGGTCGAGAGGAACAGCGCGCCTTCGACCTCGAACATGCCAGGAGCCAGGCCCTCGACGCCGATCGTCGCGTAGGTGCGGTCGGGCCCGCGGCCGAAGTCCTGGCGGATACCGCCCTGAAGATTGAAATAGGGGTCGATGGCCCGGCTGTAGAGCACCTGCACCTCGGCGCTGTCGATGCCGCGGCCGAACTCGCCTTCGCCCTCGCTCTTGAGCCAGAGCCGGTTGATGTCGCCGCCGTAAAAGCCTTCGCCATCCCAGCGATAGCCATCGCGGCCGCTATGCGCCTGATACTCGAACAGGTTGAGCAGCACCTGCCCGAAATTGTTGCCGCCGCTATCCTTCATCATGATGTCGCGCGAGCGCGCCATCTCGCCGCCGGGAAAATCACGATCGGCGAAGTGGTCGCTTGGGGGAGGCGGCGGGGGCGCATTGCCGGCCGGAAGCGCCGTGCCGGTCATTTGCATGCCGGGCATGGCGGGCATTCCCGGCATCGTTGTCTGGCCATGCTGCGAATGGTCCATACCCGGCATCTCCGGCATCTCCGGCATCGCGGGAGACGCGGGTTGCGGCTGACCGGCCGCATCTCCCTGCGGCGCAGGACTGGCCTGGTGCTGCGAATGGTCCATCGCCGAGGTGGCGTCCGGCGCTGGTGTCTGAGCGCGCGGCCTGGCGGCGGCCTTGTCCTTCTTCTTCTCCTGCGCCGGCGCCACTTCGCCCGGCGGCGCCATGCCGGGCATGCCGTGCATCGAATGATCCTGGGCAAAGGCGGGCGCGGCGGAGAGAAGGGCGATCGCGCTCACCAGCGGCGTGAGGATGCGGGTCATTACGCGTCTCCCTTCGGACGGACGCTCACGACCCGCATCATCCCTGCATGCATGTGGTAGAGGAGATGACAGTGGAAGGCCCAGTCGCCGACCGCGTCGGCGGTGAAGTCCCAGGTCACCTTGCCGCCGGGCTGGACGATCACCGTATGCTTGCGCGGCGCATGATCGCCATGCCCCGTCACCAGCTCGAAAAAATGCCCGTGAATATGGATCGGATGCCCCATCATCGTGTCGTTGATGAGATTGACGCGCACCCGCTCGCCTTCGATGAAGGGGATCGGCTCGTGATGGTCCGACATTTTTTCGCCGTCGAACGACCACATGAACCGCTCCATGTTGCCGGTGAGGTGAATGTCGATGCTGCGGCTCGGCGCGCGCACGTCCGGATTGCGATCGAGCGCCATCAGGTCCCTGTAGACAAGCACCTTGTGGCCGACGTCGGCGAGGCCCTGGCCGGGCTCGCCGGTGCGGTCTACGGGCATCGGCGAGATGGTCTGGACGCTCGGGTCGCGCTTCACCTGCGGCGCGTTCGAGAAGTCGCGCATCTTCATCGAGCCCATCGCGTGCCCGCCATGATCCATGCCCGCCATCTGGCCATCGGCGCCCATCGCGCCGTGGTCCATGCCGGCCATCGATCCATGATCCATCCCCGAATGATCCATGCCTGCCATGGCGCTATTGTCCATGGTCGCCATCGCTGCCGCCGCGCCGGTCGCGAGGCGCGCGGACGCGTTCTTCTCGGCCGTCGGATCGACGCCCCGCATAGCGCCGCCCGACATGTCCATGCCTTCCATGCCCGGCATCGAGGACATGTCCATGCCCATGTCCTTCATGTCGGCGAGCGGCCGTTTGCGTAAGGGGGGAACCTCGCCGGCCATGCCGGCCCTCGGCGCGAGCGTGGCACGCGCCATGCCCGAGCGGTCGATCGCCTCGCCGACAAGGGTGTAGGCCTTGTCATCGCCTGGGCTGACAACGACGTCGTAGGTCTCGGCAACACCAATCTGGAACTCGTCGACGGTGACCGGCACCACATTCTGCCCGTCGGCCTGAACGATGGTCAGCGGCAGGCCGGGGATGCGGACGTTGAAGGTGGTCATCGCCGACGCATTGATGACCCGCAGCCGCACCCGTTCGCCCGGGGTGAAGAGCGCGGTCCAGTTGTCCATCGGACCATGGCCGTTGACGAGATAGGTGTAGGTGGATCCGGTCACATCGGAGATGTCGGCCGGGTCCATCCGCATCTGGCCCCAGTCGAGCCGGTCCTTGAGCGGCTGATCCTTGCCCGACAGGAGCCCGGCCAGGGTCTGGCGCTGGAAATTGAAATGGCCGGGGTTGACCTTGAGGCGCCGGAAGATCGCCTGCGGCGAGAGCGCGCTGTGATCGGCGAGCACGATGACATGCTCGCGGTCATAGGCGACCGGATCGGCACCGGCGGGATCGATGATGATCGGGCCGTAATGGCCTTCCTGCTCCTGCAGGCCCGAATGACTGTGGTACCAGTAGGTGCCGCTCTGCATCACCGGAAAATCATAGAGATAGCTGCCGCCAGGCTTGATGCCGGGGAAAGAGACGCCTGGCACACCGTCATGCTTGGCTGGCACCAGCAGCCCGTGCCAGTGGATTGAGCTGTCCTCCTCGAGCTGATTGACGACGTTGAGCCGCACGCGCTGGCCTTCGCGCAGCCGGATGAGTGGCGCAGGGACCGTGCCGTTGACGCCGATTGCCCGGAACTGGCGACCGTCGATGCTCATCGACTGCCGTGCGATCGTCAGCGTGATGTCTTCGCCCGATACGGTCGGCAGCGTCGGCCGCATCCCCGGCGAGATCGTCTGCGCCCAGGCCGGCAGCCAGGCTGACAAGGCGGCGCCGCCACCGGCGAGGGCCGCGCCGCGAAGGAGCTGGCGGCGGTCGAGAGCAGAAATCATTCGGTTGTCTCAGCTTTAAGAAAGAGGGCGGACCTATTGGAAATACGCAGCGCGGCCTCATCCCCCTCAAACTTTCTTCAACATTTCCGCGAGGCGTGCGCGGGCGCGGTAGAGGCGGGTCTCGACTGCCTTCTGGCTGATGCCGAGAATCTCGGCGGTTTCGGCTTCCGATTTCTCGTCGATCGTCCGCAGGATGAGCGTGTCTTTGAGAGAGGCGGGCAGGGCGGCGATCGCTTTCATCGCCTCTGCCAGTTGCTGCTCGGCGCCGATTGCCTGGTCGGGTAGCGGCGCCTCATCGGCGACGTCATCCGCCTCGCCCAGCGGCAGGGCCATGGAGAAGAAGTTCCGGACCGCGCGCCGGCGCCGCCAGTCATGGCATTTGTTGATGACGATCCGGGACATCCAGACCTGGAAGGGTCGCGCAGCGTCATAGCGGTTGAGTGCGGCGAAGGCGGCGACGAAGCTTGCCTGCGTGACGTCCAGCGCCTCCTCTCCGTCACCTATATGGCTGCGCACGAGCCGAAATACCCAGCCTTGGTGTCGCCGCACAAGTTCGGCGAAAGCGGCCTGCCGGCCGACGAGTGCAAGAGCGGCAAGCTCCCCGTCCGAGCAGTCGGGGAGAATTATGGTCATTCGGACTTTGCCGTCAGCGCTTTCACTACGGCGTCGTCGAACTTCTGCGTCTGATCGGGGCGAAGTACGGCACGCATTGCAAAGATGTGCTCGAGCGTTTCCTTCTGCAGCGCGCCCATGGCTTGGTGCGAGCGGTCCACTGCCGCCGCGACTTTAGGGCCATAGCCATGTTCCGCCTCAATCGCCTCTGCTAGGCGAGCATTGTCGGCGCGCAGCTCGGCTTCAAGTGCCTGACGCCGAATGGCATAATTCTTCTCGATGAACTCCAGCCGGGCGTGCTGAGCCGTATCCAGTTTGAGATCCCGATGGAGCAGCTCGTGCAGTTCGTTTTCCACGGGCGGTGCCGAGACCACATAGATCCGCCCGATCACCACCCCGGCGATCGCCGCGGTAAAGGTCAACAGTAGGAGGAGCAGGAGCCGGCGGCGGTCCCGCATCATTGCGAGCCCAGCAGCGTCGAGGGCGCGAGCGCCAACTGCGCATCGAAGGGCGATATCGGGCTCGCGTCCGCCGACCCGATTGGAACCGCGGAGCCCGCGATGCCGATGAAAAGCGCGACTGCGGCGGCTAGACCAAACGTCGTTGCGCCCAAGCGCGGCATGGCCTGGACCCTAGCGATTTCCGTCAGGACGCGGCTGTCCAGGCCGGCAAGCCTGGGGTCAATTGGGGCATCGCGCAATTTCGCGAGCATTTCGTCAAGGTGGTCCATGGTGTTTCTCCGTCTTCTCTTCACAATACGCATTCTGGCCCACGACCCCTTGGCTCGGAACAGAAAAGAAATTTGAGAGGGGTGCAGGCTGCAGCTGCGTATTCTCTCATGTCAATGACTGGAGAATTCCCGAATGCGCTTCCTTTCGCCTTTCGCAGCTGTCGCCGCCGTCAGCCTGAGCGTTTCGGCTCCGGCCTATGCACATCCCAAGCTCGTGTCTTCAACGCCCGCCGCCAACGCCAGAGTCTCGGCACCGTCGCGTATCACTCTGACGTTCAGTGAAGGCCTGATGGCCAGACTATCTGGTGCCGAGATCGTGATGACCGGTATGCCCGGCATGCCAAACCATCGCATGGCGGTGACCGGCTTCAAGACCGCGGTCGAGGGCGGTAACAAGACGTTGGCGCTGACACTGGCCAAGCCGCTTGGCGCTGGTACCTATCAGGTCACCTGGCATGTCGTCTCGATGGACACGCACCGCATCCAGGGCAATCTCGCCTTCATCGTGCGATAGGCCAATGAGTGAGGTAGCAGGCATCGCGATCCGCTGGGCGCTGTACGCCGATCTCGGCCTCTTGTTCGGCCTGCCGCTGTTCGCGCTCTATGCCCCAGGTGGCGGCCGGACGGTGCAGCGGCATCTGCCGATGGGGGCGATGGTGGCCTGTCTTGCCTGCTTCGGGCTGCTGCTATCTGCGTTGGGCTTTGCGGTGCAGGCTGCGGCCATGTCCGGACTGCCGCTCACACAGCCTGATTTCGCCCTGCTGGGTGATCTCATCAATGAGACGGCCATGGGGGCGGCGTTGAAGGCGCGCCTTGTCGCGCTCCTTGTCCTCCTATTCTGCGTCCTCTTGTATCGACGGCAATCACGTCCCGCCTTCATCGCCTCTACTCTCGCAGGCGCGCTCGCGCTCGCGACCCTCGCCTGGAGCGGACATGGCGCGGCTGGCGAAGGCTAGTCGACCTCATGGCGCAGCACGACCGCGACGAACCGGTCGCGATCCTGCGGCCGCGCGGCCGTCAGCCAATGCGCCACCGACACATCCTGAATCCAGGTCACCCAGACCGCATTGTTGACATGGCCGAGTTCGTCGATGTCGGCGTCCCGGGCGCGGAAGCGGATATGGAAGCGCCGATGCTCATCCACCTCGCCGACGAGTGGGTGTCCGTGCTCATCGCAGCCGATGCGTCGACGATCTGACACGATCCCGCTCACGAATACGCCTGCTCCTCATGCGACGAACCCAGTCCTGCCATGGCGCGGAAGAAGCCGACGAGCATCTCGTCGCGCGGCATGGCGCCTTCGACATCGCCCTGCACCGCCAGTCCCATCCAGACCGCGTAAAGACCGATACCGGTCTGCATCGGCGGCAAGGCCGGTCGAAGTGCGAAGCGTTGCGTTAGATCGGCAACGAGTTCACCGAACATCCGATAGCAGGCCGCCTTGCCCTCCCGGTGCCGCTCGGCGAAAGCCGGATCGCGCCGCGCGTGAAGCTGCAATTCGATCGAGAGGAGCGACCATTGCGCTTCACCGGCCAGCTTCGCGAGCCGGGCGGCCAGCACCTGGAGCGTTGCCTCGATATCATCGCCGGAGCAGTGCGCGACCAGGTCGCGAAGCAGTGTGACCTCATCCTGGATATGGCTCTGCAGGATCTCGACCAGCAGATCGTCCTTGCTGGCGAAGTTCGAGTAGAAGGCACCCTGCGAATGGCCGGCCGCGCTGCAGATGTTGCGGATCGACATGGCGGCGACCCCCTCCTCGATGATCGAGGTATGTGCGGCGGCGATCAGCCGGTCCCGCGTCTGGCGCTGCGTGTCCTTGCGCGTAAGCGGCATGGGTTCGTTCTCCAACCAACGGGCGAGACGTGCGAAACCTTTTCGGCGGTTCCGCGTTCTCAGTAAAAACCAGATATCAACTGATATCCGAAATCAACGGCGATTTCGACCCGAAATCGTCCGCAGTATCGAAATTAAAACGCGAAGGAGTGCCCTTGGCTGAAACCTACATTGGCTATTCCCCGGACGTGGAGGTTCTCGGCGAAGACGAGGAGCGGCTGCTCGACCTGGCCTTGAGCGGTAGCGACCTTCACGCGACCGCGGGACTGTTCCTCGTCGCGCCCGACGCGCGCGAGGCGGACGTTCGTGCGCAATTGCAGCGGCCCGCGTTCAGCCGCGTCGCCGACCTCGACATATCCTACCTCCCTTACGGCGAGCTGGAGAGGAACCGCGAGGCCATCGCGCGGTTCGGATCGGGGCTGAAGGCGATCAAGGCCGTATCCAGCAAGCTCGCCTGACACGCCCCGCGCGAGGGCTGGCGCGGGGAGCCACGTATCCTCTAGCATGTAGAGGAGAGCTGCCATGACGATGCCTTCCCCGGCCCCCTGGCTCGACGCCGTGTTGATCGGATGGTTCGTGCTGACCGCGATATCGGTCGCTTACGTCGCGTGGGATGCCTTCACCCGCAACCCCGAGTTGCGGGTGATGAAATGGGGGTGGCTGCTGGTCACGCTCTACGGCGGCCCGATCATGGCCGCGGCCTATGTCCTGTCCTGCCAGGAACCGGCGAACGAGCGGCACGAGGACTTCGTTCGGCCGCTCTGGAAGCAGGCGTTCGGGTCGGCCATTCATTGCATGGCGGGTGACGCGACCGGCGTCATCGCCGCGGCCGCGATCACCACGGCACTCGGCCTGCCGATGTGGCAGGACGTGATTGCGGAATATGTGTTCGGCTTCGCGTTCGGGCTGCTGATTTTCCAGGCGCTGTTCATGCGCGACATGGCGGGCGGTTCCTATTGGGGGGCGCTTCGCATGTCGTTCATCCCCGAATGGCTTTCGATGAATGCCGTTATGGCCGGCATGATCCCGACGATGGTGGTGTTGATGAGCCGGGACATGGCTGCGATGCACGCCAACTCGCTTCGCTTTTGGGGCGTCATGTCGCTTGCGACGCTTGTCGGCTTCGCCGTTGCCTACCCTATCAACCTTTGGCTTGTCGGCGTCCGGTTGAAGCACGGCATGGGCACGGTGCGCGTACTCGGGCATGGCGGGCACGAGGTCGCCGCGGACCGGCAATCGGCTACGCCGATGCCGGACATGAAGCACGATGCGATGGCAGGGATGAGCGGCATGGGGACGGGCCCGCGCGTGACCGGACCGCAGATCGTCGCGATGACGGCGCTGACGCTCCTAATGCTTGGCGCGGGCATCATAGTTGCAACGCTGTTCGGCCGATGGGCGATGTAGCATCGCCTCGATCGACGGAGATCGCGACAAGGGGTGATTCCGCGGCGCGCGTATCAGGGGCAGGCGGGGACTCACACGGAGGTAGAGAGATGCACCAGATCAACCCCGACATGAAGGCGTGCATGGACGCCCTGCCACGAATGCCATGTGCCCTGCCTTCACATGGCGATGAACCATTGCCTTAAATGGGTGGCCAGCACGCCGTGCGGCAATTTGTCATTGGCGGTGCCAATTGGCAGGGAGGCCGAGGCTGTCCCGGGAGACCGAAACGCGATTGAAGACGCCGTAGCCAATCGACAGGAACTGGACCGGGCGACACGTGCCATCGCCGTGTTGCCAACGACCTTGAAGGAATCGCTGGTCCTCCGGACTATCGAGGGCATCAGCCAAGTCGAAACCGCACTGATACTCGACATAAGCGAGAAGGCGGCCGAAACGCGTCTCTATCGCGCCCGCCAACGGGCAGCATCGCTGTCGTAACAGCTTGGCCCCACCCTGTTCGGCAAAAAAGAAGGCACGAGTTTGAGGGGTAAGCGATCTGCCGTCGTATCGTATGCATGGGGGATACAACGGATGCGCGCCGCGGAGACGGCTTTTCGACCAAATCTGGGCAAGACATGGAGCGCGGCGACCAGAAGTCGGGTCAGGGCGCTTTTGCGGTTATGGATGCCATGCGCTGTGTCCTGGCAGTCGTAGTCGCGTTCGCACATGCTTGGTATCTCCTCATCGAAGATTATTGCGGGCAAGCCTCGGTCGCGGCTTCGGCCGGCTATTTTTTGGCTGGTTATGCGCATGCAAGCGTCATTCTTTTCTTCGTGCTCAGCGGCTTCTGGATCGCGCGCAGTATCGACAGACGGATCGGGGATTGGCATTGGTCAAGCTACCTGATCGACCGCCTTGCGCGATTGCTGGTCGTGCTAGTGCCGGCATTGGTGATCGGTGGAGCGCTCGACGCGGTGGGCCTCTACGCCCTCGAGTCATCGACCCATCTCGGCACGACCGAGACTTACGTGCTGCGCAAGGATGTCGTCGGCGCGCTCGAGTGGCATGTGCTGCTAGGCAACATTCTCTTCTTGCAGGGCATCGTGGTTGCGCCGTTCGGCACTAACGGACCACTTTGGAGCCTCGCTTATGAATTCTGGTTTTACATCTGGTTTCCGGCCATTGTCGTCAGTTGGAGGCAACGTCGCCCGTCAATCTTCTTAATTTTTATCGGTCTGGCCTGGATTACGCCATTCATGCTGATCGGCTTTGCTTGTTGGCTTTGTGGTGCTGCGCTTCATGGTATGACCAAAACGCATCTGACGAATTTTCCCCGATCACCGATTGGCCGCACCTGGCTGATCATTGCGAGCAGCATATTACCGGCAATACTTATCGTTGTGCGGGTTGTCGGACTGGAGGGCCTTGAACTGGCACTGGCGGGCGCATTCGCACTTTTTCTATATATATTGCTACGAGCGAATCCGCCAACGCCGCGCTGGTTGCGACCGTTCGCCGGTTATGGAGCAAAAGCCAGCTTTTCACTCTATGCCATGCACTTTCCAATCATGGCATTCGCCGCAGCGTTGTTAGTGGGCTCTGAGCGCTTACCACCAACGGCGGGCAACATCGCACTTGTTGGCGCTACGCTCGCACTTGCAGTTTTTGCCTGTGGTCTGTTTGCGACTCTCACCGAACGGCACACCGCGCGGGTACGCACCTTCTTCTACGCCAAGCTGTTGACCGTCCAGAAAGCGTGCGCGGGCCGTTTGGTATCCTAGAACTGCAGCAAGGCTTGTCGAATCGGTGAGGGGTGGATGGATTACGCACGTATCATCCACTGACTGTTATGGATGCGCTAGCCTGTCCGGCGACGCGCGACACGGCGCGGCGCACTTATGCGGGCGGGCGGCATCAACACGGGAGAGTAGCGATGATGAAGAACGCATATGTGAGCTTGGCGGTGCAGACCGTCGTCAGCGGCATCATCATGTATTTCGTTATGTTCGTGATGATCGACAGTTTAGGCAGCTTCTACAACAACCTGAATATGTTCTATATGACGCTGATGATGGTCGCGCCGATGGTAGTCGCGATGATCCTCGCCATGCGCCATATGTTTCCTTCCAGGGCGGCGAACAGCGCACTAATTATCGGCTCGATCGCGGTCTTCCTCGGCAGCTACGCGCTGATCCGGACGCAGACGACGATCGGAGACCGGGCGTTCACGCGGTCGATGATTCCGCATCACTCGGGCGCGATCCTGATGTGCCAAGAGGCGTCGCTCCGTGATCCCGAGTTGAAAGCGCTATGCGGCGAAATCATCAAGGGGCAGCGCCGCGAGATCGATCAGATGAAGGCCATTCTTCCCCGG
The DNA here is from genome assembly GCF_012650175.1 of Sphingomonas sp. S2M10. Lineage (GTDB taxonomy): Bacteria > Pseudomonadota > Alphaproteobacteria > Sphingomonadales > Sphingomonadaceae > Sphingomonas. The sequence goes on from NZ_JAAILI010000034.1 coordinate 49,168, forward strand.
CTTTGAACCGAAGCGCGACTGATAGGACAAGCCACCCAACGATTATCGCTTCGGCGGATGAGGGGGGCGCGCTTCCGGCGCGTAGAAAATTGACACGACCCGAGGAGATCGAGCTGCGTATTGTACCCGTGCTGGCGACCCTTGCCTTGCTCGCTACCCCGGCCCTAGCCCAGCAGGCGGGGCATCAGGGCATGAACCATCAAGGCATGGATCATTCCAAGATGATGCAGCCAACCGCGGCCAACCCCTACGGCCCGGCCGAGATGGACATGCACCAGAAGATGATGGCGGCGAAGGGAGCCGATGCCGGCGAGACGTGGATTCGCAAAATGATCGAGCATCACCGCGGTGCGGTCGCGATGTCGCAGATCGCGCTTCGCAGTTCCCAGAATGCAGAGGTCCGGGGCGAGGCGCAGAAAGCCATCACAAGCCAGAACCGCGAAATCGCGACCCTGAATGCGATGCTCCGCAAAATGGGCAAGCCTGCTCAATAACCGCATGGTCCCGCTCCAATCGGACGGGACCGCCAACGATGCTTCGACCAAGATCTGTATGCGCTACCTGATCGCCGCGCTGGCGCTGGGCGTTCGTCGGACGACCTTGGCGGCGACGTGACGGTGAAGGCCGAGCGGGGGACACGCCAGTTCGCGACCGGCGACCGCATCATGTTCCTTCGCAACGAACGGGGCATGGGGGTCAAGAACGGCACGCTCGCCCGATCGAGCGGGTATCGCCCGAGGGCATGGCGGTGCGCCTCGATGACGGGCGCGGTGTCGCGTTCGACACCAAGGATTATGCCCATGTCGATCATGGCTATGCCGCCACCATCCATAAATCGCAGGGGGTGACGGTCGATCGCGCCCCTGTCCTCGCCACCCCCGGCATGGACCGGCACAGCGCCTATGTCGGCATGTCGCGGCATCGCGACGACGTGCATCTCCATTACGGCCGCGCGACTTCGCCGACCAGCGCCAGCTCGTCCGCGCCCTGTCGCGCGACCGGGGCAAGGGACATGGCGGGCGACCATGCCCGGCCCGAGCAGGACCAGGCCCGCGCGTTCGACCGGTTGCGTGCCGCGATAGAAGGTCAGGACCGTGAGCTGGCATTGCTACGCCGTGCCGTGGAGGGCTTGGCGGCCGAGCGCGCCGCGCGATCAACGTGCCCGACTACAGCAAGGCGCTTGGCGTGCTTCAGCAGGGCGTGGACACGGCGACCGGCCGCATCGACCATGTTGTCCATATTCTTTCCAAAGCCCCGGTCATGGCGATGACGCCCAAGCAGATGGCGCAGCGCATCGCGGCGTGAACGCTCGGCCTACCACGTTGGGAAGCAGGGCAGCGCCTAATGCAGAGCGCCAGCCCGACCGCGTTCCGTGGGATCGTCGCGGCCGACAGAATCGTGACGGTTAATCGCGAAGCGATTGAAAGGTGCGTAGAAGCTGCTGCGAAAGCCCGTGAGACGGTGCGATGCACCGTCAAGGTCGCGCCCGCCCCATAAAGTAACAACGCGGACTTTTGAGGCTTCAGCCGGTGTCATGACCGTTTCAGGCCGGTGCACTTATGATCGCGAGGCGGGCGCGTGCGGATCAACGCACAATCCTTTTACGCGCCCGCCCCGAAAGCCCTCAGGCAAAATAGGGCTCTCTATTGCGTCACCGCGAAGCCGGCCTTCTCTATGGCCCGCTTGAGTTGCTGTACATCGGCCGTCGAGTTTACCGAAACGGTCTTGCTCGCCAAGTCGACGTTGACGACGGCCTTGGCATCGACGCGCTGAAGCGCGCTGGTCACACCGCGCGCACAGCCTCCGCAGGTCATTCCCTGAACTTTGAAATCGATCATCTTCGTTCTTCCATGAGGTGGATGAAGCAGATGTGGGGTTTGACACTGTGTCAGGGTCAAGGGGTGTATTTAGCTGTTGACCTTGACACGATGTGAGGGACGATAAGGCCATCGACTCAGTAGTGGAGACGACCATGAGCGCCCCGGCGCAGCTGCCAATGCAGACACAGGCGAGAAGCGAAGACAGGCTGTCGCTGGCCATCGATGGCATGACCTGCGCGACGTGTGTCGGGCGGGTGGAGCGCGCCATCGCCGGGGTGCCGGGCGTCGCCGGCGTCTCGGTCAATCTCGCGACGGAGCGCGCGAACGTCGAGTTCGTCGATGGACGATCCGATGTCGCTGCCGTAGCCGATGCGGTTCTTGCGGCGGGCTACACCCCGTTGACGCAAACGACCGAGTTGACGATCACGGGCATGACCTGCGCCTCATGTGTCGGCCGGGTCGAGAAGGCGCTGCTGAAAGTGCCCGGCGTCCGCTCCGCGAGTGTCAACCTGGCAGCCGAGACGGCGCGGATCGAAACGGTGGGTGGCGTCCCCACTTATGTCTTGGTCGAGGCCGTCGAAAGCGCTGGTTACACCGCATTCGCGCGCACCGGATCGGCGGAGGCGGAACGAAGCGCCGAGGACGCCCGCCGCGACGCAGCCGCAACAAGAGAGCTCCGCCACGTGCTGATCGCCGCGGCGCTGTCGCTGCCGCTGGTCGTTCCGATGCTGCTGGCCCCGTTCGGTATCGAGGTGGCGGTGCCGGGCTGGATCCAGCTGCTGCTCGCGACGCCCGTGCAGTTCTGGCTGGGCGCGCGCTTCTATCGCGCGGGTTGGAAGGCCGCGCGCGCCCGAACCGGCAACATGGACCTGTTGGTCGCGATCGGCACATCGGCCGCCTACGGGCTCAGCCTCTACCAGCTGCTGTTCGCGCCGATGCACGGCATGGATGCGCATTATTACTTCGAGGCTTCGGCCGTCGTCATCACCCTTATCCTGCTCGGCAAATGGCTCGAAGGCCGCGCCAAGCGTCAGACCGGAGAGGCGATCCGCGCGCTGATGGCGCTGCGGCCCGACCAGGCTCGCGTTGTCGGCACCGACGGCAGCGAACGAGAGATTGCCCTGGCGGAGGTGCGCTCGGGTGACCGCGTCCGCGTCCGGCCCGGGGAGCGCATCCCCGTCGATGGACGACTGATCGAGGGAGCGACCCATGTCGATGAATCCATGCTCACCGGAGAGAGCCTTCCGGTCGCCAAGGCCGCTGGAGACCCAGTGACCGGCGGATCGATCAACGCGGACGGGCTCATCCTGGTCGAGACGACGGCGGTGGGGGCTGAGACCACCCTCGCCCGCATCGTGCGCCTGGTCGAAAGCGCGCAAGGCGCCAAGGCTCCGATCCAGCGGCTCGTCGACAAGGTCAGCGCCGTGTTCGTGCCAATCGTCCTCGTCATAGCCGCGCTTACCCTCGCCGGATGGCTGATCGCCGGCGCCGGAGTGGAAGTCGCGATCCTGAACGCGGTCGCGGTGCTCGTCATCGCCTGTCCGTGCGCGCTCGGCCTGGCCACGCCGACCGCGATCATGGCCGGCACGGGCGTTGCCGCGCGGGCCGGTGTCCTCATCAAGGACGCGGAGGCGCTGGAGACCGCGCACCGCATCAACATCGTCGCGTTCGACAAGACCGGCACGCTGACCGAGGGCAAGCCCTCGCTGCTGGCCGCACTGCCGGCCGAGGGGGCCGAACGCGCCGAGCTGATCGCGCTCGCCGCGGCGCTTCAGGCTGGAAGCGAGCATCCGCTCGCCCGGGCCGTCTTGGCGTGGGCCAGCTCGGAAGGCGTCGAACCCGCCCGCGCCAACGGGATGCGCGGCCTGCCCGGCCGCGGGGTTGCTGCAGACGTCAACGGCCGCAACCTGATCCTCGGCAGCACGCGCTTGATGGACGACGAAGCTATCGTGATGACACCGCTGGCGAGTGAGGCGGCCAGGCTGGAAGCCGAGGGACGGACGGTCTCCTGGGTCGCGGAACGCGCGCCCGAACGCCGCCTTCTCGGCCTTCTGGCGTTCGGCGACGAGGTCAAGGCTTCCGCCGCTGCTGCCGTGGCGGCGCTGCATGGCCGTGGCATACGCAGCGTGATGCTGACCGGAGACAATGCGGGAAGCGCCCGCGCAGCGGCGGCCAAGCTCGGCATCGACGATTTCGTTGCCAATGTCCTGCCGGAAGGAAAGTCGGATGCGGTAGCAGCATTGCGGGGCGGGGACCGCACGGTCGCGATGGTCGGGGACGGCGTCAACGACGCCCCTGCCCTCGCTGCAGCAGATGTCGGCATCGCCATGTCAACCGGAACAGACGTTGCGATGCACGCAGCGGGCATCACGCTGATGCGGGGCGATCCGCGCCTGGTCGCGGACGCGATCGACATCTCCAAACGGACATATTCCAAGATCCGCCAGGGGCTGTTCTGGGCGTTCATCTACAACCTGGTCGGCATCCCGCTGGCAGCGTTCGGGTATCTAAGCCCGGTGATCGCCGGCGCGGCGATGGCGCTGTCGAGTGTCAGCGTCGTCGCCAATGCTCTGACGCTTCGCCGTTGGCGTCCGACAGCGGCTTGAGGAGGCGATACGTGAATATAGGACAGGCGGCCAAAGCTTCGGGCGTCAGCCAGCGGATGATCCGCCATTATGAGGCGATCGGCCTCATTCCGAAGGCCACGCGGCGTGATTCCGGCTACCGCGACTATGACGAACGCGAAGTCCACATGTTGCGCTTCATCGGCCGCGCACGCGATCTGGGCTTTCCAATTTCGGAGATCGGCCAGCTCGTCGCGCTGTGGCAGGACGGCGATCGGGCGAGTGGTGAGGTCAAGGCCCTCGCGCTTGCACGAGCCGCGGAGATGGAGCGCAAGGAGCACGAGCTCCGAGCGATGCGCAAGTCGCTCGAAGATCTGGCGCGTCGCTGCGCGGGCGGAGATCGACCGGATTGCCCGATCTTGCGATCGGAGTGGAACATGTGAGTCTGCGTTGCGCTAAAGAAAAGGGTTGACCTTGGACGATGGTCCGAGCCGTAAGGACGGTGAAGTCCAAACCGCGGCGAGGGATAGCGCCAAGTACCGCGTATATACAAGGGGAGGGGGGCGCATATGGAAGGAAAGACAATGCATCAGATCGATCCCGAGATGAAGGCGTGCATCGACGCCTGCCATGAATGCCACATCACCTGCCTTCACATGGCGATGAATCACTGCCTGGAGGCGGGCGGGCGACACGCCGAGCCTCAGCACATGAAGCTGATGCTGGACTGTGCTCAGATTTGCAGTGTCGCGATCGACTTCATGGCGCGCAAGTCCGAGCACCACCGGCATATCTGCCGCGAGTGCGCCGAGATTTGCCGGGCGTGCGCGTCGAGCTGCGAAGGGCTGGACGGCATGGAGGATTGCGTCGCCGCGTGTCGCAAGTGCGCCGACGCTTGCGACAAGATGGCCGCGTAAATGGCCCGAGGGCGGCGCTTTCCCCGCCGCCCTCCCGTTACATTGCGAGCCAAGGCGCGTGAGACGGTGCTATGCACGGTCAGGGTTGGCAGCAACGCTTTAGAGAGGGGCGTCACCTGCCCTGCCGCTAGGCTAGCGGCCCGCCCGTCCGCGGCTTGGCGCGGCGGTTCCAGGCGAACCCGATCATGATCGCGGCAAGCATCAGGAGTTGTGCCAGCACCGACTGAAATGTCGGGAACAGGCCCAACATCGAGATACGTGGCACGCTGGCGAGCGGCGCTATGTCGATGATCCCCGCCTCTTGGAGAGCAGCGACTCCCTTACCGGCCAGCACGACCGTCAGAGCGGCCATCAGCCATGAGCTGTAGCGGAAGAACTGCGTAATCGGCAGCGTCCGGCTGTAGCGGAGCATTGCCCAGGCGATGACGGCGAGAAGGCTGATCGCTGCGCCGGCCCCGGCCAGCAGCATCGCGGTGTTCCCCTGTGTCGAGAGCGCGGCGTAGAAAAGGATCGTCTCGAATACCTCCCGATAGACAACCAGGAATGCGAGCCCGAACAGGAACCATCCCGACCCGCCCGATAGCGCCCGTGACATTTTCTCGCGGATATAGCGTTGCCATTGATCAGCTTGTGCCTTGCCGTGCATCCAGATTCCGACCGAGAGCAGGACCACGGCCGCGAACAGCGAGCCGAACCCTTCCGTCAGTTCCCGGCTCGCGCCGCTTATACCGATCGCATAGGTGGCAACCGCCCAGGTAATCCCGCCGGCGACGAGCGCGCCGACCCAGCCACCATGCACATAGCGCATGGCTTCCGGCCGCTCCGCTTTGCGGAGGAACGCAATCATGGCCACCACGATCAAGAGAGCTTCCAGCCCTTCGCGCAGCAGGATCGTGAAGGCTCCCAAGAAGGTGGACGCCTGCGTCGCGGCGTCGGGCGCGAGCGCGGCCTCGGCATCATCGAACAGGCCGCCCAGCACTGCCACTCGTTCGGTCACGTCATCGGCTGACGTGCTGCTCTCCACAGCGGCGCGATATTCTCCCATCGCGCCTTCGATCCGGGACATGAGGTTCGGGTCGCGCGCCGAGAGCGTCGGTTCGATCGGCTCGAACCCGTCGAGGTAGGCGGACAGCGCCAGTTCCTTTGCAGCGCGCCGGTCGCCGCGCTGGAACGCGGCGAGGCTTTGCGCAAGCTTGGCGCGCGCCACGGCGAGCGGGCTTGGGGCTTGTTGCATCACCTGATCGGGGTGGCGACGCAGATAGGCGAGCACCGCGTCGGCTTTCACCTGCCCGATGCTGCCCGCAAGCGCGGCGGGGGTGAGCGCGACCAGGGTTTTCAGGTCGGGAATTCGTGCCCGCAAGCTCGCGTCCGACTTCCACAGCCGCTCACCCTCGACCGCTTGTGCGTCGGTGGAGGCGAAGCTGCCGGAGCGGAACGCGAGCGCCCAGCGCTGATCGCTAGACAGATCGACGAAGCTCTGCATCGCGGTTCCGTCGATGCCTTGGCTTATCACCTGATAGAGCGCGAACACGCTGCGCTGGCGCGCTCGCTCGGCATCAGTAAAGGCGATCGGTGGCGGGTCGAGCTTGGCGGCGTCGGGACCGTGCCCGTTGCCTGTCATGCCGTGGCAGGACGCGCAGGATTGTCGAAAAACCGCTCCTGCTGTGGAGATGTCCGGTGTCTTGTCCGGGGCGAGCGGAACCGGATAGGCCTTGAGCAGATCGGCGGCGAGCCCGTAGGCGAGCGCCGCGACCTGTTGGGCCGAGCCCTTGCGGGCAATCACGCCTTGGAGCTGCGAAGCCCGTTGGATCAGGGATTGCCGCTCAGGTGTCGCAGGGAGCGCGCGCAGGCGGGTGGACACGCCTGCGGCGAACTCCGTCATCTCCGCGTATTCGGACGCACTTGTGACCGCGCCGTTGGCGACCGCACCGCCATAATCGACCGCCATATAATCGAGCAGACGCCAAGCGGTTTGCACGTCGCCGGGATCGGCCGTCGCCGCAGCGGGAATCAACAGCAGCATAAGCGACGCGACCAGCGCGAGTGCAGGCTTAATCAGCGCGACCCGAAGTGACGGCATATGGGTGATCGTCTCCAAGCTTTACTCGTCGCGCACTATGCGAACAGCTCTCATTAGCAGTATTGGGCGGAGGGCGCGATCACCAAGGCAGCCGATGATGAACATCGCCGCGTCAACGGGCGATCGTCGCCGGCGACAGATCGTGACCGTGAACCAGTCCCGATTGAACGACGCAAGAAAGCGGCGACGAAGGCACGCGAGACGGTGCGATGCGCGATCAAGGTCCGCAATGGAGCCAGCAGTGATCGAGGATACTTTCAGATCACGTACTTGTCCCAGCCTGCATAATGCTCGGCGCTGCGCTTCCCCCTTGGAAAGCTGAGGCCGACGAGCGCAATGCCCGCTACGACCGAGGCCACGGCACCAAGGTGACCAACGCCGTCCAGGAGGAAAGGCGCGGCCACGAGCCAGGCTCCGAACGCGACATTGATCAGCCGCAGCACGCGGGCAACCTCCGCTGTGGCGATGATCGCGACCGTGATGACCAGCGCACCCACAACGTGATCGCTGTTCGCCATCCCGCCTTCCGTGCCGAACAATACCCGGGTGAGCATCAGCAGGACGCCGATGACGATGCTCGCAGTCAGCGTCCATGGCAGGGTCAGACCCTTCTTCGCGTCCGCCCAGAAGGTGCTTGGCGAGGCCATCGCGTCCGAGGTGTCCTCTCCGCCGGCCGCGATCGCGTCGCCTTGGAAGAAGGTGCGGATCAGCGGTTTGCCTTGCCGGCGCGCCCAGAGAAGGAACTGACCCATCGCAATCACCTCGTCGAGCGCGAACGGGATCATGATCAGCATGGCGAGCGCGGCGATCAGCGCCAGCGTGCTCCACGTGCCGATGACGATCGGCTGGCTGATGATGAAGTAGATGCTGACGACGCCGAGCGGGATGACCAGAATGCCGAAGAAGGTCACCATCCACGGCATGGTGCGCCAGCGATCGCGGGTTCCCATCACTGCCATCAGGATCTCGAGCACGTAGCTGATGGTGCCGAGACCGCCGTCGGCGATCGGCCACGCCTTCGACATGTCGGAAGTGATGATTTCCTCAGTGCCGTTGCGCGGGTCGGTCAGCGATCCGACGAAGAACGGCTCCCAGGCTGTATCGATGTGCCCGAGCTGGTAAGCGGTCAGGATGCGCGAGGTGAGAAGGCCGATCAGGCCCATGGCGACGATCGGCAGCCGCTGCGCGTCAGTGGACGGCGAATAGGTCCAGCCAGGCGGGATGTTCTTGGGGTCCATCATGCCCGCCATGCTCATGCCCGGCATCATCGGCACGAGCACCGACAGGGCAATCACGGCCGAGCCGATGAGCAGGTTGTTGTTGTACTGAGCAGCGCTCGGGCTCCAGAAGATTAGCGGGGCGAAGAACAGCCAAATGCCGACGAACGCCACCGCCCATTGCGCCCAGGTCTTGGTCCTGGCCGACAGCGACAGCGCACCGAACAGCGCGATGGCGAGGCCGCTGACGACATCGCTAATGGCCAGCGCGTTCGCCCGCCACTCAATCGACGGCAACCCGCGATCAATCGTTACGAAGCGCGCGGCCTCGCCGACGCTCTGCGTGGTCACGGAGTCGTATATGAGCGGGCTGGAGGCGAGCCACAGCCCAAGACCGATGTTCGCGTAAAGAGCCCAGCGCGCACGGCGCTCGTCCCGGTCCATTATGGCCATGTGATCGCCGTGTGCACCGTGGCCGGACATCGCCATGTCCGCCGCGCCAGGGCCGTGCCCCATGGCTGCATGGTCCATGCTACTATGGTCCACAGCCCCGTGATCCATGCCGGCCATCCCGGCGCCTGCCGCCGTAGGTTGATGGCTCGGCGCTACAGGTTCGGCCTCTGGCTTATCGTGCCAGGCAACCAGGTTCTCGTTGAGCTTGTTGTTCCGATACCAGGCCCGCGGATGGCGCTTCAACGCCGCAACGATCGCGGGCAGCGTGTCGCGGAGACTATGTTTCGGCTCCCATCCGAGCAGCGAACGCGCGCGGGAGATATCGAGGATATAGTGGTCGTTGCTGCTGTCGATCATCCAGGGCTGGATGAAGTCGTCGCTGCCGAGCGCTTCGTTCTGTAGGATGATCCCGGCTTTCGCGAGCGGCTGCGGAATCCGGATCGTCTTCCAGCCCTCGCCGTGGAGCGCCTCGCCGACGATGTCCTGGATCTCGGCATAGCCGGGCGCGTCGGGCTCGCCGATGAGCAGTGGCAGCTCCGCCGGAAGTTCGTGCCGCCGATCGACCAGGCGAAGCACGGCATCGGCCAAATCGTCGCGGTGCACCGATGACTGTGCCGCACACAGCATGCCGGGATAAAAGTGCGAGATCAGACGGTGCTCGTAAATCTGCGATATCTGCTGCGCAAGAAACGCCGAGCGTCCGTCGTCGTCGTAAACTCCGGCGGCGCGCATATAGACGACCGGGATGTTCCCGTGATGCTCATGCAGCAACGCCTCGCCATCGACTTTGGACTGTGGGTACGCCCAGGACGCACCGATCGGGGAGTCCTCGTTGATGCGCTCGTCGGGTGTGGAAGTCGGCTTATGAACCAGCATCGTGCTGGCGAAGACGAATTGCTCGACCTCGAACGATTGCAGCCCGTCAATCAGCCGGCGGGTGCCCTGCACGGTGACCTTGTCATAGAGCGGATTGGGATCGCCCGTAATATCGTAATAGGCGGCTAGGTGGATCACAGAGGCGATGCGGTTGCCGTACCGCGCGCGCACCTCTTCGAGCGCGGCGCCCACCGCCTCGTCAGAGCCGAGATCGAAGTCGATTGCCGCCGCGGGCGGCGGCGGGTCTGGAGGACCGGCACGATCAAGGCCGACAACCGTGTAGCGTTCGCCGAGCCGGGCAATTAGCGCGGCGGCGATGAAACCGCTCGCACCCGTGATCAGAACGACGCCGCCGCCACCCTGGCCGCTGCCGGCTTCACTGCTTTTGCCATCGATCATGACTTGCTACCCTCGTTCGTTTGTCTCTGAAAACGTTAACAGGCCAGCTTTTCAGCCTTAACCCGCGGCGTGTGCGGGCATCCGGTCATAGAACTCGACCTGCATTCGCATCGGTCCGAACGGTTCGACAAAATGTGGTTGGTCCGGGAGCACCAAGCCAGGACAATCGGGATCGAGTATGGTTTCCGAGGCCGGGTCGAGAACATGATAGCGCAATCGCCCGGCGCGCACTCGAATGGCGCCCACACCCCAGGCTTAGTGCGATGCTCTTTTCGCAGCCCGGCCGGAAGCGTGTTCTCGTCGAACACAGGGGTGCATTTATAGGGCAGCGGTCGCTCTGGAGGCGGAGAGCTCATGACAATGAATCCATCACTTCGTAGCCGCGTAGGTCAGATATTCGTCTGATCGGCGGGAACGTCGCGCGGCAGCGTCGCGGCGTCCTCTGCGTCCGTCTCGACCGGTAGGTTCGCGCCGAGTGCGTGGCATGTCATCGAGATCGAACCCATCGAAAAGCCGCGCACGATCGGTTCCGGCCGGGCGTCCTCAGCGGCCGCCAGGCCTGCCAGGTAGAGGAGCGGAACGAAGTGGTCGGGCGTAGGCACGGCGCGCGCGTAGTCGGGATGCTCCCGCACCCTCAGAATGTCGCTTGGCGCGTCGGCGAGCTGCGCTACCACGGCGTCGTCGAACCGCTCTGCCCAATCGAATGCTGTGTTAGGCTGGTCCCACTGGATTTCTCGTAGGTTATGGACGACGTTGCCGCTGGCGAGGATCGCCACGCCGCTGTCGCGCAACGCGGCGAGCCGCGCGGCGATGTCCACATGGTATTCGAGCGGGCGCAGCGCATTGATCGAAAGTTGCACCACGGGCACGTCGGCTTGCGGGTAGAGGTGCGCGAGCACGGACCAGGTGCCGTGATCGAGCCCCCACTGATCGCGGTCGAGACCAACCCATTCCGGTTTCACCACTTCCGCAATCTCCTGCGCCACGTCCGGCGCGCCGGGTGCCGGATAGTCGAAGTCGAACAGCGCCTGCGGGAAGCCGTAGAAATCGTGGATCGTTCGAGGTCTCGGCATGGCCGTCACCGCGGTCGCACCGAAATACCAATGGGCCGAGACGACCAGCAGTGCACGGGGACGGGGCAGTGTTCGCCCGAGCGACTTCCAGGCGTCGGTGAAGCCGTTCCGCTCCAGCGTGTTCATCGGGCTACCGTGGCCGATGAACAGTGCAGGCATCCGCCCGGCGACCATCATGCCCCTTCCCCGCGACGCTGGAGGGAAGCGTCCAGGCTCCAAGGTCCTGGCCCCGCGAACACGAGATAGAGGAACGCGAAGCAGTAGAGGATCGCTGCATCGCCCCCGTTGTTGACCGGGAATGCGTTCTGCGGCGCGTGCGCGATCCAGTAGGCGACGGCCATCGTGCCGGAAGCCAGGAAAGCGGCTGGACGGGTGAACAGGCCCAGCGCGATCAGAAGCCCGGCCGCCAGCTCGACCAAGCCCGCGTATGCCCCAGGGTTGTCGAATGCAAAGCCACTACCTGCCGCTTGGCCAAGCGGGAAGGACAGGAACTTCTGCGTCCCGTGCTCAAGGAAGACGAGACCGGCAACGATCCGAAGGGCACTCAGCATTCGCGGTGCCCAGAAATGCAATCTTTCGTTCATGGCCATCGCCGCTCCTTGTTCCCTCAGTCAACGCGGCTTGTTCATTCAAAATCCAACATTTGGATGAAGGATCATCAAGAGCTTGCCTCGCGACAGGCATGCTTTTTGTCCCGCGCACTCAACGTAATGACCATCCCGGACCAATCCTCTCGTACACTCAGCTTTGCAGCGCGAGGCGACAGTCCCGCAAGCACCTGTGGGCGACTTAGGGCGTCGGACACGTAAGCTCAGTCCAAGCGGGGGGTATCTTGGGAGGCGAGGGTTAAGCCGCGCAAGTGGGTAAAAGAAGGTGGAAGGCCTGGGCGGCGCTTGTGTGGGCGGATGGTCCATAGCGTTTACATGCCCGACGCGGGTGGCGCGAGGGTGCCTAGCCATGCCACGAGCGCCAGAATGCCGATTACGCAGGCTGTCTCGATCGCGAGGCTGACCCGCAGCGCCCTAAGCGCCCCGCGATGGTCGTTCATGGCAATCGAGCGCTCAAAGGCCGGCGTGAGGCGAAACCGATTGAGGGAAGCGAGCCCCAGCATCCCGGCGAACAGGGCTAGCTTGGCGAGCAGCAACAGGCCGTAAAGTGTCGTTCCCAGAGCCATAAAATTGGTCGGCCCGACGAGCAGCCAACTATTGATCAAACCAGTTACCACCAGGGTAACAACAACGAGCGTACCAACGGAGCCAAACCCGTGCAGGGCGCGATGGGTCAGTCGAAGGTGCGCAGCATCGATCTCCTCGGCGCGCCGCGCCATCAGGAGAAGCAATCCGAACAGCGCCCCGACCCACAGACCGGCAGCAAGGAGATGGAGGATGTCCGCAGTGAGGTGAAGCCATCCCGTGCTTCCCTCGCTCGCGGCACCATGCCCGTTCCACGCGAGTGTCGCCAATGCCGCGGCTGCCGCAATCATGGCCATAGCCAGCCATGATGCTCTGCCTCGCGCCAGCAGGGCTGCACCGCCGGCGATGACGAGCGCCACCATACGCACCTTCCAGGCGGTGCCAACCGCCGACCCTCCGAGCAGCGCGGCCGCAGCAGCCTGATCGATCGGCCAGAACGGAGATCCGGCCATCGCCGAGGCCATGAGGATCAGGCCAGCGGCCGAGAGAAGCAACCCGAGCGCCGCGCTTGCCGTGAGCCAAGGCCGCAGCGCGATTGCATCATCGCGCTCGCCAAGGCGAAGGCCGTAGAGGCTGAAGGCCGACAGGCCGAACAGCGCCGCCAGGACCAGGTACAACGCCAAGCGGATGGCGACGGTCGGCCAGTCGAGCATTCGCTCACTTCACCGTGAAATTGTAGCTGCCGGTGATTTTATGTGTGTCGCCAGAGACGACCTGCCAGTCGACGCTGTAGCGTCCACGCGGGAGACGCTGCTTCGGGGTGATGGTGAGCGTCCGGCCATCGGCGCCGACTGCGGCGCTGCTGGGCATTTTCATGGCCGCCATGCCAGGCATCGCGGCCATGGTAAGGTCGGCCTTAGAGAAAGCCGGCACGAGCTTCTCGCTGAACTGGAGGCTGATCTTCTCGGGGGTCGCGACCGCCGCGTTGGCAGCGGGACTGGCGGACACCAGCTTCGGATGCGCGTTCGCCACGCCGCCTACGAAGAACAGGGCGGCGGCGGCAGTCGTGATGAACAAGCGGCGCATTTAGGTAATCTCCATTTCAATTGGGCTCACCTGTATTACGCAGCTGGACGAGTCACCCCTCACGATCTTTTTTCGTGCCGACGCACCGCTCTCGATGAGGGGTCGGCGGTGGCAGCGCGTATTCAGAAGGGAGCATGGAGCGCTTTTTCACTGCGTCTCCCCTGAAACCAACTGTGGCCGCGGGCCTGATAGGCGCATGCGCGGGGTAATGATGAGGTTGCGGTTGACCGATCAGGGCTGGACTGGAGATCCTGAGGAGGTCATCGACTGTCTGATAGTGGGCGGTGGTCCAGCGGGCCTCATGACCGCGATCTATCTGTCGCGGTTTCTCAGGAGCTGCGTCGTCTACGATGCGGCGGCAGGGCGCGCCGCGTCCATCCCGCGCTCGCACAACCTGCCAGGATTTCCCGGCGGCATTTCCGGCGTCACGTTTCTTGCCCGTTTGCAGGCTCAGCTGCGCGAATATGGCGGTACGGTCCAGAGAGGTGAGATTGACGCAATCGTCGCGTCAGGCGACCACTTCTCGGCAAGCTGCGAACTGAACGTCCTGTATGCGCGGACCGTTGTCCTTGCGACGGGCGTCGTCAACCGGCGTCCCGAGATGCCTGATGCGATGCATGACATCGGCGTGGCGCGTGGGCTTCTCCGCTATTGCCCGATCTGCGATGGTTATGAGGCCCGGCGCATGAACGTGGCGGTGCTCGGCGGCGATGGTCATGGTGCTGAAGAAGCCGAATTCCTGAGGGCTTATGGGGCCAAGGTCACGCTTCTGGCCGAACGCTCGCTCGATCTTGGGCCGACCGAACTTGCCAAGCTGGACCAGCAGGGCATTGATGTCGCCCCCTCGCCTGTCGGGCAGTTGCGTCTTGGCGAGTGTGTCGAGGTGAGGCTGGCCAATGGCTTGGAGCTACAATTCGACACGCTTTACCCCGCACTCGGCTCATCACCTCGGACGCGGCTTGCCTCTTTGCTCGGAGCACAGCTCAGCGAATCCGGGTGCGTGCTAACCAATGCCCACCAACAAACCTCGGTTAAGGGTCTCTACGCAGTCGGCGACGTCGTGGAAGGGCTCGATCAGATCAGCGTCGCAGCCGGACAAGCGGCGATCGCTGCGACCGCAATTCATAACCTGTTGCGCGACCGCGACAGTGGATTGTCATCCGCCCTCGCCGGGCTGTATTCCGCTCGGAGCGTACCGCCGACGTAGCGGGAGCCATTGGCGGTGCGACGAGCGAACACCGCCAACAAAGCGCTGATCGCCGGCTCGCTTGTCATCTTCTTCGGCTGCTTCGCGCTTATTCGTATCCACACGACGATCGGCGACACGGCCTTTCTCCGTTCGATGATCCCGTACCACGATCCCGTGGCTCGCGCGCGAGTGCATCGAGACAGTGTGCTATTATCAGGGTCGGGGTTCCTCGACACGCCCGAGCGGAGCCGGGATCGCTGGCGGCATCCTACGGCACGAAGGTCGGCGCTGCCGCATTCTCCTTCGAACCGCGCCAACACGCGAGCGGCTACTAAGCGTCGGGCCCCTCAGAACGCCAAGTGGTTTATTCCGCCATGCATGAAGGTTCCGCCGAGGAACCCCTGAATTGAGATCGCGAGCGTCATCAGGCCAAGCACCACCCAATACAACGACCGCGACCGCTCGGGACCCTTGCGGTGGCGGGCTGCCATCCAAGCCAGCACGACGCCGAAGACCGCGATCGATGTCCCGAGCCAGCGATGCGTCATCAGGATAGGGTTGCGGTCGGTCAGGTAGAACCCGCCTGCGAACCAGCCCAGGAACGCCGCCACGATCGCTCCCAGCGCGCCGACGACCAGCATTATGTGTGCGACATGCTGATAATCCCGGTTGCGGCGCCACAACCCGAACAGCTCCACCCCGAACGCACCGATGAACAGGGCGATGGGAAAATGAATGACCATGGTATGCACCCGCCCCAGCCAGCTCACAAGCCGTTCGCCGAAAGTCTTGTTCTTGTTGGCGGTCTCCTCGTGCATGCCGCCCATGTCCATGTCGTCGCCGGCGATGTCGCGGCCGCCCATGTTCATGTCCACGGTCGACATAGAGCCCATGCCCATGTGGCCGTCGCCAGCGTCCGCCCCATCTGCTTTCTGCGTCTCGGCTGCGCTGCTAGCGGCCGGCCCGGGACCGGCCCCGAGCGCATCGTGATCTTCGTGCGCCGATGCCGACGTGCTTACTGAGATTGCAACCGCAAGGAGTAGAGCGAAAGCCCCGCCTCGTTTACCGCCCATCACCCAACCCCTTGAACCGTGTTGTTTCAATCCAGTTTACGCACGCCGCGCCTTCTTCCCTCACCTGCCCAGCTTCCTTTGTGAAACTTTCCGTCTGCTCTTCAAGACGGACTGGACGCCACAGCTACGCTGGCTGCGGCGACCGCGTCATGCCACTCCGCCAAAAAACATCGGCCGATCAGCTGCCGTGGCGGGCGAACAGGCGGCGGCCGCTGGGACCAAAGGCGACCACGTCATAGGCTTGCGCCTTGACGCCCGGCACTTCCATTCCTGGCGAGCCGAACGGCATGCCGCCGACCGCGAGGCCTCGCACGCCCTTGGGCCGGGTCGAAAGAGCCCGCTTCATGTCGGCGATCGGCACGTGGCCCTCGAAAGCGATGCCATCGGCGATTGCGGTGTGGCAGGACGAGACGTCCGCGGGAACGCCCGCGCGCTTCTGCAGCGCCGGGCGGTTGGGATCATCGACGACGCGCACCTGACGGCCGAGCTGCTGCTGCACCTGCGCCGCCCACTTGGCGCAACAGCCGCAGCCGGGGTCGCGGTGCATAACGATCGGGGTAGCCGCGCTGGCGGCAACCGGAACCAACAAGGCTGCGGCAGTAAGCGCAAATCGCAACGCTGACTTCATGGAAAAATCTCCTTGGTCGTTCCTCCCGTCTCCTCGCTGGGGGCGGGAGGAACGAGGCTTATTACTGAGGACGCTTGCCCATCGACCGGAGCATCGCCTGGAGTTCACCGATGCTCTTGTTCTGCTCGGCAATCGATTTCTGGGCCATTTGCCGGGTCTTCGCATCGGGCGACTCCCGGAGAACGATCTGCGACATGGCGATCGCACCGCGGTGATGCTCGATCATCTTGCGGACCCACGTCTCGCTCGCATTAGCGCCCTTGGCCTTCATCATCTTTTCGTGCATCGCCATTTCGGCGGGCATGAAAGGCGTGTTCATGCCAGGCATGTTGTCGTGGTTCATGCCTTGCATTTTCGAATGGTCCATGCCCTGCATCTGCTGCTGAGCCAAAGCGGGGCTCGCCGACGTCGCGGCCAGAGCCAGAAGTGTTACTGTCTTGAACATCGACTTCTCCTTCTTGACCTCAGCCAACCCGACAAGACTAGTCGGCCTCAAAACCATGTGCGAATGCCCAGAACGAGGCTGGTGGATATCGCATCCTCGCCATCCTCGCGTGCAAAACGAGCAGAACGGCCCACTCTGCGCTCGTACGAAACACCTATATAGGGGGCGAACTCTCGCTTCACCTCGTAGCGCAGCCGCAAGCCAAGCTCGATATCCGACAAGCCCGAACCGATCCGGTCTGCCGGAACGTCCTGCGCCGCAAACTCAGCTTCGACACGAGGCTGGAGAATCAGCCGCTGGGTGATGCGCTGATCGTAATAGCCTTCAACGCGGCCCAGCACGTCTCCCTTGCTAGACAAGAACAGTGCGCCCTCGACATCGAAGAAACCCGGAGCCAGGCTCTCAAAACCGACTGTCGCGTAAACACGCGAGGGATTAGGCTTGAAGTCGTACCGGATCCCTGCCTGAAAATCGGTATAGGGTCCGATTGCCCGTGCGTAGAGCGCCTGCAGCTCCGCCCTTTCCAAGCTTCTCCCAAAGTTCCCTTCGCCCTCGGTTTTAAGAACCAGACGATTAACGTCGCCACCGTACCAGGCGCTGCCATCCCAACGATAAGCATCGCGACCATCCCGGATCTGGACTTCAGCCAAGTTGAATATGACCTGCGAGAAATTCTGCCCGCCGTGCATCGACCGCAGATGCTGCTGCGAATGCGCCATGGCAGCGGCAGAGTAGACCTGGTCCGCGGCACGATCCGTCGGAATGGGGGGCGGCGGAGCGGTGCCGGCCTGCAGGTTGGTGCCGATCATCGCCGCGCCCGTGCCTGAGGGCATGCTTCCCATGTCGTGTCCCGGCATGCCTTGCATCGCGCCCGAACTCTGGCCCATTCCCGGCATCGATCCATGGTCCATGCCTTGCCTGGTGCTTGGCTGGCCGGAGGCGGCACCGCCGGAGGCACTTGGCATGGCCGACATGTCGTGCGCGGTATTGGGGTTGGGGTTGGCTCCAGGCGTATTCATGCCCGGCATGGTCGTCATGTCATGACCGGCGTGAGGATCGGCAACGATCGTTGCAGGGGCCGGAGGCTTGGCGGGCTGATTCGCAGCGGGCTTGGCCCCCGATCCCGTTTTCGCGGGCGGTGTCGATCTAGCGGCGGGCTTTGGGGACGCTTTGCGCGCGACGGGCTTGGTCGCTGCGGGCTTCTTGGCGGCCGGCTTTTTAGCGGCCGGCTTTTTCACCGCTGGCGTATTTGACGGCGGCATCTTCATGCCCGGCATATTGGAATGGTCCATCTGCGCGGCCACCGGACTTGCGAGGCCAAGTGCCGCGCCGCCAGCGATCAAGAGGAACTTAGGCTGCATCGCGGTTCTCCTCGCCCATCGGGCGAACCGTCACGACACGCATCATCCCCGCGGTCATGTGATAAAGATTGTGGCAGTGGAACGCCCAGTCGCCGGGCGCATCGGCCGTTACGTCGAATGTCATCTTACCGCCGGGCGCCACATTCACCGTGTGCTTGCGAGGCGCGAAGTCGCCATGTCCGGTCACCAGCTCGAAGAAGTGGCCGTGCAAATGAATTGGGTGCGGCATCATCGTGTCATTGACCAGGGTGACGCGCGCGCGCTCGTCCTTGCGGAACGGGATGGGGTCGGCAGGGTCGCTCATCTTCTGGCCGTCAAAGCCCCACATGTAGCGCTCCATATTGCCCGTCAGGTGGATCTCCAACTGACGCGACGGGGCGCGAACGTCCGGGTTGCGGTCGAGCGCGACAAGATCGCGATAAGTGAGCACGCGATGATCCGCGTCCTCCAGCCCCTGCGGCGGCTCGCCCGTGCGGTCCTTCGGCATCGGCGAGATGGTCTGCACTCCCGGCCCCATCTTGACGCCGGGCGCGTTCTTGGGGTTGCGCATGTTCATGTCCATGCTGCCGCCTGACCCATGATCCATCCCGGCCATGCCGCCGCTGCTCATCTGACCATGGTCCATGCCCGCCATCCCGGCAGCGCCCGCCGCCATTTGGCTATGGTCCATCCCTGGCATAGCGCCGCTCATCTGGTCGCCCCCCATCCCAGCCATGCCGGCCATCGCAGCGCCTACCGCCTTCGTTCCGTGATCGGTGGGCTCTTTCCACCCGGTGAGCTTCCACAGGTTGCGCGAGGCATTCTGCATCAACGTGGGATCCGGCCCGCGCTTTGCGACCGGGTTCTCGTCCGCCATACCGGACATCCCCTCCATCCCGCTCATGTCCATGCCCATGTCGGTCATGGTCAGCAACGTGCGCGGGCGGAGCGGCGGGACCGGGGCGATCATGCCCTCGCGCGGGGCCAGTGTCGCGCGCCCCATGCCGGATCGGTCGATCGCCTCGGAAACGAAGCTGTAGGCGCGGTCCTCGGGCGTCACGATCACGTCGAAGGTTTCCGCGACGCCGATCTGGAATTCGTCCACGGTTACCGGCCGGACGTTCTGGCCGTCGGCCTGCACCACCGTCATCGGCAAGTCAGGGATGCGCACGTTGAAGTTGGTTTGCGCCGCAGCATTGACGATGCGCAGCCGAACCCGCTCGCCCGGTCGGAAGAGGCCCGTCCAGTTGTCGTAAGGGCCAAAGCCATTGACGAGGAAGGTGTAGGTCGACCCCGTAACATCCGCAATATCGGCCGGGTCCATGCGCATCTTGCCCCATTCCATCCGATCCTTGAGGCGCATCTCGCGGCCGGCGAGCAGCCCGCTCAGCGTCGGGCGCTGATAGTTGAAATAGGCGCCGCCCATCTGCTTGAGCTTGCGGAAAATTTCCTCGCCCGTCATTTCGCTATGTGTAAACGCTCGCGCTAAGTGGCGGCATTCTGATCGCGCTATTTGTCGGCGAGCGTCGCTACGCGGCTACCGGCTTGGTCTCGGCCGATCGCACATAGGCGTAGAGTGTTGGCTTGGAGATGCCGAG
>NZ_JAAILI010000035.1 GCF_012650175.1 Sphingomonas sp. S2M10
TGTAGCTTTCAGCGGTAAATGTCACGAAGTGACATCACTGATTGTCGCCTCCTGCGGCCTGCTCCTTTGGGGAAGCACTGATAAAGCCAGCTTTCCCGCTCGGTCCGGCACGTTGCGCTCTGAGGAAGGGCCTCATCATAGGCTTGGTGAGATCCGTCCAGCCTGAAGGATCGTGGTTTGTGCCAGCGCCAGTCCATCCATCGATTTATCGGCATCAGCACGTTCGTTCCTGCTTCACCTCGCTTTGCCGAACATGACGTAACCGAAAGGCGCGACAGCCAGGAAGCCGCGAACAGACCACGTCGCAATCTGCCGAACAGGCATTGGCCGGCAACAGGAAGGCCAATGATTTCGGTCGATGATATCCGCATAATATTTGAGGGTGAGGAAGGTAGCATAGTATAAATGCTGAACTGATCACCTGCCTGCTCGACGCGGGCGATCGGCAGTTCGACATCTCCGAGAGGGGTGCCACCACGGTCATTCAGCAGACCCAGTGCTGCCCAACCGGCGAAAGCACCCATCATGGCCGAGGTAAGCCAATAACCGATGCGGCCAATGGTAGACTGACGCCGCATCAGAGGAACATAAAAAGCCGCAGACCCCAAGCCAGCTATCACGCCTAAGAGGCTACCCCAACCGAGAATACTGGTGAGGCCGGGTGTAACCGGCGCAAACGGACGTGAAAAGTAAACAACGGGCAGCGTGATGGATGCTAGAAGTGAAACCAGCCACAGCCCTTGGCGAAGGATGAAGTCGAAGCGGCGAGCACTACTCGCATCTTGTTGTTCGGTGAGATTCATGCCGCTGCCGCCGCTGTGGCAGCATGCCTGCCGAGCGTTCGATAAACGGTCGGCCGGGAAATCGAGAACAGCTCGGCGAGGTCGCTGATCGAGTAGTCGTCGGTATCGTACATGCGACGAAGCTCCTTCTGCTGCCGATCGGACAGCTTGGGCTTCTTCCCACGCAGCTTCCCCTTAGCGCGGGCGACCGCCATGCCCTCGCGGGTGCGGAGCTTGATGAGGTCCGCCTCGAACTCGGCAAAGGTGGCAAGGATGTTGAAGAACAGCTTACCCATCGGGTCAGCCGGATCGTGGACGCTGGCACCAAGCTGTAGCTTCACCCCACGGGCAGCAAGGCCGTCCCCGATCGCGCGCGCGTCCGGAACTGATCGCGCGAGCCGGTCAAGCTTGGGCACTACCAGCGTGTCGCCGCTTCGTACTGCGGCTAGTGCTTGGTCGAGGCCGGGGCGATCCCGGTTCGTGCCGGTGAGCCCCTTGTCGGTGTAGATGCGATCGGCCGCCACCCCGAGCTTGAGCAGCGCGTCATGCTGGGCGGCAAGGTCCTGTTTGTCGGTCGAGCAGCGGGCATAGCCGATCAGCGTGTGCGTCATAGCCGGAGTGTAACGTATAAGGCCCCATCACCGCAAAACATATGGTACCATCTATGTGAGACTCGGCTTTCGGCCGCTTTCCGTGCTTGTAAACGCTCGCGCTAA
>NZ_JAAILI010000036.1 GCF_012650175.1 Sphingomonas sp. S2M10
GGTGCTCGGCCGGTGAGCGGCGGCGATCCGATCGCCGCCTTCCGGGTCGAGGCCGGCGACCTGCTCGACCAGGTCGAGCAGGGCCTGCTCGACCTGACCCACCGGCTCGACGATCGCGACCTGATCGACGCGGTGTTCCGGGGCTTGCACACGCTCAAGGGCTCGGGGGCGATGTTCGGCTTCGACGCGCTGGCCAGCTTCACCCATCACTGCGAGACCGCCTTCGACCGCGTCCGCAAGGGCCTCGCGCCCGCGACCCAGGGGCTGGTCGCGGTGATCCTCTCGGCCAAGGACCATATGCGCGCGCTGGTCGACGGCGACGGCGCGGGGCTCGAAGCCGCCGGCGCCGCAATCCTCGAGGCGCTGCAGCGCGAGGTGGATGCCGCCGCCGGCGCACCGCCCACCGCGCCCTCGGCCCCCGTCCGCAAGGGCTGGCGCCTGCGCTTCTACCTGCCGCCCGAGAGCATGGCCAACGGCACCAACCCGCTGATGCTGCTCGACGAGCTGCGGAGCCTGGGCGAGTGCACGATCACCGCGCGCACCGACCGGCTGCCCCCGCTGGCCGAGCTGAACCCGATCGAATGCCATATCGGCTGGGACGTCACGCTCTACGGCGACGTGTCGCGCGACGATATCGACGACGTGTTCCTGTTCGTGAT
>NZ_JAAILI010000037.1 GCF_012650175.1 Sphingomonas sp. S2M10
TCGCTCACCACGGCGGTCGGATGCCCAGCGGAATGGAGAGCCGTGTGCATTGAAAGGTGCAAGCACGGTTCGGGGGGAGGCGCTGAGGCGTCCTCGAAAGAGGCGTCTCGCGTCTACCCTACCGAGATCGGGCGCAGCCCGAGCTCGGTCGGAGCGAAGCGGAGATAGAGCGCCGGTGCCCGCGCAGCGGGCAATCGCCGGATCGTCCCCGAACCGATACGCGCCCCCCCACCGCCCATGGGACTCAATGCCCGGTGGGCAGGAACCGGCGCGACGGCCTCCCGCACCGACCGATCGCCCCGGCGCGGTACCGCTGCCGGGCGCACCGTTGAAACGGCCGGGCGAAGAGGCTCAGCCAGTTTGGCTACGCAGCACAGACCGCATCCAATCGAGCACGCCACGGACCAGAACCGACGCGCCAAATAGGGGCGGCAGCAGACCGAGCACGATCGTGACGGCGGTCACCCAGCGAACCCGCACTGCCTCCACCGGCACCGGCGCCGAAAGTGCCGCGTGGGCGACGCTTAGCAAATACGGACACGTCCCCACGTCACGCGAACGTTATCCTTGGGTAATATGCCCAGCCCAGCTACCAATGCGACCTTGTGAAATAGCACGACCGTTCGTACACACACTGCATGAAAGCGAACGCGACTCGAGCCAGAGTGATCGAAGAGGGATTGAACACCCTGAGTGAGGGGGGACTCACTTCGGTGACGATCGGCCGGCTGGCGGAGGCAACCGGACTTTCGAAGAGCGGCCTGTTCGCGCATTTCAAATCGCGCGAAGCACTGGAGGTCGCGCTGCTCGAGGAGGCCGCACGGCTCGCCGACAAGCACGTCGTGGAACCGGCGATGCGCAACCCCGAAGGGCTTCCGCGGCTGATGGCGCTGGTGGGTTTGTGGTTCGGCTGGTCAGCGCGGGCGGGGCTGCGCGGCGGCTGCCCCATCGCCGCCGCGCTGTTCGAGCTCGACGACGCACCCGGTATGGTTCGCGACGCGGTCGCCGCGCTCGACGCGAAATGGCGAACCCTGCTGCGCGATCATGTGCAGCAGGCGGTGGATTTGGGTCATCTCCACGCCCAGACGGATCGGGACCAGCTCGTCTGGGAACTGGGCGGCATCTATCTGGCCCATCATAGTTCGATGCGCTTCCACCGCGATCCGCAAGCCGATCAGCGCGCCCAGTTTGCACTCATCGCACTGCTCCAGCGCTGCGGCGCCGATCCCGCGCACCTCTAAGCAAGGAGGCGAACGGCATGCTGGAGCGCGTGGACCCCATCGCGATGGCCGAGGATCGGGCACAGATCAAAAGGCTGCGTCTGGTCTCTCTCGTCGAGGCCACCACCTTGCTGGTGCTTGTCCTGATCGCCGTGCCGCTCAAACATGCGTTCGGCTATGCGCTGGCGACGAGGATCATGGGGCCCGTCCATGGTGCCGCGTTCGTCGCTTATG
Organism: Sphingomonas sp. S2M10; assembly: GCF_012650175.1. Lineage (GTDB taxonomy): Bacteria > Pseudomonadota > Alphaproteobacteria > Sphingomonadales > Sphingomonadaceae > Sphingomonas. The sequence goes on from NZ_JAAILI010000037.1 coordinate 1,455, forward strand.
CCTGGTGCGTGATCGCGACCGTCTCGGCCGGAGGCTGGTCACGCTCTGAAATAGCGCGGCTGAGCCTCGGCGCATTCGTGCCGTTCGGGGGCTTTCTCAACGCGGGGCTCCTGCGGCGAAAGCAGGTGGAGCTCGCTGCCGACCAGCCGGCCTTGCCATGATCCCCTATCTGGTGGTGAAGGCGCTGCATGTGGCGTGCGTCCTCCTCTTCGTCGGGGGTCTGTTCTCCCAGGCATTTGCCGTGGCCGCGGGTCAGCGCGGCGATGCCGGGATCACGGCGCTCGTCTCCACCTGGGATCGCCGGGTCACCGTGCCGGCGATACTCGCCGTCTGGCTGACCGGCGCGGCGATCGCAGCCGAGGGGGCATGGTTCGCGAGTCCGTGGTTGTGGGCGAAGCTGACCCTGGTCGTTGCCTTGACGGGTCTCCACGGGATCCAGTCGGGCAGGCTGCGGCGTCTTCGCCGGGGCGATCCGCCGCCGGCCGCAATGCGGGCCAGCCATACCGCCGCCTTCATAGCGGCTTCGGTGACCATCATTGCACTGCTCGTGGTGCTGAAACCGTTCTGATATCGCGTGATCGCCGCTGCCGCTGTTCCGAACTGCACTGGTGAATCCTCGCCTGAAAGGATCGAACGCGGCATAGTGCTCCGAATGACGACAGAGCGACCTGAGAATGCCCTCGAGGCGCTGGAAGACCTGGCCGTCGACGACTTTTCGCGGCGAGTGATCCGCGGCGCAGCGCGCGACTAGCGGCAGGCGAGAAAATGGCGTTCAACAAGAATCAGCATTTCGTACCGAAGGTTCATCTGAGGCCGTTCAGCCTCGACGGCGAAAATCTGGCGATCAGTCTGATTAACCTGCGCCAGATGAAGCCGATCCCGAATGCGCCGGTCAGAAACCAGTGTTCGAGCGACTATTTCTACGGAAAGGACCCCAAGCTCGAGAGCGCGATAAACTTCGTCGAGAACCATTACGGCGAAGTGGTGCGGCTTCTTGAGGATGGTCACCCAACCGTCGATGGGCGGGTGAACATCGTGCTGAAGCGCTTTGCCTATCTCCAGTATCTTAGGACTGAATCCGCTTCGCGAGCCGCTAGCGAAATGGTTCTGGCGCTGCAGGACGTACCGGGCTCCGACATCTCGGTTCCACCGATGCGAGTGGCTATGTTGGCGGCGGTGCAGGCAGCGATGCTGCACTTCAATGAGACCATGAAGATCGTCGATGACCTGAAGCTTTGCCTGGTCCGCAATCACACGGACATGCCCTTCGTCACGTCGGACAACCCCGCGATCCTGACGAACCGACTGCATCTCCAACGCCGGCACAAGGCACTGAACAGCTTCGGAGTGAAATCGGCCGGCGCGATCTTTGCTTTGCCGCTGAATTCGCAGCTTTGCGCGATCCTATACGACGGCGCAGTCTACAGCAGCGAGGCAAGAGCGCACTGGGTCGACGGAACGAAGCCTGCTGATATCGCGGCGCTCAACGCCATGCAGGTCCTCGGCTGCGCCTCGAACATCTATTTCCGACACTGGGACCGCAGAGAGGACCATCTTGCGGCGGCGAAACTCGTCGCGGATCGACGCCCCTCAAGCCGCCACACCGTCACGCATCTTGTGCTGGAGGAGACCAATGACTGGGGTGAGTACTATGCGGTTAAGCCCATAACAGACATCCGCAACGGCGAAAAGGCGATGGTACACGTCAAGACCAATCACCCCTCCCCCACCTCATGGCCGTCATTCTTGCGATTCCGGTCAAATGCCAGCGCCTATTCGAACAACACGGGCGCCGGCCTCACGCGCGAGTGGTGCCTGGAGGCCGGATTTGTGCGCGGCGACGGATATCGCAAGGTGTCGGTCTAGGCGCGTCGGTCGGCGAGGCAGCGATCGCGGCATCCTGTGGGATCCTGGATACGCGCAACGAGCACCGGCGCTATTCTTGATCTAAATCCATTCTCGCTGTTCTCCTTTGCTGTCCGAAGGAGGGATGGAGGGGAGCCTTTGAAGTGCTGCGAAGACAAATCTGCGGCGTACTGATCTTCAGTGGAAGAACCCCAAAGGGGACGAATAGCTCTGAAAGAAGAATAGGTTAATAGTAGAACCGAGGCGTAACATTCCCGCAGGATCGTGACATGATCGGGGTCTTGCGCTATCCTCCGCTCACCATCTGCTCGATCGCGAGGTTCGCTTGGCCGAAGACTTAGAGGCCGCGACTTCCAGCGGCGAAATTTTCCCGGTTGATGGCATTTCGGTCATCGACGAAAAACAGCTCATTCGGATCGAGGCAGTCCATCGCGGCTTCCTCTATCAGCACCTGTTTGGCGCGGCATGCCTGCTGCTCGCGGGAGCAGCCGGGGTGGAGCGGATCGTCGTCGAAGGCGACGAAGACATTGAGATCGTTCTGCCTGACCGGCGGATTTATGTTCAGGTCAAGACGCGTACCGATAAACTGGCTGCGGGCGACATTTCGGGCGCTCTGGAGCGTTTCGAGGAAATAAGGGAGGAGCACCGCAAGGGCGCGCGTCCGGGCAGCCCGAGTTTCGTGATCGCTTCCAATGCTGCGCCGAACGGCCCCTTGGAAAAGCAGATTGCCACGTCCGATTGGCCGGAAGATGTCGAGTTGCACTGGCCCGATGGTCCTGAGGGGACCCCGTCTTGCCTGCCCCGTCCGCCTCGCGATCTCGCCGACGCCGTCGCGGTTTGCTCGGAACTCGCGGGCCAGCTCCCGTTCGCGTTGCTACGGCCCGAGACACTGACCTGGAAGCTGGCGAGCCTCGTCATGCTCGCATCGGCTGGATCGCCGCCACGCAAGGATCACAGCTTCACACGAGCAGAACTGCCCGGCCTGTTCGAGCAGCTTGTCGTTCAGATGCAGGAGTTGCCGGCACCCCCATCAGTCTACCGCGCGCAGATGAACGAGCCAGCGCTGCTGGCAGAGAAGCCAGTCCGCATCATCGCAGGGCTTTCTGGTGCCGGCAAGACAGCCTGGGTCGCAGAAGCCGCGCAGCACGCCCCCCTTCCTGTCACCTATATCGATGTCGTCGAGATGCCCGGTGCTGCGCTTGCCTCCGCCGTCGCGCGTGAGGTCGCCGGGAGGATATACGGGCGTTCGAGCGGCAAGCTCGGTGAGATTCTGCTGCCGGGCGCCAGTGGTCTCGACATGCTCGGGACCTTGAGCGTCACGCTCGGCCAAGAGGGCCTGCATGCCGACGTTGTCATCGACAACGCCCATCGCATTCCTGCCTCCGACATTGAGGCCATCGTCAGCCGCGCGCCGCACTTGCGTCTGCTGCTTCTCTGCCAGCCTGGCCCAGGGATCGCTGCGCTTGAGGCCGGTTTCAATATCCAGGCCGAAGCGCTCAACGGCTGGGATGAGGATACTATTGCAGCGGCCGCGCACGATGCTGGCTGCCTTGCGAATTTCGCGGACTGTGAGCGCCTTTCGCGGCTGACGGGCGGCCTGCCCTTCTATGTCCTCAACGCGGCAGCGGTCGCCGCGCGTGACTATGGTGGAGCGATCCGCGCCTTCTGCGAAGATGTGGAGGCACAGACGCACATTGTCGAAACGGCGCAGGAAATTATTTTGAAAAGGGCGTTCGAGGGTCTGCCCGCCGACGCGCGCGAAACCATTGCCCTACTGAGCGTTGCCGATGTCGCCCTCTCCAAGGACGAGGCGACCCAGCTGCTGCAAGAGACATGTGGTCTTGATGCGAAGGGTGCAGCGGCCCGCTTGAGAGCGCTACCCTCTACCGGGGCGCTCGAGCTGTTTGGCGTGACGGGCCTCAAGATACACGACGCTGTGAGGATGCTCGGCAAAGGCGAGCTGGCGGCGCGCGGTCCTGATCTTGAGAAGAAGGTGCAGGAGGTTCTTCGCGGCATAATCATTCGCTCAATCCGGCAGGACTGGAGCATCGGAAAGCTCGGCCTTCTCATTCGTCTGTTCGGTCAACTGGGGGATGCGATGATCCTGGTCCAGTTCGCGACTGACGAGCTCTTTCATGAAATGGGCGTCTGGCCTGAGATTGAACCTTACCTGCTGGCAATCGCGGCCGATGGCGATGGAGAAGCCGAAATCCGGCTTTGGGCGCTCGATGGCCTTGTCTTCAACGATCTTCGCACAGGGCAATTCGAGCCAGGCGAGGCCCGCATCGATGCGATGAAGGCTCTTCTCGACGAGCATGACCTCGGTGAGGATGAGTGGCTTGCTTGGGGCATGAAGCGCATGCTGCTCATGTCCATGATCGGTAATGCCGCCGGGGTTCAGGAAATGCTTGGACTCGTCGAAGGCCGGGTGCCCGCCAAGCCCGAGCATATGCGCGTATTCCGCTACAATCGGGCACTCGCCTTATTCAAGCTGGGAGACAACACGACAGCCGTTGCCGAAGCGGGCAAGTTGGTGGAAGAATATTACGAAGCGCTGGGATTAACACCAGCCGATGTCATCGGCCGTAATCCGCCGCAGTTGCGGCCGCTCCTTCCCAAGGGCCGTGATGTTACCGATCAACTGAAACATCTAGCTGACACACTCGATCTCCTCGCGCAGGCAGCCGGCCGGAAGAGCCAGCGCTCCACCATGGCGCGCATTCATGCGATGAAATTCTACGAACTCGCGCAGGCATTCTCATCCTTCGTTCGCGTCGGGATGGACCTGGTCGACGAACTGGTTTGGGTGAATGACTTTGTGTCTGCCCGGTACACCATTGAACGCAACATCTTCCCGGTCATCCAGGCCATCGGCCTCACCTCCGACGTGCTCGAACTTCGAGCGCTCTATGCAGTAGTGCTGGCCTACTGCGGCGACCATCAGGCGGCAGCAAATGAGGTCGAGCGCCTTCGTCCATATGAGGAAGCGATGGATCCCAACCATCGCGCCGCCTTTCAGGACCAGAAGCAGATCATCAGTGACGTCCGGCGCTATGGAGGCCCTCCCCAGCGTCGTGTCGATGTTCCTCCGCCGCTCCAGGCCCTCTTCGACCGGCGGAGCGGCGCAACGCCGTCCGTTGAGGCACGCAAAAAGGTTGGCCGGAATGAGCGCTGCCCTTGCGGCTCAGGACAGAAATACAAACGGTGTCACGGTCGCTAGGCCTCAGATCAGCGATGGCTGGAGTGCGAGCGGTGGATATGCACCGCAACTCGAATGTCGTCCGACGCATGTGCTTGACTGTGCCGCCGGGCGGAAGCCGGGGTGGCCGCGCATACACACGGCGACGGATGGTGGGACGCGCCTTCCTTCCCGTTCGGGCGCATCCTGCTGCAGCTTTTCACCAGGTCCGGCATGCGAGCGCTTTCGACCCGGAACCAGGCGCGAACGCGCACGCACAACCCGGCGGCACGCCATTCCTTCTCCCTCATTCCTCCAAGAGTCGGACGCTTGCTCAAAATCCGTGTTGAGCCGGGCTGAGCAATTAGACCCCTGCCGAATTCGCGAGAGGCAAGGCCATCGCGCTTGCGGGCGTGGTTCCGTCGACGCCGAAACAACGCGGATACGCGTCGCGGCTTCTCATGTTCGTCGCTGCGGCGTCGCCAGACTGCGGAAGGTCACCGACCAGCGCGGCGTCTCCATCGGCACGATACTATGCTCCCAATCGTGGCGGATTTCGCCGGAGAGATGATAGATCGAGCGCGGCGCCACCGGCGCCGACATCCTCTCAAAACCGGCACTGGTCCGACGGCGAAACCGCATCGCGGCTTCGCTGCCGAGCGATACGCCGATGACGTGTTCAAACACGGGTCGGTCCTTGTGCCACCCGATTCCGGCCCCTGGATCGTAGCGAATGAGCAGTGCCTGGACGAGATCACCGGGCGTCAGTCCGGCGAAGCCGGATGCCCTTGCCTTCAGCGCCTCCAGCCAATCCGGAATCGGGTCGGCGGGCGCGAACACGCCCGTCTCGAAATCATAGCGCCAGCCATAGCTGTGGGTGAGCCGCCTCCCCGTCCACTGCTGAAACCGGAACGGGCTTAGCTCAGCGTGGTCGATCGCCGCGATCAGCCCCTGCTCATCGAACGGCGTGATGAACGCCTCAGAATAGGCGAGCCCGGGCGGCAAAGGTGCGCCGAACAGATCGGCCTGGCCGCACCCTGCGAACGACTGGAACATGCTCATGGCGCAGCGATCAGAGCGCCAGCACAGGCTGGCGCGCGCCGCTCGTGGTTTCTTCGATGACGAAGGTTCGCGCGGGCGGCGTCTCGAGGAGGTCACCCACAGGAACCGTGAGATCGAGCCACTGCATCACTTGGCGACGATGGATGATCGCGCCGTGGCGATCCTGGAAACGGGAGACTTCGGGGTTCGCGGCGACGGTGACGATGCGGTAGGAAAGCGGCCAATCCCCCAGGGGCGGTTCCCAGACCCCCGTGAGATAGAAGAAATTGCCGCCGTCTAGCGTCACCCGATAGCGGCGGTCGCCGACGGTCATGTGAAATTCGGAGGCCGGGATCAGGCAGCGATGGCTGGGAAAGGTCTGTCCCTCGGAGCGAACGAAGCGATAGGCGATGCCGTCGCTGAACCGAGGATTGGAACCCCAGGTCGCCTCGACCATCTCTACTTCTTGGACATCCTCCGGATTGCGCCGGATGATGGCGCGCCGGCTGCCAAGCGGCGCATCGGTATCAAAGGGCGTCGGTGCCGAGTCCATTCGTGGAACATAAAAGGAACGACAGCGAGCCGCAAGGAGTCGAAACGAGCAATGTGCAACGATTACCGTCTCGAGGTGGACATCGCCTCGATCGCCGAGGATTTCGACGACCTCAAGATCAAGATCAAGATGCCGGAGGGCACGCCGAATGTCGCCGCGCGCGAGGACATCAATATCACCGACATCGCCCCGATCGTGCGCAGCGTCGAGGGCGAACGCGGCGCAGGTGAGCTGATCAACCGTAGGTGGAGCTGGCCAGGGCCCGGCGGCAAGCCCGTCTATAATTTCCGTTCGGACGACCGCGAGTTCACGTCCCGCCGGTGTCTGATCCTTGCCGATGGCTTTTATGAATTCACGCCGCCCGAGCCGGGGCACAAGCGCAAGACCAAATGGCTGTTCACGCTCGCGGACCATCGCTGGTTCTGCATCGCGGGCATCTGGCGCTCGCACCCCGAGATCGGCGAGGCGTTCACGATGCTGACGATGGAGCCGGGCGATGACATCGCGCCCTTTCACCGGCGCCAGATCATCCCCCTCACGCGCGATCAATGGGCGGACTGGCTCGACCCGTCCGTGCCCGCGCAAGACGTGCTCAAGGTCCTCCCGAAGGGAAGCCTCCCCGCGACCAGGGTCTACCCCCCGCAAGAGCCGCTGCTGGTGTGACTGGAAGGACGAGCCACGCCGTCGCCCGCCTGGAGGAGAGCTTGTGGCGCTGTGCGGCGCATCCGGCAATCAAGGCAATCAAGTTGTCGCGACGGGTCAGGTGGCCACGGTTATAGGGAGCGGCTCCATGCCTTGATGCCTGCCCTTCCAATAGGCAGGTCCGTCCGAAGCGCTACCGAAACGGTTCTTGGTGCGCCATTCCAAGCCGCTACTGTGCTGCCATGACCGACGAAACGATATCCCAGTCACTCGATGCCGGGGTGAAGCTCGAAACCATGCGGGCGGTGCTCCAGCCCCTCTGGTCGCTGCCGCCACCCGGCCCGGACAACCTCCTGGCGGACCCGGCATTCGTCGCTTTCGCGAGGCATTGCGAGGCGTATTACCCAGCCGCGAAGGCCAGTTTCGGCCTGCACTTCGCACTGTCCGACGCCCTGCGCGCACTCGGGCTGCCCTGCTCACAAAGAGCTGAAGCCGAGAAAGGCGACGTCACAGTCGACGAGGCAGCCGCGCGCTTGGTGGCCGCGCTTGAGGCGCGATCCATCACACGGCGTTACCTCTGCCCGCTGGATCTTGCCGACGACCTGCCGGAAATGGCCTTCGGACCGGTCACGCTGCGCAAGTTCGGGAAGGACGAACTGGCTGACTTGTTCGACGACTGCGCCCTTCGTCGCCTTTACCCCTCCCACCGGCTCGACAGCGCTCGCCTGTCATGGGTCCAATGGCTGGTGGTCGAGGAGACCGAGGAAATGGTGCCCGAGATCGGGCGGCGTGCCCTGCCCTTCTTTTATGACATGGCCAGCGATCTGGGCGCGATCGATGTTCATGCCGGACAATATGCGCCCGCGGTCACTCAGGCTCTCTTCCCGCTTCTGCTCGAGCCGTGGGAAGAGTGGACCTCGCTCGTTGGCGTCGGCGGAGACTGGCGTGGGTTCCTGATTCCCTGGGTCCATCTGGAGACAGGCGACCTGTTCGTTCGTCCTCGCACGCCCCCCACGGCGGAGGCCCTGACCTTTGAAGAGGCTTATGGCCCGCGCGGCGAGGAATATGAGCGTCCGGTAACGTTGTATCTGTCGGGCCAGGCCGATGAGAGTCTCGCCAGGCTCGATCAGGCGCGATGGGACAAGATCCTTATGGCAGCACAGTCGGACCTTTTCTCGACACCGATCCAGCATTTTCTGGTCCGCGGCTATTTCACCGAAGGGATGGATCAGATCATGGCGCATATGACGACCATCGAAGCCGCGCTCGGGATGTTGGCCGATCGGGGCAAGGCGCCGCCGGGCAACGCAAAATTGGCCCCCGGCAAACGGCTGGAGGCGCGCATAGCGGCGCTCTTGCAGGATCCGGCGGCAGCGACGGTCTATGAGGAGCTGTTCGAGTTGCGCAGCCGCTTCGTCCACGGGCGATCATTTGCTGACAAGGTACCGAGCGCCGATCGCAACAAGGCTCGCAGCCTCGCCCGAAGGGTTGTTGCGGCCATGGTCGAGGCTGCGGCCGGCCCCGCGGCAAAGTCGAGTCGCGAAGACTTCCTTTGGTCATTGGCGTGACCAAGGTCATGATGGGAGCAGGAGCGCTCTCCATTTGGCCGCACGAAGTGCTGCATTTGATTGGCAAATTTGCCGTTTCTAGCCGTTAAGTCCAAAGTGGAGCATTGTCGGATAATAATAGACAAGCGTCCGACAATACCGCAGTCTCCTCTCGCCATTATATTCTTATGGCGTTCTCGTTTCCTTGGGGGGAGGTTGCTATGGCAAAAACACTTGTCAAAGTCACGCGCAAGGATAACAAGCTCGTCAAGCGCACGCTTGTCCTGATCGATAATCGCGTGCTCCCCTTCGAGAATAGCGACGAGATCAACGTCTTTATATGGTCGGGGACGAAGTATGAGGTCACCGTCTATTGCGAGGGGCCGAAGGGCGCGAGCACGACGGTGAGCTTCGACAAGTCCGGAGGCCAGGTCATCGCGCCACTCGTTGCCGAGGTGGAAACGCATTATGGCGTGACGCATTCCAGCGACGAATTCACGGTGGCCGCATGAGGCGCGTAGCTATCCTGCTCGCAGCTGGCGCACTCGTGCTGGCGACGCCTTCGCTCGCCCAGGATGACAAGGCAAGAGTGGCGCAGCTTGAGGCCCAACTCGACGCCGCCCAGGACAGGATCAAGACGCTAGAAGAGCGCCTGAGCGCGGTCGAGGGACGCCTGGGACCTGCCACCGAAGCCCCGCAGACCCAGACTGCAGCTATACCCCCGCCGCAAGGTCAAATTCCCAGCATCGATCTCACGGTGCCGGACACCGGCCCCCGGCCGTCGCCTCCGGTTCAGACCGCGGCACAGGATGCCCCATGGCAGGTGGCACCTCCCGGACCGATCGACCGACCGCTCGCCCCGCTGAAGGACGGTTCAGTCGCCGCATTCGAACTGATCGGCGGCACAGGGGGTGGGCAGGCCACGCTTGCCTTCACCCGGTCGAAGGACCGAGGCGGCACCGAGCGGAACGGCATCGTGCCAATCTACAATGACAGCTTCAATCTCACGCTGTCGACGCCTCTGTCCAAGGATGACGAGACCCCATTCGCCACGCTGGACGGACTAGCGACCGGGTCGAAGCTCGAATTTGGCTACACATTCTTCAGCGGCCGGGTTCTGACCAACAGCGCGGATAGCCAGCACGCCATCCTGAAAAGGGCCCGGGAACGCTGCCGACGAGCGGTTCCTGCATACCCTAAAGGCTGCACGAGGCTCGATCCCGAGTTCAAGAAAGCCTTCATGACACGCGGAGAGTTTGAGGAATATGAGCGCGATTACGCGCGAGGGACGCTCCAGAAGAGCTTTGCGCTCTCGCTACGCGGCGCGCTCGGTTATGACGAATTCAACTATTACCCGGTGCCGGGTCTCGCCAAACAGACGGATCGCAAAGTGTCGTTCAGCGCTGGCGCTGGCATGACCTTCTTCCCGGTTGATCGCGGATCGTTCAGTTTCGATGCGGACTATATGCGGTCGTTCGAGGCGGAGAAGGCGAATACGACCTGCCCGGTCCCAGCGGCCGGAGCGACGACGGTTACATGCGTGCCTGGGCCACTCGCGGGACCAACGCGTACGGACAAGATCGTCCTCGCGCCGGAGTTTCGCTATCTTCTCCCGATCAGCGATTATGGACTGATCCGGGACCTCGGGTTCGGGCCGCGCCTCGAATATGATGCGCTCTCGAATGACGTCGCGCTGGACCTGCCGATCTATTTCGCGCGCGACGAGGATAACGGTCTTATGGGTGGTTTGCGGTTCGGCTATCTCACCAAGGACGATGACTTCAAGTTCGCGATCTTCGTCGGCAAGTCCTTCACGCTGAGCAAATAACCAATGGATTCGCGCCGTCGCCGCTAGCGTGGTTCCGGGCCGCGATCCTCCCTGATTCAACGGCTTAACCAGGCCGGCTAGCATCAGATTTTAGGGGTTCACCGCGAAGAGGAGCATGCGACACCTCTCGGAATGCGCAAAAGGGTGAATTGCGGTGAGGTTGAGATTTCGGATCGGAGTGGATGCGCGTGCGGATTATCAGGGCTCAGTGGCCGGTTGGCCAAGGCTGCTTTTCGACTGGGGCAATCGAGACCGCCGGCGGGACAATCCACTATGTCTATGATTGCGGTGCCCGCAACGTTTCCAATCTCGAGCCGATCGTAGCGGCCTATGCGCGGCGCGTTCCCCAGGTCGACGCGCTGTTCGTATCGCATCTCGACGGAGATCATGTCGACGGTCTCGATACCTTGCTCGCCAGGCTCGATGTCCGGACGGTCTATCTCCCGTATCTATCCACGAGCCAGCGCCTGATGGCGCTTGCCGAAGCGGAGGCGGAGGACCGGCGCCTCACCGCATCGCTCGTTCAAGCCCAGTTCGAGCCGGCTGCGTGGTTCGGCAGCCGCGGCGTGGGGCGCGTCGTGTTCGTGCGCAACGGTAACGACCCCGACCTGTTCTCCGAGCGGCCTCCGGAGCGGCCCGACCCTGAACCGCGCGGCGAGGGACGCGGCCCGTGCCTGATTGAGAAGGGTCGTACGCGACCCGTCACGCAAGGTGCCGCCGGCCAGGCGGAGGTTCTGGAGATGGAGGTGAACGCCCATATCGCGGTCGTTCTTGGCGGAGCGCCCCTTAACTGGATCCTCAAGCCCTTCGTCCCGCGCGTGAGCGACGACAGGGTCCGTCAGTTTGAGAAGAAGATCCTGGCAGCGCTCGGCGTCCCGCCTGGAACGGCAATCGACCTAGAGGCGCTCAAGATCCTTTTGAAGACGCCCGACGGGCGTACGAAGCTGCGCCGCTGTTACGAAGCGATCCTGACCGACGGCAGCGGCAAAAAGCATAATGCGGTGTCGATGTCGCTGTACTCCGGTCCGGAGACAAAAACGGACGCATGGAAGGTCCGCGCAAGGATGGAGAATCATTGGGGATGGGAAATGATCACGGACACTGAATCGCCAGGCTGGATCGGCACCGGCGATGCCAAGCTGAAGTCCACCCAGCCCCGCGCCAAATGGCGATCTTTCTATCGCCGCGAACTGGCGCTGACGCGCACATTGCTGCTTCCGCACCATGGCTCCAAGGCAAACTTCCACAGCGACCTGCTCAGGGCGCCGTTGCGCATTTGCATCGCGGCCGCCGATGAACGGGAAGAAGGATATCGGCATCCCTCGCCGGAAGTTGTCGAGGCGATCGACGAAGCCGACTTGCGGCTCGTCCATGTGACAAAGCGCCTCGAATCGCGATTCCGCGAGACGATCACGAAGATCTAGGCGAGGCCGCAGCGGCGTGCGGCCGGCGTCTGATCGAATGAGCCGGGACTATGGACAGCCAACGCCGGGATCGACCGAGCAACCGCCGACTTCTCAGGCGTTCCCGCGGATCGCCGGTCCGGTCGCGGGCACGATGTTGACCTGGATCTCCTGTTCGGATCGAAGAGTGTCGAGCAGCAATCGGCTCCGATCGTGAAGTTCGGCGGCCGTGCCCAGCACCTCTATCGTGTAGTGCTCCCGCGCGAACATGTCGGCAGGTGCCGCGACGAGTTCGGTGTACGGGCGCGGCCAGTGGCATAATAGCAGGAACGGCCAATCCGCAGCTGGCTGAGCATATTGCGCCAGCGTGATCTGGGTTGTCGTCAGCGACGACGGACGGCGATCGAGGAGAGCGGGAATGACGACCGCTTCCCGTTCAATCTCGAGGAAGGCATCCAGCTCGGTTCGCTCGGCATCGGTTTCGACGATGATGGGATAATAGCGCCCGAGCGGGAGGGTCGGGCCGGCAAACGGCGCCGATATGTCGAGCATCACTACTTCCGGCAGGGTCGCGAGAAGCCGGCTGTAGAGGGCGCGACGTTGCACCAACGAGTTGCTGAGGCGGATCATCAGCGCAAGACAGCCCAAATGGCTTCGCCCGATCAACCCTTCAATCGGAGGGCGGGCTCGGCGGAGCATCGACATCGGCTTCGAGGCAGACCGCGAGCTGGCCGAGTGCAGCGCCAATTTCGCGCTCCACATCGGTCGCAGAGGTGCCCTTCATCTCGGCGATCTCGATGAAGGACAAGCCATCAATCTGATGCAGTTGGAGGAGTTCGCGCCGCCCGGCCGACAGCGAAGCGAGCGCCGTACGGTAGGCGGACGCATCGACAGGACGCCCGGGCGCGCGTGTCGGAGCTGGGTCAACAAAGCCCCGCACCGATGCGTCGTACGCTTCGATCTTCCAGCCTGGCCGCACGCGGCACCGCAGAAATCGAAGTATTTGCTGGAAAAGGCGCCTCATCGGGGCTCTCCCCTCATTGATGGAGCCGGCGCCGGACCAGCCGTCGGCGTCCGCCGCGGCGAGAAAGCCCTGACGGCCAGAACGGCGCCGGGGATCAGTTTGCGCGCTCGAGCAGCTTTCGAGCCTTGCCTTCAAGGTCGAGGCGGTCGTCCTGGTGGGTCTTGTGGCGCGCCACGGCGGTTATGCCCTGAACGAAATCGTAGAGGGATGCGGCTGGGTGGCCTTCTTCGTCGAGGACCGTGGCGATCACCTTCGCGGTGTCCGATTTGGAGAAGCCGCGATTGCGCAGGAAGCTGCTGCGATCTTCGTCAGTCCGTGCCACGATCCGTTCACGCGCCGTCCTGATGCCGTCGATGAAATGCGATGGCGAGGAATCGGCGAAGTGGGTCAAGGCCGGTTCCGCCTGCTGCGCGAAGCGGCTGGCTGCGAACTTGGAATGGCGGATATTGATCTCCTGGAAATTTTCCACGCCCCAGAGATTCCGGTTCATGCACACCGCACGCAAGTAGAAGGTCGCGATTCCGAGCGTTTTGGAGCCGACCTCGGAATTCCAGCAGTAGAAGCCCCGGAAATAGAGATCCGGGTCGCCGTTGGGCAACTTCCCGGCCTCGATCGGGTGCGTGTCGTCAACAAGGAAGAGGAAGACGTCGCGATCGGATGCATAGAGCGTCGTCGTGTCGCGCGTGACGTCGACATAGGGGTTGTAGCGCATCGTCCCCCAATCGAGCACGCCCGGCACCTTCCAGCGCGTATCGCCGACGCCGTCGCCTGCGAACTTCATTACCGCAGCGACCAGCTCATGGTCCCAGATACGGCCATAGTCCGGGCCGGTGACAGCGCGCAGTTCGGTGCGGCCGTCATGCGTCTGAAGGAGCTTCACCTGCTCGCCGCGATGAGCGATCAGACCATGCTGCAGATTTATCCCGGCGAGGGCGGCGGGAAGGTCGCGTAAATAGGATGCGGGGGCGCCGACCAGGCTGCACATCTGGCCGAACGACCAGTTAGTGGGTGCAACCGGCAGGTCGCTGCCTGGCACCAGAAGCGACAGGCGCTCGGGATTGTCGCTGCGCGCCTCGACCCGGACAGCGCGGCTCTCGACGATGCGCGTGGTCGCGGCCTCGGCGCGGGCGAGAACCCTGTCATAAAGGCTCGACAGTGACATGTAGCGCTCGTCTTCGGGCCGCGAGAACCATTCCGAGGACACACGGCTGACGTTGCGGCCGCGACTGATATCGACCTTGTACGATCCCGACACCGGGCGATCGAGCGTGGCGATCATATTCATGGGAAATCTCCTGAGCTGCTGAGCGCGCAGGGCATCGTCGCCGATGCCCCGCCGCACGCCACTCACCGCCCCCTTCCCTCCTCCGGTGGGGAGGGCTCACGCTTGTGCCGATCAGAACGGTTGGAAGAGGTCCGTCGCAGGCCTGGCGCCGGCGAGGCGCCGTACGCTTCAGGATGCCTCGGTCGCCGCGGCGGCGCCGATCAGATGGCGCAGTTTCGCCCATGCAGCCGCCTCGCCGGCGCGGACACCGATGTTGAGGCCCTGACCGTAGAGGCGGTAGGCAATCGCGACCATCTCTGGGGACGCATCGGCCGGCACGAAGCATAGGAAGTTCCCGTCGTCATCGCGCAATTCCAGCGTATCGGTGTGATTGCCGCCCGTCGGCAGCGCAACGCGGGCGGTGGAGTGCAGGTCGGTGAGATCGAGGTTGAAGGACTCGACGAAGAGTTCGCTGATTGGATCGGGCGTGGGATCGGCCATGGCAGGTCTCCGAGGTTCATCGGCGACCCATTCGCCGACCCCGTTCAGTCCCTCCTCCCCTTCCTCGGTGGGCAGACCCGCAACCGTGAGAGTCGCAAAGGACGGTGATTCTGAGGCGCGCCGAGCTCCCCGGACCGGTCATACGCAGCCCGAACTCTGTTGGATGAGGCCGAGGGTCTCTTCGGCCCGGGTGGTCGGCACGAAGAGGCGCGTCTTGTAACTGATGATCTCGGTGAAGCAGCCGATCGACTTCAGCCACTCGCGCTTCTCGGGCGGGAAACCCTTGATCTCCAGCCGTGCTTCGTCGTTGACATAGGATCGCTGGAGACGCGATCCCGCCAGCCCGGGAATAGCGACGCCGTCTGAGGCGCGCGCGGCGGCAACGATCTCCGCAGGCAACAGGGTGATTGCCATCGTCACGCCGAAGGCCTGGGAAAGCTTCTCGAAGCCGGACGGAGAAACGATCCTTCCGAGGACGGAGTGGCCCGCGTCGTCCGAGATGCGCCAGACCCTGACATCGTCGTCCGGCAAGCGGTTCCAGACCGGGAGGAGCAGCCCCGTGGCAATGTTGATCGTCTGCACATCGACCCTTGTGGCGATCTCGGCACATTCGGCCTCCCAGGCCGCCTCGAAAAGGGCGGCATCGACGATGTCCCAATTGCTTTCCGCGAGCTTCGCATGCCGGATGCGCTCGGTCCCGGCGGGCCGGATCAATTCCCAGACACGGATTGACTGACCTTCATTGTCGAGGATCGACCAGGAAGGCACCCTGAGCGCGACACGACCGGAGCGACCGTTCTTCAGGAACGCGATACCGTCGTTTTCCGACCAGAGTTCCATAAGGCGGGCAAAGGAGGTGGCGCGAGGCCTGCGGTGAAGCTCGAGGCGTGAGAGCCTGGTTTCCGCGCCGGTGACCGGGTCGCGGCGCAGGATCTGCTCGTCGAGCTGGACGATGCGCTCGGCCTTGATCGTCTCGACGCCGATATCGAGCGTGCCGGCATCGCGCGCGGCGTCGATGCGTGCCTGGATCAGCGCCAGATACTCCTCGAAGATCGCGTTCTGCGTACCGATCCGCAGCGCGAGCAATCGGTTCAGCCAGCGCTGGATCGGCGGGAGCGTGTCGAGAAGCCCGCCGCCCTCATCGTCGAGCAGCTTGAGCCCCGTCATCCGCGCGAACTCGCCCAGCGATACGCTGGTAAGCTTGCCGAGATAGAGCAGATGATACCATTGGCCGAGCGCGTCCTTGGCATAGTCGCTCTCAAGATTATCGGCGGGATCGAACAGGTTTTGCCCGCCCGTTTGTCGCTGTCCCCGCGTGAGCGCGCCGAGACTGTCCAGCCGTCGGGCTATTGTGCTGATAAAGCGGCGCTCGCCACAGCAGTCGGTGGTCACGGGGCGGAAGATCGGGGCGGTGGCCTGGTTCGTCCGGTTGGAACGCCCCAGCCCCTGGATCGCGCTCGACGCGCGCCAGCCCGGCTCGAGGAGATAATGGACTCGCCGCCGATGAGCGCTCGGACAGTTGCGATCGGCATGATAGCTGCGACCGGTTCCGCCAGCATCGGAGAAGGCAAGGATCGCCTTGCGCCCGGACATGAAGGCGTCGGCCTCGGCGATGTTGCTGCGGGCGGTTCGCCGCTCGATCTGCTGGCGGCCACTGGCGTCGAGCACGATGCGACGGGTCCTGCCCGTGACTTCGGCGACAGCAACCGTGCCGAAATGCCGGATCAACTCATCCAGCGCACCCGGGATCGGGGGCATCGCACAAAGTTGCTCGATGAGGTCCTCACGGGCCTCGATAGCGGCCTGGCAAAGCACCGGCGAGCCATCGCCATCGATCATCGGCTCCGAGCGGAGTTTGTCGTCAGTTCCCTTGAAGACCTGCATCATCCGGGTCGGGAAGGCCGACTTGAGATAATCGATCATATATTCTTTGCAGTCGAGATTTATGTCGAGCGGTTCGCACGCAGGCGCGGATTTACGGGATGAAGACATCGATTTTACTCCAGATAATTAAGGTGCCCCCAGCCCCAACAAGCTGGAGGATCTATGACGTCGCCAAAAACGGTCGTTTCATACGGACGGCCCAAGCCCTGGACGGGAGACACTCCCACCCCAGATACTCTATCCACCGCCTTCCACTCTTCTCTTCTGGGGACTGCGGCAGTTGCAGCGGGGCTTTACAAAACGGCCGCTCGCCATTTCCTGTACTGGATCGATCAGCAGGGCATCGCGGTCTCGATTGTTGATGACGCTGTCGTCCGCCGCTTCGAGAAGCATCGGTGTCGCTGTCGGGGTTTTTCCCGCCATGAGCCCAACCGTCCGAAGTTCACCAGCAAGGTTCGGCGGTTTGTTCGCTTCCTGGAGGACCGGGGTATGGTCGCCGTGCCCGATGATATCGATCATCTGGACACGGCGTTGGCGGATTACGCGACATTCCTCGTGCAGGAGCATTACAGCGCGGCGAGCATCAAGAGCTACCGTTCGGAGGCAGCGCACTTTGCCGCGTGGGTGCGCGTTTCTCGCCTGCGCTGGCAGGATGTCACTGATAAGCATGTTGCCTTGTATGCTGGCCACAGCTGTCGTTGCCCGGTTTACCGCAAGCGCGGAACGCTGATCGGCCATCACGGTCCGTTACGCCGCAGTAAGGGCGCGCGGCGCTTCCTTGGATTTTTGCGCGACCGGCAGATACTTCCGCAGGCAGAGAGCCAACCGTATGAAGACGAGGATCTGACAGCCTATAAGGCTTGGCTGAAGGCCCATTGCGGCAGTTCGGCTGCGACGATCCGTCGTTACAGCGACGAAGTGAAGCGCTGGTATTTGTTGCTCGGTCCGCCATCGGATCTGGACGCGGCTACCATCAGAAGAATCGTTAGCCACCGCATCACCGAGGTGCCCGGTTCTGCACCGACCGTCGCCGGCATCATACGGAGCTATGTGCGCTTTCTTGTCTCACGCGGGGAGTGTGACGCGGCGTTGCAACATGCCTTTCCGCCCATCAGGCGCTATCGGCTCGGCACCCTGCCACGCTATATGGACGAGGCGACGGTCGAGGGGATCATTGCGTCCTGCAAAACCGATACTGCGGTCGAGATTCGTGACAAGGCCATCATCCTTCTACTTGCCAGGCTCGGCCTGCGAGCCGGTGACATTTGGCAGCTCCGTCTAGCGGATATCGACTGGAACGAAGGATGTCTGAGGGTATGCGGCAAGAGCAGGCGGCCCGATCGCCTGCCGCTGCCCCAGGATGTAGGGGATGCGATCCTCGACTATATCGAGCGGGCCCGCCCACCGATAGACGAGGAGCGGTTGTTCGTTCGGGTGCAACCTCCATTCCGGCCGTTCAACTCGTCGGCCGAGATCGCAGGCATCGTAGCGCGTGTATTCCATCGGGGCGCCATCGAGGGCGTGCCGACGGGTGCCCATGCCTTCCGGCATTCTCTGGCAACACGGATGCTGCGCGCCGGCGCCGGCCTTGAATCGGTCGGCACGATCCTGCGCCACCGTTCCCCGGCGACCACCGCCATCTACGCCAAGGTCGACGTCCCGATGCTGCTCAAGGTCGCTCAGGATTGGCCGGGAGACGCGGCATGATGAACGCTCAGATCGAACGCTATGTCGCGTTACATCGCAGTTTCGGCCGCAAGTTTGACGCGCAGGAACGGTGGCTCCGTCTCTTTGCCAGCTATGCCAACGACCTCGGCGATCGGCACATCAAAGTCGAGCGGATCTACGATTGGTGCCGATCGGCCAGTTCCCAGAACGTGGCCCGGGACAGGTTCGACCACCTCCGCCGCTTCTGCCTCTATGCCCATGCCGAGGATCAGCAGCATCAGGTGCCGCCAGCAGGCGTCTTCGGAAGAGGGAAGCGACGCCGCCCGACACCACATATCATCGAGCCCGAACAACTCAGAGCGATCATGCAGGCCGCCCTTGATCTTCCGCCCAAAGGCAAGATCAGCCCGCATACTTACCACTACCTGTTCGGCCTGCTGGCGACGACCGGCCTGCGGATATCCGAGGCGCTCGCACTCCAGTGTAATGATGTGGTCGACGACGGCCTCGTTATCCGGAACGGCAAATTCGGCAAGCAACGCCTCCTGCCGATCCAGCCATCAACGCGAGAGGCGCTCGATACGTATCTCAGCATTCGCAGAAGGCTGAACGCCCGCGGCGATGATCTGTTCGTCACCACGAGAGGCCGGGCGCCACACCAGACGGTCGTTCACATCGTCTTCGTCAGATTGGCTCGTAAGCTGGGTTTCCGCGGTCCGACCGGAACCAAGGGCATTCGCGTCCACGACCTGAGGCACACCTTCGCCGTTCGGTCGCTGGAGTCCTGCCAGCACGATCGGGAGGCGATCCGGCATCACTTAGCAGCGCTCAGCACCTATCTTGGCCATACGGATGTAGCCAACACATACTGGTATCTCGAAGCAACACCGGTCCTCCTTCGTGACATCGCCGCAGCAGGTGAGCAGCTTTTCCGAGGAGACGCAGCATGACCGCGCTCGCCACCCATCTCGCTGCGTTCCTGCGCGAACATCTGCCTCGCGAACGCAACGTCAGCCCACATACGGTGACGACCTACGCGAACTGCTTCGCGCTTCTGGTCCGGTTCGCAGCCAACCACCTGAAGCGGCGCCCCACCGACTTGACGATTGAGGATTTCGATCCCGCGCTGATCATGGCGTTTCTCGACCATTCGGAGGAGGCAAGGAAGAACAGTCCCAGAACCCGCAATGCCAGGCTTGCGGCGATCCGGGCGTTCTTCCGTTACGTCGAGTATCGCATCCCAGCCTGCCTCGATCTCGCGCTGCGTGTACGTGCCGTGCCGACAAAGCGGACCGACACGACCCTGATCGACTATCTGACGCGGGACGAGATCACCGCGCTGCTCGATGCACCCGATCCTCAGTCTCGCCTGGGCACCCGGGATCGCGCCATGTTGCACCTCGCCTACGCTGGCGGTCTGCGGGTCGCCGAGTTGTTGTCGCTACAGATGCAGGACTTTCCGGAACGCTCGCTCGCAACGGTCCACATCATCGGCAAGGGGCGGCGCGAACGCATCCTCCCTCTCTGGCGCGAGACACAGGCAAGTCTTCGGGCCTGGCTTGCTGTTCGCCCGCAATGTCAGGCGATGGAGATATTTCTGAACGCTCATGGCGAGCCGATGACGCGCGACGGATTTGCGTTCAGGCTCGCCAAGCATGTAGCCACGGCGGCGAAGAAGCAGCCGTCGCTGCTGCGCAAGCGGGTCACGCCCCACGTGCTCCGGCATTCCTGCGCGATGCACACGCTCGCTGCGACCGGCGACATCCGCAAAGTGGCGCTCTGGCTTGGGCATGCCAGTATCCAGAGCACGGAAGCCTATCTGCGGGCCGACCCCGAGGAAAAGCTGCAAATCCTCGCTGCGCATGGGTCGCCATTGGTCAAGCCAGGCCGCTTCAGGCCGCCAGCGGATCCGCTGATCATGATGCTCAACGACGTTCGAAAACGAGCATCGCCCCGGGGCCGTAGCGCGCCTGGCATCCAGTCACCTTAATTATCTGGAGTAAAACCGATGTCTTCATCCCGTAAATCCGCGCCTGCGCGCGAACCGCTCGACATAAATCTCGACTGCAAAGAAGCGGTTTTATCTGGAGATCCAGATAACAGAAATTCGCGTGGCGACAGTTCGATATCGAGATGGGCGCGTTCGTCTGCCGAGAGGCTCGCGAGGCGCCGGTCGAGCATCGCCTCCGCGGTCGTGACCAGCTGGACGACCGCATGACGGCCCTCTGCGACATCCTTCTCGATCGCAGCGATCACGGTCGGCAATTTCATCGCGATCAGCAACTGGCCGAAGAAGCGTTGCTTCGCGCTCTCGAACCGGGAGAGCGCGGCCCCTTTGGCCTGCGCATTGAGCGCGCGACCGCTGATGCCATCGACGATGTTGGTGGCTGCCAGCACCTCGCCCAGATTCTGATGGATGAGCGCTTATCGCGAGGAAGCGATAATGCGAAGGAACGCGGTGTAGGCCCGCAAAGCAAGGGCACTTGTCACCACGACCTTCGCATTATTTCACAGGGTATCCAGCCACTCCATCAGGCTCGCATCC
>NZ_JAAILI010000038.1 GCF_012650175.1 Sphingomonas sp. S2M10
TTGCGATCTGGCTGTCGAAGAAGGTCGAGGAGAAGGACGGCCGCATCATCACGTGGCTGAAGAAGCGCTACGAACCCGGTCTCGACCGGGCCATGAAGCGCCCGACGCTGACGATCGGTGCGGGTGTGGGAAGCCTTGTGGTGGCGGCGCTTGCTTTCACTACGCTCGGCTCGGTGTTCCTGCCGCAGCTCGACGAAGGCGATTTGCTGATCCAGTCGCTCCGCATTCCGGCAACGTCGGTCCAGCAGAGCCAGGCGATGCAGGTGCCGATCGAGCGGATGATGTCGAAGCAGCCGGAGGTGCAATTCGTCTATTCCAAGACGGGCACCGCCGAGCTGGCGGCCGACCCGATGCCGCCGAACGCGACCGACATGTTCGTCATCCTGAAGCCGCGCAAGGATTGGCCGGATCCTGAGCTTCCCAAGGAGGAGCTGGTCAGCCGGATCGAGGGTAATCTCGCGAAGATTCCGGGAAATGCCTACGAGATCACCCAGCCCATCCAGATGCGCTTCAACGAGCTGATCGCCGGCGTGCGCGGCGACATCGCGGTGAAGGTGTTCGGGGACGACTTCAACCAGATGAACCGGACGGCCGAGCAAATCGCGGCGGTGCTGCGCAGAACGCAAGGCGCAGCGGACGTGAAGGTGGAGCAGACGACCGGTCTTCCCATGCTCGACATTCGCGTCAACCGCGACGCGATGGCGCGGTTGGGCGTTACGGCTCAGGATGTGCAGGACACCGTGACTGCGACGATCGGCGGGCGAACATCGGGCCAGATCTTCGAGGGCGACCGTCGCTTCCCCGTGGTGATCCGCCTGTCGGAGGCGCAGCGTGCCGACATCGGCCTGCTCCAACAGGTGCAGGTGCCGGTGGCAGGCGGCGGCTATGTACCGCTGTCCAGCGTCGCCGAGATCAAGGTGGTCGATGGTCCGAACCAGATCAGCCGCGAGAACGGCAAGCGGCGCGTGGTGGTGCAAGCCAACGTGCGTGGCCGCGACGTCGGATCCGTCGTGGCGGATGCGCAGGCGGCGATCGGCAGCCAACTCCGGCTGCCTGCCGGCACCTATCTCGAATGGGGCGGCCAGTTCGA
>NZ_JAAILI010000039.1 GCF_012650175.1 Sphingomonas sp. S2M10
ACCCGAAGGCGTTGCGCTAACTCGCAAGAGAGGCAGGCGACCACGGTGGGCTTAGCGACTGGGGTGAAGTCGTAACAAGGTAGCCGTAGGGGAACCTGCGGCTGGATCACCTCCTTTCTAAGGATATTGGCGGAAAGCGCTCATCGGTTCGCCGGTGAGAAGAGCTTCCTCCATTCCAAGGAACATTCGCCGCCGTCCTCATGTCCCTTCATCACTGGATACAGCGCAGGCTGTGAGACGAATTAGCGCAAGCTGATTTGCACACAGCCAAGCTCGGCCAGCGCTGCGGAGCGCGCCCACGGGTCCCATCAAAGTAGTACTTTGATGGGTGCCCGATAAGGCGCAGCTTCGCTGCGACTGACGGGTGCGCGAGCGCTACCGGGCCGGTAGCTCAGGTGGTTAGAGCGCACGCCTGATAAGCGTGAGGTCGCAAGTTCAACTCTTGCTCGGCCCACCACGTCTTTGGTTTTAACGCAGCTTCGCTGCGGAAGAACGAAAGGCTGAACTTTTCAGGGGCCTTAGCTCAGCTGGGAGAGCGGTTGCTTTGCAAGCATCAGGTCATCGGTTCGATCCCGATAGGCTCCACCAGCTTTCGTCGAGACGCGCGTTGCGCGTTCTCCGGAAGCGACATGCGCTTTAGCGTTATCCAGAGATGAAGACACGAGATCCGCTGCTACGGCAGCGGTCCTGCTCCCCCAAGGGAGAGCGAGCTTTTTGACATTGTGAATGGGTTTTTCAAATCGATGCCGTGACGGCGTTGGTTTAGTCGTGAGACTAGGCAACGATCGTCCAATTAAAGGCTGAGATTTTCATCCACACCGATATGCCGCACAGCGCTGCTCTGCCGAGTTGGTGTTTGCTGATAGCAAGCGCCCAGCGTTGTCGTTGGTGGTGTGGACTCTCAAGCGTGAGGTAAGGGCAT
>NZ_JAAILI010000004.1 GCF_012650175.1 Sphingomonas sp. S2M10
CCGCTGCTCCACCACCATACGAACCGCCCGCTCGCGGACTTCAGGTGAAAATTTGTTGGTTGTCTTGCTCATAACGGATGCTCCTTCTCACAAGTTGGAGCCTCCTGGAAACCCGGGGCGCTTCACACTTTGCTCGGCGCGTCTCGGGGCAGCGTTCGGGTTGCGCTCGCCAGCCATGACCGCGCCAACGGCGCTCGCGAGCAGGCGAAACCGGCATGATCCATCCCCGCCGCCTCAAAGGGACCGCCGCCAACATCAGCCGATATTACACGATCGGCGATTACTATACCAAGGGCGGGGACGAACCATCCGAATGGGGCGGACGCATCGCCGCCGACCTGGGTCTGTCGGGTCGGGTCGATCCCAAGCAGTTCGAAGAGCTTCTCGCCGGCAAGGTGGGTGACCAGCAGCTGGGGCGTCGTCGTAAGGAGGGCATCCAGCATCACCCCGGCTGGGACTTCAACGTCAGCGCCCCCAAGTCGGTATCGATCCTTGCGCTGGTGACGGGTGATGATCGGATCATCGCCGCACACGAGAAAGCCGTCACCTCGGCGCTCACCTATCTTGAGGAGCATGCCGAGCTGCGCCGGCGGGTGGAGGGCGAAGTCGTTCACGAGACCACCGGGCGGCTGCTGTTCGCCCGCTTCACCGAGCACGCAAGCCGTGAGCTCGATCCGCATCTACACACCCATGTCGTCACGCTCAACATGACCAACCATGCGAACGGCGATCGCATGTCGAGCCTCGAGACGCGCTCGATGTTTGCTGAGCAAATCGTCGCGGGCCAGATCTATCGAAACGACCTTGCCCATAGCCTGCGCGAGATCGGTCATGAAATCCGCTTCGATCCGCGCCGGGGACTGTTCGAAATTGAAGGCGTCCCCGGCCAGCTCATTCGCGACTTTTCGCAGCGCGCCGAGCAGATCAATGAGCATGCGCAAGAGCATGGCCATACAGGACAGGCCGCACGGCGCATCTCCTTCTTCGAGACCCGGAAAGCGAAAGAGAAGATCGGGCTCGAAGAGCTTCGTGCGCGATGGCGCACACGCGCCGAACCTTATCATGAACCTCTCGACCAGGTTCTGGCGGATGCCGAAGCGCGCGGCGAAAGAACGATCGCGATCAACCCTAATGTCGCCCGCCGCGCGACCCTGTTCGGGATAAGGCAAAGCGAGACGCGCGAGGCGGTCAACAATGTCGGCCGCCTCTATCGGACTGCACTCGCGTCCCATGTCGGCGAAGTCCGGTTCGGAGATATCCGTCCGCTGTTCGAAGCACAGGAAGAGAGTCATAAGCTCCTCAAGACGGTGCGCCAGACCGGTGATCAGCCGCTCCCACGAGGACGTACCTCGCGGCGCACGGCAAAGCTCGAATTGGCGCTATCCGAGCATCTCTCGCTCGCGATGGGTGATGTGTCTCCTGCTGCCACTCGGGAGCGTCTGGCCGAGGCGGCGAGCGCGATCGGTTTAACTCGGGCGCAAACCGAGGCGCTGGAAGCCATCGGCACCGGGCGGAATCGGCTTGTCGCAGTCCACGGCGTGGGAGGCGCGGGTAAGTCGACCCTGGTGCGCGGCCTTGTCGAGGCAACACGTTCCGATCATACCACCATCGCGCTGGCGCCAACCTCCTCTGCAGCAGCCGACCTGGGGGGAAAGGCCGGCATCGAATCCCGGACCGTGGCCTCGCTTTTGGCAAGCGGCGGATATGGCATTACCAACAAGCACATACTGGCCCTTGACGAGGCAGGCCAGCTTTCCAACCGGCAGGCTCTGCGCATGCTGGAGATCAGCAGGGCGACCGGCGCCCGCCTGATCTTTCTCGGTGACAATAAGCAAACAGGGGCGATCGAGCAGGGCAAGGCGTTCTGGCTGATGCAACGTCTGGGTCTCCCGACCAGTCACCTGACCGAGTCCATCCGGCAAAAAACCGACGAGATGAAGGAGGCGGTCACTCTCGCGCGGAAAGGGGACTACGCCGCATCGCTCGCCAGCCTTGACCGCGTGACGACGGCGGAGAGCGCAGAGAAGCTCGCCAAGGACATGGTGGCCGAGTGGACGCATCTCAAGCCATCTACCCGCGCCGGCACCAACATCCTGGTTCTCGACAATGCCACGAGGCTGATCGTCAACAGCCACATCCGCGAGGTGTTGAAGCGCGAGGGGGCGGTTGCGGCTCAGGATCACCGGCTCGAAGTGCTGACCCCTGCGGGTATGTCCGATCAGGAGAAGCAAGTCGCGCGCTTCTATAGCGCCGGCCAGGTTCTGAAGTTCGCAAGGGACAATGCCGGGTTGGGGATTGCGCGCGACACTGAATATCGCGTTGTTTCAATCGGCCGCAACGGACAAGGTCGTCAGGTCGTACGCATCGTCGATGAGAATGGGCGACAGATCGACTGGAATCCGCGACTTGGTAAGGCCGCGCACGTCAACGTCTTCTTAAACGAGGAACGCAAGCTCGCACAGGGCGACCGTATCCAGTGGCGTCTCGTCAACAAGGACATCGAGGTCAAGAACGCCGAACGTGGCACCGTCCTGGCACTCGACGGAACCATGGCGACGATCCAGTGGGATCGCGGCGCACGAGTCCAGAAGGTCGAGCTATCGGAGCATCGGACCTGGGACCATGGCTATGCCGAAACGGTATATTCCGCCCAATCGAAAACCTACGACCGCGTCTACGTCCTCGCACCAGTTGAATCCGGCCTGGTCAATGGGCAGAATTACTACACCGCGATCACGCGAGCCGAATTTGGCGTCAAGCTCTGGACGGAAAACGTCGCCCGTCTCGCGAGTAAGCTCGCCGCGCATTCAGGCGAAAAAACCTCGTCACTTGAAGCGCTCAATCGGCTGAAACTCGATAGTCATCGACAGCGCGGCGCCCGTCATAAGGACAGGCATGATCGCTCCCGCGAGGAGAATGCTCGCGATCGCGACGCCCGCAAAGCCGAACGTGAACAACGAGAGCGCGAACGCCAGCAACCAGAGCGTGCTGACCGAGGACCGCGCGGCATCGGTGGTATTCTTGCGGGCCGCGCTCAAGAGAGTGCCGCGCTGGTCGATCGCTTCCTGCGCGGTACGATCGAGCGCGATCGTGCCCGCACATCGACAGAGCAAGAGCACAGCGTCGCTCCTGAGCCTGTCCCCCAATCCCAGCCACAGCCTCAACCCGATCATGACCATGGCGGCCATGGGGGCGGGCACGACCGATAGGAGAAACCCATGGAATTTATCCTGCTCGCGATGCTTTTCGCTCTGTTACTGGCATTTCTGCTCAGGCGCTACCGTATCCCCATTCGCCATCGCTGGCGCCGGCGTCAGGCGCGAACCATGTGCGAGCAGTTGCGTGGTCCCGATCGTGACCAGCCAGCCGGGCTGCATTATGCTCGGCTTCGGGCGATGGACCCGCTGGCGTTCGAGGAATTGTTGCTCGAAGCCTTCGAGCAACGTGGACATCGTGTGATCCGCAATCACCGCTACACCGGCGATGGCGGCGTCGATGGTGAAGTTGTCATTGATGGTGAGCGCTGGCTGATCCAGGCGAAACGCTATCGCGAAACCATCCGTCCAGAGCATGTCCGTGACTTCGCCATGCTCTGCGCCACCCGTAGGCGACGGGGTATGTTCATCCACACTGGCCGCACCGGTGGGGTCAGCCGCACGGTTGCCCTTGGTGCCGACGGGATTGAGATCGTGTCGGGGCAGCGATTGCTCGCCCTGCTGACGGGAGCGCCTTTCCAGCCCGGCGGTTGCCCGCCGCTCCGCAGCGTTGGAAATGACCGTTCCGGATTTCGCGATCGGGCGCCGCTATGAGGATGCGTAACTCCTGCGTCGGCCGCCCACCGCATCCTAAACTGGTGATTGCGATATCGGCGATGGTCTGCGGAGGGCTCATCTCCGTTCCCGCATCGGCAAAGCGGGGTTCTTCCGGTGAGGCATTGGAGATTGCCCGCTGCATCCGTATCGCCGCACGCGGCCATGGGTGGCTTGAGAAGACGCTCTGGGGCTTGCGGGAGCAAGAAGCCGGCTGGTTGGGGGCTGAGGTTGCAAATACCAATGGCACCCATGATCTGGGGCCCTTGCAAATCAACAGTTGGTGGGTGCCGCGCATTGCCCGGCTGGTCGGCAAGCCCGAACATCACGTCCGGCATTGGTTGCGATACGATGCGTGCTTCAATGCCGAAGCGGCGCGCTGGATCTTCCTGTCCGGGCTGAGATCGACCGGCAATTATTGGAAAGCGGTCGGCGTCTACCATAGTCCCACAGCCTGGAGACAACTGGCCTATGCAGAAAAGGTAGCTGGTCACATGCGCGCCAGGTTTGGCCCAAACGTGTTTGAGCCTGAAAGCGCGGGGGGAAGGAGGTAGGTGGACGGGGAGGCGTGGTGAGAGGCAGCAGGCATTCGCTCTCTGAATTCACTCCCATGAACGAGAATATTCATGGTCGCGGAACAGCTCGGGTAAACCGGAAACCTGCTTGAAACGGACAACCTCGTCGGCGTCCATGCCAAGATTGCGCTCAACATCCTTTTCGCTCCATCCGGAACGCAGCAAGGCGACGACAATATCGGTCATGGATGGAACCGCGTGGACGCCGCGAGCGCGATTGTGCCGGATAGTCGCGGCGATGCGCTCAGCTCTGCCCGCCTGCGCTAGTCGGATCGAAACGATCGGCAAATAGCCATGAATGCGTTCGCGGATGCGTTTGGATTTGCCGACCCGCTGGCGGTGAAAGCCATCCACGACGATGTGGCGATCATCTTCCACATGGGAAACGATAGGCTGGGTGAAGCCGTCCGCATCGATCGACCGCTCCAGCAATGCCATTTCGGGTGGCGCCACGGTGTTCGGGTTGTAGTCGTTGCCTTCGACCGTTTCGGCCGGAACCCATTGCACGCAGTCGACGGGTTGGTCGGCGAACGGGCTATGCCTATGGAGCTGGCGTCGCAGCTGGTTGAGCGCTTCAACCCGTCGTGCGATCGGCAGCTTGTCCAATTCGCAAAACAGGGCTTCAGCCTGCTGCACGATTAGCGCGACCTGCGGCATGCGCGTTCCTTCTCAACGTTACCCAGGACCCCCGGGTGGAATGGGTGATGAAGCCATAGGGTGCGAGCTGCTCGACGCATGTTTGCGGCACGCTCGCCCAGCTTTCGGCGCCATGGTCATCGATGCAGGCCAGCACGGCCATGCGTAAAGCACGAAACAGGCCATGGCCGCGCACATCGGGGCAGACATAGCCGTAGCGAATTCGGAAAATTCCCGCTTGTTGCTCGATACCAACGAAGCCGAGCACCTCTGAGCTTGGCGTACGGCGCACGACGAACCACCGATAGCCGGCGCCATCGTTGAGCGGATAGCCGCCGCAGTCCTTCCGAACAGTCGCGCTGGCGAAGAAGCGTCCCATGACTGAAAAAAAGGCGGCCTCATCGTCTGCGGAGCGCATCTCGGTAATTTCAAAGTTGTCGAGGGTGATCATCGACTACCGCGGTGCGTCAGAGCCAGAGTGTCGATATCACGCCGTGCAAATCCGAACGAGAGCGAGCGCGCCATGTCCTGCTTGAGAAGCGATAGCGCGACGCGGCGCCATGATGGCTGCTGTTTGCGGTTCTCGAGTTTCGGATCGCCCACGTCCGGCCAGGTGGACAGCGGATAGCCGTGAACAGCCCACCAGTCGATAAAACGCTGAATACGGCGCTCATACACGCCGCGTAAGGTCTCCGGCATGCTCTTGAGCAGGAATTCACTATATTGCCGCCAGGTCGCGAAAGTCGGGGGCAGACCGAGGCCGCCCCGGTAGCCCAGAAAGCGCTGGCGGCTGTAGCGGGCAGCGTAGTTCGCGCCAGCAACGCGCTTGACGACCCGGAACCAGGTCTCCGGCTCCAGTTGATGAAAGAGATCGAGACCCTTGCGCTGATCGTCACCATAAGGCTGGCAGATCCGCATCTGGGAAAAGGCAACGCCTGCCTTGTGCATCTGGTCGTAGAGACGATTATAGGCGCATCCCCGGTCCGCGACATAGCGCCAGAGATCATCGAATTTCCAATCATAGATCGGAAAGAAGGTGACGGCGTCGCCTCCGGCAAGGTCACGGGCGCTCCACTGCACCGGAACGCCTGTCCGGGGCGAGCGCCAGGCGCTTTTCTTGACACGGGCGCGACGTTTGACGGCCAGATAACGGTTCAGCGATTCATCCGAGCGAATGCCGACCAGAAAAGCCGTGGGAATCCCGTCCGCGAGCCACTCGTTGAACGCGGGTATGAACTCCTCGAATTCCATGCGGTATTTGTAGAACGGAAAATAGCTTTGATCGCGGATAACCGAGCGGTGCTCCGGCATCGGGCGAATCCAGTCTGCTTCGCGCTCCGGTTCCCAAGAACACCAATAGGGTTCCTCCAGGCTGGAGGCATTTCGCAGGTTGATTGGCAGGCAGATCCACCATGGTCGGACATCGTCACGGTCGAACATTTCGACCACATGGTCGATAGTGAACTGATACTGCCCTTCGAGATCTACGAAGAGAACATCGACCGGAGTGCGTCCCAACTCGTGAGCGACCTCCAGCGCCAGATGAAGCGTGACCGAACTGTCCTTGCCGCCGGAAAAAGCCACGCACACGCGCTCGAAATGCCTGAACACGAGACGCATCCGTGCCTTCGCGGCCTCATAGACATTTGTCTCATGATAGGTTTTGCCTGCCATGCGTGTCGTTCGTCTCCTGCCGGATCCGCGCTACACAGAATGGCGATCAATACCGTATGCGTCGCGTTCCTCACAGACCACCCAGTGTGGTGAGTGCCGGACACTGTAGATCGTCCGGGCCTCCTCGGCACTAGGAGAATCCCTAACATGATCCGCACCCTGTCGGACGTGTCGCCGATGGGCGGCGACTGGTTGCGAGGAAAGCTTCAATCGGCTGGGAGCAGGACCGTTGGTCAGATACGGTCTTGAGCCATATCGCCTTCGCGCATTTCGGGTAACGGCCCGGCTTCGGCAGCGGAACAACCAAGCAAGACTGGTTGATCTCCGGCGGGGCTGCCGCTCGCTTCAATATCCCGACCAAGCACATGCTGCAGCAGGATCCGCGTCGAGCGAAGCGCGATCTGGAGCGGTCTTGTCAGGCCCGGTTGCGAGACATGCGGGGAAGGGGGTGGGGTAGCAGTCTCGATCAGACCAAGAAGCGCTTGCTCGTCGCCGGTGAGCGCCGCAGCATTTTCATGCGCAGCCCGAAAACGGCGTCCCGACCAGGCTTCGAGAATCGACAGCAGGGCTGCAATAGCGGGAGCCAGAAAGCCGGCGTCGCGTATTTCGAGTCTTGCGAACAGCGTTGGCAGGATTGGGCGATGCCGGTCTACCGCTTCTCGCCAACAGCGCGCGGCATCAACAATGATGGATTCCGGGGTGACAGGTGCGAGGAGGGCGGGTGTAACGCAGGACAAGGTGGTTTCCTTTTACACAACCCCCTGTTTCTGGATGAATGTCAGGCATTTAAGGGAGCGATGTTGCACAGGCAAGACGGTTGGGAGTTCTCAGGGTCTTCACGCGGGTTGGGGTGGCTCGAGACATGGCGCTGATTGTATGAAGTGGGCGCTTGATCTGGGGGACGTCGATCCATGCTGAAGCAAGAGTAGAAGCAATTTTCGAGCGTCGGATATCTATTTCCGCAATCGGCACCTCCTGAAGGATGGGGTGAAAAATGCTTTCAGCTGGAACTGTTCAACGTGCGGGACGAGGTGGCGATTTTGACTTTCGGCCAATCTTCTCCAAGCGTCACGAACTCGATCGCGCGGCCTTTACGCAGTTCCTCAACCGGGAAGACGAGCGTCTCCTGGTCAGCCGCGCCGACGATGATCGCGGAGAGGGCACCGGACTCGGAAATGACTGGTGCGCCCAGCGCCTGAGGTTCTGCGAGCGGGCGATTTCGGCCGCGGGTGACGAGGCCGCAGTAGGAATAGTAGAGCGTCGTGCCGAGGTCGGGGATGCGTACTTCGTCCAGGTCACCGGCGACCCGCCCCTTGCGATTGATAACCGGCCTCGACAACTGGTGGTTCGTTCGAATTGGCCCCCTGCGGACGTCATCCCCGAAGTCAGGATCCGTCCAGGTGGGATCGTTCAATCGTCGAACATGAAACAGGCCATCGCTCCAGATCCCCTCACGGAAGTTGCGGACTGTCGCGAGGGGTTTGGCGGTCTCCCTGGGTTTCTCGAAAAGTGGGGTTGCCTCGAGGCGAAGGACGTGGAACCCCAGCCTGGCACTCTCCGGACCGAGGGCTTGCTCAGGAGGCACCAGTGCACCCAGCGCTAGACGCTGTTTGCCTCGCCCTCGGATCAAGGTGCAAGAGACTTCCTCCGCACTCGGCAGCAGATGCGAGTGCGCCGTCAGTAGAAGGTAGAGACTATCATCTTCGCAGTCTTCGCGTGTGAAAATGGCGGAAATCATCATGCGGGCATCGCCGTCTCCGACGATGCCGATCTTGATGATGGTGCCGAGCCGGAGGGCGTTGTTGGAGGCCCGGCTAGGTTCTGAAAGACCGCTACGCTTCGTCATTGGGAGGCCTGTTGCGATGGATGTTGACGGGAGCGACCTGGACAGACGCCGGGCCTACACGGAGCGGGAACAGGCGCAACTGTTCGGCTTTGCGTCTATCCTCCGCATCGAGGACAACCTTGATCGGACGACCGTTGGTAAAGCAGTCGTCCACAATGATAGTGGTCTGGAAATCGAGCCCATAGGCCCGGCCGATATGGAGTAGGGTCTTTCGCACCATTCGCGGCAGAGTTTCGAGAGAAACGCCCGACTTTGCCATGCCATCGTGCGTCCAGCGAAACACGTCCCTGTCGTATTCGCTCACATCGGCTGCGGCGGAATGCTCGATCGCCTTATCCCGAAGCCCGGCGAGCTCCGCGGCGGTCAACAGGTCGGCCGCCGCCGGCTCTGCGCCATGGCGAACGATGACGCGATCGAATTCAGATGGAGGGTCAACGGGCGCGCAGATGTCGTTGTCGGGTATCATCTTGCATTGATCCTCCTCGACTTCGAGCTCCCCTTTGACGGCTGTCACATATCGCCTTGTTCCGTTGCTGAAGTAGGCGAGCAGCAGCTTGTTGATAGGGGCAGCGGTGAATGAATAGGGGCTGGTCGACCGGTGCAGGAGCGTGATCTTACGATTGGAGGCACGGTCTTGCGTTCCGGCAAACGATGATAACTTTCCCTGGGTCTCGTGGCTGAAAACCACTTTGCGATAGAAGTCGCACGGGTCAGTGCTGTCACCCGTTCCGGCGATCCGGTGCAGCGCGCGCTCGGCCTCGACTTCCAGGACATCGTGTCTGACTTCGCTATCCGTCAACGCGACCGCCAGCATGTGGGCGGCGCGCGTGACCTTGGTGCCCAATATGGGGGAGAGCACGTCGATGAGCCCGCCATCACCCGTGCCGCTGACAAGAACGGCCTGCCCATCATCGGCAATGGCGTTGGGCGACCAGTAGCTCGGCGATTTCAGCGGGCCCAAACTGCGCTCTGTCTTGAAGCCCGTGGCGAGGACAGCGATATCCGCCTCGACATTTGCACCACTCTGCAGTTCGAGCAAAACGCCACTGGCAGTTTGATGCAGCCGGATGACTTTGTCGTGGACCAGATCGACCTTTGGGCCAAAGCCGCGTTGCCATTCATCGAGGATGTCCTCGACTACCATATCAGCCTGAGACTGCGCCCAGTTCAGAAAGGGCAGGGCTGTCGCCGGCGTTGGCTGCCGCTTCGGCCAGAATATGATGTTCGGATGAAGCTCCCTATGGGTGGCGTCCCGATATTGTTCGAACGGCGTCGTACGGGCTTCAATCAGCCTGACGCTCGCCCCGACACTCGTAAAGCCGGCTGCGAGCGTTCTGCCTGCAATACCGGCGCCCACGATACAAACGTTTCGCCGGCCGGGCAGAAGCCGCTTTCCAGCGATAACGGACACGAGCGCAAGGGCGCGTAGCTGCTGGGAGTAGAAATTTTGCTGAGTAAGGAAGGGATTCATTGCATAGAGCGTGTCGGAAATCCGGCAAGCGCAATAAACCGCCGCCCGCTTATCGTGCTCGTTGTCCCCCATGAATGTCCTTGCATTTGAAGAGCGTGGTGCCCGAAACGTCAGGCTTTCGGCAAAGAGCTTTCAGGCCTCATTAAGTGGGACACGCGCCGGAGCATTCTTGGCAAAAAATTATCATCCAGATGGCTTGCGGACGGCTAAAAGATTCTGAAACTGAGCCTGAAAGCGCGGGGGGAAGGAGGCAAGGGGACGCGGCGAGCGCGATTGTGTCGGATGGTGGCGGCAATGCGCTCAGCTCTTCAGGCTCAGTGTCTTGCCATATTCCCGTATCGGTCCTTCAGGTCGGGTGCAGTATGACAGCCTGTCCAGAAAATCAGCGTTGCTTCAGACCATGTTGGCCTGGCAGGCGGTCGGTAGCGGTGCAACCTTACATCTGCGCCATGCATCGGGCCATATAGGCGACGACTTGTCCGCGTTCGGATAGCGTGAAAGGCGCGAAATCACTGCCGTCGAGGCGGATCAGAAAGCTTTGCGACTTAGCCACATCCTGAAGATATTCAGTGTCGAGATGGACGACGAGGCGGAAGGTGTCGTCCAGCAGCGAACTGCGGCTCGGCACGCGCACGAATTGAATGTCCAATATGGGTGCCCGCCGCCCGGCGAACACGACTTCGCCGGTTTTGGGCGGGGAGTCGGAGGACATATTGCCGCTCATCATGATCTGGAAACGATCGCGCCGTTCGGCAAAGATACCCAATCCAGCGGTCGGAATCCGCTGCATATCCATCGTCGTCTGCACCCCGCAGGTGCCTTGGGTGCTGGTGATCCGCCACGATTGAAACTGTTGTGCCGCCGCGGGCGTGGCGATCAGGGCGCCGAGAAGCAGGCCAAGCACGCTCCGTGCGACATTCGATTTCATGCTCAATATTCCAATCCGTGCATCACCGCGCCCATGGACGGATCGGCCATGTCGCCGCCGTTGTTCATCAGCCGATTGTTCATGCGCATCATCATGAGAAGCCTGTCGGCATCGCCCTGCGGATAAGCGCCGGGCGCCTGCGCGCTTTGCCGGGGTGCAGAGCGCGGCTCTCCACGCGCGGCGCGATCGCCGGCAGCAGCGGCAGCGGCAAGGGCCTCATCTGTCGAACTGCGCGGCGCTGACGGCGGGCGCGAGGGACGGGCTGCTGCGCTTCCTTCTTTGGAGAGTGCGGCAAGGCAGGTGCGCAGTGCCGCGACAGCCTGAACCCGCCCTGGTGGCGCAACATCGGTCAGGCGACGACCATCGAGGCGCACATGGATCGACTGTGAGCGCGCGAGGATGTCGAGATGCTCTGCACGCAGCATCATTGCCACCATCACCGTTTCATTGTCGGGGCGCTGCACAATCGCAATGGACTTCGCTTCGCCTTCATCGAAGCGCATCACCCCCTGATAATTGTCGCCCGGGCCGAGTTGCGGCATCGCTTTGGAGGCAAAGGTGACCATCACCATGGGGCCGCCATTGCTCGTGAGGCCGACCATGGTGGGCATGGTCTCGGTAGGCAGAGCGACCTGCGTGCAGGCGCCATCGCCATTCACGGCCTGCCATCCGCTCTGAGCGAAAGCCACGACCGGGAGCGCTGAGAGGAAGATTGCGGCGCATGATGGCAGATGTCGTAAGCTCATCTCGGTTTTCTATGATGGATGATTGACGATATGGTGACGCTGAGTCCGTAGCCGCCTAGGCCGTCGTTCGTCACACCGCCGTGCTTAGCCGTTAAGAGTATTCTGCTGTCTGAGAAAGGGTTGCATCGCATAGAACGTGTCGGAAATTCGGCAAGCGCAATAAACCGCCCACGCGCGCTTATCGTGCTCGTTGTCCTCCATGAATGTCCTTGCATTTGAAGAGCGTGGTGCCCGCACACGTCAGGCCTTCAGCAAAGAACTTTCTGGCCTCATTAAGTGGGACACGCGCCGGAGCAATCTTGGCAAAGAACTATCGTCCAGATTGCTTGCGGACGGGCAAAAGCTTCTGATGCTGCATAGCTGGCCGTCAAATTCGGCCCATTTGGAAGGCGATCCAGACGGCGAAACCGCCAACTGCCAGGCAGGTGCCAAATGGTAACCGTCGGCTTGAAAGCGGCTCCTCTCCATCTCTGCAGATGGCCACAGCAGCAATCAGGCCGATCAGGCTGGCTCCTAGCAATATGTGAGGCAGTGTCTGCCAACCCAGCCAACAGCCGATCCCGCCGAATAGCTTGGGATCGCCGCCGCCCAGTCCATCTCGGCCACGCAGCCGGCGATAGCCATGTTTTACCAGCCAGAGGGACAGGAAACCGACAAGGCCACCGGCAAGGCTGTCGATCGAGCTAACCCCCGTACCGGCGAGGCTCGCTGCAAGACCGGTGATGGCAAGGCCCGCCGTCAGGAGATTGGGCAGGATGAAGTGGCGCAGATCGATCGAACCGAGCGCAAGGAGTTGCCATCCGAATAGGGCGCCTGCGACAGCGGTCGTGCCGGAGGCGACCATTCCTGCGAGAATGCCGACAAGACATGCGATCGTCTCGATCTGCCAATGCAACGCGTCGATTGGCGCGTTGCATGTCCGGCATCGAAACCGAGAGATAATCGTGCTGAGCAGAGGAATGAGTTCGGCGGGGGTCAGGACGCGGACGCAATGATCGCAGCGCGAGCGATCCACAACGATGGGCTGTCCGGTGTCCCACCGTATTACGACCGTGGCGATGAAACTTCCAACGAGAGCCCCGACCAAGCCAAGCCCGGCGATCAGTCGGAGATCTGGTGCAGAGGCGATCATCAGGCAGGACAGCTTCGTTTCTCTGATCACTCGTATGGTTGATTATATATTACATGCGCGTGACAGAAATGCTTGCGGCGCGGGACTCTCTGTTGATTTTCTTCAGAAGTAATTGACTTCCGTCAATGCATCGGCTGCTCTTATGATTAGGGTGGAATCGCTCAACCGGGAATGGTGCGTATGTGCATAAGCGAGACAGGCCTGCTCGTTGTGTCGGCGCCAGGCATGGCAGCGCCGCTGGACGCTGGCCGAGATACGATGTCGACCATCCACTTATCGGCGGTGGAGGTTGGCGTTTTGGCCTCGGACATCGCGCCAGCTTGTAGTTGTCCGGATGCCCGGATTTTTCCAGCGCGCGATTCGCTGAACGAGAAGATTTTCGTTTCGGGCAGTTTCGTCGTACCGGAGATAGCACCGGCTTGCGGCCTTGGATCCGTCCCAGTGGATGGAAATTTGTCTGTCCATACGCTGGACATGCCCGCCGAGACATCCGATCGGACGCGCTCAGATTCCGAAGTCGAAGCGGACATCGTGAGCGAAATTCAGTTCATATTGCGTATGCGACGGGCGCGAACCGAGTTTTTCGAAGACAATCTGTTCGCGGAACCCGCTTGGGATATGATGCTTGATCTGATGGAAGCACGCCTGCGCGGGACCGAGATTCTGACTTCCAGCCTCTGCATGGCCGCGTCTGTTCCGGCCACAACTGCGCTGCGCTGGATCAAGAACCTGACGGAGAAGGGGATACTTGTCCGTAGAGCTGACGAGAACGACAAGCGTCGCGTATATGTCGCGTTATCCGACGCAGCGGCCTGCGCGATGAAGGACTGGTTTGAACTATTCAATCGGCAGAGACCCACTGCCGGTTTGTGAAAAGCCGGCTCGCGTCGATCTTCCGGGTCTCGCGGGAAGCGCTACCCAAATAATCCTCGCTGACTGTGGATTCTCCTAGCCTGCCTTATTCACCGGGGCGGGTGAATGGGTTGGCGGGAGTGGCGTAAGCCTTTGCTTTGCGGTAGGAAAATGGGTGTCTATACCAGTCCTGCAGCGAGGCAATTTATGCCACGGACCACACCCGCCGGGAGCGATGATAGCGCACCGGGATTTTCGTTTCCAGCGGTTGGCGGGAAGAAGATCACAGCCGAGTTCGACGGTGGCCGGCTGACCTCGGACGGCGGCGTTCTGCTGCTGGCGCAAGCCGAGCGAGCGATGGGAATTTGCCGGAGGCTTGCGGCTTGCATCGCTGATCCGCGTGACCCGACGCGGGTGACCCATCGCCTTGATGACATCCTGCGCGCCCGGGTGTTCGCGATCACGTGTGGCTACGAGGATGCTGACGATCTCGACGCCCTGCGCGACGATCCGGGGTTCCGCCTGGCACTGGGCAAGTTGCCGGGATCGGGCGCGGGGCTTGCGAGCCAACCGACGATGAGCCGCTGGGAGAATGCACCGACCACGCGCGAACTGGCCCGGATGATGGCCGCGATGATCGGCGTCTACTGTGCTAGCTATCCGGTCCCACCGGCGGCGGTGACGCTGGATATCGATGATACCTGCGATGTCGTGCACGGCTATCAGCAGCTCTCGTTTTGGAATGGCCATCACGGCGAACGCTGCTTTCTGCCGATCCACGTCTACGACACTGCGACCGGCCGTCCGGTCGCGATGCTGCTGCGCACCGGCAAGACGCCGTCGGGTGCCGAAGGTGCCGGCCACATCCGGCGCCTGGTGCGTCATATCCGCCAGCACTGGCCCGATACCCACATCACTATCCGCGGAGACGGGCACTACGGTCGGCCCGAGATCATGGCGTTCTGCGAGGCGGCCGGGGTCGATTACGTGTTCGGCTTGCCGACCAACGCCGCGCTGCGGGCCGATCCGATCATTGTCGCCGTCGCCGACGCCTGCGCGGTCAAGCGGGCTCAGCGCCAATGCCCGGTCCTGCGCCATTATACCGAGACCCGCTACGGCGCCCAAAGCTGGAAGGGCCAACGCCGCGTCGTCGCCCGGATCGAAGCCAGCACGCTGGGCATGGACATCCGCTATGTCGTCACCTCGCTGACAGAAGGCTCGGCCGAGCATATTTACGGCACGCTCTATTGCGCGCGCGGCCAAGCCGAAAACCTGATCAAGCGCCACAAGACCCAGTTGGCCAGCGATCGCACCTCGTGCCGCTCGGCCAATGCCAACCAGATGCGCCTCATCCTGCATACCGCCGCCTACTGGCTGATGTGGCGCATCCAGCAGGCCATCCCCAAGGCCACTGCGCTGGCCGCTGCCGAGTTCGCGACTCTGCGCCTGCGGCTGCTCAAGGTCGCTGCCCGCGTCATCGAGAGCGCCTCGCGTATCCGTGTCGCCTTCGCGTCAGCATGCCCCGACGCCGGCGTGTTCAAAGCCATCGCCACCGGTCTTCGGCCAGCGCCGACATAGCCAGCGCGGCCATGCCGCCGAAACCCGAGCCCTCGTCCCTTCAATCTCGAAAAGCCCATTGCTCCTGACGCGGTAAAAACACCGGCGCCGGCGCTCGCCCAAGTCAAGCCGCCAAACACCGATCGAGCTCGGGACACACCAGAGCGGCGGGCTCGTGAATAACCCGGGCTAGCCTGATGGTCTCGTTAATCGATTAGCGTGCCTCATGGCTATGATGCTCCTGTATAGCTGTCCCAGCAAAAGGAACGTGCGATCATGTCCGTGACCCGCGCGATAGAGGAAGATTCCGTCTCGGTCATCGCAATCGGCCAGACAATAGCGATGTGCGTCGGAACGCAAAGGATCGGGGCACGCTCCGTCCTGAGGATATCATGACAAAGCAGCCGCGCACCCTTGTATCCGGCGCTCCGGCGCGCGATGCCTTTGGTGCTATGTCGCAGGCCCGGATCACCTCGTTGTTTGTGCTGGCGGATTTGATCGACGGGCAAGTGATCTGGCTTGGTCACATTCACGATGTCTTGCGTCACGGGGTTGCCTGAATGTTGCGCGTAGTCGGAGGCAAGGAATTCACGTGCGAGGATCGCGGTGTGGCGATCATCATACCTGCACGTTTCGAGTCGACACGATTTCCTGGGAAATCCCTTGCGGAACTGCGAGGTGTGTCGGGCGCATCGAAGAGCTTGCTGCTGCGAAGCTGGGAGGCCGCGAACCGCGTAAATGGCGTCGATGAGATTTGGATCGCCACCGATGATATTCGCATTCGGGATGCCGCGGAGCAGTTCGGTGCGCGGGTGGTAATGACCTCCACTGATTGTCGCAACGGAACCGAGAGGTGTACTGAGGCGGTGTTGGCCGCCGACATCAAATCCGATCTCATTGTTAACTTCCAGGGCGACGCACCTCTCACTCCGCCATTGGCGGTTGAGGCATTGATTCAAACCATGCATGACGCGCCTTGCGTAGAGGTGGCGACCACAATGGTTCGCTGCTCTCCGGTGGCAGCGGATTGTCTTCGTGTTGATGAGACGGTGGGACGCTCCCGTGCGACCACAGTCGTCTTCGACAGAAATTTCGACGCGCTCTATTTTTCCCGGAGCATCATTCCGTTCGTACCGGAGGGCATGGCCCGCCCGCCTGTCTATCTCCATGTTGGCGTCTTCGGATATCGCCGTGATGCACTCATGCACTATCCGGGCCTCGAACCGTCCGTCTTCGAGGAAACCGAAGGCCTGGAGCAACTACGCTTCCTCGACGCAGGAATACCGATCCGCATGGTCGAAGTCGGTACACCGCCCGGCGGGGTATGGGAGGTCGATTGCCCATCCGATCTTGTGTCTGTCGAAGCTGCCTTGGTGGAGCGTCACCTGCACTGAAGCATCCTGACTTGTTCTCAGGTCGCTTTCCGGTGCCACCCCTTCAGAATGTCGCAAGCCCGTGCGCGAAAGCCAGGACGACAGCCCGCAGCTTGGATTGCGCTCCCAGTTTGTCCGACGCATTCCGGAGATGATAATCGATCGCCTTCTCGGATAGGCCGAGCGCCTCTCCGCTTTGTGCGTAGGTGTATCCCATCGAAGC
This sequence comes from Sphingomonas sp. S2M10, assembly GCF_012650175.1. Lineage (GTDB taxonomy): Bacteria > Pseudomonadota > Alphaproteobacteria > Sphingomonadales > Sphingomonadaceae > Sphingomonas. The sequence continues at coordinate 16,823 of NZ_JAAILI010000004.1, forward strand.
CAGACGCAGCACCTGGTGCTCTCGGGCCGAGAGGCGAGGGACCCAATCTGCGAGGGGCACAAACTGCTTTGCCTTTGCGTGGAAATGCGCCGCGGCGAATGCCAGATCCGGCCCGCAACGTTCGGCCATATCGCGCGAACCAGTCTCATCGTTCCCGAACAGGCTGATGTAGGCAGGTCCCTGGATACTGTCCTGAACGGGAATGATAATGCCGGCAGACACGCCGCGGGCTCGCTCATTTTCCAGCCAGATCCGTTGGATGGGATCAAGACCAGCCTTGGTACGTGTCGTGTAGGCAAAGGGCGCGAAAGCTGCGCGCACCTGCGCAGCGCATGGATCACGGACGAGCCAATCGTCCGCGTCATCCGCATCCCGAGGCGAGGTTGTCAGAAAGCGTAGCGGATGATGCGGGCTGGAATCGGGCTCGTTGGTCCAGAAATTTCCAACATGGATGTAGCGCGCACCGTAAAAACCAAGCAGACGTGCATAATCCAGCAGCCAGTCTCGCAAACGCGAAAGGGATCGGCTGGCTTTCAAAGTTGCAAGGATATCCGGGTGGTTGGCGTTCCCCGGGCGCAGGAACAGCGTACTCGCTTCCACCACGGTCTTTGCATCGTGGCCGCGATTGCTGGCCAGCTTGTTGGTGAACATCAAAGACCCCCGGGGAGCTGCTCCTACTTAAAGGACACGCCGGGAGAGAAATCTGGCAAGAAAAATATGCTACATTTCAATGACTCATCGTCATGAAACGGTAATAAAGACCTTACTTCAACTCAAAACGACCACGTCCCCCGGTAGGCGTGTCACCTTCGCGCCTACGACCAGTTCCGCCTGGTCGAAGAACTCATCCAGTCGATCGATATTGTAGGTCCCATTGAGCCGGCGTCCACCCAAGGCGCCGCTTGCCAGAATCACCCGACCCTTGCGGTAACGGTTTATCTCCTGGATCACCTCCCGCATTGGCATCTCCTGGAAAATCAGCGTGCCGTTTCGCCAGGCGGTGAGAACCGTCGTATTGGCCTGTGCGGTTACGGCGCCGATGCCACGGTCATCGTACCGAACCTCCTGAGAGGCGGCTAATCGGCGGAGCTCACCGTTCCATGCCACCTCAACCTCGCCAGACAAACAGGTGATGCAAATCTCATTGTCGGTGCGCCGAGCGCTGAACTGCCCATTCTTGCCGATGCTTGTGCCTCTGCCGGCAACCAGCGCGGCGGTCCCCGATCGACCACTCGTGACAACCGCCTCGCCGCTGATGAGTTCAACAGCGGGCATTGCAAGATCGCTGCGGAGATTAATGCTGGTGCGGGTATTGAGTTCGACCGTAGCGCCATCGTCGAGGCGCACCACAAGGCGCTCGCCGGTGCCAGTTCGGTATTTGGCGTTCAGTTCGGCGAACGATGGCATCATGTCGAACGAGCGTCCGACGAGCAACAGCCCGCCTGCAACGGACGCGGCCATGGCGCCACCGAGAAAGGCGCGCCTTGAATGCTTCTTTTTTTCTCTTTGAGCGTCGAGGCTTGCGACATTGCTGACAATTCCGATGGTTTCGGGCGCCTCGACACCTTCGGCAACGCGCACGACCCGGCGCAACCTGACGGCCGATCGAAAGGCCAGCTCGTGAGCCGGACTTTGGCCCCGCCACGCAATCAGGTCAGCCGCGTCCGCCTCCGTAGCATTGCCGGAGAGCAGATGATTGAGATGCTCGAGCCCCTCCAGGCGGAGGAGCGCCAGCTCTTCATCGGTCCATGTCGTCCTTCCACTCATCCTGAACAGCCAACCAGTTGCGAGATCATGAGCGCTTTGCATCGAGACATGCTTGCGCTCCCTTATCTAGAGGACACTCTGGCTAGCTGTTCTTGCAAAGCCGCCACCGAAAAATCTTCTGTCACCTGGTGAAGGTGCCTGCTCGTCAGCAGCAGTTCGTTCCGAATTGAGCGTTCTGACAAGCCGTATTCCAAAGCCAGTTCCTTGTAAGTTGCCGCTTCCACCCAGAATCGCCTGAAAATGGCCTGGCGACGGGGCGGCAGTTCCTGCAATGCCCGCTCGACGGCCGCAAGCTCCGACCGGCCTTGAGCCGTACGGTCCTGATCGGGGTTTTCGTCCGGTATATCTATCAGGCGATCGATATCTGCGGTGGAGAGGTGTTTCATCTCGGCTCGCTGGCTATTCCTCGCGGTGTTCAGCGCGATGGTCAGCAGATACGAAATCGGATTTCGCACTTCATCCGAGATCTCTGCTCGATGTAGCCGCAAATAGGTATCGTGTAGCGCTTCCTGCGCTTTCTCCGTCGAGCCAAGCCGACCGGTCAGTCGGCGCTTCAATTCCGGATATGCCGTCACGAACAGCGACAAGAGAGCCTCGCGCGGGGACGAGGTCACGGAATAGATCCTCGATACAATATCTTAGGCTGAAATATAATAACTGCCCCCCTTCAATTCGCCGTCCGGAAAGCGACTTGCTGCAGAGACGAATCGATCTCGATTACGAAATCCATGCGGGCAGGTAGCGAGGCAGGGATGGGCGGAAGGGGCCTTGATCGCTCAAGTGCGGCCAGCGCCGCGTTGTCGAGCATCGCGGATCCTGAACTCCGATGCACCCAGCTTTCCAGGACGTTGCCGTTTCTGTCGAGCCGAAATGCCAGAGCGGTGATTCCGGCTAGACGAAGCTGTTTTGCCTCACCGGGATAGCGGCTGTGGCGCGCAACGATCTCGTAGAGCAGACGCTGGTATTCATTGAGTTCTGCGGTATCGATGGCGGACTCGATGCCGCCGCCCTCTGCGGGCCTTGATGCGGCTCGATCGCTATTGGAGGGCGCCGATCTGGCGATGGTTCCCAAAGCGGATTCTTTGGGCGCGGCAGCCGCAATGGGCGTTCGGGCATCATGGCCGGTAGACAATTCGGACGGCGTTGAGGTCGGGCGGTTCGCCGAGCGATCCGATTCGCCATTTCCGCTTAATTCAATGAAATCGACCATCATGGCTGTTTCACGTTGCGGACTTGGTTTCGAGGGCTTAGGCGAGTTGGAGTTAGCCGCGATGAGGCCGCCCAGCACGGCTGCATGTCCCAGGCACGAAACCAGGATACCCAGGACATCGATTCGGGCGGGGCTGGACATGGCGGACTCGCATAAATTGAAAGGCGGGTTGGCGGCTTCATAGACGTCTTTTTCCGTCTGCAATATGACATGCCTCATGAGTGTCGGAATCCCGCTAGGGATTCCCCTAGCAAATGTGCCGAATGGTTGGGGTAAAGGGCTGCCTATAGTCATCGGGGCAAAGGCGGCTCATCTATGCTAACGGCAGAAATAGGTCGATCTGGAATAGGTTACGCCAAGAATCTGGCTGACAATCTTGTCCGAATTGGCGAATATACTTTTGGTCAGAAAAGAGAAATTCTGCCCGACCTCCGATCGGCGGTTGCTTTTTCAGGAAGCAATTGTGAGCTGGCTCAGCGAATCAAGCGTGGTGATTCACGCCTTGGCGTAAGCTGAACGAGCATCGTCATGGCGGATATTCTCCCCTTCGAGCGCCCTGATAGCCCCATCAAGGCGAAGCCCGGCATCGAGGCCAAGAAGGCTGGCATCGGAGCGTCGCTCCTGAACCTGGCGGATACTTATGGGCTGTATAGCGGCCTGTATCTGCATTTTGGCCATTCTCGGGGCAGCGCTGTTCGCGCCATTGCATCGAGCGCCAACGCAGAGCGCCAGTATGTGAACCTCCTTGCGGACAGCAGTCTGGTTATCAAGGCATTGGCGGCGCGCCGTCCCTTCACCTGGTCCAGCAGTGAGATCAGGTTTGCGCACAAGCTAGACACGCCACATGTCGGCATTGCAGTTCCGGTCCAGGATCATCCCAATGGTCCAGGCCTTGTTGCGCTTATCGGGGTTGGGCTCGATGCGGTGCGTAAAACGGTGAAAGACCATGGCCCCGCCCTGTCATGGGCGGCCACAGACATTCACGCGGCGGCGCTCACGGTATTGCGTGTCGCGCACATTGAAGCGCCGACCCGTCGGGAAATGGAATGCCTAAGGCTGGCGGCCCTAGGAATGACTGTGCCGAAGATCGGCAAAACGCTTCATATGTCGACCCGGACGGCTGAAGTTTACTTACACAGGGTCGTGAAGAAGCTGGGCGGGGCCAACAAGGTCAATGCGGTTGCAATTGCCGTAAGCCGAGGTCTCTTGCAGTGCGACCCATCTGGCCTCGAGCACTCTGAGCCGGCGAGCTGAGGAGGACGACGGGAACGTTACAGGCGGGCGATGCAGAACCGCCCGCATCCTATCGGGCGTATCCGGGCTTTTTGTTTATCGGCCGTCGTCACCCAACTTCTGATCCTGACCGGCAAGGCGCGATCCCAGCTATGAATAAAGACGAACTGATCGAGCGCGTTGCCGTGAGAAGCTATCTTACTCGCGCTGAGGCGTTTCGTGCGGTTGAGGCGGTCTTCGCCACGATCGGAGATGCTGCTGTCCGTGGCGAGGCCGTCTCGATTAACCGCTTCGGCATTTTCTCGGTGAAATCGTGCAGCGCCAGGGAAGGACGCAACCCGCGTACTGGCGAGAGGATATTGATTTGCCCAACGCGGAAGCTGGTATTCCGGGCCAGCAGGGCAATGAAGGATTTGCTGCTCGGTGAGGAGAGAAGCGATCCTGTTAAGCTCGACCCCAGGTGACACGTTTGTGCCGTGCCTCGTTCGACACGTTCGAAAGGGCCTTCAGCTCCTCTTGCGTTTGCACAGGGGGCCCGGATGAGTTGGGGCCTCGATCGCCGTAGAATTTCACCGATAAATGCTATCAAGGTCGCCGCTGGCCATTTCTCATTCCGCGTAGCGCCACCGCAAGGGGTTGCTGAAGGCCGTCGGGCGGGGGAGACACCGCGGCTCGCAGGAGAGCGTCGATCACTAGAAGGTCGGTTTTGGTGCTGCCGCTACTGCGGTGAACGACGACATCACTCAACGTGCCATCTGCATCAATGCTGAGATGGACAATCAGGCTGAAATTGAGTCGTTCCGTGCCTGCACTTGCATGGAGGTAGCCATACAGTTCTTCCTCCAGCAGGCCATAATAAGCGAGCCGTTCAGCCGACAGCAGTCGCACGGGCGCGACCTGTTCCCTGACCACGATGCGTCCTGACCTGCTCCCCAGAATTCATGCCATTGGTAAGTTAGCTCGTCAGATGGAGACGAGCGATGCGGCGAAGCCGATTTACCGAGGATCAGATCATTGGGGTGCTGCGGGAGCATGAGGCTGGCGT
>NZ_JAAILI010000040.1 GCF_012650175.1 Sphingomonas sp. S2M10
CCCAACGATCAGGCTTCTCATCCCCCGGCAGGTGGCCGGGAATTAATCGGAATACCGGCCGGGATCAGGTCGGAACGCCGGCCGGGATCAAATCGGAATGGTGGCCGGGATAACCTCGGAATCCGCAGCCTTCGCTGAAGAAACAGCAGGAAGCATGTCTCGAGCTTGTTGCGGAAGGAATGAGTTCGAAAGAGATCGCGCAGCGCCTGGGTCTGTCCCCAAGGTCGGTAGACGCATATCTGACTGCTGCGATCGCCACCCTGCAAGCTACGAACCGTCGAGAAGCTGCCCGAATTTTCATATCGCAGAAGCGACTGCAAAAATTACCATCGCAATCGCCACCACTTGCGGAGCCTGTGATCATCGAGAATGTTGATCACGGGACGGGATTGAAGTGGCTAGCGCACGCCATCTTCCCGATCCCGATGGGAGGCCGGATCAATAGCCTTGGCGCGTCGGAGAAGCTCTTCTATTCTGCTAGGATTGGCTTGTCGGGAATAGTGCTTCTACTTGCGATCACCACTACGTTCATGGGCTTGTTGGCCGTCCTCTGAGCACGCCGAAACGATAGATAGCCGCGTTGCCATTGAGGTTGCGCGTTTAGAGGAGCCTGTCCGATGCATACGTTCGATGCTGGTGTTGCCTTGGTCATCGCGAACGATGTTCGTTCGACCTTGCAGTCTGTGGATAGTGCGCTGGCGGACGGCGCGCGGCTGCTCGGAGCTATGCTGGAAACGGCGCACGCATCGGGGCTGCCGGTCACGGAAAGTCAGCGGGTGCTGGAGAACGTCACGTCGTGTCTGTCCAACGTCGTCCAAGGCCGCAGCGACATGGTCGATGCGGTGAAGCGAATGACTGTGATCAAGCGGAACAGCAATCTCGATGTGGTGGATGTTGGCTGCGACAATCCGCTGCCGGCCAAACCAAGCACGTTCTTTACGACAGCAGAAGCGAAGGTGGCGTAGAGGCGCCGCGCGAATGTATGGTCTGGCGCCTTTGCTGCCGCTGGGAGCGTCGGATCATGCTGATAGTCTACATGTTCATCGCGCTTGCGGGCCTGTGCTGCGCTGTCGCGGCCGTGAACGGCGGGTGGGAAGGAAGGTGGGCCGGCGGCCTGACCATGCTGACCATCCTCGCTGGACGTGCCGTCGGCACGTTCGACCTGCAGCTCGCCACGTCCCCGGAATTCAAACTGTGCCTTGACGGCGCGCTACTCGCCGCCTTCGCTGCAATCATGCTTCGTAGTCGGCGCTGGTGGCCGATCTGGCTCGTTGGGCTCCAGGGGAACGCGGTGCTCGCCCATGTATCCGGCATCATGATCCCGAGCCATACGGCAATCATCTATCGAGGGCTCGAGAGTTTTTGGGGCATCCCCATGGTGCTGGTGCTGGCGACGGGGCCGCTGTTGGACCGTGCGGTGAAACTGGCCACGAACCAAGGATCCGATGGAGGTAGGGGAGATGGGACAACTTCATCGAGCGCGTGCGCTCGTCCAGATGCTGGCGGATGAACTCGAGCTACCGAGCGGTATGGCAAGTCGTGTGTTGCTTGCGGCACCGCTGCACCAAGACCTGCTGCCGAACGAGCGGGATCCCAGGGGCGAGGGTGCGCTTGCAGTAGTGGTGCGGCGCTACGCGAAGCTGCGCCGGAAGCGCATCCACTATCTGCACGCGGACGTGTTTGCCGATCCAGCGTGGGACATAATGCTCGACCTCTTTGCCGCCTCGTTGGAGGGGAAAACTGTATCGGTGAGTAGCGCGTGCATCGCCGCAGACGTGCCCTCGACAACCGCTTTACGTTGGCTGTCCGTTCTCGAACGGGAGCGCATGATCGAGCGCGTCTCTGACCCCAACGATCGACGCAGGACCTTCGTCCGGTTGATGCCGTTGGCCCTCGAAGGGGTCCAGGCGTGGTTTGAAGCTATGCTGGACAGCCTGAAACCGTCACATCGACACGGGGCGCCCCGCCTCGTCGAAGGCGGTTCCGCTCACCCTGCCGACATGGAGCAGCCAGCCTCCATAGTCATAGGTCTCTAGGTCAATGTGCCAGCGATGCGCCAGCCAGTTGGTCCGCGCGATCGCATCCATTGTGGGGCGTCAGGCACGCGTCTGCTGCGCGAACAACGTCAATTGCCGAGCCCGCTCGTTGAGGATGGTCCGGGCCTGCTGCGCTGCGCCGACTGCTTGCAAGTAACGCGCAGTTCTGAAGCTTTCTGCCTCGTCGAAGCGAAACGCCGTCCCATCTTCACCTGCGTAGCAGGAATCGTAGATTGCCCGCGCAGCCGCGCGCAGCTTGAGGTCATGCTCCACAGCCAAGCTCCCAGAGATGTCGAGTCGCCGCCTCTCGCGGCAAGGCACAAATAGAACAAAAAGGGTACAAGCTTGCAAGGGCGGATCGCGCTATTGGGCACACTGCCAAGAGTAGCGATCTCCCTGCGGCGGCCGGCGCTCGCGGTTTGCGCCTGCTCCAACACCGGCGGAGATGGAAGATAAACCTTTGATCTAATGGAGGAAAAAATGAATGAATGTCTAGACCTAGCGGATGTCGATCCGCTTAAGTGGGCAGAGATCCGTAAGCGAGTAGCGGTCATACGCGATTACCTCGCCATCCCTCACCCGACTGGCGCTGACCGAGACCGGCACGCAGCCCAGCTCGGGTTGGGACCAGGGCAATTCTATAACCTTGTGCGCGCGTGGCGAGCGCACCGAAAGCCGTCGGCACTGATTACGGGAATTCGCGATGTCGCGCGTCCCAGTAAAAGTCGACGTGGAGGCGTCGATCCCCGCGCTCGCGAAATCGCGCGCGACGTGATTTCGGAACTCGGTAGAACGGCAACTCTCACCACGCTTACTACGGAGGCAAAACGACGCTGCGCGCTAGAGCACATAAGCCCACCTTCTCGTGGCACAATCTATGCGCTCGCCAGGGAGGGGGGAGAATCCGTAGACGCATCGCCCGCGCAAAGCATTCTGGTAGCGCGCGCATTTATGCGACTGCCCACAATGATCGAGGGCAATGTGACATTTCCGACATCGCTTTTGGCGGTGGAAATCCCAAACGGTCGCATTCTGAGAATTGTGTTGACGGAGGGGGTTAATAGCGATGAGGTGAGTCGTCTGGTCCCCACGCTCAGGGAGCGCCTCCTTCAAGCGGACCTCCCCATTACGGCCGCCGAAGCGGACATAGGCTCCTTGGAGCAGGCACTGCCCGACGCGCGATATAATCGCGCAACGAGCCAAAACGTCGCGAGGCTGCTGGCGACCACCGTCGGACGGCGCATTGGATACATCGAACTGCGCACAAGCCATCCTACGGCTTCAACAGCGGCGGTCATGCAATCGGCCCGCGATGAAGCCTTGTCCAAGGCAGACGCAGAGACAGCTTTAGAAATCGCTCGGCAGCATCACAACCGGTCAAGGCTAGAGCCAAACGCCTGACCTCGCCCCGCCGACATGACTACGTCAGCGTTGCGAGACCAGCTCGAGCAATCTGATCATTTCTCTCGGCGCTTCTGCCGCGCCACAACCGCTCAAGCCCGATAGCACCTCCCCGTTGTGGGCAGATACCGCCAGTTCCATCCGAGCCTGAGCATCGGACGCACTCAGTCCGTCGGCCGCCTTCCACTCTGTCGGCGGCGCATTCTCCACCGTGCGGTTAGGTAGAAACCTGATTGGCCCGATTTTCAGACTGAATTGCTGTCGCGCGTATCTGCCGTAGCTTCCGGCCCTCAACAGCTGCGGCGCAACGCCTCCTAGTACATCGCGGATGTTACCGGAAAGCGCTGCTAGCGCTTCAACGTCTGTCCCGGGCACGAGTTGGGAACGCTCAGTCGCAGTTGCCCATATATTGCTGGGGAGCAGCCCCTTGAGGATACGTGAGCGGCAATCTGCGGCTGCGGCAGCATACCCTGCTGCACTGTTCGAGACGTCCCCTATGGAATGGCCGATGATCATGCTGCTACCAGCATCGATCACCAAGAATGCCACATGGTGGGAACCATCTACCCTGCGCAGTGACGTTGCCGTGCAGTCGAACTGAATCTCCTGCCCGGCCAACCCCTTCTGCTCGATGCGACGCAGTTCGCGCTCGACGAATGGCCGGAGGGTATTCGGCGCCTTCTTTACACCAGTCTGTTGCCCCAGCCTTCTGACAAGGGCCGCTACCGAGTCGTTGGGATTTGCTGCAACGATCTCAACGACGGCTGCCTGGAGAGCTTGCGCCACTTCTGGATCGATACGCTGACGTGTCTGTGTCGTGGACGCGAAGGCGCCCACACTCGCCAAGGACTGCCTTTCAGACCATGCGCGTGCCATCTGGTAGAATCGCCCGAGCGTAACCCCTGCTTCCTGAGCTGCTTGCTTCGCAGAGACTGCACCGTCCGCACGAGCATGGCGATCCAGAGCTACCAGTCTCTGCAAGGCCTTATCTCGCTTGGACGGCGGGATCGAGGCCCAGATCTCCAATTCCGCATCCGGAACCGGCTTTCCGAAGAAGCCTTCCAGCTTCTCGGCACCCGGCACTCCTTTCGAGGGGGAGCCTTCATCCATCGATTTGGCCACTTCGATCTCCACTGCGTCGGCCAAACCATAGCAGTCTATGGCTAACGATCAAATAAGCATTATTGTCATTCAAATAGGGATTGCACAGCCTTTTGCGAATGCATATACAGGCTGTCTAATCCTTATTTGAAAGGAATCTGAATGCCTGACTACCTCTCACCGATCATCTGTGCCGCGCCTCCGCTGCAGTGTAGTCACACCATCGCGCGAACGAACTTCAGTACCTCCGACTCGCAGAACGCCACCGCACACCGCACCCGAACACGTTGCGCGGTGGAGGGCTGAATATGCGGATCAAAGATCAGCAGCGTCGACCACGAACGAGGCGGATTGAAATTCGCCATCCTGATAAGCGTATTCCTAGCTATCTGGATGCGAACGAGCCGGCATCACGCTCACGCGTCCGTCGACCGGTCAAGCGCTGGGAGGGGCTCGAAGAAGCCAGCAAACTCGCTCAGGTCGTAGTCTTGCGCCACGGGGGTCATGCACGACCCGTTATCAACCGTGGACAGCGCCATCTGCGATCACGGATGAGTTCGCGCAAAACGGGCTTACAGCAGGTGATCGAAGGGCGGGGACACCGCGATTTTGCGATGTGGAACGAGGTGAATCCACACGTCATCGATTTCGAGGCGCATCCCTTTCACTTCATCGTCCACGTCAATGGGAAGCGTGTAGCCTATTATCCCGACCACGTGCGGTTGCTGCGCGATGGTACGATCGAGCTGATCGAGGTGAAACGAACGCCAGCAGATCTCGACGATGAGGATTATCGCCAAAAGCTGGGCGTCGTCGCGGAAGTCGCGCGCCGCTGCGGCTGGGTGTTCCGGATCCTCTATCATGCTGATATCACGGGCCCGAAGTGGCGGATGCGGAACGTCGAGGCCATCTACTCGCGCCGCTACATGATCGTCACGCGCGAAGAGCAGGACGCCATCAGCCAGTTCGTTGCGCGTGGTGCGCCGGCGACCTGGGCAGCATTGCGCGATGCCGTTGCGCCTGACGACACACGTCGCGGCAACGCCGTGTTGGAAAACGCAGTTGCGCTCGGCCGCATCGGCATCGAACTCGACGATCGCATCACCGACGATACAGAGGTCACACCGCTTCCGCCTGTCGCTCACCGCAATCAGATTCGCCTCTGACGATGGGTGATGCAACCGAAGAGCTGACAGCTCCGCGCCCGCCGCCGCCACCGCATCAATCTCAGCTTTAGAAACCTCATCATCGCGCAAGTTCTCCTCGCCGACACGGTCTGCGGGGGCTGAACTTCTGCGCTTAGGAGAATTGAGATGAAATCGTCTCTTAAACAGTCGCCAGGCGACATATTTGCATTTGACGGCATTGAATACATTTTTGAACGTAGAGATCCAGACGGGAAACTCACGTACCGTCACATCTATACCGGCTTCGAGTACACGATTACCGACATAGAGACAGGCTACCCGTGCAAGCCGACGGATGAAGACATCGTCCGGCTTATGGCGGAGGGCAAGGTCGTCCAGTGTGCTGAGGATTTAGAAGAGCGTCCTCGGCGCGCAGGGCGGAAGCGCCACCTCAACGGCGCAGCTGCACGCGCTGCCAATCCGCGTTTCGAGTTCCGGACCATCTGTCGCGGCAACGCCTTGTTGGAAAACGCAGTTGCGCTCGGCTGCATCGGCATCGAGCTCGATGATCGCATCACCGACGATACGGAGGTCACACCTCTTCTCCCTGTCGCCCACCGCAATCAGATTCGCCTCTGACGATGGGTGATGCAACCGAAGAGCTGACAGCTCCGCGCCCGCCGCCGCACAGAACTCAGCTTTAGAAACATCAACATCGTGCAAATTATCCTCGCAGATTGGGTCTGCGGGGCGTGAACTTTTGCGTCCAGGAGAAATCGAATGAAACCGTATCTTAAACAGTCGCCCGGCGACATATTTGCCTTCGAAGGCACCGAATACATCTTTGACCGTCGGGATCCAGACGGAAAACTCACGTACCGGCACATTTCTGAAAGTGTCGAGTACATGATCACTGACCCTAAGACGGGTTTCCCTTGTAAGCCTACTGATGAGGACATTGTCCGGCTTATGGCGGAGGGCAAGGTCGTCAAGCGTGCTCAGGATCTAGAAGAGGGTCCTCGGCGCGCAGCGCGCAAGCGCGAGCTGAACGTCGCCGCTGCGCGTGCAATGGATCCGTTATGCGAGTTCCGGACCGTTTATAACCGCGCATACGATGCGGCACCTTGCGGCAAGTCCGATCGAAAGCTGCGGGACTTGAACCGGAAATTGCTGACAGATCCGGCCATTGCCGGGCTGCCTGGGGCGAAGTTGTACGCCGGCTCAACGCTTCGCGAGTGGGTGAACAAGCGGGGTAAGCCTGGAGACCGTCGGATGCGCGACGGCGTCGCGATGACTGGCACTGGTCGCGGGCGCCGAGTCAATCACCCCAAGGAGATCCTCGTTCACCATCTTGCGGTGGCAGTCGGTCGAAAAACCACATCCTCGGCTCATGCTGCGGCCAAGGCACAGAAGGCTTGGACCAGCTACCGCGCAGAGATCCAGCGGATTAACCGCGGGGCGCCCACTGGGCGACCTGACGCCGTCTATCCCCAGCCGAAAACCCCTTACAAGGGTGTCAGCTACACGACATTTTGGAGGATGTGCCGCGATCTTAGGTCCTCTGCAGCGCTCGCTGCAGAGCATGGCGCACAGGCAGTCTACCAACTAACCGGCGGCGGGGGCGTCGTTGATCGTCACACCCGCATCGGCGCGTTCGGCATGATGGACGACACGAAGATTCCTGCGCTGTTCCTGGTGGATGACGAACTTGGCATCCCACTGGGGCAGGCAACCCTCACTATCGTGATGGAGTGTGTCTCCAAATGCATTTTCGGTTGGGGGCTGAGCTGGGATGAGCCTTCGAGCGCAACTGCGCTCGAAGCATATGCCCATGCGAACACCCCCAAAGCGATCCCGAAGGACCTCGACGAGCTGTACCCAGAGTTGAAATGGATATGCGGTCGGCTGTCCGCCATTCTCCTGGACAACCTTGCGGGCCATCATTCCCGCCACTTCGAGGATGCGATGATGGACGTGGGAACCGACGTCCATTTTTCGGGCGCGCACATGCCGCGCGACAAATCCGAAATGGAGCGGGTGATCGGCACGATCCTGGGTCTAGCCTTCAAAGATTTGCCGTCAGCTACCTATGACATCCCTCGCGCGAGAGAGTTCGGCTTCGATCCCTCGAAAATGACGATGATTTCTATCCAGAAAGCTCGGGAGCTCCTGACTCGGGCGATCTGCATCTATCATTTGTCACCTCATAAGGGGCTCGATGGCCGCTCGCCTGCGCTCGTCTTCAGCCGGCACGCCGCAAAAGTGGGCGTGTCGGTTATCGATAACCTTGACGAGTTCAGCAAGGGGAACGGCGACGTCGAGTATGAGGCGCAGGCGAGGCAAAGCGGCGTCGTAGTGTTTGGCGTGCGATACTCCGCCGCAAGGGCAATGAGGCAGCTTTATGATGACCTCGTCTCGTTGCAGCCCCCATCCGAGGCAAAGACAAAGATTGTCGCCTTTAAGGTAAAGGTGAAGTATTCTCGCAATGACATCGGTCGTATCCACGTCTGGAACGAACGAACAAAGCGGTACGTAACCTTGCCGGCCGTCAATCAGGACTATGCCTCCGGTTTGCCTGTTTGGGCACACAAACGCGTCTGCGAAATCGCTAAGCTCGATATGCGTGAGTACGCGGGTGAGACCGAGGAGACGGCTGGCCAGAAGCTTATAGAGATTCGAGCCAGCCTGTTCAACGAGATCCGTAACATCACGCCAGAAGCTTCCGAGCACGACCGGAAGAACTTGGCCAAGCTCATGGATTCATCGCTCTTCAAACGAGTGGTTGGCGACATCGTTGAGGTCGTAGACGAGGATCTCAGCAACCTGGTTCAACCTGTCGCAGCGGACGCCCCGCAGTTCCAGCTGCGCGATCAGATGGCAGCGCCATTCCGCCAGGATGCGACGACCCAGACACCACGCGCCAATGAACGGCGCGGATCCGGGACCCGTAGGCCCCCGGCTGGCGGCGCAAAAACGTCGAATGCAGCCAACCGCCAGAAAGCCGGCCTGCATCAGGGCCAGGCGATGAGCGCCGCACCGGAAGCGGCAGCCCGTCCAAACACATCCTCTGCGTCACGCAAGCGCGCAAAATGGGGTCAGAAGTATGACTGATAGCAAACGCCCACAAACCTCCTCGCACTCCTACCAGGCCATTGTCCCGAACTACTTGTCAGTTCCTAACCGAGGTGACGAAAGCCACGGCGAATCTGAGCGGGAAGATGCGCCCTTCCCGCGTCCAGGCTCCTTGGCCTGGCACTCGCGCCAGGTGGCGAAAGCTGTCGCAGCAGTTCGGAGCATTCGACTCGAAGAGCCGCGTCAGCTTGAGATACATGCCGAGTTCGACGAACTTCTCCATACTGGCGTTTTGATGCGAGGCCGGCCCATGCTCGGCATGACCTTGTTCGAGGTGACCGGCGCAGGCAAGACTACGACTGCCGAGGAATACGCCAATCGGGCCAATGCGAGCGACGGAGACGGGCAAAGGTCCGTCCTTCATGTGCGCCTGGATAATTCCGGAACGGCCCGCAGCCTGTACGTGGAAATCCTCGCAGGACTCGGCGACGGATTCGCGTTGAACGGCACCGAGCACAGCCTTCGTCGACGTACCCTCGAAGCGCTAGAGGAAGCCGAAACCAAGCTGTTGATCATCGACGAAAGTCAGCACGGCGGAAAACGATCCGGCTTCGGAGGAGAAATCACTTCCTCGGTGAAGCTGCTTCTGGACGGCGGCGTCGTTCCAGTAGCGCTGCTTGGTACAGACGAGGCTGTGCCCGTGTTTGCGAAGGACAAGGAGCTCAGTGGGCGCCTTGCTGCTCCTTGCAGGCTGGGCCGGCTAGAATGGCATGACGAGTACGACAGGGAGATCTGGATTGGGCTTCTGCAGCATCTTGATGCCCGGCTTGTGTCAGACGGGATCCTAACGAAGCAGATCGGACTGGCGGCAGAGGAACTGTGCCATCCACTGATCGAGGCTACCAATGGGGTCATCGGGCAACTGATGGGCACAGTCAGAACCGCCGTGCGCGGCGCCGTCCGCGATGGTCGCGATCATGTCGATTTGCAGGATCTGGTCAACGCCATCGACGCGTGGAACGTTGGCCATGGCTTCGTCAATTCCAACCCTTTGAGGATGATGTACTAATGGCGCGCCAGGCCTTCCGCGCCGCAACCCTGGTCCCCGGAGCGTCGCTCCGGGGACTTGTCTTCGACGCATGCTTCCAAAACCGCATCCCGCACACATACGGCATGTTGAACCACTTCGGCATGCCAAACAGAAACCGTGTGCTTGTCTCGGAAAGCCCGGACCTTGATGTCGCAGGCCTCGCGACGGCACTACGCCTTCCCGAGGAGGAGGTCGAGCTTCGCCGATATCCGCTATCCGAGAAAGGACACCGGAAATTCTTCGGACTGGACGTCCTCAAGAGTCGCATCGAGGATAAAGTACGGCGCTTCTCTCCGGCGGCCATATCTGGGGGGCATCGCTACCACCCAGCAACGCATGAGCTGCGTGATCTGCCGTTCTCCACGGTCGGGTGGGATATGCTGCAGGATACCTGTCCCTGTGAGGAAAAGGGTGTGAAGCAGAACTGGGTAACCTCGAACGGGTCGGACCGTTGCCATGCATGTGCAGGCGATCTTGGAAAGCTGCCGTCGGTGCCCGTCCCCGAGGAGTTAAGGCCACAGCTCGAGTTCATCGCCAATTTGGTTAGCCCCGACCCAGCGTCACACGAGTTAGCGCTTTCGATGCTCCCTGTCGCAATCCGGCAGACACGGCGCAACCTGCTCTATGACGTCGTCATGAGCGCCGTTCGGGCTATTTCCGGCGAAGACCCGGGAGCAGATCCCCTTTCCCAGACCGAGGCCATAGCCAAGGCATGCAAGGCAGTGATGTTGTGGCCGAACGGTTTGCATCTCCTACAGCGATCAGAGGCGTGTCCGAGGTATGCGTGGAATCGACTTTGCCGCGCATACATCCTGCTCGATAGCATTGGCGACAAGCCCCCGGCCTTTCCTACGGAGGAAGAACGAGAGCAGGTTTCCGGGACGCCGATATACCGCCCCTCCGGCAAGATCGGGAGGCTCAGTTCGCCATTCATCAGTGCGATGGAGGCTGCGCGGCTTAGCGGCGTGGACGAACCCGCTCTCAAACAAGCCTGGGATGACCGTAAACTTACACAGCATACGTGGGCCCTAGGTGCGCAACGCATTCGAGCGTTCGATCCTGCCGAGGTTGCCGCTATCGCACCAAAGCTACGGGTTTTTGGCTGCCGCAAAATCATCGCGAGAGAGCTAGGCTTGCCGTTGTACGGGGTGGAACAGCTCCTAGAGGCATCTCTAATTGCGCCGGATGCGCCTAGCAGCCACGCTAAACAGCTCGAGGTACATCGCGAAGCGGTCCGTTCTTTCACCGCGCTCCTCGAGCAGAAGGCGTCGAGCATCACGGGCGAGCGAATTCCGTTCCGCGAAGCGATTCGGCATGTGTCCGGCCGGCCGAAACCGTGGGCTGAGGCAATCTCAGCGATGTCGAAAAGCCACGTCTGTTTTGAGCTAACCTCCGACACCCGGGGAAAAGCGCTGGTCGACCGCATTCTGGTCGACCGCAGAGCGATACGCAGTTTCGTAGCGATGAATCATAACCGTCAACCGGCCACGCAGATCGAGCGGTGCGACTGGTGGAGCGGCAGCGACGCCCTCGAATGCCTCAATGGTAACCGCAGCGCCTATGATTTGCTGACAGGGCTCGGCGGCAAAGGCGACGGGGTGCGCAAGCAATACACCGTCGGTGAAGTGCTCAAGCGGGCTGCGACCGGCGTGACGACATTCGATCTAACCCGTCGCACCGGCGTCGCCACTAGGTGTGTGGCCGACCTTTTAGAGAAGAACCGCGTGCCACAAATCGTGCCCGGGCTCTGGCATCGCCACCAAGCCGAAGCTTTGCTTGTGGCTTGATTTTGCGAGTCGTCTTCCTGGTCCAGGAGCCGTGCGGGCTTTCAGCAAGGTGCCGGCAGATTTCTGATCTGCCGGCATTTTTTTTAATCCGCGAGGGAGATGACGGGATTGAACAAGGAGTTGCGCCCAGCGCTCAACCAGCGCATCGCGGTCATATCGAACTCACAGTTGAGCGGGAGGTTTGCAACGAATGGCTGAAATGAGCGGAAGGTCTGCAATATCGAGTTTTCGCTCAGATTGAAAACAATATTGATTTACAGGACTTTAGGTGAGCGGACTTTGGTGAAAGCTGACAACAGCACTCCAGCCGCTACAAATCCGGATATCCTGCTCCTCGCCGGGTGTCGCGTGGTGCGCGAATGCTGGTCGGTCGACCATGAGGATGCCATGGCCAAGCGGAAACGGTATCTGACGGCGACGCTGGCCGACGGCTATGTCAAGACGATCGGGCCCACTGCCGCGCCCTTCACCCATTACTGGCGCATCGTTGCGGATCTCGGCAACGGCCGCACCGAGGTTTTCTGGGGACACGCGAAGTCGCTGAAGGAAGCCACCGGCAAGCGGGTGGCGACGGAGGAAGCGGCCCGGCAGCGCGGCTGGGCGCGCTACGACTTTGAAATCGTCGAACTGACCGAGGAGGATCGCCCGCGCGACCGATCCTGATCCGTCCGCGGCTCAGGACGCGGGGAAGCGTGCGCGTGTCGCCACCCAGCCATAGACGAACATCGCGGCCAGCGCCGCCGCCGCGACCAGGAAGGGGAGCGATCCCCGATATTCGTACATCGCCACGCCGATCGACGGCCCCAGCACGAAGGCAGCGCCGTTGATCGAGGTCACCCGCCCGGCAACCGAGCCTTGCGCATGCGGGCCCACCGCGAGCGACGCCCCGGCGGTGAAGCCCGGCCGGGCAAAGCCCATGCCCAGCGCGATCGTCGCATAGCCGAGCGCGATGCCGTACAGCGATCCCGCCATCGCCGTCATGCCGCAGCCGATCGCCCCCAGCGCCGCGCCCGCTAGGATCAGCGCGCGCGGCTTGAGATCGAGCAGCGGGATCAGCCCCCATTGCACCAGCAGCGAGGCGCCGGCGCCGATCATCAGCACCAGCCCGGTGGGCTCCAGCGCGGCGGCGGGGGCAAGCGCGAGCCGGTCGATGATCAGGAAGCCGATCGCCTGGCCGGTCATCGCCTGGGCATGGCCCGCGACGAGGCCGACGATCATCCAGGGGCGCACGCGCGGGTCAAAGGTGCGGATATGCTCGGCATGCTCGCCGACCGCCGCGGCGATGCTCGCGCCCGTGCCCTGGCCGCCTATCGAGGGGTAGCTGGGGGCGGCGCCATGCTCGATCGCCCCCGATTCGCGGGGCAGCAGCCGCAGCACGGCGACGAACAGCACCAGCCCCAGCAGGCTGGCGGCGAAAGCGGGGCCGGACAGGCCGATCAGCGGGCCGCCGGGCCAGAGATGCCCCATCACCAGATAAGGGGCGACGGCGGGCCCTAGGATCGTCCCCAGGCCGAAGGCGGAGGCAAGCAGGGTCAGCGCCTTGGTACGATCCTCGGGGCTGGTGCGCGCCGCGACGATCGCCTGCACCGCCGGCGGCGCGGCCGATCCGAAGGCGCCGTAGAGCATCCGCCCGACCACGAAGGCGGCGAAGGTGGCAAAGGGGCTCAGCACGCCGTTGATGCCGAGCGCCAGGCACAGCCCGCACAGCCCCAACGACGCGGTGAAGCCGAGAATGCCGAGCAGCACCATCGATCGCCGCCCCGCCCGTTCGGAGCGCGCCGCCCAGAAGGGGGCGGTGAGCATCCACAACAGCGCCGAAACCGAGAAAACCGCGGCCACCGCGCTGTCGGCGGCGTGGAGCGACCGACCGAGCGCCGGCAGGATCGATTGCAGCGCGGTGTTGCCCGCGGCGATCATCAGCATCACGCCGAACAGCAGCGCGAAATCGCGATCGATGGCGCGGCTCATGCCCGGCGCCACCGATAGCCGCGCTCGACCCGGGTGACGATTACCTCATACCATGCGTACCAGCGCGCGCGGCCCTGCGCGCGGATCGCGGCGTGCGCGGGGTGGTCGCGCCATGCGATCGCGCTGGCATCGTCGGCCCAATAGCTGATGGTGATGCCGACGCCCGCGTCCCCGCGCTGCGATTCGATGCCGCGATAGCCGGGCTGCTGCGCGGCGAGCACGTCCATGGCGGTCGCCGCCTCGGCATAGCCTGCATCGTCGTCGGCGGTGCGCTTCGATATGAACAGCACCGCGATCTGGCCGGTACGATCCTCTCCCATAGCGAAATCGTAGAACAGGTTCGGCGCTTTGCAATGCGTCCGCGCCCTGCAAAAGCAAACACATGATCACCGACTGGCATTTCTATGCGCTCGCCGTGCCCGCCGTGCTGCTGCTCGGCCTCTCCAAGGGCGGGTTCGCCGGCATGGGCGCGCTGTCGCTGCCGCTGCTGGCACTGGCGATCGATCCGGTGCGCGCCGCCGCAATCACGCTGCCGATCCTGATCCTGCAAGACGTGGTGAGCGTCTGGGCGTTCCGCCGCACCGTCGACTGGCGGCTGCTCGCCTGGATGCTGCCGGGATCGATGGCGGGGATCGCGCTCGGCTATGGCTTCGCTGCCAGCGTGTCGCCGGTGCTGGTGCTGGCGGCGGTGGGGGCGATCTCGATCCTGTTCGGCTGCTACCGGCTATGGGCGAGCGGCCGCTCGGCGCCGGCAATGGCGGCGCGTTGGCCCGAATGGGTGGGCAGTCTGTTCGGCGTCGCCTCGGGCTTCACCAGCCAGATCGCGCATGCCGGGCAACCGCCCTTCCAGCTCTGGGTGCTGCCACGTGGCCTGCCGCGCGATCGGCTGGTGGGAACGACCGCGATCTTCTTCGCCGCGACCAACTGGATCAAGGTGCCGGCCTATTGGGCGCTGGGGCAGTTCACGCCCGCCAATCTGCTGACCTCGGCGGTGCTGTTCCCATTGGCGCTGGTATCGACGCTGGCGGGCGTTTGGCTGGTGCGGCGGGTGTCGCCGGAGCGCTTCTACACGGCGATCTATGTGCTGATGATCGCGGTGGGCGGGGCGCTGGTGTGGGAGGCGGTGGCGAAGGCGGCCTCGTAAGCCCCTCCTCCTGGGAGGAGGGTTGGGGGTGCAGGGATCCCAGACCAGAAGTTGGTCTCGGTGAGACACTTCCCCACCCCAACCCCTTCCCTGAAGGGGAGGGGCTAAGTCTGACTCAATCGAACAGGCTCGACACCGAGCTTTCGTCCGCGATGCGGCGGATCGCCTCGGCGATCAGCGGCGCGATGGTGAGGTGGCGGACCTTCTCGCCGGCCGCGACGATCTCGTGGTTGCCGATCGAATCGGTGATCACCAGCTCGCGCAGCTCGGACTTGGCGACGCGCGCCATCGCCGCACCCGAGAGCACGCCGTGGGTGCAGTAGGCGACCACGTCCTCGGCGCCTGCCTCCTTCAGCGCGGCGGCGGCGTTGCACAATGTGCCGGCCGAATCGACGATGTCGTCGATCAGGATGCAGAAACGGCCCTTCACCTCGCCGATGATGTTCATCACTTCCGATTCGCCCGGACGTTCACGCCGCTTGTCGACGATCGCGAGCGGGGCGTTGTCGAGCCGCTTGGCGAGCTGTCGCGCGCGCACCACGCCGCCGACGTCGGGCGAGACGACCATCCACTGCTTGTCGATGAAGCGCGTCTGGATGTCGGCGGACATCACCGGCGCCGCGAACAGATTGTCCGTGGGGATGTCGAAAAAGCCCTGGATCTGCCCGGCGTGCAGATCGACCGAGAGCACGCGGTTGGCGCCCGCGGTGGTGATCAGGTTGGCGACGAGCTTGGCCGAGATCGGGGTGCGGGGCCCGGGCTTCCGGTCCTGGCGGGCATAGCCGAAATAGGGGAGCACCGCGGTGATCCGCTTGGCCGACGCGCGGCGGAGCGCGTCGATCATGATCAGCAGCTCCATCAGATTGTCGTTCGCCGGATAGCTGGTCGACTGGAGCACGAACACGTCCTCGCCGCGAACATTCTCGAGAATTTCGACGAAGATCTCGTCGTCGGCAAAGCGGCGGACATTTGCCTGGGTGAGCGGAATTTCCAGATAGTCGGCGATGGCGCTCGCCAGCGGCAGGTTCGAATTGCCGGCCATGAGTTTCATAGAGTGGTGGCCTCCTGAGCCGCTGCGATGTCCCGATGCCCGCGCCCTTTAGTGCGACGTTTCCGTGACGCAAAGAGGGCATTGCCGCTTGGCCTGTGCCAGCCTAGGCCGCAGGCATGACCGTCGTTACTCGTTTCGCCCCCAGCCCCACCGGCACGCTGCATGTCGGCAACCTGCGGACCGCGCTGCATAACTGGCTGTTTGCGCGTCGCCATGGCGGCACCTTCCTGTTGCGCATCGACGATACCGATTTCGCGCGCTCCGAGGAACGATTTGTCGAGGCGATCCGCGCCGATCTCGCCTGGATGGGGCTCGCGCCCGATGCGGAGGCGCGCCAGTCTGCGCGATTCGACCGCTACGAGGCGCGATTCGGCCAGCTCGTTGCCGATGGCCGGATCTATCCGGCCTATGAGACAGCGCAGGAACTGGACCTGAAGCGCAAGGTGCTGCTCGGCCGCGGGCTCCCTCCTGTCTATGATCGCGCCGCGCTGGCGCTGACCGACCAGGATCGCGCGAAGCTGGAAGCCGAGGGCGTGCGCCCGCACTGGCGCTTCAAGCTGGATCACGATGCGCCCATCGGCTGGGACGACCTGGTGCGCGGCCCCCAGCGTTTCGAAGCGAGGCTGCTCAGCGATCCGGTGGTGCGCCGCGCCGATGGCTCTTGGCTCTATCTGCTGCCGAGTGTGATCGACGATATCGACATGGGCGTGACGCATGTCGTGCGCGGCGAGGATCATGTCTCCAACACCGCGACGCAGATCCAGATGTTCGACGCGCTGGGCGGTGCGGTCCCCGGCTTCGCGCACGAGGCGCTGCTCACCGGTGCCGAGGGCAAGCTGTCGAAGCGGCTCGGTTCCCTCGGCATCGCCCATTTCCGCGAGGCCGGTATCGAGCCGCAGGCGCTAATCGCGCTGCTCGCCCGACTCGGCACCAGCGATCCGGTGGAGCCCTTTGCCGATCCGGCGCCGCTGATCGCCACCTTTGACTTCGGACGCTTCGGCCGCGCCCCGGCCCGGTTCGACGAGGCCGAGCTCGCCCAGCTGAACGGGCGCATCGTCCATCAGCTGCCCTACACGACGGTCGCCGATCGCCTGCCGGCGAACATCGACGCCGCCGGCTGGGAGGCGATCCGTCCCAACCTCGCCACCGTCGCCGAGGCAGCAGACTGGTGGGCAGTGGTGGAGGGACCGATCACCGCGCCGCCGGTGGCGGAGGAAGACCGCGACTTCCTGGCGCAGGCACGGATCGCGGCCGAAGGGCTCGACTGGTCCACCGATCCGTGGCGCGCGCTCACCGATGCGCTGAAGGTCGCCACCGGCCGCAAGGGCAAGCCGCTGTTCCTGCCGCTCCGCCGCGCGCTGACGGGGCGTGATCACGGGCCGGACATGGCGGCGCTGCTGCCGCTGATCGGCAAGGATCGTGCGCTGGCCCGGCTCGCCACAGGCTGACCCGACCGATCTTTACGACAATCGTGTTACGATGTACCATCACCTTCATCCGGCGTTCAGACCGGTGTTGGAGAAGGAGTGCAACGTCATGCATGCCGATACCCGTTATCATGCCAGTGCACCGCGGTCGGTCAGCTTCGGGGCGGCGCTCGCCATCAACGGGGCGATCATCGCGGGGATGATCTTCGCCGCCCCGAATTTCCTGCCAAAGCCGCAGCCCAAACCGTTCAAGGGCGTCAACATTCCGCTGCCGCCCCCGCCGCAGCCGGCGGACCCGGTCAAGCCGCAGCCTAAAGTCGAAAAGATGGTCACGCCAACCGCGCCGCGGCCGACCATTCCCGATCCCGTGATTCCCACCACGTCGACCAACCGGATCGACGGGACCGACGTCCTTCCGGACATCCTGCCGCCGACGCGAACCGTTGATACCGGGCCGACGACGGTGATCGATCCCCCCAAGCCGGTACCCGCGCTGATCGGCGCCAGCACCGATCCGCGGTTCGCCCAGGACTTTCAGCCCGAATATCCGTCGCAGGAAATCCGCGCCCAGCGGGACGGGCTCGTCACCCTGCGCGTGCTGATCGGCACCGACGGCCGGGTGAAGGCGGTGGAGCCGGTGAGCGCTACCAGCGATGCCTTTTTCGCGGTCACCAAGCGCCAGGCGCTCGGCAAATGGCGCTTCCGCCCCGCCACGCGCGGCGGGGTGGCCGAAGAAAGCTGGAAGACGATGACCGTCCGGTTCCGGATCGAAGACGCTCGCTGATCGCCCCGCGATCCGAGCGCCGTGGACGCGGGGGCTGGCCCTGGAGCCCCCGCGTCCCTATCTTCGGCCATCGATGACCTTCCTCAAGAACATCTCGCCGCTCCGGGCACTCCGCGACCTGCGCGGCTATCTGGCGACCCGCAAGCGCCACGAGCTCTGGTTCATGATGCTCGCGCTGGCGATCACCTTCGGCATCATCGTGATGTTCGTGAAGGATTCGCACGTGCCGGTGCCGTACAAGAAGAACATTATCTACGTGGACAGCTGGCCGATCACCCGCACCGAGGAAGAGATCCGGGCCAAGCAGAAGGTCGACGAGGCCAAGCGGCAGGCGGAGGAAGCTGCGTTGCTCGAACGCCAGAAAAAGCGCCAGGCCGAATTCAAGAAATACGACGACTGGCTGAAGAAGCACGGGATTTGAACGACGCGCGCTGGATGGCCGGTGCGCTCGGGCTGGCCGAGCGCGGGCGGGGGCGGACGGCTCCCAATCCCAGTGTCGGCTGCGTGCTCGTGCGCGAAGGCCGAGTCGTCGGGCGCGGCTGGACCCAGCCGGGCGGGCGCCCCCATGCCGAAGCGATGGCCCTGGCGGAGGCCGGCGAGGCCGCACGCGGCGCCACCGCCTATGTGACGCTGGAGCCCTGCGCGCATGTCTCTCAACGCGGCCCGGCCTGCGCCGATCTGCTCGTCGCAGCCGGCATCGCCCGCACGGTCGCGGCGCTGCGCGATCCCGATCCGCGTACGGACGGCACCGGCTTCGCGCGGCTCGAGGAAGCCGGCATTGCGGTCGAATCCGGCCTGATGGCAGCCGAGGCACGCCGCAGCATGGCGGGCTTCCTAACCCGCCTCGCCAAGCGCCGCCCGCACGTCACGCTCAAGCTCGCCACCTCGCTCGACGGCCGCATTGCGCTGTCCACCGGCGAGAGCAAGTGGATCACCGGCCCCCAGGCGCGCGCGCATGCGCATCTCGAGCGCGCCCGGCATGACGGCATTCTGGTTGGCCGCGGCACCTTCCTCGCCGATGTCCCGAAGCTGGACGTGCGGCTGCCCGGCCTGGCCGATCGCACGCCGCGCCGCATCCTGCTCTCCTCCACCGGCCCCACCCCGCCGGGCTGGGAGCGCATCGCCGACATCGCCGATATTCGCCACCTCACCGGAATCGACACGCTGATGGTGGAGGGCGGCGCCAAGGCGGCGACCGCGTTCCTGCGCGCCGACCTGGTCGACCGGCTCCTGCTCTACCGCGCGCCGATCCTGCTCGGCGGCGGCAAACCCGCGGTCGAGGGCTTCGGCCTCGCCGCATTGTCCGAGGCGCATGATCGCTGGCGCCTTATGGACTCTCGCCTGCTTGGCAGCGATCGGTTCGAGGTCTACGAGCGCAACTGATGTTCACCGGAATCGTAAGCGATGTCGGCACGATCGACGCGGTAGCGCGCCAGGGCGACCTGCGCGTGCGCGTGGCGACGGCCTATCCCACCCATGAGATCGATCTCGGCGCCTCGGTCGCCTGTTCGGGCGTGTGCCTGACGGTGGTCGACAAGGGGCCCGGCTGGCTCGACTTCGACGTGTCGGGCGAGACCGTCTCGCGCACCGCCGACGACCAATGGACTGCCGGCCGCAAGCTCAACCTGGAGCGCGCGCTGCGGCTGGGCGACGAGCTGGGCGGGCATATCGTCACCGGCCATGTCGACGGCATCGGCCGGGTCAAGCTGATCGAGGCGATCGACGGCTCGCACCATGTCGTGATCGCCGCCGGGCCGGAGATCGCACCCTATGTCGCGCCCAAGGGCTCGATCACCGTCGACGGCGTATCGCTGACGGTGAACGCGGTGGACGACACGGCGCAAGGCGTCGAATTCCACCTCAACATCATTCCCCACACCGCCGCGGTCACCACCTTCGCCACGCTGGCGGAAGGCCAGGCGGTCAATCTGGAGATCGACGTGCTGGCGCGCTATCTTCAGCGCATGGAGGCGTTGCGTGCCAAAGGCTGAACTTGCCGCGCTCAAGCACGGTTTCCTCTCCTCGCCCGAGGAACTGATCGACGAGGCCCGCAACGGCCGGATGTTCATCCTGGTCGACGACGAGGATCGCGAGAATGAGGGCGATCTGGTCATCCCCGCCCAGATGGCGACGCCCGATGCGATCAACTTCATGGCCAAATATGGCCGCGGCCTGATCTGCCTGGCGATGACCAAGGCGCGCGTCGACCAGCTCGGGCTCGAATTGATGAGCCGCGCCAATGGAACGCGGCACGAGACCGCCTTCACCGTCTCGATCGAGGCCAAGGAAGGCGTGACCACCGGCATCTCCGCCGCCGACCGTGCGCGCACCATCTCGGTCGCGATCGATACCGGGCGCGGGCGCGAGGACATCGTCACGCCGGGCCATGTCTTCCCGCTGGTCGCGCGCGACGGCGGCGTACTGGTCCGCGCCGGCCATACCGAGGCGGCCGTCGATGTCGCCCGCCTCGCCGGGCTCAACCCCGCCGGCGTGATCTGCGAGATCATGAAGGACGACGGGACCATGGCGCGGCTCGACGATCTCGTCGGCTTCGCCCAGCTCCACAATCTCAAGATCGGCACGATCCGCGACCTGATCGCCTATCGCCGCCGCCACGACCATCTCGTCGAGCAGCGCGCCGAAGCGAGCTTCACCAGCCCCTGGGGCGGCGACTGGCGCGCGCTCACCTTCTGGAACAAGGCCAGCGGCAGCGAACAGATCGCGCTGGTCAAGGGCCGCATCGATCCCGCCAAGCCGACACTGGTCCGCATGCACGCGCTCTCGCCGTTCAGCGACCTGTTCGGCGAGGACGGCCCGCGCGGCGGGCTGCTGCGCAAGTCGATGGAGATCATCGGCAAGGAGGGCGCGGGCGTGATCGTGGTGATCAACAAGCCGCGGCCCGACCAGTTCACCCTGGCGCTGCAGGCGCGTGCCGGCCAAATCGAACCCAAGGACATGGACGAGCTGCGCGACTATGGCGTCGGCGCCACCATCCTCACCGAACTCGGCGTGCAGGACATGATCCTGCTCACCAACACCCATCACACGCTGGTCGGTCTCGACGGCTATGGCCTGTCGATCGTCGGCGAACGTCCCCTGGATCCGGAGCAATAATGGCCAACATCCTCATCGTCGAAGCGCGCTTCTACGAGCATCTCAACGACATGCTGATCGCCGGCGCCAAGGCGGCGATCGAAGCAGCGGGGCACAAGGCCGAGGTGATTACGGTCCCCGGCGCGCTGGAGATCCCGGGCGCGGTCGCGCTCGCGGCGGACAGCGGCCGCTATGACGCGTTCGTCGCGATCGGCGTGGTGATCCGCGGCGAGACCTATCATTTCGAGATCGTCGCGGGCGAAAGCGCGCGCGGGCTGATGGCGCTGTCGATGGACGGCGTCGCGATCGGCAACGGCATCCTGACGGTGGAGAACGAGGCGCAGGCGCTGGTCCGCGCGGACCCTGCGCAGAAGGACAAGGGCGGCGAGGCCGCCAAGGCGGCGCTGGCAATGCTGGCGCTCAAGGCCAAGTTCGGCTGATCCCATGGACATGCCGCCTTCCCGCTATCGCGTAGAAGAGCGGGGGCGGCGGCTGGTCGTGGTGGATCGCGCCACCGGACGCGAGGTTTCCCACCCGAAATCTCCCCTTCCGCTTTCGGGAGGGGTTGGGGGAAGGGACGGCAGCCGGAAGGGTTCGGGCCGTGGATCAACCCCTCCCCCGTCCCAGCTTCGGGTGAACGACGCCCCGCGTCGTTCAGATCAGGCCGGAGGCCTGATCGGCCCGAAGCTCGCAAGCGGAAGGGGTGCGCAGGGCTGGAAGTTCGGCCTCAAGCAAGCGCGCGCCACGCCGGACAGCTTCGTCACCCGCAGCTGGTTCGACGCCAAGGCGCCGCGCACGCTCAAGCTCAACTATACCGCGCATTCGCGGCTGGCGGCACTGCGCTTCGGCGGCGCGATCCTCATTGCACTGCTGGTGACCGGAAGCTTTCTGTTCTGGCCCTGGTTCCCCTTCACCCTCGCCGTGGTGCTGGCCGCGCCGAAGATGCGTGCGCACCTCCGCGAGGCCAGCACCCGCTGGCTGGACGGCTTCGATCAGGCCGGCTGAAGCGCGGCTTCGTCGGCTGTCGGGTAGTCGGTATAGCCCTCGGCCCCACCGACATAGAAGAGTTCCTCGCGCTGCGGGTTGAGCGGCAGCCCCTCGCGGAGGCGGCGCGGCAGATCCGGGTTGGCAAGGAAGGTCCGCCCGAACGCGATCGCATCGGCCTCGCCCGCGTCGAGCGCCGCCTGGGCGCTTTCCGCATCATAGTCCGAGTTGAGCGCCAGCACCCCGCGATACGCCTTGCGCATCACCGGATGGATCGGCGACTGATCGGGCTCGCCGCGGGTGCCGCCCGGACGCGGCTCGCGCATCTCGAGGAACGCCACGCCGATCTCGTCGAGCGCAGCGGCGGCGGCTTCGAACAACGGCACCGGGTTGCTGTCGTTGACGCCCTGCACCTCGCCATTGGGCGACAGGCGCACGCCGGTGCGATCGGCGCCGATCGTGTCGACGACGCGCTGGCTCACCTGGCGAAGCAGGCGGATGCGGTTCTCGATCGAGCCGCCATATTCGTCCTCGCGGAAATTGGCATTGTCGCGGAGGAATTGGTCGATCAGATAGCCATTGGCAGCGTGGATCTGCACCCCGTCGAAGCCGGCGCGGATCGCGTTCTCGGCGGCGCGGGCGTAATCGTCCAGGATGCCGGGGATCTCGTCGGTGCGCAGCGGGCGGGCCTGGGTGTAGGGGCGCTTGATCTCGCCGGCATCCTCGGCCGGATAGGTACGCACGTCGCCCGGCGCTGTCGTGGTCGAAGAGGAGACCGGCGGCTCGCCGCCGAGAAAGTCCGAATGGACCAGCCGGCCCATGTGCCAGAGCTGGGAGACGATCTTGCCGCCAGCTTCGTGCACCGCCGCAGTGATCGGCTTCCATGCCTCGACCTGTTCGTCGCTCCAGATGCCCGGCGCATAGGCCCAGCCGAGCCCCTGCTGGCTGATGCCGGTCGCCTCGCTGATGATCAGGCCCGCGCTGGCGCGCTGGCGATAATAGTCTGCCATGATCGGCGTCGGCACATGGCCGCGGGTCGAACGGCCGCGGGTGAGCGGCGACATCCACACGCGATTGGCCGCGTGGATCGCGCCGAGCTGGATCGGATCGAACAGGCTGGGCATAAAAATTCCCTCATGCTGTTTGTGACTTGGGCCAGATAGGGCGCTACAGGGCGCCATGCACCGCACCGCACCGACAACAAAAACTTCCACCGCACGAAGCCATGTTGCGACCGCGCTGATTGCAGCGCTGATCGCGAACACCGCGCTCGCCACCGGGCCGCTGTTCGTGCGGATGGCGGATGTGGGGCCGGTGTCGGCGGCGTTCTGGCGGCTGATCATCGCCACGCCGATCCTGTTCGCCGTCGCCGCGGCGATGGGCGAGAAGCCGATCGCGGCAGGGCGCGGGCGCTGGTGGATCCTTGCCATCGCCGGCGCGGTATTCGCGCTCGACCTCGCCAGCTGGCACATCGGGATCGTCCGCACGACGCTCGCCAATTCCACCCTGTTCGGCAATTCGGCGTCGCTGATCTTCCCGATCTACGGCTTCGTCGTCGCGCGCGCCTGGCCGAGCAGGATGCAGGGCGCGGCCTTGCTGCTCGCCGCGATCGGCGGCGCACTGCTGCTCGGGCGCTCGGCCGAGCTTTCCTCACGACATCTGGCGGGCGACCTGTTCTGCCTGCTCGCCGGCGTCTGCTACGCGGTCTATTTCGCGCTGATGGCGCGGGTGCGGGTGTCGCTCGGCCCGGTGCCCGCGCTGGCGCTGTCCTCGCTCGCCACCATCCCGCCCCTGCTGGTGATCGCGCTGGCGCTGGGCGAGCAGATCGTGCCGCATCTCTGGTGGCCGCTGCTCGCGCTCGCCATCGTCAGCCAACTGATCGGGCAGGGCTGCATGATCTATGCGCTGGGCCATCTCTCGCCGCTGGTGATCGGCATCGCGCTGCTGGTGCAGCCGGCGGTGGGCGCGGCGCTCGGCTGGATCATCTTCGACGAGCGGCTCGCCGCCGCCGATCTGCTCGGCGCGGCATTGGTCGCGGCGGCGCTGGTGCTGGTACGGCAGGGCGCGATACGGCCCAAGGGGTAGGCAGTTGCCGGGGCGCGGCTTCGGGCCTAGATCAGGCCCATGGATCTCGCCGACGCCACCCTAGACGAACTGCGCGCGGCGCTCGCGCCGTCGCTTGCCGCCAACGCCGCCTTCGATGGCTGGAACCAGCGCGCGCTTGATGCCACCGCCGACGGCATGGGCGTCGACCGCGACGTGGCGCGACTCGCCTTCTCCGACGGCCCGCTGGCGATGATCGATGCGTGGTTCGCGCATATCGACCGCGCGATGCTCGACGAACTTTCGCCCGAGACGCTGGCGGGCATGAAGATCCGCGCGCGCATCACGGCGCTGGTGGAGGCGCGACTGGCACTGCTCGCCCCCTATCGCGACGCGCTGCGCCGGGCGCTGGCGATCCTCGCCATGCCGCAGAACCTGGCCAAGGCGAGCAAGCTCGGCTGGCGCGCGGCCGATGCGATGTGGCGCGCGGCAGGCGATACCGCGACCGACTATAACCATTATACCAAGCGGATGACGCTCGGCAGCGTCTATGCCGCGACCATCGCCGTGTTCGTGCAGGACGAGAGCGAGGAATGGGCCGACACCCGCGCCTTCCTCGCGCGCCGGATCGAAGGGATCATGCGGTTCGAGAAGGCCAAGGCCGGGTTCGTCAATCGCACGACCAACCGGCCGAGCCTCTCGCGCTTCATCGGCCGGCTGCGCTACCCGGCAATCTGAGGCCGGGCCGGGCTGGCGCACTCGGCGACCATGCGTTCGCCGTCGATCGTAATCGGGCTGGCGAGACCCGGCAGCCCTTCGCGCATAATCGCCATCCCGCGCGCGATTACCTGCGGATCGGCAAACACCTCGTCGATCCGGTTGATCGGCCCGGCCGGCACGCCCTGCGCCTCCAGCGCCTCGTACAAATCCGCCTTGGCCCAATCGAGCATCGCGCGGGCGAGCAGGGGAATCAGCGCATCGCGATTGGTGACGCGCGCCGGGTTGGTGGCGAAACGCGGATCGCTCGCCAGATCGAGGCCCAGGATCGCGCAGAGCCTGGCGAACTGCGAATCGTTGCCCACCGCGACGATAAGCTCACCGTCACGACAAGCGAACGCCTGGTAGGGCACCAGATTCGCGTGACCGTTGCCCATCCGGTGCGGCACCTTGCCGCTCGCCATCCAGTTGAGCGCCTGGTTGGCCAGCACCGCCACCTGCGTGTCGAGCAGCGCCATGTCGATATGGGCGCCGGTGCCCTCCACATCGCGGCGACGGAGCGCGGCGAGGATCGCGACGGCCGAATAGACGCCGGTGAAGATGTCGGCATAGGCGACGCCTGCCTTTTGCGGGGCGCCGTCGGGCTCGCCGGTGAGGCTCATCGCCCCGCCCATGCCCTGGATGATGAAGTCATAGCCGGCGCGGGCGGCATAGGGCCCGGTCTGGCCGAAGCCGGTGATCGAGCAGACGATCAGCCGCGGGTTCGCCGCACGCAGGCTGGCGGCGTCGAGCCCGTACTTCACCAGCCCGCCGACCTTGTAGTTCTCGATCACCACATCGGCATCGGCGATCAGCGCCTTGGCTGCCGTCTGACCCTCGGGCGTGGCGATATCGATGCCGATACTGGTCTTGCCGCGGTTGCAGGCATGGAAATAGGCGGCGTCGCGGTTCACGCCCTCGGCATCGTGGAGGAAGGGCGGCCCCCAGTGGCGGGTATCGTCCCCCGCCCCCGGCCGCTCGACCTTCACCACCTCGGCCCCCAGATCGGCGAGCAGCTGCCCGCACCAGGGCCCGGCGAGGATGCGGGCGAGCTCGACGACCTTGATGCCGGCAAGCGGCTTCACGGGCGCCGAATCGCGTAGACGACGTGATCGGAGAAAACCTGCCCACCGCCGCGATGATGACGCCCAGGGATCAACTCCCCGCCGATCTTCGCCATCGCTCCGCGCGAACGCAGATTGTCCTTGCCGACGAGAAACACGACCGTGCCCACATAGCGATGAATATGGTCCAGCATCAGCCGCTTCACCTCCCGGTTATAGGTGCCGCCCCAATAGGCGCGGGCGAGGAAGGTCCAGCCGATCTCGATCTCGTCTTGTTCCGGCACGTGATAATCATAGCGGCTGGAGCCGATGATCGCACCGGTTGCCTTGTCCTCGATCGCCAGCCCGCCGCCGCAGGCCAGCGCCTCGGCGAAGAACTGGCGGAATACCGGCTCCTGCCAGCGGTCCGGCCGGGGATGCACTTCCCAGATCAGCGGATCGGAGGCGACGGCGTAGAGCGCATCCCAGTCCGCCGCGACCAGCGGCCGGATGCGGACCAGGTCGCCCTCCAGCACCGGCTGCCGATCGGCCGCCATCAGAACGCCGCGATACCGGTGATCGCCCGGCCGAGGATCAGCCCGTGCACGTCGTGCGTGCCCTCATAGGTGTTCACCGTCTCCAGGTTGATCGCGTGGCGGATCACGTGGAATTCGGCCGAGATGCCGTTGCCGCCATGCATGTCGCGTGCGACCCGGGCGATCTCCAGCGCCTTGCCGCAATTGTTGCGCTTGATGATGCTGATCGCCTCGGGGCTGAGCGTGCCCGCATCGAACATCCGGCCGCAACGCAGCGCCGCCTGCAGCCCGAGCGCAATCTCGGTCTCCATGTTGGCGAGCTTGAGCTGCACCAGCTGGGTCGCGGCGAGCGGCCGGCCGAATTGGTGGCGATCCAGCGTATATTGCCGCGCGGCATGGAAGCAGGCCTCGGCAGCGCCCATCGTGCCCCAGGCGATGCCGTAGCGAGCGCGATTGAGGCATCCGAACGGCCCCTTGAGCCCCTGGACATTGGGGAGCAGCGCGTCTTCGCCCACTTCCACCCCGTCCATCACGATCTCGCCGGTGACCGAGGCGCGCAGGCTCAGCTTGCCCTCGATCTTCGGGCTGGTCAGCCCTTTCATGCCGCGCTCGAGCACGAAGCCGCGGATGGCGCCGTCATGCGCGTCGCTCTTCGCCCAGACGACGAACACGTCGGCGATCGGCGAATTGGTGATCCACATCTTGGCGCCGGTGATCCGGTAGCCGCCATCGATCTTCGCGGCCCGCGTGCGCATGCCGGCGGGATCGGAGCCCGCGTCCGGCTCGGTCAGGCCGAAACAGCCGACCCATTCGCCACTCGCCAGCTTGGGCAGGTACTTCCGCCGCTGTTCCTCGCTGCCATAGGCATGGATGGGGTGCATCACCAGCGAGCTCTGCACGCTCATCGCCGAGCGATAGCCCGAGTCGACGCGCTCCACCTCGCGCGCGACCAGGCCATAGGCGACATAGCCGAGCCCCGCCCCGCCATAGGTTTCGGGGATCGTCGGCCCGAGCAAACCGAGGGCGCCCATCTCGGCCATAATTGCGCGGTCGAACCGTTCCTCCAGATAGGCGGAGGTTACGCGCGGGAGCAGCTCGCCCTGCGCATAGTCGCGCGCGGCGTCGCGCACCATCCGTTCCTCGTCGGTCAGTTCGCCGTCGAGCCCGAACGGATCCTGCCAGTCGAACCGGCCCATCTCTGCCATTTCAGTCGTTCCTCGGTGTCTCCGGTGCCGGGGCGGGGGCGGGTGCCGGCGCCACGACCGGGGGTTTGGGCGGCGTTGCAGCGGCCGCCTTCTCTATTTCGTCCAGTGCCTTGCGGGCGTTGACATAGCGCGACGCCGCGCCCGTCCATCCCTCCGCGACCGACGCGCCGGGCATATGCACTACTTCGGCGATCGCGGTCTCGACATTGCCTGCCGCCAGCGCGCTGCGGGCGCGACGGAGGCGCTCGGCCGGGCGCGGGCTGGGCATGCCGGCCTGGTGGAGCACGAACAGGTCGCCCACGAAGCTGCGGAAGCGTACCCAGAGGCTGTCGTCCGGCCCGGTGCCGAGCCGCGGGGCGATCGTATCCAGCGCGATGCGCAGATCCTCGATCGTCAGCGGATCCGCCGCCGCGGTGACGATCGCCGCCACCGCCTGCGGGTGCGCCCCACCGAAGCGGGCGCGCAGCTGCTGCTCCAGGCTGCCCAGCGGCTGGCCGCGTTCGACGGCGCGGCGTACCGCGGCGGCGACCATCAGCCGTTCGGCCTGGGTGGAATATTGCGCAGCATTGCGCGCGCTTTCGTCGGCTTGACGCAGCTCCAGCTCAAGCGCGTCGAGCCGGGCGGCAAGCGCGGTCTCGCGCGCGTCCAGCGTCGCGACATCGGTGGCAGGCGCCAGAACCTGCGGCGGTATCCGCAGCGGCTCCGGTGCGGGCGACGGTGCCGCTGCAGGCTTGGTGGTGGCGGGCGTGGTCGCCAGGTGCGGGCCGGCAAGCTCGATGGCGCCCGCCGTCAGTGCGACGCCGGCGAGGAAACCAAGCCCGACGGGGATCATGCGGTTGCGGCGCGGACTCAGGGTTCGGACCGGCTCGGGCGCCAGGGGCTCGTCGCTCATGGGCGCCCTTTTCGCCGCCTGTGCCGCGCGGGTCAATCGGAGAGCGCGATCGCGGTGTCGATCAGCGCTTCGGTCTCCGGACGCGGCGCGACCGCGACGGCGCGCCAGCCGTTGCCGGCGCCCGCAGCGGCGGCGTGAGAAACCGCAGCGAGCATGATTGCGCCGCGATCCTGCGCGATCTCCGCCAGCCGCTCCCCGGCCCGTGCGGACTGAATCAGGGCGACGGTGCCCGCCAATGCGGCGATGTCCGCAGGGGCGACCGGCAGTGCCTCGCTGGCATAGACCGGGAGTATCTGAGCGATGATTCCGCCCGCTTCCAGGGTGCGTTCCCGGCCCGCCAGATGCAGCGCGCGACGCACGCCGGCGGTGTGTGCCTGCTCGATCAGCGCCGCAGCACCTGCGCCACCCACGGCGACCACGTCGAAATGGGCGCGGCGCGCTGCCGACGCCGTGGCTTCGCCGACCGCATAGACCGGCAGGCCGCGCAGCCCGCCCAGCGCCTCCCCGGCGAGGCGGACGGCGTTGGCGCTCGTCAGAATCAGCGCGTCGAACGCCAGCGGGTCAGGCATGGTCCAGGCGAGCGGTCGCGTCTCGAACAAGGGCAACCGCAGCGCGGTGCGCCCCCGCCCCTCGATCGCGGCGGCGGTGATGCGGTTACCCGGCTCGGGCCGGAGGACCGCGATTGCACGGCTCATCCGGCGAACAGCGTGCGCACGGCCTCGGGCGCACGGTCCAGCAGATCGCGGGCCAGCGTCGCGGGCAGCATCGGATCCTCGGGCGCGCCCTCGATCATGCCATGGACATGCGCGCTGCCATCGGCAGCGTAGAGCTCTGCCTCAAGGGTGAGGATCGCCCCCTCGATCGTCGCCAGCGCCGCGACCGGCGAATGACAATCGGCCATCAGTGCAGCGAGCAGCGCGCGTTCGGCCAACACGCAGGCGCGGGTCTTCGGATGGTCGATCGCGGCGAGCAGCGCGAGAGTCCGCGTGTCGTCGGCCCGCGCCTCGATACCGACTGCGCCTTGCGCCGGGGCCGGTAGCAGCTGGTTGGTCGGCTGGACATGGCCGACATCATGGTGCCCCAGCCGCTCCAGCCCGGCCGAGGCGAGCAGGGTCGCGTCCGCCTCGCCCGCCGCCAGACGTGCCAGCCGGGTGTCGACATTGCCGCGGAACAGCACGGTGGAAACATCGGGCCGGTGGCGCTTCACCTGCGCGGCGCGACGCGGCGAGGCGGTGCCGATCACCGCACCGGGCTTCAGCGCGGCAAGCGATTCCGCCCCCACGAGCCGATCGCGTACATCGGCGCGTTGCAGGATTGCGGCGATGGCGATGCGCTCGGGCCGGATCGTCTCGACATCCTTCATCGAATGCACGGCGCAGTCGATCTCGCCTGCCAGCAGCGCGCGATCCAGCTCCTTGGTCCACAGCGCCTTGCCGCCGATCTCGGCCAGCGGACGGTCCTGCACCTTGTCGCCGGTGGTGCGGACGACGAGGATCTCGCCCTCGATGCCGTGCGCAGCCTTGAGCGCGTCGCGAACCATATGGGCCTGGGTAAGGGCGAGCGGCGAACCGCGCGTGCCGATGCGAAGTGCAGTCATGCGCTGGGTGCTAGGATCGGCGCGAAGCGAGAGCAATGGGGGACTTCGCGGAGCAAAACCCGCTCCGGCCTCTGGACCCTGCCGCCAAGCGGCTTAGATGAGGACCATGGCACTCATCCTCGGACTTGAATCGAGCTGCGACGAAACCGCGGCGGCCCTGGTGACAAGCGACGGCACGATCCGCGCGCACAAGCTGGCGCGGCAGGAAGAGGCGCATCGGCCCTATGGCGGCGTGGTGCCCGAGATTGCCGCCCGCGCGCATGTCGAGATGCTGGGGCCGCTGGTCGAGGCGGCGCTGGAAGAGGCCGGCGTGACGCTCGACCAGGTCGACGCCATCGCCGCCACCGCAGGTCCCGGCCTGATCGGCGGGGTGATGGTGGGCCTCGTCACCGGCAAGGCGCTGGCGCTCGCCGCCGGCAAGCCGCTGGTTGCGGTCAATCATCTGGAGGGCCATGCGCTCTCGCCCCGGCTCGGCGACCGAAGCCTGGAGTTTCCCTATCTGCTGCTGCTCGTCTCGGGCGGGCATTGCCAGTTGCTGCTGGTCGAGGGGGTAAACCGCTATCGCCGACTTGCCACCACGATCGACGACGCGGCGGGCGAGGCGTTCGACAAGACCGCCAAGCTGCTCGGCCTCGGCTTCCCCGGCGGCCCGGCGGTGGAGAAGGCGGCCGAGCGGGGCAATCCCAAGGCGGTGCCGCTGCCGCGCCCGCTGGTGGGGTCGGGCGAGCCGCATTTCTCCTTCGCCGGCCTCAAGAGCGCGGTTGCGCGGGCGGTGAACGACTATAGCGCCGAGGATCTCGCCGCGTCGTTCCAGCAAGCGGTGGTCGACTGCCTGGTCGATCGCACCCGGTTGGCGCTGGCGGTCACCCGCCCGACCGCGCTGGTCGTCGCGGGCGGCGTCGCGGCGAACACGGCGGTGCGGACCGCGCTGGAGGCGTTGGCTGGCGAACACGCCCTGCCTTTCGTCGCGCCGCCCTTGTGGCTGTGCACCGACAATGCCGCGATGATCGCCTGGGCAGGCGCCGAGCGCTTCGCACAGGGCCTGACCGATCCACTTGATGTGCCGGCGCGGCCGCGCTGGCCGCTCGATCCGGATGCGGAAAAGGTGCGCGGCGCGGGTGTGAAGGCATGAAGATCGGGGTGATCGGCGGCGGCGCCTGGGGCACCGCGCTCGCACAGGTGGCGGCGCGCGGCGATACGCCGGTGTTGCTCTGGGCGCGCGAGCCCGAGGTGGTGGAGAGCATCAACGCAGAGCATGAGAACCGCCAGTTCCTCGCCGGCGTGCCGCTCTCGCCCAGTATCCGCGCCACCGGCAGCCTCGGCGATCTCGCCGGCTGCGAGGCGCTGCTGGTGGTGACCCCGGCGCAGCATGTGCGTTCGGTGCTCACGGAGATGAAGCCCGGCGCGACGCCGCTGGTGCTGTGCGCCAAGGGCATCGAGGCAGGCACCCGGCTGCTGGTCGGCGAGGTCGCGCGCAGCGTAGCGCCGGATGCTCCCATCGCAGTGCTCTCCGGCCCCACCTTCGCGCACGAAGTCGCGGCCGGAAAACCGACGGCGGTGACGCTGGCCTGCGAGGACGCGGCCCTGCGCACCCGGCTGAGCGACCGCCTCGGCGCGCCGGCCTTCCGCCCCTATGCCTCGGCCGACGTGATCGGCGCGGAGATTGGCGGGGCGGTGAAGAACGTGCTCGCCATCGCCTGCGGGGTGGTGGAAGGCGCCGGGCTCGGCCTGAATGCCCGCGCGGCGCTGATCGCGCGGGGTTTCGCGGAGATGACACGCTTCGGCCTCGCGCGGGGTGCGCAGGCGGAGACGCTGACCGGGCTTTCGGGGCTGGGCGATCTGGTGCTCACCTGCTCGTCGACCAACTCGCGCAACTTCTCGCTGGGGGTGGGACTCGGTCAGGGGCGCAGCGCGACCGCGTTGTTGTCCGATCGCAAGACCGTCGCCGAAGGCGCCTTCACCGCGCCGGTGCTGCGCGAGGCCGCGGCGGACGCGGGGGTGGAGATGCCGGTGACGCTCGCGGTCAACGCGCTGCTCGAAGGCGCGCCGGTGGCCGAGGTGATCGACGCGCTGCTCAGCCGCCCGCTACGGTCGGAGGCGGCGTGACACTATTCTAAGCCCCTCCCCTCCAGGGGAGGGGTTGGGGTGGGGACTGAACTGGGACCGAACGCGGCGTGGGAGGCGGCGCTTAGCGTCAAAGCGCGTTCTGGAATCCCTCCACCCCCAAACCCCTCCTCCGAGGAGGAGGGGCGTAAGAAGAGAAGCGCTACAGCAGCCCCAGCCCGGCCAGCTCGCCCATCAGCGAGGGCGGCAGCTCGTCCGCGCCGCCCTCCAGATCGCCGAGATCCGGCGGCGCATCGGCGGCTTCCAGATAGCGCCACCCCTGGTGCGCCCGTTTGGGCCGCGCCTGAACCAACACCAGCCTGGGCTCCAGCAGGATCGCGGTGCGGCCGCCCTCGGCCTCGCCGAAGCCGAGGATCGGCGAGCGGCCGACCAGCTGGTGCTTGAGGATCCAGAACAGCGAGCCGCCAACGATTTCCTCGTGGCGCTTCGGCAGATAGCGCGTGGTCAACGCGACGCCGCCGAGGGGGGCGCGTGCCTCCAGCCTGGATCGCAGGAAATCGACGCTGTCGCAGGCAAAGGCGACCTTGGTGAGATGCAGTGGCACGTGCCCGATTTGGGCAATCGCATGCCCGCGATCAAGTCAGCCGCCCAGCCCCACGAGCGTCGCCAGGCCGAGAAACGAGAAGAAGCCCATCACATCGGTCATCATCGTCACGAACACCGCCGAAGACACCGCCGGATCGACGCGGAGCCGATCGAGCGTGACCGGAATCAGCACGCCGGAAAGCCCCGCGATCAGATTGTTGATCACCATCGCCAGCGCGATCACCCCCGCCAGCCAGGGAATGCCATAGATCAGCATCGTCCCCGTGCCGATCGCCAGGCCCAGTGCGATTCCGTTGGCGGCAGCGATGCGCAGCTCGCGCAGGATCATGCGCAGCGTGTTCGACTCGGTAAGCTGGTTGGTCGCGATCGCGCGGACCACCACTGCCAGCGTCTGGGTCCCTGCATTGCCGCCCATGCCCGAGACGATCGGCATCAGCACCGCGAGCAGCGCGAACTTGGCGATCTCGCCCTGGAACAGCCCGACGACCGACGCGGCGAGGATCGCGGTGCCCAGGTTGACGAACAGCCAGGTCAGCCGCGTCCGCACCGTCAGCAGCACCGGCTCGTTGATGTCGCCCTCGCCCGCGCCGGACAGGCGGAGGATGTCCTCCCCGGCTTCCTGCGAGATGATGTGGACGATGTCGTCCACCGTGATCATGCCGACCAGCCGCCCGCTCAGGTCCACCACGGCGGCGGAGATCAGCGCATATTTCTGGAAGCGCAGCGCCACTTCCTCCTGGTCCATGTCAACCGGGATCAGCGTCTGCTCGCGCTTC
This sequence comes from Sphingomonas sp. S2M10, assembly GCF_012650175.1. Taxonomy (GTDB): domain Bacteria; phylum Pseudomonadota; class Alphaproteobacteria; order Sphingomonadales; family Sphingomonadaceae; genus Sphingomonas. The sequence continues at coordinate 33,584 of NZ_JAAILI010000040.1, forward strand.
ATCACGTCGCCGATGGTGATCCCGCGCGGGGTGCGCAGGATCCAGGAAAGCTCGCAGGTGCCGATCGGCTTGTGCGAGGGATCGACGACGAAGATTTCCCAAAAGTCCGTGGTCAGCTCGTCGTTGCCGCGCAGATAGTCGAGCACGTCGCCGACGGTCCAATGCTCGGGCACCGCGATCAGCTCGCGCTGCATCAGTCGGCCGGCGGATTCCTCCGGATAGGACAGTGCCTCCTCGATCGCGGCACGATCGTCGGGGTCGAGCGCGCGGAGCACTTCGCGCTGGTCCTCGACGTCCATGTCCTCGATGATCGCGACGGCGTCGTCGGTATCGAGCTCGGCGGCGAGGTCCGCGACCTGGTGCGGCTCGAGCGCGTCGACCAGCGCCTCGCGAACCCAATCGTTCATCTCGGCGAGCACGTCGCCGTCGATCAGGTCGGAAATGGCGGTGACCACATCGGCGCGCTGCTCCGAAGGAACCAGCTCGATCAGGTCGGCGATGTCGGCGGGGTGGAGGGGCGCAACCAGCATGTGCGCGGCCTCGGCGTCGCCCTCGTCGACCGCTTCCAGCACCGCGTTGACGAATTCGGGCTTCAGCCGGTCGTCCTCGTCCAGCTGGCTCTCCGGCGCCGCGGCGTCGTCGTGCAGTTCGGTCTCGCTCATGTCCGACCTCTCACGCTGCGGCCCCGTTCAAGGCGCGCTGCCATCCCCGGCCCCGATTTGCAAGTCGGCAGCGCACCCCTTAGGGCATCGAACCAGTTTCTGCAGAGAGGTGCCCAATGGCCGAACCCACCACGCTCGTACTCACGCTCGACACTGGCGATGTCCGCATTCGCCTTCGCCCCGATCTCGCGCCCAACCATGTCGCACGCATCGCCAGCCTCGCCGACGAAGGCTTTTATGACGGCGTGGTCTTCCACCGCGTGATCGACGGCTTCATGGCGCAGGGCGGCGATCCCTCTGGCACCGGCATGGGCGGTTCCGAGAAGCCGGACCTGGCCCAGGAATTCTCGAAGGAGCGCCACGCGCGCGGCGTCTGCTCGATGGCGCGTACCAACAACCCGAACAGCGCCAACTCGCAGTTCTTCATTTGTCTTGACGATGCCAGCTTCCTCGACGGCCAGTACACGGTCTGGGGCGAAGTCGTTGAAGGCATGGAGCATGTCGACGCGCTGCCCAAGGGCGAGCCGCCCGCGAACCCGGGCAAGATCGTCAAGGCCCGCACCGAGGCTTGATGCCGCTGGACCCTCTCCCTGCCGGGGAGAGGGAAGTACCCGCCGCCGCAGGCGGTGGGAGGGAGAGGGGCAGCCGCGCGGCCCCTCTCCGCTTCACCGGATAGTAAGCCCGCCACACTACGGCTCTGCACTCCATCCGGATAACGCGCCATGTTGCAACCAATTCGCAATCGCATTAATCCCTAAAAGGGTGGATTTCGCGCGCGCGCTGTGCTTAGGCGGGCGCGATCCTTTCCCCGTTCCCTTGAAAAGGCGGACTGCTCCCATGAACATCCACGAATATCAGGCCAAGGAACTGCTCGCGAAGTACGGCGTGCCCGTGCCGGCCGGCTTTGCCGCGATGAGCGTCGAAGAGGCCGTCGAAGCCTCGAAGAAGCTGCCTGGGCCGCTCTATGTCGTGAAGGCGCAGATCCATGCCGGCGGCCGCGGCAAGGGCAAGTTCAAGGAACTGCCGGCCGAAGCCAAGGGCGGCGTCCGCCTCGCCAAGACCGAGGACGAAGTCCGTCACGCCGCAACCGAGATGCTCGGCAACACGCTGGTGACGATCCAGACCGGCGCTGCCGGCAAGCAGGTCAACCGCCTGTACGTGACCGACGGCGTCGACATCGCCAAGGAATTCTACCTCGCGCTGCTGGTCGATCGCGCCACCGGCCGAGTCGCGTTCGTCGTCTCGACCGAAGGCGGCATGGACATCGAAACCGTCGCGCATGACACGCCGGAGAAGATCCACACCTTCGACGTCGATCCCGCGACCGGCTTCATGCCGCACCATGGCCGCGCCGTCGCCAATGCGCTCGGCCTCGAAGGCGATCTCGCCAAGCAGGCGCAGAGCCTGGCCGGCAAGGTGTATGATGCGTTCCTCGGCACCGACGCCTCGCAGATCGAGATCAACCCGCTCGCGGTCACCGAAGACAACAAGCTGATGGTGCTCGACGCCAAGGTCGGCTTTGATTCGAACTCGATGTTCCGTCACAAGGACCTGATGGAACTGCGCGACGAGACCGAAGAGGATCCGATGGAGCTCGAGGCGTCGAAGTACGACCTCGCCTATATCAAGCTCGACGGCGACATCGGCTGCATGGTCAACGGCGCCGGCCTGGCGATGGCGACGATGGACATCATCAAGCTGAACGGCATGTTCCCGGCCAACTTCCTCGACGTCGGCGGCGGCGCGAACAAGGAGAAGGTCACTGCGGCGTTCAAGATCATCCTGAGCGATCCCGCCGTGAAAGGCATCCTGGTCAACATCTTCGGCGGCATCATGCGCTGCGACATCATCGCCGAGGGCATCGTTGCGGCTGCCAAGGAAGTGAACCTGTCGGTGCCGCTGGTCGTCCGCCTCGAGGGCACCAACGTCCAGCAGGGCAAGGACATCCTGGCCAATTCGGGCCTGCCGATCGTCGCCGCCAACGATCTGGGCGACGCTGCCCAGAAGATCGTGGCGGAGGTGAAGAACGCGGCGTGAGCGACGCGGCCGCCTCGACTGTGAAGACGGTCGAAGGCGGCTGCCGCTGCGGCCGCGTGCGGTTCCGGGTGGCGGGCGATGCGCTCGTCACCATGGCCTGCCACTGCACCGGCTGCCAGCGCATGACCGCCAGCGCCTATTCGCTGAGCGGCCTCTACCCGGCGGAACGCTTCGCAGTGATCGAAGGCGCGCCGGTGCTCGGCGGCCTGCACGGCCCCACCCGGCATTTCCACTGCGGCCATTGCAAGAGCTGGCTGTTCACCCGACCCGAGGGTCTCGACGCGTTCGTGAACATCCGCACGACGATGCTCGATACGCCGATGTCCGCCGCGCCTCTCTTCGAGACCTGGACCGAGGAAGCGCTGCCCTGGGCGCAGACTGGCGCTTCGTACAGCTTCCCAAAATTTCCACCCGAGGAATCCTTCGGCACGCTGGTGCAGGCGTACGCCGAATCACTTGCGAGCGGTTGACGTTCGCGTAAACGTAACCCAATTGTTAGGGGGAGAGCCCCGGCAGACAGGAAGGATGCGATGAAGGTCTTGGTGCCGGTCAAGCGTGTGCTTGACTATAACGTGAAGCCCCGCGTCAAAGCGGACGGGACGGGCGTCGATCTGGCGAACGTCAAGATGAGCATGAACCCCTTCGACGAGATCGCGATCGAGGAAGCGGTACGGCTGAAGGAGAAGGGCGCGGCGACCGAGATCGTCGTCGTCACGATCGGCGTCGCCAAGGCGGAGACCGATGTGCTGCTCACCGCGCGCGCCATGGGTGCCGATCGCGGCATCCTGATCCAGACCGATGACGAGGTCGAGCCGCTGGCGGTCGCCAAGCTGCTCGCCAAGGTCGCGGAGGAAGAACAGCCCGGGCTGATCATCCTCGGCAAGCAGGCGATCGACGACGATTCGAACCAGACCGGCCAGATGCTCGCCGCACTGCTCGGCTGGGCGCAGGGCACCTTCGCCTCGAAGGTCGAGATCGCGGGCGACCGCGTGAAGGTCACCCGCGAGATCGACGGCGGCCTCGAGACCGTGGACCTCAAGCTGCCGGCGATCGTCACCACCGATCTCCGCCTCAACGAGCCGCGCTATGCGACGCTGCCGAACATCATGAAGGCGAAGACCAAGCCGGTCGCGAAGAAGACCGTGGCGGACTACGGCGTCGACGTCACCCCGCGCCTCAAGACGCTGAAGGTCGTAGAGCCGGCCAAGCGCCAGGCGGGCATCAAGGTGGGTTCGGTCGACGAACTGGTCGAGAAGCTCAAGGGCATGGGAGTCGCGTGATGAAGACGCTGGTTTGGGTCGAACACGACAATCAGAGCGTCAAGGACGCGACGCTCTCCACCGTCACCGCGGCGGCGAAGCTGGGGGAGGTGCACCTGCTCGTCGCCGGCAAGGGCGTTTCGGCCGTGGCTGAAGCCGCCGCGCAGATCGCCGGCGTGGGCAAGGTCCATGTCGCCGACGATGCGGCCTATGAGCATTTCCTCGCCGAGAATGTCGCGCCGCTCGTCGTCCAGCTGATGGATACCCATGACGCGGTGCTGTTCCCGGCGACCACCACGGGCAAGAACGTGGCGCCGCGCGTCGCCGCCGCGCTGGACGTGATGCAGCTGTCGGACATCCTTTCGGTCGAGGGTCCGGACACCTTCACCCGCCCGATCTATGCCGGCAACGCGATCGCCACCGTGCAGACCAGCGACAAGAAGCTGGTGATCACCGTGCGCGGCACCGCCTTCGACAAGACGGCGGCAACCGGCGGCAGCGGCACGGTGGAAGCGGTTGCGGCAGCCGGCGACACGGGTCTGTCGACCTTTGCCGGCTCGGAGATCGCGACGTCGGAGCGTCCGGAACTGACCAGCGCCAAGATCATCGTCTCGGGCGGTCGCGCGCTCGGCTCGTCGGAGCAGTTCCACGCGCTGATCGATCCGCTGGCCGACAAGCTGGGGGCTGCCGTCGGCGCCAGCCGCGCGGCGGTGGACGCAGGCTATGCGCCCAACGACTATCAGGTCGGCCAGACCGGCAAGATCGTGGCGCCCATGGTCTATGTCGCGGTCGGCATCTCGGGTGCGATCCAGCACCTTGCCGGCATGAAGGATTCGAAGACGATCGTCGCGATCAACAAGGACGAGGACGCCCCGATCTTCCAGGTAGCGGACATCGGCCTGGTCGGCGATCTGTTCACGCTGGTGCCGGAGCTGACCGAAAAGCTTTGAGGCGCATGTGACGTTCGATTTCGAACGCGATGGGGCGGCGCACCTTGCCGGTGCGGCCGCCCCTTTTCTTGACCGCCTGCATGCTCTGGCGGCATCGCTGCCCCCAAACAAGGCCGGGCTGCGGCTGCACGGCGTATCAGCGCTGGCCGAGTTGCTGGCAGCCGATGCGTTGGGCGCGGCAGCGGTCGACCGGCTCGGCGCCGCCACCCGCCCCGTCCGGGCCATCCTGTTCGACAAGAGCCATGCGGCCAACTGGGCGCTCGGCTGGCACCAGGACCGCACCATCGCAGTTCGCGAGCGGGTCGATGCGCCCGGCTACGGCCGATGGTCGACCAAACAGGGCCTGCTCCATGTCGAGCCGCCCTTCGCATTGTTCCAGTCCATGGTGACGCTGCGCATCCATCTTGATGCCGTGCCGGCGGAGAATGCGCCGCTGCTGATCGCGCCCGGCTCGCACCGGCTGGGGCGTGTGCCGGAGGCGGAGATCGGCGCGGCGGTGGCGCGCTGCGGCACCGCCGCCTGCCTGGCGGCGGCGGGCGATGTCTGGATCTACAGCACGCCTATTCTGCATGCCTCCGCTGCAAGTGCCGGGCGTGCGCACCGCCGGGTGCTGCAGGTCGACTATACGCGTGCGAACCTGCCCGCGGGTCTGGAATGGTTAGGCCTTTGAACGAGAAGGCCCGCCGGCAAGGAGGGTCGCCGGCGGGCCGGGCCTCGCCCAAAGGGGGGAGCGCGCGAGGCCCTCGACAGCGTCAGGGCATGAGGACGCTGTCGATCACGTGAATCACGCCGTTCGACTGATTTACGTCGGCCATGGTGATCTTGGCCTTGCCGCCCTTGGCGTCCTGAATCATCCAGCCGCCGCTCGGGCCCTTCATGATCGTGATCGGCTCACCCTCGACGGTGGTGAGCGTCGCCTTGCCGCCATGCGCCTTGGCATTGGCGGCAATGTCGGCGGCGCTCATCTTGCCGGCGACGACATGATAGGTGAGGATCTTGGTCAGCGTCGCCTTGTTCTCGGGCTTCACCAGCGTATCGACGGTGCCGGCGGGAAGCTTGCCGAAGGCCGCGTTGGTCGGTGCGAAGACGGTGAAGGGCCCCGGGCCGGACAGCGTGTCGACCAGTCCGGCAGCCTTCACCGCGGCGACCAGCGTGGTGTGGTCCTTCGAGTTCACCGCATTCTCGACGATGTTCTTCGTCGGATACATCGCGGCACCGCCGACCATCGGATAATTCTGCACGGCGGCAACGGCGCCGGTGGCGAGCAGCGCGGCACCGACGATTCCGGTGACCGAGGCGAGACGAGTCTTGCGCATCTTCTAGCTTCCTCTTGCTACGCACCCCTCTTTGCGGAGATGCGCCGGAGCTACGGGGCGCCTCACGCCCCGGATGCAGCAACTCTTAAAGAATCGTAATTTTTCCTGCCGCGACCGGAGCGCTGCCGGGCGCGGCATGCGGCGCGGTCGCTGCATCTTCCATCGTCACCGCCAGTGTCGCACCCTCGGCAAGCAGCGCACGGGTGGCGGGGGCGACCGCCATGTCGCGGCTGCCCCGGGCGGCGACCAGGCCCAGCGACACCGGCTTGCCACCCGCCGGAATCACCCAGAGTTCGGGCGCGCGCCGACTGGCCGGCAGCGCCTCGGTTCGGACGTGCAGCACCCCCTGATCGGCATTGTAGCGGGCCGCGAAGGCGGCGCCTTCGGTGCCGGTGATCTGCGCGACCACCACCGGCTGCGGCGGCAGCACCACCGGTTCCGGCACCGGCCGGGTAAGGACGATCGCGAGCAGCACGGCCGCGGCCGCTCCCGCAGCGATCGCCGTCGCGCGCCAGCGCCGCAGGCCGACCACGATGCGCTGATCCACTCCCGGCAGCCGCGCCTCGATACGCTGCCACAAGCCTGCCGAAAAAGGCGCATCCGTTCCGACCAGCGCGAGCGGCGCGAAATCGCGTACCCAGCGCTCCACCGCCGCGGCGAAGGCGGGCTCCGCGAGCTGCCGGCGGCGCGCGATTGCCAGGTCTTCGCCGTCCAGCAGACCCAGCGCCAGTTCGGCGGCGAGCGCCACCTCTTCCTCCTCGGGCCGCAACGGATCAGCCATCGCCGAGGCACCCCCGGAGTTGCAGCAGCCCGCGCCGGATCCAGCTCTTCATCGTGCCCAGCGGCACTGCCGCCGTCTGGGCGAGCTCGACATAGGTGCGCCCTTGGAAGAACGCCGCGCGGATCGCCCCGCGCGGCTTCTCGTCCAGCGCCTCCAGACAATCGAAGATGCGTGCCTGCGTCTGCCCCGCCTCCAGCAACGCCTCGGCAGAGGGGCGGCCATCGGGCAGATCCAGCGCGGCCTCAACCGGCGCCGTCTCCCCCAGCCCGCGCGCGCGGCGCCAGTCGATCGCGGTGTTGCGCGCAATGGTGCACAGCCAGGTGATTGGGCTGGCGCGCGACGCATCGAAGCGCCCTGCCCTGTCCCACACCTTCAGATACACTTCCTGCATCACATCCTCTGCGGCCTCGCGGTCCTGGCAGATACGCAAGCAGACGCCCATCAGCTTCGCCGCCGTCAGATCATAGACGATTTTGAGCGCGGCACGATTTCCGGCCGCCACATCGGCAAGCGCCCGGACCAGCCGGGCACGCGCGCCGTCGCCGGCCGAAGGGGTGGGAGCAACCACGCGCCTAGCTGTAGCCGTAAATCCGGCGGGAGCAAGCCGGCAGCGGCAATGCTGGACGCAGGGGCCGCCCAGCCGCTACGCCGTGGCGGGAAAAACGGGGTAGGAAGATGCCGGTGGTGGGTGCGAATTGGGTGCGTACGATGGCGCTGCCGGTGGTGGTGGTCGGGCTGGCGGTCCTCTGCCTGCGCGTGTTCCTGCCGTTCCTCGACGAGATCCTGTGGAGCATGGTCGGCACGATCCTGTTTCACCCGGTGCAGCGCTGGTACCTCGCCCGCAACCCCGGCCAGCCGAACCGCGCCGCGCTGGTCGCCCTGACGGCGATGTCGCTCACCCTGCTGCTGCCGATGGCGCTGCTGACGGTCGTCGCGATCGACCAGATCTCCAATTTCGGCGAGAGCGTCGCCAGCGGCCGGTTCAATCCGGCCGCGGCGCTCGGCGGGCTGTTCGCGCATTTGCCGGACAGCGTGCGCGGCCTGCTGGCGCGCGCCGGGATGGGCGACCTTGCCGCGATACAGACGAAGCTGGTCGCCGGGCTGGGGCGCGGCCTCCCCAGCTTCGCCAACCAGGCGCTTGCCGTGGGCGGCGGGCTGATGAACCTGCTGCTGTCGGTGACGGTGATCCTCTATCTTGGCTTCTTCTTCCTGCGCGACGGCGAGAAGCTGGTGCGGCGTTTCGCGGTGCTGGCCCCGATCGACGCGGGCTATCAGACGCTGATCGCCTCCACCTTCGTCACCGTCGTGCGGGCGACGGTGAAGGGCGGAATCGTCGTCGCGCTGGCGCAGGGCGCGGTCGGTGCGGTGGTGATGGCGGTGCTGGGCGTGCAGAGCTGGCTGCTGCTCGGCATCGTGATGGCAGTGGCGGCGCTGCTGCCCGCAGTGGGCACTGGGCTGGTCTGGGTGCCGGTGGCGCTCTATCTCCTCGCCACCGGCCAGACGGTGCAGGGCATCGCGCTGATCCTGTGCGGCCTGTTCGTGATCGGCATGGTCGACAACATCCTGCGCCCGATCCTGATCGGATCGGAGACCAAGATGCCCGATTTCATCGTGCTGCTCTCCACGCTGGGCGGAATCGAGGCGTTCGGCTTCGGGGGTCTGCTGGTGGGGCCGCTGGTGGCGGCGCTGGCACAGGCAGTGTTCACCCGCCTGCTTGATCGCCCGCCGGCGGTGACCAGGGCAGCGCCCCACTGAGCGCGCTTGCGTCCGGCGCAGCGACGATTGCAGCGAAGCATTGTTGACGCTGCACCGCAGCAAACCCATTTGGCCGCCGTGCACGCCCCCCTTCCCAGCTCCGCCGCCCGCTCGCCCGGGCTGGTCCATTTCGCGCTCGCCATGGGCGGCTTCGCGATCGGCACCACCGAATTTGCGACGATGAGCCTGGTGCCCTATTTCTCCCAGGGCCTGGGCATCGACGAGCCGACCGCCGGCCATGTGATCAGCGCCTATGCGCTGGGCGTGGTGGTCGGCGCGCCGCTGCTCGCGGTGGCCGCGGCGAAATGGTCGCGCCGGGCGCTGCTGATCGCGCTGATGGCGAGCTTCGCGCTGTTCAACGGGCTGAGCGCGCTGGCGCCGACCTACCACTGGATGCTGCTGTTCCGCTTCCTCAGCGGGCTGCCCCACGGCGCCTATTTCGGCATCGCCGCGCTCGTCGCCGCGTCGCTGGTGCCGTACGACCAGCGTTCGCAGGCGGTGGGCCGGGTGATGCTGGGGCTGGCGGTTTCCACCGTGCTGGGCGTCCCCGCCGCCAACTGGCTGGGCCAGGCGGTGGGCTGGCGGTGGGGCTTCGCGGTGGTCGCGGCGCTGGCGCTGCTCACCGTCGCGCTCGTCGTGTGGCTGGCGCCGAGAGACCGCCCGGAACAGGGCGCGAGCCCGCTGCGCGAGCTGAGCGCGCTGGCGAACGGGCAGGTGTGGCTCACCCTGGGGGTGAGCGCGATCGGCTTTGGCGGGCTGTTCTGCGTCTATACCTATGTAGCCTCGACGCTGATGCACGTCACCGGCACGCCGCCCTGGGCGGTGCCGCTGGTGCTGGCGGTCTTCGGCCTGGGGATGATCGCCGGCAACATCGTTGTCCCCCGCTTCGCCGATCGCGCGCTGATGCCTACTGGGGCTGCGCTGCTGATCGCCAGCGCCGTTGCGCTCGCGCTCTATCCGTTGGCGGCGCATTCGCTGGTCTGGATCGCGATCGACGTGTTCGCGATCGGGTTTGCCGGCGCGCTCGGCCCGGTCCTCCAGACCCGGCTGATGGACGTGGCGGGCGACGCGCAGGCGCTGGCCGCCGCGCTCAACCACTCCGCCTTCAACACCGCCAATGCGCTCGGCCCCTGGCTGGGGGGCCTCGCGATCGCCGCAGGTTATGGCTGGACTTCGACCGGCTGGGTCGGCGCGCTGCTGGCGCTGGGCGGCCTGGCGATCCTCGGCCTCGCCGTGCTGGTCGACCGCAGGACCGCGTAACCGACCAGCGCCGATAGGATCGACCCGACGAGCACGCCGATCTTCACCTCGTCGACCAGCAACGCGTTGCCCGGGAAGGCAAGGCCGCCGATGAACAGGCTCATCGTGAAGCCGATGCCGGCGAGCATCGCCGCACCATAGACCTGCGGCCAGCTGGCATAGGCCGGGCGGCAGGCGAAGCCGGTGCGGTCCGCGATCCAGATGCTGCCGAAAATGCCGATCTGCTTGCCGAAGAACAGGCCGGCGGCGATCGCCAGCGGCAGCGGCTCGAGCAGCACGCTCGCGCTGAACCCGCCCAGCGACACGCCGGCATTGGCGAAGCCGAACACCGGGACGATGAAGAAGGCGGAGATCGGGTGCAGCGCGTGCTCCAGCCGGTGGAGCGGCGAATCCGCCGCGTCGGGCGCACCGGGCGTCTTGCGGATCGGCACCATCATCGCCGCGAGTACGCCCGCCACGGTGGCATGCACGCCCGACAGGAACACGAAATACCAAAGCAGCGCGGCGAGCAGCAGATATACCCAAAGCCGGTGCACGCCGCTGCGATTGAGCACATACATCACCGCCATCACCAAGGCGCCGAGTCCCAGTGCCAGCGAATTGATGCTGTCGGTATAGGCAACGGCGATCACCGCCACCGCGCCCATATCGTCGACGATCGCCACCGTGGTCAGGAACAGCTTGAGAGAGGCGGGCGCGCGCTTGCCGAGGATCGCCAGCACGCCGATCGCGAAGGCGATATCGGTCGCGGCGGGGATCGCCCAGCCCCTGGTCAGCCCGGGAACGCCGCTGGTGATCGCCAGATAGATGACCGCCGGCACCACCATGCCCGCCGCCGCCGCCACGACCGGCAGCCGGCGATGCTGCCAGCTGGCCAGCCGCCCGTCGACGAACTCGCGCTTGATCTCCAGTCCCACCATCAGGAAGAACACGGCCATCAGCGCGTCGTTGATCCACAGATGCACCGTCATCGGCCCGTAGATCGGGCTGATCACCGGCCCGGTCTCCAGGTGGAGCAGGTGGAAATATTGCTCCGAGACGCCCGACAGATTGGCCAGCAGCATCGCCAGCGCCGCCGCCGCGATCAGCACGATGCCGCCGGCAGCCTCGCTCTTCAGAAATGCGCGAAGTGCCGATGCCGGCCGTTTGCGGAGTACCGCGGTCATGTCGTCTCCCTTGTTGACCCGTGCCTCAGGCGGCGCGCGCCAGCGCCTCCGCGATCAGCTTGCGGCTGTTGGCGATGCCGTACAGCGCGATGAAGCTGCCCATGCGCGGCCCCTGTTCGGAGCCGAGCAGCGTCTCGTACAGTGCCTTGAACCAGTCGCGCAAATTCTCGAAACCGCCGGTCTTGCCGATCTCGTAGACCTGGTCCTGGATCGCCTCGGCGGTCGCGTCCGCCGGCAGCGCGGCGAGTTCGGCGTCGAGCCGCTGGAGTGCCGCGATCTCCACACCCACCGGCGCACGCTTGTTGAGCGTAGGCGCAACGAAATCGCGGGCATAGGCGAGTGCATAGCCGATCAGACGGTCGAGCGCCGGATAGGTTTCGGGGCTCGCGTCCGGGACATAATTCGTAAGATAGCCCCAGACCTGTTCCTTGCTCGCCTCGCCCATGACGCCGACGAGATTCAGCAGCAGCCCGAAGGTAACCGGCAGCGTCTCCGCCGGCGGCTCGCCATTGTGGATGTGGTGGACCGGGTTGCCGAGCTTCTGCTCGATCGGCTGCGCGGCATAATTGCCGCGGAACTGCCAATATTCGTCGATCGCGCGCGGGATCACGCCGAGGTGGAGCTGCTTGGCCTTTTTCGGCTCGCGATAGGCGTAGAAGGCGATGCTCTCCTCGGGGCCATAGGTCAGCCACTGCTCGAGGCTGAGGCCATTGCCCTTGGATTTGGAGATCTTCTCGCCCTTCTCGTCGAGGAACATTTCATAGTTGAAGCCCTCGGGCGGGCGGCCGCCGAGCACGCGCGCGATCTTGCCCGACTGGGTGACCGAATCGATCAGGTCCTTGCCCGCCATCTCGTAATCGACGTCGAGTGCGACCCAGCGCATCGCCCAGTCGACCTTCCACTGGAGCTTGGCCTTGCCGCCGAGCACCGACTGGACGATCCGCTCGCCTGCATCCTCGAAGGCGATGAGGCCGGCCTCGGCATCGACCACCTCGACCGGCACCTGCAGCACGATGCCCGACTTGGGGCTGATCGGCAGCACCGGCGAATAGGTCGCCTGACGCTCGGCACGCAGCGTCGGCAGCATCACGTCCATGATGCCCTGATAGTGGCGCAGCACGCCCTTCAGCGCGTCGTCGAAGCGGCCGCCGGTATAATAGTCGGTCGAGGAGGCGAATTCATATTCGAAGCCGAACTGGTCCAGGAATTCGCGGAGCCGCGCATTGTTGTGGTGTGCGAAGCTCTCATATTTCTCGAACGGATCGGGCACCTGGGTCAGCGGCTTGCCGAGATGTTCGCGCAGCATGTCCTGGTTGGGCACGTTGTCCGGCACCTTGCGCAGGCCATCCATGTCGTCGCTGAACGCGATCAAGCGGGTCGGCACGTCGCACAGGCTCTCGAAGGCGCGGCGGACCATGGTGGTGCGCAGCACTTCGTTGAACGTGCCGATATGCGGCAGGCCCGAGGGACCGTAGCCGGTCTCGAACAGCACATGGCCTTTCTCCGGCGCGCCGCCGCTTGCGATCTGCGGATAGCGTTTGAGCAGCTTGCGTGCCTCTTCATAGGGCCAGGCCTTGGAGACGAGCGCGGCTGCGCGGAGTTCGGGGGATACGGTGCTCATGGTCCGGCGCGTGTAGCGAAGACTCGTCGGCGGAACCAGAGGCCCCTCCGTCCTTGCGCTATCGGGAACAGCGCCCCGCAACGGGGCACCGACCCGCCATTTCTGCTACGATCGCGCTTGCGTATCGCACCCTTTGTCGCACAATTCGGCGTCGGCAGAGCCTAGGTCCTCTGGCGGCAAGCAATTGCCCGCCGGAAAGGCGGGTCTGGGGGAATATGGAATGCGACTGATATTGATGGCCCTGCTGGCCGGGATGACGGCTGCCTGCTCGGGGGGCGGCGCCTCTACACCTGCACCCACACCGACGCCCACGCCGACGCCGACGCCGACGCTGGAGGTGACGCTCACCCCCTCGGCGACGAGCCAGACTGCGGCGGAGAGCAATTTCGCGGCGAGTTTCACGCTTAATGCGAGCTTCACCGGGACGAGTTCGGCCCCGGTGGTACCGGATCTGCAGTTCGATCCAGCGGTCCTGATCCAGGATGGCCCGGTGGTGCAAACCGGCAATGTCTTTGCCTACAAGTTCAAGACGCTGACCGGACTGCAGCCGAAGCGCTATTCGAGCACCATCAGCTTCCGGCTATGCCGCGAGACGGCGTGCACGACGGTGTATCCGGGATCGAGCAAGACCTTCGTCTATGCGCTGAATGTCGATCTGCTCGACTGGACCACCCTGCAGCGCAACGCGTCACATGACGGCTATGTGCATGCGGCGTTCGATCCGGCAGTCTTCACCAACAGCTGGGAATGGGCGCCCGCCAGCACAACCGGCATCCAGCCCGTCGCTGCGAAGAAGGGGTTCGTCTTCGCCACGCGGAATACCTCGAACGGCGAGACCGTCGTGCACGCGGTCGACGGCGCTACGGGTACGGAGCGCTGGCAATTCTCACTCGGCAATGTCAGCAGCGCCAGCGGTCCTGCCCTGGTCGGTAATCGCCTGGCTGTGAGCAGCATGTTCATCTCTTCGGGGAACAACCAGATCAAGATCCTGGATCCTGACAAGGGGACCTTCGCCACCAACCTGCTGTTCGCGGCGCAGTGGTCGACGTTCGCGCAGCCGACGGGCGTCGGCAACGAGCTTTACCTGGCTTCCGGCTATTACGGGAACGTCGTCTATAGCTACGACCTCGCCGCCTTGACCGATCGCTGGAACGCCAATGGCAGCGGTGGTCATACCTGGGATGGCGAGACGGTCGCGATCGACGACAAATACGCCTATTACTACTCGGGGAATCTCGACGTGTTCGATCGAGCGAGCGGCGCGCTGGTGAAGAGCATCGCCGACCCGAGTTGGGTCTGGAACGGCTATTCCTATTTCGGCTCGCCCATCGTGAGTTCGCCGAACAATGTGATTGCCTATTCGGGCACGCGGGTCCCCAGCTACAACCTCTCGCTGCCGCTGACGAGCTTCGACATTGCGGCAGGCACCGTTCGCTGGCGGAGCGCGCGCTCCTACAGCAATCTTCCGGCGGTCGCGAAGGGCGTGCTCTATGCGGGCAGCAATTCGAACGGGCAGTTGGATGCGCTGAACGAACAGACGGGCGCAGTGCTGTGGTCGTGGCCGCTGCCGGCCGGGGAAAGCTTCGTCGGCAATGTCCTCGTCACCGATACGCTGCTGTTCTTCAGCACGACCGCCAAGACCTACGCGATCGCGCTGGAAGGTGCGCACGATGTGAAATGGACCGCGCCGGTAAGCGGCTGGTTGGCGATCACACCGGATGCCAAGCTGGTCGTGACGTCCTCGAGCAAGATCGCTACCTATTCGCTGCAGTGATCCGGCGCCGGGAGGCACCCGTCGCGGTGCCTCCCGGCTAGGCTCTCAAAGCCCGAGGCCTACCGCGCTCCAATAGGTCAGCCCCGCCGCGACATAGGCGAGCGCGAACAAATAGCCGATCATGAAGGCCGGCCATTTCCAGCCATTGGTCTCGCGTCGCGTCACCGCGATGGTCGAAATACACTGCGGCGCGAACACGAACCACATCAGGAAGGCGAGCGCGCTCGGCAGGCTCCAATGCTTCTGGAGCTGTTCGCGGATCGACTCCTCGCCCGCTGCGTCATCGGGATTGTCGATCGCATAGACGGTGCCGATCGCCGCCACCGCCACTTCGCGCGCGGCCATCGCCGGGATCAGCGCCAGCGCCATGTCGCGGTTGAAGCCAATCGGCGCGACGATCGTCTGCAAGCCGGTGCCGATCCGCCCGGCGATCGAATAATCGACATTGGAGATGCCGCTGCCCTCGGGTGGCTTGGGGAAGCTCAACAGCGCCCAGAGGATCACCGTCGTGTAGAGGATGATCGTGCCGGCGCGCTTGAGGAAGATCAGCGCGCGCTGCCAGAGCCCGAGCAGCACGTCGCGTGCGCTCGGCCACTGATATTTGGGCATCTCCATCATGAAGCCCGACGTCGCGCCCTTGGTGACGGTCCGCCGCAGCACCAGCGCGACGACGAAGGCGCCGAGGATGCCGAGGATGTAGAGGACGAACAGCACCAGCCCCTGCAGCCCCACACCCGGCAGCACCGCCCGATCGGGGATCAGCGCGCCGATGATGATCGTGTAGACCGGCAGGCGTGCCGAACAGGTCATCAGCGGCGCGATCAGGATCGTGGTCAGCCGGTCCTTCTCGTCGGAAATGGTGCGCGTCGCCATGATCCCCGGCACCGCGCAGGCGAAGCTGGAGAGCAGCGGGATGAAGGCACGGCCGGACAGCCCCACGCTCGCCATCACCCGGTCCATCAGGAAGGCGGCGCGGACCATATAGCCGGTCGCCTCCAGCACCAGGATGAAGGCGAACAGGATCAGGATCTGCGGCAGGAACACCACCACCGCGCCCACACCGGCGATTACCCCATCGACGATCAACGAGCGGAACACGCCGTCCGGCAGCGCGGCTCCCACTTCGCCGCCCAGCCATTTCATCCCGTCCTCGATCCAGCCGATCGGGACTTCGGACCAGGCGAACACCGCCTGGAACATCAGGAACATCGTGCCGAGCAGTATCAGCGGCCCGGCCACGGGATGGAGGAACAGCGCGTCGAGCCGGTGCGTCCAGCGGCGCGCAGCGGTTTCCGAGACGGTGACGGCGGTGGCGATCTGGCGGGCGCGGCGCTGGAGCAGGACGATGTCGTGCTGCACCCCGGCCGAGGGGCGGACCTTGGTCACGCCCTTGACCATCTCGCCCATCCGCTCCTTGAGCGCATCGAGCCCGCGCCGGCGCACCGCGACGGTCGAGACCACGGGCACCCCGAGTTCGCGCTCAAGCGCTTCCGGGTCGAGCTTGAGGCCGTCCCGCTCGGCGAGATCGACCATGTTCAGCGCCACCACGATCGGCAGGCCCAGCGCGATCAGCTGCAGCGTGAAGCGGAGATGGTTGTCGAGGTTCGACGCATCGACGACCGTCAGGATCGCGTCGGGCAGGCGTTCGCCCTGCTGGCGGCCGAGCAGCACGTCGCGCGTCACCTGTTCGTCGGGGCTGCCGGGATCGAGGCTGTAGGCGCCGGGCAGGTCGACCAGCTCGATCGGGCGACCGTCGGGCAGCGCCATCCGCCCCGCATGGCGCTCCACCGTGACGCCGGGATAATTGCCCACCTTCTGCCGCGCGCCGGTCAGCGCATTGAACAGCGCGCTCTTGCCGGCATTGGGATTGCCGACCAGCGCAACCAATGGCGTAGTGTTCATGCGTGCCTGGCCAGCGGCGTCACGTGAATCGCGGCGGCTACATGGCGGCGGAGCGCCACGGTCATGCGGCCGATCCGGCAGGCAAGGGGACCACCGAACAGGCCGGAGCGGTGGAGCAGCTCCACCTCCACGCCTTCGTCGAGACCCAGTTCGCGCAGGCGCCGCGCCTCGGGTTCGGCGAGGCTGTTCCAATCGACTCCGGCCACGGTAGCGGGGGCATGGCGATGCAACTGGGCAAGGCGTACAGGCACGGGAATCGCGGCGGGGGCGTTCATGCTGCGAGTGATTATCAATTACCCGGGGCAATGGCTAGGTCGAAAACGCCCTTGAATGCGGCGCGGCGGACTTGGAGTCCGCCGCGCCGGCGGATCACTGATAGCCGCCCTCTTGCTCGCGCTCTTCGGCGGCTTCTTCCTGCGCTTCTTCCATCGCTTCGGATTCGTCGTCCTGCGGCTGCTGCGGTTCGGGATCGTGGATCATGCGGGCCTCCTTGGGTTGCCCGGGATCAACGAAGCGCCTGGCCAAAGGGTTCGCCGCTCAGCCGAGCCGGCGGATGAACGCCTGGGCACCCGCCGGCGCGCGGACCTTGCCGCCATGGATGAAGAAGACGAAGGTTTCGCGGGGGCGGGCTGGCGCGGGCGCGTCGGCAAAGGTCGGCAGCCCTGCCGGCTGACCGCCCGCCGCCCAAGTCTTGGCGGCGTCCACCCAGCGCGGCAGATCGGCCTCCGGGTAGCAGAACGGATTGTCGTCCTCGCCCGCTTCCAGCCGCGCATAGACGAAGTCGCCGCTGACATCGGCGATGCCCGGATATTGGGGCGAATCGGCGAAGACGATTCCCACCCCCGCCGCCCGGCACAGCGCGACGAACGCGGGCGTCTGGAAGCTTTCGTGCCGTACCTGCACCGCGTGGCGCAGCTTCACGCCGTCCTGTTCGGCCGGCAGCAGCTTGAGGAACGCGCCGAAATCCTCCGCGTCGAACTTCTTGGTCGCCATGAACTGCCAGAAGATCGGCCCCAGCTTGTCGCCCAGTTCGGTCAGCCCCTGGCCGCAGAAGCGCGCGATCGAATCGCCTGCTTCGGCGAGCACCTTGCGGTTGGTGACGAAGCGCGATCCCTTTACCGTATAGACGAAGCCTTCCGGCGCCGCCGCTGCCCAGCCGGCGAAGCTCGCGGGCTTGAAGGTGGAATAATAGGTGCCGTTGATCTCGATCGCGGTGAGCGCGGCGGCGGCATATTCCAGTTCGCGCTTCTGCGGCAGCTTGTCCGGATAGAAGGTGCCGCGCCAGGGCTCGAAGGTCCAGCCGCCGATGCCGACGCGGATGGGGGCGGGGGAATCGGACATCGGCTGCTCCTACGACGATGGCGCGACTCGCCATTTTCCATGGCCTTAGTATCGTGGGTATCGATGCCGCGAAACCTGAGCCCCGCCACTGACCAGCGCCTCGCCGACCAGGCCTATTCGCGCATCGTCGAGATTATTCTCGAAGGCCTGAGCCTCGGCGACCGACTGCCCTCCGAATCGCGGCTGGCCGAAAGCTTCGGCATGTCCCGTACGGTAGTGCGCGAAGCGCTGGTGCGGCTGGCTGCGGACGGCATTACCGAAGCGCGGCGCGGGGCGGGTTCCTACGTCATGCGTCGCCCGTCGCTGCGGCTGGGCGAACACATGGCGTTCGATGAACTGTCTGCGACGCTCGGCACCTATGAGGTGCGGTTCGTGCTCGAATCGGAAGCCGCCCGGCTGGCCGCGCGCCGACGCTCGCCCGAGCAACTGGCGGAGATCGAATCGGCGATGGTTGATCTGCGGAAGGCGTTGCTCTCCAGCGATCCGGCGCATGACGAAGATTGGCAGCTGCACCGCGCGATCTTCCGCGCCACCGCCAACCCCGCGTTCGAGAAGGCGTTCGAGCATCTGCACGAGGAAACGATGCGGATCATGCGCGCCGGCGTCGACATTGCCCGCCTCCGCGAAGCGGAGCCCATCGCCGCCATGGTGCGCGAGCACGAGACGATCGTGCAAGCGATCCGCGCACAGGACGCGGACGGCGCGGCGCTGGCGATGCGCTGGCACCTGTCGGAAGGTCGGAAGCGACTGATGCCGTGACCAGAACCTCGGCTATCGCTTTCGACCTGAACTAGATCTTCCCGCTTGCGGCGAATAGCGGGTCATGAAGCGTGGCACCGCGCAACAGCGGCAACGCGTCGTCATACGGTCGAGCTCCCAAGCGACGCAAGGAAGCAGATAGTGCCCGGTTCAAAACGGGGATCGCCTTGCCCGACAGACCGGCCGCCGCTTCCCTTCAGCGGACAGGGAACCCGGCAAACGACGTGCGCCTGATGCCGCGGGTTCCTGCGCATCCGGAACGTTCTAGCAAAGGAAAGGCACCAATTCGTCTTCGTCAAGAACGGCCGCCAAGCCGTTTATCCGCTTTTGGGAGAGGAAAGATCGCACCCCGACGTCAGCGGCCCTGACTTCCGCAACGGTCTACGATCGCTCGTCGTTGGCCTCGAGCGACGGGGCGTCCGCGACGCGCTCAAAGGCGCACATTCGCTGCGCTCTGGGATGGTTCCAGTCGCCGATATAGCGCAGCCGCCAGGGCAAGTCGCCAATAGCGAACGAAAGGTCGCGGACCGTATAGTGATACGGATCCCGAACATCATAGGTAACCTTGCCGCCCGGCTCGTGGCGGAGCGGCTGATCGGACGGCATGCCCTGAGGAAGCTCGAAGAATGTGGCAAAGAAAGTGCCGCCCGGCCTCATCTTTGGCGCGGTCCGAACCAGGCACTGTCGAATCCGATTGAAGGTCAGGTGCGTGAACACCGACTGCGCGATTGCGAAATCGAAGATCGCATCCGGCCAGGGAAGGTCAAAGGAATCGGTACAGGTCAGGTTATCGCGCGGCAGCTTGGCCTGGATGCCGGCTTCCGCCAACTCGATGTCATAGCCGGCATCGAGGAACGCCTGGTTTAGATCCGAGCCATAATAATTGCCAGGCTCCAGATAGTTCACGAAATGAACGCCGCCGCGCAGCGATCCGCACCCGATATCAAGCAGCTTGTGTTCGGGCTTGAGGCCTTCAGAAACGAGAAACTCGAACTGAAGCGACCCGATGGCATCCCATTGATCGCCGATCAGCTGGCGATGCAGGCCGGCTCGCACGCCATCCCGATTGCGCTCCAGATCGAAATAGGAATTTTCCAACGTCGTCGCCTCCCAAGCCATCCGCGCTGACCTATATCAGCCGCGCGAGAGCGAGCAAGCGACGCGCCGTGTGCGGCTCGAACGATCCACCAACGACTGGCCGGCATTTCCCGACATGTGGAAGAGACGCAGTCGCCGTTCGGCGACTGGAGCGGGCGAAGGGATTCGAACCCTCGACCCCAACCTTGGCAAGGTTGTGCTCTACCCCTGAGCTACGCCCGCTCTGGCGTCGTGGCCGGGAGCGTTTCGAAGCGCTCTCGGCGGGTGAGGCGGGCCAACTAACAGCGGCTTTCATACTGCGCAACCCCCCTTTTGCACTTTTTGGAAAAGACTTGGCGGTTGGGCCGCGAGCGCCCAAATAGGAGGCGATCCGCCCGAGCACCCATCCGAGGCGCCGGCACCCGCAGACCGCTGAAGGAGCGCATTTTGGCCACGCTTGGTTTGAGCCCCGCCGACAAACAGGCGGTCGACGCCTTCCGCAAGGACATCGTCGAGCCGTCGATGTCCAAGCTCGTCATCCTCGATTTCTGGGCGGAATGGTGCGGTCCCTGCAAGGCGCTGGGCCCGGTGATCGAGAAGGTTACCGACGAATATGCCCCCAAGGGCGTGATGCTGGCCAAGATCGACGTCGACAAGAACAACTTCATCGCCAGCCAATTCCAGGTCCGCTCGATCCCAACGGTCTATGCGATGTTCCAGGGCCAGCTGGTCGCCGACCTGACCAGCGCGCGCACCGAATCGCAGCTGCGCACGATGCTCGACCAGATCCTCCGCCAGCTGCCGATCGGCGGCGAAGAGGCCGACGCCGAGGCCGAGCTCGAGCCGCTGATCGCGATGGGCGAGCAGGTGCTGGCCGATGGCGATGCCGAGCGCGCGCTGTCGATCTTCGACCAGATCGCCGAGATTGCGCCCGACCATGCGGTGGTCGTCGCCGGCCGGGTTCGTGCGCTGATCGCGCTGAGCCGCCACGACGAGGCACAGGCCGCGCTCGATGCGATCGAGGGCGATGCCGCCAAGGCGCCCGAAGTGGAACGTGCCCGCGCCGCGCTGAGCCTTGCCCGCGAGGCGCAGCCGGTCGGCGATCTGGCCGGTCTTGCCGCCCGCGCGGCTGCGAACCCCGAGGACATGGACGCGCGCTACGAGCTCGCCGGCGGCCAGATGGCGGCGGGCGACCGCGAAGGCGCGGCCGCGACGCTGCTCGCCATGGTGCGCGATGATCGCGCCTGGAACGAGGGCGCGGCGCGCCAGCGGCTGCTCAAGCTGTTCGAGGTCGTGGGTCTTGAAGACCCCTGGGTCGCCGCCCAGCGCCGCAAGCTGTCGCAGATCCTGTTCGGATGAAGACGACGCGGCTCTCGGTGTTTCCGCTGGCGGGTGCGCTGCTGTTCCCCCGCATGCACCT
Source organism: Sphingomonas sp. S2M10 (assembly GCF_012650175.1). Lineage (GTDB taxonomy): Bacteria > Pseudomonadota > Alphaproteobacteria > Sphingomonadales > Sphingomonadaceae > Sphingomonas. The sequence continues at coordinate 54,664 of NZ_JAAILI010000040.1, forward strand.
GCCGCTCCACATCTTCGAGCCGCGCTACCGCGCGATGGTCTCCGAGGCTCTCGCGCGGGATCGGCGCATCGGCATGGTCCAGCCGCGCGACGATAAGGACCCGCCGACGCTGTTCGATGTCGGCTGCGTCGGCCGGATCGCCGATGTCGAGGCGCTCGACGACGGGCGCTACAACATCGTGCTGGAGGGGCTGAGCCGCTTCACCATCGTCCGCGAGCTGGAGCTGGGCACGCCGTTCCGCCAGGTCGAGGCCGCGCTGGAAGCGGCGGGCGACTCGGAATCGCTGTCGCTGGCGGGGCGCGCCTCGATCGAGATGGAGTCGCGCCGCTTCGCCGATGGCCTGGGTTATATGGTCGATTGGGAGGCGGTCACCCGGCTCGACGACGAATCGCTGGTCAACGGCATCGCCCAGATCGCACCGTTCGATGCCGCGTCGAAGCAGGCGCTGCTCGAGGCGCCGTCGCTGGCGGACCGCGCCGAGCTGATCGTCCAGCTGATGCAATTCTTCGGCCGGCACGGCGAGGACAGCGCAACCCTGCAGTGATCTGCCCAATTTTTGAGCAGATGCGCGTCGCAAAATTCACCAGTTCGTAATAATTGACCGCCGAAAACGCACATCCCCTCTGTGCGTTCCATTTGGCACGCCCCTTGCGAAGTTGCTCACCGGGACAACCGCCAGAGGGGGCGACATGAAGCTCATCATCGCCATCATCAAACCCTTCAAGCTCGACGAGGTGCGCGAGGCGCTCACCACCGTGGGGGTGACGGGGATGACCGTCACCGAAGTGAAGGGCTTCGGCCGCCAGAAGGGCCAGACCGAGATCTATCGCGGCGCCGAGTACAGCACGAACATGGTGCCGAAGATCAAGATCGAGGTCGCCGTCGGCAGCGATCTGGCCGACCGCGCCGTGGAGGCGATCCAGGCGGCGGCGAGCACCGGCGCGATCGGTGACGGCAAGATCTTCGTCCTCGACATGGGCCAGGCCGTACGCATCCGCACCGGCGAGACCGACGAGACGGCGCTGTGAGCAAGGGGGTAGCAATGAAGCAAGGATGGAAGACCGCCGGGCTCGCGCTCGGCGCGGCCGCGCTGGTCGCGGCGATGCCCGCCTGGGCGCAGACCGCACTGATCAAGGCGCCCGACGCCGCCCAGCAGGCGACGATGGTCAACAAGGGCGACACCAGCTGGATGCTGATCTCCTCGGCGCTGGTGCTGATGATGTCGGTGCCGGCGCTGGCGCTGTTCTATGGCGGCCTGGTCCGCACCAAGAACATGCTCTCGGTGCTGATGCAGGTGTTCATGATCGTCTCGGTCGCCTCGCTGGTCTGGGTGAGCTGGGGCTATTCGATCGCGTTCACCAGCGGCGGCGACAACCACTTCTTCGGCGGGCTCTCCAAGGCGTTCCTGGTGGGCGTGAGCGCGAGCACCTATGCCGCGACCTTCTCGAACAACGTCTACATCCCCGAATTCGCCTTCGTCTGCTTCCAGATGACCTTCGCCTGCATCACGCCGGCGCTGATCGTCGGTGCCTTTGCGGAGCGCGTGAAGTTCACGCCGCTGATCATCTTCACCGTGCTGTGGATGACGCTGGCCTATTTCCCGATTGCGCACATGGTCTGGTACTGGGCGGGCCCCGACTTCCTCGTCGATGCGCCGACCGACTATGGCTATCTCTGGGGCCTGGGCGCGCTCGATTTCGCCGGCGGCACCGTCGTCCACATCAATGCGGGCATTGCCGGCCTGGTCGGCTGTCTCGTGATCGGCAAGCGCGTGGGCTTCAAGAGCGAGCCGATGCCGCCGCACTCACTGACCATGACCATGATCGGCGCCTCGCTGCTGTGGGTGGGCTGGTTCGGCTTCAACGCCGGTTCCAACCTCGAATCGAACGGCGTGACCGCGGTGGCCTTCATCAACACCTTCGTCGCCACCGCTGCCGCGGCGGTGAGCTGGGCGGTGATCGAGCAGGTCGTGCACAAGAAGCCGTCGCTGCTGGGCGGGGTGACCGGTGCGGTCGCCGGCCTCGTCGCGATCACCCCGGCCTCGGGTTTCGCCGCGCCGATGACCTCGATCCTGCTCGGCCTGATCGTCTCGCCGATCTGCTTCTTCTTCGTCACCACGGTGAAGAACAAGCTGAAATATGACGACTCGCTCGACGTGTTCGGCGTCCACTGCGTGGGCGGCATCATCGGCGCGCTCGGCACCGCGATCGTCGCCGACCCGGCGCTCGGCGGGCAGGGCGTGATCGACTACACCCAGTTCCCGGCGGTTCCGGCCGCCAGCTACAGCATCGCTACCCAGCTGCTCGTGCAGCTGAAGGCGGTGGGCATCACCCTGGTCTGGTCGGGCGCGGTGTCGGCGGTCCTCTTCTACGGCCTCAAGCTCACCATGGGTATCCGCCCCTCGAAGGAAGTCGAAGTCGAAGGGCTCGACATCAACGAGCATGGCGAGCGCGCCTATAATTACTGACAAGTTCGGGCGTCGCGCAGCCTCTCCTGGCGCGGCGCCCCACCGAGGTTCCTCCTGCGGACGACTGGGCTGGTGGGCAACCACCAGCCCATTTTTTGTGCTTGGGGAAGACGGGCCGAGCGCTGCAATGCGCGTTCCCCTCCCGCTTGTGGGAGGGGCTGGGGGAGGGGCTATGAGGGTCGCGGGGCGACGACGTCGCGGAAGGAACCGACACGTCGGTCCCTCCCCCGAGCCCTCCCGCAAGCGGGAGGGGAGAAGAAAGACTCAGCGCCCGGACAGCTGCTCCAGCGCCGGTCGGATGCCGGACAGGTCGTAGCCCGCCCCCGCGCCCTTCGCGACCAATGCGTCGGGCTCGCCGCCCTTGTACGCCGTGGCCAGCGCCCAGAGGTTGCACGAGCGCGTGCCGGAGCGGCAGTACGCCAGCACCGGCCCCTGGGCCGAACGCAGCGCCTCGGCCATCGCCTCCACCTGCGCCATCGAGAAACCGCCCGGGGTCACCGGGATCGCGGTATAGCCCAGCCCTGCCGCCTCGGCCGCCTCGGCGATCTCGGCGCCGCTCGGCTGGCCATATTCCTCGCCCTCGGGGCGATTGTTGATGATGTGGGCAAAGCCCGCCGCCGCGAGCGCGGGCACGTCCTCGGGGCGGATCTGCGGGGCCACCGAGATGCTTTCGTCGATCTTGTTGGGCATGGCAGGTCCTTCTTCTGGTTCCAGCGCGAGGCTGTAGCGCGCCTGCCGGGCAGGCGGAAGCCGATCAGAACTGGCGGAGGACGTTCAGGAAGTCCTGCCCATAGGCATCGAGCTTGCGCGCGCCGACACCGGAGAGTTGCCCCATCTCCGCCAGCGACGATGGGCGCACCATCGCCATGTCGCGCAGCACCGAATCATGGAAGATCACATAAGGCGGAAGGCCCGTCTCCTGCGCGATCTCGCGGCGCTTCGCCCGCAGCGCCTCGAACAGCGGGTTGCCGACCGGGTTCGGCACCGAACCCTTCGCCCCGCGGCGACGCCGCTCGCGCTTGGGCGGCAGGACCAGCTCCAGCTTCGCCTCGCCCTTGAGGATCGCCCGCGCTTCGGGGCCAAACTCCAGCCCGCCATGTTCGTTGGTGCGCAGCGCATCGCGCAGCAGCAGCGCCCGCGACACCGGCTTGAGCATCGCCACCTCATCGCCGTCGACGATGCCGAACACCGAGAGCTTCTCATGCCCGTTCATCAGGCTGCGCTCGCTCGAAACCCCGGTAAGGATGCCCTCGATATAGCCGACGCCGTAGAGCATCCCGGTGCGGAACACCGCGGAGAGGAATTTCTGCGCGGTCACGCTCGCGTCGATCGCCGCGGGCGGATGGAGGCAGTTGTCGCAATTGCCGCAGGTCTCGGGCGCATCCTCGCCAAAATGCCGCAAGAGGATGCGGCGGCGACACCCCGCCGTCTCGACCAGCGCACCCAGCGCCGTCAGCCGCGCGCGCTCGCCGGGCTGGCGCGAGGGCTCGACCTCGCCGATCCGCTGGCGGGCGCGCGCGAAATCATCGGCGCCCCAGAAAAGATGCGCGACCGACGGATCGCCGTCGCGGCCGGCGCGGCCGGTTTCCTGGTAATAGGCCTCGATCGACTTAGGCAGCCCGGCATGCGCGACGAAACGCACATCGGGCTTGTCGATTCCCATGCCGAACGCAACCGTGGCGACCACCACCATGTCCTCGCTTGCGACGAACTGCGCCTGGTTGCGGCGGCGCACCTCGGGATCGAGCCCGGCATGATAGGGGAGCACCGGTCGCCCGGTCTCCGCTGCCAGCTTCTCGGCGAGCTGCTCCACGCCCTTGCGGGTCTGGGCATAGACGATGCCCGGGCCGGGGTTCTCGGCAACCACGTCGATGATCTGCCGCGTCGTGTTCTCGCGCGGGGCGATATGGTAGCGGATGTTCGGCCGATCGAAGCCGGCGACGATCAGGCCGTCTTCGGGAATGCCCAGCTGTTCGAGGATGTCGGCGCGGGTATGCGCGTCGGCGGTGGCGGTCAGCGCCAGCCGCGGCACCTCGGGGAAGCGATCGAGCAGCGGGCGCAGCAGCCGGTAGTCGGGGCGGAAATCATGCCCCCATTCGGACACGCAATGCGCCTCGTCGATCGCGAACAGGCTGAGCGGCGCCTGGGTCAGCAGGTTGCGGAATCCCTCGCCCGAGGCGCGCTCGGGCGCGATGTAGAGCAGGTCGAGCTGGCCGGCGCGAAAGCGCTCGATCGTCTCCGCACGATTGTCGTCGACGCTGGTAAGCGTGGCGGCGCGGATGCCCACCGCCTCGGCGGCGCGCAGCTGGTCGTGCATCAGCGCGATCAGCGGGCTGACCACCACGCAGGTCCCCTCCAGCATCACCGAGGGCAGCTGATAGGTGAGCGACTTGCCCGCGCCGGTGGGCATCACCGCGAGCGTGCGCCGGCCCGCCATGACGCGGTCGACCACCGCGCCCTGCACGCCGCGAAACGTGTCATAGCCGAAAACCCGGCGGAGATGTTCAATGGAATCGGGACGCATGGCTGCCATCAGACTGCCCGGCAAAATGCTTGCACTGTCGAGCAAATGTTAACTTGTCCTACTGTAGTAGCCCGAATGGGCCGGGGGGCGCAAACGTACGAGGATGAAAACGATGCCACTTGAGCCCGATGAACCTGCCCGCATCGCCGAGCTCAAAGGCTATGGCGTCCTTGATACGCCGAACGAGGCGGAGTTCGACGCGATCGTTCGCGAGGCTGCCGCGGCGCTGGGGGTGCCCATCGCGCTGATCTCGCTCATCGACGAGAACCGGCAATGGTTCAAGGCGCGCGTCGGGTTGGAGCCGCAGGAGACGCCGCGCTCCATTTCCTTCTGCACCCATGCGATCCGCGGGCCCGATGTGTTCGTGGTCAACGACGCCAAGGCCGATCCACGCTTTTCGGAGAACCCGCTGGTCACCGGCGACCCCAATATCCGCTTCTATGCCGGCGCACCGCTGCGCACGTCCACGGGCAAGCGGATCGGCACGCTGTGCGTGATCGATCGCATGGCACGCCCCCAGCTGACCGAGGAGGATATCGCGCGCCTCACGCTTCTCGCCGACAAGACGATGGAGGCGCTGGAGCGCCGCCGCCAGCGCCGGAATGCCGCCGACGCGGCCTGATCCGAAACAACCACCCACAGATTTCGTGGGGCGCACCCTTGCCGCTGCCCCCCCTGATCCGGCAAAGCGGCGGCGATGACCGTCAGCGTGGACATGGGCGTCGACGGCACGGGCAGCCCCGTGCCGGTCGATCTGGAGGAGTTGCTTGCGACTCGATTGCTCGTCCAGGGCAATTCCGGCTCGGGCAAGTCGCATTTGCTCCGCCGCCTGCTCGAACAGTCCGCGGGGCATGTCCAGCAGGTGGTGATCGATCCCGAGGGCGATTTCGTCACGCTCTCCGATCGCTATGGCCATCTCGCGATCGAGGCGGTGGACCATAGCGAGCGCGACGTCGCCCGCTTCGCCGCGCGCATCCGCGAGCATCGCGCCTCGGTGGTGCTGAGCCTGGAAGGGCTGGAGGCGGAAGGCCAGATGCGCTGCGCCGCCACCTTCCTCAATGCGCTGTTCGACGCGCCGCGCGACCATTGGTATCCGGCGCTGGTGGTGGTCGACGAGGCCCAGCTGTTCGCTCCGGCAGGCGGCGGCGAAGTGGCGGAAGAGGTGCGCCGCGCCTCACTTTCCGCGATGACCAACCTGATGTGCCGCGGCCGCAAGCGCGGGCTGGCCGGCGTGATCGCGACGCAGCGGCTGGCCAAGCTCGCCAAGAACGTGGCGGCGGAAGCGTCGAACTTCCTGATGGGCCGCACCTTTCTCGACATCGACATGCAGCGCGCCGCCGATCTGCTCGGCATGGAACGCCGCCAGGCCGAGGCGATCCGCGACCTCGCCCGCGGGCATTTCCTCGGGCTCGGCCCGGCGATCACGCGGCGGCCGGTGGCGATCCGCATCGGATCGGTGGAAACCAGCGCGCGCAGCTCGTCGCCGAAGCTGACCCCGCTGCCCCAGGCGCCGACCGAAGAGATCAAGGACCTGCTGCTCGCCCCCGCCGAGCCCGAATGGGTGCCCCCGGCGCCGCCGCCCGCGCCCAGCTATGCGCATTCGGAGACGATGCTCGAGGCGCTGGCCCGCTCGGTGCCCGCGCCGATGGAGGTGGAGCCGGACCGCGACCCGGCGGAAGTCGCCGGCCTCGTCGCCGATGTGCTGCGCGCGATCGTCGAGGACGAGCAGTCGATGCTGCGCTCGCCTTCGGTGCTGTACCAGGATTTCCAGGTGCGCTGTCGGATGGTAGGGCTGAATCGCCCGCCGCTGGACCTCTCCGGCTTCGTCCGCCGCCTCTCGGCGGCCCGCGCCGGCATCCATGGCGATCCCGACGAGGATTGGGCGCAGGCGCTCGAGGCGGCGCGGGCGCTGCCCGACGACATGCTGGGCCCGTTCCTGCTCGTCGCCAAGGCGGCGCGCGAGGGGCTGCCCTGCCCCAGCGATACCGATATCGCGACCAGCTACGGCACCAGCTCGCTGGGCCGCGTACGGCGGCTGATGCAATATATCGAGAGCAAGGGGCTGTTCGTCACCCGCGTCGACCTGTCGGGCAAGCGCTCGATCACGATTCCCAGGCTCGGCTGGACCACGCAGGCGTCGGACGGCTGAGGCTCAGCGGCGGTGCAGCCGGGCGTTGAGCGCGAACATGCACAGCGCCCAGACCGCGCCGAAGCACCAGCCGGCCAGCACGTCCGACGGCCAGTGAACGCCGAGGAAGACGCGGCTGCACCCGATCAGGAGCACCAGCAGCACGGCGAGCGCCAGCAGATAGGCGCGCGCCCAGCGGCTCGCCTGGGTCCGCGCGACCATCACGCCGAGGGTGAGATACACCGCCGCGGCGATCATCGCGTGGCCGCTGGGGAAGCTGGCGCTGGAAACCTCTGCGAGATGCGGCACCACGTCCGGCCGGGGACGGTGGAGGAAGAGCTTGAGCAGCGCGTTAATCACCGACGCACCGATCAGCGATCCGCCGAGCAGCAGCGCCTCGGCGCGCTTGCCGAACGCGGCCAGGAAGATCAGCGTCGCGGCGCCCGCGAGCCAGAGGACGGTGTAGCCTCCGAGCGCGCTGATATCGATCGCCGACTGGAGCAGCCAGGCCGGGCCGATCGGGGTGCCGAGGTCGCCAGGGCGGCGCAAGGCCAAGAGCAGCGCGGGGTCGAACGCGAACCCGCTGGCGAAACGCAGGCAGAGAAAGGCCGCAAGTCCCGCCAGCGACAGGCCCAGCAGGGCAAGCGCCGGCCACAGCCATTGGCGGTTGGACGGTTGAAGCGGGTTGGAATCGGCCATGCTGCTCGCGTTTTTGAAGGCGGGAGCGCTACTGCATAGGCAGCTACAGGGCGCAGCGCCTCAAAAAACCATCGTCATCCCCGCGAAAGCGGGGATCCATTCGCCTGTGCGCTGGGGGTAAAGTACCGCAGCATCAGCGCCAATGGATCCCCGCCTTCGCGGGGATGACGTGGTAGGACCACCGCGACAGAGCCCCCGACGGCGAAGAAGGACTCACCCCTTCGGCCCGCGCCCTTCCAGCATGCCCGGCGCGATGAAGCCGATCGGCTGGATCGAGGACGCCTGCTGCTTCAGCTTGCCCTGCATTGCCTCATACTCGTTCTCCATCTCCGGCGTGACGGTGGCACGCGAGTCCTTCAGCGCCTCCTCGAAATGCGCCATCGTCACCTCTCGGGTGGCGAGCGACTGGCGCAGTGCGACCAGGCCGGCCCGGCGGACCACGTCTTCCAGGTCCGCGCCGGTATAGCGCTGCGTCTGCTCGGCGATCGAACCCAGGTCGACGTCCGCGGCGAGCGGCATCTTCTCGGTCTGGATGCGCAGGATCCGCTCGCGGCCGGCCTGGTCGGGTACGCCGACATAGACCAGCTCGTCGAACCGGCCCGGGCGCAGCAGCGCCGGGTCGATCAGGTTTGGCCGGTTGGTCGCGCCGATCACCACCACGGACTGAAGTTCCTCCAGCCCGTCCATCTCCGCGAGGATCGTGTTGACCACGCGCTCGGTCACCTGCGGCTCGCCCATCGCGCCGCCCCGGGCGGGGACCAGCGAGTCGAGCTCGTCGATGAAGATCACGCACGGCGCCACCTGGCGGGCGCGGGCGAACAGCCGCGCGATCTGCTGCTCGCTCTCGCCATACCATTTGCTCAGCAGGTCGCTCGACTTGGTGGCGATGAAGTTCGCCTCCGCCTCGCGCGCGACTGCTTTCGCCAGCAAGGTCTTGCCGGTGCCCGGCGGGCCATAGAGCAGGAAGCCCTTGGCCGGCCGAATGCCGAGGCGCCGGAACGCGTCCGGATCCTTGAGCGGCAGCTCGACGCCTTCCTTGAGCCGCATCTGCGCATCGTCGAGCCCGCCGACATCCTCCCAACGAACCGTCGGCGCCTGCACCATCACTTCGCGCATCGCCGAGGGCTGGACGCGCTTGAGCGCCTCCAGGAAATCGTCCCGGGTGACCGACAGCGTGTCGAGTACCTCGGGCGGGATTGTGCCTTCCTCAAGGTTGAGGCGCGGCATGATCCGGCGCACCGCCTCGATCGCCGCCTCGCGGGTGAGGGCGGCGAGGTCGGCACCGACGAAGCCATAGGTGGTGCGCGCCAGCTCGCCCAGATCGACATCTTCAGCCAGCGGCATGCCGCGGGTGTGGATGCCCAGGATCTCGCGACGACCTCGATCGTCCGGTACGCCGACGACGATCTCGCGATCGAAGCGGCCCGGCCTGCGCAGCGCCTCGTCGATCGCCTCGGGGCGGTTGGTCGCGGCGATCACCACGATGTTGGCGCGCGCCTCCAGCCCGTCCATCAGCGTCAGCAGCTGGGCGACGAGGCGCTTCTCGGCCTCGCCGGTGACTTGGCCACGTTTCGGCGCGATCGAGTCGATCTCGTCGATGAACACGATCGAAGGCGCGTTCTTCGCCGCTTCCTCGAACACCTGACGCAGCCGCCCCTCGGATTCGCCATAGGCCGAGCCCATGATCTCCGGCCCGTTGATCAGGTGGAAGCTGGCGTCGCTTTCGTTGGCGACCGCGCGCGCGAGGCGGGTCTTGCCGGTGCCGGGCGGGCCGTGGAGCAGCACGCCCTTGGGCGGATCGACGCCCAGGCGCTGGAACAGCTCCGGATAGCGCAAGGGCAGCTCGACCATCTCGCGCAGCTGGTCGATTGTCGCGCCCATGCCGCCGATATCGTCATAGGTCACGTCGGCGCGGCGGCTTTCGCTCGCCTCTTCATATTCGGTGCGGAGCTCGACCTCGGTATGCTCGTCGATATGCACCACGCCGCGGGGCACGGTGGAGAGCACCGTCAGGCGGATCTCCTGCAGTGCATAGGCGGGGGCGCGGACGAATTGGGCAACGTTGGGCGGGACATCCGCACGCTGATGGCCGACGGTTGCAATCGTGTCGCCGGCGGTAAGGGGACGCGTGAAAAAGGTGCGCTTCAACGCCTCGCCGGTGCCGCGCAGGCGCAGATTGGCCTGGGCGGGGCCGAACACGACGCGCGTCGCCGGCTTCGAATCGGCGCGGCGCACCTCGACGAAATCGCCCGAGCCGACGCCGGCGTTGGCGCGCTGGAGCCCGTCGATGCGAAGCAGCTCCAGCCCTTCGTCTTCGGAATAGGGGAGTACGGCACGCGCAGGCGTGGTGCGCTTGCCGACAATTTCGATCACATCACCCTCGGTGATGCCGAGCGCGCCCATCAAGCTGCGTGGAATATGGGCCAGTCCGCGGCCGCTGTCTTCGGGACGCGCATTGGCGACCTGCAGCCGCCTTGCGCGGGATTCGTCATCGGCCATTCTGGATTCCTTCGTGGCGGTAGGCACGAAAGCTAAGAACGGCGGAGGCAAAAAAAAGGGCCGCCTCAAAAAGGGCGGCCTTGGAAAGTTTTAGGAGAGGATGCCTGAAAGGCACCCCCTATGTGCGGTGCGGCACGATTTTGTGCAAGTGCGAAAATTACACCGCGTAGATGCATGGCTTGCAATCGCGATTGTCTAAGGCGATATTCTCCATCAGCGGAGAGGGCAGTGGGGAAAGGCGTTGCGCTTTTGCCAGCCCTTTGCTGCACCGCACCAATTGAAAGACACGGATCGATGCGTCGCCTACCGCCGCTCACCGCGATCGAAGCCTTTGTCCAGGTCGCCCGCCTGGGTTCGATCAAGGCCGCCGCCGAGGAACTGGCGCTGTCTTCGCCCGCGCTGAGCCGGCGGGTGCAGGCGCTCGAACGCTTTATCGGCAAGCCGCTGTTTGAACGCCGTCATCAGTCGCTGCGGCTGAACGATGATGGGGAACGCTTGCTGGGGCTGATCGCCCCCGCGCTCGACACGATGACCGACGCCATCGAGACGATGACCAGCGGCAGCGAATTGCTGCGGCTCCGGCTGGGCGTGCTGCCGCTCTATGCGACACAGCAGCTGCTGCCGCGCCTGCCCGAGCTGAAGCAGCGCCACCCCGAACTCCACCTCGATGTGGATACCGGCAGCCATGGCATGGCGCGGCTGGGTGACGGGCTCGATGCCGCGATCGTCATCGCCCGCGACATCGATCCCGGCTATTATTCGCGGCGGCTGGATCGCAACCGGGTGCATGTGATCGGCGCGCGCACGCTGGTGGAAGGCGCCAATCCGGTCCGCGATCCCACCGATCTGTCGCGCCTGACGGCGCTGGTCCATCGCGAAATGCCGGAGACCTTCACCGCCTGGCGGATGGCGGCGGGCTATCCCGATCTCGAGCCGGCCGCGATCGACCTGTTCGACTCGGGCAACCTGATGCTTGAGGCCGCCGCCCAGGGACTCGGCGTCGCCTTCATGCTCGAGTCGCACTACCAGTCCGCCCGCGACGAGCGGCTGGTGCAGCTGTTCGATCTGACGGTCGAGAGCCATTACAGCTATTGGTTCGTCTGCCGCCCACGCGCACTGACGCTGCGCCCGGTGCAGCTGTTTCACGACTGGCTGATCTCGGCGATGGGCGCGGATTTGCTGGACATGCCGCGGGCCTGACCCTGCCTCTTTGGGCAAAGTCAATGGAATGGGACGGGCAGATCGCCTACATGAGCCCAATGTCGCCGCTCACCGCCTTTCTGATCTTCTTCGCCACCGTGCTCGGCATGGAGCTGTTCGCCTATGCCGCGCACCGGTGGATCATGCACGGCCCGGGCTGGTTCCTGCACGCCAGCCACCATCGCCCGCGTTCCGGCAACTGGGAGCTCAACGATCTGTACGCCGCGATCTTCGCGGTGCCGTCCTTCGTGCTGCTGCTGGGCGGCGTGCAGCTTGGCTGGTGGCCGGGCTATACCTGGATCGGGGCCGGTATCGCGGCGTACGGCGCGATCTATTTCGGCTTCCACGACCTGATCGTCCACAAGCGGATCCGCCACCGCTACATCCCCCGTTCCAGCTACATGAAGCGGATCGTTCAGGCGCACCGGCTCCACCATGCCGTGCACACCCGCAAGGGCACGGTTAGCTTTGGCTTCCTCTACGCGCCCAAGCCCGAATCCCTGAAGGCGCAGCTTCGGAAGAGCGGCGTTCTGACGCAAGCCAGCACCATCCCGGATTGACGACGCCCGGCCTTGGACCCACATCCATGGGCCTATGGAACAGCTGAATCTTTCCGAGTCCGAATGGCGCAAGCGCCTCACCCCCGAGCAGTTCCACGTGCTGCGCGAAGCGGGCACCGAGCGCGCATTCTCGGGCCGCTACAACGACAACAAGGCCGACGGCATCTATCGTTGCGCCGCCTGTCAGCTCGAATTGTTCGACAGCATCGACAAATATGACTCGGGCTCGGGCTGGCCCAGCTTCACCCGGCCGGTGGCGCCGGAGCATGTGACCGAGCATGCCGATACCAGCCATGGCATGCGCCGGATCGAAGCACGCTGCGCGCGCTGCGACGGTCATCTTGGCCATGTCTTTCCCGATGGACCGCCGCCGACCGGCCTGCGCTACTGCATGAATTCGGTAAGCCTCGACTTCCGGCCGCGCGCGGCAGGAGCTTCGGCCGCCTGATCCTTGTGGGAAGCCCCGCAAGGCTGTAATCGACCACGCCGTACATGGCCGTGAAATCGAAAATCGCAGCTGCGCCCTGGTGGCGCCGGGGCTCCTTCTGGAAGAAGTTCTTCCTCTGGTCGTTGATCAGCGGCATCGCGGTGGCGCTGATCGCCTTCATCGCGCTGGTGATCGCGGTCTATTCGGCGCGCTCGACGCTGCCCAGCTTCGACGAGATGAAGTCCTCGCCCAACGGCCAGATGATCCGCGTCCATGCGGTGGACGGCACGGTGCTGGTCTCGCTCGGGCCGAGCTATGGCGAATGGATCCGGTACGGCCAGATTCCGCAGGCGATGAAGGACGCGATCATCGCGACCGAGGACCGCCGCTTCGAATCGCACTGGGGTGTCGATCCGATCGGCGTAGCGCGGATCTTCTGGGTAGCCAAGCGGCTGCATGACGAAGGCCGGCGCCTGCAAGGCGGGTCCACCATCACCCAGCAGGTGGCGCGCACCATCTTCCTCTCGAACAAATACAGCGTTACCCGCAAGATCCGCGAGGCGATCCTTGCACTGGCGCTCGAGCGGAAATTCTCCAAGCAGCAGATCCTCGAGCTCTACCTGAACAAGGTCTATTTCGGCGGCGGCGCGTACGGCATCGACGCGGCGAGCCGAAAATTCTTCGGCCATCCTGCGACGACTCTTTCGCTCGGCGAATCCGCCATCGTCGCTGGCCTGGTCAAGGCACCCTCGCATTACTCGCCCACCGCCGATGCCGAGGCCGCAGTCGACCGCGCGACGGTGGTGCTCAAGCTGATGGCCGACGCCGGCAAGATCAGCGCGGCCCAGGCCAGCAGCACCGATCCGCACGCGGTGCAACTCGCGCCCGAGCCCAAGCAGAACAGCGTCCGCTATTTCACCGATTGGGCGCTGCCCCAGCTGGAGACGCTGATCGACGAGACCGAGGCGCCGCTCGACGTGTGGACGACGCTCGACCTCAACATGCAGCGCAGCGCCGACCAGGCGATCCGCGTCAACGCACCCGACGGCGCGCAGGGCGCGCTGGTCTCGATCGACCGGGACGGTGCGGTACGGGCGATGGTGGGCGGCAAGGACTATGTGTCCTCGATCTACAACCGCGCGACCCAGGCGCAGCGCCAGCCGGGCTCGTCGTTCAAGCTGTTCGTCTATCTCGCGGCGCTGGAAGCCGGGCACAAGCCCGACGACATCGTCGTCGACGAGCCGGTGACGATCGATGGCTGGAGCCCGCGGAACGATTCGCGCCGCAACAGCGGCCCGATCACGATCCGCACCGCCTTCGCCTATTCGGTCAATACGATCGCGGCGAAGTTTGGCCAGGAGGTGGGCTTCACCACCATTGCCGATATGGCCCGGCGCTTCGGCCTCACCACGCCGATCAACACCCAGCCGGCGATGGTGCTCGGCACCTCCAATGTGCGCCTGATCGACATGACTCGTGCCTTTGCCTCGGTGGGCAATAACGGCGTGGCGGTGACACCCTATGGCATCACCCGTGTGACCGCGAACAATCGCGTGATCTACCAGCACGAGGTGGATACCAGCCACGTGCTCGTCGCCAATTATGTGGCGGCGCAGATGATCGACCTGATGCAGACGGCGGTCGCCACCGGCACCGGCCGCGCGGCGCAAATCGGACGACCTGTCGCGGGCAAGACCGGCACGACCAGCTCGAACAAGGACGGGTGGTTCATCGGATTCTCCAGCGGCCTCACCACCGGCGTGTGGATGGGGCGCGACGACGCCAAGGTGGTGCCGGGCCTGCAGGGCGGCCGCGCGCCCGCACGCGCTTTCCACGACTTCATGATCCAGGCGGTCGCCAACCGGCCGGTCGAGCAGTTCGAGACGCAGTTGACGCCGCCCGACAATATGCTGGAGCCCGACGAGGACGCCTATGGCGCACCCGACAACGGCATGATGGTGGACGAGGACGGCAACCCGATCGTGCAGCCGCCCCAGGTGCCTGTGGAGCCGCAGGACGGCGAGGACATGGATGCCGCGCCTGCTCCCGCGCAGCAGGGAGGCCGCCCGGCCCCCGTCCAGCAGCAAGGCGACCGGCTCGACCGTGACTGGATCAACCGGATGACCGGCCGACCTCCGGCCCAGCAGCAGCAACCGGGTCGCCAGCCGCAGCGCCCGCCTGCGCCGCAAAACCAGCGACCCAACGACGAATACTGATCGCCTGGCGCGCCTCCCGGTCGCGGGCGCGCTTTGCTATTCCCGCCCCACCCAGTGCAGCCCGGCGCCGTGCGTGCGCAGCCAGTGCCGGTGCGGCGTCGGGTCGGCGCCGTAGAGCTGTTCGACCAATGCGTGGAAGTCGGGACCATGGTTCATGTGCACCCGGTGCGCGACTTCATGCGCCACAGTGGCCCGACGCACCGCGCTGGGTGCGAGGATCAGCCGCCAGCTGTAGCGGATCACGCCCGTCGACGCGCAACTGCCCCAGCGACTGCGCGCATCGCCGATCGCCACCTTGGTGACCCGCACCCCGGCCAGCGCAGCATAATGCGCGGTATCCGCGCTCAGCACCCGCAGCGCCTCGGCGCGGAGCCAGCGCTCCACGCGGCGGGGAAGCCCCTCCTCGGTGCCGCCGCAGAGGAGCTGGTCACCGTCGCGTCGCACGCTGCGCATCCCCGCCGCCGGCCAGACGATGGTCAGCACACCGTCCTCGAACGGCACCTGTGCTCCCGCCATGAAGGGTTTGCCGCCCGGCAGACGGTCACGCTGCGCGGCGATCCAGCCCTGCTGCTCGCTCACCCATTGCATTGCCTTAGCGAGCGACGCGCGCGGCGGGATGGTCAGCCGCACCTTGCCGTCGCGGGGATCGATGGCGAGCCGCATCCGCCGCGCACGGGGATGGCGGATCACTTCGAGCCCTTCGATCAAAGGCGCCGATCCGTCATGTGATGTTCGAGATCGCCGGCATCGTCCTCGGAGATGGTCCAGCCGCGCGTCGACTCGCCGGCCTTGTGCACCGCCTCGCGATCGCCCGAGACGAGATAGTGCCAGTCGGGCAGCTTCTCGCCGTTCGCGCGGAGGCGATAGGCGCAGGTGCTGGGCAGCCATTCGATGTCGGCGACGTTGCGTGTCGTCAGCCGCACGCATTCGGGCACATAGGCGCGACGATGCTTGTAATCCCTGCACAGGCCCATGCGGCGATCGAGCAGCTTGCAGGCGACGTTGGTGGCGAACAGCTCGCCGGTCTCCTCGTCCTCCAGCTTGTGCAGGCAGCATTTGCCGCAGCCGTCGCACAGGGCTTCCCATTGCGCGCGGTCCAGGGCCTCCAGCGGCAGATCTTCCCAGAATTTGATGGTCAACGCACCCAATGCTCGAGCTCGGCGACGATCGCCGGGGGATCCTTTTCCAGCGGCAGGCTGGTGATCGGTTTGCCGTCCGGCCCCATCAGATAGGCCACCTGCGTGTGGCCCATCAGATAGCCTGACGGCGTCGGCTGCTTCATATAGGCGACGGCATAGGCCTTCGCCACCTGCGCGATCGCCTGCGGGGTGCCGGTAAGGCCGATCAGCCGCGGGTGGAAGTTGCCGACATATTCCTTCAGCTGGGCGGGCTTGTCGCGCTCGGGATCGATGGTGATGAACAGCGGCACGATCTTCTGCGCGGTCCGGGGCGCCTGCTTGTCCAGCGTGCGCAACGCCGCGCCGATCTTGGTCAGGTCGGTCGGGCACACGTCCGGGCAATAGGTGTAGCCGAAATAGACGATGCGATATTTGCCCGCGAAATCGGCATCGGTAACGGTCTTGCCGTTCTGGTCGACGAGCGTGAAGGGTCCGCCGATCCGCGCGCCCGCTAGGGGCGGCTCGCCGGAGCCGCTTCCGCCGCATGCCGAGAGCATCAGCATTGCAGCAGGTATCAACGCTCGAAACATGCTGTTCATGGTATCCACCGCCAGTCTTTGCTAGGAAGCCGGTCGCATCCGTCGCCAGTATCGAAGGTACCGATCCAGCAATGACGCTCCGTCTCGCCTCTGCCGCCGCCGCCGCGGCGTTGTTTCTCCTGCCGCTCCCCGCACTCGCCCAGGGCATGGGCCAGCCGCGCGAGAGCATCCAGTTCCTCGACGCGATCCGTAAGCAGGACGGGAACAAGGTCAACGAGTTCCTGCGCGACAAGGCGCTATCGATGATCAACGTCAAGGATCCCTATGGCACCGGCGAGGCAGCGCTGCACATCGTCGTGAAGCGCCAGGATCCAACCTATCTTTCCGTTCTGATCAACCAGCCGGGCGTAAACCCCAATATCCAGGATCGCGACGGCAACACGCCGCTGATCTTCGCCGCCGGCCTTGGCTGGGGCCCGGGAGTGGACGCGCTGATCGCCAAGAAGGCCAATGTCAATCTGGCGAACAATGGCGGAGTCACGCCGCTGATCCGCGCCGTGCTCGCGCATGACGCCGAGGTGGTGAAGAAGCTGCTCGACGCCGGCGCAGATCCCGATCGCGCCGATTTCGGCGGCGGGCTTTCGGCACGGGAATATGCCACGCGCGAAACCCGCTATCCATCGATCGCCAAGCTGCTCGCCGATGCCCCAAAGCTCGGCCGCGCCGCGGCCGCAGCGGGCCCGAAGCTCTAAGCCAGGGTCAAAAACCGTCGGCGACGTCGGGGTCCAGCATGCCCAACAGCCTTCGCCCCGCCCGGCGGGCGAAGGCGAGCGTGGCCTTGCGGCGGGCAGGAGCGGCGAGCGGCACTGTCGCCGCCTCGCGTGCCACTGCGGCGTCATAGCGATCGGCCACGATCAGCCCGGTGCGTTCGGGCAGGAAATGCGGCTGGTCGAGCGGCCGCAGATCGAACCCTTGCGGCACCGCCCAGAAAAACCTATCGCAGTGCCCCAGATATTCGGGCCATTTGGCGTCGCCGAGCAGATCCGCGCGCGACACCTTGATCTCGACGATCACGATATTGCCGCGCGCATCGAGTGCCATCAGGTCCACGCGCCGGCCGCCCTCCAGCGGCACCTCGCCGATGGCCACGCAGTCGTGTCGCAGCAGCATCCGGCACACGCCACGCACGACATCGGCAGCGACCAGCGCTTCGGCTTCCGGGGTCATGGCAGGTGGCAAGGGCGTATGCGCGTTCATCACGGGAACGTAGAACATTTCACGAACGCAGAAAAGCCGCCGAATCGCTTCGGCGGCGTTTCAGGCGCTGCGGGCCGGAGCCCGATCAGCGGTAGAAGATGTGATTCCCCACGGTTGCGACCGAAGCGCGACCCTGGGCACCGTTGACGTAGCGCGCATGGAAATAGAGCGCGTCCCCGGCCGGACTTTCCCACAGATTCTTACGGGCGACCTGCGCCACCGCGAGCGCGCGGCGCCACTGGGCATTGGCCGGCGGCGTCGGGAGCTTGCCGCGACGAACGAACGAGAACTGGCCCTTCTGGGTCACCACCGAGCAGACCGAGCCGGGAAACCGGCCAGAGGTACTGCGGTTGAGGATCACGTCGGCAACAGCGAGCTGGCCCGACAGGGGCTCGCTGCGAGCCTCGAAATAGACGCCGGTAGCGAGGCAGCGGAGCTCGCGATCCTCTTCGAGCGCGGCGATGTCCTCCTGCGCAGCGACTGCATCGGAGAGGCTGGCATATTCCGGGGTGGCGTCGTCCTCGGCATCGGAACCCTGCTGCTCGACCGCGGCCTGGGGCGCGGGAACCTGCTGGGAAGCAAGGACGTTCTGTACCTGAGCCGGTGCGGGCTGCACCGTTGCCTGGACCGGCGCTTCCTGCTGCGGAAGCGGGCTCAGATTGAGCGTGGCGGCATTCGCAAGTGCGCCAGCGCAAAAAGTCACAGCTGCGAAAGTCGCAGCCCGTGGCAGAAACTTCATTTCAAATCTATATTGTGCGGTTGGCGTGCGATCGGCCGCTGCTCGCGAGGAGACTGGACCGCCGGACATACCCCCCGACTGCGTAACCGATCGACTTCACACCCCGAACGGCACAACGCGAATTGACGTGGTGAACCCTTTCGCGGGCGAAGGCCGCACTGTCAACAAAGGTTCATCGTTTCAGCGGCGAACCGTTCGGCGCCTGCGATATCCAGTTCTACGACCCAGAGATCGCTGTCGCGTTCGCGCCGCCGCCGCCAGTAGGCGCTTGCTTCCGCCTCATCGGCCAGGACCCGGGGGCCGGAAGGGAGCAGCGCGGCTACGCCATCAGGCCCCACGCCACGTTCGACGAAGCGTGGATCGGCGCCACGCTCCAGCAGCAGCAGCAGGATAGCACCCGAGGTCGCATCGCCTCTGGCCAGCACCATTGCCGAGCCGCCCGCGCCATCGGCCCGCCGCACCAGCGCGCTCACCAGCATCGCGCTGGTCAGCCGCGCCGTCATGCGGTGCGATAGCCGGGCAGGGTGGCGAGCGGGATGCGCGAACGCATGAAGGTGCCGGTGCCCCGCGCGGCTTCCTCACCATTGGCGTCGATCAGTCGCGCTTCCGCGACAAACACGCGGCGCTGACCGCTCACCCAGCGGCCTTCCGCGATCACCGGTCCCTGGGGCAGCGGCCTGGTGAGCAGCAGGTTGAAGGCGGTAGTCAGCAGGAAGCGATCGGTGACCAGGCTGTTCGCCGCATAGAAGGCGGCGTCGTCCAGCATCTTGAAGTAGCTGGTGCCGTGCGTGGCCCCGGCGGCGTGAAAATAGCGCGGATCCACCTCAAAGCGGATGCGCGCGAACCCCGCCTCCGGGATCTCCAGCACCGAGGGAAAAAGCTGATTGATCGGTGCCGCGGCGTATAGCGACTCGAGGGACCGATAATGCGCCTCGGCCCCGGTCGGGGCCGGGCTAGGCGGCGTCACGCGCCTCTACCCCGGTGAGGAGCACGTAGAGCGCATCCTTCGAGCCCGCACCGCGCAGCTTCTCCGCGAAGGGGCGCTCGCGCAGCCGGCGTGATACCGAAGCGAGCGCCTTGAGATGCTCGGCCCCGGCGTTGGTCGGGGACAGCAGCATGAACATCAGGTCCACCGGCAACTCGTCGACCGCGCCGAAGTCGATCGGCTGTTCCAGCCGTGCGAACACGCCGCACACGCGCGGCAGATCGTCCAGCCGCGCATGGGGAATGGCGATGCCGCCGCCGAAGCCCGTCGAGCCCAGCCGCTCGCGTTCGGCCAGTCGCTCGGCCACCAGCTTGGCGTCGACGCCGTAGGTCGCCGCGGCAGCGGCACCAAGCTGCTGGAACAACGCCTTCTTGTTGCCCGCCGTCACGCCGGCGAGCACCGCCTCCGGCACGAGCAAATCGCTCAAATCAGTCATTACTCGTTCCAAAGAAGCGGCTGCCCGCCGGCAAACCGGCGCCTTACGCCGGTGCGCGGTTGGGCTCAACCCAGCCGATCGTCCCGTCGCCGCGGCGATAGACCATATTATAGGCGCCCGTGCCGCTGTTGCGGAACAGAAGCGCGTTGGTATTGCGCAAGTCGAGCATCATTACTGCGTCCGAAACGGTGGCGTCGGGGACGTCGACACGAGTCTCCGCGATCACCAGCGGCGCGTCGGCGACTTCCTCTTCCTCACGCGTTTCCTGGAACAAGGTATAGCCGGCATTGTCGAAGCCATTGTCGTAGGCGCCGCCTTCGGCCAGCGCGATCACCTCGGTCGGGCGTCGGTCCTTGAGGCGTCGGACATAGCGCCGCAGCTGCTTGTCGATACGGTCCGCCGCGCCGTCGAACGCGCCATGCGCTTCCATGCCGCTGTTGGTCGCCTTGAGCACCAGGCCCTGCGTCACGTGCATCACGATGTCGCAGGTAAAGCCGTTGTCGTGCGGGCCCTTGCCGAAGGTGATCTGCGAGGAGATGGCGCGGGAGAAATATTTGTCGGCGATACCCTGGACCCGATCCGTCACCTGCGTCTTGAGCGCTGCGCCCGTATCGACCTGATGCCCCGAGATCCGGATATCCATAATGTACCTCCACTTCGCAATTAAGGACGAGCGACCTAGGGGTGCGCCGGAACCGCGTCGATTGTGGGAACACCCCATAGCGGCTCGTCCAGGGACTTCAGAAACGCTGCGTGCCGTTCAAGTTCCACCGCACTCGCGGTGAACCGCCGCGCCGGCCGGATATGTACCCGAGTCGGCGCCTCGGCGATGGTCTCCGGCATTACCGGCACCTCCTCGGCCAGGCCCAGCGTGATCTGGCGCCCGCCGGTGAGCTCGACATAGACCTGCGCCAGCAGCTGCGCGTCGAGCAACGCGCCGTGCAGCGTCCGCGCGCTGAGATCGATGCCGTAGCGGCTGCACAGCGCGTCCAGCGTGTGCTTGGCGCCCGGATGGCGGGTGCGCGCGAGCACCAGCGTGTCGACCATCCGGCTGAGGTCGATGATCGGACGGCTGCAGCGGCCCAGCTCGCCGTTTAAGAAGCTGAAGTCGAACCCGGCATTGTGCGCGACCAGCGGCGCGTCGCCGATAAACGCCAGCAGATCCTCGACGACGTCCTCGAACAGCGGCTTGTCGGACAGGAAACGTTCGGACAGGCCGTGGACGTTGAACGCCTCCACCGGCATCGGCCGCTGCGGATTGATATAGGCGTGGAAATGGTTGCCGGTGGCAACCCGGTTCACCAGCTCGACACAGCCGATTTCGACGAGGCGATCCCCGCCTGAGAAACTGAGTCCCGTCGTTTCGGTGTCAAACACGATTTCCCGCATGGAGCGCTTATCCACCCGCAGGCGGCGCGAGGCAAGCGATCACCTTGCGTACGCAATCTTCCGTAACCTGAAGGCCTTCGCCGGTAGGGATCACGAAATCGGCGCGGGCGCGCTTTTCGGCATCGGGCATCTGGCGCGCGAGGATGGCGTCCAAGCGGTCCGCGGTCATACCGGGGCGGGCAAGGACGCGTTCGCGCTGCACCTCGGGCGATGCGGAGACGACGGCGATCTTGTCGACATGCCGCCAGCCGCCGGCCTCGAACAGCAATGGTACGTCAAGGACGACCAGCGGCGAGTCTGCATACGTGGCGAGGAACGACTCGCGCGCTTCCGCCACGGCGGGGTGCAGAATCGCTTCGAGTCGGGCGAAGGCGGTGGGGTCGGCCATCACCGCCTCGCGCAGCAGCGTGCGATTCACGCCGAGTTCGGTGGTCGTGTCCGGGAATTCGGCTTCGATCGCGGCCACCGCCGTCCCGTTCGGGCCCTGAAGCTGGTGGACGGTTGCGTCGGCATCGAACACCGGCACGCCGTCGGCGGCGAACATCGCCGCAACGGTCGACTTGCCCATGCCGATCGAGCCAGTGAGCCCGAGCACGATCGGCCGCTTGCTCATGCGGTGAGCAGCGCGCGCAGTTCCTCGTCGCGCTCGCGCGGGGGCTCGGCGCCGAAGAAGAGCTCGAAGGCGAGCGCGGCCTGGCCGACCAGCATCTCGAGCCCGTCGACCGTGTCCAGCTCGCGAGCCCGCGCCTGGGCGAGCAGCGGCGTCTCGAGCGGAGCGTATACGATATCGTACACCACCGCATGTTCGGGCAGCGGATCGAGATCCAGGTCGAGCGGCGGCTGACCGGCCATGCCGAGCGGGCTGGCGTTCACCAGCAGGTCGGCAGGCGGCAGCGTCGCGCCGATCGGCAGTGCATCGCCCTTCACGCCGAAGCTGGAAAGCAAGGCAGCCCCCTTGAGCACGTTGCGGTTGAGGATCGTCACCCGGCCGATGCCTACGCGCGACAGCGCGAACAGCACCGCGCGGGCACCGCCGCCGGCGCCGACAACCACGGCATGGCGGCCTTCCAGCTCGAGCCCGGCAATCGGCGAGAAGAAGCCGCCGGCATCGGTGTTGGTGCCGATCAGCGCACCGTCCTCGCCGCGAATCACCGTGTTCATCGCGCCGATCGTGCCGCGCACACCGCCGGGATCGCCGACCAGGTCCATCACCGCCAGCTTGTGCGGAATGGTGACGTTGCAGCCGCGCCAATCGGCGTCGTCCTTCGCCTGGGCGAAATAAGTGGCGAGATCGTCGCCCAGCACTTGAGTTCGGCGATAATCGCCTTCGATCCCGAGCGCATCGAGCCAGAATTTATGGATGATCGGCGATTTGGAATGGGCGATCGGATCGCCGATCACCTCGGCATAGCAAGTCACTTGGGCATCACTCCCCGGGTGCGCAGATAGTCGAGGATCGGCAGCAACGGCATGCCGAGAATGGTGAAATGGCTGCCCTCGGTGCGGTGGAAGAGCTGCACGCCCGGACCTTCGATCCGGAAGCAGCCGACGCAGCCGGCGATGGCGGGCCATTCCACATCGATATACGATTCGATGAAGGAGTCGCTCAGGGGGCGGACATGCAACCGCGCACGATCGACATGCCGCCACACCGGCCGTCCGCCCTCCGCGATCACCGCCGCGCTGAAGATATCGTGGGTCTTGCCCGACATGCGCTGGAGATGGTCGCGCGCTTGATCACGGCTTTCGGGCTTGTCGAGCAGGCTGCCGTCGTCGAGGGCGACGAGAGAATCGCCGCCCAGCACCAGCGCCTGCGGCGCCATGCGCGAGACCTTGAGCGCCTTCAGCTCGGCAAGCGCGTCGGCGAGGTCGCGAGGGCTGACGCCTTCCGCAAGCAGCGACTCCTTTGCGCTGGCTTCGTCCACCAGCGCCGGCAGCGCCTCGTGCGCCACGCCCGCTGCATCGAGCATTGCGCGGCGGGAGGCGCTCTGGGACGCAAGAACGAGCATGGGCATTATCGGCGTTCCATCGCGCGGTCGTTGCAAAGCTGAATGATCGCGGCCGCGGTTTCCTCGATCGAGCGGCGGGTGACGTCGATCACCGGCCAGCCATTGTCGGCGAACATTCGCCTAGCGAAGGCGATCTCGCGCTGCACCGCTTCCTGGTCGACATAGTCTGTCTCCGGCGCCTGGTTAAGCGAGAGCAGCCGGTTACGGCGGATCTGCACCAGCCGATCGGCGCTCGTCGTCAGCCCGACAATCAGCGGCCGCTGGAGCTGGAACAGCTTGGCCGGCGGCGGCGATTCGACCACGATCGGAATGTTCGACACCTTGTAGCCGCGATTGGCGAGATAGATCGAGGTCGGCGTCTTGGACGAGCGCGAGACCCCGGCAAGCAGGATGTCGCTTTCCTCCCAATCCTCCCAGCCGATGCCGTCATCATGGGCGATGGTGAACTGGATCGCGTCGACGCGGGCGAAATAGGCCGCGTCCAGCATGTGCTGGCGCCCCGGCCGCGCCTTGGCTTCCTGACCGAGCAGGTTGGACAGCGCATGGCTCACCTGGTCGAGCGGCGCGATCGCCGGCAGGCCCAGCGCGCGGCACCGCGTCTCGAGCATGCGACGGATGTCGCGATTGACCAGCGTATAGATCACCAGCCCCGGGTTCTGCGCAATCTCCTGCAGGATGCGCTCCAGATGCGCCTCGCTGCGCACCATCGGCCAGAAATGCCGCCGCGGCTCGACATCGTCGAACTGCGCCAGCGCCGCCTTGGCGATGTTTTCCAGCGTCTCGCCGGTGGAATCCGAGAGCAGGTGCAGGTGCAGCCGCATCAGGCTGGGGAGCGATCTGTGCATAACATGACGAACAAGCGGTAGCGTAACCGCGGCACCCGGCCAACCCGCCCGAGTCCGCGATTCACCGCGTGATTCGTCCACAGCCGCATCCCCAACCTATGCTTTCCATGCACAGCCTGTGAGTCTTGTGGACAGATTTCCCGAATCCGGGCGTTCCCGTATGGCGACAGGAGTCAAATTGTTGGCAAGTGACTCACATCGCCATAAGCCCCGGCTTTCACCGGCCAACAGACTCCAACATCCTGAGAATCGAATCTTCTAGTAGTGGGATCCCGGCTCTGACTCTTCGCGCTTCCAAGCCGCTGCTCGCGACCCTGCAAGGGACTCGCCAGCCCGTTCCGCCCGTCTGGCTCATGCGCCAGGCCGGTCGGTACCTGCCCGAATATCGCGCGCTCCGTGCCGAGAAGGGCGGATTCCTCGCCCTCGCGATGGACTCCGAGTCCGCCGCGGAGATCACGCTGCAGCCGATCCGCCGCTTCGGCATGGACGGCGCGATCCTGTTTTCCGACATCCTGGTGGTGCCGATGGCGCTCGGCCAGCAGCTCTGGTTTGAGACCGGCGAAGGCCCCAGACTCGCCCCGACGGTGACGGCGCGCGACGTGCTCGACGGCTTCGATGCCGATTCCAGCGTCCTGGAGCCCATCTACGGCACGATTCGACGGGTGAAGGCGTCCCTGGACCCCCAGACCACCTTTCTGGGCTTTGCGGGCTCTCCCTGGACCGTGGCGACGTACATGATCGCGGGTCAAGGCAGCCGCGAGCAGGCTGAGGCGCGCCGGCTCGCCTACCGCGATGAGGGCCTGATGCAGGCGCTGGTCGATCGCATCGCCGACCAGACCATCGCCTATCTGCGCGCCCAGGCCGAAGCGGGCGTCGAGGCGGTGCAGCTGTTCGACAGCTGGTCGGGCAGCCTCAGCCCCGCCCAGTTTGAACGCTGGGTGATCGCCCCCAACGCCCGGATCGCGGCCGCGGTTCGGGATTTGGTGCCCGTGATCGGATTCCCGAAAGGGGCAGGGGGCAAGCTCGCCGCCTATGCCCGCGAAACCGGAGTCGATGCGATCGGACTCGACGAAACAGTCGATCCCGAATGGGCGAACGCGGTGCTGCCGGAAGGGCTGCCGGTGCAGGGCAATCTCGATCCGCTGGCGCTGATCACCGGCGGCGCGGTGCTCGACAGCGCGATCGACCGGATCCTCGCGGCCTTCCCGGAGCGGCCGCATGTGTTCAACTTAGGGCATGGCATCCTGCCCGACACGCCGATCGCGCATGTCGAGCAGCTGCTGGCCCGCGTGCGGGGGATGGCAGCATGATCGGCTGGCTGGGCAGTGCCTATCTTTGGGTGAAGGCGTTCCACGTTATTTTCGTGGTGTTCTGGATGGCGGGGCTGTTCCTGTTCCCGCGCTACCTGATCCACCATCAGGAGGCGCTCGGCACGCCCGAGGCGGCGGCCTGGGCGAAGCGCGAGGCGATGCTCAAGCGGATGATCCTCACGCCCTCTATGGTGATCGTCTGGGCGTTCGGACTGGCGCTGTCGGCCAATATCGGGCTGTTCGACGGGCAGGCGGGGATCGGCTGGCTGCATGCCAAGCTGCTGCTCGTGGTGCTGCTCAGCGGCTATCATGGCTGGGCGGTGGGCTATGGGAAGAAGCTGGCGCGCGGGGAGGCGCCCATCGCCACCCGCACGCTGCGCTTCCTCAACGAAGTGCCGGCGCTGGCGCTTGTCTTCATCGTCATTCTCGCCGAGGTGAAGCCGTTCTGAGAATTACCGCGATTCGGCGGGGTAGATCTGCGCCGAATCGCAGTTGACTTGGGGCCACCCGCTACCTAATTTTGCAGGCGTGTACCGAACCCCGGTGCATCCTTCCTCCAAGCATCGACTCCTGCGCGCACCCTTCGCCGATCGACGCTCTCCCCCTTAGAATTTCCGGACCTTCCATGCATCTCAAGGACCTCAAGAAAACCGCCCCCGCCGAGCTGGTCACCATGGCCGAGGCACTGGGCGTCGAGAGCGCGTCGACGCTGCGCAAGCAGGACCTGCTCTTCGCCATCCTCAAGGCCCAGGCCGAACAGGGTGACCAGATCATGGGCGAAGGCACGATCGAAGTGCTGCCCGACGGCTTCGGCTTCCTGCGCTCGCCCGAGGCCAATTATCTCGCCGGCCCCGACGACATCTATGTCAGCCCCAACCAGGTCCGAAAGTTCGGCCTGCGTACCGGCGACACGGTCGAGGGCGAGATCCGCGGGCCAAAGGACGGCGAACGCTATTTCGCCCTCACCAAGCTGGTGAAGGTCAATTTCGACGATCCCGATGCGGTGCGCCACCGCGTCAACTTCGACAACCTCACCCCGCTCTATCCCGAGCAGAAGCTCCGCCTCGACACGCTCGACCCGACGGTCAAGGACAAGTCGGCCCGCGTGATCGACATCGTCGCCCCGCAGGGCAAGGGCCAGCGCGCGCTGATCGTCGCCCCGCCGCGCGTCGGCAAGACGGTGCTGCTGCAGAACATCGCCAAGGCGATCACCGACAACCATCCGGAAGTCTTCCTGATCGTGCTGCTCATCGACGAGCGCCCGGAGGAAGTCACCGACATGCAGCGTTCGGTGAAGGGCGAAGTGATCAGCTCGACCTTCGACGAGCCCGCCACCCGCCACGTGCAGGTCGCCGAAATGGTCATCGAAAAGGCCAAGCGCCTGGTCGAGCACAAGAAGGACGTGGTGATCCTGCTCGACTCGATCACCCGCCTCGGCCGCGCCTACAACACCGTGGTGCCGAGCTCGGGCAAGGTGCTGACCGGCGGTGTCGACGCCAACGCCCTGCAGCGCCCGAAGCGCTTCTTCGGTGCCGCGCGCAACATCGAGGAAGGCGGCTCGCTCTCGATCATCGCCACCGCGCTGATCGATACCGGCAGCCGCATGGACGAAGTGATCTTCGAAGAGTTCAAGGGCACCGGCAACTCGGAAATCGTCCTCGACCGCAAGGTGGCGGACAAGCGCATCTTCCCGGCGCTCGACGTCGGCAAGTCGGGCACCCGCAAGGAAGAGCTGCTGGTCGAAAAGGCCAAGCTCACCAAGATGTGGGTGCTGCGCCGCATCCTGATGCAGATGGGCACCGTCGATGCGATGGAATTCCTGCTCGACAAGATGAAGGATTCGAAGACCAACGAAGACTTCTTCGACAGCATGAACCAGTAACGCGAACGCTTCCCGTTCGTGGATTTGGCAAGGCCGGGCAGGGTGCCCGGCCTTTTTGCGTTCGGGTGCAGGGAACGTCTCGCGGCGGGCATGCGTAGGCGTTGCGTACGCCGATCAGAGCGCTAGGGTTTCCGCATGATCGATCTTCTTCTCAGCGCCGCGGCGGGCGGCATCGGCTCCCCGCTCGACATCTGGCAGCACATCGTGGCCGATTTCTCCAACCTCGGCGACCCGGCGGCACTCGCCGCGTTCGGATCGGTACTGATGATCGACCTGGTGCTGGCCGGCGACAATGCGATCGTCGTCGGCGCGCTGGCGGCGGGGTTGCCGGCAGAGCAGCGCAAGAAGGTGATCCTGATCGGTATCGGCGCGGCGCTGGTGCTGCGCATCGCCTTCGCACTGGTGGTCAGCTGGCTGATGGGGATCGTCGGGCTGATCTTCGCGGGCGGCCTGCTGCTGCTCTGGGTAAGCTGGAAATTCTGGCGCGAGATCCGTCACGGCGGCGAGAGCGCAGGCTCGGCGGAGATCGAGGGCGACGAACGCTCGGGCGTGCGCTCGGCACGCAGCTTTGCGGGGGCCGCCTGGGCGGTTGCCGTCGCCGATGTCTCGATGAGCCTCGACAATGTGCTGGCGGTCGCCGGCGCGGCGCGCGAGCACCCGGGCATTCTCGTGGTCGGGCTGCTGCTGTCGGTATTGCTGATGGGGCTCGCGGCGAATCTGATCGCGAAGCTGATCGATCGCCATCGCTGGATCGCCTATATCGGCCTTGCGGTGATCGTCTTCGTCGCGTGCAAGATGATCTATGAAGGCTGGGTCGGCACTGCCGAGACGGCGGGGCTCACCAGCCTGTTCTGAGCCGTTAATCCGCTCCCGCGCGCTTCCGAACGGAAGCGGGGCGGGAGCGGGAAGAGTGATCAGCCGAGATGCTCGGCGAAGAAATCGGCCGTGCGCTTGTCGGCGAGCTGCGCGGCTTCTTCGGACCGGCGCTTGCCCAATTCCGCGGCGAAGCCGTGATCCTCGCCCGGATAGTCGTACAGCGTCACCTTGGGATGATCATCCAGCCCTTCGTGCATCTTGGCCTGCACCTCGGGCGAGACGAAATGATCTGCGACCGGGATGTGCAGCATCAGCGGCTTGGCGATTGCGTGCTTCTCGCCCAGCAGCCCGTCGATCCCCACCGCATAATAGCCGACGCTCGCATCGATGTCGGTACGTGTTGCAGTCATATAGGCCAAGCGGCCGCCCAGGCAGAAGCCGACCGCACCTACCTTGCCGCCGCCCAGCTCGGCGCGCGCGACCTGGATCGTCGATTCGATGTCGGCAATGCCCTTGTCCTGGTCGAACTTGCCGAACAGGTCGAATGCCTGCTGCATCTCCTCCGGAACATCGGCATCGAGTTCGATGCCCGGGCCCAAGCGCCAGAACAAGTCCGGCGCAATTGCCAGATAGCCCTCGCGTGCGAAGTCTTCGCACTTCTGGCGGATGCCTTCGTTCACGCCGAAGATTTCCTGGATCACGATGATTGCCGCGCGCGGGGTGCCTTCAGGACGCGCGACAAAGGCGGAGAAGCTGCCGCTCTCGTCCAGCGCGTCGATCGTCAGGGTGCTCATAGCAGATACTCTCCGGTTAAGCGCCGCTCATGATCGAGCAGCCAGGATTTGGTCATCGGGCCATGCCCGGCGGAGTAGGCGCCGAGCCCACCATCTTGATTCAGCACACGGTGGCAGGGCACCACCAGCGGAAAGGGATTACGCGCACAGAGCTGCCCGATCGCCCGCGCGCTGGAACCCAACGCGCGAGACAGCTCGCTATAGCTGATGGTCTTCCCGAACGGCACGGCGATCAGGCCATCCCGAAGGATAGCACCGCGCACAGTGGCGGTTGGCGCCAGTCGCAGGTCGAAATGGCGCCGCTCACCGGAGAACCATTGGGCGAGCTGTTCGACGGCCGCGCGCACGGCCGGGCTGCTGCCGCGAGCCGGCGCGCCTTCCGCGCCGATGCTGATCCGCTCCAAATGCCCTTCCGTGCCTTCGATCCGGATAGGGCCGATGGGCGTTGCGATCAGGGCATGGTCGCGCGCATACATGAGCATGGCCTAGCAGGGGGCCGGGGATGCGCTCAAGCGCGGAAGGAAGCTCATGAAGATCAATGTCGAAGTCGAGTGCACGCCGGAAGAAGCGCGCCGCGCCATGGGCTTGCCGGACCTTACCCCGGTGCATGATCGCTATGTACAGCTGATGGTCAAGGCGATTGAGAGCCACGGCACGCCGGAAGGCTTCGAGCAGATGATGCGCAGCTGGGCGCCGATGGGTGAGGCGGGCATGAATTTCTGGCGCGGTCTGTTCGATGCGGCGACCAAGAAGCCGGGGAGCTGACGCACCCGCATGGATACGATCTTCGCGGTTTCCAGCGGTGCGCCGCCGGCGGCGATCGCCGTCATGCGGATCAGCGGAACCCAGGCATTTGATTCGGTGCGCGCGCTCGCGGGAGAGATTCCTCCTCCGCGCCGCGCTGTGCTGCGAACGCTTCGAGATGCGGCGGGCGAGGTGCTGGACCACGCGCTGGTGCTGTGCTTCCCGGGTCCAGGGTCGGCCACGGGCGAGGATCTCGCCGAACTCCACCTTCATGGCGGTAGGGCCGTCGTTCGCGCGGTGGAAGCCGCACTGTCGGCGTTGCCGCACTTGCGGGCAGCGGAAGCAGGTGAGTTCACCCGCCGCGCCCTGCTTCATGGTCGGCTCGATCTGAGTGAGGCGGAGGGGCTGGGCGACCTGCTGACGGCGGAGACCGAAGGCCAGCGGCGCGCGGCGATCCGCACCGCAGGTGGGGCGGTGCGGCAACATGCCGAGGACTGGACGATAAGGCTGCTCGGCATTGCAGCGCGGATTGAGGCCGAGCTCGATCATGCCGACGAGGATGATGTTGTGGGGCTAGATCCGCTCCCGGACCTTCGTGTCGCCGCGGCGGCGCTTGGTCAGGATATTGCGGCGGTGGCGGCGCGCCCGCCGGTGGAGCGGCTGCGCGACGGGTTGCGGGTGGTGCTGGGCGGTCCGCCCAACGCGGGCAAGTCGACGCTGTTCAACGCACTTGCCGAACGCGAGGCGGCGATCGTTTCTCCGATCGCGGGGACGACGCGTGATCGGATCGAAGTGCCCGTGGTGCGGGCAGGTCTCGCATGGCTGCTGATCGACACGGCAGGGCTTGCGGAGCATACCGAGGATCCCATTGAGGCAATCGGTGTGGCGCGGGCGCGCGATGCCGTGGCGGAGGCCGATCTGCTGCTGTGGCTGGGGGACGACCCGCCGCCGCCGCATGCCTGTGCGCTGTGGGTACATGCACGCGCCGACGCCGAGGGGCGTTCGCCAGCGCAGATCAATCAAGTGGTGGTTTCGGTTCGCCACGGCACAGGGCTCGAACAGCTCTGGCAGCGCATGTCGGAGGCGGCGGCATCGCTGCTGCCGCCTCCGGATCTTGTGGCGTTGAATGCACGGCAACGGGGGTGGTGCGTTGCGGCGGCGGATGCGCTGGCGCGAGCGGCGGTCCTCGACAACCCGCTCCTTTTCGCGGAGGAACTTCGCGCTGCTCGACGCGCGCTGGATGCGATCACCGGGCGCGCTGGCGTCGAAGATGTGTTGGACGCGCTGTTCGGGAAGTTCTGCATCGGTAAATAAAGTGTTTCACGTGGAACACTCGTTTGACCGTTCCGCCGCACGTGCTCTGGACAATCTGCTCGCGAAGGCGTTTAGCGGCCCCATGCAATTCGATGTGATCGTGATCGGTGGCGGCCATGCCGGCACGGAGGCGGCTGCGGCGGCCGCGCGCCGCGGCGCCCGCACGGCATTGCTCAGCTTCGATCTGACCAAGCTTGGCGCGATGTCGTGCAACCCGGCAATCGGTGGTCTCGGCAAGGGCCATCTAGTCCGCGAAATCGACGCGCTTGACGGCTTGATGGCGCGGGCGGCCGATGCTGCCGGCATCCATTATCGCATGCTCAACCGGTCAAAGGGCACGGCCGTGCAAGGGCCGCGGGTACAGGCCGATCGTGGACGCTATGCGGCTGCGATCCAGGCCATGCTGCGGGTACAGGAAGGCCTGACCGTCATCGCCGGGGAAGCCGAAGCATTGATGCTGGAGGGCAGCCGCATCGCCGGCGTGCAGCTTCGCGACGGCACGGTGCTCGCCGCAGCCGCCGTCGTGCTGGCGACCGGCACTTTCCTAGGTGGTCGGCTGTTCCGTGGCGAAGAGCGGTTCGATGGCGGCCGGGTGGGCGAAGCCTCGGCACTTAGGCTCGCCGCGCAACTGCGCGAGTTGGCGTTGCCGATGGGAAGGCTGAAGACGGGCACGCCACCGCGTCTCGACGGACGGACAATCGACTGGGCGCGAACTGAGACGCAGCCTTCAGACGAAGAGCCCTGGACCATGTCGCCGATGGTAGCGGCACGCCCGCTGCCGCAGCTGCACTGTGCCGTCACGCGCACCACGCAGGCCACGCATGATGCGATCCGTCGCGGGCTCGATCGATCGCCGCTGTTTACTGGCGCGATCGAGGCGCAGGGGCCGCGCTACTGCCCGTCGATCGAAGACAAGGTGCATCGGTTCGGTGACCGCGACGGGCACCAGATATTCCTAGAGCCGGAAGCGCTGGATCATCACTGGATATATCCGAACGGGCTGTCGACTTCGCTGCCTGTAGATGTCCAGGCGGCGATGATCGCGTCGATCCCCGGGCTGGAAGACGCGACTATCACGGTGCCCGGCTATGCGGTGGAATATGACTATATCGATCCGCGCGCACTCGATTCCACGCTCGCGTTGCCGTTGATCCCCGGCCTGTTCTTCGCGGGCCAGATCAATGGCACGACCGGCTATGAGGAGGCGGGCGGGCAGGGGCTCGTCGCCGGCGCCAATGCGGCCGCTTTGGCCCTGGAGGCAGTGCCCTTGGTGCTGGATCGCGCTACGTCCTATCTGGGGGTGATGATCGACGATCTGGTGCTGCAGGGCGTGACCGAGCCCTATCGGATGCTGACCGCGCGTGCGGAGTTCCGGCTGCGGCTGCGCGCCCATAATGCAGAAACCAGGCTGGGCGCGATCGCCGACGTGCTTGGTCTCCTGGGGACCGAGCGGCGCGCGCGGCTGCAAGCGCGTGAAGCGGGTCGGGCCCAGCTGGACGCGCTGTTCGCCGTGGAGCGAACCGCGCACCAGCTCAACCAGCAAGGCGCCCCGGTTGCACAGGATGGCGCGCGTCGCCCCGCGCGGGAGTGGCTGCGATTTCCGGGTGTCGAGATCGCGCACGTGCTCGACGTGACGCCGGAGGCTGATCCGGAGTTGCTTGCCGAATATGTTGAGGACGCCCGCTATGCCCCCTATCTGGAGCGTCAGGACGCCGAGGTGGCACAGCTTCGGACGAACGATGCGGTACGCCTGCACCCTGGTCTCGACTATGCGTCGATCCCAGGGCTCTCCAACGAAATGGTAGAACGGCTTTCGACGGCGACACCGGAAACATTGGGTGCGGCTGCGCGGATCCGTGGGATCACCCCGGCGGCTTTGTCGGCGATCCTTCTACACGCACGAAAGGTCGTCGCATGACAGAAGCGGAAGCCCGCCTCTGGGTTCGCGAACGATACGGTGTTTCACGTGAAACACAGCTTGCTACATTTGGTTCGATCCTGACGACCGAGGCCGAGCATCAGAATCTGATTGCCCGCTCTACGTTGGAAAGCCTGTGGTCTCGTCATCTGACGGATTCGGCGCAGCTGGTTCCGCTGTCGGAGGGTGCGCCGCAGGGGGCCTGGCTTGACGTCGGGAGCGGGGCGGGGCTTCCTGGTCTCGTTGCCGCGTTGCTCACGGATCGCGTGGTCGTGTTGGTTGAGCCACGAGCAAAGCGCGTGCTGTTCCTGCGCGACGCCGCCGAGCGGCTCGGCATTGCCGATCGCGTCACCGTGATCGGTAGCAAGGTTGAGTCGTTTCGACCGGCGCTTCCGGTCGCGGTCGTTTCCGCGCGGGCGGTCGCCGAACTGTCGGCGTTGATGTTGTCCACAGTCCACTGCACGGATTTGTCCACAGTCTGGTTGCTCCCCAAAGGGCGCAGTGCACAATCGGAGGTGGATGCCGCGCGCGCGAAATGGCAAGGTCGGTTTCACGTGGAACCCAGCATCACGCAGCCGGACTCGGGCATCGTGGTCGCAACACAGATAGGCGCCAGATGATCACCATCACGATCGCCAATCAGAAGGGCGGGGTGGGCAAGACCACCACCGCCATCAATGTCGGCACCGCGCTCGCCGCCACTGGCCAGCGTGTGCTGCTGATTGACTTCGATCCGCAAGGGAACGCGTCGACCGGGCTAGGCATCGGGCGTGGTGACCGCGAGCATTCCAGCTATGATCTGCTCGTGTCCGACGCAGATCTGGAAGACGTTGCGGTGCCGACCAGCGTGCCCGGGCTGGACGTGGTACCGGCGACGCAGGACCTGTCCGGCGCCGAGATCGAGCTGATCGAGTTCGAGGCGCGCACGCACCGGCTCGATGCCGCGATCAAGCGCCACCATGCCGAGCGGTGGGATGTGATCCTCGTCGATTGCCCGCCGTCTCTGGGCCTGTTGACGGTCAATGCTATGGTGGCGGCGCATGCCTTGCTCGTGCCGCTCCAGTGCGAATTCTTCGCACTCGAGGGCCTCAGCCAGCTGCTCAATACGGTCGAGCGGATCCGCACCCGGTTCAATCCCGGTCTGTCGATTCTTGGCGTCGCGCTGACCATGTATGATCGCCGCAACCGGCTGACCGATCAGGTTTCGGAAGACGTGCGGGCGGTACTGGGGCGCGTGGTGTTTAATACCGTGATCCCGCGCAACGTTCGCCTCTCGGAAGCGCCGAGCCATGGCGTGCCGGCGCTGATCTATGACCATCGCTGTGCCGGCTCCGAAGCCTATATCGCGCTGGCGCGCGAAGTGATTGATCGACTCCCCAAGCTCCAGAAGGCCGCATGACCGATTCTCCCGCCGCCGCCCGCAAGCCTCGCCCCGGTCTTGGCCGCGGGCTTTCCGCATTGCTGGGGGACAGCCTTGCCGAGGAGCCGATCAAGGGCAACCCGACGAGCAGCTCCGGGGTACGGATGCTGCCGATCAGCTCGCTGGTCGCTGATCCGAACCAGCCGCGCCGCCACTTCGATGAGGAAGCTCTGGACACGCTGGCCGAGTCGATTCGGACGCGCGGCCTGATCCAGCCGATCTTCGTGCGCCCGCATGGGCAGAGCTTCCAAATCGTCGCCGGCGAGCGGCGGTGGCGTGCCGCGCAGCGGGCACGGCTGCATGAAGTGCCGGTGATCGTCCGGGAACTGAACGACGCCGAGACGCTCGAGATCGCGCTGATCGAGAACATTCAGCGTCAGGACCTCAACGCGATCGAAGAAGCGGAGGGCTATGCCCGCCTGATCCGGGAGTTCGGGCATACCCAGGAAGCGCTGGGCAAGATCGTCCACAAGTCGCGCAGCCACATTGCCAATCTGCTCCGTCTGCTCGATCTTCCGGAGCCGGTCCGTGAAATGGTCGTGGATCGCTCGCTGGAGATGGGGCATGCGCGGGCACTGATTGGCGCGCCGGATGCCGAAAAACTGGCGCAGGAGGTTGTTGCCAAGGGACTATCGGTACGAGACACGGAGAAGCTGGCACGCACCGCCAAACCCGCGCCCAAGCGGAAATCCGTCGAAGGCCGCACGGAGCTCGACCCCGATATTGCGGCCCTGGAGCGGCATCTGGGTGATGTGCTTGGCCTGCACGTCCGTATCGGCCATGCGGAAAAAGGCGGCACGCTCACGGTTCAATATTCGACGCTCGATCAACTTGACATGGTCTGCCAAAGATTGAGCGGAGAACGCATCTGATCTGGTTCCTCTGTCCTTTGTGGCAGGGTTGACCTTCTGCAATCACATGGCAACTTTGTGCCATGCTGCTCTTCGCACAAGATCGGGCATCAACCCTGTCCTTCGACTTCCCGCTGTCACGCACTGCGGCGCTGGAACGTCTCGCCGCCTTCGTGCCTGAGGCTGGCCGAACCTACGCCGAACGGCGCGGCCAGGATGCAGGGCCTGGTCGGCATCAGGCGGTCTCTCGCCTTTCGGCTTCGCTGCGTCGGCGGCTGATCAGCGAGGAAGAGGTGGCGCGCGCAGTCGTAACCGCTCATGGATCCGATGCTGCTGCGAAGTTTCTCCAGGAGCTGTTCTGGCGCACCTATTGGAAAGGATGGCTGGAACAGCACCCAACGGTTTGGCGTACATGGCAACAG
Source organism: Sphingomonas sp. S2M10 (assembly GCF_012650175.1). Taxonomy (GTDB): domain Bacteria; phylum Pseudomonadota; class Alphaproteobacteria; order Sphingomonadales; family Sphingomonadaceae; genus Sphingomonas. The sequence goes on from NZ_JAAILI010000040.1 coordinate 90,172, forward strand.
GCATGCGCCTATTATCTCGACAAGATCCCGGCGGGATATGCGCGTGCCGTGGCGGGGCGAACCGGCATCGACGCGTTCGATGGCTGGGTACAGGAGCTCTGCGACACCGGCTATTTGCACAATTGGGCTCGGATGCAATTTGCATCCATATGGGTTTTCACCCTAGGGCTCCCCTGGGAATTGGGAGCGGCATTTACGCTCACGCATCTGGTGGATGCTGACCCTGCATCCAATACGCTTTCCTGGCGCTGGGTTGCTGGGTTGCAGACTGCCGGGAAATATTACCTCGCCGACGCTCAGCGCATTCAAAGACAAACGGGGGGGCGGTTCAACCCACAGGGTCTAGCGACACAAGCGCATGTTCCACGTGAAACATCTGTCATTGAGACACGGGATCTGCTCCCGCCTACCCCTATCGATCTTCGTGCACCCACACTGCTGTTGTTGACACCCGAGGATCTTTCGCTGGAGACACAATCGGCACTTGATGCGCTTCCTGTTGCAAGGGTTGTAGCGTGCCGCAGCCATTGCCACGGGGCCGCAGACATTGCCGCAGTCGCGGACGGTCTGCAGCGCGCGTCGAGCCACTGGCAGGTCCCCGCCGCCTGGCTAGACGATTTGGGCGACGTCGCCGCGCTAGCGAACACGCAAAGTCTAACCCAGATCGTGACGGGATATGCGGCGGTCGGGCCTACCGCCGATGCTCTCGCCGAACATCGCGCGATGTCCGTACTGCGGATTACAGAATATCGGCGAAGTTGGGACGAGCGAGCTTGGCCGCTCTGTCGCAAGGGCTATTTCGCCTTTGCCAAGTCCATACCCATGCTGCTCGCCGCAGCAGGCATCGGTAGCAGCGAAGAGTAATCTAGCCTCTATTTGGTAAAGCTAGGGTAAACGCGGAGGGCCGAAGTCGGAAGCGGTCGCGACATGCGAGCAGCGCTGACCGAAAAGCGGCAGAGCTTCCGCGAGAATGTTCGCTAAGCGGCCTTGCCTGATAGCCCATCTTGCCTTGAGCCCAAACGCGCTCTGCCCAGCACAGTAGGACGATTCGACGGTCGGGAAGGGTACACCTCGTGGAAAAGAAGTGGCCAGACTACCTTTGCCGCCGCCGTCCAACCGCATCTCCTTGCATCCTCGCTATGTATCGCGCACCAAGATTGCATGCACGCATCCCGAGACGAAATTGCGGGGCTGACGATCGTCACCCATCCGCTGGTCCAGCACCGCCTTACCCAATTGCGCGACCGGGGCACGCCGCCCGAGCGCTTTCGTGCCGAGTTACGCTCTGTGGCAGCGCTGCTTGGGGCTGCCGCCTTTGCCGATCTTCCGCTCGCACTCCAACCGATACACACCCCCATCGCGACGATGAATGCGCCTGTGCTGGTAGGCGCGCCTCCGGTGATCGTCCCCGTATTGCGCGCGGGACTCGCCATGGCCGACGGTCTGCTGGATCTGCTTCCGGAAGCGGCGATCGCGCACCTTGGCCTGTATCGCGACCCGGCGACGCTTGCAGCCATTGAATATTATTTCAAGGCGCCCGCGGACATCGCCGACCGCCCGGTCATGTTGGTCGACCCGATGCTGGCCACCGGCAACAGCGCTATCGCCGCACTCGATCGTCTGAAAGCAGCAGGCGCGCGCGACCTGCGCTTCGTCTGCCTGCTAGCGGCCCGGCCAGGGGCTGCAGCGGTTCGCACAGCCCATCCGGATGTACCAATCTGGACGGCCGGGCTCGATCCTCTGCTGGACGGACAAAGCTATATCGTCCCCGGTCTCGGTGACGCGGGGGACAGGGCGTTTGGCACCAGCCACATTGAAGATGCACAAGGATCGCGCGACGGAGCCTAACGCTGGCGCGTGCATTTCCGCTTCATCTCAGCTAGCGCGAACGAAAGAGAAGGGGGAATAGATGGCGGGTGGCCTGGTCGCATTGCTGGACGATATCGCGGCGCTGGCGAAGCTGGCAGCAGCTTCGCTCGACGACGTGGCCGGGGCGGCGGGCAGGGCCGGTGCCAAAGCCGCCGGTGTCGTCATTGATGATACCGCGGTTACGCCACGCTACGTGGTCGGTCTCAGCCCGAACCGAGAACTGCCGATCATCGGCAAGATCGCGCTCGGCTCAATCGCCAACAAGCTTCTGGTGATTCTCCCGATCGCGCTTCTCCTCAGCGCCTTCGCCCCGTGGGCGCTTACCCCTATCCTGATGCTGGGTGGCACCTATCTTTGCTTCGAAGCCGCGGAAAAGATCCTGGAAGCGCTGCTGGGCAAGCATCACGGCGACGAGGTGCGGGCGATCACCGATGTCAAAGCGCTGGAAAAAAGGCAGGTTCTGGGGGCGATCCGTACCGATCTGATCCTGTCGGCCGAGATCATGGTCATCTCGCTGTCGCAGCTGCCCGCCGATATGTCCTTCCTGACGCGAGCGGTGGCGCTGGTGCTGGTGGCATTCGCGATTACCATCGGCGTCTATGGTGTCGTAGCGCTCATTGTGAAGATGGACGATATCGGGCTGCATCTCAGCCGCAACGGGGCGACCGGCGCCGTCGCGGGGCTAGGTCGCGGGCTGGTCAAGGCGATGCCGATATTGCTCACCGCGCTGTCGCATATCGGGGTAGCAGCGATGGCCTGGGTCGGCGGCGGCATCCTGCTGCACGGGCTGGAGGAGTTCGGGTTCGGCGCGGTCCCGCACGCGTTGCATCATGCGTCAGAGGGCGCCGGCGCGGCGACGGGCGCGCTGGGTGGCGCGGTTGAATGGCTGGTCTATGCGCTGGGTTCCGCGGTGGCGGGGCTGATCGTGGGCGGCGTGATTGCGGGACTGCTCCACCTGATCCCGCGCAAGGGGCATTGAACGGACTGTTTCCCCCGGAGGGGAGAGGGACCGCAACGAAGCTGTGGGGGAGGGGTATCTCCGTCGAAGGAGAGGTCCTCCACACCAGCGTCGACACCCCTCCGTCGCGCCGCGCGCGCCACCTCCCCTTGCAGGGGAGGATCTTGCAGCAGATCGGGACCGATCCCGACCCCCGCGCGTTCGCCCCCTGACCAGGGAGGCCCGCATGCCCATCACCATCAACGGCGTCGAACACCAGCTCGACGTCGATCCACGCACCAGTCTGCTCGATTTTCTCCGCCGCGATGCCGGCCTCACCGGCACCAAGAAGGGGTGCGATCATGGCCAGTGCGGCGCCTGCACGGTGCTGCTCAACGGCCAGCGCATCAACAGCTGCCTCACCCTCGCGGTGATGCACGACGGCGACAGCGTCACCACGATCGAAGGCCTCGGCACGCCCGACGCGCCGCACCCGCTGCAGGCGGCGTTCGTCCGCCACGACGGCTATCAGTGCGGCTATTGCACGCCCGGCCAGATCTGCTCGGCCAAGGCGATGCTAGACGAGATCGCGGCGGGCTGGACCAGCGTCGTCAGCGACGATCTCGCCGGTAGCCCCAGGCTCTCCGAGGCGGAGATCCGCGAGCGGATGAGCGGCAATCTCTGCCGCTGCGGGGCCTATTCGAACATCGTCGCGGCGATTTCGGAAGTGGCGGAGGCGCAGGCATGAAGCCGTTCGACTATCAGCGCCCGCACGGGCTGGGCGAAGCGCACCAGCTGCTCGTCGCGGACGGCGCCAAGCCGATCGCCGGCGGCACCAACCTGCTCGACCTGATGAAGCTGGAGGTGGAGACGCCGACCGCGCTGGTCGACGTCAACCGGCTGCCGCTGGGCGGGATCGAGCCGCATGGCGCGGGGCTGCACATCGGCGCGTTGGTATCGAACAGCGCCTGCGCCGCCGATCCGCGCATCCGTGGGCAATATCCGGTGCTCGCCCGCGCGATTCTCGCGGGCGCCACCTTCCAGCTGCGCAACAAGGCGACCACCGGGGGCAATCTCTGCCAGCGGACGCGCTGCTATTATTTCACCGACCTCAGCCAGGCGTGCAACAAGCGCGAACCCGGCAGCGGCTGCGCGGCGATCGGCGGGTTCAATCGGATTCACGCCATCCTCGGCGCGAGCGACGCCTGTATCGCCACCTATCCGGGCGACATGGCGGTGGCGCTGTCAGCGCTCGAGGCGACCGTCGAGATCGTCGATGAGAAGGATAACAAGCGGACGGTGCCGGTGCGCGACTTCCATCGCCTGCCCGGCGACACGCCCGAGCGCGACAATGTCCTCGAACCCGGCGACGTGATCACCGGGGTGGTGCTGCCGGCGCCGGCGAGCGGTACGCAACTCTACCGCAAGGTGCGCGACCGCGCGTCCTATGCCTTCGCGCTCGTCTCGGTGGCGGCGGTGATCCATGTCGAGGGCGGCGTCATCGCCCGGGCGCGGCTCGCCTTTGGCGGGCTGGCGCACAAGCCGTGGCACGATTCGCGCGTGGAGTCGCTGCTCGAAGGCGAGGCGCCTTCGGACGCGCTGTTCGACCAGGCCGCCGCGCTGCTGCTCGACGAAGCCAGGGGGCAGGGCAGCAACGATTTCAAGATTCCGCTCACCCGCCGCACGCTGAAAGCCGTGCTGCGCGAAGCGACGGGAGGTACGCTGTGACTCGCCTGTACACGATGGACAAGCCGGACGAGCGCAACCGGCTGGATGCGATGGCGCAGGGCATCATCGGCCGCCCGCTCGATCGCCCGGATGGCAGCGCCAAGACCAGCGGCGTGGCGCCCTATGCGGCGGAATATCCGATCGACTGTGCCGAAGGTGTGCTCGTCCTCGCGACGATCAGCCGGGGTGAAGTGGTCGAGATCGAGTCCGCGCCCGTGCTCGCCATGCCCGGCGTGCTGGCGGTGATCGCCGATCCGCGGATGATCACCCGCTCGGCGCAGGGCGGGGCGGGCGAGTCGCCGGTGCGCGAGATCCATAAGGTCGATTATCACGGCCAGCCGGTCGCGCTCGTCGTCGCCGAGACGTTCGAGCAGGCGCGCGACGCCGCCACCCGGCTGCGCATCGCTTATCGCGCCGATGATCCCGCCAAGGTGCCGCTCGATTCCGAGGACGGCCGCGCCAGCCACGAACCGTTCGGCGAGCCGGTGCAGCAGGGCGATCTCGACGCGGCGATGCGCGATGCCGCGCATGCGGTCGACGTCACCTACACGACTGAGGGCCATGCCAGCGCGGCGATGGAGCCGCATGCCAGCATCGCCGAATGGGACGGCAACACGCTCACCGCCCATTCGAGCCTGCAGATGCTCAAATACAACCAGAAGGAGCTTGCCGACGCGCTGGGGCTCGAGCCCGAGCAGGTGCGGCTGATCGCGCCCTATGTCGGCGGCGGCTTCGGCTCCAAGCTCGGCATCAGCGCGGAGCTGACCGCGGCGGCGGTAGCGGCGATCGAGCTCGGCCGGCCGGTGCGGGTGGTGATGAGCCGCCAGCAGGTGTTCCAGACGGTGATGCGCCGCTCCGAGACGCGCCAGCGCATCCGCCTCGCCGCCGATGCCGAGGGGCGGCTGGACGGCTTCGGCCATGAGGCGTGGGTGTCCAACCTGCCCGGCGAGGAATTCGCCGAGCCGGTCACCCAGGCCAGCGAGTTCCTCTATCGCGGCGCGCACCGCACGCTGCGGATCGATCTCGCCCGCATCCACCGGATGACCGCGGGCTCGGTCCGCGCGCCGGGCGAGGCGGTGGGCATGCAGTGCCTCGAGGCGGCGATGGACGAGCTGGCGCTGGTCAGCGGCATCGATCCGGTCGAGCTGCGGCTGCGCAATATTCCCGAAGAGCATCCGAGCCAGGGTCTGCCCTATAGCTCGCGGCGGCTGGCGGAATGCCTCAAGATCGGCGCCGAGCGCTTCGGCTGGGACGGCAGCGACCGCCGCCCGCTCCAGCGCCGCGAAGGCGAGTGGTGGATCGGTACCGGCATGGCGACGGCATGCCGCGTCCACAATCTCAACGAGGCGCAGGCCAGGGTGACGCTGTCGACCGACGGCACCGCCATGGTCGAAAGCGACATGACCGATATCGGCACGGGCACCTATGCCATTCTCGGCCAGATCGCGGGCGAGATGCTCGGCCTGCCGCCGGAGAAGATCCTCGTCCAGCTGGGCGACACCCGCTATCCGCCGGGTTCGGGCTCGGGCGGTAGCTGGGGCGCGGCGTCCACCGGCTCGGCGGTGTTCGCGGCCTGCGAGGCGATCCGCGAGCAAATTGCCGACCAGCTCGGCTGCGACGAGGCCGATCTCACGCTCAAGGACGGCGAGGCGATCACGGGCAATCGCCGCATCCCGTTCACCGAACTGCTCAAGGCCGACCTCACCGAGACCGGTCATTTCAAGAATGGCGGGATCGACGAGCAGTTCGCCATCGCGATGTACGGCGCCTTCTTCGTCGAGATGGGCGTGAACGCCTATACCGGAGAGACGCGGGTGCGGCGGATGACCGGCGCGTTCGGGCTGGGCCGCGCGCTCAACGAGAAGACCGCGACGTCGCAGTGCCTGGGCGGCATGGTGTGGGGGATCGGCAGCGCGCTGACCGAGGCGCTGATGTTCGACCCGCGCGACGGCCACCTCGTCAACCACGACCTTGCCGAATATCACGTGCCGGTGAACGCCGACGTGCCCGCGCTGGACGTGGTGCTGGTCGACGAGCGCGATCCGGCGGGCAGCCCGCTCCAGGCAAAGGGCGTCGGCGAGCTCGGCATCTGCGGCGCGGCGGGGGCGATCGCCAACGCGATCTACCATGCCTGCGGGGTGCGCGTGCGCAGCTTCCCGATCACGCCCGACAAGCTGCTCGCCGAGCTACCCGACCTCTGACCCGGAAGCGATTGCACCATCAGACAAAAGCCTATTTCTTATAACAGGTTAAGCAAAAATGCCGACAGCGGAATGATTGTCAGCGGGCATCCGCCCCGATAGGAGACGTTTGCGATCGTGTGGGGACACGCTCGCACCCGTCGTCGTTCCGCTGACAGGCGGAATGTCGGTGGGGATACGTCCGGAGAGGGGAACATTTGGGTGCCGAACTACCCGTTGACGCGGTTCCACGAACAGGCGTCGCTCAGCGAAGTGGAAGCCGAAGTTCTGCGCAACATGGGCGATCCGGAGATCGTCTATCGCCGACAGAGCGTTATACGCCGACAGCGCGACCCGGTAGACGGGATCTACCTGTTGATCGAGGGGTGGGCCACCTCCTCGCTTTGCCTCCCCGCCGGTCAGCGGCAGATCGTCAAGGTTCACATTACCGGCGACATGATGGGAACACCCAGCATGGTGCTCGATGCGGCGGCAGATGCGCTGACAGCGGTGACGGAGTGCCGCGTGGCGAAGGTGCCGCTCACGCGCATGCGGTCGCTGCTGATCGACTATCCGCGGCTAGGGCCCTTGCTGTTCATGGCAGTGCAGATCGAACGGCTGGCATTGATGGACATCGTTGCGGCCATGGGCAAATCCTCCGCGCGCGAACGGCTGGTGCGGCTGCTGCTCGACTTCCACGATCGGCTAATCAAGATCGGGATGGTCGAGGGCGGCCGGTTCGATCTGCCATTGACCCAAGAGTTGCTGGGCGACGTGCTGGGGCTCACCGCTGTCCACGTCAACCGGACGATGCGCCTGCTCGAGCGGGAAGGGCTGATCGCCCGGCATGGCCAGTGCATCGTGCTCGGCGACATCGAGGCTTTGCGCAGAATCTCGCCCCTGCCGCCGCGCCGCATCCGGTTCGATCCGGCATGGCTGCCCGCGCCCGGTGAGATGTAAGGCTGCTCAGGCGAGCAGCGCGTCGACGGCTTCCAGCAACTCGCGTTCGCGGAAGGGCTTGCGCAGCTGCGGCACGTCGCCGGGCAGATCTTCCGCGGTATCGGTATAGCCGGTGAGCAGCAGGAAGCGCTGCGGAAGGCCCGCATGGCGAGCCCGGGCGATGAACTCGCCGCCGGTCCCACCCGGCATCATGTAATCGGTGATCACCAGCGCGGTGCCCGGTGCGCCGCTGAGCGCTGCCAGGCCCTGGCGCATCGACTCCGCCTCGACCACCCGATGGCCATGCGCGCGGAGTACCTCGGCCGCGGCTTCACGCACGGCGGGATCGTCGTCGACGAGCAGGATCTCGGCGGTACGGGTCGGCCGGGCACGCGTCTCGTCGCGCACTGGTGGCGGCGCGTCGGTTGTCGGCAGGATCAGCGTGGCGGTGGTGCCCTGGCCGGGCGCGCTTTCCAGAACCAGCCGCCCGGCGGACTGCTCGGCAAAGCCATGAACCATCGACAGACCCAGTCCGGTACCGCGATCCCCCGCCTTGGTGGTGAAGAAGGGCTCCATCGCACGGCGCAGCGTCGCGGCGTCCATGCCGCAGCCGTCGTCGCGGACGGACAGCGCGAGATAATCGCCGCGCGGCAAGTTCCGCACATCCTCGCGGCGGGGGGGACGAACGTCGACCTGGATGGTCCCGCTGATCCGGCTTCCCGTCTTGATCGCGTCGCGTGCGTTGATCACCAGGTTGAGTACCGCCAGCTCCAGCTGATTGCGATCGGCGCGAACGGCCAGCAATTCCGGCGCGGTGCGGATCTCGCAGCTGATCGTCGGGCCGACCGAGCGCTGAAGCAGTTCCTGCAGGTCCGCGAGCAGGGCGGCCACGTCGATCGCCGCCGGGGTCAGCGCCTGGCGCCTCGCATAAGCGAGCAGCCGCGCGACCAGGCTGCGCGCACGCTCGGCGCTGCTCGTCGCGCTTTCGATGTAGCGCAGCGCCTTGGGATCTTCGCCGATCCGGGCGCGCAGCAGATCGAGACCGCCGAGAATGGGCGTCAGCAGATTGTTGAGATCATGTGCGACACCACCGGTCAGCCGACCCAGCGCCTCCAGCCGCTGCGCCTGCACAATCGCCGCCTGGCGCTGGCGGAAACGGCGCAGTTCGACCATCAGGGCCAAGCCCAGCGCCGCGAACAACGCCAGCGCCACGATCCCGCCGCCAAGAAGCACGATGCGCGTCTGCCGGGTGAATGCGGTGAAGCTGCCGCGCGGCACCGCCACTTCCACCTGCCAGCCGGCCTCCGGCACGGCGGCGACGACCGATTGCACAGCCTCGCCGCCGGCCGAGCCGGCCTGTGCGATGACCGCACCACGCTTGTCGAACAGGCGCAGGCGCCAATCGGCGGGAACCTCTTCCGCGAACAACAGAGGCTGCATGGCCTTGATCGGGATAATCGCGGAAACGACGTAAGGGACGGCGCTCCGCCGCACCACCGGTGCTCGCACGGCGAATGCCGTTCGGCTTGGGCCGCGGATCGCATGGCCAACCTGGGGCTGGCGCGTTCGCACGGCGCGGGCGAGACTGGACGGATCGATTACCTTGCCCAGCTTGCCGCCGATCGGCCTGGGCAGGTCGAGCAGGCGGTTGCCATTGGAATCGGCAACGCTCAGGGTCGCCCAGTTCGGATGATCTTCCATCAAGCGCCGGGCCAGCTCCGTGAAGCCGGGGCGGTTAATAGCGCCGTCGAGCGTCGGTGAGCGGCTGATCATCTTGACCGCATCCACGGTAGCGGCGATCTCGCGACCGACCAGTCTTGCGGTCGAGCGGCTCGCCAGCACCGCCTGCCGGTCCAGCGCCGCTCGCTGCTCGCGCAGGGTGACCGCACCATAGGCCGATCCCAGCACCACGATCGGCAGCAGGCCGGTCAGACCCATGAGGATCAGCGAACGTCGCAAAATGCCCTGTCCCCGTTATGCGAGCCGATCAGGCCCGTGTCGGATCAGACATGTATTTCAGGGGGAAAGTCAAACCCATATCATGGATCAAGGGCTGCCTATAAGCATCCGCGGCATCACTGCACAGCCTTGGGGAGAGCATAGGCGACAATTGAATCACCGCGCTTCGTTCCGAGCGAACCATGGCCACCGGCGGCGATTACGATGAACTGACGCCCGCTCTTGGCCGACCAGTAGCTCATCGGCGTCGCCTGGCCCCCGGCCGGCAGGCGGCCGCGCCACAAAACCCTGCCCGTCGTCACGTCATAGGCGCGCAAATAATAATCGAGTGCCGAGCCCATGAACGCGACGCCGCCCGCTGTCAGCATCGGCCCGCCGAGCGATGGCACGCCCAGCTTGAACGGCAGGGGTACGGGCGTCTGGTCGCGCGAGGTGCCGTTGCGGTGCCGCCACACCGTCTTGCCGCTCACCAGGTCGATGCCGGCGACATAGCCCCAGGGCGGCGCCTGACACGGCAGACCAAGCGCCGAGAGGAACGGATTAAGTGCCACCGCGAAGGGTGCGCCGGTGTTCGGGTTGAAGCCCTTGATGTCCGAACCGCTGAAATCCGATCCACCGGCGGGACCCCGCTGACCGCGGGGAGCGGCGTCCGATTCCTGGCGCGGCACCAGCCGGTCGACGAACGCCATGTAGTTCGGGTGGGCAAAGGCGATCATGCGCACGGGGTCGATCGCCATGCCACCCCAGTCCATCACCCCGAAATTCCCGGGGAAGACCAGCGTGCCCTGCTGCGACGGCGGGGTGAAAGGCCCCTCGTAGCGCAGCCGCTTGAACTTGATGCGGCAGGCGAGCTGGTCGAACATCGTCGCCCCCCACATATCCGCGTCGGTGACGCGCTGCTTCTGCATCAGGCTGAGCGCGGACTCGGGCTGGGTGGGAGCCGTGCGGTCGCCCGGCGCGGCACCCTGCGGCACCGGGATCTCGCGCACCGGCACCACCGGCTGGCCGGTGCGGCGGTCGAGGACGAAGATATTGCCGGTCTTGGTCGACTGGATCAGCGCAGGCACGCGGCCGCGGCCGGGCAGGTTGAGGTCGACCAGCGCGGGCTGGGCGGGGACGTCCATGTCCCACAGATCGTGATGGACAGTCTGGAACGTCCAGCGGACCTTGCCGGTCGCCGCCTCCAGCGCGATTACCGAAGTGGCGAAGCGCTCGGTCTCGGGCGAGCGGCGGCCGCCCCATTGGTCGATCGCGGCCATGCCGGTGGGAATGTAGACCAGGCCCAGCGCCGGATCGGCGGCGGCGATCGTCCAGCTATTCGGGCTTGAGGGCGTGTAGCGGCCGGCGCCGGGGGCCTTCGGGGCGGTATCACCGGGATTGGCCGGATCGAACGCCCAGACCGCGCGGCCGGTGTTCACGTCATAGCCGCGTACCACGCCCGAGGGCATGAAGGTCGTCTTGTTGTCATAGACCGCCCCGCCGAACACGGCGAGATTGCCGATGATCACGGGCGGCGAGGTGATCTGCCACCAGCCGCGCTGCTGCCCGGGCAGGCCCGGCCACACATCGACCTGGCCGTTGGTGCCGAAGCCGGGGCAGGGACGGCCGGTCGCAGCGTCGAGCGCGATCAGCCGGGCGTCGTTGGTGCCCATGAGAATGCGATTGGCGCACACGCCGCCGGTGCCGGGTGCCGCGCCGTTGCTGTGGTAGGAGACGCCGCGGCAGGTGAGATGCTGCATTTCCTGCGAGGATCGGATCTGCGGATCATAGCGCCAAACCTGCTTGCCGCTCTCGGCATCGAGCGCGAATACAATATTGTGCGGCGAGCAGAGGTAGACGAGGTTGCCGACCTTGATCGGCGTCACTTCGTAGGTGAACTCGTCGGGGTCACTGCCGGTCTTGAGGTCGCCGGTGTGGAATTCCCAGGCCTTTTCCAGCCTCGCGGCATTGGCCGGCGTGATCTGGTCGAGCGGCGACCAGCGATCGCCGCGCCATGAGCGGCCATAGGCGGTCCAGTCCTCCTTCGGCGTGCCGCCCAACACGCTTGCCGGCGCGATGCCGCGTGCGCCGGGCAGTTCGCCGGCCAGATCGTGCGGATTGGTAAAGGCGGTGGCGAGCAGCACCAGCGCGGCGATGCCCAGGCTGCCGACGAGCGGCCACGCGCGTCCCGGCCAGCGCGCCGAGCCCAGCCGCCGCGTCACCCAGGGCAGCGCCAGCACGATGCCGAGCGGCACGAGAATGTCGCCGCGCGGGGCGAGCGCCCAGAAGTCCCAGCCCGCCTCGGCCACCGCCCAGACCATCGTCGCGATCAGCAGCACCGCATAGAGCGTCAGCGCCGCCGCGCGTCGCCGAACCAGCAGCCAGGCCGTGGCCAGCAGCGCCAACCCTGCCAGCAGATAGTAGATGGATCCGCCCAGCAGCGCGAGCCACAGCCCGCCCCCGCCGATCGCCAGGCCCACCAGCGCCAGGATCGCGGCCAGGATCAGAAGCAGGCGCGAGGATCGTTGCTGGTCGGCCATGGCATGCTCCTGCGCCGCTCGTCGGGATGCCCGCCCCAACAGGTCGCAACGGTATGGGTTCCGGGCCGGCGGCGGCACTAGGCAAGTTTTTCCTAGTACCAGCACCCGTTGGACCTGCGGCTGTTCCTATAAGAGACGGACGGGGCTGTGTTCTTGCCTCGCGAGCGTGATGGAGCAGGCATTGGCAGAACGCATCAACCGTCAAAGCGACGCCGCGCCGGGCAATCCGGGGAGCGCGAAGGCGTGAAGATCCTCTTTTACCTTCCTGCAGTGACGCCGTGGTGGTTCGAACACGTGATCGAGCCGTTGATCCGGCGCGTCGCTGGCGAAGCCGAAGTACATGTTCTCGCACCGGTTCCCTGGAACAATACTGGCCTGGGGCCGAGCGATCTGGCGCGTTGTGCCGATCTGCCTGAGCTGCATTGGGCCATCGTCGACGACGCCGACCACCCCAGCCTGCGGACGGTACCGAAGGATCGCGACGGCCTGATCGCCTATGTTCGCGCGCTCGCACCCGATCTCGTACTGTGTCGCAGTGCCGATTTCGAGACGCCGCAGGCGTTTCCCGGAACCGTGCGCTACGTGATGGAAGCGGTGACGGCGCCGTTCGGCCCGGTGTCGCCGGCGAACACCGTGCATTTCACCGATGCGCCCTTCGTCAATGGCGCCATGCCCGCGCTAGCGCCGGATGCCGTCGCGCGGATCGATGCGCTGATCGCGCCCTTCTGGACCGACATGGACGCGCATTGGCAGGCAGCAGTCTATGATCGCGACTCGGTGTTCCGCCATATCGGCATCCCTGCCGATCGGCCGGCCGTGTTGCTGCCGCTGGAATATGAGCATGCGGAGAACTTCTTTCTCCAGCATCGTCCCGGCGCACTGAGCAACCAGGCGCTGGTTGCCGCGATCGCGGCCGAGGCGCAGACCGCAGGGGTGACGCTTGTCGTCACCGATCATCCGCTGAACAAGCTGCACGTTGAACGCGATACGCTGCTCGACTTCATCACAGACCTCGACGGCACGATCCTTGTCGATGAGCCGGTATTCGACGTCCCGCCCACCATGGCACTTGCCCGCCATGTCGACGGAGTCGTGCTGGGCGACTCCAAGAGCTTTGCCATCGCCGCGGCGTTCGGCACGCCGATGCATCGCCGCTCGCGCTTCGCCAGCGCGCCCTGGCTGCACGCCGAACCTGATCTCGCCGCCTTTCTTGCAGCCATCCGAGCCGGTCGCGCTGAGCGCCCGGAATGCGCGGCAGTGCAACGCTGGTTTGGCTATCACTATGCGAATGAGGCCTTCTATCCCACCGACCCGGCGCTGACCGGCGCGATGGTGATCGATCGCGCGGTGCGCACGCTCGACAGCGCCCGCTGGGAGGCTGGAGTCGGCCGGCTTCGGCGGTTCGCCGATCCCGTCAGGGAGGCGGCATGAAGCTCGGTGCCATCGCCCGCCCGTCGGCGGCGGAGAACGGCCAGGCGCTTGCCTGGGCAGCCGAGGTGATCGCCGCAGAACGCTGCGCGCTGCAGGCATTTGAGGCGGTGCTGCCGCCGGCGCTCGCCGATGCCGTTGCAGTGATCGCGGGGCAGGCGAGCCCGCTCACCTGCCTTGGCATGGGCAAGTCCGGGCTGATCGCCGCCAAGGTGGCTGCAACGTTCTCCAGCCTCGGTACGCCCGCCTTCCCGCTCAACGCAGGCGAGGCCGCCCATGGTGATCTCGGCGCGGTGCAGGATGGCAATGTGGTCCTGCTCTTTTCCAACAGCGGCACCACCGACGAGATCCTGCGCATCCTGCCGGTGCTGAAGGGCCGGGCCTGCGTGCTGATCGGCGTCATCGGCCGGCCGGATTCGCCGCTCGGCCGGGCGGTCGACATCCTCATCCCGGCCTGTACCGCAGGGGAAGCGGACCATATCGGCATGGCGCCGACCTCGAGCACGACGCTGCAACTCGCCATCGGCGATGCGCTGGCGGTCGCTGTCAGCCGCACGCAGGGTTTCACCCGGGGCGATTTCCTGCGCCACCATCCTGCCGGCCTCCTTGGCCGCCAATCGCTCGCGATCCGCACGCTGATGCGCACGGGGGAGGAACTGCCGATGGTCGGACCCGAGGCGCCCGTCGCCGATCTGCTCGCTGCCATGTCAGCGGGAAGGATGGGCGCGGCATGCGTCGTCGGCGCCTGCGGACGCCTGCTCGGCCTCGTCGTCGATGGCGACATACGCCGGCACTTCCAGTCGCGCCGCGATGTCTATGATACGCCGGCCGCCGCGCTGATGCAGCCCCATCCGCGCGTGATCGACGTCACCGCGACGCTGGGCGATGCGCTGCTGCTCCTGCGCGAGCATGAAAGCGGCCTATTGGTTTTGCCTGTGACCGACGGGGAGGGACGTCTGCACGGCATGTTGCATGCCAAGGATATGATGCATGGCTAAGCCCCTGAAGATCGTCGCCTTCGTCCCCGCCAAGGGGAATAGCGAACGCGTATCGGAAAAGAACACCCGCATTCTGGACGGCGAGCACCTGTTCAAGCGCAAGCTGCTTCAGGCACTGGATTGTCCGGCGATAACCGAAGTGTGCCTGGACACCGAGAGCAAGGCCATGGCGGATTTGGCAAGCGACCTGCCCGTCACCTGGCTGCAGCGCCCGACTGAGCTGGCGAGCAACGCCACCGACGGCCACGGCATGTTCGCCTGGGAATGCGCGCAGCGGCCCGATGCGGACATCTGGGTGCAGCTGCTGTGCACCGCGCCCTTCGTCACTGCCGACACGATCAGCCGGGCGATCGAGCGACTGCTGGCGGAACCGGAGGCGGACAGCCTGATCGCGGTCACCCGCGCCAAGCAATATTGCTGGACGGGCCAGGGCCCTGCCTATGGCACGGACCGGATTCCGAACAGCATCGACCTGCCCGAGACGATCGTGGAGGCGATGAGCCTCTATATCGTCCGCCGCACGGGCGAAGGGCCGGCCACCCGCCGCTTCGGCACCCGCCCGATCCTGTTCGACCTCGACCCGATCGAGCAGATCGACATCAACCAGCATCACGACCTGGTGATCGCCGAGACGGTCGCCGCCGGCTTCCGCCAGGCAGAGGTCATACGGTTCCGGGCGATGCTGCCGCATCTTTCTTCGCCGGTGCTTTCGGACATCCTCAAGGAACGGGGACACCGCGTGGTACTGCCCAAGGCACTGCGCCCGACCAGCGGCGGCAAGTTCCTAGGTCGTGCCAAGACGATCGAACTGGCGGCGCTGGCGCAGCGCCCCGATCGCTCGCCCGATGGTCCGTGGCACGGCATCTACGGCGCGCTGCAATCCTATCGTTTTGTGCGACCTGGCGACGTGATCATGGTGGCGACCGACGTTCCGGAATATGCCTATTTCGGTGATCTCAACGCCAATCTTGCCATTCGTTCGGGTGCCGTCGGCGCGGTGATCGACGGGGCCACGCGGGATACCGCCGATGTCCGCGCGCTTGGCCTGCCGGTCTATGCGCGTAGCCAGACCTGCGACGACATCAAATATGAAGGCACGCTCAAGGCGATGAATCGTCCGATCACCATGGGCGAGGTTACCATCGCGAACGGCGACGTCGTGTTTGCCGATGCGGATGGGATCGTGGCGGTGCCAAGGGCCTTGTGGGCCGAAATCGAGGAAGCCGCGTGGAACGTGCTCTCGAACGAGGCCCGCATCCGCATGGCTGCTGCGCGGGGCCGCGACGTGGACGCAATCCTCGCCGAATGCGGGGCATTTTGAAGAAGCTGACGCCGCAGACGGTAGCCACCGCCGCCATCGTCTCGTCGACCGCGAGCCGTTGACGCTCCCGGCAAGCGGGGCTGAGCCCCGCCTGTCGCGGCTCAGCGGCCGAGCTGTTCCTTCAGCATGTCGATCCGTTTCGAGGCCTCCGCCTTGTTCAGTGTACCTTCGATGGGCGGCTCGCCGGCTTCCTCGAGCAAGGTGGTGAGATAGGATGCCTGCGCGCCGGTCATCGGATCGTCGCCCGAGACCCAATCATCCGGATCCTTTTCGGTATTCGAGCCGGGATGTTCGTCCAGCTTCGGGTTGTGCAGCGGCTCGGCCATGATCGCCTCCTGATTGATCCTGTTATGTTCTCTAACGGGCGAAGCGATGCGCCGGTTCCGCGTGGCGTCCGCCGCGCGCGGTCAGCCCGGCAGCGTTACCGTCGCGACATCGTCCGGTGCGTCATGCAGCCGCAGATACAGAGTCTTCCCCGCGGGGCGCGGCAGCGTGATGCTACCGCCGACGAACCCCAGCGGCACCGGCGTCGCGCCGACGAAGTCCGGCTTGTCGCCGATCGCGGCGACGACGAACAGATCGTCGCCGGAAAGGGTGCATGTCGCGGCGTCGGCAGAACAGGAGAGCCGGGCGAGCCCGGGAAGCCGCGCGAGCGTGACGAGCGGCTGCCAGTCGCCCGCCATTCCGTCCTGCACCAGTCGATAGCGCAGCTTCCCGGCAATGCCGGCGCCGAGCAGCGTGCGCGGCGCGAAATGCGCCACCACGACGTTCTTCCCTACCCGCTGCAGCGCGCCGTCGCGAAAGCCCAGACTGGCCCCATGACCTTCGGGTCCGGCAATTTCCACCATGCCGCCGTCGCCGAGAGCCCCCTTCGTGATCCGGAACGAGAAGTCCATCGCGGCATCGGCCGGCAGCACGCCGTCCGGCAGGGCGATCGGCAGGCCGTTGCGTGCGGTCTGGTCCGCCGCGGCGCGGCTGAGCAGCGTCGCGACCGGGCGGGGCGCGGTTGCCCGCACTGCGAGCTTTACCGTGCGTCCGTCCCGAAGCCGGACCACTGCTTCCCCGTCTCCGGCGGGCACGGGGGCGTCGATCGCCATGGTCAGGCGGTCGCCCTCCGCGCCGCGGGAAAGCGTGCCGGCGGTGAAGTGCAGGCCCCGCCAATCCAGTCCGGTCACTTGGTCCAGCCGCGCGCCTTCCAGCACCCCCTCGCGATCGCCTTCGTGCACCACGAAGCGATCGAGCCGACTCGCCTCTAGCCGCGCGACGAGCGGAATCGTGTCGGGCGGGGCGGTGCCGAAGCGGGCGACGTTCAGCGTCAGCGCACCCGGCTTCACGGCCTTGAGCGGCAGCGTCATGGTCAGCTCGTCCTGGCCCGTGACCTTGAACGGCACCGGCGCGCGCATGCCGGCGGGATCGCTCAGCGCGATCTGGCTGACACAGAAGGCCGCACCCCCGCGCAGCACCAGCGGATGTTCCCGACCTACCACCACGGCGCCATCCGGCAGCGCGCGCCAGGCACCCATCGCGTCGAGCTGCACCGGCAGGCGGGGCCCGGTGAAGCCGTCGAAGCCCCACTGCCCTTGGAGTACCGCGTTGGAGACGGTGCCGAGATCCGCCGGTACAGCGCCTTCCAGCCGAACACCGCCCTTCTCGACATCGGCCACCACGGGGAAGTCGTGCGTCTTGCCCTCGTTGCTGGTCACCTGCACGGATAGCGTGCGAGCATAATCGGTGGCGTAAAGCAACGGTGCGTCTTCGAGCGGGAGCGTCAGCCCTGGCTGGGCGAGGCATACCGGCGTCGGCCCGCCCGCCTGCCAGATCGGCGGGGTTGCCGCGCCGATCGGCGGCAGCGGCGCGGCGAGCACCGATCGCGGGCTCTGGAACGAGGGCGCGGCGTTGAGCAGCAGCTTCAGCGTGTCGCCGCGGCCCAGCGCCAGCGCCGGAAGATATTGATATTGCGGGCTGCGGAACGCGCCGAACAGCTTCGCCACATCGCGCGCCAGCCCGATATATGAGCTGTAATAGCCGCCGCCGGCCTGGGGCGTGGCGGCGATGCTGTAGGCGAGGTCGGCGGGGGTGCCGGTCAGCGTCTCGGCGAGCGTGGTGCCGCGCTGCGTCTGCAGCACCAGCGAGTCGCGGTTCTGGGTGAGGCAGGCCGCCTGCAGCCCGCGCGGGCGCGCCAGACAATCGGCATTGAGCTTGATCCGCAGCGCATTGGCCAGCACCGGTGCGGCGGTGGCGAGGCGTTCGGGCGCGGTATCGCCGATCCGCGCGATCGCGGCGACGAAGGCGTCCAGCCGCGCGCGATCGAGCGAGGCCTGGAACAGGTCCTGCGCGACGCGAACGAAAACGCCCGGCCGGCCGCGCACCGCGTCGCGCACCGCATCGAACCCACCGCCGGTATCCGGTGCCAGCAGCAGCACGGCCTGTTCGGCGCCCATGGGCACGGTCAGTGCCAGCCGATTCTTCTTCTTGCGCCAGGTTTCGGCAACGAAGAACCAGTCCTTGGGCGGCGGGTTGGTCGCGCCGCGCAGAAACGCAACAACCAGCAGGTAGTGCGCGGACTGATCGGGCGGCAGCGCCGCTTCCGCCGTCACCTTGTCGCCGGGCTGTAGCGACGGGACCGCGCCGATCGGCAGCGTGGCGCCGTCGCGTGTGACCGTCAGCTTCAGCTCGGGTCCGGCCAGGTCGAAGCCGTTCTGCTGGGCCTTTGCGGGAACGGTGGCGCAGAGCAGCGCCATCAGCAGCGGGATCAGGGGAAGGCGAGGCATCGTGCCGCTATAAGGGAAGCGGGCGGGGCAGGGCCACCGCCCGCGCGACGAGCCGTTGTTAGCCCTCACTCAGCAACGTTGTCCGCCACCCAGGCGCGGCGCTGGCCGAGCGGCTGGGGCGCGCCGGTGGTGGTGTCGTGCTCGGTCTGGTGTTCCAGTTCCGAGTTGAGCTCGGCACCGAACAGCAGCACATATGCGGAAAGATACAGCCAGGTGAGCAGCGCGACGATCGCGCCGAGCGACCCATAGGTCGCATCGAAGCGTCCGACATAACGAACATAGGCGCCGAAACCGAGCGTCAGCGCCAGCCACAGCAAGGCCGCGAGCAGCGATCCCGGCGTGATCCAGGTCCAGCGCGGCTTCGCGCGAGATGGTCCGAAACGATACAGCGCCGCTGCGCCCGCCGCTCCCGCCAGCGTCAACAGCACGTGGCTCGCGACCTTGCCGACCAGGAGCAGCGCCTCGGGCGCGAAGGGCAGCAGACGATCCAGCGCGCCCAGCGCCGTCATCGCGATGGCCGCCAGCACCGCCGCCAGCACGGCGCCCAGGGTGATCGCAATGGCGGTGAGGTTCACCCAGACGAAGTTGCGCTTTTCCTTCTCCTCATAGGCGATGTTGAGCGCGGCGATGATCGCGCCCGCCCCGTTGCGCGCGCCGAACAGCGCGATGCCTAGCGCGAACAGGATGCCGAACCCCTTCCGCTCGTCGGGGCTGCGGACGAGGCCAAGCAGCTGGTCACCGATGACGGCGGCGATTTCGCGGGGCAGGATGGTGGAAAGCCCCCGTACGTCGTGCAGGACCGTCACCGGATCGGCGACAAGCCCGTAGCTCAGCACCACTGCGCCGAGCAGCGGCACCAGCGCGAGGAAGCCGTAGAACGCCACGCCAGCGGCGATCAGCCCGATATTGTCGTCGCTCGCCTCGTTCCAGCTGCGCCACAGCACCGCCTTCCAGCCGCCCCATGGCATCGCCCATGGGCTGTGCGCGTCGCGCCCCTTTCGATCCATCCTGCTTCCCCTGTTCCTGTCGGCAAGAAAGCGCGCGACGCGCGAACCCGGTTCCCGGATCGCAGGGCATTGAAATCGCGCCGCTTACGGTGCGTCGGCGTGGCCGAACAGCGGCAACGGCTCGGCCAGCCCGCGCTCGAAGTTGGAGACGGTTACCCCGACCAGCCGGATGCCCTTGGGCGTCGGCAGTACCGATCGGAGCAGGGCGATACTCGCCGCGTGGAGCTGTTCGCGGCTGGTGATCGGCGCGGTGTGGCTGCGGCTGCGGGTGATGATCTGAAAATCGGCATATTTGATTTTGACGGTCGCCGTCCGACCGAATCCCTGGGTGCGTTCGCACCATTCCCATACGTCGTCGGCCTGGCCCAGCACCGCCGCCTCGATCTCCGCATCCTCGGTCAGGTCGCGACTGAAGGTGGTTTCGGAGCCAGAGGATTTCCGCTCCCGATTGGGGTTCACCGGCCGTTCGTCTACGCCGCGGACGATCTGGTGGTACCATTCGGCGCTGCTGCCGAAATGCCGCTGTAGAAAGTCGAGCGACTTGGCGCGCAGGTCGGCGCCAGTCTCGATCCCCAGCCGCTGCATCTTGGCGGCGGTCACCGGCCCGACACCATGGAAGCGCGACACCGGTAGCGTCTCCACCCACGCCGCGCCCATCTCCGGCGTCACCGCGAACTGGCCGTTGGGCTTTCGATGGTCCGAAGCGAGCTTGGCGAGGAACTTGTTGTACGAGACGCCCGCCGAGGCGGTGAGCCCGGTCTGGGCCAGGATGCGCGCGCGGATCTCCTTGGCGGTTGCCCAGGCGGTGCCAAGCCCGCGGCGGTCTTCCGTCACGTCGAGATAGGCTTCGTCAAGCGACAGCGGCTGGATCAGATCGGTATAGTCGGCGAAGATCGCATGGATCTGCTGCGAGACGGCCTGTAAACGCTCGCGCTAAATGGCGGCGTTCTGATCGCGCTATTTGTCAGTTGCCGGGTCCGATGACGAGGCAATCGCGCGCGGCCTGAACGATGTCAGCGGTGACCTCCTCGACGCGGTTGAGGGTC
>NZ_JAAILI010000041.1 GCF_012650175.1 Sphingomonas sp. S2M10
CGAGCGCGTGCTGAAGATCAACGGCCTCGCAACCATCAGCGAGGATGTCGTGGAAGCCGCCCGCAGCACCCTCGTCATCGGCGTCACCTAGTGCTGACATTCGTGACATTTACCGCTGAAAGCCACAGCTTTCGTTCATAAGCTGCCTGTCCGCTTCCCACCCGATTCCAGACAAACGGGCGATCGTCGCCCGAACCGTCGAATGAAGCGGCTGCCGTCTTGTGCTTTCGGTAAGGCCTTCCTGCGCGCAGTGATGTGCGTTGCGGCGCCCAGCAGTTTTGTTGCTCGCCCCGCCTTCGGAAGCCTAAGCTTCGGTCAGCAGCCGCGATCCCGGCGCGGCTTTCCTCTCCCAATGCCCATGGCAGGGTGCCTGCCGCCTGCAATGTCCTTCTCGGTCACCGCGTCACAGCGCCAGTGTCAGAAACCGGCTGTGGGGATCGTCCCGATAGTCGCCAAAGGGCGGGCAGGGGACGAAACCATGGCGGGTGTAGAGCCGGATCGCCGGCTCGAACGCCGGGGCGGTCCCCGTCTCCAGGCTCAGCCGCGCCAGCCCCCGCGCCCGGGCGGCGGACAGGATATGCGACAGCATCGCCGCCCCAACGCCCTTGCCGAGGTGTGCGGGCACCGTGCGCATCGACTTGATCTCGCCGTGCTCCGCATCGAGCTGCTTGAGCGCCCCCATGCCGAGCAGGGCATCGCCCTCCCAGGCGCTCCAGAAGGTCACGTCCGTCGCCCGCAGGCCTGAGAGATCGAGGAAGTGGCAGCTTTCGGCCGGCGAGTTGGCGAGCATGCCCGAGGCGTGCAGGCGCAGGAGGTCCTGCACCTGGACGTCGTCCAGCCCGCCTTCCCGGATCGCGATCACAGCGTGTCGATCATCCCGGCCAGCGTTTCGAGGCAGGCATGGGCGAGCAGCTTGCTGCGTATCGGCGACCAGCCGAACTCGGGATCGGCGTTCGCGTCATGGTCCTTGAACGGCATTTCCAGCGTCATCGACACCGCGCCGAAGCGCTCGGCGAGCTGGTTGGTCGACATGGCGAGGTTGGCCTTGCCCGGGGGCGACTTGTCGTAGCCGAGCTCGGTCTGGAAATCGGGGGTGTGCGCGGCGAGGCGCCGGCCGAATTCGTAGAATTTCTCGCCCAATTCGTCGGTCCAGCTCGGGATGCCTTCGAAGCCGGCGAGAAAGTTGGCGGGGATCGCCTCGTCGCCATGGACGTCCATCGCGAAATCCACGCCGGTTGCGTCCATGGCGTTGCGCACCGCCAGCACTTCCGGGCTGCGCTCGGGCGTCGGCGTGTGCCATTCGCGATTGAGGTTCACCCCCGCCGCATTGGTGCGCAGATGGCCGCGGCGCGAGCCGTCCGGGTTCATGTTGGGCACGCAGTGGAAGGTGGCCTTGCTGCGGAGCGCCTGCGCCACCGCATTGTCCTCATCGGTGAGGAACTCCAGCGCCCCTTCCATCCACCATTCGGCCATGCTCTCGCCCGGATGCTGGCGGGCATAGAGCCAGACCTGCTTGGGCCCCTCGCCCATGCTGAGGCAGTCGATCGGCTGGCCGTCCAGCGTCGTGCCCAGCTGGCGGTGGGTCACGCCGTCCTGCAGCGCGATGCGGCTGACCAGATCATGGTGCCGCTCCATCGAATAGGGCGCGAAATAGGCGAACCACGTGAGGTCCGTCTGGAAGTGGTGGGTGAAGCTGAGCACGCCGCCAGCATACTCCGTCTCGGTCATCCGCCACGATTCGCGGTCGGCCGACCAGCGCGCCTTGTAGCCGGGCCAGCCGAAGGGATAGGCCGAGCTGCCCGCATTGAGGATGCGGAAGGTCAGCGTCCGCCCCTTCGCGCCAGCGACGCGGAAGTGGAACCACTGGAAGAAGTCCGACTGGTGATCGAGGACGATCTCGCAGTCGACCCGGTCGCCTTCGATGGCGACCACGCGGATGTTGCCGCTGTCAAACGCGGCGCTGATCTGAATGCTCATTTCACCGTCGTAGTGATCCCGGACTCGCCGGGGAAGTCCTTGAACAGCGCGGCGGCGAGACGCTGCGCGGTGGCGGCAGGCTGGTTGTCCTTGATGCCGAGGCCGGTGGTCTCGGCGCGGCCTTCCCAGATCACGCTCTCACCGGCGCGGCGGCGCAACTGCACCCAGAGCTGCGAGACGAGAATCTCGTTCTGCTTGCGCTTGCCGACGCCGAACGAGACGCCGCCGCCCAGCCCCACACCACCGCCGAAGCTGCCGCCGCCCAGCCCGATCGAGACCGGCGAGCGCTCGCGCACCACGCCGCGCAAGGTGCGGGTGAAGGAAACCGAGGCGATGTAGCCGGCCGGCCGATCGCTGGTGGCGGCGACATAGCCCTGCTTGCTCAGCTCAGCCTGCACCGCATCGGCATAGGCGCGGAATTCGGGGGTGACGTCCATCGCGCCGGACATCGGCATGACGGTTACCGTGGTCCGCTCGAACGGCTCGTTCAAGTGATAGCGGGTGACGTCGACGGGCGGGCGGCCGCCGGTGGTGGTGCAGCCGGCGGCCAGCGCGGGCAGGGTGGCAAGCAGGGCAAGACGCAGATACGGATTCACGAACACGCACTCCTGTTTCGTGGGCGCAATGGATGTATCCTGCCGGCGCGGGCCGGGTCGAGCGGATTTCCTATGCCCATCGGCGGTGGAACGTTCGAACGCGGCGATCGGCTGCATCCGCCACGCGCGGCCTTGACTTCCTGCCCCCGCGCTTATAGGCGAGCCCCTCTTTCCGGCATTCCAGATAATTTGAGAAGCGAATCGGTCATGAAGATCGTGAATTCATTGAAGTCGCTCAAGGGGCGGCACCGCGACAACCGCGTGATCCGCCGCCGTGGCCGGATCTACGTGATCAACAAGACGCAGAAGCGTTTCAAGGCACGCCAGGGCTGATCGCCCCCGTGGGAACCGCGCCGCACGCCGTCATCTTCGACGTCGGCAACGTTCTTTTCCCTTGGGAACCGCGGCGCGTGTACGAGCGCCTGTTCGACAACGAGCAGGCGCTCGACGCGTTTCTGTCGCAGGTCGCCACCAAGGAATGGCATTTCCAGCATGACGCTGGCCGCCCCTTCGCCGAGACATCGGCGGAGCTGAGCGCGCTGTACCCGGAGCATGCCGACAAGATCGCGCTCTGGGGGCCGCGCTTTGCCGAGCAACTCGGGCCTGCCTTTCCGGACATGGTCGCGCTGATCGAGGAGCTCGATTCGGCGGGCGTGCCGCTGTACGCGATCACCAATTTTTCAGGCGAATTCTGGCGCGACTGGATGCCGGAGGTCGAGTGGCTGTTCGGGCGCTTCCGCGACATCGTCGTCTCGGGCGACGAGAAGCTGACCAAGCCCGATCCCGCCATTTACGCGCTCGCGCTGGAGCGATTCGGGCTGAAGGGGCCCGACGCGGTGTTCGTTGACGACCTGCCCGTGAACGTCGAGGCGGCGCGGAAGCAGGGCATTCACGGCGTGGTGTTCACCGGCGCCGAGCCTTTCCGTGCCGAGCTGGTGCGACTGGGTGTCCTCGCCGGCTGAGGCCGGATGCCTCCTTCCCCTCCATGATATGGGTCTTGCCGTCCATGCGCGGCGGTGGTGCGCGTGCATCGCCCCAGGGCTGCACGGGCCTGGCGCGGTGCTGCGATTGCAGGTTCGAAGCGCACCGATCGTCTGCCGCCGTCGGGAGCAGGCCATCTGCGAATCGCCGCTGGATACGCGAGCCGTTCGCCCCGCGCCCCATCGCCGCTTCCCTGGCACCAGAAACTTCCTTTCGGGGACTGGCTGTTAACTTCTGGCGGTTACACGCTGGCGAGTAGCTACGAGGTTTCATGTTCGCGATCGCCTATTGCATCACCGGAGAGCACGATCTGCGCCTGGTCGCGCTTGCCGCCGGCATGTGCGTGCTCACCACGTTGACCGCGGTTCTCATGCTCCGCCAGGCCATCCGCGCGCCGCGCGCCGTATTTGGCTGGAAGGCGGGCGGGGCGCTGGCGACCGCCTTCGGAATCTGGGCGACGCACTTCATCGCCATGCTCGGCTATGATCCGGGTTTTCAGTTCGGCTTCTCGATCGCGCTCTCGGCGGCATCGCTGGGAGTTGTCGCCGCAGCGATGCTGGCTGCCTTCCTGATCGTCCGGACAGCGGCAGGCACGCGCCAAATCGCCGCGGCCAGCCTGATCGCCGTCGGCGGTATCGCGGCGATGCACTATATGGGGATGGCCGCGATCGACATGCCGGCGCGGATCCGCTGGGACTGGGGCTATGTGACGCTGTCGGTCCTGGCCGGCCTGGTGCCCTTTTCGGCGGGCCTGCTCCTCACCGTCCGCGGCCGGTCGGTCCGCTCGGGGGTGGGCGCCGCGCTGCTGATGACCCTCGCGGTGGTCAGCCTGCACTTCACCGGCATGACCGCCATCCGCCTGATCCCCTGGGCGCGCGAGCCGGGGGGCGCCAATCTCTCGCCGCACATGATGTCGATCGTGCTGTCGATCATCACGGTGTTGCTGCTTGCCATCTGCCTCGGCAGCTGGTCCATCGCCCGGCGCGCACGCGCCGCCATCGCTGCCAGCGAGCGGCAGTTCAGCATCCTGGCGAAGGGCATCTCCGATTGTGCGCTGTACATGCTCGACGTGGAGGGGCGGGTCGCCAACTGGAACACGGGCGCGGCGCGGCTGAAAGGCTATCACGCGGACGAGGTGGTCGGCAGCCACCTTTCGCGCTTCTACACGCCGGAGGACCAGGCGGCGGGCGCGGCCCATGCGGCGCTGGCCACCGCGATGCGGACGGGCAAGTTTACCGGGGAAGGCTGGCGGGTCCGCAAGGACGGATCACGCTTCTGGGCGCATGTGACGATCGAGCAGATCCGCGACGAGGAGGGCCGCGCGCTCGGCTTCGCGAAGATCACCCGCGACATGACGCGGTTCAAGCTCGATCAGGATCGCATCGCCGAGGCGCACCGCCATCTCGATGCCGCCCTGGAAAACATGCACCAGGGGCTGTGTCTGTTCGATGCGGACGAGCGGCTGCTGCTGCGCAACGAGCGATTCCTGAAGCTGTGGGGGCTCGCACCAGGCAGCTGCGCCCCGGGCGCGACGCTGACCGATGTGGTGCGGCAGGCGCTGGCGGCACGCACCGGCGGCGCGGTGCAGGACGCGCGAGTCGACGAGGCGCGCGGCCGAATCCTGGCGGCGCTGGAGGACGGCGCCGACCCGACGATCGTGGTCGAATATGATGCCGGGTTCGTGCTGTCCGTCGACAGCCGCCGCCTGCCCCAGGGGGGATGGGTGACGACGATCGAGGATATCAGCGAACGTCGCCGCTCCGAGGCGCGAATCGCGCACATGGCGCTGCACGATGCGCTGACCGGGCTGCCCAATCGCATGCAGTTCCATGGCTGGCTCGATACCGAACTGGGCCGTGCCGACGGCGCGCAAACGAAGGTGGCGGTAGTCGCGATCGATCTCGATCGGTTCAAGGAGATCAACGATTCGCTCGGCCATGCCGAGGGGGATCGCGTGCTGCGCGAGATCGGTGTCGCGCTGGCGGCAACGTTGCAGGATGGCGAGATTGCCGCGCGCGTGGGCGGCGACGAGTTCGCGGTCGCCAAGCGCTACGAGCATCCGGCCGAGTTGGAGCCCTTCGTCGCGCGGCTGGAGGCGGTGGTGTTCGGCGGCTTCGCGGCGCATGGTTCGCTGTCCGTCGGGGCGAGCATCGGCGTCGCCCTCTACCCCGACGACGCGCCGGACCGCGAGGCGCTGCTCAACAATGCCGATCTGGCGATGTACCGCGCCAAGGCCGATTTCGCGGAGCGGATCTGCTACTACGAACAGGGCATGGACGAGCAGGCGCGGCACCGCCGCGTGATCGCCAACGATCTGCGGCACGCCGCCGTGCGGAACGAGCTCCGTCTGCTGTACCAGCCCCAGCGCTCGCTGGTGACGGACCAGCTGGTCGGCTATGAGGCGCTGCTGCGCTGGGCACATCCGCGGCTGGGCAACATTCCGCCGATGGACTTCATTCCGATCGCCGAGGAGACCGGCGAGATCATCCGTCTGGGCGAATGGGTGCTGCGGACGGCGTGTGCGGAGGCGGCGGGGTGGGAGTCGGGGCAGAATGTCGCGGTGAACCTGTCGCCGGTGCAACTGCTCAAGCCTGACCTGCCGGAGATGATCACCGGCATCCTCGTCGAGACGGGGCTGGCACCGACGCGGCTGGAACTGGAGATCACCGAAACCGCGCTGATCGCCGACAAGACCCGCGCGCTGCACAGTCTGCGGCGGATCAAGGCGCTGGGCGTGCGGGTGGCGATGGACGATTTCGGCACCGGTTATTCCTCGCTCGACACGCTCCATTCCTTCCCGTTCGACAAGATCAAGATCGACAAGTCATTCCTCGCGGACTCGGAATATAGCGAGCAATCCCGCGCGATCATCCGCGCGATCCTCGCGCTGGGGCGCAGCCTGTCGATCCCGGTGCTGGCCGAGGGGCTGGAAACCGATGCCCAGCGCCAGCTGCTCGTACGCGAGGGCTGCGAGGAAGCGCAGGGCTACCTGTTCGGCAAGCCGGCGCTGATGCAGGGAAGCGCAGCGCTCGTCCGGGCGGCGTCCTGACGCGCGGCGGGTCGCGTCAGTCGCGCGACCAGCGGGCGAAAATCGCCGTGGGCAATGCAAGACCGCGCGCTTCCTCGCGCACGGTCAGTTCGCCCGCCTCGACCAAGCCGCCCCTGTCCGCCATCGCCTGGCGGACCAGTTCGCCGATCGCCAGCGCCGACATCCGCACCGCGTAGACGGTGAGGAACAGGAAGCGCGAATCCTCGTCGAGCAGCTTCGCCACGTCGTCGATCAGGCCGGGCAGGCCTTCCTCCAGCTTCCACACCTCGCCATTGGGCCCGCGGCCCCATTTCGGCGGATCGAGGATGATGCCGTCATAGCGCCGTCCCCGGCGCACTTCGCGCGCGGTGAATTTCATTGCGTCGTCGATCATCCAGCGGACCGGCTTGTCGGCCATGCCCGAGAGCTGGGCATTGGCCTTGCCTTCCATCACCGACTTCTTGGACGCATCGACATGCGTCACCTTGGCGCCCGCCGCCGCCAGCGCCAGCGAGCCGACCCCGGTATAGCCGAACAGGTTCATGCACTCAGCGCTGTCCATCCCGTCGATGCGGCCGCGCATCCAGTCCCATACCGGCGCCATGTCCGGGAAAAAGCCGAGATGGCGGAAGGGCGTGGTCTGGGCGGTGAAGCGCACCTCGCGCCATGCCAGCGGCCAACCCTCGCGTGGGGTAGGCTTCAGATAGTCCCAGCGGCCGCCGCCCTCCTCGTCGGAGCCGGGGACGAACTCGGCATGTGCGTCCCAGTCGGCCGAGGACGGCGCCCACAGCGCCTGGGGCTCGGGGCGGATGAAGCGGTACGCGCCGTAGCGCTCCAGCTTCCGCCCATGGCCCGAATCGATCAACCCATAGTCCGCCCAGGGTTCGCCGGTGAGCGTGACGAGCTTCATGGGCGGGCGTGGGCCCGCTCGGCGATATAGCCGGTGATGGCGCCAAACTCGGCGGGCAGGGTGTCGTAGCGCTCCTGGCGATCGAACAGGTCGCCAATGCGGTTCGGCACGGCGGGGCGCATGCCGGTCGCGCGCTCGACCGCGTCGCGGAATTTGGCGGGGTGGGCGGTGGCGAGCGTCACCACCGGCACGTCCGACGCGAGACCCGCGCGCTGCGCGGCGGCGAGGCCGATCGCGGTGTGCGGGTCGATCACCTGCGCGGCCTCGGCACAGGCCCAGCGCATCGCCTCGTTCATGCCGTCGGCATCAATGGCGTCGCTGGTGAACAGCTTCGAAGCGCCTTCACGCTGGGCATTGGTGAGCTGCATCGCCTTGGTTGCCTCGAAGCCGCGCATCTGGTCCGCGATCGGTGCCCCGGCGAGATCCGCCAGCAGCCGCTCGAAGTTCGAGCTGACCTGGATGTCCATCGACGGTGCGGCGGTGGGGGTGACGGTGCCGGCCGAATAGTCGCCGGCCGACAAAGCACGGTGGAGGATGTCGTTGACGTTGGTCGCCACCACCAGCTTGGCCACCGGCAGCCCCATGCGCGCGGCGACATAGCCGGCGAAGACGTCGCCGAAATTGCCGGTCGGCACCGAGAAGGCAACCGGCCGCTCGGGCGCGCCGAGGCGGACGGCGGCGTAGAAATAATAGACCACCTGCGCCATCAGCCGGGCCCAGTTGATCGAGTTGACCGCGCTCAGCTGGAAGCGGCCCGAGAAGTCGCGATCGTTGAACATCGCCTTCACCAGTGCCTGGGCATCGTCGAAGCTGCCGTCGATCGCGATGTTGTGGACGTTGGGCGCGAGCACCGTGGTCATCTGCCGGCGCTGGACGTCCGACACGCGGCCCTGCGGGTGCAGCATGAAGATGTCGACACCGATGCGCCCCGCCACCGCGTCGATCGCGGCGCTGCCGGTATCGCCCGAGGTCGCGCCGACGATGGTGAGATGATGGTTGGTGCCCGCGAGAAACTTCTCGAACAGCAGCCCGAGCAGCTGCAGCGCCACGTCCTTGAAGGCGAGGGTGGGGCCGTGGAACAGCTCGAGCAGCCAGTGCTGCCGGTCGATCTGGACCAGCGGGGTCACCGCCGCGTGCGAGAAGCGGGCATAGGCCTGGGTGCAGAGCTGGCGGAGCTCGTCCTCGCTGAGGTCCGGCGTAACGAAGGGCAGCATGACGCGCACCGCCGTCTCGACATAGGAGAGGCCGCGCATCGCGGCGATGTCCTCGGCCGAGAAGCGCGGCCATTCGGTCGGGACGTAGAGGCCGCCGTCGCTGGCCAGGCCGGTGAGGGTGACGTCGCGAAAGCCCAGCAAGGGCGCGGCGCCGCGGGTGCTGTGATACTGCATGGCAGACCGCGTTACCCGCCGGCAACGATCGGGACAAGATAGCTGTCCTTGGGGGCGGCTTGCCACCGTCCGTGCATCGGGGTGTTCCGTGTGGAACCCGGCCTGCGTATAGGCGCGTTCCGCAACCATTCGCGATGGAGAGAGATGATGCCCTATCCCCAGCCCTGGCATGCCGATGCCGATCGTTATGACGGCCGCATGCCCTATCGCCGCTGTGGGCTTAGCGGGCTCGACCTGCCGGCGATCAGCCTCGGGCTATGGCAGAATTTCGGCGGCACCGACGTGTTCGAAAATGCCCGCGCTATGCTGCGCCGGGCCTTCGATCGCGGCGTGACGCATTTCGATCTCGCGAACAATTACGGCCCGCCCTATGGCTCGGCCGAGGAGAATTTCGGCCGCGTGCTGGCGACCGACTTCGCGAGCCACCGCGACGAGCTGATCATCTCCTCCAAGGCGGGCTGGGACATGTGGCCCGGGCCGTATGGCGATGTCGGCGGCAGCAAGAAATATCTGATCGCCTCGTGCGACCAGAGCCTCAAGCGGATGGGGCTCGACTATGTCGACATCTTCTATTCGCACCGCGTCGACCCCAAGACGCCGCTGGAGGAGACGATGGGCGCGCTCGCCCAGATCCACCGCCAGGGCAAGGCGCTCTATGTCGGCATCTCCAGCTATTCGCCCGAGCTGACGCGGAAGGCCGCGGCGATCCTCGCCGACTACAAGGTGCCGCTGCTGATCCACCAGCCGAGCTATTCGATGCTCAACCGCTGGATCGAGGAGGGCCTGCTCGACACGCTGGCGGACCTCGGCACCGGCTGCATCGCCTTCTCGCCGCTGGCGCAGGGGATGCTGACGCGCAAGTACCTCAACGGCGTGCCCGAGGATGCGCGCGCGGCGAAGGGCGGTTCGCTCAACACCGCACTGCTTTCGGACGAGAATATCGCCCGGATTCGCGCGCTCAACGCGATCGCCGAGAAGCGCGGGCAGACGCTGGCGCAGATGGCGATCGCCTGGGTGCTGCGCGATCCCCGCGTCACCTCGGCGCTGATCGGCGCGCGCACGGTGCAGCAGCTCGACGACTCGCTCGACGCGGTGAAGAATCTCGACTTCACCGCCGATGAGCTGGCCGAGATCGACACCCATGCAACCGAAGGCGCGATCGATCTTTGGAAGGTATCGTCCACGCTTGAGGAATTGCCGCAACGATGAGCGTCGCCTTCCGTCGCGAGAGCGATGAAGAACATAAGGAACCGAAGTTCGAGCTGCCGCTGCCGGCCGGGCCCAACCTGGTCACGGCGGCGGGGCCTGCGCTGATCGCGAGCAAGGTCGCCGCGCTGGAGGCGGCGATCGAGGCCGAGGGCGAGGACGAGGCCCGGGAGGTGCTGAAGCGCGAGCTCCGCTACTGGAACACCCGCGCCGCCACCGCGCAGGTCGCGCCGCGACCCGAGGACGGCGTGGCGGGGATCGGTGCGCGGGTGCGGATCCGGCTGAACGGGCGCGAGCGGGTGATCGAGATCGTCGGGCATGACGAGGCCGATCCGGCGGCCGATCGGCTGGCCTTCCAGGCGCCGCTGGCGCACGCGCTGCTGGGGGCGGAGGAAGGCGAGCGGGTGGATTTCGGCGGCAAGCCGGAAGCGATCGAAGTGCTGGCGGTGGAGGCGATCTAGGCGCCTTCGCCCTCACCCTCCCCACCGCCTTCGGCGGCGGGTCCCCTCCCTCTCCCAAAGGGAGAGGGCGCTTTATCCCTCTCCCTTTGGGAGAGGGAGGGAGGCGCGAAGCGCCGGAAGGGTGAGGGTGATGGCGGGAGTTACCCCTCCAGCTTCGCCAGATCGAACGCGATCACCTCTTGCCGCTGGGTGCCGAGGCCCGTGATCCCCAGCTCCATCACATCGCCGGGCTTGAGGAAGATCTTGTCTGGCTTCTGGCCCTCGCCGACGCCCGGGGGCGTGCCGGTGATCAGCAGGTCGCCGGGGTGGAGCGTGATGAAGCGGCTCATGTACGCGATGCATTCCGCCACCGGGAAGATCATCGTCGACGTGTTGCCGGTCTGCATCCGCTTGCCGTTGAGGTCGAGATACATGTCGAGCGCCTGGCAGTCCGCCACCTCGTCCGGCGTGACCAGCCACGGGCCGACGGGTCCGAAGGTGTCGCAGCCCTTGCCCTTGTCCCACTGGCTGCCGAGCTCCTTCTGGAAGGCGCGTTCGGACACGTCGTTGGCGAGGACGAAGCCCGCGACATGATCGAGCGCGTCGGCCTGCGCGACATGGCGGCAGGTCTTGCCGATGATCACGCCCAGCTCGACTTCCCAGTCGCTCTTCTGCGAGCCCTTGGGGATCATCACCGGATCGTTCGGGCCGGTGAGGCACGAGATCGCCTTGGTGAAGAAGATCGGCTCGGGCGGCGGCTCGAGGCCGGCTTCGCGGGCATGGTCGGCATAGTTGAGGCCGATGGCGAGGAACTTGCCGATGTTGGCCACCGGTACGCCGAGTCGGACATCGCCTTCGACCAGCGGCAGCGTGGCGGGATCGATCGTGCGGATCCGCTCGATCACGTCCACGGTCAGGTCGGGCACCAGGCCGGTCAGGTCGCGGATGCGGCCTTCGGCATCCAGGATGCCGGGCTTTTCGCCCCCGCGCGGGCCGTAGCGAAGCAACTTCATGCAAGCGTCCTCATTCAGGAAAGACAGACGATTGCGCAGTAGCGCGCATGCCCGGCTTGCCAAAGCGGGATTTGCCGATTTGTCGGATTATTGGAGGCCCGGCCGGGGCGAGCGGAAAGCGCGCGTGGGGCTCGCATCACGCAGACTCACACCCGTCATCCCGGCGGAAGCCGGGCTCCAGACGCCACCAGGCCGCAGCGAGAGACGCAACGGCGACCCCGATGGACCCGGCTTTCGCCGGAGTGACGGCTAGGGGCGGGTGCCCCTATGCGTTCAGCTCACGCGGCGGAGGTGCTTGCCGCCATAACGCTGGCCCAGATAGTCGGCGAGGCGCTGGACATAGTTGCGCGCGTTCGCCGCCTTGTCCGGGCAGCAGGGCAGGGGGTTCTTGCTGACGCCGGCGGCGCGGCGCTCGACCTTCTGGCAGAGCAGCTCGAGGTCTTGGCGCGAGAGCAGGTTCTTTTCCCGCATCACGCACAACAGGCCCTCGAGGATGATCATGCTCTCATCGGCTGCCTGCGCGGGCAGGGCGGGCAGGGGCCGGTCTTGTTCCGGCCGGGTTTCGTTCAACGACACGACACCTCTCCTTCACCTTATAGGATCTGGAGAGTATGCCGATTTTTGCAGCTGGCAAGCGCCTAGTCGAGCCCGCCGCCTAAGGTTCTATACAGGGTCACCAGATTGCTCGCGCGGGTGAGCCGGGTGGTGACCAGGCTCTGTTCGGCGGCATAGGCGCTGCGCTGCGAATCGAGCACGGTCAGGAAGGAATCCACCCCCGCCCGGTAGCGTGCGTCGGACAGCTTGGCGGCGACTTCCGCCGCATTGGCGCGGGCACTCTGGGCGCGCAGCTGCTCGTCGATCGTGCCGCGCTGGGCGAGCGCATCGGCGACCTCGCGAAACGCGGTCTGGATCGTGCGCTGATAGGTCGCCACCGCCGCGTCGCGCGAGGCCTTGGAATATTCCAGATTCGCCTGGTTCTTGCCGAAGTTGAAGATGTTCAGCGAGGCCGTGGGCGAGACGACATAGGTATCGGTGTTCGATCCGAACAGCTTGCCGATCGTGGACGCGATCGAGCCCACCGTCGCGGTGAGCGACAGGCTCGGGAAGAAGGCCGCGCGCGCCGCACCGATATTTGCGTTCTGCGCGATCAGCTGGTGCTCGGCCTGCAGCACGTCCGGCCGGCGCAGCAGCACTTCGGAGGGCACGTTGCCCGGCAGCGCGTCGATCGTCGCCTTGGCGTCGCCGAGCGACTCGGGCAGCAGCTCGGGCGCGACGGTGGCGCCGGTGAGCAGCTGGAGCGCATTGATGTCCTGCGCGATCCGCGTCTGCGCGGTCGCGACGTCGTTGCGGGCGGATTCGTAGGTGGTTTCGGCCTGGCGCGACTCGAGTTCCGACGCCACGCCGATGCGGAACTGCGCGCGGGTCAGCTCGAGCGATTGCTGGAACGCCTTGAGCGTGTTCTGCGCGATGGCGAGCTGTTCGCGGTCTGAAGCAAGCGTGAGCCAGGCGCTGGCGATCTCGCCGATCAGCGAGACGCGCGTGGCGCGCTGCGCCTCGCTGCTGGCGAAATACTGCTCCTGCGCGGCGCGGCTGAGGTTGCGCACCCGGCCGAACAGATCGACCTCATAGGAGGTGATGCCCGCAGTCACGCTGAAGTTCTGCACGTCCTGCACGCCGACGCCGCCCAGCGCGCCGCCGGCACTCGCCGCGAACTGCGCGGTGTTGGTGTAGTTGCCGGTGCCGCTGACGCCGATCGCCGGGAACAGATCCGCCCGCTGCGCCCGGTACTGCGCGCGCGCCTGCAGCACATTGGCGGCGGCGAGGCGCAGGTCCTGGTTGTTGTCCAGGCCCAGCTGGATCACCTGGCGCAGGCGATCGTCGACGAAAAAGTCGCGCCAGCCGATCCTGCTGATGTCCGGCGCGTCGGTGGCGGCGGCCGGATAGACGCCGCCCTGGGGCAGCGCCGGCAGCGCCGGTTCGGGCCGGGCATATTTCGGCGCCAGGTTGCACGCCGAGAGCGCGGTGCTCGCGGCCAGCGCGAGGAACAGGGAGAAGCGATTGGTCACGGCCGTCAGGCTCCCTGGGGCGCCGGGGCGCCGCCGTCATG
The DNA here is from genome assembly GCF_012650175.1 of Sphingomonas sp. S2M10. Classification (GTDB taxonomy): domain Bacteria; phylum Pseudomonadota; class Alphaproteobacteria; order Sphingomonadales; family Sphingomonadaceae; genus Sphingomonas. The sequence goes on from NZ_JAAILI010000041.1 coordinate 13,647, forward strand.
GGTGGTTGCGGGGGGCGTCTCGTTCTTGTTGCGGCGACGGTCGAACACACGCCGCACCACCACGAAGAACATCGGCACGAAGAAGATCGCCAGCACCGTCGCGGAGAGCATGCCGCCCACCACCGCACGGCCGATCGCGTTCTGGCCGCCGGCGCCCGCACCGGTGGAGATCGCCAGCGGCAGCACGCCGAAGATGAAGGCGAGGCTGGTCATCAGGATCGGGCGCAGACGGAGCTTGGCGGCTTCGATCGCCGCATCGAAGGCGCTCATGCCCTCGCGCATCCGCTCCTCGGCGAATTCGACGATCAGGATCGCGTTCTTCGCCGACACGCCGATCGTGGTGATCAGGCCGACCTGCAGATAGATGTCGTTGTTGAGGCCCGTGAGCCACGCCGCGAGCAGCGCGCCGAGCACGCCGAGCGGCACCACCAGGATCACCGAGATCGGCACCGACCAGCTTTCGTACAGCGCGGCGAGGCAGAGGAACACGATCAGCAGCGACAGCGCGTAGAGCGCGGGGGCCTGACCGCCCGACAGCCGTTCCTCATAGGAGAGGCCGGTCCATTCGAGCGAGGTGCCCGGCGGCAGCTTGGCGTGGATCGCCTCCATCGCCGCCATCGCGTCGCCGGTCGAGGTGCCGGGGGCGGGCGAGCCGAGGATTTCCATCGAGGGCAGGCCGTTATAGCGGGTAAGCTGCACCGGCGCCTGTTCCCAGCTGAGCGTCGAGAAGGCGGTGAACGGCGTCATCGTGCCGGTGGGGCCGCGGACGAACAGATTGGCGATGTCCTCCGGTGTCAGGCGATAGGGCGCATCGGCCTGGACATAGACGCGCTTGACGCGGCCGCGATCGACGAAGTCGTTGACATAGGCGCCGCCCCAGGCGGTGGAGATGGTGCTGTTGACCGCAGCGAGGTCGAGGCCGAGCGCCTTGGCCTTGTCCTGATCGATGTCGACCTTGAGCTGCGGCGCATCTTCCAGCGAGTTCGGGCGCACGCCGACCAGCTTGGGGTTCTGCATCGCCATGCCGAGCATCATGTTGCGCGCCTGGAGCAGGCGTTCATGGCCGATACCGCCGCTGTCGACGAGCTGGAGGTCGAAGCCGGTGGCGTTGCCGAGCTCCTGCACTGCCGGCGGCGTGATCGCGAAGATCAGGCCGTCGCGATATTGCGAGAACACGCCCATCGCGCGGCCGACGATCGACGCGGCGGCGTTCTTGCCGCCGGGGCGCTCGGACCAGTCGTTGAGCGGCATGAAGGCGAGGCCGCTGTTCTGGCCGCTGCCGGCGAAGCTGAAGCCGTTGATCGTGAACACGCCCTTCACATTGCCCGCTTCCTCCTTGAGGAAGTGGTCGCGGATCAGATCGAGCCCCTTGTCGGTACGCGCCGAGGTGGCGCCCGCCGGACCCTGGACCAGCGCGATGACGATGCCCTGGTCCTCGTCGGGCAGGAAGCCGCCGGGCAGGCGCAGGAACAGGAAGCTCATACCGCCGAGGATCAGCAGATAGAGAAGGCCCGAGCGCTTCCAGCTGCGCGCGGTGCGGCGCACGCCCTTCTCGTACTTGGCCTGGCCGCGATCGAAATTGCGGTTGAACCAGCGGAAGAAGCGCGCGAGCGGGCCATTGCCTTCGGCCTTGTCCGGATTGTGCGGCTTGAGGATGGTGGCGCACAGCGCCGGGGTGAGCACCAGCGCCACGAACACCGAGAGCACCATCGCCGAAACGATCGTGATCGAGAACTGGCGGTAGATCACGCCGGTCGAGCCGCCGAAGAAGGCCATCGGCAGGAACACCGCCGAAAGGACCAGGGCGATACCGATCAGCGCGCTGGTGATCTCCTCCATCGACTTGCGCGCGGCGTCGATCGGGCTGAGATGCTCGGTGGTGATCAGGCGCTCGACATTCTCGACGACGACGATCGCGTCGTCGACGAGCAGGCCGATCGCCAGCACCATGCCGAACAGGGTGAGCGTGTTGATCGAATAGCCGGCGATCGCCAGCACCGCGAAGGTGCCGAGCAGCACCACCGGCACCGCGATCGTCGGGATCAGCGTGGCGCGGAAGTTCTGCAGGAACAGGAACATCACCAGGAAGACCAGCACCACCGCTTCGATCAGCGTGTGGACCACCTGCTCGACCGACAGGCGGACGAACGGCGTGGTATCATACGGGTAGATGACCTTGATGTCCGACGGGAAGGTCTTGGCGATCGCGTTGACGCGCGCCTTGACCAGATCGACCGTGGTCAGCGCGTTGGCGCCGGGGGCGAGCTTGATGCCGATGCCGGCGCCGGGCTTGCCGTTCCACTTCGAATCGAAGCCGTAGCTCTCCGCGCCCATTTCCACGCGCCCGACATCGGCGAGGCGCACCACCGAACCGTCGGTGCCGCTCTTCAGGCGGATCTGGGCGAACTGGTCCGGCGTCGTCAGGCGCGACTGGACCGACACCGTGGCGTTGAGCATCTGCTCCTTCGGCGCGGGGCGCGCGCCGAGCTGGCCGGCCGAGACCTGCGCGTTCTGCGCGCGGATGGCGGTGGTCACGTCGTCCATGGTGAGCGCATATTTGTTGAGCTTCACCGGATCGACCCAGACGCGCATCGCATATTGCGAACCGAACACCTGGGTGTCGCCGACGCCGTTCACGCGCGACAGCGGATCCTGCAGCTTCGACACCGCATAGTCGGCGAGATCGGTGCCGCTATGCGAGCCGTCTTCCGAATAGAGGCCGATCACCACCAGGAAGTTCTGGGTGGCCTTGGCGACCTGGATGCCCTGCTGCTGCACTTCCTGCGGCAGGAGCGGGGTGGCCGCCTGCAGCTTGTTCTGCACCTGCACCTGGGCGATGTCCGGATCGGTGCCCTGCTCGAAGGTGAGCGTGATCGTCACCGTGCCCGCCGACGAGGACGAGGACGAGAAATAGCGAAGGTGGTCGATCCCCTTCAGCTGCTGCTCGATGATCTGCGTCGTCGTGTTTTCCAGCGTCTTGGCGTCCGCACCGGGATAGGTGGCGGTGATCGAGACGGCGGGCGGCGCAATCTCCGGGAACTGCGCGATCGGCAGCGTGCGGATCGCGAGGATGCCCGCCAGCATGATGATGATCGCGATGACCCAGGCGAAGATGGGCCGATCGATGAAATAGCGCGACATGAGGGCTTACTTCCCTTGGGCGGGCTTGCCGCCCGTCTGGCCTTGGGCAGGCGCGGCGGCACCCGGCTGGCCCTGGGCGGGCTTGGCGTTCGGGTTCCACGGCTGCGGGGTGACCGGCATGCCCGGGCGCAGCATCATCGCGCCCTCGACGATCACCTTGTCGCCCGGCTTGAGCCCGCCGGTGACGATCCAGCTGTCGCCGGCGGTGCGGCTGGTCTGGATCGGGCGCGGCTCGATCTTGTTCTCGGCGCCGACGATCAGCACGGTCGGGTTGCCGCGCTCGTCGCGGCTCACCGCGCGCTGCGGCACCAGCATCGCGTTCTGCTGGGTGCCCTCGACCAGGCGGGCGCGGACGAACATGCCCGGCAGCAGCAGGCCGTTGGGGTTGGGGAACAGCGCGCGGATCACCTGGCTGCCGGTGGTCTCGTCGACGGTCACGTCGGCGAAGCGCAGCGTGCCCTGCGGGCCATACTGGCTGCCGTCCTCCAGGGTCACCGCCACCTTGGCGTTGCCGTCGCGCGCGACCTTGCCGGCCATGATCGACTGGCGCAGCTTGAGGATGTCGGCGCTCGACTGCTGGATATCGACATAGATCGGGTCGAGCCGCTGGATCGTGGTCAGCGGGTTGGTCTGCGCGGCCGAGACCAGCGCGCCGGTGGTGTAGAGCGAGCGGCCGATCTTGCCGCTGATCGGCGCGCGGATCGTGGTGCGGGCGAGGTCGATCTCGGCGGTGGTCAGCGCGGCGCGCTGGGCGGCGACATCGGCGCGGGCCTGGGCGGCGCTTGCGACGGCATTCTCGGCTTCCTGCTTCGAGATCGCGTTGATCTTGACCAGTTCGCCATAGCGGCGGGACAGCGCCTCGCTGGTGGCGATCGTCGCCTGGGCGCGGGTCAGCGCGGCGCGGGCGCTGGCGACGGCGGCGCGATAGGGCGCAGGGTCGATCCGATAGAGCGGCTGGCCCTGGCGCACCATGTCGCCCTCGGTGAACAGCCGCTCGAGGATCAGGCCGTTGACCTGCGGGCGCACGTCCGAGCTCTCATAGGGGCTCAGCCGGCCGGGCAGTTCGCTGGTGAGCGGCACGGCTTGCTGCTGGACGACGACATAGGAGACGGGCGGCGGTGCGGCCTGCTGTCCACCTGCGCCGCCTGGGGCGCCGCCACCCTGCTGCTGGGACTGACCGCCACAGGCGGCGAGGACAAGCGCGAGAGCCGGCGCGGTGTGACGGAAAAAAGTCATGCGGAAGCCTGCCGTTATGTTATATGTGAGTGAACGATCGCTCACATTCGCCGCTACTGCGAAGTGAGGTGCTCGGTCAAGACGGTTTCAAGGGTAACACGGATGGCAGAAGCCACGGAAGCAGGCGGCGTTCCGCACCGAGACAAAGCGCTGTTGCGGCGCGAAAAAATCGTGTCTGCGGCACGCAGGTTGTTCATTGCGAACGGTTTTCACGCGACCGGCGTGGCCCAGATCGCGAGGGAATCCGGCATTGCGGTAGGTCAAATTTATCGCGATTTTTCTTCGAAGGAGGCGATCGTCGCGCAGATCGTGCAGGCCGACTGCATGGATTTCCTCGCGCCCGAGTCGCTGTGCGCGGGCATCCAGAGCGGCGATCCGGAGTTCGTATGGAACTGGCTGGCCGATTTCATCCGCCCGAAGCCAGACGAGTCGGACCCGTTGTTTGCCGAGATCGTCGCCGAGTCGGCGCGCAACGAGCGCATCGCCGCGATCTTCGAGGGAACGCGCGAGGACGTGCGCGGCACGATGCTCGCGGCACTGACCGCGCTGATTCCGGGCGACGCCTTTGCCGAGCGCCGCTGTGCGCTGACCGACCTGATCACCGCGACCGCGCTGGGGCTGATGCAGCACCGCTTCCTCAGCCCCGCCGAGGATACCGATCGCGCGGCGGCGCTGGTGCTGAAGATGATCCGCCGCGAAGTGGCCGACATTCAGGCCGAAGCGGCCCGCCCCTGATCCGGTGCCGCTATCTGGAAAGCGCTCCCAGGATATGCGAAATGGATGGGCATGACTGACTTTCCCTCGTCCCGCGTCGCGCTGTTCGTTACCTGCCTGGTTGATGCGATGCGGCCGCGGGTGGGCTTTGCGGCGCTGCGCGCGCTGGCCGATGCGGGGTGCGTGGTGGTGGTGCCGGAGGCGCAGACCTGTTGCGGGCAACCCGCGCTCAATTCGGGCGACCGCGCGACCGCGACGGATTTCGCCCGCCGCAACGTGGCGATGCTGGAAGCGTATGAGGCGATCGTCGTGCCTTCGGGCAGCTGCGCCGGGACGATACGCTGCCACTATCCCGAGCTGCTCGCCGACGATCCGGCATGGGCCGCGCGCGCCGAGGCGGTGGCGGCGAAGACCTGGGAGATCCTCGCCTATCTCGATGCGCGCGGCTGGCGGCCCGAGGGCGTGACGCTGCCGGCGACCGCGACCTATCATGACAGCTGCTCCGGCCTGCGCGAACTGGGCATCAAGGCGCAGCCGCGGCGCCTGCTCGGCGCGGTCGAGGGGCTGGCGCTGGTGCCGCTCGCCGGCGAGGAGACCTGCTGCGGCTTCGGCGGCACCTTCTGCGTGAAATACCCGGCCATCTCCAACGCCATCGCCGACGAGAAGGCGGCGGCGGTGGAGGCTACGGGCGCGGCGCTGCTGCTCGCCGGCGATCTCGGCTGCCTGATGAACATGGCGGGCAAGCTCCATCGGCGCGGGTCGGCGGTGCGCGCCTTCCACACCATCGAGGTGCTGGCCGGCATGGCCGACGGCCCGGCGATCGGGGAAGCGCAATGAGCCGCGCTTTCGACGCGCGGGTCGATGTCGCGCTCGCCGACCGCCAGCTCAAGATTGCGGTCGAGCGCACCGCCGGCACCGCCGAGGCCAAGCGGGGTGCTGCGATCGGCGCCTGGCCCAGCTTCGCGGCGGCACGCGCGCGGGCGGCGGCGATCAAGGATCATGTGATCGCGAACCTTGGCGCGTACCTCGTCCAGTTCGAGGCGGCGGCGACCGCCTCGGGGGCGACGGTCCATTGGGCCGCGACCGCCGACGAGGCCTGCGCGATCGTCGTCGACATCTGCCGCAAGGCTGGCGCCAAGAGCGTCGCCCGCTCCAAGTCGATGCTCGGCGAGGAGATCGGCCTGCCGCACGCGCTGGAGGCAGCAGGGATCGATCGGGTCGAGACCGATCTGGCCGAGCACATCATCCAGCTGGCGGGCGAGCGGCCCTCGCACATCATCTGGCCGGCGATGCACAAGACGCGCGAGCAGGTCTCCGAACTCTTCCACGCCCGCCACCGCGAGCCGCATGTCGAGGAAAGCATCGTCGCGATGGCGGCGAGTGCCCGGCGGCAGCTGCGGGGCGAGATGCTGGGCGCCGATGTCGGCATTTCGGGCGCCAATTTCCTGATCGCGGATTCGGGGCAAATCTGCACCGTCACCAACGAGGGCAATGCCGAGCTCTCGCTGGTGCCGCCGCGCGTCCATATCGTGACGGCGGGGATCGAGAAGCTGGTCCCCTCGATGGACCACGCCGTGCATCTGCTGCGGCTGCTCGCCCGCTCGGCGACCGGCGCGGCGCTGACGCAATATACCACTTTCTATGCCGGGCCGAAGCGGGCCGGGGACCGGGACGGGCCGGAAGAGATGCACATCGTGCTGGTCGACAACGGCCGCAGCGCGATGCGCGAGGAGGGGCTGGCGGAGATGCTCCGCTGCATCCGCTGCGGCGCGTGCATGAACCATTGCGTGGTGTTCCGCCAGATCGGCGGCCATGCCTATGGCGGCACCTATCCGGGGCCGATGGGATCGGTGCTGACGCCTGCGCTCGACGGTCTGGCGGCGAGCCGGGACCTGCCGAACGCGTGCACGATGAACGGCAAGTGCCAGGAGGTGTGCCCGGTCGCGATCCCGCTGCCGACCTTGCTGCGCGGCTGGCGCGAGAAGAGCTGGCGCGAGGGGCTGGAGCCGGTGACCTTGCGTTCCGGTTTGGGGCTCTGGGCCTGGGCGGCGCGGCGGCCCTGGCTGTATCGCGCCGGGGTGCGCTGGGCGATCCGGGCGATGCGGCTGGCCGGGCGCGGCTGGATCGCGAAGCTGCCGCTGGCCGGCGGCTGGACCGGCGGGCGCGACTTTCCGGCCCCTGCGGCGGAGAGCTTCATGGACCGCTATCGAAAGGGCGAACGATGAGCGCGCGCGACGCGATCCTGGCGCGGCTGGGGCCGGCGCGGGCGGCGGCGGATCTGGCGGCGGAGGCGGCGGCGCTGCTCGCGGGGGAGGAACGCGAGCGGCCGGCGGGGCCGGAGGATCTGGCCGCGCGCTTCCTCGCGCAGCTCGCCCAGCCGAGCGTGGCGGCGACGCATGCGCGGATTGGGGCGCTTGCGGAATTGCCCGGGGCGGTGGCGGAATATCTCGCCGCCGAGGGCGCGGAACCGGCGCTATGGCTGCCGCCCGACGCGCGGGTGGATGGGCTCGACTGGGCCGGGCTGACTCGGCTGGCGGAATGCCCGATCGACGATGGCACGGTGCTGGCCTTCGCGCGCGCCGGGGTGGCGGAGACGGGCTCGCTGGTGTTCGAGACCTCGCCGGAAGCGCCGATGCTCCCCAACTTCCTGGCGCTGCGGCACATCGTCGTGCTGGAGGTCGCCGCGTTGGTCCGCTGGCTGGAGGACGCCGCGCCGGGCGGTGCGGTACCGCGCGCGCATTACTGGGTAACAGGCGTCAGCGGCACGACCGACATCGAAGGCACCTATGTCCGCGGTGCCCACGGGCCGCGGTTCTTGCATGTGGTCCTCGTCGGCTAATCTTCTTCTTAAGCCCCTCCCCTTCAGGGGAGGGGTTGGGGTGGGGGACTCCGCTTCAAGCGTGGGACTCGCTTCTCGGTCATGCCCCACCCCTAACCCCTCCCCTGAAGGGGAGGGGCTTAGTCCACTTGATTAGCCGCTGACTTCTTGTGGCCACCCACGTTCTGTCAGATCCGGTTGATCGTCGACAAACTCCAGATCAAAGCCCTGCTGCCAAGGGAATTGGCCGTCCCGATCGGGCCAAACAATATGGAGGCAAGGGAAGTCGTCGCCGTCGTAGAACCACCGGCCTCGCCCAAGGTACTCAGCGTAGAAGCGTTTAGCGACGGGAAAAGCATAGGCTGGAAGATTCGAAAAGACTTGATCGGACGCCTGACCAACAGTCAATCGGTTCCCCGCCTTTGCGTCTCGGAACAGATCGGCGAACACGTCCCGCGCAATGTCCCGCCTCATCGAGAAGAGGATTAATTCGGGGTGGCCCGTGGCGAGCCACAAGCCAGTGGTGAAACAGAAGCTTGGGCCTTGGGCGTCGGCAAGCACTGCCGTGTACGCCCAGCCATATTCCCGAACTTTCTCGATAAAGTCCCGGTCTAACGCGTCCAGCGTTTGGAGTGGTGCATCTAGGGCGGTTCGCATGCCTATTTTCTAGCGGCTTTGACGGAGCAACGACACAGCAGTTCTGCGCCTTCATTCCTCCCCTGTAAGGGGAGGTGGCAGCCCGAAGGGCTGACGGAGGGGTTTCGACGTTGGGGGCGTCTCCCTCTCAAGCCCCTCCTCCTTGGAGGAGGGGGTGGGGTGGAGGGATTCCAGAACGTTTGCCGGTCTCGGTGAGACACTGCCCCACCCCCAACCCCTCCTCTGAAGGGGAGGGGCTTTTAATGTCGCCTCAATGCCCCGCCGCTGCGAACTCCACGTCCCCCGCTGTCCCCGTCGCGCGCACCCCGAAGGCGAGCACCACCAGGAACGCCACGGCCGGCACCAGCAGCGCGAGGTTGATCCCCGCCAGGTCGGACAGGTGCCCCATCGCTGCGGTTAGCACCGCGCCGCCGATGATCGCCATCACGATCAGCGAGGCGCCGATCTGCTTGAGCGCGCCCAGGCCGCCGATGCCGATCGCGAAGATCGTCGGGAACTGGATCGACATGAAGAAGCTCGCCGCGACCAGCGCGTAGAGTCCGGGCGTGCCGCCGACGAACACCGCCACCGCCGCCAGCACTGCCGAGAGCCCCGAAAACACCACCAGCAGCTGCGGCGCCGGGACCTTGCCGAGCATCGCCGCGCCCACGAAGCGGCCCACGCCGAACAGCACCAGGCTGGCGAACAGATAGTCGGCCGCGCCCTGCTCGGTGAGGCCGGGCAGGTTCACCTGGGCGTAGCGGATCGTATAGCTCCACAGCCCGACCTGCGCCCCGACATAGAAGAACTGCGCGATCACCGCGAAGATCAGCGTCCGGTCGCGCAGCACGGTGCCGAGCGCCTTGCCCGTCGGCACCGCGGGCGCGTCGCCATCGCGGCGGTTGTCCGGGAAGGCGATCAGCGCGGCGGCGATCGCGAAGGCGAGCACGACCAGGCCGATCACCAGATAGGGCGTCTGCACCGAGGCGAGCTCGCCGCGCAGCGTCGCGGTACGCTCGGCGGCGGACATCGCCGCCAGCGCCTTGTCGTCCTGCGCGAAGCTGGAGAGGATGAAATATTTTCCCACCAGCACGCCGAAGATCGTGCCGAGCGGGTTGGCTGCCTGGGCTAAGTTGAGCCGGCGGGCGGCGCCTTCAGGGCTGCCGAGCTCGGCGATCAGCGGGCTGGCCGAGGTCTCGAGAAAGGCAAGGCCGCAGGCGATCACGAACAAGGCCGCAAGGAACCAGCGATATTCGCCGAAATGCGTCGCCGGATAGAAGAGCAGCGCGCCGATCGCGTACAGCGTCAGGCCCGTCACGATCGCCGCCTTGTATCCCCGCCGCCGCGCGAGCATCGCCGCCGGCGTCGCGAGCAGGAAATAGCCCAGGTAGAAGGCCTGCTGGACGAAGCTGGTCTCGAAATCGCTCAGCGTGAAGGCGCGGCGGAAATGCGCGATCAGGATGTCGTTCAGGTTGTTCGCCATTCCCCACAGGAAGAACAGCGAGACCGTCAGAATGATGGCGGGGGTGTAGCGTCCGGCCTTGCTGGCCATGTGTCCTCTCCTTGGTGCGACGCCCCTGTTGGGGTCATTCGATGGCGCGGTCCAGATGCGTGTAGCCGCCGTCGACGAACAGCCACTGGCCGGTAGTGTGGCTGGCCCGCGCCGAAAGCAGGAACAGCGCGGTGTCGGCGATCTCATCGGGCGTGGTGAAGCGGTGGCCGAACGGCACCCGGCGCTCGATTTCCTCGCGCCGCGCGGCGGGATCGTCGAAGCTCTTCAGCCATTCGGCATAGGCGGGGGTCTCGACCTCGGCCGGCACGATCGCGTTCACCCGGATGCCGTCGCCGCGCAGCGCCACCGCCCATTCGCGGGTCAGCGCCAGCACCGCGCCCTTGGCGGCGGCATAGGCGCTGGTATGGCCCTGGCCGGTGATCGAGGTCTTGGAGCCGATATTGACGATCGCGCCCTGCGCCGCCTTGAGGTGCGGAAGCGCGGCGCGCGCCATACCGAAATAATGGACGAGGTTGATGTCGAGCGAGGCGCGGAACTGCGCCGGGGTCGCCTCGAAGCCGAGATTGTCGTTGAGCCCGGCATTGTTGACCAGCCCGTCGATCCGCCCGAAGCGCGCCGCCACCGCATCGACCGCGGCGACCACGGCATCGTCCTCGGCCAGCTCGCAGGGGTGGAACAGCCAGTCCTCGCCCAGCTGCGCGACCAGTTCGGGCCGCGGCGGCTCGCGCGAGACGATGGCAGGGACCGCGCCTTCGCGCGCCAGCCCTGCCGCAATGGCTGCGCCGATCCCCGACGAGCCGCCGGTGACGATCACGACCTTGCCGGCGAGCCCCAGGTTCATGCGCCGAACCGATATTGGACGAGCGTCTCGGGCTTCATCTCGATCGAATAGCCGGGGCGCTGCGGCGGCATATAGGCTGCGTCGCGGATCACGCAGGGCTCCAGGAAATGCTCATGGAGATGATCCACATATTCGATGACCCTGCCGTCCATGGTGCCGGCAAAGCACAGATAGTCGATCATCGACAAGTGCTGGACGTATTCGCACAGCCCCACGCCGCCGGCATGCGGGCAGACCGGCAGGCCGTAGCGTGCGGCGAGCAGCAGCACCGCCAGTGCCTCGTTCACCCCGCCGATGCGGCAGGCGTCGAGCTGGATCACGTCGACCGCCCCCACCGCCATGAACTGTTTGAACAGGATGCGGTTCTGGCACATCTCGCCGGTCGCGACCTGGACCTGGCCGATGCCGTCGCGGATCGCCTTGTGGCCGAGCACGTCGTCGGGGCTGGTCGGCTCCTCGATGAACCAGGGGTGCGCGAAGGCGAGCGCGTTGACCCACTCGATCGCCTGGCCGACCTCCCAGACCTGGTTGGCGTCGATCATCAGCTTGCGATCGGGGCCGAGCACCTCGCGCGCGATGCGGACGCGGCGGATATCGTCCTCCAGGTCGCGGCCGACCTTGAGCTTGATATGGTGGAAGCCGGCATCGACCGCTTCCTGGGCGAGGCGGCGCAGCTTCTCGTCGGGATAGCCCAACCAACCAGCCGACGTGGTGTAGCAAGGGTAGCCGTTCGCCTCGAGCGTGGCGACGCGCTCCGCCTTGCCCGCGGCGCGCTCGGTGAGCAGGGCGAGCGCCTCTTCGGGCGTGATCGCGTCGGTGAGATAGCGGAAGTCGATCGCGCGGACGAGCTGCTCGGGCGTCATGTCGGCGACCAGCTTCCACACCGGCTTGCCCTCGGCCTTGGCCCAGAGGTCCCAGATCGCGTTGACCACCGCGCCGGTGGCGAGGTGCACCGCGCCCTTGTCGGGGCCGATCCAGCGCAGCTGGCTGTCGCCGGTGAGGTGCCGCCACATCCGCGCGGGCTCCTCGGCGATCCAGGCGAGGTCGAGGCCGATCACCAAGTGGCGCATTGCCTCGATCGCGGCGACGCAGATGTCGTTGCCGCGGCCGATGGTGAAGGTCAGGCCATGGCCTTCGAGGCCGGGGACGTCGGTCTCCAGGATGACATAGGCGGCCGAATAATCGGGGTCCGGGTTCATCGCGTCGGAGCCGTCGAGCGAGGCGCTGGTCGGGAAGCGCAGGTCGACCGTGCGCAGGCCGGTGATGCGGGCGTTGAGCGTCATCAGTTGACCCACCCGCCGTCGATCACATGCACTGCGCCGGTGGTGAAGCTTGCCTCGTCGCTGGCGAGATAGCAGATCAGCGCGGCGATCTCGTCCTCCTGGCCGAGCCGGCCCATCGGCTGGCGCGCGACGAAGGCGGCATGTGCTTCCTCGACCGCGATGCCCTGCTGCGCCGCCTGTTCGGCAACGCGCTGGCGAAGACTCGGGGTGTCGACCGTGCCGGGGCAGACCGCGTTGCAGCGGATGCCCTTGGCGACGAAATCGGCAGCGACCGATTTGGTCAGGCCGATCACCGCCGCCTTGGAGGCGCCATAGGCATGGCGGTTGGGGATGCCCTTCACGCTCGACGCAATGGACGACATGTTGACGATCGCGCCGCCGCCGTTCGCCAGCATGCCCGGCAGGAAGGCGCGGATCATGCGGTGCATCGCATGGACATTGAGATCGAAGGACAGCATCCAATCGGCATCGCTGCCGTCGAGGATCGAGCCTGCCGCGACGAAGCCGGCAATGTTGGCGAGCGCGTCGATCGTGCCGATCTTCGCGGGCAGATCCGCGATTGCCGCCGCATCGAGCAGGTCCAGCACCACCGGCTCGACGCCTTCCATCGTCGCGAGCGCATCGCCGTCCCGATCCAGCGCCAGCACGCGGGCGCCTTCGTCGCGAAGGCGCAGCGCCGTCGCGCGGCCGATGCCGTGGCCTGCCGCGGTTACGAGCGCGGTCTTGTTCCGGAAGCGCATCGGCTTTCCATCTCCCTGTTAGTTTTCATATGTCAAAACAGTTTTCATTATTTTAGGCGGAAGCGCAAGGTGTTCGCAAGTGGCATGACACCGCGTGCCGCTTTGGGTAGCGTGGCATCATGACCGATACCGCACCATCTGCTTCGGCGGACAAAACCCCCAGCTACGCTGCGCCGGCGCTGGAAAAGGCGATCGACGTTATCGAGCTGCTCGGCACCGAGCCGCAAGGGCTGACGATCAGCGAGATCGCGCAGCGGCTGAGCCGGTCGATCAGCGAGCTGTTCCGGATCATCGTGGTGCTGGACCGCCGGGGCTGGCTGCACAAGGACGGCGTGAGCGATCGATATCGCGTCACGTACCGCGTGCTCGAGATAGCGCACCGCGCGACGCCCGCGCAGGAACTCACCCATGTCGCGACGCCGCTGATGCACAGCCTGGCGGCGGCGACGGTGCAATCCTGCCACTTGGTGGTGGTGAACGGCACGCGCGGACTGATCGTCGCGCGGCAGGAGAGCCCCGGCACCACGGGTTTCGCCGTGCGGCTGGGCACGGAGATCGACTTGCTGACCAGCTGCTCGGGCCATGTGCTGCTCGCGGCCATGGACGAGGAGCGCCGCGCCGCGCTCTATCCCAAGGGGCTGCCCAAGGGACTGGCCGAGCGGCTGGTCGCGGTGCGCGCCAAGGGCCATGAATCGATTCCCAGCGCGCGGATGGCCGGCGTGTCGGACATGAGCTGCCCGATCTTCGGCTTCGATGGCCATGTCGTCGCGGCGCTGACCATCCCGTTCCTCGCCGCCATCGACGATGCGCCGCACGTCTCGCACGACGAGGCGCTGGCGCTGCTCCGCGAAACGGCAACCGCGATCTCGTCCGCATTGGGCTGGTTCGATCGGGAGGAGGCGCCGGTGGTGCCCAGCCTGTCGATCGCCAGCCCGGGCCGCCGCCGCCGCCTGCGCGCAACGGAGGCGTAGACGGCCGTCAGCCTGGCGTGACGGCGTAGTAGATGTTGTAGCCGACAAAGACCGTCACGATGATCGCCAGCACGATCAGCGCGACGGCGCCCAGGCCCTTGCGGGCGCGGTTCTCGACGGGTTCGCTCTTCGGGTCCATGCTGCGCGCCTTGTTGTTGATTTCCAAGGGAAAGACGCGCAGCCGAACGGTTCGTTGCGATCAGCCGGCGAGCAGGCCCGACCGGCGTGCATAGGCGGCGAACAATGTGGGCCAGGCCGAGGCGGGCACCGTCTTGGGCAGGCGCACGCCGAAGCCGTGGCCGCCCTGGTCGAACGCATGGAGCTCGGCCGGGCGCTTGGCGGCGAGCAGCGCCTGGTACAGCGCCAGACTGTTGGCGATCGGCACCAGCCCGTCATCGCTGGCATGGGCGAGGAAGATCGGCGAGGTTTCCGCGGTGACGCGGTTCTCCACCGAGGCGGCGGCGAGTGCTGCGGCATCGGCGCCGGTGCCGAACAGATTGTCGCGCGAGCCGCCATGGGTGAACGGCGCCGACAGGCTCACCACCGGATAGATCAGCCCGGCGAGATCGGGACGGGCGGAGAGCTGGTCGGCGGCGTCGACCGGTGCATAGACGCGCTCGCCATGGCGCGTTGCCAGGCTGCCGGTGAGGTGGCCGCCGGCCGAGAAGCCGATCGCCAGCACCTTCGCCGGATCGACCCCATAGCGGCTGGCGGCGGCGCGGATCAGGCGCAGGCCGCGCTGCGCGTCGGCGAGCGGCACCGTCGCGCGGTTCGCCCAGCCTTCGGTGGGCAGGCGATAGCGCAGGATGAAGGCGGTGATGCCGATCGCGTTCAGCCAGCGCGCCTGCTCCTCGCCTTCATTGTCGATCGCCAGGAAGCCATAGCCGCCGCCGGGGACCAGCATCACCGCGGTGCCGTTCGGCTGCGCGGGGCGGCGCACGGTGAGCGAGGGCCGGCCGACGCCGGTCAGCCAGCGATCGTTGAAGGACGGATCCTTGGAGCGCTGGTCGTATTTCGGGGTGGGCAGCGATGCGGGCGATCCCGGCGGCGAGCCGGGCCATAGCGGCAGCACCTCATCCTGCGCGGCGTTCTGTGCCTGCGCGGGCAGCCCCGAAAGGCCCGCGGCGAGCGCCATGCCGCCCAGCAGGTGACGGCGGTTAAGGTCTTGCGATATCATCTCTTCCTCCCCAAAGTCGGGCATAAGCGGCCGGTCCCGCACCAGCATTGCAGACTGCTTCCACTAGCAAAAGTAAATTTCAAAACAGCGGTTCCCTTCCGCATCTGGTAGCGCTAACCTGTCCCGGCACGATCGTAAACGGAGCCATGGGGTTCCGCGACCGGAGGGGATGGAATGGCGCGTTTCATGTCGTACGGCATGTTCGCGGCGCTGGCGATTGCCGCCGCGCCGCCGGCGGCCGTGGCGCAGGCGCAGGCGCAGCTTCCCTATCGCTGGACCAATGTCACGGTGGGTGCCGGCGGCTATGCGCCCGGGATCGTGTTCAGCCCGGCCGAGCGCGGGCTGGCCTATCTGCGTACCGATATGGGCGGTGCGTACCGCTGGGATGCCGCCGCGGCGCGCTGGGTTCCGCTACAGGATGGCAACGTTGTCTCCAGCTATATGGGCATCGAGAGCATCGCCCCGGATCCGCGCGATCCGGCCGTGCTCTATATGGCCGCTGGCATGGGGGCGAACGCGCCGGCGGCGATCCTGCGCTCGGCCGATCGCGGCGCGACCTGGGCGGTGACGCCGGTGCCCTTCGCGATGGGCGGCAACGAGGCGGGGCGCGGCCTCGGCGAACGGCTGGCGGTGGACCCGAACCGCACCACGACGCTGTTCTTCGGCTCGCGGCACGACGGCCTGTGGCGGAGCGACGATGCGGGCGCGCACTGGACCAAGCTCGCCGCTTTTCCCGTGCCCGGGCTGGGCAAGCCAGCGCCGCGCCAGACGCATGGCGGCGTGGCGTTCGTGCTGTTCGATCGGTCCAGCGGCACCCGCGACACCGGATCGCGGCGGATCTGGGCAGGCGTGGCCGATCCCGGCGCCGTGCACCTCTATCGCTCCGAGGACGGCGGCGCGCGCTGGGCGGCGGTTGCGGGCCCCGGGCCGGAGATGCTCGCGGTCAAGGCGGCCATCGCGGCGGACGGCACGCTATATGTCGGCTATGCCACGGGCATCGGCCAGAGCGATGCGCTGGACGGCGCGGTGTGGCGCTTCACGCCCGACGGCAAGGGCCAGGATATCACGCCGCCCGATCACCGCGAGGGCGGCATCTTGGGCGTGGCGGTTGCGGCCACTGCGCCGGGTACCGTGGCGATCAGCACGCTGGATCGGTACAAGCTTGGCGACACGCTGTGGCTGTCGCGCGACGGCGGCGCACATTGGGACGATCTCGGGCCGCGCAGCCGGCGCGACATCACCGCCGCACCCTTCCTGCTGCACGAGGGCAAGGGTGCCGATTTCGGCCATTGGATCACCGGGCTCGCGATCGATCCGTTCGATGCCGGCCACATCGCCTACACGACGGGGGCGACCGTCTATGCGACGGCGGCAGCCGGGCAGGCGCGTGTGGACTGGGCGCCGTGGGTGCGCGGCATCGAGCAGACCGCGATCATCACGCTCACCGCGCCGACCGGCGGGGCGCATCTGGTCTCGGGCTTCGGCGATCTCGCCGGATTCGTTCATGACGATTTCGCGCGTTCGCCGCAGCCGAGCTTCACCAATCCCTATCTCTCGAACACCAACACGCTCGATTATGCCGGCCGCAAGCCGAGCGTGATCGTGCGCAGCGGCAGCCTCTACGCCAATCGGCCGCGCGACGCATCGCTCGGCCGATCCGAGGATGGCGGGCGCAGCTGGATGCCGGTGAAGGTGCCGGCGATGGGCAGCCCACCGGCCCGCGCCGATCTGAACGGCGAGGCGGCGATCAGCGTCTCCGCCGACGGCGGCACGATGCTGGTGGCGACGCCCGCGCCGCTGCGCACCCGCGACGGCGGCAAGACCTGGCTGCGGGTCGAGGGGCTGCCGGGCAGCACCCGCGCGACGGCGGACAAGGTCGATCCGGCCCTTTTCTATGCGGTGAGCGACGCCCATGTGCTCGGCTCGCGCGACGGCGGGGCACATTTCGCGCCGCTCGCCGGGCGCGGGCTGCCTGCCGATCTTTCGGCCGCGCGCATCCGCAATCGCGAGCAGCAATCGACCCTGATCGCCTCGCCCTTCGCGGCGGGAGAGCTGTGGCTGAAGCTGGGCGCGCAGCTGTGGCGGAGCACCGATGGCGGCGCCTCGTTCCGCCCGGCCAGCGGTGCGCTGCAGGTGGAGTTGTTCGGGCTGGGCAAGGGGCAGGGCGCCACGCCCGGCCTCTATGCCGTCGGCACGCTGGACGGGCTGCGCGCGGTGTGGCGCTCGGACGATCTGGGGAAACATTGGCAGCGGATCAACGACGACAGGCACCAATGGGGCCTGCGGTTCCGCGTGATCTCGGGCGATCCGCGCATCGCCGGCCGGGTGTATCTCGGCACCGACGGGCGCGGGCTGTTCTATGGCGATCCGGCAGGGGAGACGAAATGAGGATGAATCAACACGCGTCGAGGTTGGCGCCTGCGTTCCCCTCCCGCTTGCGGGAGGGGCTGGCGCGTTTCAGCGTTACCTCCACGTCCTTCCCTCCCCCGACCCCTCCCGCAAGCGGGAGGGGAGCGAAAGTGCCGTTTCGTTCGGTGCTTGCCGCCGCGGCGCTGCTGCTCGCCGGGACGGCGACGGCGCAGACCGCGACGCCGGTGCCGCGGATCGAGACGAAGAACGGTCGCCACGCGCTGATCGTCGACGGTGCGCCGTTCCTGATGCTGGGTGCGCAGGTCAACAATTCCAGCAACTATGCCGCACCGCTCGCCACCACCTGGCCGGTGCTGGAGCGGATGCACGCCAACACGGTGGAAGTGCCGATCGCCTGGCAGCAGGTGGAGCCGCGCGAAGGGCAGTTCGACCTCAGCTTCCTCCAGACGCTGCTCGATCAGGCGCGGGCGCGCGACAAGCGCGTCGTGCTGCTCTGGTTCGGCACCTGGAAGAACACGAGCTACAGCTACACGCCCGACTGGGTGAAGCTGGATGCGAAGCGCTTCCCCCGCATGAAGACGCGCGACGGCAAGGATCACGGCGTGCTGAGCGCGCACGGGGCGGAAACGCTGAAGGCCGATACGCGCGCCTTCGTGAAGGTGATGGAATATCTGCGCGATCATGATCCGCAGAACACGGTGATCCTGGTGCAGCCGGAGAACGAAACCGGCAGCTATCGCAACCCGCGCGACTATTCGGCCGAGGGCAACCGCCTGTTCGCGCAGGCGATCCCCGCGGAACTGGCGAAGAAGACCGGCAAGCGCGGCACCTGGGCGCAGGCCTTCGGCACCCAGGCCGATCGCGCGTTCAACAGCTGGTATGTCGCGCGCTACGTCAACGCCATCGCGGCGGCGGGCAAGGCGGTGAAGCCGCTGCCGATGTACGTCAACGCAGCGCTGGCCGGCCCCTCCAACGTGCCGGACCCGGACGGTGTGGCGAGCGGCGGGCCGCAGCAGGACGTGCTCGACATCTGGAAGGCAGCCGCCCCCGCGCTCGATTTCGCGGCGCCAGATCTTTATGATCGCAGCAGCGAGAACGTCTCGCTCTATCTCGAAAAATATGCCCGGCCCGACAATGCGCTGATGGTGCCCGAGATCGGCAACGCCCGCGACTTCGCCCGCTTCTTCTACGAGGCGCTGGGGCGCGGCGCGATCGGCTTCGCGCCGTTCGGCATGGATGGCACCGGCTATTTCAACTACCCGCTGGGCGCGCGCGACCTGGAGCCGGCGACGCTGGATGCCTTCGCGCTGCCCTATGGCATGCTGCACGACATGGCGCGCGACTGGGCGCGGATCGCCTTCACCCGCCCGACCTGGGGCGTGGCCAAGCCCGATGACGGCAAGTCGCGCGAGACGGTGATGGGCGGCTGGCGCATCAGCGCCGATTGGGGCCAGTGGCAGTTCGGCATGAAGGAATGGACCTTCCTCAAGTCCGATCCGGCCCCCTGGGGCGCGGAGAAGATCGGCGGCGTCGCGGTCGCGCAGCTTTCCGAAAACGAGTTTCTGGTGGTTGGGGATCATGTGCGGGTCACCTTCTCGGCCGCCGAAGGCAGCGCGCCGAACGGGATCTTGCTGCGCGCCGAAGAAGGGACGTTCGTCGACGGAAAATGGCAGACGACGCGCGTGTGGAACGGCGACCAGACCGATTACGGGCTCAACCTGGTCGATCGCCCCCAGGTTCTGAAGGTTACCATGGGCCGCTATCGTTGAGCGGCGACAATAGAAGAAATGCAGGAGGTTTGGGCATGAAGAGGGTTTGGATCGCGGCGCTGCTGGCCGGCAGCGCGATGACATCGGCGCAGGCGGCGCAGGAAAACGGCTATAGCCGCACCGAGGGCGGGGTGGTCGTCACGCCCACCGGCGGCAGCGCGGCACGCGTGGAAGTCACCGTGCACGGCGACGGCATCTTCCATGTCATCGCCACGCCCAAGGGCGTCGACACCGGCACGCTCGCCCCCAGCCTGATGGCGCCCAATCCGCCGGCCGCCGGCGCGTTCGAGGTGCGCAGCGCCAATGGCCATGTGCTGGTCGAGGCCAAGCGCGCCACCGCCGATATCGACATCGCCACCGGCCGCGTCCGCTTCATCGATGCCAAGGGCCGCGAGCTGCTCGCCGAATCCGGTCAGGCCGCGTTCAAGCCGGTCACCGTCGAGGGCAAGCCGTTCGTGCGCGTCAGCCAGCAGTTCAACCGCAGCACCGACGAGGGGCTGTACGGCCTGGGGCAGCACCAGAACGCGCAGATGAACTATAATGGCGAGGACGTCGAACTCGCCCAGCACAATATGGACATCGCGGTGCCGTTCGTCGTCTCGACGCGCAGCTACGGCCTGTTGTGGGACAATGCCAGCATCAGCCGCTTCGGCAACCCTGCGCCCTACACGCTGGTGGGCGAGGGGCTGAAGGTCACCAGCGGCGGCAAGCCGGGCTGGAAGGCGGAGTATTTCCTCGACGGCAAGCCTGCGGTCACCCGCCAGGAAGCGACGATCAACTACCAGTATATCAAGGACCAGAAGAACTGGCCCGAGGCGGCCAAGGCGCAGACCGTCGCGGCGACCGGCGGCCAGAACACCGCCGGCAACGCGGTGCAGAAGCAGACCGTGGTGTGGACCGGCGACGTCCAGCCCGAGGTGACCGGCACCCACAAGTTCCAGCTCTACGGCTCGAGCTATTACAAGGTCTATGCCGACGGAAAGCTGGTGCTCGACCGCTGGCGGCAGAACTGGAACCCCTGGTACGCGAATTTCGACTTGGCCATGGTCAAGGGCAAGCCGGTGCAGATCCGCATCGAGTGGGAGCCCAATGCCGGCTATATGGCGCTGCTCCACAATGATCCGCTGCCCGCCCCCGATCGCCATTCGGTATGGTTCACCAGCGAGGTGGGTCAGGCCAAGAACTATTGGTTCGTGCCTGCGGACACGCTCGACGGCGTGATCGCCGGCTATCGCCAGCTCACCGGCAAGGCCGAGATGATGCCGAAATGGGTCTATGGCTTCTGGCAGTCGCGCCAGCGCTACGACACCGCCGCCGAGGTGACCGGCGTGGTCGACAAATATCGTTCGCTGAACATCCCGCTCGACAATATCGTGCTCGACTGGCGCTACTGGCGCGACGACGACTGGGGCAGCCACAAGTTCGATCGCACCCGCTTCCCCGATCCCAAGGCGATGATCGACAAGGTGCATGACCAGCACGCCAATTTCATGATTTCGGTCTGGCCCAAATTCTATCCGACCACCGACACCTACAAGGAACTGAACGCGGCGGGTGCGGCCTATCAGGGCAATCTGCGCCAGGGGAACAAGGACTGGGTCGGCCCGGGCTATGCCAACACCTTCTACGATCCCTATTCGGCCGAAGGGCGCCGGATATTCTGGAAGCAGATCCAGGAGCGGCTGGGCGTGCTCGGCACCGATGCCTGGTGGGCGGATGCCAGCGAGCCGGACATGCACTCGAACCTCTCGATCGAGGAGCGGATCGACACCATGGGTCCCACCGCGATCGGCCCGGCGCAGCAATATTTCAACAGCTACCCGCTGATGAACGCGCGCGCCTTCTTCGAGGGCTGGCGCAGCTTCAAGCCCGATGTGCGGCCGTTCCTGCTCACCCGTTCGGGCTTCGGCGGGCTGCAGCGCTACGGCGCGGCGATCTGGTCGGGCGACGTCGCGACCCGCTGGTATGATCTGCGCGCGCAGATTTCGGCGGGCGTGAACGCCTCGATGTCGGGCCTTCCGAACTGGACGCACGACATTGGTGGCTTCGCGGTGGAGCCGCGCTTCGAGACCAAGAACCCGAAGCCGGAGGATCTCGCGGAATGGCGCGAGCTCAACTTGCGCTGGTTCCAGTTCGGCGCGTTCAGCCCGCTGTTCCGCAGCCATGGCGAATCGCCGTATCGCGAGATCTACGAGATTTCGCCGGAAGGCTCGCCGATGCGCGCCTCGATGGTGTGGTACGACCAGCTCCGCTACCGGCTGATGCCCTATATCTACACGGTGGGTGCCGACACCTATATGAAGGACGGCAGCATCATGCGGGGCATGGCGATGGACTTCCCGTCCGATGCCAAGGCGCGCACGATCAACGACCAGTATCTGTTCGGCGACGCCTTCCTCGTCGCGCCGGTGACCGAGTACAAGGCGCGCAGCCGCACCGTCTACTTCCCCGGCACCGGCACCTGGTACGACTTCGGTTCCGCCAAGACCTATCGCGGCGGCACCATCGCCGGAATCCAGGCGCCGGCGGAGCGGATGCCGCTGTTCGTCAAGGCGGGCGCGATCGTGCCGATGGGCCCGGTGACGCAATATGTGGACCAGCAGCGCGACGCGCCGCTGACCATCACCGTCTATACCGGCGCGAACGGCCAGTTCTCGCTCTACGAGGATGATGGCCGCAGCGAGCAGTACAAGACCGGCGCGTTCAGCCGCATCCCGCTCAGTTACGACGACAAGGCCGGCACCCTGACCATCGGCGCACGCGAAGGCAAGGGCTGGGCAGGCATGCCCGCGGCCCGCAGCTTCCGCGTCAAGTGGGTGAGCGCCGGCAAGCCGGTGACCGACGACAATGGCTTCGATACCGAGGTTCGGTACGAAGGCGGCGCCCTCGTGGTGAAGCGGGGCTGACATGATCGGATCAGGGTGGCAGCGTCGCAGCGTTTTGGCGGGGCTTGCCGCCCTGCCGGCCGTCGCACGGGCGCAGGTGGTGGCGAAGGGGCCGGTGCAGGCAAGCTGGCCCTCGTTGGTGGCGAACTATCGCTATCCGGACTGGTTTCGCGATGCGAAGTTCGGGATCTGGTCGCACTGGGGGCCGCAATCGGTGCCCGAACAGGGGGACTGGTATGGCCGCCACATGTACATCCAGGGCCACCCGGCCTCGGACTTCCATCGCAAGACCTATGGCCACCCTGCCGATATCGGCTTCATGGAGGTCCAGAACCGCTGGACGGCCGAGCGCTGGGACCCCGAGGGCCTGATGCGGCGCTTCGTGAAGGCAGGCGCGAAATATTTCGTGTCGCTCGCCTGCCATCACGACAATCTCGACTGCTACGACAGCGCGCACCATGGCTGGAACAGCCTGCGCGTGGGGCCGAAGCGAGACGTGGTCGGCACCTGGGAGAAGGTGGCGCGCGCGGCCGGGCTGCGCTTCGGCGTTTCCAACCACGCCTCGCACGCCTGGCACTGGTACCAGACGGCCTATGGCTATGATCCCGAAGGCCCCCGCAGGGGCGAGCGCTACGACGCCTTCCGCCTGACCAAGGCCGATGGCGCGGGCAGGTGGTGGGAGGGGCTGGACCCGCAGATCCTCTATACCGGCAAGCATTTCGTGGCGCCCGACGGCATCGACACGATGCAGGCGATGGGCAAGTGGCACGAAAAGAATGACGGCCAGTGGCTGGAGACGGTGCCCCCCGGCGACATCGATTATGCGAGGCGCTGGCTCCTCCGCCAGGTCGACCTGGTCACCAAGTACAAGCCGGACTTCTGCTATTTCGACAATTACGAGTTGCCGTTCGGGCCGATCGGCCTCGCGGCGGTGGCGGACTATTACAACCGCTCGATCGATTGGCATGGCAAGATCGACGTGGTCGCGACCGCGAAGAAGCTGAACCCCTATGCCCGGTTCGGCCTGGTGCAGGACGTCGAGCGCGGCTTTTCCGACCATCTGTGGGACGAGCCCTGGCAGACCGACACCTGCCTGGGCGACTGGTTCTACCGCCGCAGCCTCTACACCGACAAGGCATATAAGTCCGCGGCCGACGTGCTGCAGCGGCTCGCCGATGTCGTCTCGAAGAACGGCAACCTGCTGCTTTCGGTGCCGCAGCGCGGCGACGGCACGATCGATGCCGAGGAAGAGAAGATCCTCGACGATCTGGGCGCCTGGATGGCGGTGAACGGCGAGGCGATTTTCGGCACCCGGCCGTGGCGGACCTATGGCGAGGGGCCGACCCAGCTCGCCTCGGGCATGCAGAACGAAGGCGCGTTCAAGGGCTTCACCGAGCGGGACGTGCGCTTCACGTGCCGGGGCGATGCGCTGTACCTGTTCTTCCTCAAGGCGCCGAGCGCACCCGTGACGGTCAAGGCGCTCGGCCTGAAGGCGGGCCGGGTGGCGCGGGCGCGGCTGCTGGGCGGCGGCGATGTGGCCTTCCGGCAATCGGAGGCGGGTCTTACCGTCACGCTGCCCCAGGGGTTGGGGACGGTGCCGGTGGTCCGGATCGACGGGCTTCGGCGCGCGTAAGGGATGCGGGGGCGGTCGAAAGCGGCCGCCCCCCACCAGCGATCGTCATTCCCGCGCAGGCGGGAATCATTTTGCCAGGACGTTGCGGATGGAGACGCGCCGGCGACCCCAATGGATCCCTGCATGCGCGGGGATGACGGTTGAAATATGGGGGAGCCACTACGCACCGCCGCGTGGCCCGTGCGGGCAAATACTTCTGTCAGAAGAGGAAAATGGTGCTGCCGGCGAGGATTGAACTCGCGACCTCAGCCTTACCAAGGATGCGCTCTACCACTGAGCTACGGCAGCACTGTTTTCCAACCGCGGCGACCAGCGCCGTGCGGGAGGGGCCTATTTGCTTGGGGGCCCGTGATTGTCAACCCGCATCGCGAAGGTTTATCGCTTTTCGCATGAAGGATGTGGATAAGCAGGCTCGACTGGCCGAAAAACTGCGCGAAAACCTGCGGCGGCGCAAAGCGCAAGCGCGCGAGGCGAAGGCGGAAGCGGCGGGGCAGGGGACAGAAGCGCCCCCCGAATCGGCGGACTGACAAGATCCTCCCCGGAACGGGGAGGGGGACCGCCGCCGCAGGCGGTGGTGGAGGGGGCTCTCCACGAGGGACTCGCCCGCTGCGCTTCCCCTCCACCAAGCCGCTGCGCGTCTTGGTCCCCCTCCCCGTTCCGGGGAGGATCTAGATCACCCGATCGGCGCGCACTTGGCTTCCAGCCAGGCGCGCTCGTCGCCGTCCAGCTGCGGGCCGACGATCGCCAGCACCTCGGCATGATAGGCATCCAGCCACGCGCGCTCCTCGGGCGTGAGCAGTTCGGGGAGGATCAGGCTGCGCTCGATCGGGGCGAAGGTGAGCGTCTCGAACGCCAGCATCGGCTTGTCGCCGCCGGGGATCGTCCGTTCGATGATGTGGACCAGATTCTCGATGCGAATGCCGTATTCGCCCGCCTTGTAGTAGCCGGGCTCGTTCGAGAGGAACATGCCCGCCCGCAGCGGCTCCAGCGCCTGTCCGCCGGGATAGGAAGGCGGGGCGATGCGCTGCGGGCCTTCGTGGACCGAGAGATAGGCGCCGACGCCGTGGCCGGTGCCATGGGCGAAGTCGAGGCCCGCTTCCCAAAGCGGCCGCCGCGCGAAGCCGTCGATCTGCGCGCCGGTGGTGCCGTCCGGGAAGATCGCGGTAGCGATGGCGATATGGCCCTTGAGCACGCGGGTGAAGCGGTCCTTCATCTCGTGGCTCGCTTCGCCGACCGGCATCACGCGGGTCACGTCGGTGGTGCCGTCGCCGTACTGGCCGCCGGAATCGATCAGGAACAGCTGGCCGCGCTCGATGCTCAGGCTCGATTCCTCGGTGACCTTGTAGTGCGGGATCGCGCCATTGGGGCCGGTGGCGGAGATGGTGTCGAACGACAGGTCCTTGAGCCGACCCGTCGCCTCGCGGAAATCGCGCAGCTTGTCGGCGGCGGACATCTCGGTGAGGCCGCCCTGCGGCGCGGTTTCCTCGAACCATTTGAGGAAGCGGCTGAGCGCGGCGCCGTCGCGGGCCTGCGCGGCCTTGTGCCCGGCGACCTCGGCCGGGTTCTTGATCGCCTTGGCGAGGATCACCGGGTCGCGCAGCGCGACGACGGTGGCGCCGCCCGCCTCCAGCGCTTCGAAAATCGCCGAGACCGCCGTGCCCGGGTCCGCCACCACGCGCTTGCCGGCGAATCCCCCCAGAGCGGGCGCGAAGGCCGCGCGATCGTGGATGCGCACCGCGTTGCCGAGATGCTGGCGCACCGCGTCGGTCATCTTCTCCGGCGCGACGAAGAGGTCGGCGGTGCCGTCGGCATGGATCACGGTATAGGCGAGCGCCACCGGCGTGTGGGAGACATCGTCGCCGCGCACGTTGAAGGTCCAGGCGATCGAATCGAGCGCGGCGATCACCACCGCGTCGGCGCCCCGCGCCTGCAGCCAGTCGGCGATATCGGCGCGCTTGGCGGCGGAGGACTTGCCGGCCAGTGCGTCGTCGAGCACCGCCAGCGGCGCATCGGAGGGGCTGGGCTGTTCGGCCCAGACGGCGTCGATCGGGTTGCGGGTGACGGGGACGAGCGCGGCGCCCTTTTCGGCCAGCGCCTTGCGGGCCTCCTCCACCCAGGCGCGGGTATGCAGCCAGGGATCATAGCCGATGCGACCGCCCTTCGGGGCGTGCGCGCGTAGCCAGTCGGCAATGCTGGTCGCCGGCACGCCGACATATTCCCAGTGATCGGCGGAGACCTGCTGGCGTACCTGCAGCGTGTAGCGCCCGTCGGTGAAGATCGCGGCCTGCTCGCTCAGCACCACGGCGCTGCCGGCCGAACCCTGAAAGCCGGTGAGCCACGCCAGACGCTGGGCATATTCGCCGACATATTCGGACATGTGCTCGTCGGTGAGCGGCACGACGAAGCCGTCGAGCGCATCCTGCGCGAGCTGCGCGCGCAGCGCGGTCAGACGATCGGCATAGCTGGACATATGCGTGGTTCCTGCATCTTCGGGGGCGGCGCGGAGCGCGCCGCGGAATGGCCGGTTTCTGGCCGATGCAGGCAGTTTTGGAAAGGGGCGGGACCGGCGCCCGCCCCTTCGGTCATTCAGCGACGGACGCGCACATAGGTGCAGCGGTTCTTCGCGGTGATGGTGCGGTCGATCGCGCGGCCGCCCAGCGCACCGGCGACACCACCGGCCGCGGCGCCGAGCAGACCGCCGCCGACCACCGACGGACCGGCGATCGCGCCGGCGACGCCGCCCGCGATCAGGCCTGCCTCGCCCTTCGACTTGCGGCACTTCT
Organism: Sphingomonas sp. S2M10; assembly: GCF_012650175.1. Taxonomy (GTDB): domain Bacteria; phylum Pseudomonadota; class Alphaproteobacteria; order Sphingomonadales; family Sphingomonadaceae; genus Sphingomonas. The sequence continues at coordinate 40,157 of NZ_JAAILI010000041.1, forward strand.
TGACATAGCGATAGTTGCGGCTGGACTTGGACTTGCCTTCGTAGCGCGACTGGGCGCTGGCGACGCCGATCGGCATCGCGACCGGCATGGCCAGGGCAAAGGCGGCGAGCGCGGCGATTGTCTTACGCATATTCGGACCCCATCTTCGGTTCGTGTTCGATGCGCATCAATGTGCCATGCCGCATTTCGGTTGCATGAACCCGCAAGGATCGGGAGGGCCGCGGTGATCTCGGGCGGCAGCCGGGCGCGCGGCGCGGCGGCGGCGATCGCGGTGGAGGCGCTGCTGGCGATGCTGCTGTTCGCCGGACTGCGCGCGCATAGGGCGCCTCGCCACGACCCCGAGGCCGTGCTGCTGAGCTTCGATGTGCCGCCACCCCCGCCGCCGCCGGCACCGGAACCCGCCAGGCGGCGGGCGGCGCCCAAGGCCGAAGGTGCCTCGGCACCGCCCAACCGCGTAGCCAGGGCGACCGAGGTCGCTGCACCGCCGCCGCTGGTGGTGCTCCAGCCGCCCCCGCTGGTGACCGCGCCCAAGCCCGCGACCGCCAGCGACTCGTCGTCCGGCGCAGCGCCGGTGGCGGGGCCGGGGACCGGTGCGGGCGGGGAG
>NZ_JAAILI010000042.1 GCF_012650175.1 Sphingomonas sp. S2M10
GTGCGCCGTTGTGGCGCGAAGAAGAAAGGAGTGTTCGTATGAACTGAGCTTATTGGCATAGCTCATGCCTGACCGACTTACCGGTGCCGGTGACGAACCAGCTGAAATTCCGAAAGGGAAACGGGACCATAGCATGTCGGTGGATGGATCGAAGTCGGGCGCCGCAGCCTGACGGTTGACCAGCAGGCAAGGCGCGCATGGTGAAGACTGGATTGTCTGAATCCCAGTTTCCAACGACCACTAGGTAGGTGACGGTGAACGCGGCTGACACACCGTCTCGAGCGGAGCGAGGAGCACGTCCCAGTGAATCGCTGCCAGTCCGCTCGGCGTGGCTCCGGTAAGGGGATCAAGGAAACGAACGGGGCACCTAAACGCGCCGCGACTCCTCACTCGCGCAACTGCGGGATCGCCTAAACAGGACGGCTAGTTCGGACCTGCATGGCGACGGAGCCGTCATAGTAGTCAAACGCCCGGTGTAACGACCGGGACAGCCGCCGCGAGGCGGACGGGGCAGCGGTATAAGCGGGAGCAATCCTTGTCGAAATCCGCAGCATCCGGGCGAAGGACGGCAGTTCTGTAACCTCGATGGATCAAAGGAAAGGGATTGCTGATGCAAACCGCTACTATCCTGAGACGGATCGAGAAGCTTCCGGCCCTGTCGCGGGCGGGCAAGCGGATCAACGGTCTAAACCGCCTCATGCGGTCCCGCTGCTTATATGAGCGGGCCTATGACAGAGTATCCCGGAACCGGGGTGCGATGACGCCGGGAGTAGACGGTCAGACCTTCGACGGCATGACGCTGGCGAGGCTTGATCGTCTGGTTGAACGCGTGGCGGAAGGCCGTTACCGCCCTCGTCCAGTGCGGCGGGTCTATATCCCCAAGGGCAATGGTAAAATGCGCCCATTGGGCATCCCTACGGCGGATGATCGCATCGTTCAGGAGGCGGCGAGAATGATCCTCGCGGCGATTTATGAGCCTGTGTTCTCGCAGCACAGCCATGGGTTCCGCGCGGGTCGCTCCTGCCACACGGCTCTCGAAGAGATCCGCAAAACCTGGACGGGTGCGAAATGGCTGATCGAGGTGGATGTTCGCGGGTTCTTCGACAACATCGACCATGACATCCTGCTCGGCCTCTTGGCCCGCCAGATCGATGATCCTGTGTTCATCGATCTGATCGGGACGATGCTCAAGGCAGGGTGCATGGATGAATGGAAGTTCGAACGGACCTATAGCGGCACTCCGCAGGGTGGAGTCATCTCGCCCTTGCTCGCCAACATCTATCTCCATGAGCTTGACCTGTTCATGGAGGAAATGCGGGAGGGCTTCGACAAGGGCGTCAAACGGCGGGCCAATCCTGCATATGTCGCCCAAAGCCAGCAGATCGCCGCACTTCGTAAGAAGATCGATGCAATCCGTGCCGATGGTGCGGATGAGGCAGAGGTCCGGGCGTGTCTAGCTCGGATCGAAGCCATCAATCGGGATCGACGGAAGATATCGTCCGTCGATCAAATGGACCCCAACTTCCGCCGCCTGCGCTATTGCCGCTATGCCGATGACTTCCTTGTCGGTGTGATCGGCAGCAAGGCGGACGCTGTCAGGATCATGGCCGATATACAGCACTTCCTCGCTGATCGGCTCAATCTGGCGGTGTCACCGGAGAAAACCGGGGTCCGCGATGCGTCGAAGGGATCGCCGTTCCTTGGCTTCCATGTATGCGCCTTCACGTTGCGCTCTCCCGGTACAATGGCGGGGCGTCAGACGGTCGGCGGCGGGATGCGACGCATCCTTCGTCGGCCAACGCGGGGGAATATCAAGCTGTGGGTGCCAAGGAATCGGGTCTATGCGTTTTGCAGGCGCAAAAAGCTCGGCAACCTCGACATGAGGAATGGTCGGGTGCGTCCGCAACTCATGGAATCCAGTGTACCGGAGATTATCGTTGCCTATAACTCAGAGTTCCGAGGCTTCGCGAACTACTATGCGATCGCCGATGGCGTGAAAGCGTCGCTCGACAAGCTGGAACTGGTAATGCTCAGGAGCCTCTTTGCGACTGTAGCATGCCGGCGACGCTCGACGAGAAGGCAGGCCGAGGAATATCTGAGAATGGGGCCGGATCACGGCGTAACTACCGTGGTCCGGGGCGAGCCACGCGTCCATAAGGTGTGGAAACTGAAGCATCTGATCGTGAAGACGTGGGATAACCCCATCGTCGACACCATCACGGTAGGCTCTCGGATCGCGCAGAGCCCGAACGACCTCGTTACCCGTCTACGCGCCGAAGAATGCGAAGCGTGCGGCGACACCGACGGGCCGTTCGAGATGCATCATCCTCATCGCCTGAAGGACAAGAGGCACGGCCAACTGACGCCTTGGGTGCAATCGGCGCGACGGCGTAGGACCATCGTTCTTTGTCACAAGTGCCATGTCGCTCACCACGGCGGTCGGATGCCCAGCGGAATGGAGAGCCGTGTGCATTGAAAGGTGCAAGCACGGTTCGGGGGGAGGCGCTGAGGCGTCCTCGAAAGAGGCGTCTCGCGTCTACCCTACCGAGA